>JBDNRY010000044.1:0-5200 GCA_047718855.1 Sporolactobacillus sp. | reverse complement strand
CTTGACTTGTAGTATGGAAATCATTCATTTACACAAATTAAATTACATTCCCAAGGTTAGACCTAACCGCATGAAAGTTAGACCCAACCGCATGAAAGTTGGACCGAAACGCGGAAAAGTCAGACCTAATACACAAAGTTAGACCTAATCCGCAAAAAGTTAGACCTAACCGCATGAAAGTTAGACCGAAACGCGGAGAAGTCGAACCGAAATTCGGAAGTTGAACCGAATCATGAAAAAGTTGAACCGGATCGAGCAAAAGTCGAACCGAAATTCGGAAGTTGAACCGAAATCACGAAAAGTTGAACCGAAACGTGAAAAAGTTGAACCGAATTCACGAAAAGTTGAACCAGATCGAGCAAAACTTGAACCGAAATCACGAAGTCGAACCGAATTCGAGCTAAACTTGAATCGAATCTAAGAAAAGTCGCTTCGCAAACAAGACTTTTCTTCTCCTTCTAGTGATCCCGCAATAAATTGAAAGGAATCCGCTTCGATCTGTCGGACGCCGATTCCTTTTTCGTTTAATGAAAATTATTTTCACTTTATAAATTGCTTTTCTCTACACTTTTTTCATGGTTTCTCTTATACTGAAGTTCGTTAAGCTATTGAAAGGGTGTATGACGATGATCTTGATTTTTCTAATCGGCGGACTGCTTGCCGGGATGAGTGTCCCGATTCAGACTTCGATCAATTCCCGGCTTGGAAAGAAGGTTGCTTCACCATTTCTCGCTTCAACCATTTCTTTTTTTATCGGTACGCTGACTCTCATCGTGCTGACCTTAATTATTGACCATGGAATCGGCATTCCGCTCAGCACCTTCCATTCCAGCCCGTGGTGGATATGGACGGGCGGTTTATTGGGCGTCTGTTATCTGACGAGCAATATCCTGCTCCTGCCGAAACTTGGCGCCGCGCTGACTGTAGTTGTAACGCTTTGTGGACAGATGATCATGGCTATCGCCATCGACCAGTTCGGTTGGTTCAGCGTCCCTGTCCATGAAATTAATCTGCCGCGGCTGCTGGGCGTCGTCTGCATGCTTTTCGGCGTTTTTTTAATGAAAAAATTTTGAAAGAAGGAGAAATCTGACATGAGCAAAAAAAGTTTGCATTTGACAGCCTTGTTTCTGCTCTGGGGACTGGCTGCAGGAATGGTTTCTCCCGTTCAGACGGCAGTGAATGGACGCCTGCGGATTGCCGTTGATTCACCGTTTCTCGCTTCGATGATTTCGTTTTCGACAGGTACCCTGTTTCTGATTTTAATCACGCTAATTATTGAGCACCGGCTAAGTTTCAAGCGCAGCGTGATCGGCGAATCGCATTGGTGGCTGTGGATCGGCGGACCGCTCGGCGTCATTTTTGTCACGTCCAATATTCTGCTGCTACCAAAATTGGGCGCTGAGCTGACGGTTGTCGCTGTGCTCTGCGGGCAAATGCTGATCGCACTCGTTATCGATCATTTCGGCTGGTTCAGCGTGCCGCAGCACAAGATCAACTGGCAGCGACTGGTCGGCATGGTCTTCATGATTGCCGGAATCCTTTTAATCCAGCGTTTTTAAGCCTCGAGCTGCGCTTTAATTTCCGAGTTGGCCCGTTCCCATTGTTCCGGCGCCGCCTGCTGCAGATAATCGCGCAGTACTTTTTTTGACGGGGCATCCATTTCACTGAGCCATACCTTTCCTTTCAATGCTTTCTCCATATTCGTCACATGTTCGGCAAGTATTTTATAGCCGCGGCGAATTTCACGATTAATGACCATTTCACAAGCTGCCGCGCCATCGTAATATGGGCCCTCTTTGGTCACCTGCGTATTTACCCAGACCAGCCAATATTTTTTGCCGCCGCCTGCGAGATCGGCTTTATTTGTCGAAAAACGGATGCGCCGTTCAACATCGCTGCGGGCATGCATCGCACCCATATCGACCTGCGCCGTACCTGCCTCGACATCAATGATAATCGGCGACATATTGTCGAGATTGACGAGTCCGGCACCAAAGCCGCCATGTCCCTTGGTTGCATCGCCTTTTATGATATTGAAACCTGATTTTTTCTCATCCTGATGAAAAATATCCATTTTAGATCACTCTCCGCACTCAATCTGCATTTCCTCTGTATTTTAGCATAGGTGCCTCTGGGAAAGCTCGCGCGGCCTCCAGACAAGGCGGAAAATGGAACAAATTTGCTAAAATAGTCAGCAACGCTTATTCTGAATATAGTATTTGTTCTTTTGGGGGATTTTTCGCTTATGATTTTGATTCAATGTATTGAAAATGTCTATGGGGAGATTGTTGACGCCGGAACAGATTCCCTAGAGGAACGGCTGCTTTTTAAATTGGATCATTTCTACATTGCCGATCAGGATGAAGACGGTCATCTGATCACTCAAGATGAGGAAGGGGAGCCGCATATCATCGCTGACAATCATGAACTGCTCAGTGCAGATTCGTGGTTCAGCGATCATTTTAAGCTCGCCTGAATTATGAAAAATGGAAGAAACGATTGTCTGCCAGAGGGATGAGATGAGCGGGATTGCTTATGAAATGGGCAGACAAATTCGTATTTTCTCTCAGTCATTCGAGGCTAGGAGAAACAATCCTATTGAATCTCGATGAAATCTAAGATCCACCTCGGGGCCCATGAATTGAACGATTGATATGCAGCAGGCTGTCCTAATTAGTCAGCCTGTTTTTATTGCCCGTAGCTTTTGCTTTGGTCCCGATTCTGATTAATAGCAAATTGTTTGTATTTGCCGTTCAATTCCTCTACACTCAAAATTAGATAAACACACCTATAGCCGCTTGGCAGAAGCGATGTGCGAAATTTTTTTCTTGATCACGAAGTCATTTTGATCGCGTCAACGAATACACTTAAACAGGCAAATGCCTGATAGTCGCACGGCTTCCCTATTTTTTGTTCGGAGGCAGCAGCGATTGATGTTTATTTTAAATGATGAAAGCAGAGGTTAGAAACCATGTCTGATCTTAAAGGGATGGCCGCTCCTTTTCTTCCGGTACATGGCCGTTTCGGCCTTGAACGGGAGAATCTGCGTGTGACCGCAGATGGAGCGCTCGCGATGACCCCTCATCCTGAAGCCTTCGGGAGCAAGCTGATGAATCCGCGAATTACCACCGACTTTTCGGAGAGTCAACTGGAATTGATTACGCCGATTTCATCCAGCTTGGAAGCTTTGCTCGAACAATTGGACGTGGAGACTCGAACCGTATACAACGGCCTGAGCGCGGATGAATGGCTGTGGCCGCTAAGCAGTCTTCCGAAAACGCTGCCAGCAGATGAAGCGATCCCCATCGCTGATTTTGGGCCGTTCGGCAAGGATAAGACGGACTACCGCCATTATCTGGCAAAAAAATATGGACGGCGGCGCCAGCTTTATTGCGGCATCCATTTAAATTTTTCGTTTGATAAAGAAGACCTGAACCGCTTTCTGCCCTCTCAGGATGAGCAAAATACATTTTATCTGAAACTCGCGGCTAATCTGATGCGCTGCCGCTTCTTCCTTGTCCATCTCCTGGCGGCGAGTCCGGCACATTCAGGCGGCAACCATTATCGTTCAATCCGGCTTGGTGCGGAAGGTTACCGAAATAAGAAAATCATCTATCCGGACTATTCAACGGTCGAGGGGTATCTGGCATCGATCCATGATGCCGTCAAGCAAGGCCTCTTGGAAGGGCCGCGCGAGCTTTACCAGCATATTCGCATCAAGGGTCCGGGGTTTGATGATCTGGGTGACGAAGTCCAGGCAAATCGCATCGAGCTGCGCATTCCCGATTTAAATCCCTTTTATTACGGCGGTCTGAATCCTGCCGATTTGCGGCTCATGCATCTCTACTTGCTCTGGGCGGCGATGCAGACGGAAGAGTTGCCGTTCGACCGGCAGGCGCAGCAGGCCGCTGATCGGCTTTCCGATCTGGGAGCATTGACCCAGGTGCCGTCGTCATTCGCTGGAAAGATGGAATCAATGTTTCAGCAGCTTGATCGCTTTATCCGCGACTATTCTCTCCCCGATGCCTTCGCAGCAGCGCTGGCTGAGGCGCGGGAGAGATGGCTTCACCCGGAAAAAAGCTACGCCGCCCGAATTGAAGCCTGTTATCAGGAAAAAGGCGAACTCTCCGCTGCACTCGGTTGGGCGCAGCAGGCAAAGATCCACTTTTCAGGAACATTGAACGATTGGCCGCGGTAACAGCGATGTAAGATGAAAATAGGCAGAGGTCTTGACACAAGATGTTTTGATGTGCAAACAGATTTCTCATGATTTCTTCGTTCACCATACATCGGATAAAATCAGGAAGGTATGAGTTAATATCGGCTATGGCTAATAGGAATGATTTAACTTTTTATACCTTAAAGCGGAATCGATGAGAAATTACTGATGATCTTGGGCTTTCATTTTCTCTATTTCTTTTTGCAGGTACTTTTTGTATCTATCATGCCCGTTGCCCCATAAAACGTAGGGCAGTAATAAGCTGCTTGCAGCTAGTATATAGTCAGATATTTGGAAAATGGATATATCCTTAACGATTATCACTAGAACAATTGCTGTCATAGCTAATGGCAAAATTCCGCCTAACCAAAAAAATCGCGTATTAGCTAGCACATATTCTTCTAGAATCATCAAACCAACGCCTAAAATTACAAAAATAAAATCAGTCATTTTCCTCGATCTCCTTTTCGTATTTTCGGATAATTTCATTGGCAATATCCAAGCTGATTTTTCTGTCAATAACCATTTGCATGACATCAGCAACAAACGGTTGTTTGGGTCGCTCATCGTACAATTTGACTTTATCAATTAGTCGACTCAACCTGAGCCTAACAGTTGGATAAGAGACTTTATAAATTTTTGCAAGGGCCTTTAGAGAACCTGATACTATTAAAAATTTTTTTATAAATTCCTGTTCATCAGCATCCAAATGTTCAAGCCACAAGTCCTTACTCATATTGTCCTCCCCTTTAATAAAATTAATTATAAAATTCATTATGTATTTAACATTATTAATTATAGTTTAAATAATATTAAAATAATACCAATGAATTCTTCAATGCTAGAAAAATTAATAAAGGTACATCAGTCTTGACTTGTATTATGGAAATCATTCATCTACACAAATTAAATTACATTCCCACAAGGAGGTTAGACCGAAGACGCGAATAGTTAGACCCAACCACGAGAAAGTTAGACCCA
>JBDNRY010000043.1:0-5395 GCA_047718855.1 Sporolactobacillus sp. | reverse complement strand
CTCCATGGCCTATTTGTGTAATCTTGATCTGTTGCACTTAGATTTTAAATCCGGCAAAGAGTCAAATTAAGAATATTTGTTCGCTTTTTTAGCGCTTTTCAAGCGATTTATGCTATAATTTTATTAAAATCTGTTATGATCCGATCGATGGCGATAAAAAATGCGCTGGGTTTACCGAAGAACCTAACGCCTTAAATAAAGAGTTACACTGGATTTGTTCGAAATCGATGAATAGAGGTTGATTTCTCATCTCAGGTCATGAGCTTGCCCGGCGAGAACGAGACTCGTTTTTACGGAGAAACGCAAATGACAGAGGGTAAAAAAAGATGTCAGGGGGCGGATGAATGGATTTTCAATTGGTTTCCCGCTTCAAACCGCAAGGCGATCAGCCGGAAGCGATTCGTGAGCTGGTTAAAGGAATTGAAGACGGCAAACGGGATCAAACGCTGCTCGGAGCAACCGGTACGGGGAAAACATTCACAATGTCAAACGTGATTGCGCAGGTGAAGAAGCCGACACTCGTTATTGCACATAATAAGACGCTGGCCGGTCAGCTTTACAGCGAATTCAAGGAATTTTTCCCGAACAATGCCGTTGAATATTTTGTCAGTTACTATGATTATTATCAGCCGGAAGCATATATCCCGCAGACCGACACGTATATAGAAAAAGATTCAAGCATTAATGATGAGATTGATAAACTGCGCCACTCTGCGACCAGTTCGCTGTTTGAACGCCGCGATGTCATTATTGTCGCCAGTGTGTCGTGCATTTACGGCTTAGGTTCGCCTGAAGAGTATAAATCGCTCGTTGTTTCGCTGCGGAAGGGTATGGAAATCGAGCGCAATGCGATGCTGCGTCGTCTGGTCGATACACAGTATACACGTAATGATATTAATTTTACGCGCGGTACATTCCGCGTGCGTGGCGACGTCGTGGAGATTTTCCCGGCTTCCCGTGATGATCACTGTATTCGTGTTGAATTTTTCGGAGATGAGATTGACCGGATTACGGAGATGGATCCGATGACCGGTGAAATTGTCGGCGAACGGGATCATGTCGCCATCTATCCGGCTTCGCACTTCGTCACCGGGCAGGAAAAGATGACCCGGGCGATTGTCAATATTAAGCAGGAGCTGAAAGAGCGGCTGCAGTATCTAAATGAAAACGGCAAATTGCTGGAAGCTCAACGGCTGGAACAGCGGACACGCTACGATTTGGAAATGATGGAGGAAGTTGGCTTTTGCTCGGGAATTGAAAATTATTCCCGCCATTTGACGTTCCGCAAGCCGGGGGAATCGCCTTATACGCTGATGGACTATTTTCCCAAGGATTTTCTGGTGATGATTGACGAATCCCATGCCACGCTGCCGCAGGTGCGGGCGATGTACAATGGTGACCAGGCCCGCAAAAATGTTCTCGTGGATAATGGTTTCCGCCTGCCGTCAGCGAAAGACAACCGGCCGCTTAAATTTGAAGAATTTGAGGAAAAGATTAATCAGGTGGTCTATGTTTCAGCAACGCCGGCGGACTATGAGTTGGAGCATTCCGGCAAACCGGTGGAACAGATTATTCGGCCGACTGGCCTGCTTGATCCGGAAATCGAGGTTCGGCCAATTAAAGGACAGATTGACGATTTGCTGGGTGAAATTAATAGCCGCGCAAAAAAGAATGAACGTGTGCTGGTGACGACATTGACCAAGAAAATGGCCGAAAATCTGACAGATTACCTGAAAGGAATGGGTGTCAAGGTCAATTATCTGCATTCGGAGATCAAGACCTTGGAGCGAATTGAAATTATCCGTGATCTGAGGCGCGGTGAATTTGACGTGCTCGTCGGCATTAACCTGTTGCGTGAAGGTCTGGACATACCGGAAGTTTCGCTGGTGGCGATTCTTGACGCCGATAAGGAAGGTTTTCTGCGTTCAGAACGATCGCTGATTCAGACCATGGGTCGTGCCGCGCGTAATGCGGAGGGCAGAGTGATCATGTATGCTGACCGGATCACTGATTCGATGCGGATGGCAATGGATGAAACGCTGCGCCGGCGCAAGATTCAAAATGCTTTTAATGAAGCGCATCATATACAACCGCAAACGATCCAGAAAGCGATCCCGGAATTGATTAAGGCGACCTACGAAGTGAATGCGGGAACGGGCAAAAAGAAAAAGAAGGTCAAAATGACAGCTTCCGAACGCAAAAAGGCGGTTGTTAATATGGAGAGCGAAATGAAGAAGGCGGCCAAAGCGCTTGACTTTGAGCGGGCAGCGGAACTTCGTGATATAATTTTTGAACTTAAGGCGGAGGGATAAGCTATTTATGGTATTGGAGAATATTGTCGTTAAAGGCGCACGTGAGCACAATCTAAAAAATATCAATGTCACGATTCCGCGCGACAAAATGGTCGTCGTCACCGGACTATCCGGTTCAGGAAAATCCTCACTTGCTTTCGACACGATCTATGCTGAAGGGCAGAGACGTTATGTGGAATCGCTGTCTGCCTATGCCCGTCAATTTCTTGGTCAGACCAATAAACCGGATGTGGACGCGATTGAAGGCCTGTCTCCAGCAATTTCGATTGATCAGAAGACAACGAGCCACAATCCAAGGTCAACAGTCGGCACGGTCACAGAGATTTATGATTATCTGCGCCTGCTTTACGCCCGCGTCGGACACCCGTTTTGCCCGAATGACGGCACAGAGATTACCTCGCAGACGATTGAACAGATGGTCGACCGGGTGATGGCCTATCCGCAGCGGACGAAACTGCAGATTATGGCGCCGATTGTCTCCGGACGCAAAGGTACGCAGGTCAAGGTGCTTGATGAGATCAAGAAAAAGGGTTATGTTCGTGTTCGCGTTGATGGCGAGATGCATGAAGTCAGCGAGAAACTGACGCTTGAAAAAAATAAAAAACATACGATTGACGTCGTGATCGACCGGATCGTTGTGAAAGAAGGAGCGGCCAGCCGATTGGCGGATTCTCTGGAGACGGCGCTGCGCCTGACGGACGGACGCGTGCTCGTCGATATTATCGGCAAAGAGGAATTGCTTTTTTCCGAGAAGCATTCCTGCCCGATCTGCGGTTTCTCCATCGGGGAACTTGAACCGCGTCTTTTTTCATTCAATAGTCCGTTTGGCGCCTGCCCGGATTGCGATGGACTGGGTTCGCGAATGGAAGTGGACCTGGGTCTTGTTATTCCGGATGCGTCAAAATCGCTGGCAGACGGAGCGATCGCGCCGTGGGAACCGACCAGCTCGCAGTATTACCCGCAGCTCTTGCGTTCAGCCTGCGCGACGTTCGGCGTTGACATGAATGAGCCGGTTGAGTCGCTGAGCAAGGATAAACTCCATCTAATTCTTTATGGCGGTGGGACGAAGCGGATTCATTTTCATTATGAGAATGAATTCGGCGAAGTACGCGATAAGGAAATGCTTTTCGAGGGGGTCGTTCCAAACGTTGCTCGTCGTTATCGAGAAACGTCCTCAGATTTCATCCGTGAACAAATGGAACAATACATGATGCAGAAACCGTGCCCGTCCTGCCATGGACATCGGCTGCGTCCGGAGGCACTTGCCGTGAAAATCGGCGGCAAGCATATCAGCGAAGTGACCGCTCTGCCGATTCGTCAGATGCTGGACTTTTTTAACAAGGTTGAGCTCTCAGAAAAGGAGCAGACGATTTCTCGCTTAATCCTGCGCGAAATCAGGCAGCGGACGACCTTTTTAATTGATGTCGGGTTGGATTATCTCACTCTCAGTCGTGCGGCTGGAACCCTGTCCGGCGGCGAGGCGCAGCGTATTCGGTTGGCCACGCAAATCGGATCGCAGCTGATGGGTGTCCTTTATATTCTGGACGAGCCGTCGATTGGACTTCATCAGCGCGATAATGATCGGTTGATTCATACGCTGCTGCATATGCGCGATTTGGGGAATACGCTAATCATCGTCGAGCATGATGAGGATACCATGCTCGCTGCGGACTACATCATCGACGTCGGTCCGGGAGCCGGAGAACATGGCGGCCGAGTGACGGCGGAAGGGACGCCGCGGCAAATCATGGCGAATCCGGCATCGCTGACCGGTCAATACCTGTCGGGGAAAAAGTTTATTCCGATACCCTTGCAGCGCCGGCCGATCGGCAAACGTGCGCTTAAAATTACAGGGGCAAAAGCGAACAATCTGAAAAATATTACGGCCAGTTTTCCGCTGGGCGTGATGACGGTTGTGACCGGTGTTTCCGGCTCGGGAAAGAGCACACTTGTTAATGAAGTGTTGTTTAAAGCACTGGCGCAGAAATTGAATGGGCGGCACGAGGCTCCTGGCGAATTTAAAACGATTAAAGGGATCAAGGAGCTCGATCGCGTCATTCAAATTGACCAGTCACCCATTGGGCGCACACCGCGTTCCAATCCGGCAACCTATACCGGTGTTTTTGACATGATTCGAGAAGTATTCGCAGCAACGAATGAGGCGAAGGTGCGAGGTTACAAGAAGGGCCGTTTCAGTTTTAATATCAAAGGCGGCCGCTGTGAGGCCTGCACGGGTGACGGTATTATTAAAATTGAAATGCATTTCTTGCCTGACGTCTATGTGCCGTGTGAAGTCTGTCACGGCAAACGCTATAATCGCGAGACATTGGAAGTCACCTATAAAGGAAAAACGATTGCCGATGTCCTTGATATGACCGTCGAGGAAGGCTTGGAATTTTTCAAAAATGTTCCGCGAATTAAGCGGCGTCTGGAACCTCTGAATAATGTCGGACTCGGCTATATTCGTCTCGGCCAGCCGGCAACGACGCTGTCCGGCGGGGAAGCGCAGCGGGTGAAGCTGGCCTCTCAGCTCTATCGCCGAACCAAGGGACGCGCGCTCTATATCCTGGACGAGCCAACGACCGGCCTGCATACTGATGATATTGCCCGACTGCTGCGTGTGCTTCAAGCGCTTGTTGACAGCGGCGATAGCGTACTAATCATTGAGCACAATCTTGACGTAATTAAATGTGCGGATCATCTGATCGACCTTGGACCGGAAGGCGGAGACGGCGGCGGGACAATTGTCGGCACAGGGACTCCGGAGCAGATCGCCGAAACACCCGGTTCTTATACAGGAAAATATCTGAAACCAATCCTTGAACGTGATAAAAAACGTCAGGAAGATCAACTGGAAAAAGAAGAAGTTTGAAAATAAGAAAGGTGATTTCGCTCAGAAGTCAGCTTTCTTTATTTGGATTTACGGGATCACGACTCTGCCATTCTGGTGCAGTCCAAGCATGGCCTTGGCAAATCAAAGGATGATTGCCTGAGGGCTGGTTTTCAGCCCAATAGGCAATTTATCCGCAGAAGAGGATCGGTTATCCGCAGAAGAGGATCGGTTATCCGCAGAAGAGGATCGG
>JBDNRY010000042.1:0-5409 GCA_047718855.1 Sporolactobacillus sp. | reverse complement strand
GTCAACTCCTTTTAGTGGCAAGTATTTCCATTTACACAAAGGAAAATACGTTCTCGTTAGGTCTGACTTTTCCGCGTTTCGGTCTAACTTTCATGCGGTTGGGTCTAACTTTTTGCGGATTAGGTCTAACTTTGTGTATTAGGTTCAAGTTTAGCTCGAATTCGGATCGACTTCGTGATTTCGGTTCGACTTTTGCTCGATCCGGTTCAACTTTTTCATGATTCGTTTCAAGTTTTCTCGAATTCGGTTCAACTTCCGAATTTGGTCAATCTTTTCCTGCGATGAATTGTTTTTCGTCAGAAATGATTGCATTTTTTATGAAATTATCCCATAATATTCCAGTATCAGCATCAGCATCAGCATCAGCATCAGCACCACGAGAATCCGAACACTGCTACTCCAAATCGAGCTTGAGCATAGAAATTGTACTTCGAACGCTGGATCAATGTCCCCAGTGGAAGAAGTGCTCAATAAATCCTTTGAATCCGCCTTCTTTTGCATGATTAACTGGTGCTTTTTTGGTTCCGTTGCAGAAATGTGTCGGCTCAGTTCCTTTGACAAAATAGGTTGGGCGGCCCGGACAATCGCGGTCGGCGAGCAATCCAGTTTTCGGATCGATTTTGGCTTTAACAACACCTTTTGGTGCTTTGAACGTATTTTTCGGCTCTCCCTCGAGCGCGGATTCCATGAAATGTGACCAGATATCCTTGGCATAGCCGGTATCCGGGTAGGTACTGATTGTCTCGCCCTTGTCATAGCCGACCCAAACGGCGGTGACCAGATCCGGGGTGAATCCCGCCATCCAGCTGTCGGTCGATGTCGATCCGGTTTTGGCGGCAATTTTATGCGTTAGCCGGCTCGCAACCTGCGTACCGGTGACCTTCGTATAGCCGTCCAGGCGCTTGTCAAAAATACCCGTCATCATCTGCGACAGGACAAATGTCGATTTCTTATTCAGCACCTGCTTTTTATTGGGATGCCATTGATAGAGAATTTTTCCTTTACTGTTCGTGACTTTGGTAATTAAATTCGGCTGGATTCGCGCACCGTCATTCGCCAGAGTGGCATAGCCGCGGGCCAGTTCTAGGACGCTGACCGGCTTTGAACCGAGGGCGAGCGATGGAATCGGTGCCAGCGGACTGGTGATTCCTGCTTTTTTCGCAGCATTAACCAGCTGATTCATGCCGATAGCCAGATGCGTTTTAACCGCGAAAATATTGTCGGAAAGCGCCAGCGCCTGAGCCATCGTGATCGGAGCATCGGCATAATAGCCGCCAAAATTATTCGGTTGATAGCTGCCATGGCCGTCATCAAAAGTGAAGGCCGTTGGAGCACTTTTCAGCCGCGTTGCCGGCGTGAAACCACTGCGCAGCGCCGCGTAATACAGAAAGGGCTTGAATGATGAACCCGGAGCGCGCCGGGCAGAAACGGCTCGATTATAGGCACTGGCCTGATAGTTACGGCCGCCGACCATGGCGATGACGCCGCCCGTCTTCGGGTCGAGAGCAATCATCGCCGTCTGTATCTTTGATTGAGACGGAATCGTATGACGGACCCAGAATTCAGCCGTCTGCTGCGACTCCGCATCTAGCGTTGTATTGATTTTTAGACCGCCGGAATTCAATTGCTTCTGCGAGAGATGCAGCCGATGAAGCAATTCACTGCGGACCGCATCTTGAAAATAAGGCGCCCGCTCGCTGCTTTGCTTTTTCGGCGCGGCAAGACTTAGCGGTTCCTTGTAGACGGTGGCTGCCTGCCGCTTCGTCAAATCACCGCTCGCAACCATCATGCGCAGCACCACTTTCTGCCGCTCCTTCGCCATTTTAAAATGAAGATAGGGCGAATAGAGGCTCGGGCCATTCGGAATGCCGGCCAGCAGGCTCGATTCGGCCAGCGTCAGGTCATTCGCTTTTTTATTAAAATATAATTCTGAGGCTGCTTCGATACCGTATGCCCCGTGCCCATAATAGATGGTATTGAGATAGCCTTCGAGAATCTGCTTTTTCGACTCATTCATTTCCAGACGCATCGTGTAAAACATTTCCTCACTTTTGCGCAGCCAGGTCTTATTATTCGTTAAAAAAAGATTTTTCGCATATTGCATCGTGATGGTACTTGCCCCCTGGGCCTTGGATAAACTGCGCAAATCCACGAGAGCGGAACCGGCAATTCGCCGCAAATCGAAGCCGTGATGTTGGAAAAATCGCCGATCTTCAATGGCCAGCGTAGCCAGCTTGATTGAAGGTGCCATTTTTCGGACGGGCACCCATTTCCGCTGATTTTCCTCCCATTTGCCAATCACTTGACCGCGATCATCATAGAAGATCGCGGGACGCGCCGCTGGGAGATTCAGTGGGCCGGCAAGTCTGGCCGCGAGAAACAAAGCGCCAATCCCAAGAAGCAGGGCGACGGACAGACAGGCTCCGATTCGCAGGCCCCAATAGAAAAATATTTTTTTAAAATGATTGATACGCTGATTAAAATCCATGTCAGAAACCTCCTCATCAGGAAGGGCGAGCACTTGTTGAATCCGACGAACACGCATAAAAAAACAGGCAGCCGTTCACTTTTTCTTATCGTTTATTATGTGACAGGCATGCTTTTTCTAAACCCGCAAAAAAAAGAGGCTTAATCTGGAGGCGATCAGTCAATGATAGAAAAAAGATTATTGAAAGGCCGTGGACCGATGAAAAAAGCAGCCGGAATCTCCTCTAATTAAAAAATATGCCGCAAAAACAAGAAAAAAAGCGGCTTCTCTCTTGCCCGATGATCCGCAATATTTTATAGTATTATAAGTATGGATCTGTCAGGCTGCAGAATCGGTCGAGTTTTTTGGAGGGGGCGAGGCGCATGCAGGTTCATCCGGCGAAAATTATTTTTACCAGTCGTCTGGAGAATGCCGTTCAATCGAACGAATCGAACAATTCCCCGCGGTCCGTCGTGGTCCGAGGCCGAATTGCCGAGGGTGTTGATGGTCTCTACCTGCTTTTCAGCGATACGGTCGATGAGGCGGGTTCGCTTGATTACTCAATTAAGCTGGGAAAAAATGAAGCCTTGATTCAGCGCAAAGGGATCCTGCCGCTGCATCAGCCATTGACCATCGGAGCCGTCAGAAGCGGGCAATACGGTAGCCCGCTTGGCGAATTGCCGATGGAAGCTCTGGCGCGGCAGATCCAATCGAGCTGGGATGCTGAAACAGGCCGAGGCGAAGCGCGCTTAATCTATGATTTGACCCTGCAGAAGGAGCGGGTCGGCCGCTTTCACATGACTTTTACGTTTTCCCGCTTAGATGAATCAGCAGATTTTTGATTTTTAGGAAACGATGCGCATGGCGTTTGAATAGACTCGAATTTTGATCAGAGAGCCGCAGAGGCAAAACGAGTGGTTCGTGTAATTTTGGAGGGTAAAAGATGACTATTGTCGAGCAAGTGAAAGAACAATTGAAAGAGGAAATCAAGCAAGCGGTCGTCAAGGCAGGTCTCGCGGAGGAAGAACAGATTCCGGATGTCGTCCTTGAGGCACCGAAAGAGAAAGCACACGGCGACTTTGCGACCAATATGGCGATGCAGCTGGCACGAATTGCCCGGATGTCGCCGCGCAAGATCGCTGAGAAACTGGTTGCCAGTTTTGATAAAGAGAAGGGGCATATCCGCGAAATCGAGATTGCCGGACCCGGATTTATTAATTTTTTTCTCGATAACCAATATTTGACCGACCTGATCCCAGCGATCATCGAGGCCGGCGATTCTTATGGCACCTCAGACAGCGGCAAAGGCAAGAAGATTCTCGTTGAATTTGTTTCGGCGAATCCGACTGGCAATTTGCACCTCGGTCACGCGCGCGGTGCGGCGGTCGGTGACACACTCTGCCGCCTGCTGAATAAGGCGGGCTATCAGACAAACCCGGAATATTATATTAATGACGGCGGCAACCAGATTTCGAATCTGGCGATTTCACTTGAATCGCGCTATCTGCAGGAATTGGGCCGCGATGCCGAGATTCCGGAAAATGGTTATCATGGCAAGGATATCATTGCCCTTGCGAAGCAGCTGGTTGAAAAGTTCGGCGATTCGCTCTTGTCCCAATCCGATGACGAGCGGCTGCGCTTTTTCCGGAAGTATGGTGTCGAGCATCTGATGAGTGATATTAAAAAAGATCTCGCTGATTTTGGCGTTACTTTCGATAATTGGTATTCGGAACGGTCACTTTATGAAACGGGAAAAGTGGAAGCAGTATTGGATCTGCTCAAAAATAAAGGCAAAACTTTTGAAAAAGATAACGCGCTATGGCTGAAAACAACGGAATACGGTGACGACAAAGACCGCGTCCTCGTTAAATCGGATGGCAGTTATACCTATTTCACACCGGATATTTCCTACCATATGGATAAGTTTGACCGCGGTTATGACGAATTGATTGATGTGTTCGGTGCGGATCACCATGGCTATGTGCCGCGGATGAAGGCGGCGATGCAGGCTCTCGGCTATGATCCGGCGCAGCTCGTCGTCGAGATTATTCAGCTTGTCAATCTGTTTAAAGATGGCGAGAAAGTCAAAATGAGTAAGCGGACGGGCAAAGCGGTGACGCTGCGTGAATTAATGGACGATGTCGGTGTCGATGCGGCACGCTACTTTTTCGCTATGCGCAGCTCGGACAGCCATCTCGATTTTGATTTGGATCTGGCCCTCTCGCATTCCAACGAAAATCCGGTTTACTATGTTCAATACGCCTATGCACGCATTTCGAGCATGCTGAAACGCGCCGGGGATTTCGAAACAGGCGATCAGGCGTCGCTCGATTTGAGCCTGCTCTCCGGCGAGAAGGAAATTGCATTGCTTAAAAAACTAGGCGAATTTCCGGAAGTCATTGCTGAAAGTGCCGCAAAATTGGCGATTCAGCATATTCCTTCCTATCTGTTCGACCTGGCTTCCGCGCTGCATAGTTTTTATAATGCAGAAAAAGTGCTAGACGAAAATAATCTCCCACTCAGCGAAGCGCGCGTCGCTTTAATGAAAGCCGTGCGTATCACCTTGAAAAACGGCATGAGCCTGATCGGCGTCCACGCCCCGGAAAAAATGTAAAATAACAACATTCGAGACTGCTCACGTAGACAAAGTGGGCAGCCTTTTTAACGTCCAATAATAAAAACACCACACAAATGTACAATATACGGAAGGCCTTAACTGATCGAGCAAAAGGCAAAAGGCAAAAACGCAAAAGGCAAAAGGCAAAAGGCAAAAGGCAAAAGGCAAAAAGGCAAAAAGGCAAAAGGCAAAATTCGAAAGATGAGAATGAGCGCGAAGTACAAAAAATTAGACAGAACTAATGAAACATGAAAAGTTGAACCGAAATTCGGAGGTTGAACCGAAACGCGGAAAAGTTGAACCGAAACGATGAAAAGTCGAACCG
>JBDNRY010000041.1:0-7931 GCA_047718855.1 Sporolactobacillus sp. | reverse complement strand
TCTACAGTTCTCCACCGGCGTTCTACAGTTCTCCACCGGCGTTCTACAGTTCTCGACCGGCGTTCTACAGTTCTCCACCGGCGTTCTACAGTTCTCCACCGGCGTTCTACAGTTCTCCACCGGCGTTCTGCAGTTCTCACCTGTCGTTCTACAGTTCTCACCCGTCGTTCTGCAGTTCTCCCTTAAGCCTCCGCAGTTGAGCGCTTGAGCTTCTGCAGTTCTCCCTTAAGCCTCCGCAGTTGAGCGCTTGAGCTTCTGCAGTTCTCCCTTAAGCCTCCGCAGTTGAGCGCCTGAGCTTCTGCAGTTCTCCCTTGAGCTTCTGCAGTTGAGCGCCTGAGCCTCTGTATGCAATTAAGCACCAAGCGCTTCAACCTCTGGCTATCGTCCGTCCACCAGGCACATTAAAAAAGGAGACAACCTGCTTCGGCCGTCTCCTTTGAATTCTAAATGATCCCTTTTTCCACTCAGTCCTCGTCTTCGTCCCAGGCGGTCAGGATATCCGGACCGTTCTTGGTAATCGCTAAGGTGTGCTCATATTGAGCGGAAAGCGAGCCGTCAATCGTACGGGCCGTCCAGCCATTGGGGTCCACCTTGGAACGCCAGTCGCCGATGTTTAACATCGGTTCGATAGTGATGGTCATTCCGTCACGTAAACGCAGTCCCCGTCCAGGGCGCCCGTAATGAGCAACCGCCGGATCCTCATGCATGGTCGGTCCGATTCCGTGTCCGACAAATTCGCGTACGACGCTCAGGCCACGGGCTTCGGCATATTCCTGAATCGCATGACCGATATCCCCGAGCCGATTGCCGACAACTGCCTGTTTAATCCCTTCGTACAAAGATTCCTTCGTCGTCTGAAGCAGGTGCTCCGCTTCTTTGGATATCGTTCCAACCGCGTAGCTCCAGGCAGAGTCCGAAAGCGCACCATTCAGATTAACAACCATATCGATGGTCACAATGTCCCCGTTTTTCAGCTGTTTTTTATTGGGAAACCCGTGACAAATTTCATCATTGACCGAAGCGCAGGTCGCGTATTTATAACCCTGAAATCCTTTTTCTTCCGGCGTTGCTCCGTGTTGCTCCAGATAATCGTTGACAAATTCCTCGATTTCCCAGGTTGTGATGCCCGGACGAATCATTTTACGGATTTTTTGATGCGTTTTTGCCAGCAATTGTCCGGACTTTCGCATTTCTTCAATTTCATTCTTCGACTTCAGTTGTATCATAACTCACGTTCACTCCTAATCTTAAACTAGCCCTTGTCAGGCACTAAAGATCCAGCCTCCTGCCACGCAGTCGACCCTTCGCTCCATCATCTATGACTAAACTATTTTCACCCGCACTGTGCGGAAAATCCTCACCCTTAGTTTACCACTTTCGGCGACACTTCATCAGGTAGGCTTGCTTTCTTCCATTGAATGATTTAAAAAATAAATCAGTGCCTGCAGTTCGACAGTCATATCCACATGTCGGACATAGATATCCTCGGGCAAGGAAAGCCGCATCGGCGCAAAATTCAAGAAACCACGGATTCCGGAAGCCATTGCTTGGTTGGCGGCGCCCTGTGCCTGATCAGCAGGAACGGTCAAAATCGCCGCTGTAATATCATGATTATCGTCGGTCGCTAAATCATCCATTAAATAAATTCGCGTATTGCCGACCTCTGTACCCACCTTCTCCGGATTTTTATCGTAAGCCTTTACAATTTGTGTATTATTATTTTTCCTGAAATTATGATTCAGAAGTGCGGTGCCCAAGTGGCCGACACCGATTAAGATGACCTTGGATAATTCATCCTGATATAAAATTTTTTTCAGAAATTCCATCAGATGCTGCGTATTATAACCATAACCTTTTCTTCCCAAAGCGCCAAAATATGAAAAGTCTTTTCTTATAGTTGTTGAATCAATTTGAACAATTTTTCCAAATTCCGATGAAGAAATTCGCATTTTGCCGATGGACACCAAACGCTGCAGAGATCGATAGTAAAGAGGCAGGCGTTCGGCTGTGGCTTGCGGTACTTTTTGATTGGCCATGACTGCTATCCTCCTAAAAGATAAACCGATTTGACAAATGTCTATCTATTCACTTGCGTTTCCCGGACATTCCTTTTTACACTATACATCAAACCTGCAGAATTGTGCTGAGAAGCCGCCTTCAAATTCCAAAAAGATGCAATTTGCGAACGATTAGCCGATGGAATGGTTGCCGAATAATTCAAGATTAGGCTACAATTGAAAAAGAGTCCGGGAAAAGGCAGATCTTTCCCCGCGTCTTATGTACCCGTTTCAGGGCTGAGGTGAATAATGATGATTCTTTTACAAACTCAAGCAATCTGCAAGTCATTCGCAGCGGAACCTATTCTGACGAATTTATCAATAGAAGTAAAACTCGGTGAACATGTCGCACTTGTCGGACGTAACGGTGCAGGCAAATCAACTCTACTGAAAATTATTGCCGGAGTCATCAGCGCTGACAGCGGCGAGATTATGATGCCTAAGGAACGAACAATGGGCTATCTCCCTCAAAATGCCACGCTGAATTCGCAAAAAGGCATTTACGACGAATTATTGGCTGTTTTTCAGCCGCTCCTTGACATCGAGAAAAAAGTGCATCAAATGGAAAAACAGATGGCTGATCCCAAACAGTTTTCAAATGACAAAGACTACCAGCAACTGCTGCAGGCTTATGATGTCTTGTTAGCTGAATTCAAGACCAAGGGCGGCTATACGTATCAGGCCGAAATCCGCAGTGTGCTGAACGGACTGAAATTCGGCGGTTTTCCCGACAGCACACCCGTCAGCAATCTCTCAGGCGGTCAGAAGACTCAGCTGGCCCTGGGCAAATTGCTGCTTATTAAACCAGATTTGCTGATTCTCGACGAACCTACCAACCATCTGGATATTGATACCCTCACCTGGCTTGAGGGCTATCTGCAGCATTATGCCGGCGGAATTCTTGTCGTTTCTCACGATCGCTACTTTCTTGATAAAGTGGCAACAAAAGTTTATGAAATTTCCGGCCACCAAGCAGCAAAATATGTTGGTAATTATTCCCACTACCTTGATCTAAAGGCCGCAGAATTTGAACAGGCCATGAAAAATTATGAGAAACAGCAGAAAGAAATTTCAAAATTAAATGATTTTGTTCAGAAAAATATTGTCCGTGCCTCGACGACCAAACGGGCACAAAGCCGGCGAAAACAATTGGAAAAACTGGAGGTTATGGAACGACCGCGCGGCGACGAAAAGTCCGCAAACTTCTCTTTCAGCATTGAAAAGCAAAGCGGTCGCGATGTTTTATCGACCGAAAATTTAACCGTCGGCTACGGCACCCCAATGATAAAGGATCTTAATTTTCATCTGTCACGCGGCGATCGCGTGGCAATAGTCGGACCAAACGGTATTGGCAAATCAACTGTTTTAAAAGCAATTGCTGGCGGCAGTACGCTGATATCCGGAGAAATTCGGCTCGGAAGTCAGGTTTCGATCGGTTATTACGACCAGGAACAAACAAGTTTGTCGGCTAACAAAACCGTGCTTAACGAATTATGGGACGACTATCCGCTGAAACCTGAAAATGAGATACGTAACGTGCTGGGCGCCTTCCTTTTTTCAGGAGACGATGTGGCCAAAATCGTCGGCACCTTGAGCGGTGGTGAAAAAGCACGGCTGCTGCTGGCCAAACTCATGATGCGGCATGATAATCTGCTGATTCTCGATGAACCGACAAACCATCTCGATCTGGACAGTAAGGAAGTGCTTGAAGCCGTTCTTGAGGATTATTCCGGGACTCTCCTGTTCGTTTCTCATGATCGCTATTTCATCAATCACATTGCTGATCGAATTCTCGAATTGACTCGGGAAGGAATCACCGAATATCTCGGTGATTATGATTATTATATTAGAAAGAAAAGCGAACAGGAACAACTCGCCGCACTTGAAAACAAAGCAACACAGACCGTGCGGGAAGAAAACGTGCCTACCTCTGGAAAACAGCAATTTCTGCTGGATAAAGAGCAGAAAAAGAAGAAACGACAATTGGAACGCTCCATTGAACAGCTCGAGCAGGAGATCAACCGCCTTGAGCAGGAAATTGACCAAGCGCAAAAGTCGCTGCTGACCCCTGAAGTGTTTAATGACACGCTGAAGGCGAAACAGGTTCAGGCAGGTATCGAACAGGATCAGGAAAAGCTGGGGAAATTGATGGAGGACTGGGAGTCGGCCCAACTCGCGGTTGACGAATTCGATGACTAATGTGAATGTGCTTGGCCAGAAAGTTACCCACTTGTGGACAGCCGCTTCTGCTGTCTACCCTTGTGTATAAATTTTGAGTTATCCCCAGTATTTGGGGATAACTTCTGATTAACCTGTGGATAATTGACTGTTTATGCACGGATTACCTACTGTTTGTTGATAACAACCTGTTGAAAACCCATCACTGTCCACTTGTGGATAAGAAGGATGCAAAAAGAACATCTTCGGTATGCGAACGCTTGCCAAAGATGTTCTTTTTTAATTCAAGGCGATTCAAAAGTTTTCAATAAAAAGATTCGGACTGCCGTTCAGCGAGAGATCGGCGCGAGTTCCTTTCAGAAAGCCGATTGTGCCGGCAGCGGCGATCATTGCTGCATTGTCTGTACAATACTTCAGCGGCGGGATCACCAAGGGGATCCCTCTCGTTTCGGCTGCCTGCTGCATTTTGGCCCGGATGTTGCTGTTGGCCGATACGCCGCCTGCCACCAGGACCTGCCGGACTTGAAAGCGTTCGGCAGCAATCATCGTCTTCTTTACCAAAACATCACTAACGCTTTCCTGGAAGCTTGACGCTACATCAGCAGCGTTAACTTCATGACCGCGCTGCTTTTCATTATGAAGATAATTCAATACGGCGGATTTTAAACCACTGAAACTGAAATCGAGTGAACCTTCTTCAAGCCAGGCCCGCGGAAAATCAATGTTCGGACGGCCAGCCTTCGCTAACCGGTCGATTTCCGGGCCTCCCGGATAAGGACGGCCGAGTGCCCGAGCGACCTTATCAAACGCTTCTCCGGCCGCATCGTCGCGTGTCGTTCCCATGACCTCGTAAGCCCCATGTTCGCGCATCAAAACCAGCTCAGTATGCCCTCCGGAAACAACAAGGGCAATCAAAGGAAACTGCAATTCATGCACAAACCGGTTGGCATAGATATGACCGGTAATATGATGAACGGGGACTAGCGGCAAACCATGTGCAAAGGCTAGCGCTTTTGCTGCATTGACGCCGACCAGCAGAGCTCCGATCAATCCGGGGCCCTGTGTCACGGCTATCGCATCCAAGTCATCCCAAGAGAGGCCGGATTCCGTCATGGCCTCCTCCACCATCAATGTAATCTGATCCACATGATGACGAGAGGCGACCTCCGGAACCACCCCGCCAAAGCGGCGGTGGATATCAATCTGTGAAGCCACCGCATTAGAACGAATCATTGTCCCGTTTTCGACCACTGCCGCCGCCGTCTCATCGCAGCTCGTTTCAATACCTAAAATCATCGTTTTTTCTTTTCCTGATAGCTTCATATCTTCACCCACATGACTAATGCATCTTCATTATTATTCGTATAGTAATTTTTCCGAATGCCGCCATTACTGAACCCTAGTTTGCGGTAGAGGTTCTGAGCAATCTCATTGCTAACCCGCACTTCAAGGCTCATTGACCGCGACCCCTTCATCTTGGCAAAGGTGATAACGTGCCGCAGCAGCCCTTCGCCAACCTTATAGCCTCTGTAATGGCTAAGAACGGCTAAATTCGTCACATGCGCTTCATCGACAATCACCCAAACCCCGCAATAGCCGATAATTTGGCCAACATATTCGGCGACAAAATAAGTCGCAAAATGATTATTCAGCAGTTCATTATAAAAGGCCTGTTCCGACCATGGAACATCAAAGGCATCGTGCTCAACAACCATCACCCGCTCAATATCCTCAATCTCCATTTTTCTGATTGAAACAGCTTCTGCCTGACTCATGATCATCGCTCCTGTCTGGCCAGCCATGTTGCCTCTGCTTCCGCCAGACGCAAATAGACGGGCAGAAAATGGTGAATATCCTGAACAGGTTCTTTTTCTAATCCAATCCGGGCCAGTTCTGCCGGCCTTGGGCTGTTCTGGGCCGCGTCCCCGAGCGTCGCCCATTGATAACTCGTGAGTGTCTCCTGCCATTTATCCCGATCATTACTCAAAAAAAGGACCCGTTCTTTCAAGCCTGCAAGCTCTGTCACCCAGTCCTTCATCAGCAGCAGCCGATCTTCTGTCACCCGAACCAGTCTTCCTTTCTCCGATCGATAAAGACCCGCGAACACCTGACCTCTGCGCGCATCAAAAAAAGGAGCGATAAGTCCATCAAAATAGCGTCCATTTTGCGCGACTACCTCAAGACTCGAAACCCCGACCAATTCTTTGTGAAGGGTCCAGGCAAGAGTTTTGGCAATCGTCACACCGATTCTCAGACCCGTATATGAACCCGGGCCATAGGCGACCGCAATTCGATCCAGTTCCCCTGCCTGCAGGCCTACGTCACTTAACAGGCGGGCAATCGCGGGCATCAAACGTTCCGAATGATTTTTCAAACTATTCGTCATGAATTCACCCAGAATTCTGTTTTCAGTTGCAATAGACACGCCCATAACCAGATTAGATGAATCAATCGCCAGTATTTTCATGCTTCTCAATCTCCCTGCATAGTCGCTCTGCTTCTTTTCCTTTTGCGCTTAGGCTTAGTTCTCTATCCATATCCCCTGAACGCACCAGCCGGATAGAGAGATAATCTTCCGGCAGCCAGGAGGGAATGTTTTCCGCCCACTCGATGACAGTTACCCCGTCTTGAGCCAGATAATCTTCGATACCAATATCCTCATCGTCGGTAATCCGGTAGACATCCATATGAAAAAGAGGGAGACGCCCGCTGCGATATTCCTTAATGATCGTAAACGTCGGACTATTCACCATTTCCGAAATGCCCAGACCCTTGGCGAGTCCTTTGGTAAAAATTGTTTTACCCGCACCAAGATCCCCGGAGAGGGTCAATACCATTCCCGGCTTAAGCAAATCTGCTATCTTTTCAGCAAAAGCCATCGTCTCTTCGGGGGAATGCAACGCCCAATGTACCGTACTGCCCACCCTCTTTATTTGATAAATTTACTCGGATTGCTTTATTCATTCATGGGAACGAAATCCTCGAAGTTATTCATTCAGTGAAAAACAGATGCCTGAAGACTCCGTTCGGTACCGGCTTATGTCGCTTTTCGAATATTTATGCCGGCTTCCAACTTTATAGAAGACCTCGGAAGACGATATGCCTTTCCGCTGCAAAATTTGAATCATTGAATCCCACCCCACCCTATCGATAAATCTCGAAATGTTCAATGGCGATCGGAATTCCAAAATGTAAGCAGCACCCTTTCGCCGCTTCTTCGAAAAGTAGAAAAAGTATTTAAAGGACCTGTCCTATTTCTAAGAAAAAAACTGAAATATATTCTCGTGTCAGATCTTTTTATATATGCAAATAGTGTACCATATTTGTCTGATCATTTCCCGGTCCGTACGAGATCCGCAGTCAATGATCGAGGGGCTTTCCTCTTTTTGATAATGTAAAAATTTCTCCCCCAGTGAAAGATGAGATCCGATCTTTTTCCCTTTTTGTGCTCGATTTTTTACTCGACGTCATATTTTCAGCTTAGATTTCATGCCTTTTGGTCTAGCTTTTTCGTTATTCGTTCTAAGTCCTGCTCAATGAGGCCTAGCTCTCGCTCATTTTGCTCTTTCGGTGAACGAATTTTTTCGTAAAAAAAGAAACAGGCACCGCTCATCACTGAGAAATGCCTGTTTCTTCTATCAATTGCCTGGCAGTGACCTACTCTTGCAGGGGGACAGCCCCCAACTACCATCGGCA
>JBDNRY010000040.1:0-8978 GCA_047718855.1 Sporolactobacillus sp. | reverse complement strand
ATATAAGTTAATAATAATTTATAATTATATGGGAAAAGGCTTTGACGAATGAATTATTTTTATTTATAATTGGGATTATAAGATTTTACAAATTCAGAAAATAACCTATAATTAGACTAAATGTTTTATCACACTAAAGGATTTTAAAAAATCTATTGATTTGAATGAGCGGGGTGGTAAAAGGTGAATGATTCATGGATGGCCGAGTTGGAACAACTGTATGATTCAATGGTCGAATGGCGCAGATATTTGCATCAGCATCCGGAACTTTCTTATCAGGAAACCGAAACATCGGCCTTTATTTTGGCAAAGCTGCAAAGTTTCGGAATCGCTGATATCCGCACACATGTGGGTGGTTATGGCATTGTTGCAAAAATACATGGCGGCAAGCCTGGAAAAACCGTTGCACTGCGCGCTGATTTCGATGCTCTTCCGATTAACGAGGAGACAGAGGTCGCTTATAAATCTAAGGTTCCCGGCGTCATGCACGCTTGCGGTCATGACGGCCACACCTCAACTCTTCTTGGCGTCGCCAAAGTTCTCCAAGAACATCGAGCCGAAATAGCTGGCAATGTCGTTTTGCTGCATCAACCGGCAGAAGAATTCCCACCGGGCGGTGCCCAGGCGATGATAAAGGATGGCTGCCTGGATGACGTCGATGTGGTCTTCGGCACGCATCTCTGGAGCATGGTTCCTTTTGGCAGTATAGGCTATCGCAAGGGTTATTTCATGGCGGCGGCCGATTATTTTAAAATTAAAATTCAGGGCCGCGGCGGGCATGGTTCGGCACCGCAGCTCTCGGTAGACTCGGTGGCGGTGGCGGCACAGGTGATTAATCAGATTCAAATGATTGTCAGTCGTGAAGTTGATCCGCAAAAAGCCGCAGTCATTACGATTGGCAAATTCAATGCCGGTGTCGCCCCCAATGTGATCGCTGACACGGCTGAAATGGAAGGCACGGTCCGGACGTTCAACGAGGAGGTTCGGCAGAAGATCAAAGCAGAGCTCTCTTTAATTGTTGAAAAGGTCTGCGCCGCTTTCCATGCGTCAGGCACGGTCGACTACCATGACGGTTACCCGGCGGTCTATAATCATGAAAAAGAGTCGGATGTCTTCCAGAAAGTCATGGATAAGACTTTCGGCAAGAACACAGCCGTGGAAATTGCTCCGCAAATGGGCGGTGAGGATTTCTCAAATTATCTGCTGCAGAAACCAGGTGTCTTCTGGTTTTCCGGAGCAGGAAACCCTGAGGTCGGTGCCAGCTTCCCGCACCATCATCCGAAATTCAATTTTGATGAACGCGTCATGCTTGTTGCTGGAAAAGCGTTTCTCGCATTGGTTCAAGAGTATCTTTGCTCGGCAACAATACCCGTGTTAAGCGAACCCGCCCGCACTGACTAACGATTTCCAAGGAGGTATTACAATTTGGGTGAACTTCTCAAGGTCGACAAAATAAAGACTGAATTTCAGACGGATAAAGGTCCGATCACTTCTGTTGATGAAGTCAGTTTTGATTTAAATGAAGGGGAAACGATTTGTCTGGTCGGTGAATCCGGTTGCGGCAAGTCGGTCACCTCCCTATCTATCATGCGGCTTCTCGACAAGAATGGCGCGGTGACTAACGGCTCCATTGTTTTTAATGGAAAAGACCTTGTGAATATTTCTGAAGCAGAAATGCGCAAGGTTCGGGGAAATGAGATTTCGATGATTTTTCAGGAACCGATGACTTCGCTGAATCCGGTACTGACGATTGGCGATCAACTGGCCGAGGGCATCCGCCTGCATATGGGTTATTCCAAGAAAAAGGCGCGAGATTATGCCGTGGAGATGCTCAAGAAAGTAGGAATTCCGAGAGCAGAGGCCATTATCTCCGAATATCCACATCGACTGTCCGGCGGCATGCGGCAGCGTGTCATGATCGCGATGGCTCTGAGCTGCAAGCCTAAATTGCTAATCGCCGATGAACCGACGACGGCGCTTGATGTCACGATCCAGGCTCAAATTCTGAAGCTCATGAAAGCATTGCGTGAGGATTCAAAGACTGCAATTCTTCTGATTACGCATGATCTTGGTGTCGTCGCAGAGATGGCAGATAAAGTGGTCGTGATGTATGCCGGACAAGTGGTTGAGGAAACAGATGTCTTTACACTGTTTGACAATCCGAAGCACCCTTATACGCTCGGATTAATGAAATCTATTCCTCACATCACCAATCCCGATGACATGCGTCTAGACTCGATACCGGGTTCTGTGCCAAGCGCGCGTAATATGCCGAAGGGCTGCCGTTTCTGTGCACGCTGTCCTTACGCCATGGAGCGCTGCAAAACAGAGCAACCTGAATTGAGATCCATTGAGGACAAACAAAGCCACAGCCTCCGTTGCTTCCTCTATGAGAAAGAGGAAAATGCCTATGCGGAAAAAGTACAAGCAGAAAAGGAAGTGAGCTCTTGAGCCAGCCAGTAGTCGATCAGGAGAAGAACCTAGCAGCCCAGCCGCAGCAGAAGCCCTTATTGCATGTCAGCCATTTAAAAAAGTATTACCCGATTAAGAAGGGAATTATTCAACGAACGGTCGGTTATGTCAAAGCAGTCGATGATGTGAGCTTCGACATCTATCCTGGAGAAACGATGGGGCTGGTCGGTGAATCCGGCTGCGGAAAATCGACCACTGGACGTTCGCTGGTCAGGCTGGAGGATCCGACGGACGGTCAGGTCATTTTTCAAGGAAAAGATCTGGCGAAGATGTCACAGCGGGAAATGCGCAAACTCCGTTCCGAACTGCAAATCATCTTTCAGGATCCCTTTTCCTCTTTGAATCCGCGAAAACGGGTTGGCGATTTGCTTTCTGAACCCTTGCTTGCCCATAAGCTTGCCAACCGCGCAGAAGCTGATAAAAAAGTGAATGAGATATTGGAGATTGTCGGACTCCCGAAACAATATAAAAATCGTTATCCGCATCAGTTTTCCGGCGGGCAGCGGCAGCGTATCGGAATTGCCCGGGCCCTGATGCTCCATCCGAAGCTGATCATCTGCGACGAGCCGGTTTCCGCACTGGATGTTTCGATTCAGGCGCAGGTCTTGAACCTGTTGAAAGATTTGCAAAAAGAATTAAATTTGACTTATGTTTTTATTGCGCATGGACTTGGTGCCGTTAAGTACATCAGTGATCGGATAACGGTCATGTATCTCGGAAAAATCATGGAGATGGCCAAAACCAGGGATATTTTTGAACATCCGATGCATCCCTATACAGACATTCTGCTGAATGCTTATCCGATTCCCAATCCGCATCTGCGTGATCGCCAGCAGATTGTTGTGGAAGGCGATGTTCCCAGTCCGGCAAATCCCCCGAAGGGCTGCGTTTTTCATACGCGTTGCCCGTTTGCCAAAGCCATCTGTCATGAGAAAGTGCCCGTTTTAAATGGGACTGAACACAAGGTTGCCTGTCATTTCCCGCTTGAAGGGCTCACGAACTGAAAGGAGGAATTTTCTTGCTTCAATACATTATTCGACGCATTCTTATTGCCATTCCTGTCCTCTTTGGGGTCACAATTCTGAACTTTTTCATTATTAATCTGGCACCCGGCAATCCTGTTGATATGTATGTCAGCCCATCGGCGACGCCGGCTCAACTGGCAATGGAAAAGCACGCTTTGGGACTCGATCAGCCGATATGGGTGCAATATCTGCATTGGCTCGGACAGTTATTGCACGGAAATTTCGGAATTTCTTATTCCACTCGTGAACCGGTGACACAGATTATTGCTCAGCATATCGGGCCGACCTTGGTCCTGATGGGTGTCTCGCTGATAGTCGGCTATCTGATCGCGATTCCGCTCGGCATTCTTTGTGCCAGCAAACAAAATTCATGGATCGATTACTTAGTGACCGGATTTTCATTTTTCGGAATTTCCGTTCCTCACTTTTTTCTTGGACTTGGCGTCATTTACGTCTTTGCCAGTAAATTTCTACTCCTGCCGACCGGCAGCATGAATACGTTAGGCGGCAGCGGGGGGATTGGTGATACCATTACGCACCTGATTCTGCCGGTGGCGGTTCTTGCCACCGGGATTGCTGGAAATATGGTTCGCTATGTTCGCTCCAGTATGCTCGATGTCTTAAATAAGGATTACTTGCGAACGGCGAAAGCGAAAGGACTCAGACAGTTTGTCATTACCAATAAACATGCTCTGCGAAATTCGCTGATTCCAATTATTACGGTCATTGGTATTGATATTCCGATGTTGATTGGCGGTGCGATTGTGACGGAACAGGTTTTTCAATGGCCGGGTCTTGGGCTACTGACAATCCAGTCCATTACGTCACGTGATTACTCGACTTTGATGGCCATCAACCTTCTCGCGGCAATAGCCGTGTTGGCGGCAAATTTGTTGACGGATATTCTCTATGCAGTTGCCGATCCGAGAATACGCTATGAATAAGGAGGGGGAACACTTTTATGGCCATGAAACTTAATCCGAATAAGAATGTTCCAGAAGCCGGCGGGAAAACAGCGGAAGAATTATTTCTCGATAAAACGGCGGAAAAAGAAGAAAGCTATCTGCACATGATTATACGGCGCTTTTTAAAACATAAGCTTGCCGTTTCCGGACTCGTTGTTTTTGCACTGATTATTCTTATTGCTCTCTTAGCGCCAGTTCTTTCTCCTTACGATCCGGCGAGAAGCTTTAATGAGTTTGAAGCCGCACCGTCAGCTGCTCATTTGCTAGGCACCGATCCGGTCGGACGTGATGTGATGAGCCGACTCGTCTACGGTTCGCAGGTTTCAGTCATTGTTGGTATCGGCGCGGTAGCCATCTATGTGGTGATTGGTGTTGTTCTAGGACTCTTAGCCGGGTATTTCGGCAAATGGGTCGATATGATTATCATGAGGCTTACTGATGTTTTTATGTCGTTTCCCTATTTCATGGTTATTCTCGTGCTGGTCAGCATTATTGGGCCAAGCCTTTTTAACATCACCTTTGTCATTGGTCTATTAGGTTGGCCGGCCATTGCCCGCTTGGTACGCGGCAGTGTGCTCTCAATAAAAGAAATGGATTACGTAAAGGCAGGTGTTGCCCTCGGCTATTCGACGCCGAAGATACTTTTTCAACACATTCTTCCCAACGCAATGGCGCCAATTCTGGTTAACGCAACCTTTGGCGTGGCATCCGCAATCATCATGGAGGCTTCACTAAGCTTTCTTGGAATGGGTGTCAGACCTCCGGCAGCAAGCTGGGGCAATATGCTAACACAGGCAGAATCGATCACGGTTCTTTCCTCGCAGCCTTGGCTGTGGATTCCACCAGGTGTAATGATTTTCTTGGCTGTTCTTTCGGTCAACTTTATTGGTGACGGCCTTCGTGACGCCATTGAGTCGCAGAATTCGAAGTAATTAAAAAAAGGGGATGAAAGACGCTTATGTATCCAGCAAAGAAAAAAACAGCAATGAAGAAAGCAATGAAATATGTTGTCGCTCTTTTTATGTCACTGACTTTGGTCCTGCTTGCCGCATGCGGTAGCGGCGGTGCCAGCTCGAGTTCCTCGTCCAGCAAGGGAAAGGACAATATTTATCTTGGAATGGTCAATCCGCCTGCCGGATTCAATCCCATTAACACCAGTGACATTGCTGGACAATTTGCCATCCGTGTCATGTTCGATGCTTTCATGGATATGACTTCACCGCTTAAATTTCAGCCGAAACTGGCCAACTCGATCGATACGACCGATAATCAGACGTATACGATTAAGCTCAATCCGAAAGCAAAGTGGACCGATGGCAAACCGGTAACCGCTGATGATGTGGTCTTCACCTTTAATTTAATTGCCAATCCGAAAACCACAGTTGCCGTCGGATCGAATATCTCGACTCTCGAAGGTGTGAATGCCTTAGGTAAATTGACCAAAGGTGAAAAATCGATTCCTGATCTGAAGGCTGTCGATGCCCACACCGTCACATTCAAGACGAAAAAACCCGTAGATCCGAACTATATTAAAGAAATGATCGGCACGAAGATTATCACACTGCCGCAGCATATCTTGAAAAATGTTGCTCCGGCAAAACTGGCGAATTCGTCCTATATGACGAAACCGACCGTCAGCGATGGCCCTTACAAATTTGTGACGTATAATAAAAATACTTATATTCAATATAAAGCTAACAATGCCTACTATCTTGGCAAACCGAAGATACCGAAATTCTTCATTAAAATCATGCAGGCACCGAACCTCGCCGATGAACTTCAAGCTGGAACCATACAGGCCAATGCATCAGGCGGGATCGGCGATGTTCCTTATCAGGATTTGGCTACCGTTCAGAAAATCGCTTCTACACAGACGAAGATTTATAAGCAAATCGGTTTCCAGACCATGCAATTTAACACCAAGACGATACCGAATGCAAAAGTTCGTCAGGCGATCGCTTACGCCATTAACCGTCCGCAGATTGTCAGCAAGCTGCTAAAGGGCAAGGGTGAAATTGTTGACGGTCCTTATACAACGATGAGTCCTTATCTCGATAAGAGCATAAAGACAATTCCGTATGATCCGAAAAAAGCAAAAGCGATGCTGAAGTCAGCCGGCTTTGATTTCAGCAAAACCTTGAACTTTGTTGTTCCGATCGGAAACGAAGTGCGGCAGCAATCTGCTGATATCATTGCTCAGAACCTGAAGGCAGTCGGTGTCAAAGTCAAAGAAACAACCTATGACTTCCCGACCATTATGCAAAAAGGTCAGAAAGGCGATTTTGACCTTCTGCTGATTGGGTTTACCTTTAATATCGACCCGGATGTATCGGCGCTCTATGGACCGAATGGTACTTATAACTTCATGAAATATAGCGACCCAGAATCTGCGAAACTGCTTGATCAGGGAAAGAATGAAGCGGATAGTGCGAAGCGCAAAGTCATCTACAATAAACTGCAAGCACTATGGGAAAAGGATATGCCGGTGCTCACTCTGTATTCGAATAACGAAATTGTTTCAGTCAACAAAAATCTTGCTTATGGCGGTCCTGCACCATACTGGCCGGGAACGGTTGCCAATTTCCAGAAATGGGCTTATAAGAAATAATTTGGATGGACAGATGATTTTAAATTGGACAAGCTTCGACTTAAACAGCTGGGATTTGTTTCAGCTGTTTAAGTTTTTTTAACAGACTTCTGCGCTCGCAGACAGCGACCAGAAATTTGGCTTAATCAAAAAATGAAAGGCGGGCCAGTCAAAAAATGAGTATCAGCGAAAACAAGCCATTATATGAACAAACACTACAGAAGGCCGATGAATCAATGGAAGCTCTCTACAATTATCTGCGCTTGCCGACGGTGTCCGCGCAGCATCAGGCCATTCCGGAAACCGTAGCTTATGTCTGCCAATTAATCGAGGGGGCAGGCGGCGAGACAAAAGTTTTGGACGATCTCGGTGGACATCCAGTTATCTATGGTTATATTCCTGCTTCCAGCGATATGCGATCGGCGAAAACCATGCTTTTCTATGACCATTACGATGTCCAGCCGCCTGAACCGCTGGATGAATGGCATTCTGAGGCGTTTGAGCCGACTTTAAAAGACGGGATTCTCTATGCACGAGGAACGGCGGACAATAAAGGTTCTCTTGTTCAGCGGCTTGCCGCCGTAAAGGTTTTGCAGCAAAATGGCGGGCTACCTTGCGCGGTTAAATTTCTCGTGGAAGGTGAGGAAGAAGTCGGCAGCCCTCACCTAGGCGCCTATTTAAAAAAATATCAAAAATTATTTGAAGCAGATGCTTGCATCTGGGAATTTGGCAATCTGGATGAAGCAGAGCGCGTCCAGCTATTTGCCGGGATCAAAGGCTCAGCTTACTTCGAACTCTCTGCGAAAAGTGCGGCGATCGATATCCATTCTTCTCTGGCTGCCTGTATTGATAACCCGGCGTGGCGGTTGACGCAGGCGCTGGCCAGCATGAAGAATCAAAATAACGATATCTTGATTGACGGATTCTATGACGAAATTGAAGAACCGTCCGCTGAACTGCTGCAAGCCGTCCGCGAGCTTCCTTTTGACAAGGAGTCCTGGGCAAAGCCCTATGGATTGACGCGTCCTTTGATTACGGAGGCTCGCGGTGAGGATCCAAGAGAGGCTCTGGTGCTTCAGCCGACACTGACCATTTGCGGACTCATTAGCGGCTATACCGGCGAGGGGGCGAAAACCGTTCTGCCGAAAGAAGCACGTGTGAAACTGGATTGCCGGATGGTTCCCGGGCAGACCGGCGAGTATTTGGAACGCTGCATCAAGCGCCATCTGACACGCCATGGTTTCTCGGATATAAAGGTCGAGATGATTGAAGCACAGCGCGCTTTTCGTTCAGCGATCGATGATCCATTTGTCACTCTCGTTAAGAAAACAGCGGAAAAGGCCTATGAGACTTCAGCCGTTCTCTATCCCAATTCACCGGGCACAGGTCCGATGTATCTGTTTAACGAATGCCTGCATCTGCCGATTGTCAGCACGGGTGTCGGCTGGGCAGAGTCAAAAGCACACGCGCCCAATGAATCGATCCGAATCAAAGACTATCAGGATGGAATTCTACACATGGTTTATTTAATGAAGGAATTCGCTGAGATCTAATTGACGAAAAAAATAGAAGGAGTTATTGATTTGGAGATTATAAAGGAAGTCCTTCAGGCCATTGATGAAAAGAAGTCAATAATTGGGGCTCATTTCCTGATTGACAATTGATTTATCGCCTTTTTACCTGCTAAACTCCAAACGAAAGCCGCTGCAGAAAATCTCATTGCAACGGCTTTTTTGTCTGAAAAATTATAAAATATCAATTTGTGAGTAACTGAAATTGAACGCTCTTTGCGGCGCAGAAAAAAGATCAAAATGATGCTCCGTTTAGATTGATTGCCTGAGGGCTGGTTTTCAGCCCAATAGGCAATTTATCCGCAGAAGAGGATCGATTATCCGCAGAAGAGGATCGATTATCCGCAGAAGAGGATCG
>JBDNRY010000039.1:0-14838 GCA_047718855.1 Sporolactobacillus sp. | reverse complement strand
TTCGGTCTAACTTTTGCTTGATTAGGTCTTAGTTTCCTGCAGTTAGGTCTAACTTTTCACATGTTAAGTCTAACTTACGAATCTCGGTCTAGCTCTTTTGTTGATGCAACTCGTTTGAAGAGTTGTCTCCTAATTGATTAAGTCCCTATTTATGCAAATAGATAAAAAGATTCTCCTTCGCTGCGTGGTTCTGCAGGAAAAGAAGAATCTTCTTTTTTTACGTACTGCCATCTTTACTTTGAAATGTTTCTCTTTTACATTTGTGCAAAATGGACATTGATCTTAAAAAATCATTTTATCAAATGGTTTTTCGCCTTTGAGTCCTTGCATTGAGGTTTGGCTTTGTTCTTTGCCTTTGAGTTTTCGCCTTTTGCCTTTAAGTTTTCGCCTTTCACCCTTGAATTTTCGCCTTGAGTTTTCGACTTTTACCCTTGAGTTTTCGCCTTGAATTCTCACTTTGTTCTTTGCCTTTGAGTTTTCGCTTTGTTTTTCGCTTTTAAGTTTTCGCTTTAATTTCTCCGCCCTGTTTTACCCTTGATTTCTTCGCTTTGTTTTTTCGTTTTGAGTTTTCATTTTAAAATGGTCTTCTCATACTCAAAAGAGTTAAACAAACGTTTAATTAACTGGAATGTTCGTTGCCGCTTGAATCGCTCCCCCGGATTTGGGCGGACGAAACTCTTTTTCGAGGATTCATTCCTTTTAACTTCTGAAACGGAGTTTTTTGGATCTAGGCAGGTTAAATTTTTCGCGCCGTTCGCCTGCTTCTGCTTGAGGTGAGCCGGCCCTGCCGGCACTTTATTCGCAGAGAGAACGTTCGCGTCTATTGTCATGTCGGGGTCCCTGCCGGCGCTCTATTCGATCACGCGTCCGGCTGCTGCCTTGGAGAGCCGGTTCATGATTGCCCGGCCGATACCCGTTTCCTGAAAGGTTTCGCTGTAGATGACATCGACTTTTTCCTTATCGAATTGGCGAAGGACGCCAAACAGATTGTGCGCCACAGTCTCCGGTTCTGAGCGTCTGCCGCAAATCAGGAGCACGTCTGCTTGCGGATAGGCCTGACGATTTTCTTCAGTCGTCAGGACGCCCACACGGCGTGCGTCGTTTTTCTCATGAGTAACAAATTCCTGAATCCGTGTTTTGCCGGCCGGTACGAGATACATGGTTGCCTTGGGTGCGTAATGCTTGTATTTCATGCCCGGTGCCTTGGGTGTCTGATCAGAACGGACGAGCCCCGGGTCATCGATAACCGGGCCGATCGCTTCCGTCAACTGCTCTTTTGAAATACCGCCCGGACGAAGAATGGTGACCGGGGTTGTTGTGCAATCGACGACTGTCGATTCAACACCGACACCCGTTGGTCCGCCATCCACTATACCGGCTATCTTTCCGTTCAAATCGCTAAACACATGCTCAGCCGTTGTCGGGCTGGGTTTCCCAGAGGTATTGGCTGAAGGCGCGGCAATCGGTAATCCGCAGGCAAGAAGCAGCGCGCGGGCCACCGGATGACTCGGCATCCGTACAGCCACCGTGGAGAGTCCGGCGGTCACCGCGTCAGAGACGGTCCCGCGCGAGGGCAGGATAAGTGTCAGCGGGCCCGGCCAAAAAGTATCCATTAATTTCTTCGCCAATGGATTGATATCTGTGCAAATCTCACGCACCTGCTCTTTTTCCGCCACATGAACAATCAGCGGATTATCGCTGGGACGTCCTTTTGCTGCATATATTTTATGCGCTGAATCGCTTAATTTAGCATTTCCGCCAAGTCCATAGACAGTCTCCGTCGGAAAAGCAACGACCTCACCGCGCTGCAGGCAATCTGCCGCATCCAAAATCTGCGGATTATTTGCCAGATTGTCAGATTCCGGATCGACATGCCAAAGCTGTGTTTCTGCCATCGGTAGATGACCTCCCTTAATTGATTTTTTCGCTTAGAAAAGCCGGGCAAAAGACGCCCGGTCCTTTAACTTGCAGGTACGCTCCGGAGACTCGCTTGCCGCGGGGCAATCTGAGAGTCTCCTCGGACAGGCACGAGTCTGCGGTGCTCTTCCCGCAGGCGCTCTCGCCTCTGCGCTTCTCTGCTCTATTTTTCTATGCTTTCTTATCCTTTTAAAAAGACCGGCTGCCCAGCCGGTCTGTCTTGTCTTAATTATACACTATTTGACGCTAGGCGTTTGGTGGAAGCTCATTCACTTAATCGCTCCCCATAATTTCGAGAAGAGATCGGCAACAAAAAAGTGAATTTTAACTTTTTCCGCTCCTTGCTGCGGCGTGCTGGAGCTTGAGCTTTCCGCCTGTGGAAGATCCGAGCCATGCTGCTGAACCGCCTGTTTCTCTGCAGCGCGCGCTTTTTTCTCGCTCTGCTGGGTCTGTACGGAATTCTGGTCGTTGTCTCCCGCTTCCGCTTGACTTTTCTCGCTGCGGCGTACATTTTGGTCTGCAGGTTTCCTTTGAGTCTGTTCCTGACTGATCCCAGCCGCACCAACCGACGTTGTCGATACTTTGGCGGTTTGCGGAGCGCTGACCGCTTCGCTGTTTGAAAAGTCAAGGAAGCAGAGCGGCGGGAACAGCACACACCACCAGTTGGCGCCTTTTCCGTCTCCGAGGGTAATCACTAGGGCATGATAATTGCCCGCCGGATAGACATAGGTGCCGTACATCTTGGTTGGAAAATCAGCCTTACCCAATTTTATATGAAACCTTTGATCGGCATGGGCACTTTTCAGCGTTTGCCGAACAATGGTCTGAAGCTCGGGCATATGCGCGCGAATCGCTTTTTCCGCTTGATCCCGTGATTTCAGATTTTGTACCCACTGCGTGATATTCTGGTTGACGGCATCGCGCACCTGGCGTTTGACCGTCTGATCGACCGGTGAATCACTATTTGCGAGAATACGCAGCCGAATCGCATTCTGCGGGATTGGCCCCTTCACGTCAGCTTTTGTCGACTGGCCTTGCCAAAAGAAAAATAAGAGTGCTAGATTAATAGTTAAAATAAGAAAGAGTGCTCCTGATCGTTTCATTTTCTCCGCCTCCATACCAGACATTCTGGTCAGGCTGACGGATAATTATACGAAGATGAACAATCTTTTTTATCATACCTTCCTGAAAAGTGACGCGATCACTGCGTGCGCCAGGCCGCCATCACATTCCGATCAAAGCCAGCCAAATCCTTTTCAACGGCAACCGTCTCAATTTGGTTCGGCAGACATTCGCGAATAATTTGATTCACTGCAGCGCCCTGACCGGCACCGATCTCGAACAGCGTCAGGAAAAAGCGCCGCCTCCCAAAGAGGTTCGGCAGCCCTCGGACCATTTGCCGATAGGGATTGAGCCCGTCCTCACCGCCGAAAAGCGCCAGATGCGGCTCATAATCTTTGACGGTGTCGTCGAGATTGTCCATCTCTGAACGGGTAATATAGGGCGGGTTGGAAACGAGAATATCGAAAGCATCGCCTTCAAGCGGGTCGATAAAATTCCCCTGACGGAAAGCGACAGCGGCGCCGAGCCGCGCGGCATTCTCGCGGGCGACCTCCAGTGCTTGCGCCGATAAGTCGACGGCGGTCAACTGCCACGAAGGATGTTCGAGGGCAAGTGTAATCGCAATCGCGCCGCTTCCGGTACCGATATCGCATACCCTTAACGACTCATTCTTGTCAAAAAAACGTTCCGCCCAAAGACCGGTGCGCCAAACGAGTTCCTCTGTTTCTGGCCGGGGAATCAGTACATGATGCGTGACGCGGAAGCTGCGTCCGTAAAATGGAGCTTCGCCAAGCATATATTGAACCGGTGTTCCTTGAGAGACGTGCTGCTCCACCCGTTCCCTAAGCCAGTCCTCATCCGCAGCGGCGAGCGGCTCATGGAGATTGGCCAACAGGTCGGTGCGACTCAAACCCAGTCGGGATTCAAGCAGAATCTCACCAATATTCTGATCTCGATGTGCAGCAGTAAGAGAAGCGGCAGCCCACTTCAGGGCATCGAACCGGTTCATCCGGCATCCGCCTGTGCCAATTTTTTCGCCTGATCATTGAGAATCAGAGCATTGATGATTTCATCAAGCTTGCCGTCGAGTACCTGATCGAGCTGATGAACGGTTAAGCCAATCCGGTGATCGGTCACACGGTTTTGTGAAAAATTATAGGTCCGGATTCGTTCAGAACGATCACCGGTACCAACCGCGGATTTTCGGCTGGAATCATATTTTTCCTGTGCTTCTCGCCGATATTTATCGTAAACACGTGCACGCAGCACTTTCATTGCTTTTTCCTTATTTTTAATCTGAGAACGCTCTTCCTGGCAGGAAACCACAATGCCGGTCGGCAGGTGCGTCAGCCGGATCGCCGACATCGTCGTGTTGACACTTTGACCGCCTGGACCGCTTGAAGCGAAACGATCGACACGGATGTCCTTGTCATTCAGTTCAACTTCGACTTCTTCTGCCTCCGGAAGCACAGCAACTGTCGCTGTCGAGGTATGCGTGCGTCCACCGGATTCCGTCTCGGGTACACGCTGGACACGATGAGCGCCGCTTTCATATTTAAGCTTGGAATAGGCACCCTTGCCGTTAATCATGCAGACGATTTCCTTATATCCGCCGATCTCCCCAGGACTGGCGTCAATGGTTTCTGTTCGCCAGTTCTGCTGCTCCGCGTAGCGTGTGTACATTCGAAACAAGTTGCCGGCAAACAGTGCCGCCTCATCTCCTCCGGCCGCGCTGCGAATTTCAAGGATGACGTTCCGATCATCATTGGGATCCTTCGGAATCATCAGCTGTTTCAGTCGCTCTTCCAGCTGCGAGCTGGCATTCTCCAGCCGCGCGATCTCATCATGAACCATAGTCTTCATGCCGTCATCCAGCGGTTCATCCAGCATCGTTTTTGCTTCCTGCAATTCGCTTTCCGCCTCGCTGCGCTCCTGATAAGTGGTCACGATATCCTGCAGATCAGACTGTTCCTTCGAATACTCGCGCAGCTTCTTCGGATTCCGGATCACCTCCGGATCAGCGAGCAGTTGATTCAGTTTTTCGTACCGCTCAACTAATGTATGGAGTCGCTCAAACACGTCTTTCCACCTCCCAGACAGGCAGATTGATTCTCTGCCGCGCGTTATTTCCTTATTATTTATTATATCGGTCGCCGATTTGAGCGTCAAAACCCGTCCGGCGGATCAACGTTCACCCGCTTCGTTTCATTTTATGCCGATGTGCTCGCCGAAGTCTCTGCATTTATCCGATCGGCGGATGACTGTAGCAATGGCGGCAAACAGGATAATAGCTCTCGTTACCGCCAATTTGAATCTGATCGCCGGTATAGATGGGATGCCCTTCGCTGTCGATCCGCAGATTCATCGTTGCCTTGCGCTCGCAGAACCAGCAAATCGTTTTCATTTCTTCCAGTTTGTCCGCATAGATTAACAGATATTTGCTGCCCTCGAATAATTCATTACGAAAATCATTTTTCAATCCGAAGCTCATCACCGGAATCTGCAATTGATCGACAATTTTCGCCAGCTGCAGCACATGCGTTTTCGATAAGAACTGTGCTTCATCGACCAGTACGCAATGCGGCTTCGATTTATAGCCATCAACGATATGAAAAATATCGGTATCGGAAAAAATCGGAATCGCCGAGCGTTTGAAGCCGATCCGGCTGGAAATGGCACCGACTTCATCGCGATCATCGAGTCCTGAGGTGAACAGCAGAACTGATTTTCCTTGCTCTTCGTAATTATGAGCCACCTTAATAATTTCAATGGATTTCCCGCTGTTCATTGCGCCATACTTGAAAAAAAGCTGTGCCATCCTGCCCTGTCCCCTTTATCCTTGCCTGCCTTTTTATCCAGCTGACAGGCACCTTTAAAAGTACAAAAACAGGCAGGGACATTCCCTGCCTGCCGTCTATTTTTCAGTCGTTTGCCATTCCAGACATACAAAAACGGCTGATTTCACGCAGCGTTCGCAGAAAGTAGCCTTTCCGCGCCCCTTGGAAAGCGCCGTTTCTTTTTCTGAATGCTTGAATACACCTTATTTGAGGTTGTATTTCTGTTTGAATCGATCAACACGTCCGCCCTTGTCTGCGAATTTCTGGCGGCCTGTATAGAACGGGTGGGAATCAGAGCTGATTTCGACTGTGATTAGCGGATATTCGTTTCCGTCTTCCCATTGAACCGTCTGATTCGACTGCTTCGTCGAACCGCTCAGAAATTTAAAACCAGTACTCGCGTCCTGAAATACAACTTGGTGATAATCCGGATGGATACCTGATTTCATTTCATTCATCTCCTTTACGCCCTGATTATTCTTTCAAACCAGAGTCAGATTGCATAACACACAAATTTTATTATATCAGCCAGAAAAGAATTTGCAAGTGTCGTTCGCTGGCAATCACTCCATTTCAATGAACGCTTAGGAACGAAGCGCCCCGTTCTTTTCTTTGTCAAAGATATCAAAAAATTCCAGATTGTTTTTCGTTTCTCTAATGCGTTTATAGAAGTGTTCGACAAATTCAGCCGATTCGTCCATCGTTTTACGCATCGTCCACAGTTTTTCAAGATGGTCGCTGTTAACCAGCAGTTCTTCTTTACGCGTCCCAGAACGGCGGATATCGATTGCCGGGAAGATGCGGCGTTCAGCGAGCCGGCGATCCAGATGAAGCTCCATATTGCCGGTACCCTTGAATTCTTCATAAATGACGTCATCCATCCGCGACCCGGTCTCGACCAGCGCAGTCGCCAGAATCGTCAGGCTGCCGCCCTCCTCGATATTTCGAGCAGCGCCGAAGAATTTCTTCGGTTTGTGAAAGGCCGCCGGATCAATCCCGCCGGACAAGGTTCTGCCGCTTGGCGGAATGACCAGGTTATAGGCACGGGCGAGACGGGTCAGACTATCCATCAGAATGATCACGTCGCGTTTTTGCTCAACAAGACGCATCGCCCGCTCGAGGACAAGTTCCGACACCTTTACATGGTTTTCCGGAACCTCGTCAAAAGTCGAGCTGACAACATCTCCCTTAACCGAGCGTTCGATGTCAGTCACTTCTTCAGGCCGTTCATCGACGAGAAGAACGATTAAGTCCGCATCCGGATAATTAATGCTGATACTGTTGGCGATTTCTTTTAACAGCGTAGTCTTCCCGGCTTTCGGCGGTGCGACAATCAAACCACGCTGGCCGAAACCAACCGGCGAGATCATGTCGATGATTCGTGTCGAGAAATTTTCCTGTTCGGTTTCCAGGATCATATGACGATTCGGATATAAAGGCGTCAGCGCCGGAAAATGCACCCGCTCCTTCGCTGTGTCCGGATTCTCACCATTGACGGCCTCGACACGCAGCAAACCAAAATAGCGTTCGTTTTCCTTAGGCGGCCTCACTTTCCCGGTGACCTTGTCGCCATTGCGCAAATCAAAGCGGCGAATCTGCGAGGCGGAAATATAGATATCCTCAGAGCTTGGCGAATAATTAATCGGCCGTAAAAATCCAAAACCCTCAGAAGGAATAATTTCTAGAACACCCTCCATCAAAGAAAGACCGTCCTGTTCCGCTTGCTTTTTCATAATCGCAAAGATCAATTCACGTTTTGTCAACTTACTATAATAAGAAACTTTGTATTCCTTTGCGTGCTCATACAGCTCTTTCAGTTTCATATTTTCTAATTCTGCTAAAGTTACAGCCATTCTGCCACCACATTTCTGTTAAATTTATCTATGTCAATTATTTTTGAAAGCACATTCATTAATGGAGTTTCCATTAAAAATCAATAATCATTAAAATTCTACGCAACGAATTAAGATTGAGCCTGATCTTTCGGTTTGGGTTTTTATTTAGAAAGCGCACGGAATGTGCTGTGAAGAAAACAGAAGATCTGTACATGAGTTTGATTCCGCTGTCCATTGCTCCAAGAGGGAAGAGAACAGACAAGTCAAGCAATGATGTCGTCATCAGTCGGGAGAATCAAAGGCTTAAATCCTTGACTAATGAATCTATACTATTATTAGCATATTATGCCCAAAATATCAACTATTATCTTGTGTTTGATCGAAAAAAGATCATAAAGTTTCACTGTCCAACAAGATTCTCACAGATAGAGCGTTTTTATTTCTTCAAGCGTAATAAGCTTACGCTCTCTTTCAATAAGTTATACCCCTTTTAAAAATTTTCCTGCTCATCCGTTGGAGCCTTGCCGCCGCGCCGCCAAGATGTGAGAAAATTGCCGGCATTCCTTTCCTGCTCACACAAAAAGAGACTCCGTCATCGGAATCTCGCCCTTGAACTTCGATCAAAGACCCTGTTTGCGCAGATCTTCATGCTGCTCTTCATCGTCAACAGATTCTCGCCAAACATGAGCACCGATATTACTTAGCTTCTCCATCAGGTGGTCATAGCCGCGATCGATATGACCGACGCCGGTAATCTCAGTCACTCCGCGCGCGATTAGGCCGGCAATAACGAGTGAGGCTCCTGCGCGCAAATCCGTTGCCCGTACTTTGGTGCCCTCAAGTTGTGTCGAACCGGTGAGGATCGCCGAGCGGCCCTCAACCTTCACATTTGCTCCCATTCGTCGCAGTTCATCAATATGTTTAAAACGCGCACCGTAAATCGTATCCGTGATCAAGCTCGTACCATCCGCCTGAGTGAGCAAACTCGTCAGCGGCTGCTGCAAGTCGGTCGGAAAACCCGGATAAACCAAGGTTTTAATGTCCACACTTTTGAGCCGATTCACATTCCGGGAGACGAGCATCTGATCCTCGCCGCTCTGAACGTCAACGCCCATTTCACGCAGTTTTGCCGTCAGCGACTCCAGGTGCTGGGGAATCACATTGTCAATCAGCAGATCGCGGCCTTCCGCGGCGCCAATGATCATGAACGTCCCCGCCTCAATCCGATCCGGAATAATCATATGACGGCAGCCATGCAGATGATTGGCACCTTCAATGCGGATAACGTCGGTTCCTGCTCCTTTAATTTTCGCGCCCATACTCGTCAGAAGAGTCGCCACATCGATAATTTCCGGCTCTTTAGCCGCATTCTCAATGATTGTCTGTCCTTCCGCGCGCACGGCAGCAAGCATGATATTAATCGTTGCGCCTACACTGACAACATCCAAATAAATCTGAGCGCCATGCAGATGATTTGCCCTCAGATAAATGGCCCCGCGTTCGTTCGTGACCTTGGCACCAAGCGCTTCAAACCCCTTAATATGCTGATCAATCGGACGCGGGCCCAGATTACAGCCGCCAGGCAGACCAATCACTGCCTGATGGAAGCGGCCGAGCATCGCGCCCATCAAATAATAAGAAGCACGCAGTTTCTTAACCGATCCATTAGGCAGCGGCATATCGACCATATTTCTTGGATCGACAACCAGAGTATGATCCTCAAAATTCATTTTACCGCCGATTTCCTGCAAGAGATGGCAAAGTATCCGCACATCCGAGATATCCGGAAGCATGTCAATCGTAACAGGTGAATCTGCAAGTATCGTCGCGGGAATGAGTGCCACTGCGCTGTTCTTTGCACCGCTGATTTGTACCGTGCCGTTCAGTCGATGGCCGCCCTCTATGAGTAATTTTTCCATGTTCAGAATACTTCCTTTTCCTTGCGATCGTCAAAGTTCTGTCCAGAATGTCATCCTCATCAGAACCTGGGATCAGTCTATGTACGAATGGATGCAAATTTGCTTCTTTTATTTGTTCATCGCCGATCCTGAATGCTGGCTCTCCTTCACGGATAAGAACCGAATATTTAAAAAAACGCACATCTAGGGAGCCTATCCGTCCGCATAAAAAATAAGACAAACCGATCGCTCGTCGCCAGAAATTCAGTATACGCACCAAAACCGCACATTTTCGGCGCGTTTTTTCAAGGCTACATCCTATTACGTATCTCACTTTAGTATACCATATTCGCAACACTGCTCGCTTTATTTTTACAAAGCTTTAATAGCCGCAGACGTTCATCAGCTGCTTATGTTCATGAATTTCCTTTCTCTAAAGGCAATTGCTGATGGATCGCCGCAAGCAGCTTCTCGATATCAAACGGTTTGGAGAAATAAGCAATCGCCCCGTTTTTCTTGGCCTCGCGAATCATTTGATCGTCCCCGTAAGCCGTCATGATCATGACTTTCACCTCAGGATTTATCTCTTTTATTTTTTTTAAAATATCGACTCCGTTCATTCCAGGGATACGCATATCGACTAAAGCAAGACCCGGCCTCTTTTCTCTCACGAATTCCAGCGCCTGTTGTCCGGTGGAAGCCAGCAACGCCTCCAGACCCTCTTTCTTCAAAATTTCGTTGAGCAGCAATCGAATGCCGTATTGATCATCAACGACCAGTACGCGCTTCCAAGATTGTCCAGCAGACTCCATTTGATGATTGGACATAAGGACCCTCTCCTTCAATAAAACTTTCTTCTAGTTTACAACATTTTTGTCTAAAAGAAGATTTTCTACATCCCGCCGCTCGATTCCTGCACGTTTTGGTAATAATAAGTAAAAAACCCGCCGACCTCTGTGCGGGCCCGCGGGTTCAAACCATTTATTTAGCTTTCTTTGTTGACGTTTAACGACGCATGGATAAAGTCGCGGAAAAGCGGCTCCGGATGTGTTGGACGCGATTTGAATTCCGGGTGAAATTGGCAGGCAACGAACCACGGATGATCGGCGAGCTCAATCATTTCGATCAGATGATTGTCCGGACTGACCCCTGAGAATATCAAACCGGATTCTTTCATTGACTTGCGATATTGATTATTGAATTCATAGCGATGACGATGCCGCTGATAAATAATTTCTTTATCATAAGCGGCAAATGCCTTGGTATCCGGATGCAATTTGCAAGGATAAAGGCCGAGGCGCTGCGTCCCGCCCAAGTCCTCGACATCTTTCTGCTCCGGCAGAAGATCGATAATCGGATCGGCCGATTCGCTATTGAATTCGGCAGAATCCGCACCGGCAAGTCCCATCACATGGCGGGCAAATTCGATCGTTGCCAGCTGCATGCCCAGGCAGATCCCGAAAAACGGAATTTTGTTTTCACGAGCGTATTGGATCGCGAGTATTTTTCCTTCGATCCCGCGATCACCGAATCCGCCAGGTACAAGGATTCCCTGAACATCTTTTAAAGTCTCATTAACATTATCTGGGAGCAAATCCTCGGAATTAATATATTGCACATGCACTTCCGCTTCAAAATTATAGCCGCCGTGTTTTAAGGCCTCGACAACAGAAATATAAGCGTCCTGCAGTTCAACATATTTTCCGACGAGACCGATTTTTACCCGGCGCTTCGGATGGAGCACCTTATCCACCAGATTATGCCATTGACTCATGTCAGCCTCGCCGGCCGGCAGATGCAGCTTTTCGCAGACAATGTCATCCAGATTCTGATCCTGAAGCTGGAGCGGAACCTGATAGAGCGTCTCCGCGTCACGTGCTTCAATCACCGCTTCTTTGTCAATATCGCAAAACAGCGCAATCTTGTCTTTCATTTCCTGTGGAACCGGGAATTCCGTACGGACGACAATCACATTCGGCTGGATGCCGAGGCTGCGCAATTCTTTGACGCTGTGCTGAGTGGGTTTCGTCTTCATCTCTCCGGCCGCCCGCAGATACGGAATCAGCGTGCAGTGAATATACAGGACATTCTCCAGACCGACGTCACTTTTAATCTGCCGAATCGCTTCCAGAAAAGGGAGACTTTCAATATCGCCAACTGTACCGCCGATTTCGGTAATCACCACATCTGCACCGGTCGTTTTGCCAGCACGGAAGACGCGATCTTTGATTTCGTTGGTAATATGGGGGATAACCTGCACCGTCCGCCCCAGATAATCGCCGCGGCGCTCCTTTTTCAGCACAGTGGAATAAATTTTTCCAGTCGTGACATTACTATTCTTATTCAGATTAATGTCAATAAACCGTTCATAATGTCCCAAATCGAGATCGGTTTCGGCTCCATCGTCTGTGACGAAGACCTCGCCATGCTGATAGGGGCTCATCGTCCCTGGATCGACATTAATATAGGGATCAAACTTCTGAATCGTCACACGCAATCCTCTGTTTTTCAACAACCGTCCAAGCGAAGCCGCTGTAATTCCTTTTCCTAATGAGGACACAACGCCTCCGGTTACAAAGATATACTTCGTCATCCTTAACTTTATCCCCCTTATGCACATGCAGTTTTGCGCCGGTATTCCCCGGAAGCCCGCCTTCTTTTTGAAGCTGATGCTTGCTTGCCTTTCGTACTTTCGACAAAATTCGCCGATCGCACATGACAAGAATCAGGCCGTTCACTTATTCATAATAATAATAAAAAAAAGCGAGACCCTCTCCTTTACGGGAGGGCTCACTTTTGTTTCCGAAAAAATCACTCTCATAGCCCTTTGCAATTCTAACAAACTTAGCGAAGCGGATCAAGAGTCCTTTTCTGGAAAAAAACAGGTTCTTTCTATTTTGAAGAGAGCACACGAAACTCGCGGCGCATCTCCAGTCCATCATTGTTCCTCGTCATCACTCACGTCAGCGTTTTTACGAATCCGTTTGATATCATCGTTGCCGTCATCATAATCGTCTTCATCCGGATCATCTTCCAGCACTTCATCAACATCCTCATCGTCGAGATCCTCTTCATCGACATCATCGTAATCATCAAAACCATCTTCGGCGACCTTATTACGACGATGTGTGGAATCGCCAAGTGTTTTGGCGACGTCATCTTCACGCTGTTCGAGTGGATACCAATTACGCAGCGCCCAGAGATTGTGGCCGACACTCAGGAAACGGCCATCGAGCGAAAGTGTTGTATAGAGACGGGATAACGTCTCGCCGTTATCCGCCTCAATTTCGCCATCTTTGAATACAAGATCGGCCAGTTCGTAAAATGTTCTCGGTTCCTTTTCACTTTTCAACAATATATCATACAATTGATCCACTTTGGACCTTTCAATCGCGTGTTCTGCCACTGGAAACATCCTTTCCTTCCGATGCCGCTTATATCAATGAAATCTTTCCGGCCGTTCTCTTTTTTTATCACCGCATCTTGACCCTGCCTGCCCTAGAACGCTATCTAGCCAGCCGCGGTGCCCATGAAAAACGCTGCTCTTGTCTAATAAAAAAAGGAAGACACATTAAAGGTCATTGTAAAGTTATTCTTTAAATACAATAATCGGTTTTTGACTGAAAATCAAGCCCTAACTGCGAATATCCGTGCGTTTCCGGCAAGCGGATGCCCCATTATGAAATCGCCAGGTGAAGGCAAAATCACGAAAAATACGATATCCGATTGCGTATCTGCACGGAGCAGGCGGCTGGTCGACTGAAGAAAGGCCAATTGGAGCCCCGAATTTTTCCATTATCGACCAAATGCGACTGCTCCATTCTTTTTTAATAAAAATTTTTGTACGCCGATACGCAGCGGCCAATAGGGTTATATTATAATTAAGCAAATTAACGTCCCGACTGGAGGCTCTCTGCCGATGCATTTGTTCTTGATTCTTTTACTGTCCCTCATTGTGCTGATTCTCTTATTCATTGCCGGAGTCTGGCTGGATATTGCCTGCGGACTGCGTTTCAGGCACCCTCTGCTTCCGAAAAATAAGCTTTCGCGCAGTTTTAACGAGCTGCATTATTTTCTCGATGGGCGTGATTTATTTCGCGATATGCGGCAGTCGATCGACGCAGCCCGGCAGCACATCCATCTCTCTTTTTTTATTTTCAAGGCAGACGAAGTCGGGAATGAATGGCTCGAGCTCTTAAAAAGAAAAGCAGAAGAAGGAGTCGATGTACGTTTACTTGTCGACTATTTTAACAAAAGAGGTCTGCGAAAAAAATTAAATGATCTCGCTGCGGCCGGTGTCCAGATTGCTTTTACGGGCAAACCCCGATTTCCTTTCACTTTTTACTATTTAAATCGGCGCAATCATCGAAAAATCATGGTTATCGACGGCCAAATCGGCTACTTCGGCGGATTTAATGTCAGTCGCGATTACGTCAGCAAAAATGTGGAAATGGGCAATTGGCATGATAACCATCTCCGCCTGGAAGGCAAGGGCGCTGCGGTACTTCAGGAATTATTTCTCGCCGATTGGCAAACCGCCACGGGTAAAATTCTGCCACGTACAGATCTTTTTCCAGAGCTGAATGACGGCTCCGCAGCACTGGATCTAATCGGCACAAATGCCAGCCAGGTCGAGGGCCTTTTTGCCGATGAATTATCCAAGGCCCGCCGCTCAATCATTATTGGTTCTCCCTATTTTATTCCCAGCCGGAAATTGCTGCAGATCCTGCTCGAGCAGCTAAAGCGCGGCGTCGAGCTGACGATTATTCTGCCGATGAAGCGGGATCACGCGCTGGTCAAGCCTGCTTCCTATTCTTATCTGCAGCCGCTGCTCGAAAAGGGAGCTCATGTCGTTCATTTTTATCAAGGCTTTTACCATTCAAAAGTATTTGTCGTCGACCAGAGGCGGTGTTATCTCGGGACCGCCAATTTCGACCAGCGCAGCTTCTTCTGGAATGATGAGCTGCTCGGTTTCTCCGAGGATCCTGCCTTAGTCAAAAAAGTCATCCTGCATCTGAATCATGAAGTAGACAATTGTTCCGTCCCGGTCAAACTTGAAGATCTGCGGCACCGTTCTTGGATCGACCGGTTAAAAACAGCTGGTTCGCTCCTATTCAGCCCTTTTCTGTGAGCGTATTCAGGGGGAAGGCATTGTTTAGGCGCTCTAACTCGTTTCGGGTCAAGTTTCTCGCGTGATCCGGTTCGACTTTCACGCGGTTAGGTCTAACTTTTTGCGGATTAGGTCTAACCTTGTGTGTTAGGTCTAACTTTTCCGCGTTTCGGTCTAAC
>JBDNRY010000038.1:0-16313 GCA_047718855.1 Sporolactobacillus sp. | reverse complement strand
GCAGTTCTCGCCTGTCGTTCTGCAGTTCTCGCCTGTCGTTCTGCAGTTCTCGCCCATCGTTCTGAACTTGAGGGCCTGAACTTGAGCGCCAGGGTTCAACAGTTCAGCTCCGCGCCTCAAATAAGATATTGAATATTTTAATAAAATCGGTTGACAGCATAATGTAAGTTGACTAAGATGAAACTACCGTTAAGAAATTCGGTGTGCCGGATGACGCCACAGGGCGCCATCGGCAAAGCAGAGTGAGAATGAGCACAGTTGAGATAAGCTGAGGGTACCTACACAAACAACACCCACAGGAATCTCCCTGGGGGTTTTCTATTATTCGCACAATCCTTTTTCATACCCCTCTTAACTTCAGGCTCATTCCTCAAAAAAGAGGAGTGATGTTCATGTTTCAAGAAATTTTGTCCCATCTCGTCAACCAGCAAACATTAACCGAAGAAGAAGCAGCCCAGGCCATGGATGAAATCATGGAAGGAAAAGCAGCACCCGGCCAAATCTCTGCCTTTTTGTCGATGCTCAGCATGAGAGGCGAAACCGTTGAAGAATTGAGCGGCTGCGCGCGGAGCATGAAGGCGCATGCGCTTCAGCTCGACTGTCCGAAGCCGCTGCTTGACATTGTCGGCACAGGCGGAGACGGCACCGGCACCTTTAATATTTCTACCGCAGCTGCTCTTGTTATTTCATCACTGGGCGTTGACGTCGCCAAACATGGCAATCGCTCGGTATCATCGACGAGTGGTGCTGCCGACGTCCTCGAAGCTCTGTCGATCCGGATCCAGTCCACTCCTGAGAGTGCTATGGCTCTTCTCGAACAAACTCATATGTGTTTTTTATTTGCTCCCCTCTATCATTCCTCAATGAAATATGCGATTGGCCCGCGCAAAGAGCTCGGCTTCCGCACCATTTTTAATATGCTCGGTCCCTTAACCAATCCGGCCGGCACAAAGAGGCAATTGCTCGGTGTCTACAGTCCGGAAGTCGCCCGGATGTATGCGGAGACGCTTGTCCGCATGGGCACGGAACGCTCGCTTGTCGTTACCGGTGAAGATGGTATGGATGAACTAACCATTACTGGACGCACCGATGCCTTCCTGATTGAGAACGATGAAATCAAATCTTTTTCCATTACTCCGCAGGAAGTCGGACTGTCGGGCGGAAAAATCGAGCAGATTCAGGTCAAGGGTCCTGAAGAAAGCGCCGCACTGATTCAATCAATCTTCTCTGGCAGCAAAACGCATCCTGCAGCGATGGATGCGATTCTCCTGAACGCCGGTGCCGGACTTTTTGTCGCCGGCTATTCCGCTTCAATTGGTGAAGGCGTGCATGAAGCACACGAAGCAATCACTGATGGTCATGCATTGCAACAGCTCAACCGGCTGCGCCAGGCAACAAAGGAAGCTGCCCATGCCTGAATCCTTTCTGAAACAGATCATCCAAACGAAAAAAGAAGAATTGGCCCATTTTCAAATGCCAGCCTTTGATCGGAAGCAAAAACAAATTCGTTCATTGAAAAAAGCGTTAAGCACGCCGAGGCATCCTTTTGGACTGATTGCCGAAATCAAACAAGCGTCGCCATCCAAAGGACTTTTCCGTAAAGATTTTAATGCCGCGGACCTGGCAAACATTTATGAGCGCGCCGGAGCTGATGCGATCAGTGTCCTGACCGATCGAACTTATTTTCACGGATCACTTGATCGGTTGCGTGCTGTGCGCGAAGCCGTCAATCTGCCCATTCTGCGTAAAGATTTCATCCTCGACGAGCGGCAGATCGAGGAGGCTTACCTGGCTGGCGCCGATGCCATCCTGTTAATCGCTGCGGCTATGGAGCCCAAGCGGCTTCGCGATCTCTATCTCGCTGCCGAATCCATCGGGCTGGAGTCCTTGGTCGAGGTGCACAGCATCCGGGAGGCTGATGCCGTATTCAGCCTCTTCTCGCCGCCGATTGTCGGAATCAATAACCGTAATCTGACGACTTTTCAAACCGATCTCAGTGTGACCCGGGCGGTGCGATCGAGCATTCCGGATCAGGTGCTCGTTGTCAGTGAATCCGGCGTGCACGAGGCCAGTGATATTGACTTTCTGCGACATTGCAACGCGCGTGCTGCTTTAATTGGTGAAGCACTGATTTGTGCCGATTCTCCAGAAAAGAAAATCAGGGAACTATTTGGCAAGGTGACAGCCCATGCAGCCGATGCTTAAGTTTTGCGGTAATCATTCCTTTGAGGACTTGAAAAAAACTATCGCCAGCCGCGCCGATTATATTGGAATGATTTTTACCGAGAAAAGTCGGCGCACGGTCACGGGCGAACAGGCAGCCAATTGGTTGAAACGGCTCGCTCCGCATCAGAAAAAACTGGTCGGTGTGTTCGCCGATGATACGCTGGATCAAATTCAAAGGGTATTAAGGCAAGTGCCGCTCGATGTTCTGCAATTCCATGGCGGCGAATCGCCTCAATTTCTGAGCCGCGTCAAAGCAATCACGAGGCGATCGGTCTGGAAAGCGATTCACCATCGGCCAGATGCACGTGAGGAAATGCGTGCTTTTACCGGAATAGCGGACGGATTTGTTATCGATACAAAAGTAAGCGGTCAGCTCGGCGGAACCGGTATTTCCTTTGACTGGGCCGCCATCCCCGGCTATCAGGCTGAAGCTGCGCGGCAAAAAGCGCTTTGCTTTATCGCCGGCGGAGTGATGCCAGAAAATATCGGCAGTCTGCTCCGCTATCAACCGGCAGGAATCGATATTTCTTCAGGGATTGAACGGAATTTCCACAAGGACAGGACCCTTATTTTAAAAATAGAGGAAAAGGTGTTGAAGCAGGATGATCAAGCAACCCCAGCTGGAGAAGAAATTCAGAACGGATGAAAACGGGCGATATGGCGCGTTTGGCGGGCGCTATGTGCCGGAAACCATGATGCATGCCCTGCTCGAGCTCGAACAAGGATTCAAGGAAAATATTACAGATTCTTCCTTCTTAGACAGCTATTATGAAATTCTTCATAACTATTCCGGACGGCCAACTCCGGTCACTCATTGCCAGCGGCTGAGTGAAGCGAACCACGGTGCGCAAATCTATCTGAAACGAGAAGATCTGAACCATACCGGTGCGCACAAAATCAATAACGCCGTCGGTCAGGCCTTGCTTGCACGAAAAATGGGCAAGAAAAAACTAATTGCCGAAACCGGCGCCGGTCAGCACGGCGTCGCGACGGCAACGATTGCTGCCTATTTTGGCATGCCCTGCAAGATTTTTATGGGTGCCGTTGACGTGAAACGCCAGGCGCTCAATGTCTTCCGAATGGAGCTGCTCGGCGCAGAAGTCGTTCCGGTGCATTCCGGTAATGAAACCCTGAAGGATGCCGTCAATGAAGTGCTGCGCTACTGGGCGGCCCATATCGAGGACACCGCGTATATCGATGGATCGGTCGTCGGACCGCATCCCTATCCGATGATTGTCCGCGACTTCCAGCGAATTATTGGTGATGAAGCACGTGAACAAATGCTGGCGCAAACAGGCCAGCTCCCGGACGCGGCGGTAGCCTGTGTCGGCGGAGGCAGCAATGCCATGGGCCTTTTTACCGCCTTTCTTAAGGATCCCGTTCAGCTTTACGGTGCTGAAGCCGGTGGCAAAGGAACGGAGACGAATGAGCATGCGGCGACGCTGACCAAAGGCTCTGTGGGCATTGTCCATGGGATGAAAACCTATCTTCTGCAAGATGAATCCGGGCAAATCACCGAACCATATTCAATTTCTGCGGGCCTCGATTATCCAGGCATCGGTCCCGAGCATGCCTATCTGCGCGATTCCGGACGAGCCACTTATCAGCCGATTGATGACGATGAAGCGATCGATGCACTGATTCGTTTATCAAAAATGGAAGGCATCCTGCCGGCACTCGAAAGTGCTCACGGACTGGCGCTTGCTTTGAAAATCGCCGCTGACATGCGGCCGGATCAATCGGTGCTTGTCTGCCTCTCCGGACGTGGCGATAAAGACGTACAGACGGTGCTGCACACGCTCAAAAAGGATCAGGGAGGCGAGGCGCAATGAACCGAATGGATCGCTATCTGACTAAAAACAACGCTATGCAATTCATTCCTTTTATCGTTGCCGGTGATCCCTGTGAGGACGCGACCATTGATTTGGCTTTGATGCTGCAAACAGTCGGCGCACGCACCATTGAACTCGGCATTCCCTATTCCGATCCGCTTGCCGACGGCCCGGTGATTCAGAAAGCATCCAAGCGCGCTTTGAAACATAAGATGACATTGCTGCGTGCGATGAAACTGGTTGGACGAATGCGCAGAAGCGGTGTTGAAGTCCCGGTTGTTATTTTCACCTATGCCAATCCGCTGTTTCAACTCGGACAAGATGCCTTTTTTAAAGAAGCCTCCGAAAACGGTATCGATGCCCTGCTCGTCCCTGACCTGCCCTTCGAGGAAAGCGGGACGCTCGCCAGGCGCTGCAGCGAAGAAGAGGTTCGGCTGATTTCACTGGTTGCACCGACCACATCTAATGAACGCCTGAAAAAAATTGGCACCTCCGCGCAAGGTTTCATCTATTGCGTCTCCTCGCTCGGCGTCACCGGTGTCCGCAAACAATTCCATCCGTCAATTTTCCCTTTTCTGAAGCGGGTTCGCCAGACAACCGATGTACCGGTCGCCGTTGGATTCGGTATCTCCAGCCGCGAACAAGTTGCTGAGTTAACCGGTCACGCTGATGGGTTTATCGTCGGCAGCGCTATCGTCCGCGAAGTAGAACAACGCGCCGAACGCCTCGAAAAAGTTGATACCCGGCCGCAAGCATTGACTGAGATCAGCGATCTGCTGGAGGAAAAACTGCTGACTGCGGAGCAGAAAACAGTCTGACAGTCAATTTTTTAAAAGGAAGGCCCATCCATTGCTAGGAGCAGTGGATGGGCCTTCTTGCATTATGCCTAAAAAGCTGAGAAAAATTTGACGATAATAACCGTGTCCATTCACCGGCCACGGAGTTCAGTGCCATCGAGAAATAAGTAGTCATCGTTTTCAAAATTTGTTATATTAACTAATAATTCATCCTATTTTGAACCAATAATAATTTTCTGCATTTTTACAATCAGCGAACTAAAAATCTCTGAAGGAAGTATGCATGTGGATACGAATACAAAATTTGTTCACGAGGCAACGAAGATTGGGACCGGTTATTTTCTGGCTGTAGCATACACTTTTTCGATCATCATTACCGGAATCGTTTATCTTACGGGAGGAACAAGCAATGTCTATTCAAATTTGATGTATTTGCCTATTGCCGTTGCGGCAACAACAAAGGGTAAAAAACAGGGTGTCCTCCATGCCGTAATCAGTGCCTTGCTGATCGGGCCATTTATGCCCATGAATGTCTCCCTCAATCAGAGCCAGCCGTTTGGAAACTGGCTGATCCGATTACTTTTATATGCGATCATTGCCTTGATCATCGGATTTTTCGCTGATTATCAGAAACAAGACTTTGAGCGGAATCTTAGAAAAGATAGAGAACTTCTTGATGCACAAATGGCAACTATCTATTCTTTGGTCAAGTTATCTGAATCCAGAGATATCAAAACAGCGTTCCATGTCGAAAGAGTTTCGGCGCTATGCAAGTTATTAGCTGAGCAGTTACAAACGAGACCGAACTATCAAGAAACTATCAGTGACGATTATATTGAGAATATCTCTATGGCCAGTGCCCTGCATGACATTGGCAAGGTCGGCATATCGGATCAGATTCTTCTAAAACCTGGCAAGCTCACACCTGAAGAATTTGAAATCATGAAGACACATACCACGCTTGGAACCAATACGCTAAAAGAGGTACATCGCCGATTCCCGGGGAACGATTTTTTAAAACTCGGTATTTCGATTACGCACTACCATCATGAAAGATGGGATGGTAGCGGCTATCCGGAGGGCTTAGCTGGGACAAAAATCCCGCTTGCCGCCAGAATAGTGGCTGTCGCGGATGTCTATGATGCCTTGCGATCGGAAAGAGTGTACAAAACAGCTTATTCACATGAAAAAGCACTGGCTATTATCAGGGAAGGAAGGGGCAGCCATTTTGATCCGAATATCATCAGTGTTTTTCTGGAAAATGGCAATGCATTTAAAACGGTTTTTGAAAGTTTCAAAAATTGATTAGGTTTTCAGCCAAATAAGTTACCTGAATGCAAGGAAAAATAGAGAAACCACCCCTGTCTCATTCTCAACGCTTTCTATTTTTCACCTCGTACATTCTGGCGTCAATGGTTCTGATGAAATCATTGGCTTCGGTCATTATCTCATGATCATAAAGCGCATAACCGATGCTGAATTTTAATGAAAAAGGATAATCTGAACGTTTATTGAAGTGGTCCAAATTTTCTTCGATGCGCTGTTTCGTTTTTTTCAGGATTACCGCCGAAACCTTTTCAATAATAATCACAAATTCGTCCCCGCCGATGCGAGCAACAAGGTCCTCACTGCGGACACTCCTGCGCAGGATCGCTCCCGCCGCTTCTAAAGCCCGATCTCCAGATTCATGACCATAAGTATCATTCAATTTTTTAAAATTATCCAAATCGATCAGCAGGCCACCAAAGCGCCGCCTCTGGTCTCCAGAAATCAAATGATTTATATGCACATCGAATTTACGCTTATTGGAGAGTCCGGTCAAATAATCTGTGTGAATCTGCACACGCTGAATCTGCACATCAATCATTAATAACGACAACGACATTGCAACCCAAACGAGGCTGATGCCAGCGAGAAAGCTTTGAAGAATGCCTGCTAGAATTGGCGGAAGGATTGCAATAAAAAGGTCTCGGACTTCACTTCGCAGAATCTTCTTCCTGTTCTTCAAAGTCAAAACGACAGAGTCAATCAGGAAACTATAGCAAATAACTGGCAGGAGGAAAAAGTAAACAGCCCGGTGATAGACATTATTCCCGTTAAGATAAAATGAAAAGGGAACAAACAGGTTGAGCAAAGTCAGCACACCGTTCACCAGCAGGGGCAAACTCACAATGAAACACAGCCTTCGCGGCAAGTGATTGTCTTTTTTGATCAGGCTCTCCAGATAGAGCACCCACAAGGCTCCCGGCACCGGGGTCAACAGATAGATCAGAACCACAACGCCTAATAAAACGAGTCTTACCCCACTACCTTCCTGCCCATTCAATAGATGAAGCGTTAATTCAAGAATCAGCAGCAGCACATTGACAATCAATGCGCTCAGATAAATTTTCTGACTTGTCCGCCCCTCATTCTTCGGCAGCTTCCAAAGAATCAGCCCAAGGATGAATAAACCAATTGCTGTATTTTGCACATAATAAATCAAACAAATAACGCTCCCGGAATGCATCAATTTTCATCTATTATGCCCGGATTGGCTGTTTGAAAACCGATTAATCCTTCTATTGAATCAATTGGATTACAAAATATTTGTTAACTTCTCTGCTGCATTTTCCTTATCCCTTTCGATAGAACCAGCTGCTCGCCATGAATGCCGATGACCCGGCTTCCGGTGTCCTCAAATCCGTGATGCAGATAGAGGTTCTGAGCTTTAATATTTGCATGATTGACACCGAGCACAATCTCGTCCACCTTCGGAAAATGAACCTTGACGAAACCATCCAACTGCTCGATGGTCCTCCTCCCGTAACCCCGGCCTTGATAACGGCTATCGATGGAGAACGTGCGCAGAAGAAGGGCATGGCGATTTTTCGTATATTTCTTCGCCCCCGCCCAGTCGTGCAAGACAAAAAATCCGACCAGGATTTGATCGAAAAAAACTAAAATCGCGTGCCTTCCCGCTTCCTGCTCGCATCGCTCAATCGCTTCGAGAGGCGAGCCCGTGAACTCCAGCTCATTAATCGTATAATTTCGAATAATTTGCTTGTACTGATCAGTATAGGCTGTCAGTTGAACAGCTGTTTCCTGCGGCATTTCTTGAGGACTCCTTTACCCATTTTTCTCTTATTGTACAAAAGTTAGCTTAGGGTTTCTGCTCAACTTTAATCAATCACTAATCCAAATTTTCCCGGGGACTTCTATTAATGAAAGACATGCTCTCTTATTCGTTAGAATATTTATTCCAATCGATCACAAACCTGACATTCAAAAACAGCATTTCAAAAAATAGAAATAAAAGAATTGAGTTTAGGATAACTACCCTGCTCAAATCTAAGGTAATGAAAATGAATAATAAAAGGAGTAATGCGAATATGAAATTAGAACAATACGTATACCCGCTAGCATATGTTTTTAAAGCCATCATCAGTTCTCGTTCATCCTTTATCCAAAATAAAATCGAATTTTTCATCATATTATTGTTTGTTCGTTTATAGGGATTGATCCCTTTTTGTCTAGGGATATAGTAAAGGAAGAAGATGACAAGGAAAACCAGAACAAGTAGTCCTAATTTTACTAACCAGATCATACTTGTTTTCTCAAAGTTCAATCTGATGACACACCATAAACAGGCGAATCCGAAAAGTATTGAGTTCATGATCGCCAAAAATTTAAGATACCTTTCAGAAGTCATTTAAATCTCCCCCATCTTCTTCAAACTCAAATAATTCATCAACTGTAGTGTTTAATCTTTTTGCAAGGATAAAAGCTAGACTTAAAGAAGGATCATATTTATTGTTTTCAATCGCAAGAATGGTCTGCCTTGTGACCCTCGAAAGGCTGGCAAGTTCTTCCTGTGATAGCTTCAGCTTCTTTCTTCTTATCTTTATCGAGTTTTTCATCAATAACGCCTCTTTGTCAAACATGTTTAACAAATTAAGTAAAACATATTTTACATTTTAAGTCAAAGGTATTTTACAAAAATATGGAGGGGTCAGATACTTTGTGTGAATCGGCGCTTCCAGATCGAGTTACCAATCGTGAAAAAGTGATGTCGAATTGTCACTGCGTACGTACTGCGAAATTTGATGATTATAAAGAGATACATTTTGAGAAAAAGATTGGCTGTATTAATGGATAAGTTAAACTATCGGGTAGTTTGCTAAATTGTGCAACTGTCCCAATCTCTGATTTGGGTAATTCACCTAAAACAGATATATTCGAAATAAAAAGCTGACCGAAAGATTGATTATTTTCTCTTAATACAGAATAAATACAAACGGGTGCTAGGGAAAATTCTTTGGCACCAGTTTCTTCCCATAGTTCTCTCCGAGCGGCAGTCTCTGCTGATTCGCCTTTTTCTATTTTTCCACCTGGAATTTCCCAAGTTTCTCTTTCTCTATGCTTAACAAGTATCCATTTACCATCCATTTTTGAAGCAATAACAACGTACTTCAACTTTTCACTTGGAATAGTCTCTAAATCATAGAAATTAACTTTCATGAAGTTTGTCCCCCGAATATAAAAAATTTATGTCGTCTTTCCCGTCTACTGTTGAACCTCAAGCCTCTACTGTTGAACATCAGACCTGTACTGTTGAACCTCGAGCCTCAACCACGCAACAGACCTTTTATCTAATTATAAGATAATAAAGAGCTCATTTATCATGATATTTGTGGGCGATTAATGGCTGAATTGCATGGATAAACAACTCTTCTTTTTACTTTTGTGTATGTACAGCTTCAACTTCGCAATTTTGGAACAGTGTCTTCCTAAGGGCTCTGTTATACTGATTTTGTTGGGGGGAACGTTTGATGGATACGATAGCAATTTTGCAGGATATTCTGGACTATGTTGACGAACATATCACAGAGGATATCAGCCCGGAGAGTTTAGCAGCACATGCCGGATTTTCAACATGGCATTTCTGCCGGGTATTCCAATGGGGCATCGGCTATTCAGTGATGGTCTACGTCAGGAACCGCCGCCTGGCGTTTGCCGCACATGAACTCACTTCCGGCCGGCGAATTCTCGATATTTCACTGGATTATGGTTTTGAAACCCACTCGGGCTTTAGTAAAGCTTTTCGCCGTTATTTCGGCTGCTCACCAGGAACCTACCGTTTGCATGCGCATTGCGATCGCCCTCTCCCGCCATGTCTTCCCCAAACGAACAACTATTTGATTGGAGGAATTATTTTGGAACCAAAATTTGTGACGCTCCCCGCCGTAAAGCTTGCGGGCTACGTACTCCGAACAACCTCATCCAATGGAGAAAACAGTCAAGCGATCCCAGTCTTTTGGAACAATTATATGAGTGACGGGCGGATGGAAAAACTTCATGCTGAAAACTTTGTTAAAAAGCATGATGAGTATGGGGCGTGCTTCCCGGAAAACCCGGAGACCGGCGAATTTGAGTATGTTATCGGCGTTGAGCCGCAGCAGGACGGCGCAACTATTCCGGACGGCTATCACGTTTGCGAGCTGCCGCCTGCAACCTATGCCGTATTTTCGACACCTCCCTGCACTACCGAAAATTTTACGTCTACCATTCAGGGCACATGGAACTACATCTTTAATGAATGGTTTCCAAAATCCGGCTATGAGTATGCGCCGAATCGTGCCGACTTTGAACTCTACGATGATCGCTGCATGTCAGACACAGGAAAAGTATGCGACATCCATATTCCAGTCGTAAAAAAGCAAAAATAAAAGCTTAAATGATGTAAAAACGGATGGCTCAATTTATGAGTATCCGTTTTCGCGTTTGACATATCAGAATTTGTCACTCATTCGGGATCGTTCAGGAAAATTATAAACAAATGTATCCTAAATAGATACCTTTGCATGCACAAAGGGCAAATTGCGCATAAAACAAGACTAGGGAGGTAGTAAAAGATTTTCCCCAACTTACTAATCACTACTCATGGCAAACAGCTTCCATGTTATAGCCGTCAGGATCGTAAATATAGGCTGCGTAATAATTGGGATGGTATTTTCTGCGGTAACCCGGAGCACCATTACTGCGCCCACCACATTTTATGCCTATTTCAAAAAAGTTCTGAACCATTTTATGATCAGTCGCTTGAAAAGCAAAATGGCCTGGAACCGGATTTCCCGCTGTTAACCATAGGTCGCCGCCTGGATCACTTGAAATATCATCACTGAAGCTTACTGCATTATCTGTTACTATTTGTTTATGATAGCCTAAGGGTGCCAGCACCTTTTCATAAAAGGCGACACTTTGCGCTAAGTTATGTACCGTTACACTCATGTGGTTAATCATCACTAGACCCCTCTCGTTTTTCAAACCATCGCCCATGGTTCATGATGCAGACTAGGATAGTTATATCTCAGCAAAAAAACTTACACAAATTAAGGCAGAATTACAAAAGGTATTTGCAAGAGACCATGTATGCTAGGTAGACTCCGACCGAAATAAAGGCGGCGTTGACTGGCTTAATCCAATGGGTTAACAAGAACACGCAAGAAATTAAAACCACGGCTCCAAGCGCTCCGAATATCCCATTGAATTCCGTTGTTCTAAATTCTTTTACATTCATGTATTTGATTTGCATGCCCATGTTGATTAACGTCATGATCGGGATAAAAGTGATGATACCGGATAAAAACAGAATTTTCGACTTGCTAAAATAGGACATGAGCACGAAAATCGTTCCACCAATAAGAAATCTTATCACGTAATTCCAAGCCATAGAATGAACGCCTTCTCCGATAACTAAATTAAGTATCATCTTAGCACAAGAAAGTGCAATTCCATATATAGCTCCATGACTTTTATGTCACATCTTATTGCTGTTTTTTCTTATACTCCTGCTACGCGAAATTTGACAACTGCACATCGCAAACAATTGACACATTCAGCAATTCGAGTAGATACAGTGGGATGACTATCTCTTTTACTATCCGCTCTTTTTCTCTCCCCATATTGACTGAATCATGTGTCTTCTTCCGTTACCTTCGGATGTTTTTGTGGACATTAGAGACACTCCTAGATCACTTGATGATGCTATAATAAAAGAATCAAGTAATAGATGAAGCATAGAGCGGATGCGGCGACTCCCTTGTGAAAGGGGGCGATGCCATGACAGTATTTCAAACACTTAGCCTTATGATTTCTTTCGGCGTTTTGGTGTTGATGCTGTCAAACAAAAAGAAATGATCCGCTTCATATGCCATTAACGGTGGCAATGATTGAAGGGATCATTCGTTGTAATGTACTCTTTGATTTCGCACTGCATCCGCTCACTGCGGATATTACTTGATTGCTAGTCAACCATATGGATGATCAGATCCATATGGTTTTTATTATGCATCTATACACGTTCTTTATACGTTTATTATATAGTTAAGTGAACAATTTGACAACAAAACCGCTCGCCGCAGCAATTTTATCGTTCACCTATACAGACTCATCTCGTTCAGGAGAAACGCTCCGAAAAGTTTCGCTCAGCGTTTTATTCTTTCACGGCCAGATTGGACCCTTTTTCGAATTTTTGAATCTGCTTCTCTCCTTGATCCGCTAATTGCCGGAATTGATCGATTGTTGCGTGCATCTTCGGCAGTGCCTGACGCTTATAGTCACTGATTGAATCGAAGGCTGAGAGCAGATCTGCAAAGGCTGTTTTCAGCGTGTCAACAGATACTCCGGTCTGCATCGCTTGTTCTTGAATTGCTACGCCTTGTTCCTTCAGCATTTTGGAAGTCCCGGCAATGAAAGTATTTGTCGTCTTGTTGAGTGCGTCAATCTTATTTAATACGATTTTTTGATCATAGAGTGCGCTGGCCACGACGACCGCGTTGCGCAGAGCCGAGACGGTCACGGTCTTTGCCCGCTCCACCCCGCGAATCAGCTCTTTATTATTCCGGATCACGACCTCGTAAGCCATGATCCCCTGCTGATTGACCACAAGCATTTGCTGCAGATCCATCAAACGCTGCCGCAATGGGAAAAGAATTTCCTCTTGCACAAATGTGACTTTTTCAGACTTCTCGCCGCGTGCTTGAGCTGTTTGAATTTGATGATCAATCGTTTCATCCATTGCCGAACCTAAGTCGATATTTTCCTGAACTTTTTTTGTCAGCTCCCTTAAACTTTGTTGTTCCATTTCCAAAGTCGTATTATCATTTTTCAGAATCGTTTTCCCTTTGTCCAGCGACTCAATAATGTCGCCAATGATTGAGTCTGCCTTTTGATATCTTTTAAAATAAGAACGAATCGGATTGAAGAGCTTCCCCAGTACTCCGGTTTTCGTGAAGTCAATCAGACTGGGATCAAGCTCTTTAAGCTGCGACTGCAGCTCCGTAAGTCCCTGAGCGACCTGACCGCCTTCGTCTCCGGACTTCGAGAGCTTGCCGACCGAGACTTTAAGCAGCGAATTTTTGCTTGATGAATTTTTCATGACATCCAGTCCAAAACCATCTACCGAATTTAAAATTTCTTTTCTATCCCCAAAGGATGCTGTATCGCCTGCGCTTAGCGCCATGATTTGCTCGACATTTTTTTCAGCCAGCGCCTTGATTTTCGCTTCTTTTTCCGGCAACGGCTTCACTTGTTCCTGAACTTCTGCTTTGACTTGATCCGCATCGGGTATTTCCATTGAAAATGCCATTTGAAGGCCCCTTTTCATTTTTGGATTCTGCCATGATTACATTTGTGAATTAAAGAGACTCTTAATCTGATAAATGACATCGCTCGAATCTGCGTTAATACTCGCCGCTTCATTCAGACCAGAAACGCGTTTTAGCGTACTGATGTCTGCCTGATAGCCAATGGTGTAGACAGGGATCTTATAGATCTTCAACAAGTCGCGTATGCTTGAGAAAGAATGGCCCTCATTCTCATACCCATCGGTTAAAAGAAAGATCATCGGACGATTGTTAGGATGGGTTTTGTCATAATTGTGCAGCATCTGAACGGCTTGCAAGGTTGCATTATAAGTTGCCGTCCCCCCGTTCGCCTGCAGACTCTGAACAGCACCATCAAACTTTGATTGCTGATCCAGAGTAAACTTTTGGATCGGCAGATTTACAGTGACGTCATCCGAGAAGGAAATGAGCCCGATACTGTTATTTCTACCGAGATATTTTTGCGACTCCAGCAAGGATTCTTTTAATCGCGACAGCTTGATTCCATTCATGCTCCCCGATACATCGGCAATGAACACTGCGGAAACCGGATTACTTAAATTTTTATTTTCTTTCCACAGATTCTGTGCATCCGTCAATGTGTTTCCATCCGGTGCCTCATAACTGGATTTATAACCGCTCAAATGATTAAAACCATCTTTATGTGCGAGATCCTGATATTGCTTTTGAGCCGCAAACTGGGCAAATTTCTGCAGGATTTGCTGTTTCTCAGGTGAGAGCTTCCCTAAACCATACAGCGGGTTGTCATGACGAATACCAAAGGGGGTAAATGTATATTGATCCTTAATAAAGGAATCCTGACTATACGTTTGATACTCCATAATGAAGCCATCGAGCTGTCCTGACTTTGCGGCATCCGTCATCTGCAGCGTCGTCACCGCGGTGAAAGGCACACTTTTTTGAAATTGGTTAAAGCTGTTTACCGCTTTTTGGCTTAACATATTTTTATTGTCAAAAGTCTTCAGAACATCGACCAGAAAGTTAAGACCGGTCGAGCTCTGGAACGGATCGGTATACCCCATCGTTAGCTCATTCTTAGCCATCGCTTGAATGATTGTTTTAGCCGTAATACTCCCGTATTCTTTTTTCAATTCTGCGTACTTCTGTTTGTTTAACACAATACCGGGGACATTGCCGACAAGACTATCGGACAATTTTTCAATCGGCATCCCGCTCGAATGAACCATTTGTCCCCACAGCACATTGGATGGTGCAAAACCGTCAGGCACATATTTCTTCGTTCGAATATAATCCAACGCCTCGCCTGAATTGACATTGCGAATCTTGATCGAGACTTTTTTCCCATCAATCACAAATCCCTGCTTGTTAAAAGCATTCGCTGTATCATTGATCCACCCGTTCGCTCCGGTACCGGCTTTTTCCGGTGATGAAAAAATTTCAGCATAATTATCCGTTGTATTTTTTACAGTGACTGGCGACTTGGCGATCGGCGGCAGCTCAGCCGCAACATTTGCCTTAGTCAAGTCCACATTGCTCTTCACGGGTTTCGAATGATGGACCGTGACGTCAGAAAGCATTTTGCTCAGAATTTCCGATCGATTGGCATGGGTTACTTTTTGTTCGGCCGTGAAATGATTAGCCAGAGTCACCCCTATAAAAACGACAACAAATACGGCGACAATGACCGAAATGGATAGCACCCAAAATTTGGCTGTTCTGCTCATGCCTCAATCACTCCCTGATCTATTTGTAATACTTCGTCTGCTGAATTAAATCATTCATTTCCTGCATTGAGGTTAATTGAGTCATATCATCCATTTCCGCAATGCTCAATTTCGAAATTTCTGATAATAAATTATCCAAACTAATGAGGATAGCTTCATTGAGATTCATTGATTTTTTAATCGTTTCGAGGTAGTCATCATACACATCCCTCTTTTTTTCCTGCAAATCCCTGCTTATATTCTGATCGCCAATGGTTTGATACTCCGATTCGTCAAACACCCGCAAGACGCTCAGAACATTTCGAATATTGATAAAAAAAGTCTTTTCCACCTCGCTGACGACTGAGAGAAACTTGCCATAACTTAATTCATTCGGATCAAATTTCTCCAGCAGAGAAGTGCCAATGACTGACTTTTTTCGATTGAAACGCTCGATTTGCCGTTTCATCGTTTCAATGTCCGAATGGAAGAGCTCACTGTCCTCATACTCTTTTAAAGATTGCGTAAAATCCTCTTCGGTTCGTAATTTTGACACCGGTTTCTTGTCTCCCGTCGGAAAATAGAACCGATAAAAGATAAAGAGGACAACCGCAGCAACAAACACCAGCCATGAAACGCCGCAAGCCGTCTGAAGAACCGAATTTCCGATTTTAAAAAGGGTTGTCAAAAGAGCAACACTGATAATCGTTAGTCCCAAGAATATTCCCATTAATCTTACTATTTTTATTTGACTCATCCCCTCTATGGCGGTGACCCAGCCATCGTTCCATCGATCAGGACGGCACGGTTTCAGGCCAGCCCCTGACCCGAAACAGCTCGTGCGCGGCACCGTGCTGCCGTGATTGCCTCACCCAAGCTGCTGCTGATAAACCCGCTCATCCGATCATTTTTCAATGATTGCTATTCTTATAATTTTAATGTAAAAATGGCTTTTGCGAAAGATCGAAATCAATTTTTTCTGTTGCAAATTTGGCGGAATGGGTTTTTATTTTGCAATTCCTGTTCGAATATTTAAACAGTGCCTCGAAATTCTGCAGTTCTCGCTCATCGTTCTGCAGTTCTCGCTCATCGTTCTCCAGTTCTCACTCGTCGTTCTCCAGTTCTCGC
>JBDNRY010000037.1:0-16659 GCA_047718855.1 Sporolactobacillus sp. | reverse complement strand
CTTGACTTGTAGTATGGAAATCATTCATTTACACAAATTAAATTACATTCCCGAAAGACAAAGAAGCAGTAGAAGAATCTGGCTCTCTTCTGCGGATAACGGCCCCTCTTCTGCGGATAACGGCCCCTCTTCTGCGGATAACGGCCCCTCTTCTGCGGATAAATTGCCTATTGGGCCTAAAAGGGGCCCTCAGGCAATCCATCCGCCATTTATCGCACAAAAAAAGAATCCGTGATGGATTCTTTTTTAAGCTATGGCTTTTTCATCGATTATCGGCAGGTTTGCGAATCGGGTGCGCTTTTCAGCCGATCGATTTCACGCCCGAGTTCCAGCCTTCTTTGCTTAAGTGCCAGAAGTTTAATGGCTACTGTTGAGTTTCCTGACGATTCGCGGTGCAGCTTCTGATAGAGGACGAGAATCTGCCGGTTGATTTCAACGAACTGGCGCTGCAAATCCCTCTTTTTATCAGCGAACAAGTCTTTTCCCGCGCGAATCGCTGTTAATTTTTCCTTGATTTCTTCCTGCCACTCCGCATCTTGATAACTTTTCGCCAGGAGTAGTAAGTCAAGATAGTCATCGATTATCCGTTGCTGTTCTTTTATCATTTTTCAGGAACTCCTTTTGTTAGTTATTCGGAAGCCCTTCTCCACCATTCCCTACCGGAGAGGGGAAGGGACGTCTTTTGCCAGAGCAACAACAATTGTTACTTAATAGGTTACAGTTTACTGTTATTCTAATAATCTGTCAACCAAACAAGATTATCCAATTTCAAGATTATTGTCCGCCAAGAACAAGGCACGCCTTTTTATAGGTGCGAACCATCCGCTTGGCATAAGGAATGAACTGATTGCCGCGATCCGTCAGGCTAAATCCGCGTCCTTCGCGGATGAAGAGTTGCGTGTCTAATTCTTTTTCCAAGGATTTAATTCGCGAGGTCACTGAGGGCTGAGAAAGATAAAGCTTTTCCGCAGCAAGATGGAAGCTGTGTTGGTCAATGATTTCCAGAAAAGCTTCCAATTGATCAATCGTCATCATTTATCGCGTCCCTTTCGCTTATTCTTATCAAGCGGGTACAAGAGGCGCTGCCGGGAATGCCGAGGATAAAATAAAATCCCTTCCGCATTTGAGAAGAGATTGTCTGCACGCATTTACCTCTTATCTCTCAGACCACGTCTGACGGAATTAACACCATACACACACGCGTGTGCTGGTTGTCGGGTTTCACAGGGCCGGTCCCTCCACCACTCTTGATAAGAATTATTTGATTGCTTATAATTTTACAACCGATGAAACCGGCTGTCAATCGTTAATCTTAGTTATCCGGTATGTTTAATGATTTATAAGTCGTCAGAAGAGCGGCCTGCCTCCAAGTGAACGGCCTGCGGTTTGCCAAGCAGATTACCCTGTGCATAGTGAATGCCTAGACTACGCGCCAGCCGAATATCCTTTTCGGTTTCCAAGCCTTCAAGAATAGCCTTGATCTGGAACTGGATACAGTATTGAACGATGAAAGAAACATAGGCCTGTTTCTTTTTCGAACGGGACAGATTTATTGAAAAATAGCGATCAAGCTTGATATAATCCGCATCGACTTCAATCGTCCGGTTGATATTGTCCATTCCCTTACCGAAATCATCGACAGCAATCAGCAGCCCTTGTTCCTTCAGACGATGAATAATACGACTTAAATGCTCGAAATTATCAATCTCTTCGCTCTCAATAATTTCGAGAACAAGCGGCCGTCCGCCATCTGGAAAGAGTTTCAGTAGAGCACTCATCGTCGTAGAAAAATCGGGATTAAGAATAGTGGATGGATAGGCATTAAGAAATAACTTTTTCTTCCTGACCTCTGAGTCCGCTTTCAGAAAAGAATGAACAGCCTCGTGGATCGAACGGATATCCAGCTCGTATAGCTGATTGCTTTCGATCGCTTGATTATAGGCCGATTCAGGATTGGGAAAAGCTCCTGAGCGAAATAAAGCTTCATATCCAACCGTTTGATCACAGGCAAGATCGACAATCGGTTGAAAATCATGATAAAACTTATTGTTCTCAAGCAAATCAGAGAAGGCCATGCCGTCACTTCCTTGTGTCCGGTTTCTTGCTATGCAGCGCATGCTGGATGAAAAATACCATTTAACAAATATAAATTCATTATATCAGTTACCCGTAAAATGCGTAAGATAAACCCATTATTTTATGCTGCTATTCTTACCGGACATCGTAGACAAGCGCGGGCACAGTAATAAAAATCTGTGTCAGGGCTGATCTTTTTTCAGCGACCGCATCTGTTCAAGGATATCCTTGGACAAATCACCGCTGATCGCCTGATTATTTTCCTTTTGAATGGCTTCATAGATTTCTTTTCGATGAATATCGATCGATCGCGGGGCTTCAATGCCAAGCTTAATTTGATCGCCCTCAATCGCAACAATCTTAACCTCAATCTGGTCGCCGATTTTGATCGACTCACCCAGCTTGCGTGTCAGAATCAGCATAGCCTCATGCCCTCTTTTCCGAGGATTCGGTAATCAGTAATTCTCTCATGGAATAGGAGGAGTGATCAGCGATATACTGTTTGCCGCGATTTTCGTGAATATTAATGATGATCGGTGCCTTCAGATTAGCTGTAGAGCGGGCAAATGGCGACTGCACCGTGACAATGACCCAGACCGCCACATCGTCTGGATTCTTAATGGCCAGTTGATCGACAAAGGCATCCGGCAAATCGAGCGAATAGTGTTTGAAAAAAAAGAATGGCGATGTGACAACAAAAGCGATTTCTGAATGGCTACAGGATTGGAGAATGGAAAAAGCATCGCCAAAGGGCTGTAGAACAAAGCACCGCTCGTCGTCAAAACCGGGAAGCCCCGTTGGAAAAGTAATCACTTCCGATTCTTCAATTTCCTGTTCGCCAAAATATTTTGTCTGGATTTTCATAACTGAGTTACCCCTTCTGATCGACAAAAATTCCAACCGCATGCATCTCAAGAGATGGATAGCGGCTCATGGTTACATTGACTCTTCCCGGCTGATAACGATATTCAGGTGCGTGTACCGTGGGTTGTATTTCCGGCTGATGTGTCCTCCAGTTAATGGTCAGACTCCCTGGCGTCGCGCTCAGGCGAACGGCTTCCGAAGCCGGCGTGCTGCCCGTATTATAATGCGTGCCAATAACCGCGTCATTCACATGGTCCGCGGCAAACTGAGCAAACATATTCTTTCCCTTATTTGGCCCAAGTTTCAGCAGTTCATCGCCCTCTTCCGCTCGGCGGGCAATCCCTTCAAGGACAGCATTGCTGCCTGCTTCAGCCGCTTCGGCAATCCGCACTCGCGCCGATTTCAAGTCAAGATTATGCCAGGCTTCTGACTGATCGATCTGCAGCTGAGCCGGCTGCCGCTCAATGGTCATCTCTGCTTTGGGCTGCTGAATCGATAACTCTGCCTGCGGCTGCCGAATCGCTTCTTCAGCATTCTGCGTCTGAACGGCGATTTGTCCGAAGACCTGATGCATTTCCAAATGAGGCAAAATCTGTGCCATATTCATCACCTGTTATTCAGCTTTTCCGAACTTACCTCAAATAATCGACGAGCGATTGCTGAATGACTCTCGCGCCGACCGACAACGAGGCATTATAGACATTTTGCTGCTGATTCAGATTAATGATCGTTTCAGCATAATCCGCGTCCTCGTTTGTTGACATGATCTGTGTCGCTGTTGTCTTCTGATCACTGAGCCGATTGCTGACCATGTCCAAACGATTCTCTTTAGCCCCAAGATCAGCCTGAGCTGTCGATACCGCGTCCAGATGCGTATCAATTTTATCGAGAAAGGCACTAATATCTGAAGAACTGCCGCTCGTGAATGCCGTCTGCAAATCCGATAGATCACTGAACATCTGCGAAGTAAAAACGGAATCCGGTGGTACATTGATTGTCATTTGAATACCATCATTCACAGCGATTGAGACATCCGGACTACTGCCACCATGGGTAATTACAGATACGGCGCCTGAAGAGCTGTCTTGCTGCAATAATGGAGTGGACGAGTCATTGCCATGAAAAATATACTGGCCGCCAACCTGGGTGTTTCCCAAATTGACAAGCTGCTGCGTCAGCTGGCTGACTTCGGCTTGGGCCGCTGTCCGTTGATCCGGTGTATAGGTGCCGTTGCTGGCTTCAACGGTCAAATCACGAACGCGATTGAGGACGTCATCCACTTGGGAAAGTGCCGTATCGGAACTATCCATCCATTTTTGCGCAGTAGTTACATTTTTCTGATACTGTTCCACATGATCGACATCGGTTCGATAGGCTATACCCATTGTCGCAACGACTGGATCATCTGAAGGTTTGGTAATTTTTTTACCTGAGGATAATTGATTTTGATAATCTGCCAGCTTCGAATAACCGCTCGAAATATGCTGAAGCAAACTATTCGCCATCATATTTTGCGTGACACGCATATCCTTACACTCCCATCTTGTTAATTAATGTATCCAGCAGGGTATCAATCGTCGTCACCACTTTTGCCGCCGCCCCGTAAGACTGCTGATACTGAATCAGATTCGTCAATTCTTCATCCGTAGACACGCCGCTGATTGAGGAACGCCGGTTCTGTGCGGCCGTCAACAAGGTGCTGGAGTTATCGGAAAATTGCCCCGCAGATTGGGCATTGACACCGATCTGGCCGATTAACGCTTCCAAGTAATTTTGCAGAGTTGTCGATTCCGGGTCAGTCGGTTGATTATCGATGTCGTATTTATCGGTCGCAATCACATCGGCCATCGCCGTCGCTGCCGAATTATCGCCGCTCGCCGCTCCATTCGCGTTGGCCGTCACGTCACTGCCTTTTAAATCCGAATTGATATGGATGTTAGCTGCGGTTACAGTGCCCTCAGAATTTCCACTTCCGCTCCCCAGAAAAAAAGCCTCATTTTTGCTTGTCCCACCGGCACTAGCCGCATAGGCATCATTAAAATTTGTCGCTAAGGTACTTGCCATATTATTAAGGCTTTTCAGCACTTCGGGAAAGTCCTTCTGATAGGCGTCAATTTCGCCTTGGATCTGACCGGACATTTTTTGCAAATCATTCAGATTCGATGCAATAGGATTTTTATTCTTATCAACTAGCGATTGCGTCACTAGAGGATTCCCATCGCTGTCTGTGCTTTGGGTCGTCTGCAGATGATTATTGGTCAGCGAATTGCCGTCAACCAGCATTGCGTTAGGTGAATCTGCCGTCCCATCTCCGTAGGATTTTCCGTCCGAATCGACCAATTCGATATTGTATCTCCCCTCAGCAAGCGAAGACGGATTCCCGCCACTCGGCGTTGTTGTCACTTTAATATTGACCAGTGTGGAAATCTTGTCCACGAGTGAATCGCGCTGATCATAGAGAGCATTGGGGAGAAGGCCATTGGCTTCTTGCGTATTGATTTCTTTATTCAGTTCATTGATTTGATCCGCATAATTATTCACGAGTGTTGTGTTTTCATCAATCTGCTTGCTGAGGTTCGTCTGCACTTTGCCAAGCGAATCGGCAATATAATTGAACGTGTCGGCAACCTCCGCACCATCCTGCAGAACAACCGAACCGGTACCGCTTGTGCCGGAATTTCCGGCCAGATCCTGCAAGGACTGCCAAAAATTATTCAGCACAGTCGATATCCCGGTATCAGAAGGTTCATTGATAATATCCTGCATCTGGCTGTATGCGTCATTGACCGCGGACCAATAGCCATTCTGGTTCGAATTATCGCGGACCTGCAAATCAACAAATGCATCACGAATGCGGACAACTGAATCAGCCGTCACGCCTGTGCCGATCTGTCCAGCTCCTCTTGAAGCATTGATTCCGGTGCCCGGATAAGCTATCGACTCGGACATATTCACACGCTGACGCGAGTACCCATCTGTATTGGCATTCGAGACATTGTTTCCGGTAATCTGAATCGCTTCCTGATTTGCCTGTAGTGCCCGCTGCATCATATTTAAACTTGAAAAAATCGGAATCATTCGTCTATTCCTTCCTCTCCATCACGCTCGTGAATCAATCCGGCTGCTGCCGGCAGAGAACCGGCTGCCACGTTTGCTGCCATAACCCGCCGGTTGTATCGGTCGTGGTTGCAATAAATTGATACTGAGCTTGACCCATTGCAGCGATTGCATCAGCATCGCCTGATTGAGCTGGTTGGCATTTTTTAAGGCATTGACCACGCCGGAAAGCCTTTCGTAAAGCACTTGCCATTCTTTTTGTTCCTGCTCAGGCACGATTTTTTGGATCCAGCTTCTGAATGTCCAAGAGGATTCAGGAGAGGCCAATCCAGCTGTCGTCTGCTGAACTTCTTCTGCGCGCGCACGCTCAAGCTGCTGAATATTTTCAATCAATGGCAGTTCCTGATGAGCCAGACGGTCAACACTCTGAATATCACCCTTTTTGATGGCCTCTGTCTTCTCACCTGCCAATTCATTCAGACGGCTGTGCAAATCGATTAACTGCAAAATGATCGTTTTCATCGTACTGACCGACATTTTTGCTCACTCCCTGCCCATGATATTTCGAGCGGATTATTTCTGGTTCCAAAAGCTATACATTTTTGCCGCAATATCTTTGGAATCCACATGATAAGTGCCTGACTGAACCTGTGCCTTCAATTGCTCGACTTTCTGACTCCTCGCTTCGTCAGTCTTTTGTGCACCCTGCATCCGCCTGGCCGCATCTGATATTTCAACCTTGTCGTTTCGATGATCAGTCGTATTCTGCTGTTCAGCTGCTTTCTGATGGGAATAGTTTCCATACGGCGGCTGCACCGGCTGATAACGATCAATTTTCATATGACATCTCCCCTTCTGAAAAATATGCGGCGCTATTGCCGCTTTCTAAATTCAAACGCGCGCTCTCACTTAATCATTATATCGGACAAATCCAGTCAGTGTTTAATCCGGAGACACCGGGATTTTCTCGCTGCTTATCGATTTGTTCGGGTGTGATAGGTCAAATTATCTATTTGTTGATTTGATACCGTTTCAGTCTGACTGATCTCTTTTTCAATTTTCTCCCGACAAGAGGCACAGATGACTCCCTCTGTAATCATTTTACCGCAGGATTTGCAAGGATAGCTGAGATTGGGAAAGATCGACGTTTTGAGCCGCCCCTCTCCAATCCATGTATAGATAAGCTCGGTTTCCACTTCTGTCGCCTCATGCACTTCCACAACAGTTGCCTTGCGATGATCGCGCGAGGTAATGTACCGATAAACTTTTTCAAACTTCTGTTCCTGCTCCTTTTGACATTCCGGGCAGTAGGGCGAAGTTGTTCGCACAAATAATTTCCCGCAACCCACGCAATTCGCTAAGTCTGCCATTACGGACACACTCCTTCCGCTGCTTCACTTTTGCAGCCTTTCGTAATACAATATCGGCAGAATGCAGTTGATTCTTAATGCCCCGCCGCAAAAAGGGTAAATAAGACTATTTGTGGGTCCTTCACTTAAATATTTTTCGAACATTGTCACATCTGCGCGGCTTAGTTCCCCTGTCCTTCGACTTATTTATGTTAAAATGCAAAAGCAGTCTCTTCTCGTATATTTTTTTATCTCCGCCCAGCGGCAATGCCATTGAGTTTGTCGCCGCGGCAATTCGTCAATAATAATCGAATGGGATTTTTGAAAATAATTTCATAATCCTGATCGAGTTTGCTGATGAGATGGATTTCTTTCGAATACTATAATGGATTCTTGAATCAACAGCAGGGACTGAAATAGAATGCACAAGAAAAAAAAGAATAAATGGATCAGCCGCTTTCTAATCCTTGACATTCTGCTCGTTGGACTCATCGCTGCGATAGATTTGCAGGGAGAACGAACCGGAAGCAGCAATCTTTTTTCAGGCATTCACCACTTTTTTGCTCAGACGAAGATCGATGCGGAGCGTTCCTTTGTTCCTGGATCAGTGCCGGATTCCGTGCGTCCGATTGATGCGCCGTTCATCCGACAGAATCCGCAATTGCCGCGCGGCTGCGAGGTCACCTCTTTGACCATGATGCTGCGGCAGGCCGGAGTGAATGCCGATAAAATGGAGCTTGCCCAGGCAATTGATAAGGTGCCCTTTCGGCAAGCGGGACAGTATGGGAGCCCCGAGAAGGGATTTGTCGGGGATATGTATAACAGTAATCAGCCAGGCTATGGCGTCTATCATCAGCCGCTCACCCGCCTTGCCGAGCATTATCTTCCGCATCGGATTGTTGATCTGAGCGGCCAGCCGTTTTCAGCGGTTGAAAAACGGCTCAGCAAAGGAAAACCGGTCGTTGTGATTATCAATACCACATTCCATCCGCTTGATGCCAATGCTTTCCAAACCTGGCAGACTCAATCGGGACCGCTGCGCGTCACCTATTATGAACATGCCGTTCTGGTCACCGGCTACAATCAGCATGAGGTTTATTTTAATAATCCGCTTGGTCACAAAAATCAGCGGGCGGATAAGGCAGCCTTTATCAGCGCCTGGATGCAAATGGGTCGACAAGCGATCAGCTATAAGAATTGGCCCGGTTTCTGAGCAGGTCAGTCGATCTTCCCGGAGGCCTAAGGGTTGTATAAGTGATGCCAGCCTGTTTCACTGGGCTGGCATCTTTCTTAGCAAATTTGTTTGGTAAGCTCTGTGACTAAAAAAAGCAGTCCGGCACGAGGCCGGGCTTTGATGAATATTCCTTTTTTCGATCCAAACAATGGTGATTTCCAAGCGATCCTTCGACTGAGGTTCGAATTTCAGCCGTGAACAAGGGTCAAGGAATCAATTTTAGCCGGATGCGCGGTCTCTAACAGGGCTGCTGCTTTTCGGATCGTCGCCCCTGTCGTATAAATGTCATCAACGATCAGCAGTTTTCGGCCTTTGATCCGGTCACAGTAGGCCGCGGCAAGCTGGAAGGGCTGGGTCTCCATCCGCAACCGTTCCCATCGGCTTTTCTTACTCTGTTTCCGATCATTATTTTCCCGAACCAAAGCAGGAATCTGTTCTCCGTCCAGCATTTCTGCCAGATATTCGGCTTGATTGAATCCACGCTCCTGCAAGCGCTGCGGGCTGATGGGGATCGGCACGAGCAGATAAGGCTCCGGATCCTGCCAAACTTTTTCATACCGCAACCGCTCCCATCGCGCTTGCCAGCTTCTACCGTCAATCTTGTGGTAAATCGCCCGCCATTCGCTGGAAAACCCATCGGCGATCCGCGAATCGCTTCTGAATTTAAAAGCAGTCATCAGCTCCTTCATCCAATCGTTATAGCTGTATAATGCATAATTTCTTCCGTAGCTGCTCGATTTCTGGTGCCAATTTTGGCAATCCTGGCATAGCGAATGGGCATAGAAGGATTTGTCCAATCGGCTCAAATCGCGGCCACAGCCGATGCAGGCATTTGTCTGAGCGATCGGTGCCAATTTTTCCCGGCAGGCGGAGCAGAAACCCGGTTGCACAGATACGGCCAGCATATGGGCAAAGGTTAACGGAATATGCCTGTCTTTGCCGCAATACAAGCAGGCTTCACCGTTCAAAAGCCGGCCTCCTCATTCATCTGCTCAATATGCCGGAGAGCTTTGATCATCTGAACCGTCCGCCCATTATGAAAAAACAGGACATCGCCGTTAGGCTTATCTGCCGAGCGGCCGACGCGGCCAGCAATCTGTACTAAGGCGCGCTCGTCAAAAATCGGATCATCCGCACCAAAAACAGCGACTTCAACGCCTGGAATCGTCACACCCCGTTCAAGAATCGTTGTCGTGATCAGCACATTCAGCTTTCCCTGGCGAAAATAGGCCACTTTCGCGTGCCGATCCGGATCATCGGCGTGGACCCCCGCCACCTGTCCGAGTCCAGTTCGTTGCAGGAGTTCTGTCAAATTTCTGGCCATCGTCACTGAAGGGACAAAAATAAACAATGGGCTGCCAGCGGCTATTTTTTCTCGGACCCATTTTTCGAAAACATGGGGTAAAAAGCCTTTGCGCACAGACTGCGACCAATTACCAACCCAGCGAAAGCTCGGAATAGGTAACGGCTGTCCGTGATAGCGGCGGGCTATTTTTATACCATCCAGTTCCTGATCCTGATAGTCCCGGCGTAAATCATCGGGCGGTGTCGCTGTTAAATAGGCAAACGGTGCGTTCCGTTTCGCCGCCTTATGAACAGCAAAATGGAGCATCGGATCATAGTGAAACGGGAAGGCATCCACTTCATCGATGAAAATTAAATCGAAATAGCGCTGGTAGCGAATTAACTGGTGCGTCGTGGTGATCACAAGAGGGGCTTCCGGCAGCCGTTCCTCTGTCCCGGCATAGAGTGCACTGATCGGGACCGCCGGAAAAGCCGCATGCAGTCGCGGCGCAAGTTCCTTGACAACATCGGTACGCGGCGTGGCGATGGCGACACGTTTCCCGCTCAGCAGCGCATTTTCCAGTGCCGGAAATAAGAGTTCGGTCTTGCCGGATCCCGTCACCGCCCAGATCAAAAATGAGCGTCCTTCGGCTAACGCACCATTCAATTTAGCCGCGGCCGCCTTTTGCTGCGGCGACAGCTCGCCCTTCCAAGCGCAGAGTTTCCCGCTCAGACCCCATTGCGGAATAGCTGGCACAGGTTCCGGACCGGCCCAAGTGACAAGCTGCGTGCAGGAACGAATCGCTCCACCCATATTCAGGCAATGACGGCAATAGACACATGGGCTGCCGCAATCATGGCAGCGGCAAATGGCAAAATCCCGCGGATCCGTATTCCCGCAGCGATTGCACCGCCATTTTCTTTGCCGCAGCAACCGGCGCAGAAAGCCTTCATCAACAGGTTCGATGCCGGGGCGCAATTCGAGATAGCCATTCGCCAGATGTTCCTGAATGGTTTCTTTGGCAAAAGGAAGTTCATCGATTCGGTACTCTTTTCCATAGAGAAAATGCTGCATTTCCGGGTCATACGATTCATTCTCAGTAAGTTTATGTGCAAACAGCATCATCCTTCTTCCAACCTTCCTTCGAAGAAATGTTGAGAGGAGCAGGAGAATTTCGATGCAGACAGGCAGAATTTCTCTGGGGAACACGCACAGAATATTGGGGGGGGGAGAAAGACGAAAGCAAGCTCAAAAACGGCGGCCTCAAAGAAAAAATGGTGACCGTTCTACTCTGGGTAATCGATGAATTAAAGGGGGGGCGTGCCAGCCTCTTGGGACAGATCACACGAATAACTGCCATGATCGGTTTGAATACAAAGCTCAGGGGGAATGAGTATTCCGTAAGATCGCTGCGGAGTTTCTGTCAGGACGCAATGGTCCTAAGTCTGTGCAGCGATCCGGCCTCCTGTTTCCGGCCGGAAGAACTCATATATAATCCTTTCGTCATCCGAGGAAAAAGTCCTTTTTTTCGTTTAAATTTTTTTGTGAATGGCAATTCGTTTATTCGCTGCCCGGCAATTGATCGATCTCGAAAATATGCGGATGGAGAAGCTTCTTTAGGCAAAAAAAAGCACCACTCTCCCTGTTGATGAAGAATGATGTTTTCTATTCAAAAAACGTGCTCAATATATTTTTACCCAACCGTTTTTGATCGCTTCAACAACCGCTTGCGTGCGATCCTCGACGCTCATTTTCTGCAAGATATTGCTGACATGGTTTTTTACTGTTTTTTCGCTGATGTAGAGGTGGTCGCCAATCGCTCGATTGCTCTTGCCGTCAGCCATCAGCTGCAAAACCTCGCATTCACGGTGCGTCAGAATATGGAGCGGCGGGCGGTATTCCAAATCACGAAAGCCGGATGGCTCGCTTGTATAGCCTGACGAAGCAAGCCTGCGGAACTCATTGACCAAGTTATGGGTCACTTTCGGATGGATATAGGCCCCGCCCTGTGCGACAATCCGCACCGCTTCAATCATTGAGTCCGCATCCATCTCTTTCAGCAGATAGCCCAGAGCCCCTGATTTCAGCACATGAGTCACATAGCTTTCATCGTCGTGAATCGAAAGGATGATAATTTTTAACCCGGGATGATTCTTGATTAATTGCCGTGTCGCCTCCACACCATTCATCTTCGGCATGTTAATGTCCATCAGGACGACATCGGGTTTGCTTTCTTCAATCAATTGTTCTGCGCTGCTGCCATCGTCTCCCTCGGCAACAACCTGAAAATCATCCTCCATATCGAGAATGCGCTTCACACCTTCGCGAAAGAGGCGATGGTCATCAATTAGTGCAATCGTTGTTAATTGCGGACGAACATTTGTCATCATTATCCTGCTGCATTGCCATGAAGCTGTCCACTTTTGCCGGAACCATGCTTCCCCCCCTGTACCCGCCATTTCGCTGACGGGCACCATTCGGTAGGCAATCAATCCCTGCGTTCCCAGCCCATAAAAAAATGAGCCAAAAACGTTTTGAACAAATTCATGATGTCCCAAATTGCAACAGATGGCTCACCTCTCTTTTTCATCGGTCATCATCTTAGAAATGCGGGACACGCACACGACCGATCATTTTCATTTATCTCTTTTATTTCAATCCTGTTGAACCCATTCATCTTCGCGCTGAAGTGGGATACTAATCAATACAGATGTCCCATGTTTGGGCTTCGAGTGAATCGTCAAATCGCCGTTTAGCAACTCCGCGCGCTCGCCCATACCAATCAGCCCATAACTGCCTTCTTTCTTCTCTCCGGGATCAAAGCCGATGCCGTCATCCTTAATCAGAATGAGAACACGGCCTGCACGGTACTCCAAACGAATTGTAACATTTTTCGCATGGGCATGAACGCAGGCATTCTGAACGCCTTCCTGAATCAGGCGGAAAAGTCCCGCCTCAATTTTCGACTGTAAGCGTTTTTCATCGCCAGTACTTTGAAAATTAATCATAAGCTGCGGGTAATCTCCATTGACCCGGTGGAGATATTTTTGCAACGTCGGAACCAGCCCCAAATCATCGAGGCTCATTGGCCGCAGATCATAAATAATTCGCCTAACTTCTGCCAGAGCACCCTGTAAAATGCCCCGGTACTTATGTAATTCTTCACTCGCCGCTCTTTCTCCCTCTTTCTTGCTGACGCGATCAACAATATCCATTCCGAGCAGCACCTGGGCAAGCGTCTGAGCCGGACCATCATGAATCTCGCGGGAGAGTCTTTTTCGCTCTTCTTCGAGTGCTTCGATGATCTTGAGACCGAGTGCCCGCTGTTCTCTGGCAGAAGCAACGACCTCACCCACCTGTTTTAAATCGCTGGTCAGATAGTTTAAGACAACGGTCACCTGTCCAATCAGCGACTCCGCCTTCTCCATCGTAATCCTGAGCTGAACCAGACGCCGCTCCAGTTCATTGCGCCGTGCCTTCATCTGCTTTTCCATCTGCCGAACCAATGCCAAATCGTTCTGAATCGAATTGGCATGTTCGTAGGCCTCACGAATATCCCGCTCGCCGAATCTATCGAACGCTCTGCTGATGTAGGCGAGATGGCCTCTGGACTTGCGCGCCTCGATTTCAAGCCGATCGCAGCGATCGATGATTCCCGACAGATCACGCTTTACAATCTTCAGTTCCTTTGTTAATGTATCATACTCTTTTCTCGATTGCTCGCCAATTTCAAAAATCTGTGTTTTGCTGTCACTGACATTGGCAATCATTTTATTAATGATTTTATCGAGATGTTTCACATCTAAGGGTGTCTGTTCAATCTTTTTGTCCTCTGGCATTTTTTTCCTCACCACCCACTCTAGCCCAACAGTCCCTCTGTCGCTAGAAACCTTATGCCTATCCTCATCTAGTACGAAAGGCTCAATTCAAATAATAATCCTTATACCCATTGTCAGATAGTCATAAACCAATAGCAAGTGTAGAATTTACCATTAAAATTGACACAATTCATGAATTTTTCCCGATTTTCAGCCTTTCAGCAGATTAAATGCCGAATCTCTATTATTTCCCAGTGAATAGTCGAATCACTGAACATGCCGTCTTTTAGCTATTGGGCAAGCCTTATTTCTCAAATGGGCCGCATTGAACCCATGACAAAAGAAATAAGACTCCTGTCGAAACTTGCTGCGGGGGCCAAAAGTCGATGCAATATCTATAGTATACAAAATTTTCATCCGTAAAATTGTGACTTTTGATGGATAAGGGCAATTTGTCATCAAAAATTAATTCTGATCATTAGAAAATCGGCAAGGCCCAATATTTTTGCGGCCTTTCTTTTCACCTCGTTTCTTGAAAATCAGGTACCATAAAACGTACAATAGCATTGATTCTTCTCAGATTATTTTTTTAGGAGGCAGACGATTATCCTTTCCAGTTATCGAACCGTACGAAAAAAAGCCTGCGAGATAGCCGAAATTCGGCGTTCACGTTTTATTGCAAATGTCTTCCCCATTAAAGATGAAAAGGAAGCGGAGCAGGCCATTCATGCTCTGACTGTGGAACACGGGAAGGCCAATCATCACTGTTTTGCTTACACGGTCGGCGCGCGGCAGGAAATCCAAAAAGCTAGCGACGACGGTGAACCCAGCGGCACTGCCGGAGTACCCATACTCGACGTCCTCAAGCGGCACCATATCTGCCACACCCTGATTGTCGTCACCCGTTATTTCGGCGGGATTAAACTGGGGGCAGGTGGCCTGATTCGGGCTTATGCCCACTGCGCGAGAGCAGGATTATACGCCGCCGAACCCATTGAACAGGTGCCGTCTGTGCTCTGGCAGTTAACAGCGGACTATCCGCTACAGGGAACTCTTGAGAATAAGCTGCGGGAATCCGCCTATACGATTAAAGACATCCATTATACCGATCAGGTCACTTTTGAAATATACACACGAGAAACAGAGAGCATCCGCTTCAGAGACTGGGTGATCGATTTGACAAACGGTCAAGCTCTCTTAAAGAAAACAGCCGAACTCTATCGGCAAAGAACCCTCACGCCTGAGGAACTCAATCGCTGACGCGCGAATTCAAGAAACAGTTTAAGAAGCAATTTAAGAAGCAATTCAAGAAGTAATTCAAGAAGCAGTTTAAGAAGCAGTTTAAGAAGCAGTTTCGTCATTTTTCGACAAAGTTCCCAAAAAGTTGACGATTATCGTTCTTTCCGCATTGCCCTAAGGAACCTACTCCTGTAGAATAATACTATTATGTGTTCTGATTTTTCTTATCTCTATATAAAATGAACAGAGCTATTTTTGCAGGAGGAATCGGTTCATGAATCAGCGAAAAGACGATCAAAAGGTTAAAAAGCATAAAAGGCTCAAGAAAATTTTGCTGATTGTGCTCGCTGCCGTCCTTGTCCTTGCCGGGTCCGGTGCAGCCTATGGCTATTATCTTTCAAAGAAGCTTGAAAATCTGACGACGAAATCCCAGAAAAAGCTGGTACGCGGTGATAAATCCAATCTGCGTGCTGAAAAAGTCGACCCCGTTAAGGATAATTTTTCGATGCTTTTCATGGGCATCGATGCCCGGAAGAAGGGGCCCAGCCGCTCAGATGCTTTGATTTTGGCAACCTTTAACCATGATTCGCACAAAGTTAAAATGGTCAGTATCCCGCGTGATTCGAAAGTACAGATTATAGATCCGACGCACCAGCGTAATTTTGGCATTTCCAAAATCACGCATGCCCATGCTTATGGCGATGCCGAAGATGGACACGGGGAAGATTTTACAATCGCAACCGTTGAACATCTCTTCAATATTCCTGTAGATTATTATGTTCAGCTTGATTTCGATGCCTATGTCAAAATTATCAACTCGCTGGGCGGCATCGAAGTCAATGTTCCGGTCAAACTCGTTACGCAAAATAGCAAGGATCAAACCGGAAAACACACAATTGTTCTTGAGCCGGGAAAACATCTGCTAAATGGTGAACAGGCGCTGGCTTACGTGCGCAATCGCAAGTCTCCGGGTGCCGGAGGCGATTTTGGACGCGGCCGCCGGCAGATGGCTATTATTAGGGCGATGATCAATAAAGCAACAAAGCTCTCCTCTATCACTAAATACAGTCAGGTGATTGATTCGCTGAACGGACATTTTGAAACAAATTTGACCTTTGGCCAGCTGCTCAATCTGCGGCATTACGCCGGGTCGCTGTCCAGCGTCAGGACCATGCAGCTCAAGGGTAAAGACGATATGAGCACCGGCGTCTATTACTTCGATCTCGATGATGACTATCTCGCAAAGGTTACGAAAGTCCTTCATCAACAGCTGAATCTAACTGATCAGAACAGCAGCATTGATGGAGGAAGCTCCGATGTATCCAGCGGAGTTTCCAGTGACACGTCGTCCCCGGCAACAAGCAATCCTTAATAAAAAATTTCAACCCCCCCTCTTTCAGAAGTGGAAGAGGGGGTTTTTTGAATCGTGAAAAAGGTAAAACTAGATTCCTAATCGATCAGTTGCACGCTAGCTTCTGCAGTTGGACGGCGAGATCTGCAGTTGAGCGCCAAGCTTCAACAGTACAGCTCTGAGGTTCAACAGTTGAGCGTCGAGATTCTGCAGTTCTCGCCCGTCGTTCCGCAGTTCTCGCCCGTCGTTCTGCAGTTCTCGCCCGTCATTCTACAGTTGAGCGCCGGGCTTCTACAGTTCTCGCTCATCGTTCTCCAGTTCTCGCGCGTCGTTCCGCAGTTCTCGCCCGTCGTTCCGCAGTTCTCGCCCGTCGTTCCGCAGTTCTC
>JBDNRY010000036.1:16554-19827 GCA_047718855.1 Sporolactobacillus sp. | reverse complement strand
GACCTAACTGCAGAAAACTAAGGCCTAATCAAGCAAAAGTCAGACCGAAATTCGTCATTTTTAAAATCATAATCGGAGTCAAAAAAATCGGATCGCAATCGGATAATTTTTTTGCACCGACTCCATCCCATTCCTCGATTTTTCGCTTCTATGTCATTAGGGACATGCATAGATTGTCATCATGGGGACAAGGGAGGAGGAGTGAACATGGCCGCTGATTCGATGAGCCAAGGAATGGCATTAATTTTAATGGCGCTGGCTCTGGGCATGGACGCTTTTTCTGTTTGCATGGGGATGGGCATGACCAAATTTGGTGTCTATCAGATGTTTCGAATCGGTGTCTTAATCGGCCTTTTTCACGTGCTGATGCCGCTCATCGGCATGATTCTCGGACATTTTATTTCGAGCCGTTTCGGTGATATTACCGGCATGGTTGGCGGAATTCTTTTGCTCTTGATTGGCTCACAAATGATTCTGTCTCTGGCGAAGAATCAGCAAACGAACCAAGTCAGCTATACATCGGACACCAGCGTGATTCTTTTTTCGATGAGTGTCAGCATTGACAGTTTTTCCGTCGGACTGAGCATGGGCTTGTTCGGGGTTAAGGTGCTCGCCGCGGTTTCGCTGTTTGGCTTTGTCAGCATGGTGATGGCCTGGATCGGATTTATCATCGGCAGACGGACACAGCGTTATTTCGGTCGTTACGGAGAGGCGTTCGGCGGACTAATCATGTTCCTCTTTGGGTTGAAACTGTTATTCCATTTTCATCTCTAGGGTGAGCGGATTCGGCAAAACAATCCGAAATTCGGTCTGCCTGCAAAAAGAAATCATGTCTATTTCGCCGAATTTCCCGGGAAATTGTCGAAGCCATGCGCCGTGACAATATTTGGACATTCAAAAGTTGCTGAATGGCTATCCCTGAACCTGTTATAATAGGGTATGGTAAATAAAGTCCTTTAAGGAATGATAAGAATGGAAGCCTTAAACGAAAAAATAATTGCTGAAATCACTCATGCACTCGCCGATCTGGAACAGACGATGCCTTTTGATTCGCGCCATCTGCTGGTGACTGGCTGCAGTACGAGCGAGGTTGGCGGCAGTCGAATCGGAACATCCGGCTCGCTGGAGGTTGCTGCATCGCTTTTTCAAGCTTTTCAGAATTGCCATGAACGGACGGGTGTTCGCTTTGCCTTTCAGTGCTGCGAACATCTGAATCGCGCGTTGATTATTGATCGCGAAGTGGCTGAGCAGCGCCGTTTCGAACAGGTGATCGTGCGCCCGATTCGCCATGCCGGCGGGGCGATGGCCACCTATGCTTTTGAACATATGGATGACCCGATCGCTGTTGAAGCAATAGAGGCAGACGGTGGACTCGATATTGGCGACACCCTGATTGGTATGCATCTGAAACGCGTTGCAGTCCCCATCCGCAGTCAGATCAGGCGGATTGGTGAGGCAAACCTTGTGATGGCAAGGACGCGCCCAAAGCTGATCGGCGGCGAACGCGCCGTCTATCCGGAAATCGACCGACGATAAATTCCAAAGCGTACATCTGCAAGCAATTGCGGACGGACGCTTTTTATCATTTTAAAAGGATGCTGGGACGACCCCGCATCATTATTCAATCAGGAATGAAAGAGGTAGAGCGAGAGATTATTTGATAGAAAAAATGGGGAGATCAGTGACGAAAAAAAGGTCGAATAAGTAGCGCCAATACGAATAATTTATAGGGGGCAATTTTTACAGCGGCTCTGATTGCAGAGCGATGAATGGGCCTTGCTTATCGGCTGTTATTAATGGATCATGACATAAATTTTTCTGCAGACAGAAGAAACCGCAATTAACGAGGTGAGGACGATGCAATTCAGGACGATAGATCCCGAGAAAGATCGGGAGACGATTTTGAAATTCCGCAGAGATTCCTTCCAGATCAGCTTCGGTACCGATGAAGATTTTGATGAACAGAAATATATGGGCTGGATCCGGGCAAAAGTCAAGGATTTTCCTGATGGTTTGGTCCTGGCTATACTTAATGATCACATTATCGGTCAGCTTGAACTGACCATTCGTGTGGACAGTGGCAAGCGGCTGGGCTATATTAATCTGATTTACTTGATTCCGGAGTTGCGGGGTTTCGGTCTCGGTGAACTACTCCACCAGTATGCTATGCGCTTTTTCCGGGAACACGATCTCCAAAATTATCAGCTGCGCGTCTCGACAACGAATCAACAGGCCATTGCCTTCTATGAAAAAAGCGGCATGAAACAAATGAAAATGGAAATTGACGGCAAAGTCATTCGCATGCGCGGTGAAGTCTTAACCGAAACGAAGAAGGGATAAGCGCAAAAAATGATGTCAGAAATAATCCTAATGGAAATTATCCGGCACAGAAAAACGCCGATCAATGCACGCAGGGTTTACACGCCTAGCCAATTCAAGAAACGAATTGGAACAAGTATAGGCCATCTCTAAAGGTCATGATGGCAATCAATGACCATACATTGGTCAATCTTAGTACACCCTTCATGATAATGATAACCTGAAAATAGAGTTGAATAGGATTCAGGCTTGTTTGTATCAGAATCCGCAAATTTTCCATGTACAGCCAATAATCTTCTGTATCTGTGCTGCAAATAGTTGGCCTTTCTTTATCCTCATCTCTCCCCAGTTTAGCAAGAACTTCGTAAGTGCCAATATAGTGTTCAGATCATCTAAAAGAACATAATCTGTTCCAGCTTTTATATTGGGATCACGGTGCCAAGATGCGTGAATATCCGCTATTTTCAGGTTAATTATCAACGAACCAATAGACGGTTTGAGTTTTTTAATATCACCCGCGTAATTACAAACAATTATGGTTGAAACGTTTCATTAATCTCATTCATTTATTAATACAATTACTTCATGAAAGAGTAAAAGAGCTCGTTTAAATGATGAAACTCTATGGTTTAAAAATTTATTCAGGACAGAAGATTTATAGCAGAACAGAAGATTCATAGCAGAACGAAAACGTAACTGCAAACCGTGATTTTAATTCCTCACGAGATTCAGACAAAATACTTAGAAATCACCTAAGTGGTAAAGAAATTCATCAGTCTGAACTTGTAGTATGGAAATCATTCATTTACACAAATTAAATTACATTCCCACGAGGTTAGACCTAATTTGCAAAAAGTTAGACCCAATCACATGAAAGTTAGACCGAAACGCAGAAAAGTTAGGCCAAACACACGAGGTTAGACTTAACCGCGAGAAGTTAGACCTAATCACGAG
>JBDNRY010000036.1:0-16454 GCA_047718855.1 Sporolactobacillus sp. | reverse complement strand
AAAGTTAGACCGAAACGCGGAAAACTTGGACCTAACACATGAGGTTAGACCTAATTTGCAAAAAGTGAGACCCAATCACATGAAAGTTAGACCGAAACGCGGAAAACTTGGACCTAACACATGAGGTTAGACCTAATCCGCAAAAAGTTAGACCCAATCACATGAAAGTGAGACCGAAACGCGGAAAACTTGGACCTAACACATGAGGTTAGATCTAATTTGCGAGAAGTTGAACCGGATCACGAAAAAGTTGAACCGAAACGTGAAAAAGTCGAACCGAGATTGAGAGGTTGAACCGAAATCGCAAAAAGTTGAACCGAAATTCGGAGGTTGAACCGAAATCGTGAAAAGTCGAACCGAATCACGCAGAAGTTGAACCGAATCGCGTTAGAATTCCGACTGAGAGTCAGAATTCCAGCTGAAATCTAGAGTTCTTCCTAAACCTAAGAAAATTTCATCCGAAACAACCAAATTTTCTTCCCGCATCCGCTTTTTTTTTTCGCATCCTCTTTTCCTCCCGCATTCTCCCGTTGTAACGCAGGAAAAAGTCGATGATCGATCCTTACGGCGATATTCGATTTAATTCGCGCGCTTTGGGAAAAATATGATAAACTTTATCTAAGCGTAATAAAATATCAGCTAAGGCTGATTTTATTCTAAAGAAAGTATTTTGAGAGGAGTTGCACGTCATCCATGAACGGTATTGAAGCTCACGATCCGGAAGTCTTTCAGGCTATTGAGAAGGAACTCGGGAGGCAAAGAAACAAAATCGAACTCATCGCTTCTGAAAATTTTGTCAGCACCTCGGTTCTTGAGGCAGCAGGTTCGGTTCTGACCAATAAATATGCGGAAGGTTATCCGGGCCATCGCTATTACGGCGGTTGTGAATATGTCGATATTGTCGAGGACTTGGCTCGCAACCGTGCACTGAAATTATTTGGCGGTGATCATGTTAATGTTCAACCGCATTCTGGTGCACAGGCCAATATGGCTGTCTATGAAACGCTGCTGAAGCCTGGTGATACGGTGCTTGGCATGCGCCTTTCACATGGCGGCCATCTCACCCATGGCAGCCCCGTTAATTTTAGCGGCGAGCTTTACAACTTTGTGGATTACGGCGTAACACGCAGCACGCAATATATCGATTATGATGAAGTGCGCAGTCAGGCGCTGAAATTTCATCCGAAGCTGATCGTCGCTGGTGCGAGCGCTTATCCGCGGATTATCGACTTTAAAAAATTCCGGGAAATCGCTGATGAAGCCGGCGCCTATCTGATGGTTGATATGGCGCACATCGCTGGTCTTGTCGCTGCCGGTCTCCATCCGAATCCGGTACCCTACGCTGATTTCGTGACGACAACGACGCATAAGACGTTGCGTGGCCCGCGCGGCGGCATGATTATCTGCAAAGCTGAGTTTGCGAAGAAGCTGGATAAGGCGATTTTTCCTGGCATTCAAGGCGGCCCGCTGATGCATATCATCGCTGCAAAGGCAGTGGCATTTGGTGAAGCACTGCAGCCGTCGTTCAATACCTATGCCGCGCAAATTATTGCGAATGCTAAGGCCTTCGCCGCTGCATTGAAGGAAAATGGACTCGACCTGGTTTCTGGCGGGACAGACAATCATCTGGTGCTTATGGACGTGCGCAATCTTGGAATCACGGGTAAAAAAGGCGAAGCTGTACTCGACGCTATCGGTATCACAACGAATAAGAACACGATTCCGTTTGATCCGGAGAAGCCGTTTGTTACCAGCGGCATTCGCATGGGCACACCGGCTGTGACGACTCGCGGTTTCAAGGAAGAAGACATGGCCGAAGTGGCTTCGATCATTGCGGATGCCCTGAAGGACCCGGATAACGACGACGTGCAGAGGGCGGCCTCTAATCGTGTCGACGCATTAACGGCAAAGTATCCGCTTTACGCTGCGGGTACGGGAGCATTTGCTTGACTCAGATATGAATAATAGTCGCGGACAGGGGGGAAACTTCCCCTTGTTTTTCTGCGCATGAGTGCTGGCGTCAGGTTTAAATTTTTGAAATGGAGGAATGAAAGTGGGAAAATTAGTCGTATTGGATCATCCGCTGATTCAACATAAGCTGACGATGATTCGCGATTATCGGACGGGAACGAAAGCATTCCGTGAATTAGTCGATGAAGTCGCGACATTGATGGCTTTTGAAATTACACGCGACCTATCGCTTGAGGAGGTTGAGGTTCAGACCCCGGTTTCGAAAGCAAAGACCTACCAAATCTCCGGGAAAAAGCTGGGAATTGTGCCGATACTGCGTGCAGGACTCGGCATGGTTAATGGTGTGCTGAAATTAATCCCGGCAGCGAAGGTCGGACATGTCGGACTGTATCGCGATCCGGAGACCCTGAAGCCGGTCGAATACTATGTTAAACTTCCACCGGATATTTCTGAACGGGATCTGATTATTGTCGATCCGATGCTCGCGACGGGCGGTTCAGCCTCTGCGGCGATCACCTCACTGAAGCAGCGCGGCGCCGTCAGCATAAAATTGATGTGCCTGATTGGGGCACCTGAAGGCGTCAAGGCGGTTCAGGCGGCCCATCCGGATGTCGATATTTATCTGGCCGCGCTCGACGAAAAGCTGAACGAGCATGGCTATATCATTCCGGGACTCGGAGATGCTGGGGATCGGCTTTTCGGGACAAAGTAATTTCGAATACGAGGTGAGTAGCGAAATTTATTCAAAATTCAATAGCAATAAAGTGAAATATATTTCACAAATTCAAATCATTTATAGATTTTTATTTCTAATTAGATGTTCTGTAACATTTTCTCACTTCCAATGTGCGAAAAAATGATTAAAATGACTTATATAGGAAACGATAAATCGCAATGCTTTTGGATCGAGAAAAAGCAATATTTGCATTTCTGAGAATATCAGTGAAGTTCGTCACAAATATTCAGGAAATATTGACAGTAAGATAGCGCTTTCGTTAAAATTAGGTAGGCGGTGTAAAATTTTAGGAGACGTGTTCCAGTTCTTTTACAACGCATTTCTTGCTCGCTTGGGTCGGAATTTTCCTTTTTCTGGATGTTAACGAACTGTGACTTGTCCCATGTTAATGAACGGGATGGCGAAGTTCTATATTTACGAGGGAATTTGAACGACTGTGACGCAAATGGATCAGCCGCCGTCTCGGCAAGCCCTAAACGTGTCGAATTTTGTCTTTTATTTGTAAAGCCTGTTCCGCTTACTGTATATGCTTCATCAATGAAGAAGGCTGCAACATCTCTTGCTGCAGCGGTTTTTGACGTCAAGCAGCGACGCGCGAAGAGATTTTTGACCGGATTGATTTACCGGACATTTGGCAATTATATTAAAGAATCCTGAAATTTCAGGGAGGGCCTTGCGATGGCTGACAAAAAAGGACCCATGAATCCTTGGCAGATGGCTGCAATGGTCAGCTCAATGGGATTCGAGATTTTCGCCTTCATTATTCTGTCCGCGCTTTTCGGTAATTTTCTGGATCACAGAATGGGTAGTGCTCATCTGTGGCTTCCCATTTGTGCGGTGATTGGCTTTTTCCTTGGATTACTCAGCTGTTTCTATACTTTGAAATCTTTTATTAAGGAATGAAAAGATGAAACCATTAGTTGAGTGGGCATTTCCTGTGGCTCGAATCGCCTCAGCAATTTATCTTGTTCTCTTTGGGTTAATCTGGTTTTTGACTCCGGCGAAGGCTTTGGCCGCTGGCTTCCTTCTCGGCGGATTAATCAGTTTATATAATGTTTACCACCTGTATTTCCGCATGAAGATAGTCGGACTGCGAATCCGCTCCGGGCGCAGGCCCGTGGGTTTAAATATGACGGTGCGGATACTGACTGTCGTGTTCGGCGTCCTGATGGTCTACCGTTTTCCGACTCGCATCGACTATCGGTCTTTTGTGTTATCTCTTTTATTTGGTTACCTTTTAATGGTGACGGTGGTCAGTATCTATTATTTGAAAAAGGGAAACACAACTTCTCCGAATGAAAGGAGGGAGACTCTTGGATCTGACTCCGAAAGTACATTTTCTCGGAATGACGTTTGACGTCACGCTGATGATTGGCACGGTGGTTTCTGCACTGATTGTTATGCTTATCGTATTCTTGCTGACGCGTAAATTGAGCCTGAGGCCATCGGGCAAGCAGAATCTGATGGAATACATCGTTGACTTTATCAGCGGGATTACCGGAATGATGCTGGAAAAGAAAGAGTCGGCACGTTACCTCAGTTTCGCGTTGACGATTTTCCTCTATATTCTGATAGCCAATCTGCTTGGCGTTGCCGTCATGGTCACGGCGTCTGCTCATGGGCCGTTGCCCGGCCTTGGGATCACAGCCGCGCTTCTTAAATCGAGTTCGTCAGTCAGTTGGTTTAAATCGCCGACTTCGGACATCAATGTTACGGTTGCCATGGCAGGAGCAATTTTTCTCTACGCCCATTTTGCTGGCATCGCCAAAAGTCCGAGAGGCTATCTGGCGCATTACGTGACACCGTATGCTTGGATGCTGCCGATTCATATTATCGACGAAGTTTCCAAACCGGCAACCCACGCTTTGCGGCTCTGGGCAAATATTTTCGCCGGTGAAGTACTGATCCTGATTCTGCGTGAGGGCGCGTTCTATTTCACCGCCGTTCCACTCTTTGTCTGGATGGGTTTTTCGGTGTTTGTCGGATGCATCCAAGCCTATATTTTCACCGTGCTTGCGATGGTCTACATTGCACAAAAAGTGGGCGAGGAATGATTCCAATGAATCAGAGACGCCTGCTGTTGAAGATGTTCCAAACGGGACATATTCAAAAACGTACAGATCTCAAAAACATGGACAAACTAGGAGGAATCTTGTTATGAGTTTAGCAGTTCTAGCTGGTGGTATTATGATCGCTTTCGGCGCCCTTGGGGCAGGTATTGGTAATGGTGTTTTATTCTCCCGCTATTTGGAAGGTATTTCCCGTCAGCCGGAAGCACAGGGGACTCTCTTCGGACAGTCGATGATCGCCCTTGGTCTTATTGAAGCGATGCCAGTTATTTCAATCGCCTTTGGTATTCTTGTTCTTTTCGGTGTTATCTAACCCTGAAAAATTGATCTGGAGATTAGAAATGCGGGACATCCATTTGTCCCTTCTATAGCCGGAAACAGCAAGTAAATCTGCAGATTGAAAGGAGTGGCAAATGCTGTGTTGACTTTTTCACTAGGTAGTATTGTTTTCCAATTGGTCGTTATGATTTTGCTCATGATGTTTGTGACCTGGATTGGCACAAAGCCGATTGTCGCCATCATGGAGAAGCGAAAAAAATACATCAACAACCAGATTGACGGCGCGGAAAAAAGCCGTCAAGATGCAGAAACCTATCTGAAGCAGCAAAAAGAAGAGCTTGAAAAAGTTCGCGCCCAATCTCTTGAAGTACTGGATCAGGCGAAGCACCAAGCGGCTGAAGAAGCGAAAAATGCTTTGAATGCAGCGAAAGAGCGTTCTGACTTGATGATCCGCGAAGCACAGGAAGAGATTAACCGTGAAAAAGAATCAGCAATTTCTTCGATTCGCGATGAAGTGGCCGATCTATCCGTCATGCTCGCTTCCAAAATTCTTCAAAAAGAAGTCAATGCCAAAGATTATTCCGCGGAGATTGATCAATTGATGAAGCAGGTGGCGAATCAGAGATGAGTGAAATCGTAGCAAGCCGCTATGCCGAGGCGCTCTTTGAAGTTGCTGAAGAACGTGACTCCATTGATGCGATTGATTCGCAGCTCACCGCTGTAAAGGATACTTTGTCAGGCAATTCGGAGCTCCGCCGGGTTCTGCTTCATCCGCAAATCAGCGCGGATGATAAAAAGGAACTCGTCTCCGGTCTCTTTGAAAATGTTGTTGGTCTTGAAGTAGGAAATCTTTTGAAACTACTGATCGACCGCAAGCGTGAATCGATAATCGATGATGTGCTTGAAGCCTTTACGCATCGGGCAAATGAAAAAAGAGGCATTCTTGACGTCACAGTCACCACTGCCGTTCCGCTTGATGAAGAGGAACAGGCCGATCTGGCGCGCCGGCTTGGTGACGTGCTCGGCAAAAAGCTGAAAATGACCGTGCAGGTCAATAAGGATATCATCGGCGGTATTCTCATGCGCATCGGTGATGTTCTCTATGACGGCACAGTCGCGGGGAAACTTGCAGGCTTCAAACATGAGATTAAAGTAGGTAAATAGGGGTGAAAATATCGTGAGCATTAATGCGGAAGAAATCAGCTCGCTAATCAAACAGCAGATTGAAAACTATCAATCCACTGTTGAAGTGAGCGAAGTCGGCTCAGTTATTACGGTCGGCGATGGAATTGCCCGCGTCCACGGCCTCGACAGTTGTATGTCAGGCGAGCTTGTCGAATTTTCCAACGGTGTCATGGGTATGGCCCAGAACCTGGAGGAAGACAACGTCGGTATCATCATTCTTGGACCCTTCTCAGATATTCGTGAAGGGGATGAAGTGAAACGTACCGGACGCATCATGTCCGTTCCTGTCGGCGAAGAATTGCTTGGTCGTGTCGTTAACCCGCTGGGACAGCCGATTGACGGCAAGGGAGCAATTGTGACCAATAAGACTCGGCCGGTAGAAAAGAAAGCTCCGGGCGTTATGCAGCGTAAGTCAGTATTTGAACCGCTGCAGACCGGTATTAAATCAATCGATGCGATGATTCCGATTGGCCGCGGCCAGCGTGAATTAATCATCGGCGACCGCCAGACGGGTAAAACGGCGATTGCGATTGATACGATTATTAATCAGAAAGATCAAGATGTCATCAGCATCTACGTAGCCATTGGCCAAAAAGAGTCAACGGTAGCCAATGTTGTGGAAACACTCAAAGAATACGGCGTCATGGATAAGACGATCGTCGTTTCCGCCGGCGCCTCAGAACCGGCTCCACTTCTTTACTTAGCACCTTATGCCGGCGTCACCATGGGCGAAGAGTTCATGTATAATGGCAAACACGTTCTGATCATCTATGATGATTTGTCCAAGCAGGCGGCGGCATATCGTGAACTTTCTTTGCTGCTTCGTCGTCCGCCGGGCCGTGAAGCATTCCCTGGCGACGTGTTCTATCTGCACTCCAGACTGCTCGAACGTGCAGCCAAGCTGAGTGACGAATTGGGCGGCGGTTCCATTACAGCACTGCCAATCATTGAAACACAAGCCGGAGATATTTCCGCATACATTCCGACAAACGTTATTTCGATCACGGATGGCCAGATTTTCCTTGAATCGAACTTGTTCTATTCAGGTATTCGTCCGGCGGTTGACGCCGGGACATCCGTTTCTCGTGTCGGTGGTGCCGCACAGATCAAAGCGATGAAGAAGGTTGCCGGAACGTTGAAGCTGGATCTTGCTTCTTATCGTGAACTGGAAGCCTTCACGCAATTCGGTTCTGATCTGGATAAATCAACCAAGGCCAAGCTGGATCGCGGAGCACGCACCGTGGAAATTCTGAAACAGGATCTTCACAAACCCTATCCGGTTGAAAATCAGGTCGTTGTGCTGTATGCGTTGACCAAAGGCTACGTGGATGATGTTGCCATTCCAGATATCAAGCGATTTGAAAAAGAACTGCTTTCCAGTTTGAAGCAGAATCACGCCGATTTGCTGGATAAAATTCGTACCAGCGGAAGTCTTCCAGATGATGCAGCATTTAAAGCAGCCATCGAAGAATTCAAAAAAACTTTTGTTGGATCGCAGGCTGAATAATCACGCGCATGTCGCAGGCGTTTTTTCCATATCCTGCGCGTCCGCACGCCTGGTGCCAGCTCATCTCAACTGAAGATCTTTCAAAGGTGGTGAACGAACATGCCTTCAATGCGTGACATTAAGGAAAAAATTAATTCAACGAAGAAGACCCGCAAAATCACCAAAGCGATGCAGATGGTCGCGGCGGCGAAACTGAACCGGGCTCAGGAAAAGGCTCAAGAGTATTCAGCCTATGCCGATAAGCTCAAAGAAGTCGTTGCTAGTATCGCTTCAGGTAATAAAGCGAATGCCCGGCATCCGATGCTGGAAAGCCGTCCGGTGAAGAAAACGGGTTATCTGGTGCTTACAGAGAGTCGCGGGCTTGCCGGTGCCTATGATGCCAACGTGCTCAAATACATCCAGAATCTGATTGCCGAAAAGCATCAGTCCAAGGATGAATACACCATTATAGTCACCGGGAAAATCGGTAATAATTTCTTTGAAAAAAGAGGTTATCCGGTCGCCTTCAGTCAAACAGACTTGGAAGATGAAGTGACTTTTGATGATGTCATCGGTCTGGCTAAGCGGTCAGTCGGTTTGTTCGCTGATAAAAAGATTGATGAACTGCATATCATCTATAATCATTTTGTCAACGCCATCTCGCAGCAATTGGTGGACAGCCAGCTGCTTCCTTTGACAAATATTGAAAGCAGCACGGAGACCAAGCAGACGGATTATCTCTATGAGCCTGATGAGAATGAAGTATTGGAGAATTTGCTCCCGCTCTACGCGGAAGGGCAAGTCTTCGGTGCCATTCTTGACGCGAAGGCGGCAGAATTCGCGGCTCGGATGTCGGCGATGCGCAGTGCTTCTGACAATGCGGATGAAATCATCGATCATCTGTCACTCGCCTATAACCGCGCGCGTCAGGCCGCAATTACGCAACAAATTACTGAAATTGTCGGCGGCGCTGCTGCTCTTGAATAAACGAATTGCATGAAAAAGCTGACAGGGACCGTCCGGAAAAAGCTGCGGAATCATTTTGCCTGACAGGGTAACCACTCCGTTACTTTTTCAGCCGAAGGAAAGCTGCTTCAGAAATTCCGGATCCCCTCTAGAGGAGGTAGTTTGATGAACAAAGGGTACATCACTCAGGTTACAGGACCTGTCATCGACGTTAAATTCGAACGCGGACATCTTCCTGAAATCAATAATGCTCTGACAGTCGATTATAAAGCAAAATCCTCCGATGAAGCGGACATCCATCTGACCCTTGAGGTCGCTCTTCACTTGGGCGACGATTCCGTGCGCACAGTCGCCATGGACTCTTCAGACGGACTCGTACGCGGAATGGACGTTGTGGATACAGGCGCACCAATTTCTGTGCCAGTCGGAGACGCCACACTGGGACGCGTTTTCAACGTCCTCGGCGAAGCTATTGACGGCAAGCCGGTTGCCGCGGATGTTAAGAAAAGTCCGATTCACCGCGATCCGCCGAAATTCGCTGAACTCTCAACGAAGACGGAAGTTCTCGAAACCGGAATCAAGGTTATTGATCTTTTGACCCCTTATATCAAGGGTGGGAAAATCGGCCTGTTCGGCGGTGCCGGAGTTGGTAAAACGGTTCTGATTCAGGAACTGATTCACAATATCGCCGAAGAACATCACGGCGTGTCTGTATTTGCCGGCGTCGGTGAACGGACCCGTGAAGGGAATGACCTTTATTTTGAAATGACGGATTCTGGCGTTATCAAACAGACGGCCATGGTTTTCGGCCAGATGAACGAGCCGCCGGGTGCGCGTATGCGTGTGGCGTTGTCCGGACTGACGATGGCGGAATATTTCCGTGACGTCGAAGGCCAGGACGTGCTGCTTTTCATTGATAATATCTTCCGTTTCACACAGGCTGGCTCTGAAGTTTCGGCGCTGCTCGGCCGTTTGCCTTCCGCCGTTGGATACCAGCCAACGCTGGCGACCGAAATGGGCCGTCTGCAGGAACGAATCACATCAACGAAAAAGGGCTCTGTAACCTCTATCCAGGCCGTCTACGTGCCTGCCGATGACTATACGGACCCGGCTCCGGCCACAACGTTCTCGCACCTTGATGCGACAACCAACCTGGAACGTGGGCTGACGCAGATTGGTATCTATCCAGCCGTGGATCCACTCGCGTCAACGTCCCGTGCGCTTTCGCCGGACATTGTCGGCGATGAGCATTACGAAGTCGCTCAGCGTGTTCAGCAGACACTTCAGAAATACCGTGAATTGCAGGACATCATTGCCATTCTGGGTATGGATGAACTCTCTGATGAAGATAAGTTGACCGTCAGCCGTGCTCGCCGCATTCAATTCTTCCTCGGTCAGAACTTCCACGTTGCGGAACAATTTACCGGTGTTTCCGGTTCTTATGTTTCGGTGGATGAGACCATCAAAGGATTCAAAGGCATTCTTGATGGCAAATATGACGACGTTCCGGAAGAAGCGTTCCGCAATACCGGAACGATTGAAGATGTTCTTAGCAGAGCGAAACAACTGGTTTAACCGGCAGCTTGCCGAAAACCATTAAAGGGGGCTGACAGATGAGCACAGTGCATACGGAAATAGTCACACCCGCAGGAAAAATATACGAGGGTGACATCCATATGGTCAGTGTACGGGCAAAAAGCGGTGAGATGGGCATCCTGCCGCATCACATCCCGCTCGTTGCCCCGCTGGAAATCGCCCAGGTTCGTCTGAAACACGAAGACGAAAAAATTGTCGATTACGCCGCGGTTCATGGCGGATTCATTCAGGTCAGCCGCGACTCGATCACAATTCTGTCCGAAGCTGCCGAAATGAAGAACCAGATTGACATCGAACGCGCAAACAAAGCGAAAGCCGAAGCAGAGGAGCAGCTCAGCACCCTCCACGAATCATCGGAAGGCTACCCTGAAGCCCTGCTGAAACTCAAACGCGCCAATCTGCGCATCGACACGGCAGCCATCAATGACCCTGTTGCGGAATCCTAAATAAACGAACAACAAAAGGAACGGACCTTCTTATCGGGGGTTCGTTCCTTTTTTCGTGCGAAAAATTCAAGTTGAAGGATCAAGATCAAGATCGAGGATCAAGATCAAAGGACAAGTTGAAAGAGGAAGATCAAGGATCAAGATAAAGATCAAGTTCAAAGATCAAGTTCAAAGGTCAAGTTCAAAGGCCAAGTTCAAAGAGCAAGGTCAAGGATCAAGATCAAAGAGCAAGATCAAAGAGCAAGTTCAAAGAGCAAAGAGCAAAGAGCAAGATCAAAGAGCAAGTTCAAAGAGCAAAGAGCAAAGAGCAAAGAGCAAAGAGCAAAGAGCAAAGAGCAAAGAGCAAGATCAAGGATCAAGATCAAAGAGCAAGATCAATTTGAAAGATCAAAGATCAAAGATCAAGGGACAAGGAACAAGGAACAAGGAACAAGGAACAAGGATCAAGGATCAAGGATCAAGGATCAAGGATCAAGATTAAAGGTCAAGTTCAAAGAGCAAGAGATCAAGGATCAAGATTAAGCATCAAGATCAGGGATCAAGATCGAGATCAAAGAGCAAGATCAAAGAGCAAGATCTAGGGTCAAGATCAAGTTAAAAGATCAAGGAACAAGTTGAAGGATTGGATTAGGAATTATGCTCAGGAACTCCAGTTGAACCGAAACGCGAAAAAGTTGAACCGAAACATGGAAAAGTCGAACCTAAATCAGAGAGTTGAACCGAAACGATGAAAAGTTGAAGCGAAACGATGAAAAGTCGAACCGAAACACGAGAAAGTTGAACCAAAATCGCGAGAAGTTGAACCGAAATTCATAAGTTGAACCGAACTGCGGAAAAGTTAGACCTAATCCGCGAGAAGTTAGACCCAACCACGAGAAAGTTAGACCGAAACGCGGAAAACTTAGACCTAACACACGAGGTTAGACCTAATCCGCGAGAAGTTAGACCCAACCACGAGAAAGTTAGACCGAAACGCGGAAAACTTAGACCTAACACACGAGGTTAGACCTAACCGCATGAAAGTTAGACCGAATCGCGGAAAACTTAGACCTAACACACAAGGTTAGACCTAATCCGTGAGTAGTTAGACCTAACCGCATGAAAGTTAGACCGAATCGTGAAAAAGTCGAACCGAAGTCAGAGAGTTGAACCGAAACACCGAAAAGTTGAATCGAATCGCGCAGAAATTAAACCAAATCTTATTGAAAGTCGGTAGGATTTTCTCTTCGACCGCAAAGAAAATCCTCTCCCTCTCCTACTCTTGGTTATTTCTTAACAGGATTGGAATGAGATCCTTCAAATTACGCTGAATTGGAAAATACGGCGCTCTCGTTTGAGGCGGAAATCCAATATTTTTCATCCATTCATTAAAATGTTTAGAATTTGTTCAGATTGTCAAGATATAGTTAGGAATGCTAATTCTTGTCGAAAAATTTTTATTACTATTATTTGGTCGGAGTAAATATCCTTACGGATGGGCATTAAAAGGAGTGCAGGGTTTCGAGATTGTGAAAAAGTTGCTACAGTATGGTTATTTTTCCACAGAAGCGTTACAATAATCAGTGGACAAAGATTATAATTAGGTTATAATTATGTTTCAAACAGATTACAATTAGGGAGATGGAGTGCAGATTCCCGGGGCTTGCGGCGAATATTTATAATATGCGTATACTGATATCCTAAGCCGAAAAAACCGTAAGAGCGGGATTGGCAGTACATATTAAGAGAAAGCAGGTGCAGGCTTGACGAATGTTGGTTTTCAAGCACTACTGAGTATTTTTGTACATTTGTTATTTTTTATACTCACTTGGTGGGCATTGCAAGGGGTGAAATTCGAAACTTTGCTTCGCCGCCCAAGCAGCATTCAAGCACGTATTCTGTATCTGCTCCTGGCGATTGCCATTAGTTATCCGGTTGCAGCATTCTTCCTGGATTATTTCAATTGGTCATTGGCTTTACCCAATATTTACCGTTAAGATTTGACTGAGAAAAAGCAATAACTTTGACGAAAAGTTCCACGTATGCATTCCCTCACCCGCAGGCCATACTGAGCATAGGGAGAGGGCGTGGAAACATGAAACAAATGAAACTGAAGTATAGAATAGTGATCATGATCGGGCTTGTTCTATTAATGTCGGGAGCAGGTGCCGAAGGAAAAGAAACACCGTCTCATCAAAAAGCGGTCGATCCGCTTGAACGCGTGCAACAATTTTCGCAAGCGGCTATTCAAAATCAGGCCAAGGTCCTGGGCTGGTCCGTCTATGCCCGCAAAGAAAATTCGACATTAATATCGCAGCAGCGTTGGACAGAAATGGTTGCCAGTGAAAAAAAGGAACATGCCGACTACGCATGGAAGCCGTTAAAACGTCAGGAAAATGCGTTAGGCTGGCAAGGCACGAAACGCCTCTCCACCGGGGTTAAAGTGAAGTTGATGGTTTTCGCCTATCCGTCGGGGAATCAGTTTCAGACGGCTACCTCCTATGAGGCAGATGGCAAATCCTTTAAACAGTCTTTATGGCCCAGTCAAAAAAAAGTGATCCGCCAGAATTTGGACGAAATTTTTAAAGGACAAGAGCAGATCTTCTCTTGTGTGAAAGCTCTAGACGGTGTTAAAATGAAATCTGGCTTAATAGAACAGGGAGAAAGGTATCTTAAGCTTTTTTCAGCCGCTCCAATTGAACGACTTAATGAAAAAACCTTTGTATCGATTTCCGCATATACTAAGACATGGAACGATGACATAATATCTGGAAAACGGAAAATGAATTTGCAAGTTGCCCTGCGGCGCGATGATGGCCGGACGGTTGTCACTCTGGGCACACCGATCATTACTCAGGAATATTAGGGAGAGCCTTTTTCCTCCAAAATCCCTGCGGAAATAATCGGCTGCAATGCACCAAGAGATCGCGGAAGAAAATTCGTGATCAGCGAAGAGATATAAATGGACGCGGAGGGGAAAAGTTTGGAGAAGATTATTGTTCACGGAGGAAAGCGGCTTTCGGGTTCGGTTAAGATTGAGGGCGCAAAAAATGCTGTACTTCCCGTCATTGCCGCATCGATGTTAGCAAGCGAAGGCACAAGTAAGATTTATAATGTACCGGAACTTGCCGATGTATACACAATCAATGAAGTATTGCGCAATTTAAACACGTCGGTTAATTATTCAAACAAAACAATCATGGTGAACGCTGTTGCAGAACTATTCACAGAAGCGCCATTTGAATATGTAAAAAAGATGCGGGCCTCTTTTCTCGTCATGGGACCGCTGCTCGCTCGTGTCGGTCACGCAAAAATTGCTCTTCCAGGTGGTTGCGCGATTGGCTCACGGCCGATTGATCAGCATCTAAAGGGCTTTGAAGCCATGGGCGCCGATGTTAAAATCGGCAGTGGCTCAATTGAAGCACGTGTCGATGGCCGACTGAAGGGCGCATCAATTGTTCTCGATTTTCCGAGTGTCGGTGCAACCGAAAACATTATTATGGCAGCAACTTTAGCTGATGGCGAAACGATTATCGAAAACGCCGCTTGCGAACCGGAAATTGTTAACTTGGCGCAATATGTCAATCTCATGGGCGCAAACGTTACCGGTGCCGGAACGAGCCGAATTACGATAGAAGGCGTTCCGACGCTGCACGGCGCAGAACACACGATTCTGCCGGACCGGATCGAAGCGGGCACGTATATGATTGCCGCAGCGATCACCGGCGGGAATGTATTGATTGAAGATGCAGATGTCGAGGATTTGCGGCCATTGATTTCCAAACTGCGCGATATGGGCGTTGAAGTTGAGGAAGAACTTGGCGGCATTCGCGTCATTGGTAACGATCATCTGAAACCTGTTGATATCAAGACGATGCCGCATCCTGGTTTTCCGACTGATTTGCAGGCACAAATGATGGCTCTTCTGCTCAAGGCAAAGGGGACATCTGTCATTACGGAAACGGTTTTTGAGAACCGTTTCATGCATGTCGAAGAATTCCGAAGAATGAATGCGTCGATCAAAATCGACGGTCGCTCGGCAATTATCGGCGGCTCCTGCGATTTGCAAGGTGCCGAAGTGGCAGCAACCGATCTGCGGGCCGGTGCCGCACTCGTCATTGCCGGACTTGTAGCCAAGGGCTATACGCGCGTCAGCAATCTGCACCACATCGATCGCGGCTACGTGGATCTCGCCGGCAAGCTTCAGGCGCTCGGCGCGGATATCGAACGTGTTCGTATGAATCCGTCCGAACAGCCGGCACCAGTTGCCTCATCAGAGACGATTCGCACCATGAGCATCAATCCGAAATTTGCCTGAAAACTGCTGTTCGGATAATTTTTTAAAGTCCGTCAGTCATTAAAATAATAAGTCAACGTCTAAGGGGTCCGAATCATTCGCGCCTCTTTTTATTATCGCCAGAAAAATGAGGATCCAAACCCTGCTGAATACATATCTGAATATTAAAAAATCTTTTTAAAAAGATGCCCATTGGGATTATATGTGCCGAGCGCAAGAACATGCTGAAATGTCAGTAGGTAACGCAATAAATTTTACAACAAGGAGTCCGAGCGTTCTAGTAAAATAAGGACAATCATATTCATAGAGTATAAACAACGTTGGAGGAAATTGTCTGATGAAGCGAACGACTCTCATTGTTTGCCTTTTTTTATTGGTTGTGCTGATTTTCCCCGCGGCTATTGTCCTGCCATTTCAGCACAGGAGCGATCCATTGAAATTGCCGATCATCGGCAAAACGATTGGTTCGAGCCACGCCGAATCTTCCGGTACCGATCCGGCGATTACGGTTTCCGTCTATCGGTCGTTCAGTGAAAAAACAGAGCATCCGGATTTGAACCATTATCTGATTGGTGTCGTCGGTTCAGAAATGCCGGCCAAATTTCCGATTGAGGCACTGAAGGCACAGGCGCTTGCTGCACGGACCTATATTCTGGCGCGAATGATTCAAAATCCGGACGTGCGTGTCACCGATACCGTCCAGAATCAGGTCTACCATAGTCCGGCGGAATTCAAGCGCCTTTGGGGCAAGGATTATCACTGGCGCATGAACCGAGTGACGCGCGCCGTGGAACAAACACAGAATGAAGTGATCACCTATCGCGGAAGCCTGATTTCGCCTGCCTTCTTTTCCACAAGCAATGGGCGCACCGAAAATGCTCAGAATTACTGGGAGAATGCGGTTCCCTATCTGCGCTCGGTAGCCAGTCCCTGGGATAAATCGTCGCCGAAATTTTATAATACGAAAAAGATACCGGCTGCGGATGTGCAAAACGCGCTCGGCATAACCCTTAACGAGGCGAGTGGCGAGATCGGCACAATCGTTCGGGAAACACCGACTGGTCATATTGCTGCCTACCGAATCAATGGCAAAACGTTCAGCGGCCGCTCCATCCGCGAAAAACTCGCCCTCAGTTCCACCGATTTCACGCTCGTCCGAAACGGTGATCAAGTCATTGCCCAGACGATCGGCAGCGGCCACGACATCGGCATGAGCCAATATGGAGCAGCGGGTATGGCCCGAGCCGGCAAAACCGCCACTCAGATCGTCACCCACTATTATTCTGGTGCCAAAGTCACCACACTGACTCTGAAAGCCCAGACTGCCCTCGCCAAAAAATAAAATTAAGTAAGACGTTTAATGAAATTTAAGCATCCCGACAAAGTAGAAGAGAACGTATTTTCCTTTGTGTAAATGGAAATACTTGCCACTAAAAGGAGTTGA
>JBDNRY010000035.1:0-26875 GCA_047718855.1 Sporolactobacillus sp. | reverse complement strand
CAGTTCTCGCACGTTGTTCTGCAGTTCTCTCGGGACTCTGAGGCTATTAATAATTTAGGAGAATGCATTTGGTCTGGCTCGGTTTTCTCTCGCTTTTTCACTCATTGCCTCTTCACCTCTGAGTATTTTCAAAGTTTACTACCCAGTATGAACTATTAAACTTGTCTATAAACCCATATTGTTTAGCGAAGAGGCATTAAAAAACCCATATTAAGAGATCCAATCAGAATACTTAATAGAATTCCGATTAATCAATTAACATGGGTATTTAAGGATGACTCATTTTTATTTAGCTAGATGATTCTTCCATGATCCCGCCTTGCACTTACATAATGGCAAGGCCACCGGCACCATTAGTGAAGTCAGGTGCTTGGGCAGTTACAACAAGTTTTTCGTTAACGAATGCCATTAATCCTAATTGGCTTAATTCTCGTCCGTATCCAGAGCCCTTAACTCCGCCAAATGGTAATTCCGGCAAAGAACTCAGGAAAGTATTTACAAATACCATCCCTGTCTCGATCTCTTTGGCAACATCTTTTCCGTGTTTGGGATCACTTGAAAAGACAATGCCGCCAAGTCCTAGATTAGAATCATTGGCCAAATCAATGGCTTCTTGGTCGCTGTGAACTTTATAGACCTGAGCAATAGGTCCGAACATTTCTTCATAATAGGCAGGATTATCCTGAGCGATATCTGTCAATATCGTTGGTTGGAGGAATTGACCCGGTAAATCAATCGGTTGATTTCCATAATATACATGAGCTCCGGCCTTGATTGCCTGATCCACCTGATCCTGAAGTTTCTCTTTAGCTCTTTTTGAATTCATGGGTGCCAAAGTTGTTTTGGAATCCATTGGATCTCCAGGAATCATTTTCGCAAATTTTTCTTTTAATTGACTTAAGAATTCGTCGTATAAAGTATCAGCAACGATAAAGCGCTTGGAAGACGTGCAGACTTGTCCGGCGTTGTAAAGACGGACTCGCCATGCTAATTCAACGGCTTTGTTCACATCAGCGTCTGAGAGAACGATAAAGGCATCCGTTCCGCCAAGCTCCATTGAGTTCTTCTTTAAGTTTTCACCAGCCACTTTAGCGACGGATTGGCCACCACGCTTTGAACCTGTTAAAGCAACTCCTTGAATTCTTTGGTCAGCGATGACTTCACCCACTTGATCATAACCCAAGAATAAATTGATCATACTGCCTTCCGGTGCGCCTGCTTCTGCAACAACTTTTTCGAAGGCTGCTGCTGATCCTGGTGTATTCGACGCGTGCTTTAAGATCATTGGATTTCCAACCATGAAATTGGGAGCGAAAACACGCATGATTTGATAATAAGGAAAGTTCCAAGGTTCAACAGCTAAAATAACACCGGTCGATTGTTTTTCGATTTCGGCTGCACCCGTTGCTCTGGAAGTGATCGGAGTCGGAGCTAGTAATTCTTCGCCGTGATCAGCGAAGTAATCAGCGATCATCGCACACAATTCAACTTCGCCTTGGGATTCTTTGAAAAGTTTTCCCATATCGATCGTAGCGATCTTAGCCAGTTCATCCTTTTTCTCTCTAAGAAGGGAAGCAACTTTATGCAACGTTACTGCTCTATCTGAAATTTTTTCTCCACGCCATTTTTTGTATAAACGGTGAGTGATACGTAAAGCATTTTCAATTTGTTCCTTTGTTGCGAAGTCATAAGACTTAACGACTTCATTTGTATAAGGGTTTACTGTTTTGTAAGCCATAAAAATTCCTCCTAATTATTAAATAATGAAGATTGATAATTAGAGCAAGACAGATTACTAACAAATTCTATCTTTGTTTTTTAATTACCATTCATCGACTACTAAAATATAACCCTTAGAGTCCACTTCAAGTCAAGGCTTTTGTTTGTATGGATTTGAGCGCGTATCTCAATGCCTCTTTTGATAGAGTCGAAAATCGCTATACACTCGAGTCAGAAAGCGCACAGGTCCATCGTTTTATGGGTGTTCAGAGTGGTGTGATTTTAGCGAAGCAATTGTAAAAATAGCGTTTGGACTATTTTTGATCATTCTCGTGCGGATTCCACGGCTGCTCGTTTTCAGAAGAAAGATAAGCTCGTTCCTTGACAGGGGATGAACGATAGGGATTAATAGTGTTAGGTAAGAAAAAACATAGATGGATAAGATACGAGGAGGCTTTATTAATGATTACGGTTAAAGCACGAGCTGTCGACGGTCCGGATAAACCGTTTCGAGTGGCTGAGATTAAAAGGCGCGATCTTGATTTGCATGATGTGCTGATTGAAATTAAATATGCGGGCATATGCCATTCGGATATCCATACGGCTCACGGTGAATGGGGTGCCATCCATTATCCGCTCGTTCCTGGACATGAAATTGCAGGAATTGTCGCAGATGTCGGTTCAGAGGTTACAAAGTACAAGATCGGTGATCGGGTAGGGGTTGGATGTATGGTCGATTCTTGCGGTGAATGTGAAAATTGCCGCAATGGAGAAGAACAATACTGTCTTAAAGGAAATGTACCGACCTACGCTGGAGTTGATAAATACGGCGAGCCGACTCAAGGTGGCTATTCGACCCACATTGTCGTTACGGAGAACTTTGTAGTCAGAATTCCTGACAGCATTGGGCTTGACGCTGCGGCTCCCTTACTTTGCGCGGGCATTACAACCTATTCGCCGCTGAACCATTGGCAGGCGGGTCCAAATAAGAAAGTAGCCGTTGTCGGACTGGGCGGTCTGGGCCATATGGCTGTTAAAATCGCTCATGCCAAGGGTGCAGAGGTTACCGTTCTTTCACAGACATTGAGGAAAAAAGATGATGGCTTGAAGTTCGGTGCAGACTACTACTATGCGACGAGTGACCCAGACACCTTCAAAAAACTTGCCGGTTCCTTTGACTTAATTATTAACACAGTGAGTGCAAAGCTTGACATGGGGGCTTATTTTTCACTACTAACTCTAGACGGTACTCTTGTGAATGTTGGTGCGCCTGCAGAGCCATTGCCGGTAAACGTGTTTTCACTTATCGGTCAGCGCCGTTCATTTGCCGGCTCTGCAATTGGCGGTATCCGTGAGACTCAGGAGATGCTGGATTTTTGTGCGGAGCATGACATTGCTCCTGAGATTGAGGTCATTTCAGCCGACCCCAAACAGATTGACGAGGCCTACAAACGTGTATTAGCTTCAGATGTAAGGTATCGATTCGTGATTGACATCAGCACGATGTGAGCACGTCAAAGATAAATACAGATCATCGTTTTAAGAGTGTCCTAAAAGTTTGTCTTTTGGGGCACTCTTTGCCTAGTGTCATCTGCTTCGGTCCTAAATCCTCTACAGCGCTGATTCGTGACTCTAAGAGATAAAGGAACCCAAGCTTCTTTACTTGACATGGAGTAAACTCCAACAACTATACTTGGATTTAATAAGTATGGGAGATGAATACATGAAAAAAGTTTGGCTTGTAACGGGAACTTCAACAGGTATTGGACGCGCTTTAGCCAAAGAATTGATTCACCAGGGATATCCTGTTGCCATAACCGCAAGGCATACGGAGCAGATTGCTAATCTGGTGGAGCTTCATGACCAGGCGGTAGCCCTGACCTTAGATGTCACAAAAAAAGATCAAGTGCAAGAGGCTGTGAAACAGACGCTCGATAAATTTGGACGCATTGACGTGCTGGTGAACAATGCGGGCTACGGGTATTTCGGGGCCGTAGAGGAAAGTGAAGAAGCAGAAGTTCGCAAACTCTTCGAGACCAACTTCTGGGGCTTAAGTGATGTGACGCGAGCAATATTGCCGACTATGCGTAAACAACGGAGTGGTCATATTGTCAATGTGTCATCAGTCGGTGGATTGACGACATTCCCCACATTCGGTTATTACCATGCAACCAAGTTCGCTGTTGAAGGATTATCACAGGCATTAGCGAAAGAAGTTGAGCCGCTCGGCATTCATGTGACTTTAGTAGAGCCGGGAGCATTTCGGACAGATTGGGCGGGGCGTTCGGCAGTAGACCGGACAAAAGTCATTGATGACTATCACGAAACAGCTGGAGAAGTCATGGAGAGTACTCATGCAGGTTCTGGGAAACAGGCCGGTAATCCTGAACTTGCCGCAAAAGCAATCATTAAATCTGTTGAATCTGAACACAGTCCGATTCACCTGTTGCTCGGGAAGGACGCTGTTAAAAATGTTCAGCTCCAGCAGGAAAATGTGGCAAAGGATCTGGAAGATTGGAAAGATGTAACGACGCATGTGGATTATGGAGACGAAGAATATTGGAAATAAGCCATTGATTAATGGATCCATTATCATGCATGGTTGTCTGATAAGTTGCCCGGCTATAAGTGAATGATGCTGGCGGACACATCGGCTGTTAATCGCTTTTTGCGTGTTACCTAATGATAGAATGCATGGGACAATAACCTAACAAAAAAGAAGGAAAGGTGCATCATGCAAAAGCGTCAATTGGGGAAAAACGGACCAGAGGTTTCGGCGATCGGACTCGGCTGTATGGGAATGAGCGGTGGTTTTGGTCCGGCATCAGACTCGAAAAAAATGATAGCTCTGATTCATGCGGCGATTGACCGCGGTGTGACTTTCTTTGATACCGCAGAATTGTACGGGCCCTATGCGAACGAAGAACTTGTAGGTGAAGCACTCCATCCTTATCGGGATCAAATGGTGATTGCCACCAAGTTCGGTTTTGATCTTCAAGGCGGGAGACCGTTTGGGTTCAATAGTCGTCCAGAGCACATCACGTCCAAACTCGGGCACAACGGCAATCTCTTGGTACTGATACTGGGAGATTGTCTTTTGTGTTGATCTTAATCATTGATCGGATTAGGAGGGGTAGTGGGCAGTGAGGCCAATGACGCCTTTAAGCAGTGGCATCGTTGCATTTGTTGATGGCATCGACGGCCGTGTACGGATCACAGTTTTACAGTGGCGGAGGTCACTCTATTGATAGAATGTTGAGAATAGGTTAGAGGGAATTTAAAAATGAAACCAAAAGCTTTAAAAATTGTTACAGCAGCTTTGTTACTATCCAATGCGATGACCGGGCTAGATAGTACGATCATTGGTACAGCTCTTCCATCTATCGTAAGTGATCTGCACGGAATTCAATTCATCGGGTGGGTCGTTGCGAGTTTCTTGCTCGGGACGGCGGTCACCGCAGCTTTATGGAGCAAATTAGGTGAGCGAATTGGAAACAAAAGAGCCTTTCAAATTTCGACATTATTATTTTCAATTGGATCGCTCTTACAAGGGCTCTCTCCAACCATGTTCCTATTGATTCTATCACGATTAGTGATGGGAATTGGCTGTGGAGGAATGCTTGTTATCCCCTATATTGTTTATGCCGATCTTTACAAAGATCCTTATAAACGTGCAAAAGTATTTGGGCTCGTAACTGCTAGTGCCAGTATTGCAGCAGTCATGGGGCCCTTGATTGGCGGATTCATCGTTACCTATTTTTCGTGGCATTGGGTATTTTATATCAATGTACCGATTGGGCTGATTTCCATTGTAATCGTTGAAATATTTTATGTTTCAAACGCCAAAAAGAGTGTGAATAAGCCGATCGATTACCTTGGAGCCCTGTTTTTGTCAGGCGCGCTTGTCAGTCTACTTGTGGCCATTGAAATACTAAATTCCAGTTCGTTGCTGATTAAAATGATGCTGTTCATCGTCACATTGATTATGTTATCGCTATTTGTCCTAATCGAGCGAAAAGCGGTGGACCCTATTATTCCTGAACGACTTTTTCACAATCGTCAGTTGGTTTGTGAATTCATCATGTTTACATTTATCTATGGCTTCTTCATCGGAGGAAACATCTACATTCCGATGTGGGCACAAGGAGTTTTGGGACTTTCAGCAATCATTGGCGGGGCATCGCAGGTTCCCAGCGCGATTACTAATTTTATTGGCACACAAGGCGGTAACCGGCTGCAACAGAGCATCAGCTCACAGTTAGTTGTTTCCATTGGGATCTGCTCGATGATATTATCGAGTTTATTTTTGGTTATCTTGCCTCATGCTGGCTATGGTGTCCTTCTCATGAGCAGCGCACTTCAAGGCCTGGGTATTGGCATATGCTTTGTCACGTTACAAGTCTCGGTACAGCAAAAGGCAGAGCCCCAAGATGTTCCAATCGCAACCTCCTTTAGTTTACTGTGTCGCATGATTGGACAAACCCTTATGGCCTCAATTTATAGCCTCATTATGAATAGAGATTTATTTTCAGGAGTTGCACGATCCGGCGGAAAAATTACTCTGCATATGATGAATGAATTAACCGATCCTTTAACTGCCAGATTGCTTAATCCATCCTTATTGCCAACGATGAGACAAATTTTACATAACGGATTACAACACATTATGTTGTTTAGCGTGGTGTTGCTACTTATAAGTTTGATCATCAATCTGTTTGACACAGATCGGTCGAAGTCTTGATTGGGCGCGAATAGGCAATTGATTTTAGCTGAATAAAATTGATCTTAAGCAGATACTTGTCTGAAAAAATTCGAAGTCCGAAAAAAGGTGTTTTACGCCTCTTTTCGGACTTCTGTGTCTCTCGTCGATCGCGCTTGTAAAGGACAGTGATAGGAGAATCCCAATCGATTATGGATTTCATTTGGTCGGGGATTCATTAAAGGCGTTCACATTATTCCAAAGGGGGGATTTTATGGGTTTTTATGTAAATGTTGAGCATGACAAGCTGGACGAGGCATATGTAAACTAGTAACCTCGTGATCGATAAATTTTCTAGAAAAAGAGATGGACATGCTATAATAAAAGAAACAACAAAATGGACCTTGGGTGGTTGGTGCATTGCTTTCCCAATGTCTCTCTTTGGTGAAACGTCGAGAGAGGGAAGGTGATGCGCATGCCGACATATGAAACCCTGTCTTTGATCTCAATATACAGACGGGATCGTTTTATTGGCGGGATTCCCGTATAGCTATAATCGGAAGGTTCCTTTCCGATTTTTTGAAGTGAATGACGATAGAAAAGCCTATGCACTCGGCTCGCCAAATCGGCAGAACTGCAAATTATTTTGAAAAATCCAGACGATTTGTTTTTTCACTTTTATAGCGATCTTTCGCCGTTTATACCCGTATTTAAGTTTGGGGGGAATGACCTATGCAAAAGAGATCAAAATGGGCAAAGTATCTGGCACCGCTCCTTCTTGTCCCCGTGCTGATCCTTTCTTCTTGCTCAGGAGGTGGCTCTTCCAGTTCTTCTAGTTCTTCTAGTTCTTCTAGTTCTTCTAGTTCTTCTAGCTCTTCTGTCTCTTCTATTTCTTCTAGTTCTTCTGGTTCTTCTAGTTCTTCTGTCTCTTCTGGTTTTTCAACTTCTTCAGGAAAGAGTGGTCTGGCGGCAAAGCAAGTGCTCCGCGTCACGACGACTTCCGATATTCCGACAATGGATTATACGCAGGCGACGGACATGCAGTCAACCAATACGCTGGCGATGGTGAACAGCGGTTTGACGCGGATGCATCTGGAGAAGTTCGGGGCTCCAAGTGGTGAAGTGCAGCTGGATCTGGCGAAGAGCGTTAAAGAAAGCGCTGACAAACGGAACTATACGTTTACGCTCAGGAAGGGGATCAAATGGTCGGACGGGAAACCGGTAACGGCGCAGGATTTTGTCTATGGCTGGCAGTATGAAAACGATCCGAAAGCCAAACCTGCGTATAATTCCCTGTACGCTTCGGCAGGAATCAAGAATGCGGCACAAATTGAAAATCCGAAAGATCCGATGTATGGCAAATACAAAAAGCTCGGTATCAAGGCGATCGGAACCAATAAAGTTCAGGTCACCTTTGCGAAACCGGCACCGCCGTTCTTCCTGAGCTTGCTTTCGACGCCACTCTTCTTCCCGCAGCGGCAGGATTTTATTACCAAGCAAGGCAAAAAGTATGCCATGGGTCCGAAAAATCTATTATATAATGGGCCGTTTAAATTGCAGGCCTGGGACAAGGGCAGCGGCTGGACTTATGTAAAAAATAAAAGTTATTGGAATGCCAAAAAAATTCATCTGACGAAGATAACTGTTCGTGTCATCAAAAAAGAAACGACACAGATGAACCTGTATAAGGCGGGGGCGACCGACATGATTGAAAGTATCTCCGGTGATCATGTCAAACAGTTCAAGAATACGATTCCCGATCAGATCTATTACGGCCTGACCTCGACAACCCGTTTCCTTTATGTGAATCAAAAAAATAGGTATCTGAAAAATGATGCCCTCCGCAAGGCGCTCAGCGAATCGATCGACCGTCATGCATATGGTTTTGTCGTAAAGCTGATGAAGGGCTCATTACGGCCTTCGAACTTTGCCGTTCCGATAACCTTCGTCAGAGGTCCCCACGAGGAGGATTTCCGTGCCGGGACAGAAAATGGCTATCCGCTGGGCAGTACGGTACAGGCGCAAAAGGATTGGGCAACAGCCAAAAAAGAATTGAACATTAAAACACTCAATCTCAATTTTCTGACGCAGGACGGCGTTCAGCCGAAGAATTACGCTCAATATCTGGCTTCGCAGTTCGAAAAGCTCAAAGGCGTTCATGTGACGATCAATCAGCAGCCCTCTGCCAATTTCTTAAAACTGCGGACAGACTTCAAGTTTGATCTTTCATACGCCAGCCGGGCACCGGATTATCAGGACCCGATGACCTATCTGGATATGTTCACGACCGGACATCCGGGAAATTTGTCAGCTTGGTCAAACAAAACGTATGATAAATTGATTACTGCAGCTGAAGATGAGGCTAATGAGAGCAAACGTTGGGATGACTTGGAGGCAGCAGAAAAAATTCTGATTCAGGATACTGGGATCATTCCGCTGGATCAGGACGGCCAGATTTGGATGCAGAAGACCTATGTCAGGGGAGTACAGTATCCGGTCTACGGACCGCGGGTTGACTTTACCGGCGTCTACATTAAAAAACACTAAAAAATGAAATGAACAAAAGGCCGGACTGCCTTCCTCATCTGGATCGGCGGACCGGCCGCACCAGGATTGAAGCTGTGGTCAATTTAAATAAATGGGCTCTAGGTTTTTTGCGGGATGTTCAATTTGACTTTTTATTTATCCCATTCAGTAAACTCACAAACTCGTAAAAATATTCTCAATAGATTCTATTGACATCTGCTAACTGTGAATTATAATTTAACTAATGATCAGGGTAACAGAGTGAATGCGTTCAATTATTACTGGACACTTTTCGATGGACAACTGAATAATGAGTAATTCTTATCAAGAGTGGCGGAGGGACTGGCCCGATGAAACCCGACAACCAGCACAGTGTGTATGGTGTTAACTCCTGCAGAAAGTTAGATCTGAGAGATAAGAAAACAGGATGGAATCAATGTTTTCTTAATCTTTTTAAGAAAGCATTTTTTTATTGCCTGTTTTTTCTGCTAGAAATATCTTTGCTCAGAGGGAACGATGGATCAGTTTTCAAGCCTTTTTTTAGTATTAAGCCGACTAAATATAGGGTAAAAGTAGTGTTTATGAAACAAAATGGATGGGGAGCGAGTCATTTGAAAAAAGTAAAAAGAAGATCATTGATGGTGGCAGGTGTAGCAACTGCTCTGTCCTTGTCACTTGTCCTGTCAGGGTGCTCATCACAGTCAGCTTCAACGAGCAAGGCCTATAAGTATGGTTCAATTACCATACCAGCGAAAAACGGTGCACTCTGCGGGGCGGCAAATTATGTGGCCTATGAAAAAGGATTCTTTAAAAAGGAGGGACTAAAAGCCAATCTGGTGGCTAAACCAACCAATATTTCTGATCTCGAAGCTGGATTTGCCAGTGGGAAGTATGATGCGCTAAATGGCGATTTCCAGTACCTTCCAGCCATTCAGAATGGGGCAAAAATTAAAGCAATCGGCGGACTTCATCAAGGATGTATCAAGGTTCTTGTACCGCAGAATTCAGCCATACATACACTGAAACAGTTAAAGGGAAAAGCAATTGGTACACCCGGCGAGGGGAGTACGGCCCAGAACGTCGCGGCGATTGCCTTAAATCATGTCGGAATTAATCCGCAGACAGGTGTTCAATGGAAAGTCTATGACTATGATCTGCTGAGCCAGGCTGCCGTTAAGGGGCAGGTTGCTGCCATCGCAACTGTTGATCCCTTTGCTTATCAGGCACAAAAACAGGATCACTTCCGCACTCTGGTGGATAACGGCAACAATTCAGGTATGAGCGGTATGAGTAGTAAAAGTATGAGCGCTCTTGGTATGAAGAAAAACGGGACTTGCTGCTATCTGTATGTATCCGATAAGCTCGTGCAGCAGAATCCGAAAAAAGCAGCGGCAATTGCAAGAGCTTATCAGGAAGCCGCTCAATGGATCAGCAAGCATCCGGAGGCGACGGCTAAGATTGAACTTGATAAAAAATACGTTGCTTCAAGCAAATTTGTCACTGTCCAGAACGTCACGAATCTGCTGAAAAGCTATCGTTGGAATTTTACAACAACCCGTTCAAAAAGTGATTTGACCTATTATATTAATCAGTTGAAGAAGACGGGTTTCTTAAAATCGGATACCAACACACAGGCCTTATTAAAGGAAGCTTACTATGATCCATTCTCAAAATAAAGAATTATATGGGGAAAACGGAAGGATCGTTGACAATGTTCGGGTTGATTTAACTGAGAACCGCAAAAAAGGAAAAAGCCAGTTTGCTTCAGAGGAGGATGTCACACTTAATTTTGTCAAGCTCAGAAAGAAGTATTGGAAACCTGCCTCACTCTTCTGGAATCTGGCAAGTTGTGTCATTTTAGTGCTTGCCCTGCTTGAAAATTTGCTAATTCCCAATCAGCAGGACGTCAATGATCGAAGTTATCAAATTTTTATGATGCTGTTCTTACTCTATCAGATTTCTGGAACTTTATTATCGCTTCGGCTCGGTAAGATACGCTTTCGCTTTGGTCATAAAGCGCGATTCATCGTTCTCATTGGGTTATTGTTGATCGTCTCTGATTTACTGACGGAGAAATTCGGAATTCTTCAACTTCCGTTTTATGTCAGCTTCGCTCAGATCCTCGATACATTGGTCGAGGATCGCACTTTGCTCTTTCAGTCGACGGTTTCTTCTCTTTTCCTGTGGATGACCAGTTTTATTATCGGCAGCGTCATTGGCATCGCCATAGGGCTGCTTGTTGGACGATACCGGGAGTTTAATTACTGGTCGTTTCCGATATTGAAAGTTATTGGCATCATTCCAGCGGCTGCCTGGATGCCGATTGCCATGATTCTGTTTCCAACCAGTTTCCTTTCAGAAGTCTTTCTCATCGTTCTGTCTGTCTGGTTTCCAGTCGCTTTTATGACGATGGGCGGTGTTCAGGGAATTTCAAAAACCTATTTTGAGGCAGCCGAAACGCTGGGGGCAAACGAGTATTATGTCCTGAGACACGTCATTATTCCCGGTGCCATGCCCTCCATTTTCATTGGCATTTTCACAGCAACTGGGCTCTCGTTCACCATGCTGGTTGTCTCTGAGATGATCGGTGCCAAAGCAGGGCTGGGCTGGTATATTAATTGGGCGAAGGGCGTTGGTAATTATGGACAGGTGTATACAGCAATTCTAATAATGGCTGTGTTATTTTCACTGATCTTTGCTTTAATTCTGCGTGCTCAGGATTACTTCCTGAAGTGGAAGGAAAATTACTGATAACCGTGGCTAAGGAAGGTGATTGCAGATATGTCTGGAAATATTTTAATTGACCATATCCAGCGGGATCGAATGAATACTTCGGGGAAGAAGATACATGTCCTCGAGGATATCAATCTTGACATCGCTGAAGGGGAATTCGTCGCCTTCATCGGGCCATCCGGTTGCGGCAAAACAACTTTGCTACGTCTCATTGCGGGACTGGATACCTCCCAGGGTGGGAATGTCATCGTTGATGGGCAGAGTGTTGAGGGTCCGGATTATTCGCGGGGCTATGTCTTTCAACAGGCCAGCCTTTTCCCATGGGAGACTATCCGTGAGAATATTGCTACCGGTCTCAAGGCACGAAAAATTTACAAAGAACAGAAGGATCAGGTGCAGCGTTTCATTGACCTGACTGGATTGACTGGCTTCGAGGATGCCTATCCTCATCAGATCTCAGGGGGAATGGTGCAGCGCGCGGCACTGGCGAGAACGCTGATCAACCACCCTAAACTTCTGTTGCTGGATGAACCAATGGGTGCGCTGGACGCGTTCACACGCATGGCGATTCAGCAGAAAATTTCAGAAATTTGGCAGAAAAATAAAACGACGATGATTCTGGTCACGCACGATATTGATGAGGCGATCTTTTTAAGTACAAGGATTGCAATTATGACGCCGCTACCGGGAAAAATAAAAAAAGTAGTAGCCGTCGATTTACCCTTTCCGAGAGACAGAACAAGCGATGCTTTCTTCGCGCTGAGGAAGGAAATATACAGTCAATTGAAATTCAGCTGACAGACGTTACAGGTATTGGAGATGGAGCGGTATGGAAATACGGAAGATGGTCCCTGGCGACTATCAAGAGGCCTATGATTTATGGGGGCGGGTCCCCGGGATGAATTTACAATCCTTGGATAATAGTTATAGCGGGATTGCCAGAATCATTGAAAAGAATCCGGAGACGTGTTTCTCAGCAGTAGAGCATGGTAAAATTATTGGCACCATTTTGGGAGGGACGGATGGCCGCAAGGGTTTTATCTATCACACTGCGGTTGATCCTGCCTGTCAGGGGAAAAGGGTTGGCAGCGCATTGATTGAGCGGGTCTGTGCGCGTTTTAAAAAGCAAAACATCACGAAGATTGGTCTATTTGTAGTCGATGACAATGAGGAGGGCAAACAGTTCTGGAGAAAAAAAGGCTGGAATTTCAGACCGGATATCGTGTATCTCGATCGGGATCTCTAAGAAATTCGCTTGTCTAATCGAACGGAGGAATTTGCAATGACGGATGTCCCAGAAGAAAAGTTTGATACTTTAAAAATCCATGCCGGTTATGATCCAAAAGAACATCATTATGCCTCGTCGGTCCCGATTTATCAAACCGTTGCTTTCGGCTTTGGTGATTCCGAGCGTGCCGATCGGCTGGTGAACGCCAGGGAAAAAGGATTCAGTTATTCGCGGCTGGGGAATCCGACAACGGCCGTTTTGGAAAAGCGGATCGCTAAACTAGACGGTGCGTCGGAAGCGGTTGCTGTCGGGTCAGGAATGGCTGCCGTTTCCTATACGATTTTGAATTTGGCTGAGGGCGGTGGACGGATTCTGACCTCCTCCAATATTTATGGCTCCAGCTTTGATGAATTCCGTACACTGTTTCCAAAGTATGGGATAACCTTCGATTTCATGGATGATATTAATGATTTGAAACATGTTGAGGCCTCAATAAGAGAAGATACGAAGGCTATTTTTGTGGAAAGTGTGACGAATCCGGCGACAATGATCACCGATGTAGCCGCTCTGGCCCAACTGGCGCATCAAAATGGCATTCCCCTTGTTGTCGATAATACCTTTCCCACCCCCTATTTATTTAACCCCATACGATATGGTGCAGATATCGTTGTTTATTCCTCCACAAAAGGGATCAGCGGTCATGGGGAAGTCATCTCCGGGCTGATCGTGGATGCGGGAAATTTCAATTTTGGCAATGGCAAGTTCAAACAATTTGAAGAAAAGGAATTTATTTTGGGCAACGAAGAAACCCATTTGGAACGCAGCTTTGCCGAGGCCTTTGGCAAGGGAGCTTTTGCGGCGCGGATTCGGATGAAGTATCTGCGCCTCTTAGGGGCAGTTCTAAGCCCGTTTGAATCTTATCTGGTCCTGCTCGGTATTGAAACCTTATCGGAAAGGTTAACGAAGCAAGTGGCAAGTGCCCAAAAGATTGCGGAGTATTTAGTTCAAAATCCGCATGTCAAAGCCGTTCAGTATTCCGGGCTGGCGGATCATCCGCAGCATGAGTTAGTTAAAAAGTATTTTCCAAGAGGAGTCGGCGCGATCTTTTCTTTTACGTTCGATGGAACGGAAAAGCAGACGAGAAAAGTGCTGGATTCGGTGCGGGTTTTCAGTTATTTGCCGAATGTCGGCGATGCCCGTTCCCTGATTGTGAACCCCGGCCGAACGACGCATCGTGAGATTCCTTTAGCGGATCGAGAGCGAAATGGATTGTCCAATAACTTAATTCGTCTGTCGATCGGCCTGGAAGATGTGAATGATTTGATTGATGACTTGGATCAGGCGATAAGAAAAGCAGTAGAATAAAAGTTAAATAACTATTAGGGGGGCTATCTCATGGATCTCGGAAAAATTGTAAGAGGCGGCCCGGGTCTGTACAATTGTTCGGACGAAGCGATCAGTTATCTGGATGCGATCGTTGCTCCTTTTTCAAATATTCACTTGATTACCGGTGAAAAGTCATTCGCTGCTTTTAAAAAAATTTATCGGAAGGCATTCAGCTGGCCGGTTCATCGCTATGATGGCACCTCCAGCCATGAAGATATGGATCGTTTGGCAAATGAGATCGGTTCTGCCGATTTAATCATTGGCATCGGCGGCGGCCGCGTGCTGGATACGGCCAAGGGCGTGAATCATCGTCTGCATGCTCAATATGTCTGTATTCCAACCGTTTTAGGGACGTGTTCGGCTTATACGCCGCTTTCGGTGATCTACGACACGCACCGGGTCCATACCGGTCGGGATTATTTTGAAGAATCGGCTTATGCAGTCCTGGTTGACCTGTCGTTGTTGATCGATTCACCCAAAGACTATTTCGTCGCCGGTATTGGGGATACACTGGCGAAGTGGTATGAGGCAGAGTCGATTCAAAAAGAAGACGCAGAAGCGAATGATCCGTTTGTCACACTGGGACTGGATGCGGCACTGGAAACGAAAAAGCTGCTTCTTCGCTATTCGGAAGAAGCGGTAGCGAGTCTGGGCCGTCATCAGATTAGTCCGGCTTTTCGGATCGTAACCGATGTGATCGTCGGCATTTCCGGTACGGTGGGAAGTTTCGCACGGGATTTCGGTCGTGCCTCCGGAGCGCATGCCATCCACAATGCGATGAGCAAGATTCAGGAAACTCAACGTTTTCAACATGGAATAAAGGTGGCCTATGGGCTGCTGGTTTTGCTGGCTGCCGAGGGAAATGAGGCGGAGGTGCGGAAACTCTTACCTTTTTACAAACGGATTGGTTTAAAGTATTCACTCGAACAATTCGGCATTCGCGAGATAACAAAAGCAAAGAAAATTCTGGCAACGGAGTCCGTTGAAACAGAGGATGGTTTCTATTTTGTTTTTAAAAAATTAAGCGAGCCTTTTATTTTTCAGGCACTTGATAGAGTTGAAGCGATCACAGCACAAGTAAAGGATGAGCAAAATGACGCTAAACAAATGGGTTGAAAGCCTCCAAGTCTCTGAAATCAGGCAGTTTGAAGAACAGACCCAAAGCATTCCGGGTATCTTGAAACTGACCTTGGGGGAACCGAATTTTAATACACCTGATCGGATCAAGCAAGCGGCGATCCAGGCCATCGATGATAATTATTCCCATTATTCGGCGATGGGCGGGGATAAAGAATTGAGGCAGGCGGCTTCCCGTTATTTCGAGAAAAAATATGGTTTGCATTATTCCGTATCTGAAATCATCGTGACGGTTGGGGCAACAGAGGCGATTGCGGTGAGCCTGAAAACAATCATCAATCCCAATGAACGGATTTTAATCCCAACGCCGGCTTTTCCGGCCTATGCGGGAGTGGCCCAATTATTGGGAGATCCCTTTGTTTTAGTCGACACTTCTGCCACTGCCTTTAAATTGACGCCGGAATTATTGCAGCATGAAATCGATACGGAACCCGCCATCAAAGCAGTCGTTCTGAATTTTCCTAATAATCCAACTGGTGTGACCTATACAAAGGACGAGCTGAAGGCACTGGTTCCGGTGCTCCGGAAAAATGATTTATACGTGATCAGCGATGAAATATACAGTGAGCTGGATTTTTCCGGGCACCATGTTTCCATGGCGGCATTTTACCGCGAAAAAACGATTTTAATCAATGGGTTATCCAAATCGCATGCGATGACGGGCTGGCGAATTGGATTTCTGATGGCCCCTGCACCGCTTGCCGCTGAGTTAATCAAGGTTCATCAGTTCTATGTGACAGGTGCGACGACCATCGCGCAAAGAGCGGCGATCACAGCGCTCAATGCCTGTGAAAATGCCGCGTTACCGATGCGGGAAGCCTATATAAAGCGCAAAGATTATCTAATGAAGGAGCTTTCGCCGCTCGGTTTTGAAATGATTTCTCCAGAGGGTGCTTTTTACCTGTTTGCTAAAATTCCACGTGCACTTCGCCGCGGTACCGCCTTCGCCTTCTGCCTTGATCTGGCCAAGGAAGCAAAAGTATCACTCATCCCGGGCTCTGCGTTTGGCGCCGCCTATCAGAAGTATGTGCGTTTTAGTTTTGCTGCTAGCTTTGAAACCCTGCAGGAGGCGGTGAAAAGAATCCGACAATATACAGAAAAGAAGAGGGTTCAAGCATGAGTGGAGAAAAAATTGAAGAGAAAATCATCGCTATTTTTAAAGAATTGCACCAGCATCCGGAATTGTCTTTGCAAGAATTCGAAACGACAAAAAGAATTCGGCATTGGTTAGAGGAGCAATCGATTGAGCTGCGGGAAACGGGGTTGCCCACGGGAGTTTTTGCGGAGATCGCGGGTGATCCCAATGGACCAGTTGTCGGCCTTCGCGCGGACATTGATGCCCTGCCGATCAGCGAGCAAACAGATTTAACCTATAAATCCAAAAATGATGGTGTCATGCATGCTTGCGGTCACGATTTCCATACGGCTGCCTTACTTGGCGCAGCTTTTCTGCTGAAAGAAAAGCAGGCGGAATTACCCGGAATTGTCCGGTTAATCTTTCAGCCTGCAGAGGAGACGGGTCATGGCGCTGTCAAAGTGATTAACGACGGACAGCTCAAGGGGCTGGATGCGGTGATTGGTATTCACAACAAACCAGACTTGCCTGTCGGCACACTGGGAATCAAAGCTGGACCGCTCATGGCCGCGTGTGATAAATTCAAGGTCACATTTCATGGAATCGGCGGACATGCGGCCATTCCGGAGCGAACGAAAGACGCGATCGTTGCGGCTTCGTCGTTTATCCAGAGCATCCAGACGATTGTCAGCCGCAGCATCTCTCCGAAACATGAGGCAGTCGTCAGCGTCACCAGTATTCACGGCGGCACTGTCTGGAATGTGCTGCCCGGAGAAGTGGAACTCTTAGGTACGGTGCGCACGTTTTATGATCAAGATCGCGCGTTGATTCTTCAGCGATTCCAGGATTTCGCTGAAGGCGTAGAGAAGGCTTACGGCGTTCAGGTCACTGTGGCCTGGGACGAGGGAACGCCTTCGGTACTGAACGATAAGAAATTAGCGGTGGTCATTGACGAGGCCAATCGGAATGAAGCGGATGTTGTGACGCCGGAGTTATCGGTGGCGGGGGATGATTTTTCCTGTTTCCAGCGGGAAGTTCCGGGAGTATATGTTTTTGCCGGCTCCAATGGACCGGAAGACTGGCACCATCCAGCGTTTAAAGTCGATCCCAAAGGAATCCGAGTGGCTGCCAATTTCTATTACCGTTCGGCTGTTGCTGTTTTAAAGGCATTAAAAGAAGAAGGAAAATAAGTGTGCGGTGAGCGTTAAGGCTGTACGACGAAAGGAAGGATTCCATGTCACTGTTAACGGAGGATCAACTTGAAGCTTCACTCATCGAATACCGTCATCATTTTCATCAATATCCCGAGTTGGCCGATAAAGAATTCAAAACTACCGAGAAAATTAAAGAAATCTTATCCGGCTGGCAGATTAAAATTTTACCGACCCATTTAAAAACAGGCGTTTTTGCTGAAATCGGTTCCGGCGATGGGCCGACGCTTGGTCTGCGGGCGGACATTGATGCTCTGCCGATACAAGAAGCATCCGGCGTGCCGTTCAGTTCAAGGATTCCCGGTGTCATGCACGCCTGTGGTCATGATACGCATATGGCATCGCTATTAGGCGGGGCCTACCTGATCAAACAGCGTGAACGTGAATTGCCCGGCAAGGTTCGCCTGCTTTTTCAACTCGCTGAGGAGGCGGGTGAGGGGGCTTTGCAGGTCATTGATGACGGGCAACTGGAAGGGGTCGATGCCATTATCGGTTTTCATAACGCGTCCAATCATCCGGTCGGTCATGTGGGCTTACTTGCCGGTGTGATCAGCGGTGCGATCGATAAGTTCAAAGTGACGTTGACCGGTGTAGGCACTCACGCTTCTGCGCCGCAAAAGGGTCGAGACCCGATTGTTGCGCTCGGTGCAGAGATTAATGCGCTGCAATCGATTATCAGCCGAAATATAGATGCACGGCGCAGCGGGGTTCTGAGCATCACCCATGTTGCGGCTGGAAATACATGGAATATTCTACCGGAAACGGCCTTTTTCGAAGGAACGGTCCGAACGGCCGACAAACAAGTACGTGAGGCGATAAAAAAAAGATTCCCGGAAGTCGTCACGAGTACTGCGAAAGCCTATGGGGTTACCGCTGATATCGACTGGTATACGGGTGATCCATCCGTTAATAATGATCCGGAATTAACAGCTATCGTCCGCGACGAGACCAGTAAATTTACGGAAATATATGAAATGACTCCTGAATTAGGCAGCGATGATTTTGCTTGCTATCAGGAACATGTTCCGGGTGTTTATGCCAATATGGGTAACGGGGGAAAAGTCAGCGTCCACAATCCCCGATTTACGGCTGACGACGGGTTGCTTCTCTATGGTGCTCGTTTTTTTGAAAAAAATAGTTTCAGATTATTGCATGAGCTGGAAAGGCGCAAATCATTAAGATGAGGCAAGATAGCGCATGGAGCAGGAACCTGGAGTCTAATATAAATCCCCACCTGTATAGCAGTTGGGGATTATCTGATCCTGCGATTAAAAACCATATTCCTTTTCTTTTTCTGTGCGAATCTTGGCGTATGTTTTCGTCAGGAGAACCGTATCTTCTACCAAACGTTCAATTCGGAATAAGACATCATCATTCTTAATTTCTTTTCGGTAAAAGTCTTTTTCTTCAATGAATACATAAGTTTGGACAATTTGTGCTTTCATATAGGCCAGAATGGGTTTTAATTGCTGCTCGGCAATTAAATAATGTTTTGGCGATCCAGCAGTTACAATCATACTGACCACTTTGTCGCGGAAGGCATCGACAGGAAGCAAATCAAAGATGTTCTTCAACGTGGCGGGTATCGATGCCTGAAAAATAGGCGTTCCAATGATGATAGCATCTGCTTCCATTAGGCTTTGTGTCACATATCGCGCGTCACCCGTATATTCCAAATAATTGCGTCCATCGCTGAACGGAATCTCATAGTCCGCTAAGTCAATCAATGATGCATCAGCATCTGGATATCTTTTTTTTAGCGCTTTGAATGTGTCGTTCATGGCCGTTCTGGTCTTGCTGCCGACTCTGGAACCGGATAATCCGACAATTTTCATTTTTCCACCTTCTCATTTTTTGGCTGTATATTTTTTAATTGCCGGTAAAATTTCTGAGCCGATTATTTCCACGTTTCGCTTGACTTGATCAAAAGGCATGCCGCCGAAATCAATTTGGGCAATATAGCGCTGATGACCGAATAACTCATATTGGTAGAGAATTTTTTCAATAATTTGCTGCGGGCTGCCAATATTCATAATATTATGCGGATCGGCGCCCTGTGCAAATAGCTGTTTAGAAAAACCTTGCCCATTTGTTTTCTTCATGCCTTCATTAATACGAGGATACAGCTCACGCAGGGCTTGCTGAGTCGTTTCGGCCGCATAGAAAAAACCTGCCGTGGCGATGGGGAGCTTTGCCGGGTCGTAGTTTTTCGCTCGTGCCGCTGCACGATAAGCATCAATTGTCCGTTTGAAAATCGAAGCAGGGCCGCCTAAATGAGCCATGAACATGGGAACGCCGGCATATCCCGCCTTAATCGCACTGGCTGGTGTACCGCCAACCGCCCGCCATATCGGTATGGAGCCGTTTTTGGGCCGCGGCAGGATTTCGGCATTTTTTAATGGCGCACGAAAATTTCCCTTCCAGTCTACAATATCCTCTTCATTAATTTTTAGCAATAAATCAAATTTTTCTTCAAACAGCTCTTCATAGTCGCGAAGATTATAGCCTAATAAATCAAAAAGACCTATCCGTGACGCGCGTCCAGCAATAATTTCCGCGCGGCCTTTCGATATCAGGTCAATCGTTGCGAAATTCTCATAGACGCGCACCGGATCCGATGTACTGATGATTGTCGACGAGCTGCCAATTTTTATCTTTTCTGTTGCCTCAGCGATTGCCGCGAGCACAATCGCGTGTGCCTGAGTAGCAAAATACTCCTGATGACTTTCACCGACGCTAAAAAAATCAACACCTGCCTGTTCAGCGAGTTTCGCATAATCAATGATTTCATGAATGCGCTCTTCAGCGGAAATTCGCTTTCCTGTCAGCGGATCCGGCAAGTGATCGCCAAGCGTGTAAATACCAAATTCCAATCCTTTATTCGGATCGATACGATACTTTTCCATTGAATATCAGGCCTTTCTTCCCGCTATTTTTCACTCGTCCCGTCTTAATGTCAAATCATTGCGCGGCCCAACGGTGTGCTCAATTCACCATTCTTTGATCAGTGAATGACGGCCGGCACCCGCAATAAAAAGTGCATCTTTTCATTTGTTTCTTGTAATGTTATTATAGGGGATAATTATGGTTAATGTAAGTACGTACATTGATGTGGCATAGTATACAAAAAGGTACCATAGGAGGTTAATCAATGGAACTTGAACCTGATTTATGTCGCGTGGAAAGCGCATTAAATATTCTGGTTGGAAAATGGAAACCGATTATTTTATTGTATTTATTAAGAGATGGCACGCAGCGGTTTAGTGAACTGAAACGAAACGTGACCGGTATCACTCAGAGAATGTTGACCAAGCAGTTACGGGAATTGGAAGACGAGGATATTGTCAAGCGGGTCGTCTACGCTCAGGTTCCACCGAAAGTAGAGTATTCGATCACTGAATATGGGAAAAGCCTGCAGCCCATCCTTGAGGCGATGCATGAATGGGGAGTGCATCACATTCTGCATCAGCAGCAAAAAGTGCGGGAGAATATTCAGGCCTAGACTCTGGGAGATCAAGGGGGTAACTCGCTATCAAGCGCTTGTGAGCTTTTGCGTTTCTGAGCGATTTGTCCGAATCAGAAAATCGGAAACTGAGCGCTTGAACTCTGAGTCCGTCTTGTGAGCATACGTTATTCAGAAGAAAAGCATCAATCCTTAACGCTAAGGAATGATGCTTTAAATATTGCGGATTTGGCACTGATCACGATTTTAATATTTATAGAGCATACTGGCTAATTGGTACCCGCAGCCGATCGTCCAGAATAAAACGTAATCGCCTCGTTTCACGACTCCCGTCTGAATGGCTTCATGCAGAGCCATGAAGGGGCTGCTTGTCGAGGTATAGCCGAATCGGTCGCCAATGTAGATGACCTGTCTGTCTGTAAGATGGAGATGCTCCTTCACATGCAGCACATTGGCTAATGAAAATTGGGAAAGACAATAGGCTTTCACATCACTGGCAGCCAGCCCGTTTCTTTCAAGCAGCGTATCGAGCATGTCGTCAATATGCGGAAGCGCCATATCTGCATCAAAGGGGAGCCAGTTAATATATTTGCCGCTGCTTTTTCCATGTAGAGCATTTGAAAGTCCTTCTTGAGGGTATTTGATCTTTTCCATATTGATAGAGTCCGTAAAATATTCGGAATCGATAAATCCCTCTTCATCGGACGATTCAAGAATGACAGCGCAGGCGGCATCGCCGTAGTTGGCATAAGTAATCTCGTTTTGGGGATCACAAAGAAGTGTATTATAGTCAGAGCCGACGACCAGCACGCGATTAACTTTTGGATTGGCTTGCATATATTGGCTGAGCTGCTCAATGGCGACGGTCATTCCTGCACAATTGGCATTGTTATCATACACAAGGGTGTGCGGTCCACCCTGGATCTCGCGATGGAGGATCATCGCATTAGAGGGGAAAGTATATTCAGGAACCTGCGAGGAAAAGACAATGATATCTAAATCCTGTCCTGAACACTGGCTCTTTTCGAGTACTTTTTTGGCAGCAGCGATGCCCATTGTTAATCCGTTTTCTTCCTCATCCGTAATAATATATCGGCTTTTTCTGCCCATATAGTCCATAAAATGACGAATATCTTTCCCCTGCTTATCGAAATGATCAATGTAGAATTGATTGTCACGCGAATGTTCTGGATGATAGATGGCTACATCCTTTATCTTTACCCCTCGCATCGAAGTGCCTCCTTATAAAGACAACAAGCAGATTTAGCGACAGATCTGCTTGTTGCTTCCACTTATTTTTGGACAAATTCAAAATTATTTAGACCTGCGTGTTTGGCGACACGGTTAAGCTGCATTTTGATTACCGGACTTTTGACGATGATAAATACAATTTTTTTAAAATGCGCTTGTCCATACAGAGAAAAAGAATTCTCCAAGTCAGGAATCATGTCCTGCGTAATGATGTTCATTGTTGTACAATCCACATTCAGAGTAAAATCATTGGTTTCAATGGGTTGCAGGGATTGATTATAATCGGTGACGAAGGACATCACGTCTTCCTTCGTAAAGCTTCCCCGGATGACCATGTCAATTTCTTTTTCCTCTGTCTTAACATTAATGCTGTATTTCTCGTTCAACATATTTGCACCTCTTTCTTTTTTTAACAGCCAGTTAATATATCGGGAAAATATTGGGAAATATTAAGCGGAAAAAGAGATGGATATGCTTTTTATCAATCAGGAAGGTCATACAAATCAGCGGGAAGAGGTAAAAAATTGTGAGTTTGTATTTTTTTAATTGTGCTACAATTTATACAGAAGCGAGGAGGTTAGCGCATGGTGATTAAACGAGATAGATACTCGGTGCAGTTCATTTAATCTGCCTACAGGTTGTGCCGAGTCTAATAGGAGAAAGCAGGCAGTTGACTGCACCGTTCCGTGTAATAAATACAAACGGAGGCGTAGTTATGAATAGAGAGGAATTAAAAGAATTATGGCATAGAGAAGAAAAGGCTTCTTTTCAGGGATGGGATTTTTCACACCTTAAGGGACGTTGGCAGGAAGAGGTGCTTCCATGGGATTATCGTGAAGTTGTACTAGCCAATCTACAGGATAGTGATCAGCTATTGGATATGGGAACGGGCGGCGGTGAATTTCTCTTGACTTTACACCATCCCTATCCCAATACTTCAGTCACCGAATCGTGGGCACCTAATATTCAGCTGATCCAGCGGCGGTTAGCCCCTTTGGGTATTCATATTTATCCGGCAAAAGATCAGGCGGATATTCCTTGCCCGGATAATTGTTTTGATCGAATCATTAATCAGCATACGGCTTATGATATTCGGAAGATTAGACGGGCGCTGCGGCCGAATGGACTCTTTATTACGCAGCAAGTCGGTTGTTATAATAATGCTGAATTGTCCCAATTTCTCATTCCGAATTTTAAAACGCAATTTCCAATCATGACTTTGGATCAAAATGTCAAACGATTTAATTCAGCAGGATTCCATGTTGAGACTGCGAGAGAGCGTTTTGTAAAACTAAGATTCTTTGATGTCGCTGCCATCGTCTATTATGCGAAAATTATCCAATGGGAGTTTCCCGGCTTTTCAGTCGATCGTTGTTTTGACGCCTTATATGCGCTGCAGCAACGGATAATAAAGAAGGGTTTTATTGAAACGCACGAACATCGCTTTCTGCTGACCGCACGTAACATCAAAGATTAAAAGATGGAAAGGTTATCTGCTTCCGTGCAGATGCCTTTTTTTTCGACTTCAAAGACCGTATTGAGAGTTGAGTGGATGAATGATTCAATCAAAAGAGTGAGTTGCAGCGGAATAAAAAGCATACGACATTCCGTGGCCATTATTTAAAAAGTGGTGAATTGGTGTATGTTATAATGAAGCAACATTTGTTCCAATTTAGTTATAGAGAAGAAAAATGGTGCTCAGGAGGAAGCGGATTGACTGAACAGAAGCTGGAGAGACGGTTAAAAAACAGACATATTCAATTAATTGCCATTGGAGGTGCGATCGGAACAGGTCTATTTCTCGGATCAGGGAAGTCAATTCATCTTGCCGGTCCATCAATTCTTTTCGCCTATCTCATCATTGGTATCGCTCTTTTTTTCGTTATGCGGTCACTTGGTGAACTACTGCTGTCCAATTCGGGCTATTTGTCTTTTACGGACTTTGCCAGTGAGTATATGGGCCCATTGGCGGGGTTTGTCACGGGGTGGACCTACTGGTTTTGCTGGATCATGACGGCGATGGCGGATATTACAGCAGTCGGAAAATACATACAATTCTGGTTTAATGTTCCTCAATGGGTACCGGCTCTCCTTTGTCTAATCGTATTGACAATTTTGAACCTGATGACAGTCAGGATGTTTGGGGAAATCGAATTTTGGTTTGCAATCATTAAGGTGATTACGATCATCTTATTAATTGTGCTGGGTCTGATTATGATCTTTACGGGGTTCAAGACCAACACGGGATATGCATCCGTGCAGAATATCTGGTCTTACGGTGGGCTGTTCCCCCATGGGCTATCAGGATTTTTTCTTGGATTTCAAATGGCGGTTTTTTCCTTTGTCGGTATTGAACTTGTGGGTGTCACGGCTGCGGAAACGGCCGATCCGGAAAAGACTTTACCCCGTGCAATCAATAGTTTACCCGTCCGCGTTCTGCTCTTCTACATAGGCGCACTGTTTGTCATTTTGTGTATCAACCCGTGGACGATGCTCAATCCGAATAGTAGTCCATTTGTTAGAGTATTTACACTTATCGGTATTCCGGCGGCAGGAGTAATTAATTTTGTTGTCCTGACCTCCGCTGCCTCAGCCTGTAACAGTGGCCTTTTTTCAACAAGCCGTATGCTTTATTCGCTAGGCCGAGAAGGTAATGCTCCTAGAACATTTTCAATCCTAGGAAAAAGTTCAGTTCCTAGTTCAGCCCTTATTGCTTCAACCTTGGCACTTTCCATTGGGGTCGTCTTGAACTATTTTTTACCGGATTTTGTCTTTACGTTAGTGACGAGTATAAGCGCCATTTGTTTCATTTGGGTATGGAGCATTATTCTGATTTCACACATTATTTATCGAAAAAAACGTCCTGATCTTGCGGCTGCATCCAAATTCAAAGCACCGTTTGCACCTGCGATTAACTGGCTGATCCTTGCTTTTTTCGCTTTTCTGCTCCTCTTGATAGGCATGGCGGAAGATACGCGTGTTGCTTTGTTTGTCACGCCTGTGTGGTTTTTTCTTCTGGTCATGGCTTATTGGTTTCATAAAAAAAGAAGATGAACCGGGAAAAAATTGTTGTCAGCTCTAAAATCTAGAAGTGGAAGGGTATCTGTTGTTAAACAGTAGATACTCTTTTTTAGTTTTCCGAAAATTATTAAAAATCACTTTGAAACCGGAACAAATAAAAAAATAGTTGAGAAAACATTGGTTCCTGATTGAATACGGTCCTATGTATCGGTCAGGAGAAGGTAATAAAAATGCCTAATTGTGAAAACGCTATTCCATACGATAATCTGAACAGGCAATAGATGCGGCGTATCAGCGGATATGGTGACACCTTCTCAGATGCGGCATCGAAAGGGAAAGAATCGGGAATCGATTGTGGTAAACTGAAAATAAATGTGAAACGTTTGACAAGGGAGCGAGGGGAGCATGAATCATAAGATAGCACTGCTTGCTGATGTACATGGAAATACAACAGCCTTGGAAGCAGTTATTGACGATTCGATTCATGAGAAGGTGACCGACTATTGGTTTTTGGGGGATTTAATCATGCCTGGGCCGGGATCAGCGAACTTATTGACTCTGCTGAAAAAGATAAATACCTCCGTTTATGTCAAGGGCAATTGGGAGGACTGCCTCCTTGAAGCCTTAGCGGGAGAAGTTGACATCAATGATCCTTCAGATATCTATATCACGAGACTTGTTCAGTACCTGTGCCAGACCTTAAAGAATTCCCAAATCGAATGGATAAAGCACTTGCCGCTACATATGATTAGGACAGTCAATGGATTGAATATCAGTATGGCCCATCATCTGCCGGATAAAAATTATGGTAAAGATTTGGAATCGGATCAATTGCAACAAAATTTTGACCGCCTTTTTGCACAGAACGATTGTGATATTGCCATTTATGCACATGTGCATCATCAAATGATGCGATATAGCAGTGAAGATCAGCTGATTATAAATCCAGGTTCCGTAGGGCAGCCCTATTTCAAATGGGCAAAACATCGTGCTGATTTACGGGCTCAATATGCCATTCTTGAAATTGATGAAAAGGGTCTCGTGCAAATCAAATTCAAAAAAGTCGGCTATGATGTCAACAAAGAACTACAAGAAGCGAAAGATAGGGAGATTCCCTACTTTGCACTGTACAAAGAAAAATTAGAAACGGGTATCACACATACACACGACAAAGAACTATTAGCAAAAATCAATCAGCGCTATGGCTATGACCAAGACGTCATTACGTTTTTAGAAAAACTAGATCGAACGGAATAGTCATGAAAGTATCCTTATTAAGGAAAAAGATCGGTCCTGATTTGGACGAAGTTTTGTGTGAGAACGCTGCCTGCTGAGAGGCATCCGGTACTGAGCCGAAGGAGCCTGCCGCTCAACTGCAGAACGATGAGCGAGAACTGCAGAACGATGAGCGAGAACTGCAGAACGC
>JBDNRY010000034.1:0-27462 GCA_047718855.1 Sporolactobacillus sp. | reverse complement strand
TTATCCGCAGAAGAGGGAGCGTTATCCGCAGAAGAGGGAGCGTTATCCGCAGAAGTAGAAGAAAGCCGGAACCTGCAGAAGAACATCCATAGTCAAAGTGAAAGCCAGCGTCTAAAAACGCTGGCTGATAGTAAAGAATGATAGCCGCTCTCTTTTGATTGAGCGAAAGGATGCTCGGATGACTTAGCCGACTGGTGCATAGCCGAGCTGGATCACGGTATCCGCCATCATTCTGTAGCCGATCGGATTCGGATGGGTATGATCGAAGCTGAGCAGCATCGGTTCACGGCCATAAAAAGTGTGATAAACATCGGCTATCTTGACAAAGGGGCTACGCTCCAGAGCCGCTAATTGCCGGTTATAACTTTCGAGCCAGACGTAGGACTCGCGAATTTGTGGCATCGGATTATACAGATTGAGAACACGGACGCAAAAAGGCTGCGGATTATCCATATGGATATCAAAGATAGTCCTGAGTATCGTTTCTATTGTCGCCACACATTCTTGAATGGCCTGGTTAAGCGTGGCTCGATCCCCTGTTTTTAACCAATTTTTGCCGGCATGAAGCAAATCATTACCGCCGGCAGTCAACGTGATAAACGAGGCATTGTGTACCGCGGCCGCTGTTTCGGGTTGCTGCAGGTTTTCGAGAATTTGGCGGGTGACCGCGCCATTTTTGGCGAAGCTTATCCGCTGAACGGGCTGCGTAAAGTAGCGCTCAAGGCTTTGCTGATAGAGTTTAACGAAATTTGGCTGAAAAAGTGTGGAGCCGATGCCGACGGTTAATGAGTCTCCTAAGGCCACGTAGAGTGGACGTTCACTCATTCAATCACCTCCAGTCAGTTCCTTTTGACCTTAACAGTCTATTCGCGGGAATAAATTTTGTCCGTGCGGGACTTCGGCGGAAAGAACAGATCCTTGAAAAAAGAATCACAATTCTTGCTCGGGCAAAAAAAACAGCCCCTGACCGCTGAGCGGCAGAGACTGTTTTTTTAAGATAAAATTTTTAATTGCCGATAAATTCCTGCGTCCAATAGCTGCCGTAAGAGCCGCCTTGAACATAACCGACACCAATGGTCGTGAAATTCGCGTTCAGGATATTCGCACGGTGGCCTGGACTGTTCATCCAGCCGTCTACGACTTCCTCAGGTGTTTTCTGTCCGGCAGCAATGTTCTCGCCGGCATAGGAATAACTGATGCCGTATTGCTTCATCATATCAAACGGTGAACCATAGGTAGGAGACTGGTGATCAAAATAGTTTTTGTTCGCCATGTCCTGAGATTTATCACGCGCCATCCGCGCTAGGGTATTATTATTGGATTGGAGAGGCTTGAGGCCTGCCTTGACACGCTGGTCATTCGTCAGTTCAACGACCTTATTTTCATAAGCATTCATCTGACTATTGGTCGAAGGCTGGCTCGAAGGCTCTGCTGGCTCGCTTGATGGAGCGGGAGAAGATGAGCCGGACTCACTCGGTGCCGGCTTAGCCGGTGTCGGTGCTGCCGGTGCTTTTGCCGGGGCAGGAGATGAGCCGTCATCCTTCTTTGGTGCTTCTGCTGTTGTCGGAGCAGAAGGTGCCTCAGTTTTATCGGTGACAATGAGATGTCCTGTTGACAATTGGCTGAGATCGATGGGTATGCCGAGACTTTTAAGAATTTCAGCTAATGCGGGGACCTGATCCGTTTTCAAGTGCCAAGGATTCAGAATATCTGCAAAAGCGAGATTAAACGTCTCCGCTTTGGGCTGAGATTGAGATGCTGCATCTGCGACGTGGCCGAAAGCAAATGGAATAGCGAGCGCTCCGGCCAGAGTTAAAGCAAGAATTTTCTTGTACATGGTGTAGTAACTCCCTCCTTAGTTGCTCATAAATTTCGAGATTATGAGGGTGCTAGAGGGGGCGTTTGATGAATTGCATGATGTTACCAGATTAATGGAAAAATAAGCCGCAGCAGATGATTAGATCAGATTTAGCGGGAAATCCCTTATCTTTTCCGGCCAAAGCGCTGCATTTTCAACCCATTTTTTCTAAGCCGCACGCCCTTCCTGCCCCAAAAGGCCGGTCAGCGATAACGATTAAACCAGGCGATGATCTCCTGAAGGCGGCTGATTCTGTTTTTTGGTTTGCCGCTGCGCGAGAGTTCATGATTTTCGCCTTTGATCCTGACGAAACGTGTCTCGACGCCTAGTCGGCGCAGGGCGGTATACCATTGTTCAGCCTGTTCAATCGGACAGCGGTGGTCCTCCTCGCTATGAATGATGCAGATCGGTGTCCGGACGTCTGGTGCATGGCGGATAGGCGAGAAGCTCATGATTTTCTCTTCATCGCTCCAAAGATCCGCTCCGCAAAAATAGCGGTGCAAAAAATAATAGCCAATATCACTCGTTCCAAAGAAATTATAAAGATTGCAGATCGATCGCTGAGTGACCGCTGCTGTAAAACGATTGCTGGTTCCGACAATCGTATTGGTCATAAATCCGCCATAACTGCCGCCAGTTACAAATTGCCGCGCGCGATCAAGCTGCGGGAAGCGAGCAAGTGCCGCGTCAAGGCCTTTCAGAATATCCTCTTTATCTTTTCGTCCCCAATTATCATAGCAGCCAGCGCAAAAGGCTTCACCATAACCGCGGCTGCCGCGGGGGTTGGTATAAACGACGGCATAACCCTGCGCGGCAAGAAGCTGAAACTCGTGGTTGAAAGAGTCTCCGTAGGAAGAGGCAGGTCCGCCATGGATTTCCAGGATGACCGGCAGCGGGCCCGAATTTTTGAACGTTTTCGGAGGTAAAAGTAAATAACCATCCATCGGCCATTCCTCCGCTCCCTTATATGTAAAAGGAATCGGCTTCGATAAATCCAGTTCCTGAAATAAGGCCTCGTTCCATGCACTTAGTTTTTTTCGTTCATGCCCCTCCGCGTTAAAAAAGTAAAGATCTCCCGTCGAAAGCGGTGTGGAAATAACAGCGGCAATTTGGCTGCCCCGAATATCAAAAGAAGTAATGACCTCTTCTTCTGCCATGGATACATCCGTAATCGTACCTGACAGACTGACTTTGCGGATGCCGCTCTTTCGTCCGTTCTGAACCAGATAATAAAGCGATTGCCCATCTTCCGACCATTTGAAGGACGTCTGGTCACCATCGAAGCGGACATCTGTCCCAATAAAATTTCCAATGGACAGCTGCTCGGCGGCAGTCAGCTCAATTGCCGCACCACCAGTCGCTGGAAGCAGGTAAATGGCGATATTCTTGGGGGTACATTCCCCGTCCTCGGTTCCGGAAAAAGCGACGGAATGTCCGTCAGCGGAGACTTCCAAGCTGTCAATCGTTCCCTTTCCCTGATACAGGCATAGAGTTTTTCGGGTGAGAAGATCATAGCGAAAGAGATCATACAGGTAATCCGTTTTATCCGGATCAGGTTTACCCTGCAGAAAAAAGAGCGATTGTCCGTCCGGCGCGAAACGGGCCCCATAAGCATCACAACCTGGACTCGAAATCAACTGTTTCTTTTTATTTTGGCAATCAAAAAGAAACAGCCCCTGATCCGAAGAAATCAGGCCTTTGCCATTGGCCAGATAACGCAGCCGAGTGACGACAGACACTTGATCATTGTCTGCTTCTTTTTTATCCGGAATCGGAGACTGGCAAATCAGAGCCTGTCCATCCGCTGCTACATCAAAATCTTCGACACCCTCTTTGAAATCCGTTAGTTTTTCTGCTTCACCGCCGTCCAGGGATAAAAGCCAGACTTGCTTCTGCCCGCCTCGATCACTGAGAAAGTAGAGAGAGCGTCCATCGGCGGAAAATCGCGGACATTCATTTCGCACTAATTTTTCCGAAGAGTGTTCGAAAGTCAGCCGTCTATTCTTTCCTGAGGAATCCGAGAGATAAAGAGCGGATTGATAACCGTTTTTTTCCTTGCTTACTCGGGTCACGACGTCAATCACTTGCTGACCGTCAGGAGACAGGACCGGGCTGCCCGCAAAGGTGAAACGATAGAGATCTTCTGCTTCGATTAATCGTCTGTTCATTTTTTCCCCTCCCATGAATCTATTATAGCGGCAGCGCGCCCGGCGGGGAAAGGGAGAGCCGGAAAATCTTTTTTAGGGCAATAAAAAACCACCCGCAATTGCCGGGTGGTTGGAAAGAAAAAACGATTATTTAGGGAATTGCTGCTGCGCGTCTTGAGTAAACTGTTGCTGAGTTTGAAGAATTTTCTGCGGTTCCTGAGACTCGAATTTGTACCAACCCTTATTAAACATCAGGTTATACAAGTCGCGTTGATGATCGCTTTCTTGGTCAAAGACAGTTTTGATATCCTGATAAAGCGCTTGATGGCTGGCTTCCTGAAGCGCATGAACGTAGGAAACGCCCAGATATTTTTCTGTCAGCAGCATATCGGTCAGATAATCCTTGTCATTTAATTGCGCTGTTTTCGGGCTCTGTGTTTCTGTGTTCTGAATCGTCGTCGCCTGAGCCGGTTGTTTCATCATTGCATTGCACCTCCTGTTTGACTAACTGTTTGTGCATGCTTGCCCAAATGATTCAGGATATCCTGATAATGTTTGGTGTGAATCTGACAGGTTCGATTCATTGCCTGAACGATATCGCGGTCCTGACACATCGTCGCATAATAATGCGCCTTTTTAATGGCCTGAAGATTCCAGGAAAGCATGTCTTCAATGTAAAGTAAATCTTTTGTAGACAGAATTTCTGGAGGTTGCGGAAAATTCATCGGTGTTTGTCCACCCTGCTGCATATTCATTGTCTTATCACACTCCTGTTTCTATTTTTGAATGACGCTCTTCAGGCATAGTATGTCCGCAGTGAATAAAAATATTTTTTACAAATTGACGAAAAATGGCTGAGCACTGCAAGATCGATCAATCCCTTTTCAAAAGTAAGCAGAAGTCTTGCCTAGGCCACTCTGCTTGTCTATCCTTAAACAAGGAATGGAAAAAGGAGCGAATGCAAATGCTGAAAATGTATCAATATCCGACCTGTGGGACCTGCAGAAAAGCAAAAAAATGGCTCGATGCTCATCAAATCGCTTATACTGAGGTTCATATCGTCAAGAATCCGCCAACAAAGGAAGAATTGAAGAAATTATGGCGATGCAGTGGACTCCCATTAAAAAAATTTTTTAATACAAGCGGCAAACATTATCGTGAACAGGGGATCAAAGAAAAAATATCAGGAACCGATGAAGACCAGTGGCTGGACTTTCTGGCCGCAGACGGTATGTTGCTGAAACGGCCAATTCTGGTTGAAGAGAATAAAGTGACGATTGGCTTTAATGAAGAGACTTTTAATCGCACTTGGAACAATTGATGTCAAAATGCACGGCTTTTTTGCTATAATAAAAAGGCTGGGAATTGTGCACATCACGGCATAATGCGGGACATTTGAAACGGAGGCAGGAAAGTTGGATGTACCAAAGGATTTATTTTACTCAAAAGAACATGAATGGGTCAGAAAAATGGATGGCGGTAAGAAAGCACAGATTGGTATTACCAAATTTGCCCAAAAGGAATTAGGAGATATTGTCTTTGTTGAATTGCCGGAGATTGGCGATACAGTCAATTCTGGGGATTCCTTTGGGAGCGTCGAATCAGTAAAGACGGTTTCAGAACTTTATGCCCCGATCGGCGGGACAATCAGCGCCACAAATACAGATTTGGAGGATTCGCCGGAATTGGTGAATGAATCCCCTTATGAGCGTGCTTGGATGATTGAACTCGAAGCAGATGGAATTGATTTCGATCAGTTATTGACGCCGGATGCCTATCAAGAATTAATCGATGAGAATGCCTGAGATCCAGATTGTTTCACCCCAATAATATTCCCTGCCAGTAAAAAGAAAAAGTGATCATTAAACCAATTCGAGAACCGTGAGAACTTGCCGCTTGGGCGCAGGTCTTTGCGGTTCTTTTTGTGCTTTTTAAAGCTATCTGTCGAATCGTGACAGGTGCTGTCATCTATTTGTTACCAGATTGTCTCTTTCCATTGGAAGGGAAAGCATGATATAAAGGATACAAGAGAATTTGCCGTTTCAGGCTTTTTCCTTGAAAAATGAAATTTATCCAGACATTAACAAAAATATTTGACAATAGTCGGCTCTCTCGTTGGGACATGTTATCTTATATTAAGAAACAGGGCACAAAATGTAAAAGCTTTTCAATAATCAGCCTTGCTTTCCGACTCGGAAGATTACCAAAAAAAAAAACAAAAAAATTCATTCAGAAAATGCGAGAGGTGGAACGGATATGATGAATGCAAACCAGCTTACGATGAGCGGTATGTTTAATCTTCCACTCGAAAATAATATATATAAAGTACAACAGGGGGACGAACCCCTGAGAAATATGATTATTGAATCCTATCAACCTTTTATTAAGAAGGTTGTTTCTAAAGTATGCAATCGATTCATCGATCAGACGATGGATGAATTCAGTATCGGGCTCGTTGCATTTAATGAAGCGATTAATCAATATCAAAAGGGTCAGGGAAGTAAATTTCTCACCTTTGCGGATATGGTTATCCGTCGCCGAATTATCGATTTCATTCGCAAAGAAACGCGTCAGGTTCGTCATATCTATCTCGATCAGGCCAAGCATGATGATGAGAACGGCATGGAGGAAAGTCATGTCGAACAGCAGGCGGCGATTGATTTTTATGAAGAAAAGTGCCGAATTTCAGAACGGATGGAACAAATCAACAGTTATCAGGAAATGCTGCTGAACTACGGCATCACTTTTGATGTGCTGAGTCGTCACTGTCCGAAGCATGCAGATGCTCGTGAAAATGCGAAGATCTCTGCAAAAAAACTGGTTGAACGGCCTGAGCTTGTTCGTTTCCTGAAGAAAAAGAAACAATTGCCGATAAAAGATTTGCTGCAATTTGTCTCTTGCAGCCGTAAAACGATTGAAAGGAATCGAAAATATATAATAGCGTTGTCCTTGATCTATATCGGTGGATTCAGCGCACTGAAGTCGTATATAGAACCGGAGATGGAAGAGGTTCTGTAAACAGATGAAAGGTGGGTGAGAAAACTGGATAATCAGGGAGTCCTTGTTTCCAAGAAGGGACGACAGGCCGTGATCCTGACCCAGACGGGTGTTTTCCGCTCGGTGAAGCTCAGCCGTTCGGCAAATATTACCGTTGGCGAGATTGTGCGGCCACGGCATCTCACTTTTCCATTCTTTCGATTAAACTATTTCATAATGCCCATTCTGGCAGCCGGTATTTCTTTACTCTGCTTCGGACCGTTGACTCAGAGCAGTAATCAGGCTCAGCGCCCGATCGCCGCGTATGTTAATCTTGACGCAAACATCAATCTTGAAGCGGCAATCGATAGCCGGCTTCGGATTGTTTCTGTGCGCCCGCTGAGCAAGAAAGCTTCTTGGCTCACTTATGAACCCGAGCTCTTTCAGAATATGCCGCTTAGTCAATTCAGCCGATTAATGGTGGACAAATGGGAAGAGAAGGGGACGATCAAACGGCCGACCTTCTGCCTGATGACCGCAGCACTTTCAAATGATCTGACGCGTTCGCAAAAGAAACAGATGCATCGGCGGCTGAATCAAGAATTCGCTGATCGCATTCTTCCTTCATTTCAAGCGATGGGTATTCAGACTCAGTGGCTGCAGGCTTCAATGAGCGGATGGAGGGAGGCGGGCAGTCATCATCTTTCGATGGGCAGATATCTGCTGTATTTGCGGGCAAATGCCTATGGGAAAAGGATGACGCTTGAAGAAGCCAGACAGCTGCCCACCGCCCGGGTTGCTCGCCTGAGTCATTTCTCAACGGTGCCTTGGCATTCTGTTAATCTGCAGTCTGTTTTGTATCACCGGATTCAGCTGGATGAAAATGACCAGCGCGAAAAGCGGACGATGATCTTTCGCGATCCGCTTCATTCGCCCATGAGAGATGGAACTTCTTTTTATTGAAATGTCAAAGTAGCGGCTTGTGTTTATTCATCGAAGCTGGCAAGAAATGGTTGACAATAACATAAAATAATGTTAATTTGAAACCACGCAAATTGTATAGCAAAACTCTTATCCAGAGTGGCGGAGGGACTGGCCCGATGATGCCCGGCAACCCCCATTTTTTGTTACGATACAAAGAAATGGGAAGGTGCTAATTCCTTCAGAAATTTTTTCTGAAAGATGAGAGAGGTGTCCCCCTCTCTTTTTGAGAGGCTTTTTTTTTGCTTGCCGATTGCTGAAAACGATGTGGGAGGTGAGCTCCGGTGGAAGTTTTACTTTTCATATCCAATTAAATACATATGAAAAGTGTTTTACGATTTTTTATTTGCAGGAAAGTGAGGAAGACCGTTGATTGAGTTATCAGATGTAGAGAAAATTTATCAAACAGCGGATGGCCCCGTCCAGGCGTTAAAAAACATTAATCTGTCGATAAAGGAAGGAGAGATTTTTGGAATTATCGGGTACAGCGGAGCAGGAAAAAGCACATTGATTCGCCTGATTAATTTGCTTGAGAAACCGGATCGGGGTCAAATTTTGCTTGACGGAGAAGCCATTTTAAATCTGGCCGATAAATCCCTGCGCCAGAGGCGGAAACAGATCAGTATGATTTTTCAACATTTTAATTTGCTCTGGTCCAGAACGGTGGCGGCCAATATCGCTCTTCCATTGGAATTGTCAGACGAACCGAAGAAGAAACGGCAAACCAGAGTCGCTGAGCTTATCCGCTTAGTCGGCCTTGAAGGAAGAGAAAAGGCTTATCCGGCACAGCTCAGCGGTGGTCAAAAGCAGCGGGTGGGCATTGCCCGGGCACTGGCCAATCACCCCAAGGTTCTTCTTTGCGACGAAGCGACTTCTGCTCTTGACCCGAAAACGACAGACTCGATTCTCCAGCTTTTAACGGAAATTAATCGAAAATTCAATTTGACGATTGTTTTGATTACGCATGAGATGTCTGTGATTCGCCGGATTTGCGATCGGGTGGCAGTTCTGGATCGCGGGGTCATTGCCGAATCCGGAACGGTGGCGGAGGTGTTTAGTCATCCTCAGCAGGCGATTACACGAGAATTTGTTGCTGAACGTCAGCCCGTTCCTTCTGTTCCGGCTGAAATTTCCGGGAATCCGCCGGAAAAGGCAGGTAGCCGTCTTGTTAAGATCAGCTATGGCCGGGGTGTTTCACAGGAACGCCTGCTTCGTGAACTTTATCAAAATGCTGCGTTGTCAATCCATATCCTTCAAGCTTCACCGGGAACCGGCAGTCAGAAGGATAATGAGTCGCTGGTCTTAAGAGTCGTCGGCAGCGAGTCAGCCTTCAAAAATGCTGCCCGTCAACTTTCCGATAAGGCAGTCAAGATCGAGGTGCTTGATCATGCCTGAGTATTTGGCAAATGTGGATTGGCAGGCGATGTGGGCCGCAACGATGCAAACCTTGTATATGACTTTTGTCTCCGGCATTTTCACCTTCTTGTTTGGTTTGCTTCTTGGCTTGCTGCTCTTTCTGACGGCAAAAGGCGGACTTTACGAGCAGAAGTGGATTTACCGGATTACGGCGGCTTTTGTGAATACGTTCCGCTCGATTCCGTTCATTATTTTAATTATTTTATTGATTCCTCTGACTGAATTGATCCTTCGAACGATGATTGGCAGTACCGCGGCCCTTCCCGCGATCATCATCGGTTCCGCGCCCTTTTACGGTCGCCTCGTTGAAATGAGTCTGCGCGAGGTTGATAAAGGGGTCATCGAAGCCGCTGAGGCGATGGGAGCAAGCAAGTTGGAGATTATTTATAAAGTACTGCTGCCTGAATCCTTTCCGGCTCTTTTGTCCGGTATCACGGTGACCTTGATCGCCTTGATTGGCAATACAGCGATGGCTGGTGTGATCGGTGCCGGCGGACTGGGAACGATTGCTTATAATGAAGGCTTTGAAGCAGGGAATAATGGCGTGACGATTATCGCGACGGTGATCGTGCTGTTGATTGTTTTGATCATTCAATTCATCGGTGATCGCTTAACGCACTTAGTAGATAAGAGATAAAAATATGATTCAAAATGATGGTTAATTAAATTAAAATCAGAACATCTCAATATTGGGGGAAATAACAATGAAGAAAACAATACTCGTTCCACTGCTCGCTGCCTTGGTTTTACTCTTGACGGCGTGCGGCAATAGCGGAAGCGGATCTGCCGCCAAAGAAACAACGCTTACGGTCGGCGCCTCAGCCGTACCTCACGCTGAAATTCTGAAAGCAGCCGCTCCGCTTTTAAAGAAGAAAGGAATTAATCTGAAGGTCAGAGTTTTTCAGGATTATGTTCTGCCTAATAAGGCATTGACCGCAAAACAATTGGATGCCAATTATTTTCAACATATCCCTTATCTCGATCTTTATAACCAGCAGCATCATACCGATCTTGTCAACGCTGGGAAGATCCACATTGAGCCATTCGGCATCTACTCGAAAAAATACAAGAGTGTCGGACAGATCAAAGACGGTTCAACGATTCAAATCAGCAATAACAAGGCGGAAGAAGGACGAATTCTGCTGCTTCTGCAAACCAAAGGTCTCGTCAAAATTCATAAGGGTGTCAATGGTGTCGCGGCAACTTTGAATCAGAAAAACGGCAAATATACGGATTTTGACAACCGCAAACATTTGAAATTTCTCTCACCGATTGATCCGGCAATTCTTCCTAAGACTTATCTGAATAATACAGCCGATCTGTTTGCGATTAATACCAACTTCGCGCTTCAGGCCAATCTGACCCCGAAGAAGGATGCGCTCATTTTGGAAGGCGCCGAGTCTCCTTATGCCAATATCATTGCCGTCAGAAAAGGCGATCAGAACCGGAAAGCCATTAAAGAATTAGTCGCGGTGCTTCATTCGAAGAAAATCCAGAACTATATTACCAAAAAATATAAAGGTGCGGTATTGCCGGTCAACGATTCTGCCCAATAATCGACAGTCACCGTTATTATGGAAATGCTTGCCCTAATATAAGCCGAAAACAATCATTGGCTGTCCGTAGAAATCTTGCGGCTGTGGATGATTGTTTTTTATTCGGACAAGGACCAGAACCGGAAGCTGTCAGCCTATTTGAGAAGGCTGATCAACTAATCAAGAGCGAAGCTTCATTTCGTTTTTAAATTTCCGCAAAAGAGGGTTATAATAAGCAGTAAAAGCAGAGTTGTTTTAATAGAAAAAAGAAGTTCAGTTGGGTTGCTATCTATTTACAGGTGATATAAGATAATAATGAGAATAGATTGAGAATGGGCTTCTTTTTACTTAGCTGAATATATGCCAGAGATAATTTTTTCTATTGGAGGTAAATGAGATGACCGTACCTGAATTACAAATAAAGGATCTGCATGTTTCCGTCGAAGACAAGTCGATTGTCAAAGGATTTGATCTTGATATAAAAGGCGGCGAAATTCACGCTTTGATGGGCCCGAACGGTACCGGCAAATCGACTGTGGCCTCAGCTATCATGGGGCACCCAAAGTATGAGGTAACTGCCGGTGAAGTCCTGCTCGACGGCAAGAATTTGCTGGATATGGCTGTTGATGAACGTGCAAGGGCCGGGATGTTCCTGGCGATGCAATATCCAAGTGAAGTGAGCGGTGTCACTAATGCCGAGTTTTTGAGAACGGCTATCAATGGCCGACGTGGTGCCGGCAATGAAATTCCATTGATGAAGTTTCTCAAGACGCTGGATAAAAAGATGGATATGCTGGAAATGGATCAAAAGTTTGCTGAACGTTACGTGAATGAAGGATTTTCCGGCGGTGAGAAGAAAAGGAACGAAATTCTTCAACTGATGATGCTTGAACCTAAGTTTGCCATTCTCGACGAAATTGACTCTGGTCTGGATATCGATGCGCTGAAATGGGTGGCTAAAGGCGTAAATTCGATGCGTTCGGAAAACTTTGGCTGTCTCATCATCACGCACTATCAGCGGCTGTTGAATTATATAAAACCCGATAAGGTTCATGTCATGATGAATGGTCGTATTGTAACGACCGGCGGCCCTGAATTGGCACTTCGTCTGGAAGAAGAAGGCTATGATGGTATGAAAGCGGAGCTCGGCATTAAAGATGATGAAACAGTTGAAGCCTAAGCACTCAGCTGTAGGACAGGAGGGAGAGCCATGTTGACTGAAGTGCAAAATCTTCCTTTTGATGAGGAAGACGTGATGCTTTTCGCAAAACAGAGAAATGAACCGGAATGGTTTGTCAATAAAAGATTAGAAGGGCTGAAATTGGCAGCTGCTCTCGAGCTGCCTAGGCCTGAAAAAACAAGAATCACGGATTGGAATTTTACCGATTTCAATTATGAGACAACAGGAAAGGCAATTGGATCGACAGAAGAATTGCCCGCTCATGTTAAAAAATTAATTGGACAAGAAGATAAAGCGGGAAATCTGCTCGTTGTGCATAATAGCCAGCCGGTCTATCAAAGCCTTTCACAGGATCTGAAAGACAAGGGTGTTATTTTTACGGATCTGGCGACAGCGATCCGCGACCACGGTGAGCTTGTCCGCAAATATTATTTCAAGACGACGCAGATGAATCTTCATAAACTGACTGCTCTGCATGCGGCTTTAATTAATGGCGGAACCTTTCTGTATATTCCGAAAAATGTCGTGATTGACAGCCCGGTTCAGAGCATCTATTTTCAGGATGCCGCGTCATCCGGGCTGGTTGCCCATACGATTATCGTGGCAGAAGAAAATAGTTCAGTGGTCTATGTGGAAAGCTATCTGTCCGATCAATCCGTCGGCAAAGGCGTCGCAAACCTGATGAGTGAAACTGTTGTCGGAGCAAACGCTCATGTCCGTTTTGGGGCGGTGGATCACTTTTCAGAAGGCATTGTCACCTATGTCAGCCGCTGCGGTAATGTCGAAAGAGATGGGAGCCTGCAATGGGCCCTCGGCCAGATGAACGATGGAAATACACTTTCGGAAAATGCAACCAATCTGGAGGGTGACGGTGCATCGGCGGATACGAAGGCAGTCAGTATCGGAAGCGGTGCGCAGAAACAGAATTTCGATAACTATATCCGTCACGTCGGCAAAGCAACAGTCAGCCGCCTTCTTGTACGCGGTGCTCAGAAGGATGCCGCTAACTCCATATTCAACGCACGGACGAAGATTGAACATGGAGCTTCTCAAGCAGATGGAGAGCAAACACAGCGAGTCCTGATGCTTAGTGATCAGGCTCGCGGCGATGCCAATCCAATTCTGCTGATTGATGAATATGATGTGATTGCCGGTCACGCGGCGTCTGTTGGCCGTGTTGATCCTGCTCAGTTATACTATCTGATGAGTCGTGGTATTAAAAAGGAAGTTGCTGAGAAACTGATTGTCGAAGGATTCTTGAAGCCAGTTGTCGATTTGCTTCCAATTGAAGGTGTGAGGAAACAGCTGGCAGACCTCATCGAAGGGAAGGTCGGCTGATGGATGTTCAGGAGATTCGCAAGGACTTCCCGATTCTGAAACAGGAAGTCAATGGCCATCCGCTGGTCTATTTGGATAATGCAGCTACTTCTCAGAAACCGCTGCCCGTTATTCAGACCATGGTCGATTATTATCAGAATTATAACTCAAATGTGCATCGCGGGGTGCATACGCTCGGTACAATTGCAACCGATCGTTATGAGGAAGCACGCGAGAAAATTCGTCGCTTTATCAACGCTCGGAGCACAAAAGAGGTTATCTATACACGCGGAACGACGGATTCGCTGAATATGATCGCTTATGGATACGGACGGGCGAATCTCAGCGCTGGTGATGAGATCATTATCACGCCGATGGAGCATCATGCGAATCTGATTCCTTGGCAGCAGGTCGCCTTGGCAACCGGGGCGACATTAAAATATTTTCCGATGCAGCCGGACGGAACTCTCGATCTGAATGAGGTTCGTCGCACAATTACTGAACATACGAAGATTGTTTCCTGCACGCAGGTCTCCAACGTGCTCGGAACCGTGAATCCAGTGAAGAAAATCGCCGCGCTCGCTCATGAAAAAGGGGCGATCATGGTTGTCGACGGTGCACAAAGCACGCCGCATCAGACCGTCGATGTGCAGAATATCGACGCCGATTTCTTCGCTTTTTCCAGCCATAAGATGGTCGGGCCGACAGGGCTTGGTATTCTTTATGGCAAGGAAAACTTATTGGAAGCGATGGAACCTGTTCAGACCGGCGGTGAAATGATTGACGAAGTTGGGCTATACCAAGCAACCTGGGCCGCTCTTCCTTGGAAGATGGAAGCGGGGACGCCGCATATTGCTGGAGCGATTGGGCTCGGTGCAGCGATTGATTATCTGTCGGATATCGGTATGGACGCTATCCATGAACAGGAGCAGAAACTTTCGAAGGCCGCCTATCAGCTGATTTCGCAAATTGATGGCGTCACGGTATACGGGCCATCAGAACGTGCTGGACTCGTTTCTTTTAATATTGATGGGATTCATCCACACGATGTCTCTACAGCTTTAGATATGGAAGGCATTGCCGTGCGGGCCGGCCATCATTGCGCGCAGCCGCTTATGCATTGGCTGAAGTGCGAATCGACGGTACGGGCCAGCTTCTATTTTTATAATTCGATCGAAGAAGTGGAATATCTGGCAAAAGGAATTAAGGACGCAAAGGAGTTCTTTGGTCATGTCATTTAATAATCTCGATCAGCTCTATCGTTCCGTGATTATGGATCATTATAAGAGTCCGCGTAACCGCGGCTCACTCGATGATACGGACAGCATTACGGTCAGTATGAATAATCCATCCTGCGGAGACAAAATTCACGTCTCCCTGAAGATAGAGGATGGTAAAATCGCCGATGTTAAATACACAGGAAGCGGCTGCGCCATCAGTCAGTCTTCTGCGTCGATGATGACCGAGGCCGTAAAAGGCCTGACTGTCGAACAAGTGCATGAATTAATCTATGACTTCTCCGAGCTCGTTCAGGGTCGAGAGCATGAGGATGGTCTTGAACTGGGTGACGCGGAGGCCTTGCAGGGTGTTTCGCAGTTTCCTGCGCGGATCAAATGCGCGACGCTGCCATGGAAGGCCATAGAGAAGGGCCTGCGGGAAGCGACTGGACAGCAGGCTGATGAATCTTAAAACAATAATAATTCTGTGAATTGTGCTAGACTATATAAACGGACCCTGCCTGCTTCTCTGAATGAAAAAGCAAGAGAAAGGCTTCAAAAAAGGAGGAATCACAGATGGCGACAGAACAGCAAGTCCCTGAAATCGAAGAGTATAAATATGGATTCAGAGAAAAAGATGTTTCTGTGTTCCGTACTAAGCGTGGCTTGACCGAGGATATTGTTCGTGAAATCTCGAAGAAAAAAAACGAACCGGAATGGATGCTGAATTATCGGCTCAAGGGTCTGGCTCATTTTTATAAACGGCCGATGCCGCAATGGGGTGCCGATCTGAGCGGCCTGCAATTCGACGATCTGACCTATTATGTCAAGCCGGTGCAGAATCAAGGGAAGTCGTGGAACGAAGTACCAGACGAAATTAAGGATACATTCGATAAGCTAGGCATTCCTGAAGCAGAGCGTAAATATCTGGCCGGAGTTTCCGCCCAATATGAATCAGAAGTTGTCTATCACAGCATGAAAGATGACTTGGAAAAAGAAGGTGTCATTTTCATGGATACCGATTCGGCGCTTCAGCAGCATGAAGCACTCTTCCGCGAATATTTCGGTAAGGTCATTGCTTATGCGGATAATAAGTTCTCCGCTCTCAATGCGGCCTGTTGGTCTGGTGGTTCCTTTGTCTATATTCCGAAGGGCGTTGTCTGTAAGACACCGCTCCAAGCGTATTTCCGCATCAACTCGGAAAGCATGGGTCAATTCGAAAGAACGCTGATTATTGTTGACGAAGGCGCATCGGTTCATTATGTGGAGGGCTGTACGGCACCGGTTTATTCAAGCAGTTCGCTGCATAGCGGGATTGTCGAGATCTATGTTCGTAAAAATGCCTATTGCCGCTATACAACGATTCAGAACTGGGCGAACAATGTCTATAATCTGGTGACGCAGCGGGCCATTTGCGAGGAACACGCCACCATGGAATGGGTTGACGGCAATATTGGCTCTGCTGTGACGATGAAATATCCGTCAGTTATCCTGAAGGGCGAAGGTGCCCGCGGCAATACCCTTTCGATTGCCATTGGCGGACACGGACAGAATCAGGATACCGGTTCGAAGATGATTCATCAGGCCCCAAACACTTCATCAACGATCATTTCGAAGTCGATTGCCAAGAACGGCGGCAATGTGACGTATCGTGGGAAGGTTCATTTTAGTAAAAAAGCGACGAATTCGCGTTCGCATATTGAATGCGATACGCTAATCATGGACGATAAGTCGACTTCCGATACGATTCCGTATAATGAAGTACTGAATAAGGATATTTCTCTTGAACACGAGGCAAAAGTTTCCAAAGTCTCCGAGGAGCAATTGTTTTATTTAATGAGCCGCGGATTGACAGAACAGGAAGCAACGGAAATGATTGTCATGGGCTTTATTGAACCCTTTACCAAAGAGCTTCCAATGGAATACGCCGTCGAAATGAATCGTCTGATTAAATACAATATGGAAGGTTCAATCGGCTGATCCTGTAAAAGTTTCTGAAACCTTTTGATCTGCGTGGCGGCAGATCAAAAGGTTTTTTCGCGCTTCCTGAAGATCTGCGGAAGAGCTCAGCTTATTGCCTCGGCAATCATTCGGGGCTACAATATTGAAAGAACAAAGTTGCGATAACAGCGCGCAGGATGAGAAGAACTGGAAATTCCGGAGAAAGAGCGGATTTAATCAGTGATATGCCCGGAAGGCAGATATTCGTCCGGCAAGGTTAGTTTGGGAGGATTCGATTTGATTACACTCCATTTTCTGCATACGAATGATATTCACAGCCATTTTGATAACTGGGGAAGTCTGGTCAGTTATCTAAAAATAGAGCGGAAACGGCTGAAGCAAGAACAGGAGCCGTGTCTGACCATCGATTTAGGAGATAATATGGATCGCGTGAATCCGCTGACTGAAGGACTGCTTGGGAAGGGAAATGTGCAGTTGCTGAATGAGGCGGCGTACGATTACGCGACGATTGGTAATAATGAGGGCATCACTTTTACAAAAGAGCAACTGGAATCTGTATATCGGGACAGAAAATTCAAGATTGTGCTCGCCAATTTATTTGAACCGGGTGGTAACCGGCCCGAATGGTGCGAGCCTTATATCGTCCAGGATATGGGCGGAGTAAAAGTGGGATTGATCGGATTGACGGCGGCATTTCCGAAATTTTATCAATTGCTTGGCTGGACGATTCGTGATCCGCTGAGTGAGTTAATTCCGCTGGTCAAGAAGCTCAGGGGACAAGTGGATGTCCTCGTCCTGCTTTCGCATGTTGGTCTCCCGTTTGACGAACGTGTGGCTCGGGAAGTGGAAGGTATCGATGTGATCATTGGAGCGCACACGCACCATGCTCTGGAGCGAGGTCTAATGATTGATCAGACATTGATTGCACAAGCCGGAAAATACGGCAAATATGCTGGTCATATCGTTGTCGAGTTTGATGAATCCTCGAGACGCGTCGTTCACAAGGGCGCGGATTTAGTGACATTGCGAGAGTCTGCCGATCCGGCAGCCGTGCATTTGGTGAAAGAGCTGACCGAAGCGGGGATCAGCCGGATGCGAGAGCCGGTTACCCGCCTGGATCATGCGCTTCCGGTGGATTGGTTTAGAGATTGCGCGATTACGCAAATCATGGCGGATGCTTTGCGCAGCTGGTGCAAGGCGGATATCGGTCTGGTGAACAGCGGGGTCATTCTTGACGGGCTGCCCGCAGGAACGGTCAGTCGTTACGCCATTCACCATATCTGCCCGCATCCGATCAATCCGTGCAAAGTCACCGTCAGCGGTGGAGAGTTAATCGAGATGATTGATATCGGACTGCGTAAGGATTTTCAGACCTATGAACTGAAGGGGTTTGGCTTTCGGGGGAAAATACTGGGCAAACTCGTTTTCAGCAATTTGGAATACCGGAAGGAATACAAGGCCGGGCAGCTTCATGCGACAGAGGTGACGGTTAAAGGGGCACCGATTATGCAGGAGAAAGCCTATAGTGTCGGTACGATCGATATGTTTACGTTTGGCAGCTTCTTGCCGCCGATTGTTCGGGCAAAGCAGCAGTTCTTCCTGCCGGAAACGCTGCGCGACTTGCTGGCATGGCGCCTTGAGTCACTGGATCTCATCCGATAATTTTTTAGTCACATCGCTCGTTTCGGCCCATAAACTAAAGGCAAAGGAGGCGGATGAGGTGATTCAATTAGAACCGATTGCCATAGACGGAAAATTATTCAATGGTGTGACCGTCAGCCTGCCGAAAACGACGCTGCTGACTATTTCCGGAGATGCAGGCTATATCATGTGCGGCGCGCTTGATGTTCATTTGCTGAATAGCAAACTTGCCGATCGCGGTATTCTGGCCGGCAAGGCAGAGGGCGTGCGGACGCTGGATGATCTGCTGAACGCACCGCTCGCTGAGGTCACACTCGAGGCAGAGAAAAAAGGCATTCACACCGGGATGATTGGCCGCGAAGCATTGCTTGCCATGCATCGGTGAACACGGTGAGGGTATTTAGCAAAATCCGGATTAACAGAAACTGACAATAAAATTAGTTTTATATCCCTCTGAACTTTCGCATATAGATGAAAGGAAGGGGGTTTGTCATGTTTAAGCCCAGCAGAAGATATCGGCGCAGAACGATGCCTTTTCGACGTGTTTTTTTTCTGACGTTGATTCTTTTTATTGTTTTTACGTCTTTTGGAATCTGGATGGTCAATGAGCAGATGAAGCCTGCTGTTCTGGCGATTGCGCTTACGCAGGCTGAACAATTGGGCAACTATGCCGTTAACTACGGTATCGGTGAGGATGTACTGACAAATCTTCCGAAAAAAGATGACCCGAACGAAATTCCAAAGTTGAACTATGATAAACTGATCATTACTCACAAAAACAGCAAAAATGAAGTCAGTGATTATACGCTTAATTCAGATGAGGCCAATCATGTGAAAGGAATCATCAGTGATCGGATTCTCTGGTTTTTGCGCTCGACCGAAAAAGGACAAATCTCAATGAGTAATGGTCCCATGGACGATTTGGAATACCATCCGCATCCGCATGGTGAAGCCGTGATTGCAGATATTCCTCTGGGACAGATTTTGAACAATGCGTTACTGAGCAATTACGGTCCGCGCGTACCCGTTGCCATGGAAGTCGTCAGCAATGTTCAGGCTGATCTCCACGAGAGTTATAAAAATGTCGGGATCAATACGATTGTCATGATGATCTATCTGGATGTCAAAGTCAAAGTGGATGTCATTGTTCCTTTTACAATGAAGTCGAAAACGATTACCCAGCATATTTCGCTGGGCTCTAAAGTTCTGCCGCTGAATGTCCCTTATTATTACAGCACAAATGGCGGCGGGCTGACGCCGTCTGTCCCGATCGAGACCCCAAAAACAAAGACCAGCAAATAAGCGCCCTTCATCAGGGCCTGCGCGACAATGCTTCGCGTTCCCAGAGGCGCAGGGACGGATAGGGATCGACTGAATACTCGCTTCGCCCATTATCGAGATAGAGCCCATAATGCAGATGCGGCGGAAATTTTCCCATGGTGCCCTTAGGCCCGTAACCGGAGCTGCCGACGTAGCCGATTTCTTCGCCAGGGCGGGTAATCGATCCTCTGTGGAGATGAGGGGCATAGCCATTGAGATGAGCGAAATAGTGATAATCACCATTAATATCGCGGATACCCACCCGCCAACCGCCGTATTTGTTCCAGCCAATCATCTCCACCATGCCGTAACAGGTGGCATAAACGGTCGTGCCATAGTCTGCAAATAAATCCGTGCCTTCGTGAATACGCAGGCCGCCCCATCCGCGCTTTGCGCCCCAAGAGGACTCGTAGTCATAATTGGCACGCAAAGGGAGCGGGAAGGCATGGCCGCTAAGGTCGACTGTGTTATAAGCGGAATAGATAGCCGCGTAGGCTTCGATCATTTCGACGGCCTTTCCCCGGTGATAAAGATTCCAGAGGCCAATCCGATTATTTTGTTCACCCGGCCCGGCTGCCGCTATTTTTTCGGCAATCGTAAAAAGACGGTCTTGATCATTTTTTCGGTCAGCAATTCCGTCCCCGTTTCCGTCCCTACCCTGACCACCAAAAAAGTGGATGATCAGCGGATCATTTTGCGACTGTGCAGGATGTACTGGCCCCGTCCAGACGTTATTGCTGAAGGGAATGTCCAAATAAGCTGAGTTTTTAAGAGCTTTCGGCTGGCTGTCAGCCATGTTGCGGGCATACTGATCGCAAGCAGCGATAAGAGTCCACGGTACGCCGGTGACAGCTCCGGTCTTCAGATAGAGGGCTTTCCGGGCAGTGAAATCGGGGATCGTCGTCGATTTGGCATCGACCGGACTTGTCTGCAGAACCAGCGAAATAAATAGTGCCGTCATAAGGATGAATGGCTTCATTCGATTCATTATTGATCAAACTCCTTCATGATTGAAAATACAATAATCGGTGAAATATGAAAATTTCGTTTCGGGCGTTTCTCTCGTTCAATCGACTGATCTGCTATAATAAAAAGCAGGATAGATGAATGGCGAAAGCGGCCTGCAAAAACCATGAATCCCTCAAGAAGAAATGAGGAGGAGGTTATTCCTTGGCGAACCCATTGGTGTCGATTGATCATCAGCACTATGAAATCATTGAAAATGTCCGTGACGGATGGAATGAAGAAGCCTTTATTAAAAGGTATAGTGATATTCTGAATAAATTTGATTATATTGTCGGTGATTGGGGCTACGAACAGCTGCGTCTGCGCGGTTTTTATGATGATAAAAATCAGAAATCTTCTTTTGACACGAAAATAAGCACACTGATTGATTATTTAATGGAATATTGCAGCTTTGGCTGTGCCTATTTTGTGTTGAAAAAAATGCCAGTCAAACAACATAAATCGTTGGAGCACTAAGTGGCAGCTGATTTTCTCTAGTTTGCGCAAAATATTTGATTTAATGAGAGAATTTTGCTGAATGGCATCCGCTGAAGAAATGAGGGGGGAAGACCATGTATTTTGTAAATCGGCAGAAAATAGCGGCAATGCTTGATTATGTAGATCATCTCTTGGTCATTTTTCATGATCAAAAATGGGAATCGGAAATCAATAAATTAGCGCTTGAACGGCTGACCCAGAATCTGATTGAATCGATCATTGATGTGGGCAATCAAATGATTGATGGATTTATCATGCGCGATCCAGGTGGCTATGAGGACATCATTGACATTCTTGAGGATGAAGCGGTCCTTCCACACGAGGAGGCAATCGGGATCAAACAGCTGATTATGCTGCGCAAAACCCTCGTCCGCGATTATCTGACGATCGACCATCAGAAAATGGCTGGGAGAGTTGCCGCTAACGAGCAGGCACTTTGCCATTTTTCTGGCAGAATAAGAACTTATTTGGATCAGGAATTGGGTCCGGTTTCCGCATTTTCAGCGAAACCAAAGGCGTAAAAACGCCTGATCAGAGAAAGGGTTGGGAATTTATCGATGAGTAAATCATATCAGGCATTTTTACTGGATCTCGATGGCACGGTCTACCGCGGCAAAGAAGAAATACCGGAGGCTGTCGCCTTTGTCAAGACATTGAAAAAGAAGGGATTGCGCTATCTCTTTGTCACGAATAACTCGACACGGACCAAGGAAACGGTGGCAGAACAATTGGCTGGCTTTGGGATTCCCTGTACGCCGGATGACGTTCTGACAACGAGTATGGCAACTGCGCGATACATAAAGAAAGAAAAAGCGGATGCATCGGTCTACTTTATCGGTGAGGAGGGGCTTGCTCAAGCGATAAAGCTGGAGGGGCTGCGCTATGAAGAAAATCATCCGGACTATGTCGCTTTCGGCATGGATCGTCAAATTACCTATGAAAAGTATACGAAGGCTTGTCTGGCTGTCCGTGCAGGAGCGCGTTTTGTCTCCACGAATCCGGATGTCGCCCTGCCGAACGAGCGCGGACTAGTTCCGGGCAATGGTTCCCTGACTGCGGTCATCAGCGTGTCAACAGGCATTAATCCGGTGTTTATCGGTAAGCCGGAGCCCATTATTATTGAACAGGCACTGGAGAAACTGGGTGTGAAGAAAACGGAGACGCTGATGATCGGCGATAATTACGACACCGATATTATGGCGGGTATTCGGTCAGGGCTGGATTCGCTAATCGTACTGACCGGGGTGACTTCTGAAACGGTTCTGCGGACCAAGAAAGTGCAGCCGACCTATATCCTGCATTCGCTGAGTGAATGGTCCTTCTGAGGCTTTTTACTCTGATGAAAATTTTAAAGGCTGTTGAGATTGGGCGAAAATCGGGAAACTGTGCATAGAATAAGATTATCCGGGTCAGAAAAGGGTGATCGCTGTGGCAACAGATTTTCAGACATTGGTCAATCGCCATTATCAAGCGGATTCATGGGATACAGTCGGCACTGTTCGTCTTTTTTTTCAGCCGGTGGATCATTTCTATCATCAGAATCTTGAAGCCCTGGCTATCCTGACGGATTACTTGGCCGAACAGTCTCGCTTTCCTGTCTGCCGAATGCTGCGCAATCGCGAAGGACAGTTGGGCACAGAAATCAATGGATCGCTCTGTGTTCTCATGACATTGCCGCAGACTTCAAATCAGGAGGGGTGGCCGCTTGGGAAAGCCTTAGCGGAGCTTCATCTGCTGACGACAGGTGTCGACGGGCAGTCCTTTCCGGAAGGTACAGTCTATCAAAGGACGGAGGGACTGACGGCGAGCATCGATCAGCTAGGAACGAAATATAATGAAATAGGCAGCCGATCGCCGAAAAATTCTTTTGAACGGCGCTTCCGCCAAACTTTTCCCTATTTTTCGGGCTGCGCAGAAAATGCTATTCAGTATATGGTCGATGGTTCGTTGAAGTATCCGCGCTCAGAGCCGCTGGCAATCAGCCATTATCGTTTTGCGGGCTTTTCGTCGCTTTTTCCGGAAAATCCGGCCACCTGGGTCGCCAGTGATCGTTCCAGAGATTTAGCGGAGTGGCTCCGTCTGCTCGCTTGGACGCGTGAAAAAGAGGAAATGCTTTTTTCCGCTAATCAATTTCTGAACGAATATGAGGAACGCTATCCTTTGTCTGAGCAGGCTGCTGCCAGCATGTTTGGCCGGCTTCTTTTTCCGCTCTCCTACGTGGAATGCTGCGAGCGGTATCTAGCCGGAGAAAGTGCGCAGGATCATGCGCTGCTTGAGGATGTTCTGCTGACGAATGAAAATCGAACAGAAAATACGCAACAATTGCTCAGCTATCTGGGCGTACGTTATCCAGAGCTGGAAATACCGGAGTGGCTGCTCGGCGCACGAGCCGAGGCTTTCTGATAATGGCCGCTCATGCGAAACCCCCCACCTAAAGAGGCGGGGGGTTTCGCATGAGACTGCCGATCTTTTCCGTTCAGCCTACAAATCTATTCCTTTATAACAGTCGGAAATACCGGACTGCAGGAGAAAGCGGATTGAGAAATGAACAAATCCATTTTCCAACCCAACTCAGAAGACTTGTTCTAACTCTTTAATGCCAGGCACATTTTCTAATAATGCGCGTTCAATACCGGCTTTTAATGTCAACGTCGAGCTCGGGCAATTGCCGCAGGCTCCAAGCAGTCGGACGCGAACGATCCCTTCATCGACATCGAGCAGCTCCACGTCGCCGCCATCGCGCAGCAAAAAAGGACGAAGCTTTTCGAGCACTTCTTCAACCTGATCGAACATAACCAAACACTCCTCTCCCTGTGCTGTCTACGCTCATTATATCTTGTTTGTAATAAAAGATCTATTCTCATTCATCATTCGAATGGCGAGTCATGTTATATTATAGAAAGTACATTGGAATGAGGTGGATCAATGATTTTAACCCTCTATGGTGCGGAATCCATTTGCGCGAGCTGCGTGCAGGCTCCCTCGTCGAAATCAACTGCGGAATGGCTGCAGGCTGCGCTGAGCAGAAAATTTGGTCAGGCCGCTGACATCCGCTATATTGATCTGGAGCATCCTGAGACTGAGCAGGATCGGTTATTTTGCAAGCGAATCAAGGCCGATGAGTTTTTTTATCCGCTGCTTGTCTCAGGTGATGCGGTCATCGGTGAAGGGTACATCGTTCTAAAAACAGTTGTAAAATATTTGAAGGAACAGGGCTTAGAAGATAGTCGTCACATTTCACCAGCCGAATAAGATGCAGTGACGAAATCATTCCCACGTGGTAGAATAATGTATTAAAATAGATCTCGCCAATGAAATGCAGCAGAGAGAAGGTAGATGCCATGCTGGACTTTCATCATAGCTGGCCCTATGAACGAATCATCAATGATATCTATTTTGAAGAATGCCCCTTCTGCCATGCTTCCGCTGTTCTGCTTCCTCTAAAGAAAGAAGCAGTGGAACGGGCTTTTGAAGCCATAAAAACAGCTGTCGTGCTGCCCTGCTGCCATGAGCGGCTGATTATTGAAGATATGGATAAAGACTATATCTGGGCCTCGGTGCGGCTGCGTTAAAAAAATATTTGCCCATTAGAACGTCTTAGAGAAGTTAGCTAAGAGAAAAATTATCAACGGCACGATAAATGGAGATGATCTCTGAATGAATCAAACCCTTGAATTTACAAAAATGCATGGACTTGGGAATTGTTATATTTATCTGGATGGAGTGTCCGGTGATCTCGCTGTTTCGGATTATCCGGAGCTTGCCCGGCAGGTGTCCGATCCATCTTGCGGCATCGGATCAGATGGCTTAATCTTGATTCTTCCGTCATCATGCGCTGAAATTCAAATGAGAATTTTCAATAAAGACGGGTCAGAAGCGAAGAACTGCGGCAATGGTCTGCGCTGCGTGGCTAAATTCGCGTATGAGCACCATTTGGTGGAACAGGAACAATTCTCGATTGAAACTTTATCAGGAAATAAACGAGCAACGGTGCATCCGGAAAAAGATCGATCGGTGCATCGAGTGACCATTGATATGGGTGCCCCATTTCTTCAGCGCCAGCAAATTCCGGTAGCCGGCGGATCACCCGATGCTTTGGTAATTGATGAAAATCTGCAAATTGGCGCTGACTCTTACGCGTTTACCGCTGTGTCCATGGGAAATCCTCATGCCCTCTTTTTTGTTGACAGTGTGGATCGTGCACCGATTCGTACACTCGGCCCGCTGCTGGCTGATACCTATCCGCTTTTTCCGGAAGGCGCAAATATTGGTTTTGTTCATCCGCTGTCAAATGGTGCGTTGGATTACCGGGTATGGGAACGCGGTTCAGGAATTACTCAGGCCTGCGGTACCGGTGCTTGTGCAGCAGTCGTTGCTTCAATCCTCAAAGGATGCGCCGAAAAGGATCAACGGGTTACGGTTCACTTGGCCGGTGGCGATTTAACCATTCGCTGGGAGTCGAACTCGGGCCATGTGTTCATGACCGGTAATGCGGAGACTATCTGCACGGGGACATTCTTCTGCCCGGAACCGGTGAAAATGGCGAGGAAGGCAGATTTAATTTGAAAATGTGTCTAAAATTTGAAATTTTGAGAAACAGTCTTTATAATTAGCTTTACAGAGTGGGCAAGTGATTGACTCAGCAAAAGACAACTCTGAGTGAAAAGGAGATGACGAAGATGAATATTACGCTTACAGAAGCGGCAAATTTCCATGTAAAAGAAATGTTGGCAAACGAACCAGGAGAGAATCTGTTCCTTCGCGTGGGTGTTGGCGGTGGCGGCTGCTCGGGTTTGACATACGGGATGGGCTTTGATGATAAAGTGATTGATGGCGATCAATCGTTTGATGAGAACGGGCTCAAGATTGTTATCGACAAAAACAGCGCACCAATGCTTGATGGCGTCACTATCGACTTCAAGCAGAATCTGGAAGGCGGCGGTTTCACCATCGACAATCCGAATGCCATCTCCACTTGCGGTTGCGGTCATTCATTTAAAACGGCAGATAACGAAGGCGAACCGGCCAAAGCCTGCGATTGCTGATTAGGCCAAGGGATAGGATTAATATTTGAGGATTGCAGATGAAAAATGAGAGATTTGTCTTTGCTAATTATGCATGTTTCAATTGGCAAAGAGTCTCTATAGCTTGTTTCTAAAACCATCTTTTAGTGATGAATCTAATCGCTAGGAGGTGGTTATTGTTTTGCCAAAAAATATTCGTCATCAACGAGTTATTTCACGCAGCAACGTAAAAAACTATCCTAAACGCACGTTCGATCAGGCATGTGACATCGTGATCAATGGCAAAAAAATGGAGGGGATGCAGAGAGCGGACGATTCAAGATTATGTGAAAGATTGGTGTTATTTTCAAAAGTGGATCAATGAAAATTATCCAAATATTCAATATGTTGATGAAATTGCCACTGAAATGATTCGCAATTAAATAATTGAATGAGATGCAGGAGCAGATATACATTTTGTACGTCATGATGTATACTTAAGGTAAGGATTTGCATACACTGGTACCACTATATATAGGTGGTGTTGGGCATGTGTAATAATAAGGAGGAAAAGAAAATGCCAACAGCTATTCACGAGAAAGAAAATGAAGAAATTAGAAAAGCAAAAGTGATGGCTTCCTTCAAGAAAATGGCTAAAAAATATTCTAAAACTCTGGAGAAGCTAAGTAAAAACTGATAATGAGCGATTGCATACATTTAACTGCTGATGATATAAGAGATTTTCACATGTATGCATTACAAATGTATGGCGATATTGAAGGGGAGACTTCTTCAGGATTAATTGACTATGTTGCAGAAGTTCCTTACTATCCTGTATATGGAGTAGATAGATACCCAAGCATATTTGATAGGGCAGCATATTATTTAAAAGCGTTTGCTGAGAATCAATATTTCAGTGATGGCAACAAAAGAACTGGAGTATCATGTGCGATTACTTTATTGGATGTGAACGGTTTTGAATTGACATTAACTCCAATGAGATTGTATGACTATGCAATGCTGATAGCAAAGAAAGAAATTACTTCTATTGATGAAATAGCAAATTATTTGAAAATGAATGTTAAGCAAATTTTTTAGCATCCTCTAAACAGGATGCTTTTATTATGGATAATTTTTGTGCTGAATTTTAAAGCTCAGGATTTAGCGTTAGAACTGGGCACGATATCGATCTGTGATAAAAACGAATTCATAAGCCGCTAATTAAGGAAAATCGCATGAAAAGGGTAATTTAGGGTATATCTTTAATAACGACAGAATAAAGAGGTCCAGCTTGAAATGTTAACAAAAAAGACATAATATGAATGTAGGAATAAATTTTGTGATTGAAATCTCCTGACTTTTGCAGTTAAATGGACTAAAAATCAGCCATGAACCCGCACGGCTAT
>JBDNRY010000033.1:0-27851 GCA_047718855.1 Sporolactobacillus sp. | reverse complement strand
CCCGTCGTTCCGCAGTTCTCACTCATTGTTCTCCAGTTCTCACCCGTCGTTTCGCAGTTCTTGCTCATCGTTCTGCAGTTCTCGCTCATCGTTCTGCAGTTCTCGCCCGGCGTTCTGCAGTTCTCGCTCATCGTTCTCCAGTTCTCGCCCGTCGTTCTGCAGTTCTCGCTCAGCGTTCTCCAGTTCTCGCTCAGCGTTCTGCAGTTCTCGCCCGTCGTTCTGCAGTTGAGCGCCGGGCTTCTCCAGTTCTCGACCAGCGTTCTCCAGTTGAGCGGCAAGGTTCCTCCGGTTCATAGCCCAATTGCTCCCAGCAAGCAGCGTTGGGCTTTATCGCCCTCACTGCTTTATGACCAATCATGCATTTGCACAAAAAAACTTACATTCTCTTTCAAAATAGCAGTTTTTCTCTATTAAAAAACCGGATCCCCAATTGGAATCCGGTTTAAATAGCTAGCTTAGTAAATCATAGGCTTAAGGTTCGTCCGATCAAAAGCGTTTATTTGACTTTACTCATGCTGAACAAACGTTTATACACATTAAGCAACGGTTTGTAATTGATGCTAATCAGCCCGACACCCTCTACAACGAGCTCGATAATCAACATGACCGCAATGATAATGACTAAAGAACCGAGCAAGGTCGATGTCGACATCAGGATGGCTGCCAAGGCAAACAAAGCGCTCATCCCATAAATCAAAACGACCGTCTGACCTTGAGTGAAGCCGTAACGCAGCAGGCAATGATGCAAATGCGAGCGATCCGGTGCCATCAACGGCTGCTTGTTCACCCAGCGGCGAATAATCGCAAACAATGTATCCGAAATCGGAACAGCAAGTATCACGATTGGAATCACCATTGAGAACAAGGTCACATTTTTAAAGCCAAGCAAGGCGAGAACAGAAATAATATAACCGAGAAAATAGCTTCCGGTATCACCCATAAAGATTTTAGCCGGGTGAAAATTGTAGGGCATAAATCCGAGCGTACTGCCAAGCAGAACGGCGCTGACAGAGAAAACGAACAGATTGCCTTCCGTCAGCGACAATCCGGCGATCGTCATCAGAACAATGCATGATACACCGGAAGCCAGCCCGTCCAGGCCATCAATCAAGTTAATCGCGTTGGTAATTCCCATAATCCACAGAAGCGTCAGCGGTACACTCAGCCAGTGCAGATACAGAACACCGTTAAATGGGAGATTAATGAATGAAACGCTGATCCCGCCAGTCACAATGACCAATGCCGCAAAGAAATGGGCAACAATTTTAACTTTTGCCGGAAGTGAAAAGATATCATCAAGAACTCCCGTCAAAATGACAATCCCACTGCCTAGAAGCAGCGGCAGCGTATAGCTGCTGTCTGGACGAAGAATCAACATGCCAAGCATAAATGCCAGATAAATAGCTAATCCGCCTAAACGCGGCATAATTTTCTTGTGTACTTTACGTGCGTTCGGCGCGTCAGTTGCGCCAATCCGGAGCGCTAGTTTCTTAACTAAAGGCGTCAGTCCGACTGCCGCAAGAAAACAGATCACAAAAGTCAGATAGATCATATATCAACCCGCCTCTATCTCCAGATTTTTCTTCAAAAAAACTGTTTCCATACCACTTTTTAAGTTTAACAATCTATAAACCTCATTCATTCAAGAGACATTATATCACATTGTAAAGGGAGCGCCACGCTTTTCTTTACGAAACCGGAATCTCTCTTATCAATCGTTACAAATAGTTTACAATACTTTTTATCTAGTGGACAAATAACGGTATTTTTTTGAAGATTTATTTCGCCGCTCCGCATAACTCAGCCGAAATTTTGCCGAACTGCCGTCGAATCGATCATTTAAGACATGCTATAATAAGGAAAGGAATACAGCAAAGAGAGGTTTAACGTGAACGCTAAAAGAAATCTCGGCAACATTGCCATCAATACATTTACAACGCATCAGCAGGTTCTGGAGTGCCTGAGTAACGTGCTGAGAAGCCGTGAACGGACAAATCTGTTCTTTCTTAACGATCATGGCTTCAATATTGCGCAGCGAGACCCGGATTACCTGGCGATACTAAACCATGCCGATCTTCTGCTCAATGACGGTCTCGGCGTGATGCTCGGCGCGAAAATCTGGAATATCCATCTTGAGGAAAATCTGAACGGAACGGATTTGATTCCGCGATTGCTGAATCTCTGTCAGGAAAATGATTGGTCTGTTTTTTTGCTGGGCGCCCGGGAAGCTGCTGTCAAATCGGCAGCAACCCGATTACAGCAGCAATTTCCATCGCTTCAAATCTCCGGCTCACACAGCGGCTATATGAATAATGAGCAAGCAATCGTCCAATCGATCAATCAGTCCGGAGCCGATGTTTTGCTTGTCGGGATGGGAATGCCGCTTCAGGAAAAATTTATCGCCCGCCATCATGCCGAGCTTGCGCCGAGCTTACGTATTGCTGTCGGTGGTTATATTGATTTTGCTTCCGGCATGAAAAAACGGGCACCGAAAATCATGCGGCGATTGAATCTCGAGTGGCTGTTCCGGATGATTCTGGAGCCCAGACGGATGTGGCGCCGCAATGTCGTCGGGCATCTTCAATTTTTTATCCGCGTGATTGCTTTGAAAAAGTATAAATGAGGACAGGCCGACAAGGGTCTGTCCTCTTTATTCACATCACCGGCAGAGCAGCGGAGGATTTGCAGGAAGAGTAGCCGGCGTCTTGAGCGTTAAGGGATGGTTAATTGTGCTAAAATAAAGGGGGAAAATCGTTCAGAAAGAAGGAGTATCATGGATCAGAGTTTTTTTATCCGCAACCGCAAAAAGCTTTACGAAACGCTAGAGGATCAATCGCTGACACTTCTGTTTGCCGGTGAAGCCGCTCATCAGTCGGCTGATGAAAGCTATCCTTTTTATCCGAATCGCAATTTTTATTATATGACCGGAATTTCCGAAGCTAAAGTGATTTTCGCCGCCTCAAAATTTAATGGTCAGATTAAAGAAACGCTATTCGTTCAGAGGGCCGATCCGTGGATGGCCAGGTGGTATGGTGAAACGATAACACCGAGTGAAGCTGAGGAAGCGTCCGGAATCGCCTCGATTGAATTGCTGGACACCTTCGACAACTTTATCCGTTCGGAATTCGATGGACGCGTCTATAAGCATCTATACGTTGACCTCGAAGCCAAATCTTGGGAGTTTCAGGCGAAGCCGGCGAATAAATTTGCTGCAGAGGCGGTCTCCCTCTATCCTTACCTGTCCATTCACAATCTTTACCCGGTGATCAGCAATTTCCGTGTCGTGAAAGAACCGGAAGAAATTGAATTGATTCGTCAGGCCAGTAAAATTACCGCGGATGGTATCAAGTATGTTCTGGCCAATGCCAAAGCGGGTATGAAAGAGTATGAACTGGAGGCCTATTTTAATTTTGTTTTGAAAAGCGCAGGCGTGACCGAATTTGCGTTCCCGACGATTCTGGCCAGCGGCTTCAATGGCACGGTCCTCCATTACTCCGCCAATACGGGTCGAGCCAAGGACGGCGACCTCGTCTTGCTCGATCTCGGCGCACAATATCAGTTCTATAATGGGGATATCAGCTATACCTTTCCTGTGAATGGAAAATTTACCGAGCGGCAGAAAACGATCTATGATATCGTGCTGCGCTGCAATCAAGAGCTTACAAAAATGGTCAAGCCCGGTGTTGAATTTGAGGCACTGAATGACTTCACCATCCAATTTTTCACGGATGAATTACTGAAAATCGGCTTGATCCATCGACCGGAAGAACTGCGCAAATACTATTTCCATCATGTCAGCCATTCGCTCGGCCTCGATACGCATGATGTCGGCAATTACAGGGAGATTAAGCTTCTTCCCGGCGAAGTGATCACGAATGAACCCGGTCTCTATATTCCGGAAGAAAGTATCGGCATCCGTATTGAGGATGATCTTCTCGTCACCGAGAATGGCTCTGAAGTGCTGACCACCGGTTTACCGAGAACAACGGAAGAAATTGAAGCGTTTATGGCAGACTGACACGCAGCGGCTGCTTCAGCTTAGTCCAAAGAAAATTGTACGGTATTAAAACTCGAGTACTTTTTGGGGAGGTAAATTAAATGGAATATCGACGGCTCGGAGATAGCGGAATGAAAGTCAGTACGATCAGTCTGGGAAGCTGGCTGACCTACGGCGGTTATGTGGCGAATGAAAATGCGGTGAATACAATCTTGAAAGCCTATGACCTCGGGATTAACTTTTTTGATACAGCCAACGTCTACATGCGCGGCGAGGCCGAAAAAGTGGTCGGGAAAGCGATTAAGCCCTTCCCGCGAGAGTCCATTGTGCTTTCTACAAAAGTTTTCTTCCCGATGGGTGATGGGCCAAACGATCACGGTCTCTCGCGCAAACATATCATGGAACAGGCCCATGCCAGTCTAAAGCGACTTGATGTCGATTATATTGATCTCTACTATTGCCATCGTTTCGACTCCGAGACACCGATTGAGGAAACGCTGCGGGCGTTTGACGATCTGATCCATCAAGGCAAGGTCAATTATATTGGCATTAGTGAATGGACAGCGGAACAGATCAAAGAGGCACGCAAGCTGGCCGATGAGAAACTGCTTCATCACTTCATCGCCAACCAGTCTCAATACAGCATGCTCTACCGCCGGATTGAAAAAGACGTCATCCCGACCAGCGCGGCGAACGGCGTCAGCCAGGTTTGCTGGTCCCCCCTTGCTCAAGGCGTTCTAACCGGCAAATACAGTTCCTTAAATGATCTCCCTTCCGGCAGCCGGGCAGCTGAGAATAAAGGCGGAATCCAGCGTTTCCTGACTCAAGAAAATCTGGACAAGGTCACTCAACTGAAAAAAATTGCTGCAGAACTCGATGTCAGCATGGCTCAGCTCGCTTTGGCCTGGATATTGAGACAGGAAAATGTCGCCAGCACCGTTGTCGGTGCCAGTAAACCGGACCAGATTATCGATAATGTAAAAGCGGCTGATCTGAAACTGGATAAGGACACACTCACGGCGATCGAAAATATCCTTGCTTAAAGTGACCGAAAGGAAAGGAGCTGCAGCCATGTGCTGATTGGCTCCTTTTTTATGAAAAATTCAAAAACGTCTGGGATCAGGTATACTTTAATACACATGAATTCTGACAGGATTCGTCATTTTTCCCGGGAAATAATTGTTTCAACGAATTCTGATTAAATAGACGAGGAGTATGGATATGAACACTGAACAGCCAATGAAGATCGTTATCGCCCCGGACTCTTTTAAGGATTCTCTGACAGCATTGGAAGTCGCTCAGGCCATTCGTACCGGATGGGCGCGCGTTTGGCCGGATGTGGACTACGTACTCGTCCCAATGGCCGATGGCGGGGAAGGTACGGTGCAATCCTTGATCGACGCAACAGGTGGGTCAATAATCAATAAAAGAGTTAAAGGTCCATTAGGGACCCCGGTCGATGGCTTTTTCGGCCTTTTGGGTGATGGTCAAACAGCGGTGATTGAAATGGCTGCCGCCGCCGGGCTCGAATATCTGAGCGAGCCGGAGCGGAACCCACTGATCACGACAAGCTATGGCGTCGGTGAGTTGATCCTTGCAGCCCTGGATCAAGGGGCCCGTCATATCATTCTGGGGCTTGGCGGCAGCGCGACCAACGACGGCGGCTGCGGCATGGCTCAGGCACTAGGTGTCCAATTGCTGGATAATGAGGGCAGTCCATTACCGCCGGGCGGTCAATCATTGAGCAAATTGTCAGCCATCGATGACCGAGAGAAGGATCGGCGGATTGCCGACTGTCGTTTTGATATCGCAACCGATGTCACCAATCCTTTGACTGGCCGGCTGGGAGCCTCTGCTGTCTTCGCTCCGCAAAAAGGAGCGTCACCCGCCGAAGTCGAGAGCCTTGATCGGGCTCTCGCCCATTTCGCCGCGATCGTGCGCCGCGATTTAAAAATGGACATCGAACAGGTCCCTGGAACAGGTGCGGCCGGCGGACTCGGGGCCGGTGCCCTCTGTTTCTTAGGGGGTTCCATTCGTCCCGGCATTGAGTGGGTGATCCACGAAACTCAGCTGGAGCAAAAGATGGCCGGAGCTTCGCTTGTCATTACGGGTGAAGGAAAGATTGACGGTCAGACGATTTACGGAAAAACCCCTATTGGTGTTGCTCACTGTGCCAACAAGCTGGGGATTCCTGTTCTTGCCTTGGCAGGTTCATTAGCTAAGGATAGCTCTGTCGTGCTGGATCATGGAATGGATGCTCTGTTTTCTATTGTTCCAGGCGCCTGTTCCCTGACTCAGGCAATCAGTGACGCAAAAGAGAATATTGAACGCGTGGCTGAGAATCTGTCCCGTTTTTGGCAGTTTGCAGCAAAATCCCGTCACTAAAAAAGAGGCAGGCTCCACGAAAAATCACAGAGCCTGCCTTAATGCACTTTATCACTGGCCGTTTCCTTTTCAGGAAACCGCTTTTTTTATGGAGTTTTCATGCCCCACGCTTTGGCGACCGCCCGAACCCAGAGTGTTTGTCCCGCCCGGCTCATCGTTTTCCCGTCAGACTGAACCGCCATTTTCATTTTTGTGCCCCGCGGCCAATCCTTCAGATAATCGATCATTGTCATTTTTTGTTTTCTTAGCGCCGAGGACAAGCTATCGATTCGATCATTCAAATAGGTCAGTTTCGACGAATAGTTGGGAAGCGAAATATAGTAGGCCGCCTTGGGATATCTCTTCTGTACTTTTTCCTGAAATAACGTGGTGACTGTCTCTGTATCTTCCGGTCCAACCTTATGATCATCATTATAAATCAGCGGAATGAAAATCACGGCATCGGGAATGCCATTCTGTTTCTGAAAGAGTGCGGAAAGCTTGGCCTGATTCAACTGCAAAGAGGTCATTTTACCAACATCAATCGGCGTCACCTTAAAAAAAAGCTGACCAAATGTCTGGTCAAGCCGGTTCTGCAAGGCGGGTGCCAGTGCCTGCACCTCATCATCACCGAGCAGAGCCACGTGCACCTGACCGCTCGTTTGATAAGCTTTCTTTGCAGCAGTGCGCAGTGAAACGGGCAGCCGGTTTATTTGTTTCATTATCGGAAGACTCGTATCATCGTTCACCTGAAGCCCGGCAGTCAGATCGGAGGCTTGCGCCGTACTGACTTGCGAAATATGATGTATTCTATGATTCCAATAAATTTTCCCGCCGATAATCGAAGCAAGACAAAACAGAACCACAACAATCAGCCAAATTTTTTTCAAGACCAACCACCCTAGTAAATATTATGTATTTTCGATAGATCAATTAAGGAAATCATACCACAAAACGGAAAGAAAACCCAGTCGGTCAATCATTCGTCTGATCCTCATCTTCGCGGATGACAACGATATTTACCCGGCGATTGATTGCTTTGTGCGCGGTTGTATTATTCTTGACGACCGGATGATATTGACCGTAACCGACAAAATGAAAACGGCTGGCTTGAAGCTTATCCTTATCAATCAGATAATTCATCACGATCTGCGCCCGGGCACCAGACAGTTCCCAATTGGAATGGTACGGCGAATCACTGTTCTTGAACGGTGTATTATCCGTATAACCCTCAATGCTTACCTCATTGGGCACCTCATTCAGAATCCCGCCAATTTTGCTCAGAACCGGCTTGGCATTGGATTTCAAATCGGCCTTGCCGAGATCAAACAGAATTTTTTCCCGAAAAGTCAATTGGACTCCCCGAGCGGTTTCTTTCAAGGATACATCCGGACGAAGGTGATTACTTTTAATATACTTATTGATCCGGACATAGAGTGTATCCAGTTTCTTCATATCCCGATCCTTTGCCTTCTGTGAAAGTGTTGATTTTTTAACCAATGGAACAGAAGGAACAGTCTGGCCCTTGTCAGTTGAGGGATAGCCGATTCCTTGTAAAATGGAAGAACCCTGAAAGGAAGATTTCAATGAGGAAACCAGGGCATTGAATTTTTGATTTTCAATCGAGCTCATCGAAAACATCACAATGAAAAAAACAAGTAATAACGTTATCAGATCCGAATAGGTTACCATCCAACGATCAGCGTTCTCATGATTTTCAACTCTTTTTATCGAACGATGTCTTCGCCGATTAGCCATTCGTGCCGACCCCTTCAAATTCCTGTGATCTGCCCTCAGTTTCACTGCCGTTATCAAGGCGCTGCTCCGCCTTCACTCTCTCTTCTACACTTAGAAAGGCGAAAAGCTTTTTACGCAGAATCATGGTATTCTCACCGTATTGGATCGACAGAATGCCCTCCGCCTTGATCTGACGATTCAGTACATCATTCGCCAGATTGGCCTTAATTTTATTAGCAATGGGCAGGTAAACCAGATTGGCCAGACTGACACCATAGAGAGTGGCGATGAAGGCGACAGCAATCGAAGGGCCAAGCGAATTGGGTGAGCTGAGGTTGCCCAAAACATGCACGAGCCCCATCACCGTGCCGATAATACCCATTGTCGGTGAAAATCCGCCGGCAAACTCCATCATTTTACTCAATGATAAGATGTTCTGTTCGTAAAGCTCAATATCACGATTTAAAATGTCATCGATCACATCGGAATCTACTCCGTCAACAACCATTTGCATCCCGTTTGACATAAATTCATCGTCCTGAAACTTCTCCTGTTCGGTCTCCAGCGCAAGCAAACCTTCCCGGCGAGAAACATTAGCCAGCTCCACAAGCCGTTCAATCGTCTCTGCGGAATCATTCTTCGGTTTAATGAATGCGTATTTCAAAATAAAGAACAGCTTCTTTAACGCTGAACCCGGAAAACTGATGATAACGGCTCCTGCTGTCCCGCCCACAACAATCAGAAAAGCAGTGATTTTAAATAATGCGCCCAGGGTTCCGCCTTCCATCAGGAACCCGATAATTAATGACAGAAAGCCAATAAACAGGCCAATAAGTGTAGCGAGATCCATAACAGTCAACCCTTCCATTCGAAACTCTATATGTTCTATTATCGGACGATTTCTTTCGTTCTTAAAGTCCCTATTTTTCAGAGGAGCAGAGTTGGCAGCCTTGCTTTATATAAAAAGGACTATAGACCCAGGATAATTATATCTATTAACCATCTTATATTCTGAACCGATAATTAGTATGAATGTCTTCCAGTCCTGTACCGTGGCGATTTAATGTCCTGAAAAGCCCATAATGACCGATATTTTGAAAAATAAAGTTGATCGATTCTCTTTTTCTTTTATTTTTTTCTATATCTTGGTAAACGATTTGGTCAAATGTTTCAATAGAAAAAATTTTTTTGTGACTATTGTCATGCGGCTTGCTGGTTGCATACATTCAAATTGACGGCTGATCGCCGGAGTTTCATAACAAAAAAGCAGGCCAGTCCACCGCTGAACAAAGTCAATTCTTCTGTGTCAGAAGTCGCCTGGCCTGATGAATATCAGGGAGTGAGAAACGGATGCAGAAGACTGTTGAAGTGCAGAATTTGAGTGACGGCATGCTGCTTGCTCAGAATATATATATTAATTCAACCGTTCTCTATCATGAAGGGACCTATATTACCCTGCAGATGGCGGAGGATCTGAGACTGCAGGGTGTCCGATCCGTTCGTATCATTGAGGACGGCGTTCCGCTTTATCGTGGTTCAGAATCCTCAATTTTATCTACTCACCAGAAATATCTGCTTACCGAACGATTCCAGAATGATATGGCACCGATTGCCGATGAACTGCGCTACGGTCACATCCTTCATTCAGAATCCTCCTATCAATGGCTTCATTCGGTTTATCTGAAACTATTTTCAAACCCCGTCATTAAATTACTGATGGACACCCTGAAGCAGTGGGATCCGGTCTGCTATACTCACTCCATCGACGTGTTTGTTCTCTGCAGCTTATTCAACCGCCAATCCGATTGGCCGCTTACACGCGGATTCGTTGCTGGCACCCTGCTGCATGATATCGGCAAGCTTTATACCCCGCAATCCATTTTATTAAAAAAGGGAAAATTGACAGAACGAGAATACAAACAGATAACAAAGCATCCTCTGGACGGCAGCCGTCTGCTGGAAAAATTAAATTTTGACAAAGAAGTTTGCCGAATCGCTCGCTCGCACCATGAACGGTTAAATGGAAGCGGCTATCCCGACCATCTGCCTGTTTCTCCCGCCGACCGCGAACTGAATCTGATGATGGTGGCCGATGTTTACTCGGCACTGACTCTGAGACGTTCCTATAGAAATCCCATGCATGCAACAAAGGCGATGGAAATTATTCTTAGCGATGCCTTTTCCAAGAATCTTTTTGATATTCAGACCTGTTATCGTTTTATTGAATTTATCGGTATCTTCCCTCCCGCTACCGAGGTTATGCTGTCAAATGAACATTTTGGCACCGTTCAGGCAAACCCCAAAGGTTCAGATATTCTTCCCAGAATTAAAATGGATAATCAGCAAATCATTCAGCTTCCAAGGGACCTATCCTTGACGATCCGCCATGTCATCGGCTGGAATAATAGCCAAAGCCATTTGCAAGCGAAGCAAAGCTGGGACGATTTTATTCATTTCCTAATTCGGGGCAATTCCATTCGAGCAATGGAATGTCTCGACGCATTGTCCGACAGCAAACGTGTGGAAGACGTCTTCGTTGATCTCTTCGAACGTGCCCTGAACGAAATCGCGGCCGGCAGGAAAAAAGGCCGATGGACAGTCATCGATGAACTGGTCGCCCGTTCAACGATCCTTACCCTGCTCGACTGGAAGCTGCGTTCTTTGATTGCCGATCAGAACATTCAGATGGGGAATTGCCTGATTGCCTATAATGGACCCATCAGCGATGTCGTCTTCTTTAAAATGGCTGAGCACCTGCTCGCGATCAATGGCTGGCAAACCTGTTTCATCTCCGAAGCCGTAGACGAGACGCTGCTGTCCGAAATGATTGAGGAAAAACATACCGAATATATTTGCCTTTCCCTATCTGTTCCCAATCAGGTTCAGGCCGTCCGCAAACAAATCGACAGCCTATTGCAGAACCATCCACAGCTGACGATCTTTGTTCACGGGGAGAGTACTCGTATCCTTGCTGAGGACCAGCCGTCAGGCGTTCTCCTTAGCAGTAATTTGACGGAATTCATTGCCAATATGGCAGCCCGTTTCCCGAAGACAATCACCAGCCCCGGTGAATAAAAAAAACAGTTTCAGCGCCAATCGGGCGATGAAGCTGCTTTCATTTGCGTCTTTTTATTGTTCCAATTGCTTTTCGATCATTTCGTGAACACGCTGCCGTTCCGCACTGTCTACAGATAAATAATAAATCCCGTTAATTGTCTGATTCTGACCTTTCACTTCATAATCAATCGTGTGTTTTCGGGCATTCCGGTAATTAAAAGCCAAGTTTTTCATATCGTCAAACGTCAGATTCGTTTTGACATTGCCGCCAATGGCGTCAAGCACCTGCGAGTAGCGGGAAACGGATGAAACACTGGCCATTTTATTAACAATTGCCATAATCACATCACGCTGGCGCTGATTTCGGCCAAAGTCGCCTTGAGGATCAAGGTGGCGCATCCGTACATAACCCATCGCCTTCGCTCCGGTATCAAGATTAATTGTTCCTCGGGCATAATGATAACCTTTTTTATAATACCCTTCATCATACCAATCCAGCTTGTTTTGGACGGTAACGCCGCCCACGGCATCAACCAAATCCTTCATGCCCTGCATATTAATTTTTATGTAAAAATCAAACGGAACTCCGCCGAGAAAATTCTTCACCGTATTCTCCGTCATCTGCGTGCCGCCATAGGCGTAAGCCGAGTTAATTTTGTCCATCGTTCCCCTACCGACAATTTCCGTCCGGGTGTCACGGGGAATCGATATCATTTGCATCGTATTCGTTTTCGGATTCACAGTTGTCGCAATAATCGTATCCGTTCGCCCGGGATCTCCTTTTCGCTGATCGACGCCGAGCAGGAGCAGACTAATCGGTTTTTTTCCGTTAATCGCCCCATGGTTGCCCTGTCCGCCGGAAGTCTCATACATATCGCCCGCCGTATTCTGAACCGAATGCCAGAGCGACCAAGCATAGCCGGCCACCGCCGCGAATAAAACGACGATTACACTGCCGATTATTAATAAAACCTTCTTTTTCATTGTCTCTTCCCTTTTCTTCGCGAATGCTTTCACGTCATTTTCGTTGATTGACACAATGACTCTATCATAACATGAGGGCTTGCCCTTGTGAATTCCTCTTCTGTTTCAACTGCCCTCAAATATCCTGCAAACGTCCATCCTTACAGAGACAATTTTAAGGTTTATGGCTCCGCTGTTTTTTGCAGCGCGCATAAAAAAATGATCCTGTTTCCTCTCTATTATTGCTTAAAAAACTGGCGGGTAAACCAAAAAATGCCGAATCAAAAAAAGAATCCGGCGGATCGCGGATCCACCGGACTCTTTGCTGCGATTAATTAGTCGACAACTTCGATCTTGTCTTTGCCGCCGAATTTTTCATACCAAGGAGTAGCATTTTCAGCAAGAATAGCGTTGAGTTCTTCAACGTTTGCCTTGCCTTGAGAACGAAGCCATTCAACAGCGCCTTTTTCTCCGCCCTTGCCATAAGCTTCAACGCCATCGCGCCATGTCGCACGGCCGCAAAGAACACCATTGTACTTAGCGCCAGCATCATGAGCGAAGACGAGCGTTTTCTGGAACAATTCAGTCGATACACCGGCACTCAGCCAGATGTAAGGAACTGTTGTCAGTTTATCAACTTCGAGGAAGTATTTCTTTGCTTCTTCAGCAGTGTAAACCGGAGCATTTTCGCCAACGCCTTCAACACGGCTCATATCAACAGGAACTTCCAACTTCAAGACGTCAATACCATAACGTGCTTGAGTAAAGACTTTAATGGAGTCCAGAACTTTTTGCGGTTTAACTTTCGCATAAGCTTCTTTGTCCGTAATTTTTTCATCATAAGTGACGATTTCGAAAAACAGCGGAATGTCTTCTGCTTTGCATTCAGAACCCACACGTTCAACAAATGCTTTCTTAACGTCGTTAATTTCATCCGGTTCATCCGGGTCAAAATAAACGAGCAGTTTAACAGCCGTACCGCCGTTTTCTTTGATGCGCTTTACTGACCAGTTTGGGAGCAGATCCGGAATACGTCCAGGTTCTGTTGCATCATAACCTGTCTTCTCATAAGAAGTCAGCAAACCGCAGCTTGCTGCACGTGCCTTGCCTGCAGGAAGACCAAATTCAGGGTCAAGCAAAATTGCACTTGCGTATGGTGTCAGTTCTTTGGAAACGAGTGTCTTGAAATCTGAAAGTTCTTCTGAAGAAGCGTCAGAGCCTTTTGCAGCACCAATCATTCTCTTCAAAGAACCACGCTGGTCGATAGCCAAAGCAGCGATAACACCGTTCTTGTCAGACAATTGTTCAAGAAATTCGAACTTGCCTTTAGACATTTTAACCATTATCTATTCCTCCACAGCTATAATTTTGGACAAGGGTATTGTCCCTCAATATCCCATCGATTAATCCTCCACATCGATTTTTTCAAAATCATGCAGAGAGATCATCGCTTTTCTCTCACAATCTCCATTTTACGTCATTTTCAGCCATAGTGTCAATTTCCCTCTTTGAGCAAACTGTGACACTTTAAGAAAAAATGAAGCAACATGGTGAGCAAATCAACTGATAAACTGCGTTGAGGAGGAATCTCATCTTATTTCTGTTCATTCGATCTCATAAAGAAGCTTTACTCTATCCGTATTTTTCTCAACCATGTCAATGAACGGTTTCTCTTTATCTTCCAAATGATAGATACCACTAATCAGGGGTTTAACATCAATTTTCCCTTTTTCGATATAGTGAAGTCCTGCATTCCACTCATATCCAGGAAATGGGGAAGAATAAGACATCCAGGATCCTGTGACTTCGAGTTCACCTCTTAATATCTTCTCAAAGATTTCAGGTGGATAGGAGACATTTTTTTTCGCCGTTCCAATGAAAACGACCTTCCCTTTTTTCTTAACGGTATCAATGGCCTGAACTTGAGTGACAGCGGAACCGGCTGTTTCATAGATATATTCAGGCCTTTCGTTTTCTTTAAAATATTCCGTCAGATTTGATTTCATTGGATTAATGGCTTCATCAGCACCAAGTTTCAAGGAGAGATCCAATTTATTTTGATTAATGTCCACAACAAGAATATGTCCTGCGCCCTTGGCTTTCAGAGTGAGCAAGGTCATTAAACCGATCGTCCCGGCGCCAAAAATTAAAACACGTGCACCGGCATGAACATCTACTCGATCCACCCCATGTATAGCAACCGTCAAGGGCTCGATGAGTGCAGCTTCTTTTAAACTTACCTTATCCGGAAGCATTAGAATATTTTGAGAAGGCACAGAAACATATTCAGCCATTGCACCGTTTTCTCTCGAACCAACGAAACTATACTGCGTACATAAGGCTGGAAATCCTTTTTTACAATTTTCGCATTTGCCGCAAGGAACAAGAGGAGCGACAGCGACGCGATCTCCAGGGTTTATTCCATTCGTATGCGCACCAACCTGATCAACGATGCCTGAAAATTCATGGCCCAGTATTTGCGGAAATTGATGAACTGCCCCTTCAAAATAACGCGGGAGGTCCGAGCCGCAGATCCCGCAGTAACTCACCTTGACAATTATTCGCTCGTTAGCTATAGCCGGTTTTTCTATCTCATCAAGTATGAAATTGGCTTTACTTTTTTCGATAAGCGCTTTCAAAAAAATCACTCCCCATCTTAATCTTCCACAAATCCGCCATCATCCTGTACATCCGAACCGTACGTCTCTTCCTTGTACAGGGTACCTCTTTTATACTTCAGATACGTGTAGGCAAAACAGAACACGAAAAGGATTCCGATAACGAAAAACCCTAAGGTGATATTCAATGAAAATCCTCTCGACAGCAGGAAGGTAATCGGACTACCCGATTGATCGAGAGAGGAAACGGCATTGCCTTTCAATAGGTGAGTCGCACTTGCCAATCTCGTCTGAAGAGCAACCATTTGATTGGATATCCAGATCGTGATAAAGATGATTACTGATCCAGAAATGATCGTTCGAAAAAGATTCCCCTTATGAACACCCACAGCGATCGCTATAAAGAATCCGATGGTCGCTAGGTCACCGAACGGCAGGACCCGATTCCCTGGTACAATCATGGCAATTAAAATCGTTAACGGGATAAAAATGAGGCTTGCAGAAATCACTTGCTGATTTCCAAGTAATAATGCCGGATCCAGTCCAATACGAAAATCTGCATGCTTAAAATGTTTATCAAGCATGGTTCGGGCGGCCTCCGAAATAGGAATGAGGCCCTCCATAATAAATTTAACAACGGCAGGCATGAGGAGCATAACGGCAGCCATTTGAACAGCTAATTGAAGCGACTTTCCGATCGGATAGCGAGCAAGAAGCCCAATGATAAATCCTAACAATGCGCCTACGATAACCGGCTGACCCAGGGCTCCAAATCGATCCTCGATCTTTTGAGACGTAATATTTATTTTATTGACCCCGGGAATCTTCGCTAATAAATCATCAATGGGAGCTGCGAATATGCCCATATAGGCGGAAGTCCCATGGGGGATGGCAATTCCTTCCAATCCAAAGAAATTATCCGTTACCGGAGCAAACATATCCCCAAGCTTATAAGCGATGGCGGCATGAATCACAATTCCAACAATTCCCCACCAAAAACTTCCAGTCGCTAATTCGACAATGGCTCCAGTAAAAGCCATATGCCAGATATTCCAAATATCGACGTTTACAACTTTCGTCATCCGCAGCAGCAGCATAATAATATTCACCGCTATGGCAATAGGGATAGCAATCATTCCCATATTGGAAGCCCAGGCCATCGGGGAGGTTCCTGGCCAGCCTAAATCAATGACGGATAATCCCAGTCCAAAATTCTCAGCCATCGCTTTTGCTGCTGGTCCTAGATTCCCGGTCAATAGATTGATAACCATGCCAATCCCTACAAAACCAACGCCAATTGTTAATCCTGATCGAAGAGACTTCCCCACGCCCTGCCGTAAACATAAACCAATAATGAATATAACAATTGGAAGCATGACAGAAGCCCCAAGATTAACAACATATTGGATGATAAACATATGATTTCCTCCTCGCTGGAATTCACTTTTTATTTTTCATTGAGAACGTCTACTATCTTTTTCTCCGTTTTATCCACACCAATTCCCGATATAAAGGCAATTCCATGAATGACCGGTACACCAAAATCACGGTCAACTCTCGCAGTCGTGACAATTAAGTCAATCCCTTCTTTTTTGCTGGCTAGCTCGCTTACTCGGCATTGCTCAACATCTGCCTGAATATGTTCGCGTTTGCACAATTCACGAATTTTATTGGCCGCCACAGTCGAAGTCGCCACTGCTCCACCACAAGCTACTAATATTTTTTTCATTTTATTTCCTCCAATTTTAGATTTGAATAAAAAAGATTATAAATTTCATCATCTGTATCCGCTTTCATTATTTGATTAACAAAATTGCTGTCCTGTATTCGTTCAATGAGCTGCTGCAAAATGATCATGTGCTCCTGACCATTGCAAACGCCAATAAAAATAGCCAGAGAAATCACCATTTTCTCATGGTCACTTCCCATCACTTCAATGGTTATCGGATGTTTTAAAGTAACCACTGCCAACTTGTTCTCTTTTATAAAAATCCCATCCGTATGGGGTATGGCCACGCCAATGGGTTCAACTGGAACACCTGTCGGAAAGAGCTTTTCCCTTTTAATCAATTCCTCTACATAGCCCTCTTTTGCAAAGCCAAGAGAAATCATCCGTTCACCGACTATATGAAAAAGTTCATTCGTATCCGTGAGGTCAAGATTTCTAAAAATTAATTTTCTTTCGAGTAAATCATCCATACTGATTCTCCTCCCCCATGTTGATCATTTTTTCAATTTGGCATCCTTCATTTAAAATGGTGTCCTCTATTTCTTTATCTGGCTGGCGGTCCGTAATAATTAAATCCGCTTCATTAAAGTCTGCTGTTTTATACAATGCTGAATTTCCAAACTTCGAGTGATCGGCAAGAATGATCTTTTTTTTGCTGTGAAGAAGCATCAGACGCGATACATCATTTTCTCCCATATGGAAGTTGGTCAGCCCCCCCTCTTTGCTAATCCCGGCAATGCCAAAGAAGCCAATGTCCACATACAATCTGTTCATATTGTTAATGGCTAAAGATCCAAAAAGCGAATCCTCATTATTTCGAATCACCCCTCCAGGAATAATTAAATTTATATCAACATTGTGGAGCAATTGGTTAACAATTGGCAGCGTATTCGTAACGACTGTAATTCCTTTTCTCTTCTTCAGTTCTTCAGCGAGCATGAATGTCGTTGTTCCATAGTCAAGATAAATCGTATCTCCATCTTTAATTAGAGATGCAGCAAATTGAGCGATTCTGCGCTTTTCCGATTGATGATCCTTCATTCGCTTGCTGTACGCGGTTTCATTCTTCTGATGATTAAGAACGGCTCCCCCGTAAACCATTGTCACATTGCCTTCTTGCTCTAATTCATACAAATCTTTCCGGACGGTCTCTCGTGTAACATTTAAAGTCGATGACAGCTCCTGAATTTTTACAACTTCCTTGTTGTTTAAAGATTTGAGTATTTTATTTTTTCTATCCTGAGGAGACAACCGTTTATTGTTTGTCAATTTCATCACCACCATCATTGTAATACAGGTCTACACCATTTGCAATATATTTATTTGCATTTTATAGATATTTGCATAATTTTATTTTGCGTTTATATATTTTTGCAAACTAATTTCTTTTATATGAAAAATTTAGTGAATAAAAGTGAGATATAATCTGTAAAAATCGTTTCTTGCAAAAAAAAATAATTTGGGATATGAATTGTTTTTAAAGCAAAAAAAAACACCCGTTTAACGGGAGTTTGTCGAACGTATAAGGCGGATGCTGCCAAAGACAACGTTTTACCTTCTCCTTAACCTACTATCCGGCAAAGGTCTGAAGAATGAGAAATACATTCAAACAAATCACAACGAAAGCGATCAGCCAGGCAACAATCGTCGTTAGCTTTTTATTCACCAGATTGTGCATAATTCGTCTCTTGCTGGTAAAAATGATTAGCGGAATAATGGCAAGAGCAATCCCAAAAGAGAGGACAACCTGGCTTATGACCAGCGCCCGAGTGGCGTTGGCGCCAGAAAGGATCAGGATCAGTGGGGGAAGCATCGAACAGACGCGGCGAATAAAGACCGGTATTTGCTTTTTAATAAAGCCCTGCATCATGATATCTCCAGCCAGTGTTCCAACTGAGGAACTGGAGAGTCCGGCGGTAAGCAATCCGATACCAAAGAGTAGAGCTGCACTTGGGGCAATATATTGGCCAAAGCCATGGAAAGCAACAGTCAGATCGGAGATGACTTCTTTCCCGAAAAAGGTGGATCCGGCGACCGCCAGCATGATCGCATTAATCAAGCCTGCGATGATCATGGCGATCAAAATATCTGCCAGTTCAAAATGAAAGATTTTTTTCCGCTCGATCGCTGACTGACCAATGACGCGGCGGCAGGTCAAACCGGAATGCATATAAATCGCGTGCGGCATCACGGTTGCCCCCAGAATACCGGCGGCAAGCAGGACACTCTCTGTCCCTTGAAATCTGGGAACCACCCCTCTTAGGAGGGAATGAAACTCAGGCATTGCGAAAAACATTTCGCAGCTGAAAGCAATCACGACAATGAATACCATACCCGCAATCACCATTTCAAGCGGCCGGAATCCTTTGACCTGGAAAGCGAGAATCCCCAATGCGCAGACAGCCGTCAGAAGTGCAGCCGGAATCATCGGAATACCGAATACAAGATGAAAGCCGAGCGCCGCTCCGATAAACTCAGCCAAATCCGTGGCCATGACCATGATCTCGCCTTGAATCCAATAGAAGATGGCTACACCCTTCGGCCATTCTTTTCGAATCATTTCAGGTAAATTATGCGAAGTGGCAATTCCAATTTTTGCCGACAGCGTTTGTATTAAAATAGCCATTAAATTCGAAACGATAACGACCCAAAGCAGCAGATAGCCAAACTGTGATCCGGCCTGAATATTTGTCGCGTAATTGCCAGGATCAATATAGGCAACTGCCGCGATAAATGCCGGACCGATAAATGGCAGAAGCTGTCTCCAGCCCTTCGCCTGCCCCAATGCACTTTGAAAAGATTGTGGCTGTGCCCGATTCTCATTCTTCCTACGTGCTCTCTTTCTCACCTTAACCAACTGGCTTTCTTCACCGATTGGTACATGGGTCCGATCGCGCTGCTCGTCAGACATTCAACCCTCTCCATTCTCTTTATGAACATTTGTTTCCTACGTGCAACTTGCTCTCTAGATCTAACATACGATAATTCGCCTAAAATTGCAACCAAAAGAAAACAATTTTCGCATTTCAGAATACTGTGGGATTTTTTTTTTTGCTGAATCCTTTATCTCTATTATGAGCCTCGGATTTGCTTTTAATTTTGCTTTTTAAATCTGTGAATTTTGCCTGCTTCGTGCGAAAGGAGCTTCAGTCATGGAAGGCGTGATCATTAGGGAGCCGGACAAAGCAGAGATAGATGAGGATCACACTGCAAAGTGTTCCATAGAGGGGATAGAGCGTGCTGATTAGTGAGGCATAACCCGCCTGCCCCAATGCATAGGCAGCTATTATTAGCAGGATCATCGCCTGTCCTGAACTTAACATTTGGGGGAAAGTGCTATGTAATTGGCGGGCAAGTCCAAAAATATTGCCGACAAACGTCGTCAGAATCTCTCCGAAAATCACAAAAGCGAACCCAAAATGCATCACAAGTCCAATCGGCCGAGCCAGCTCCGCCATCGGCATCTCAAATGTCAAAACCCTCGGATGGCCAAGAAGCAGTAAATGGGCCATCAGCATCAGAATACCGAGTCCGGCCCCGCCAATCCATCCCCCCCAGCGCAGCGTCTTCTCATCCGGCGCTTCACGGGCAAGTGGAACAAGGACGACCAATGCGGTGAGCATATTAAAGGCCGCGTACCGAATTGCTGACATAAGGCCTTTTACTTCTAGGCCCTGCGGCAATTGAAGCAGCGGTGCATGTGCATTCAGCATAAAAGCAAGCGAAACGAAGGCAATCAGGATCGGAACGACAAGCGAATTGATCCAGAATAAGCCGCGGACCCCTTTAATCAAGAAGAAAAAACTAATCAGCAGCGTCAGCAGCATTCCGAGCTGCCGGCCACCAAGCAGATGCTCATGAAAAACAGCTCCGGAACCGGCCAGCATCACACCAGTCAGTCCAAAGATAATAAAAAACATCAGTGCCTCAATGGCTGTCCCTAGTCGCGCACCAAAAAGATGAACGAATAATTCGTTAAAAGAATAGGCATCAATTCTCCGCGAATAGATCATCAACTTTGTGCCCATCCAAGCCATCAGCAAGCTGCTAAGCAGCACGCCGAACGTCCCCCATGCCTGATACTGCGTGAAGAACTGGATGATCTCCCGTCCGGAGGCAAAACCGGCGCCAACAACCGTTCCAATGTAAGCTGCAGCAATTTGCAACGTGCGAACGATTTTTTTCATCGGTGATTCCTCCCACGAAAATATTTGGATTAGTCTGATATTAGCCTAGTAATGCTGTCAGAAAAAATCATGATTCTTTGCAACCTATACACTCGCTTCGCTTAGGCGAAATTTTTCAGCGTGTAGGCAAAATTCCCGTTGCTCTTTCTTTTTACATCCTATTCGTCGCTTGTCCGGCTCATGCCTTTTGTTCAATCGCAAGCGCGTTTCTCCATTGCGTCCGCTTGATTTCCCTTTACTTTCAATTCGCTATCTCTTACACTCGTTGTGTTCTAGCATTTTGTTGTAAAAGAAAACGGTATGATGACCGCTATCAGGATTTTGATTTTGCCGGTTCTGACCTGCTGGAGGGAGATAGAGATGGTCTTTAGATTACATACACTTGATCCAAACGCTTTTCATCAAATTTATCAATTAATGGCACTTTCCTTTCCACCTGAAGAAATTCGCGAAGAGCGAAGTGCGCGCCGTTTGCTTGATCATCCGAATTACCGGATTTTGACTGCGGTCGATGATGCGGGAGCGTTATGCGGATTTTTCGCAATATGGGACTTTAAGGATTTCCAGTTCATTGAACATTTTGCCGTAAATCCTGCCATGCGCGGGCAGGGACTCGGCTCGCAAATGCTGCGCCTGCTCATGCAGGAAGCAAAGCCTAACCTTTTGCTGGAGGTGGAGACGCCGGAAAATGAACTGGCCCGGCGGCGAATTCAGTTTTACCAGCGACTCGGCTTCATTTTAAGCAGTTTCGGCTACGAACAGCCGAAATTGCAGGAAAATTCTTCAAAGCGGTTTATCCGACTGCAGCTGATGACATGGCCGGCACCCTGGGCAATAGAGAAATTGAGCGCAGCGAAAGAAAAACTCTTTGACTGCGTCTATTGATCGGCCTCAGAGTGAGAGAATCAAAATCAATACAAGAAAACAGGCAGGGCGTCGCAGCTCCTGCCTGTTTTTTATCAATATGCCCAGCTTGCACCGATGATAATTAAGAGAATAAAAAGTACAACCAGCAGTGCAAATCCTGAACTCAGACCAAATCCTGCTTCAGCACCCATGGTCCTCATCACCTCCAAGTTTACTTCTTTCCATCCTATGCAAATCACCAAATTGTGTCCGTTCTTCCTGGCTAATTTTTTATCGGATAACCCTCAGCAAGAGCAGGGCCTCCTGTGTTAAAATAAATTTGGAAACCTTTGGGGACATTTGGAATATCCGGGCAGCTCGGTATTTAAGTTGCCTGTCTTTCTAAACAACATACTCTAAACACGTTCAATGGAGGAATGACACATGAGCACTTTTGAAGAAAACCTGGACAATTATGCAGAAGTTACAATTAAATTCGGCTTAAATGTGCAAAAGGATCAGGATGTCATGATTTTTGCACCGATCGAATCGCCTGAATTTGTCCGTTTGGCTGTGAAAAAAGCCTATGAAGCGGGTGCAAAGAATGTGTTTGTCGAATGGTCCGATGAACCCGTGACACGGATTCGTTATGATCTGGCACCGGATGCTTCTTTTGCGAGCTTTCCGAAATGGCAGACACAAACCTATGAGGATCTCGTTGATGCAGGTGCTGCTTTCCTTTATATTTACTCCCCAAATCCCGAATTGCTGAAGGGCGTCGATCCAAAGCGGATTGCTGACGCACAAAAAGTAGTCGTAACTGCCAATAAAAAATTTACAGAGGCGAAGATGGGCGCAAAGGTGAGCTGGACGATTGTTTCGGTGCCGACAAAGGCTTGGTCCGCGAAAATTTATCCCGGTCTTACGGAGAACCAGCGTATCGAAACACTCTGGCAGCAAATTTTCACAATTACTCGGGTCAATGCGGAAAATCCGCGACAGGCTTGGGAGAGTCATATCAAGAACCTCGAACAGAAGCTGGATTATTTTAATGAAAAACGGTTTAAAAAACTGCATTATCGGGCACCCGGCACAGAGCTGAGTATCGAGTTGCCGGCAGAACACCTGTGGGTCGGGGGAGGAATGACCAACGAAAACGGTGTTCCGTTCCAACCGAATATTCCGACCGAAGAAGTTTTCACCATGCCGCTTAAAACCGGAGTCAACGGCACGGTTGCCAGTACCAAACCGCTGAATTACGGCGGTAATCTGATTGACCATTTCTCAATTACCTTTAAAGATGGCCGAATCAGTGATTATTCGGCCGAACAGGGACAGGAAACGCTCAAACAAATTATCGAAACGGATGAGGGTTCGCATTTTCTTGGGGAGGTTTCGCTTGTACCCTTTCACTCGCCGATTTCTGAAACAAATATCATTTTCTTTAATACCTTGTTCGATGAAAATGCCTCCTGTCACTTGGCTATTGGTGCTTCCTATCCGTTTAATTACCGGGGAGGACGAGAGATGACAAGCGAAGAAATAGCTGAAAAAGGGGCGAATCAAAGTCTAACACATGTTGACTTCATGATCGGTTCCGCCGAAATGGACATCGACGCTGAAACGGCAGCAGGCGAACGGGTCGCTATTTTCCGGCACGGCGACTGGGTCATCTAATTCCCGTCTGCTGATCCTGAATGGGCCATGAAAAGCGGATACCCCAGATGAGGGTATCCGCTTCATTTATTTCTTTTTTTATTTAAACTCAGATCTTAAATCGGCTGATTGCCTGACGCATGATCTGGGCCTCTTGTTCGAGATCGCCTGCCAGTTTATTCAATTCCTCCATCGCTGCCGTCTGCTCCTGCACGGAAGCACTGACTTCTTCCGTACTGGCTGCTGTTTCCTCACTCGTTGAAGCGATGGTCTGCGATCCCTGACTGAATTGGCCGATTGCCGCATCTACTTCACGGATGGCTCCGGCAATTTGATGGATGCCTTGAACATTGCCGCCGATCGTCTGTTCAATTTCCGCGAAAGCTCCGCGCGATTGTTCAACTACCGTTCCTTGCGCCTCAATCATTTCGTTCGTTTTTTCTCCAAGTGCAACCGCTTCTGCCGTTTTCTCCGTGACTTCATGAATCGTTTTGCTGACTTCTTTTAATGAGGTATTCGTTTGCTGAGCCAGTTTGCGAATTTCATCAGCAACCACCGCAAAGCCCTTGCCGAGGTCTCCGGCATGAGCGGCCTCAATGCTGGCATTCAGAGACAAGAGATTGGTGCGGCGAGCAATACCGTCAAGAACGGTCACAATTTGAGTGATATTCTGCGCACGCTGCTCCAGTTCCTGAACCGCGGCAATAATTTGTGCGGCTGTTTCTGCCGATGCATGAGACTGGGTGGACAGCTGCTGCATAATCTTTCCACCATTTTTCGATGTGGCACTCATCTTGTCGGCACCAGCCAGCACATCCTTGCTTCGGTTATCCATCATTTTAATCTGTTGAACAAGCGCTTCGATAGATGCCTGATTCTTCTCAAGCGCTGACGACTGATTGGATGCTCCCGCCGAGATCTGGGTGACGGTCGCGCTGATTTCATTGGCCGATGCGACATTCTCTTCCGCACTGGCGACCAGCGTTTGCGAAGCCCCGCTCATCTTGTTTGAGGCACTGGTGACCTTTTTAAACGCCTCTCTGTTTTCCCGCGCCATATCATTGATGCTGTGCATCAAATCAGCCAACTCATCCGTACCATCGATCGGAATCGAAACGGTCAAATCCCCTTGCTGCACCTGCTTCGCCGCCTTTTGAATGCGGCGCAGACGGACAATAATTTTATTCAGCAGATAATTAGTTAGAAAAATAGCCACAAGAAGAATGATGACCACCGTCACAGCAGATGGCAAAGCGATCAGATTCGCTGAGCGAGATATTTCACTCTTGTCAATCATGCCGAGCAGAGTCCATCCCGTTGTTTTATTTCGAGTGAAGAACACCAATTTGTTCTGCCCATCGACTCGCGAATAAAACATTCCTTTATTTCCCATTGTTTTAATTTTCTTATAAAAAGCCTGCTGCTTCACACTTTTCCCAATTTGCTTCTTACTCTCCGTCGCAATATATTTTCCATTTCGATCAAGAAGCGCTGAATAGCCAGTTGATCCATATTTTGCATTGCGCACCTGATTGATAATATTCTGGATGTATAAATCCATTTTAATAACGCCTACGGATTTTCCTTCTGAATGAACGTCCTGAACAACGCTGACAACCTGCTGTTTGAGCACTGGATCAACGTAAGGACTGATCCAATAAGATTTTCCTCCGGCACGAAGTCCGTCCTGATACCATTGGTCCTTGGTCGGATCATAATTATCATTAAAAAAATACAAAGGCGCCCGAATCGCGTATTTATTCGGGGTAGCGAATGTAATCGCCTGATATTTACCATTGGCATCGATTAAATTTTGGAAGAGCTGATTGATTGATGTATTATTTTTTTTCGGATTTGTCAAAAGCGGACTCGACCCGAATTGTCGCAGAGAAGCCTCCGCATCGCCAAAATAAGTGTCAAAACTGATATTGGTCGCTGACAATTGCTGCATGGTTGACTCCGTCAATTGATCTCTTGTCATTTTCTTTCCGTAGAAATAGCTGAAAAAGCCCCCAATAAGTCCGACAACAACAATCGTCACAATAAAAGGCAATAACATTTGCTTTTTAACACTTTCATGTGTGAGCAGGTTTCTCGGGAGATATTTCTGAATGAAAGAACCCTTGAGTTTTATCTTTTGATTCTCTGCCGTTGAACTCTCCGAGACTTTCTTCTGACTCCGTCTGCCGGCTCCTAGAAATTTCATTGCTGTACCCCACCCCAATTAAAAATTAGATAAGCCGCCCATTCAGACTTGACGCCAGGCGGCTTTACTCTTTTTACCAGTAAAAAACTTGTTCATATGTATCAAAAGAAATAGACGCCTATCTCTTTCAATAAAACACTTCCCTATAAACCTTATTTGGAGAAATCAAGTTTCTCGCCTAGGAAGGCCGCGTCTTTCTCAAGATCAGAGGCCAGACTGTTCAAATGCTCCATCCCGGCAATCTGTTCTTCGATCGAGGCGGTGACTTCTTCGGTTCCAGCGGCAGTCTGCTCGCTGATCGCCGTCATATCGCTAATCGACTGTTTCATCCTTTTATTTCCAGCCACCATTGTATGAATCGATTGGGCAATCCGGGAAACATCTGCCTGATTGGCCGTGACCGCTTGAGTGATTTTGTTCGCTGATTTATCAAAATCATTCACGACAACAAACTGTTGTTCTACGACCTTACTACTATTATCGGCAAGTGCGACCATTTTTTTAGTATCTTCGTGAATAGAAGTGACGATATCTGAAACTTGTTTGAGAGCCTGATTCGTTTGATTGGAAAGTTTACGTACTTCATCGGCGACTACTGCAAAACCCTTCCCCTGTTCTCCGGCTCTCGCTGCCTCAATCGCTGCATTCAGCGAAAGCAAATTGGTCTGCCCAGCAATCTCTGTTAATGTATCAATAATCTGATCAATACTATCTGATCGTTGCTCAAGAAGCGTCACGGATTCAATAATCTGCGCGGTCGTGCTAATCGTCCGCTCGGAGTGGCTGCGCAATTTTTCCACAGCCTGCTGATTGTCGGAAGACACCTGATCGAGTGTCCCCGCGCTTTCTTTAATCTGTTTCACAGCGACTGAAATCTCGTCCATAATTTTATTCAAGGCTTCCGACTCTTCCTTGCTCTTCCCCATCAATACCGCTTGATCAGAAGCACCCGCGGCAATTTCCGACATCGTTGATCCAATTTCATTTGAGGAAGCGGTGTGCTCTTCCACACTCGCTGACAAGGTTTGTGAGGCTTCGCTGACCTGACGCGAAACGCTGGCGATCTGCTCGACCAGGCCATGATACATTTGGCTCATTCGGTTCACCGCTTGGCCCAGAACACCCAGTTCATCATTGCCCGTAACGGTTAACTTGCTGCTCCAATCTCCAGAGATGATCTTATCAATCGCCTGCCGAATCGTCCGAACGCGGTGATTATACATTTTGAAAATCATCGAGAGGCCAATAATCGCCAGGACGAGACCCACCAGAATCAAAACTCCTGCCAATAAAAAGCGGGAAAAGTAACCGCAAACAAAAAAAAGAACACCCAGGACAAGTTGAAAAATGACAGCAGTCGTTAGGAAAGCGATTTGCTGCACCAATCTTTTTTTATTTGTTGAAAATTGTTTCTTAACCATAAGCCATACCCCCATCCATTTCACTTTCACATCATTTAATCGTTAAAAAGTCGCATCAAAAAGCTTTATTACTGGATCAGCAATTCTAAATCGATAGATATGCATCAGCAAAAAAATTCCTGCTCAACCACCTTTTTTACGACGGTTTTAATCGTTTCAATTAATTATCGGTATAATAGTCCTACTTTTTTACTAGTTGATTGTTCCTCAGCCAATGTTCATCCTTTCTTCAAAAGATAAAGGTTAAAAAAAATTCTGGTGCCTATTAGCGCCAGAATTTTTCATCTTCTATTCCATTAAAAAGCAAGAACTATCCTTGCGAGACGTTGTGATTATAGAATTTGGCATTGCTGCTCGTATAGAAGAAACGAAAATAAATGTCTAAAAGAAAGATAAGAATCATCGCCGCGATCATTCCAGAGAAATCGAACGTGAAGGCATCGATCAAATGACCCGTTCGCCCGGAGACAAAGGTCTGATGCCATTCATCAAAAATCGCGTAACACATGGCGATTCCCGGTCCGCAGAGATAACAAAACGCACGCGGCAGCACGGTGGTCATAAACAGATTAATCAACATAAAGGTCAAAAGGCAGTACTCGGTGACATGACTTGCCTTGCGGACAACGAATTCAAAGAAGGCATAGGGATCATTCGAGGTGACTAGCTCTCCGCCATAATTAAAGGTAATATGGGGGAATGTCTCCGATGTCCATTGGAAATGTGCCTTTAAAAACGGCTGGATGTCCTGCTGCGAATAAGGCGTCGCCGATCCTTTATAGATCATTCCAATGACTAGAAGAGCCATGATTGTCCAGAACCAAAACGCCCGCTTATTTTTAAGCATTGCTGTCATCCCTCCAAGGTCGCTAAAAAATGGCGTCCCTGATAATTATTTCTTCATTATAACGCAAAAGGAACCAGCAGTTGTGATTTTTTTACAAAATTATTGTGGAAAAATTAAGAAATTGTAAAATAATTGCGATCACGCGATCCTCTTCTGCGGATAACGCTCCCTCTTCTGCGGATAACGCCTCCTCTTCTGCGGATAACGCCTCCTCTTCTGCGGA
>JBDNRY010000032.1:0-27983 GCA_047718855.1 Sporolactobacillus sp. | reverse complement strand
CCCTTTAAAAATACGCTTGGCTTTTGTTTAGTTTTCAAGGAGCATTCCGTGCTGCTAATTCCTTAACAGCAACTTTTATATCTTACCATTGAGGGTTAACTTTGTCAATAACTTTTTTGAATCATATGTCATGAGCGGTTAAAATTCAAATGGTTTTTTAAAAAGACAAGTAATATTATATAACATGAAAGTAATCAAGTCAATAACTTATTTGTGGATCCAACATTCAAAAGCTGAATCCTGTCGTTCCTTGTCAAAAACAACGTTATTAAATTTACCATGGATTAAGAGCGGCGTCAATAGACTTCCTTAAATCTGTGAAAGAATTTTACAGATCAGATCGGATCCAGTAAATGGAAAGATAAAAAGGAGGAAGTCAATAAAGAACGATTGACTTCCCCATCCAGACAAATTTTTAAGTGATAGGAACAAAACCGTTAGACATGTTCCTCTTTCTTACCCGGTTGCTCGTTTCCCGACTGTTCCTTCTTCTTCTGACATTCCGGACAGAGTCCATAGACCTCAAGACGGTGGGAAGTCACACTGAATCCAGTCACCTGAGCAGCCAAATCCTCAACCTCATCCAATCCAGGATAAAAGAAATCAACAATTTTCCCACATTCATTGCAAATGATGTGATAGTGCTGCTTCGTCGAAAAATCAAATCGGCTTGATGAATCGCCGTATGTCAATTCTTTAACCATGCCCGTTTTTTTAAAAACGCGTAAATTATTATAAACAGTCGCTACGCTCATATTTGGAAACTGATGTTCCAAAGCTTTATATATTTCATCTGCAGTCGGATGTGAGTCAGACATGATCAGGTACTCAAGAATTGCATGACGTTGCGGAGTGATTCGCACTCCTGAATCTTTAAGCACTTCAATCGCCTTATCGATTTTTGCAATTCCTTCTGTCATCGTCATGCACCCCGCTTTCTGCGTTAATAGTAATCAAAATCAATTATTACCTTACAATCGTTATAATTACATTTTTAGTGTACATTGATCACACTCGTCCTGTCAATGTTTACGCTTACGTAGATTCTATTTGATCCTTGTTAAGCCCTTTTTATAGTTATTAAACATGAGCGATGGAAGCTCTTCTATTGTTCTCAATTATAACGTAGAAATGAGTGACAGTTGATTTTCACCAATTCGGGCTTACCCGCTCGTAAGAAAACAAAAAACCGGAGATACTCCCGGCTTTTTGCTTATATCTTAATGTGAGGGAATCAGGCAAGATTCTCTTTTATATAGGAATAAACTTCTTCGACATGTCCTTTGACCCTGACTTTTGGATACGTTTTAGCTATCGTGCCCGCTTCATCAAGAATAAATGTTGAGCGAACGATTCCGTAGTATTCTTTGCCAAAATTCTTTTTTAATTGCCAAGCGCCATAGGCCTTCGCTGCTTTGTGATCTTCATCAGAGAGAAGCGTAAAGGGAAGCGAATGCTTTTCAATAAACTTCTGATGCTTCTCTAAGGGATCCGCACTGATTCCGAGAACTACGGTGTTTAATTGGCGGAAAAGTTCATTCTGATCCCTAAAGTCGCAAGCCTCCGTCGTGCATCCTGGAGTCATGTCCTTGGGATAGAAATAAAGAACGACTGTTTTTCCATTAAAATCAGCCAATGATAACGAATGTCCTTCCGTCGATTCCAGTGTGAAGTCAGGTGCTTTTGTTCCAGGTTCAAGCATGGTCGATACGCTCCTTTATTTTGCCGCTGCTTCTCCGGTCAACTCAGTCTTCCGCTGGGCCTGAACGGCAAGCTTGTCTTTCCCGAGCTCTCCAAACAGATCACTCATTGCTATTTTCTCAGAAGAGCGGTAATTAGACAAGCTTAAGGCTCGGGTTTCAAACGTAAAATGTGTTAAAATAAGGAAAGAGTCAAGGATGTAGGTGATCACATGGATCTGAATAGTATTAAGAGACGTATCGAAAACGATGAAATGATTATTGGGGAACAATTAGCCAGAAAATCTTCTGTTTTAGTACCGCTGATCTCCGAAAAGGACACCTGGGCGGTGCTTCTTGAAGTCCGTGCAGCAACTTTGAGGCGGCAACCTGGTGATATTTGCTTCCCAGGCGGCCGCAGCGAAAAAATTGACGCGACTCTCGAAGAAACTGCCGTACGTGAAACAGGCGAAGAACTTGGTGTTCCAAAGGAAGCGATACAAGTTATCGGTCAGATGGGCACCTGTATTTCTGATCATGATCACTATATTTATCCCTTTGTCGGTGTAATGGATCCCTCCTTTCCCTACCGGATCAATTCCGCTGAGGTTGCTGAGACTTTTACAATCCCGGTTCCTTGGCTGATGAAGCAGATTCCCGAGAAACGGACACTTTCTTTTTCCGTGACTGCCGATCAGGATTTTCCTTTTAACCGAATTGCTTCCGGCATCAATTATCCTTTCCACAATCTTACAACGACTGAAGTTTTCTATAATTATAAGGGGCGGACCATTTGGGGCCTGACTGCCCGGATTCTAGAGCATTTCGAATTTCTGATGAATCACAGAATGTTTGAATAAAATTTTCTGCGCATCCCTTTCTGCGTCGAGCGATTCACGATTCATTGATCATTTGCTCACTGACCATTACTACATATTAAGGAGAGATAGCAATCAATGAATATCCAGACTTCTGAAAAGCTCTATAAGGAAGCTTTAGAAAATATAGTTGGCGGCGTCAACAGCCCCTCGCGTTCCTATTCTGCGGTAGGCGGCGGTGCCCCTGTCTTCATGAAGAAAGGAAAGGGTGCTTATTTCTGGGATGAGGATGGCAATCGTTATATTGATTATCTAGCCGCATATGGACCAATTATTACTGGCTTCGCCCATCCGCATATCACCGAGGCTATCAAGCGTCAGGCTGAACGCGGTGTGCTTTACGGAACACCGACTGAGCTGGAAACGGATCTCGCCGTCCTGTTGAAAAAAGCCATACCTTCCATGGACAAGGTCCGCTTCACGAATTCAGGAACTGAATCGGTGATGTCAACGGTGCGGGTGGCGCGCGCCTATACCGGGAGAAGTAAAATTCTTAAATTTGCCGGATGCTATCACGGCCATTTTGATTTGGTTCTAGTCGCCGCAGGTTCCGGTCCTTCCACTCTCGGTACTCCGGATTCAGCCGGTGTAACCGAAAACACGGCGCAGGAAGTGATCACCGTTCCTTATAACAATATTGAAACGCTGCAGCAAGCTTTCGATAAATGGGGCAATGAGATCGCCGGTGTGCTCGTCGAACCGATTGTCGGCAACTTCGGCATGGTCATGCCGAAACCAGGCTTTCTTGAAGCGATTAATCGGATTGCCCATCAAGCAGGCGCAGTGGTCATTTATGATGAAGTGATTACCGGTTTCCGCTTCATGTACGGCGGTGCCCAGAATTATCTCGGCGTTATTCCGGATCTGACGGCAATGGGTAAAATCATCGGCGGCGGTCTGCCGATTGGCGCTTACGGCGGCCGAAAAGAAATTATTAGTCAGGTTGCTCCGGAAGGTCCGGCCTACCAGGCAGGCACAATGGCCGGTAACCCGCTGTCAATGGCTAGCGGTATCGCTTGTCTCGAGGTGCTTCAAACACCGGGTATTTATGAGGAGATGGATCGTCTCGGTGCCAAACTGGAAGACGGTATTCTTACGCTTAATCATAAATACCAATTGCCAATCGCTATTAATCGGATTGTCGGTGCGATGACTGTCTATTTCTCCGATCATGAGGTGACTAATTATGATCAGGCCAAGGATACCGATAGCGAAATGTTCGGCCGCTTCTTTAAATTGATGCTGGAAAAAGGAATCAATCTTGCCCCATCCAAATATGAGGCTTGGTTTCTGACCACCGAACATACGGAAAAAGATATCGATGAAACCCTCGATGCTGTCGATTTCGCCCTGTCAGAGCTTTCTAAATAATAATTAAATATTTCTTGAGACTGCTTGATAAGCGGTTTCCGGTTCGGGACGGCGAATAGCCGTCCTTTTTTCTACCCATCCTGATCGTTACGGATAATGGCAAAACTCCGTCCGCCAATGTCCCTTTATAAGTGAAGGGCCTGGGGAAGAGGCTTGACATGGAGTAAGAAAGGATATTATTAATAGGAGAGAAAAAATAGGGAATGCTGACGACGGGCAATCTCGCCCGGGCATGCATCACCCTGAAACGAGGAGAATGATTATGCGCATAGGAGCACGGAGCCTGAAAACGGGAGTTGCCGTAACTCTGGCCCTTCTTATTGCGGCCGCTCTGCATATGACACCGCCAATCATGGCCGGCATTGCAGCAGCCGTCACGACACAGCCCTCCGTCCGTCGTTCACTGCAGACCCTGATTCAAAATATCTATGGAAATTGTATCGGAGCAGTGATCGGGATTCTGCTTGTTTTCTCAGTCGGAGACAATCCGATCGTTGTCGGTCTAGCCGTCGTTCTAGTGATCGCCATTCACCTGAAGCTCAAAATGAAGGATACATTAACGCTGACAATGGTCACGGTCATTTTCATCATGACCAGTGGTTTGGGCGGCACCCACCAATTTATTATGGCAGCCCTTTGGCGCCTGTCCCTCGTCTGCATCGGTGTTCTATCGGCCACAGCCGTTAATCTTCTGCTTTTTCCGCCCAAATATGAGGATATATTGTATGAAACCATTTTAACCCAGACGACTGATCTGCTGAAATGGGTCCGGCTGCTGAATGAAGGTGCCTCTGATAATACAAAAATCAAAAGCGACCGAGCGGAATTTGATATTCGCAAGCTGAGAATTGAAAATTTCTATCACTGGTACCGTGAAGAACGTGTATATTCAAGAAAATTGCATTATATAAAATTGCGGCGAATCGTTATTTTTCGCAAAATGATCCACACGACCGGACTTCTGCATCATATTCTTGATGAATTAGACCGTAATGAGAATGCCTGGCGGGTGCTTCCCCATGAATTCAGACATGTCTTGCGGGAACAAATGGACGGAATGATGGCCTATCATGAAAGAGTTTTGTTAAAATTTGACGGCAAAATCCGACGCAAGCGCCATGAGGAACAAACACGCAGAGATGAACGCTTGCAAAAAGATCTGATCCAGTCTTTTTCCGTTCACTTCTCGAACCGTTCTTCCGAGGAATGGCTCGACCTTTTTCCATTGATCGCCACTATCATTGACTATAGCAAGCACGTTAAACAATTGGACCTCTTGGTTGGCAGTTTTCAGGGACATCATAAGAAAGAAAGCCATGTCGCCATTAAGAAAGATATCGGCATGTTTTAAGACCTCACTTCTTTTCAATCTCCAGCTTTCCGGCAGCAGTGCCGGATTTATTTTTATACTCTCAAATCGATAAAATCGACTTTTTTGGGCCAGTCGAAGTCAGGCTTTCTCATTCCCGAAGCCGGTTGATCCTTCCTGCGTCTGAAGGCTTAGGCAAAGATACACCATTGGCACATTATCGTCCGTCCGAATCTCCCTTATGATGGAAATATAGAAAGGAGGACAAAAGTGATGAAAAAAGTGCTGCTCTTCATTCTCGGAACCGTCTCTCTCATTGTCCTGCTCGTTCATATCGGACCGATGATCGGACTTCTCATCAGTCTGGCGATTCTCTATTTTGCCTTTAAGAAATTCACACGCGCGGCGACTGCCGGATCCAAATTTTTATGGGCATTGATCGGATTGATTGCGCTTGGCTGCTCGATCGGCAATATTCCGTCGCTAATCGGACTTATCGCACTAGCCGGGCTATATTATGCCGTGCACACATGGAAAAAATCGACAGACGATACGGCCAGACCTTCCGACGATCCCTTCGACCATTTTGAAAAAGAATGGAAAGAATTACATTAAAAAGAATCGATAAAAAAGGAGCGATAAAGATGAGCAATTTATTGACACGAATCAAAGACTCAATTAGTTCGGATATTCATGAACTGCTTGATGAAAAGGAACAAAAAAATCCGATCGCACTGCTGAATCAGCACTTGCGCCGCTGCGAGAAGGAAGTCCAGCGGGTACGTACACTCATTGACCGGCAATATATTCTGAAGGATACATTCATCAGGGAATACCATCAAGCCAATGAGATGGCTGAAAAACGTGAGCATCAGGCGAAAATCGCTTTACAGGCGTCTGAAACTGAGCTGCATGAGTTCGCCTCACGTGAACAAGCGGACTATCAGGAAAAAGCTCAACGTCTGAAAACAAACTATCAGCAAACCGTCGGACAGCTTGATAAATTAGAACAAAAGTATGGAGAAATGAAGCGTAAATTAAAGGATATGTATCTTAAGCGGATGGAATTAATGAGCCGGGAAAATATCGCAAATGCCGAGCACCGGATGAATCACGTTCTGCATCCAGAGGAAGCGTTCGGCCAATCATTCTCCAAGTTCGAAGAAAGTGAATTATATCTGCAGAGATTGGAGCAGAAAATTAATCAAGATTATCAGCACCACACCATCGACGCCCGCATTCAGAAGCTGGAAAGAGAGCAGGCGGCAAAAACTGATTCTGCTGATTCGCAGTAACCGGCTTACATTTTAAGACTCAATTATAGTAAAATAAGGGAAGCTCGGCCAGAAAGGCGCGGGCTTCACTTTATTTTCATCGTGTTCTAATGGAATGAATTTTTCAGTCGTTTTTTCCCGATTGAACTTTTTCAGTGGAATTCCCTAGAAAGGCAGGTGTCCCCGATGTTCCGTTCATTAAAAAAAGATAAATTCAGCTGGATTCTGATCGCTGTCTTGCTTGCCCTCGTTGTCCAGTCCGTTTTCGGGGATTGGGGATTCCTTTTTCCTGCTGTTCTTTTCGCGGCCCTCTTGTATTACGGGCGGAAGAATCTAGCCAGCCGCAGAGGAAAAATTCTCTTTTGGATCGGATTAATTGGTCTTGTCATTATTATTTTAAGTACTTTTCTGTTCAAAATTGTGATCATTTTTCTTTTCGTCCTGTTTCTCGTTGATTTTATTCAGTCCAAAAAGAATCCGCTGGTCATTCGTCCGGAACGCTTTTCCGCAGAGGCGGAGAAAACAGTCGAGTCGGATACTCTGTTACAAAACAGATGGTTCGGTCATCAAGCAACACCAGGACAAGATTATGAATGGCACGATATTAATATTCAAGTCGGTGCCGGTGATACGTTGATCGATCTAAGCCGGACCATCCTCCCCAGAAAAGAAGCGGTGATCCTGATTCGCCAATTGGCTGGGCGCGTCAGAATTCTCATACCTTTTGGTGTAGAGACATCGGTCCGTTACTCTGTCGGTCTGGGTCAGCTCGATTTTTTTGATCATAAGGAAGCCCGCTTGATCAATGAATCGGTCGCGTTTCAGACCAAACATTATCTTGAGGGAGAGCAAAAGATAGCGATTATTGTCTCCGCAGTTGCCGGAAGTCTGGAGGTGCGGCGGACATGAACCTTTTTAAGCGAGAATGTCTAACGGCTGTCCTCTTCTCTCTCGCCCTGCTTATCCTGTTCACACTCTTTTATTTCATCGCTTTTCCGCTGAATCATTGGGATCTGCTTTGGGAAAAAGAAATCTGGCATCTACCGTTTCTATTGATTGTTCCTGCGGTCTGCCTTTTCTGCGGGCTCGCCGTCGGGATATTCTCCGGATTCTATTGGCGAAACGTCTTCATGAATCTGGAGGATGCTGTCACGGAAATGGCTCAAGGAAAACCGATCACGGCGGAGCATTTGGCAAACGGCGGCGCAACACCGACATTGGTTCGGCGAATGGAGCAATTGGCGCAGCAAGTGAGCAAGCAGACGCAGATGACTCAGAGAATGGCCAACGAAACCGCTGAACTCGAGGAACAGGCCATACGCAAAGTGGTCTCTGAAGAACGAAATCGTCTGGCAAGAGAGCTCCATGATTCGGTCAGTCAGCAATTATTCGCCGCGTCCATGCTGCTGTCAACGATTAACGAGAATCGGACGACTGCCCCTAATGCGGAAACCCGCCAGCTGATCCTCGTCGAACAGGCGATTCATCAATCTCAGCTGGAAATGCGTGCCTTATTTCTTCATCTTCGCCCGGTGCAATTACATGGAAAAGCGCTGAAAAAAGGAATGGAAGAATTATTGAATGAACTGCGGATGAAGGTTCCAATGGATATCCGCTGGACCATTGAACCGCTCAGTCTGGAAAAAGGGATTGAGGATCAGCTCTTTCGCATTCTGCAGGAATCCGTTTCCAACGTGCTGCGTCATGCCAAGGCTCGTACGCTGACGGTCCTGCTCATTGCCCGTGACAACCTCACGATTCTCCGGATTACGGATGACGGTATCGGCTTTCAGACGAAGGAAAACAAACCCGGATCCTATGGTCTGAACAATATGCGAGAGCGCTCTGCCCAAATCGGCGGTCAATTCAAGCTCGTCAGTGTGCCGGGAAAAGGGACGAGTCTGGAAGTCAAAGTCCCAATTATTAGGGGGGAAGAAAAATGATTCGAGTGGTATTCGTTGACGATCACGAAATGGTCCGAATTGGTGTATCCGCTTATTTGTCGGCACAAACCGATATCGAAGTGATTGGCGAAGCATCAAACGGACTAGAAGGCGTAGAAAAGGTATTAGCTTTGCGTCCGGATATCGTGTTGATGGATTTAGTGATGGAAAAAATGGATGGAATTGAGGCAACTCAGCGAATCATCACGGTTTGGCCGCAGGCTAAAATTATCATTGTCACCAGTTTTCTTGATGACGACAAGGTCTACCCGGCTATTGAAGCAGGGGCCGTCAGTTATTTATTGAAAACATCAAAAGCCAGTGAAATTGCCGACGCTATCCGCCGCACCTATCAAGGCCAGTCCGTCCTTGAACCCGAAGTGACTGAAAAAGTCATGTCGCGGATGAAGAATCCTCATACAAAAGTCCTCCATGATCAATTAACACCGCGGGAAATGGAAGTTCTGCTTCAGATGGCGCGGGGTAAAAGTAACCAGGAAATCGCCGATGACTTGTTCATCTCGTTAAAAACGGTCAAGGTCCATGTCAGCAATATTCTAAGCAAACTCGAAGTCCAAGATAGGACCCAGGCCGTTATCTATGCTTTTCAACATGATCTGTGCCAGTAGCGGCTGTGGTTAGGCGGAACTTTCGATTTAATGTGGAACTTTTCCTCGATTGGGCGGAATTTTGTGCGGCTTAGGCGGAATTTTTCCTCAATTGGGTGATAGCATTCACTCATTTTTCTTCACTTTTTTCTCCTGTGACTGTTTTCAAAAAATGATTGCGTTTTCAACGTGCTCCAGCCCTAGTCTGCGGGCACACCCAAAAAATCCCGTCCGATGCAAGATCGGGCGGGATTCGTTGATATAAAAATCTTATTTAATATTAACTGTATCAAGTGGTTCTGTACCAGTCGGGCTTGGAGTGTAGCCTGTAATTGTGCTCTTACCAACAAGAACTGGTTTCCCATAAACAAGCGGTACCCAAGGTGCATCGCTATGAAGAATAACCTGTGCCTTGTCATAGAGAGCGACACGTTTCGCATCGTTGGTCTCTGTCTGAGCATTAATCAGAATCTTATGTAGCTGAGCATTCTGATAGAATGAGAAGTTGTTCGCGCCGATGCTGTCTTTATCAAGCAAAGTATAAAGGAAGTTGTCCGGGTCGCCATTGTCGCCGGTCCAGCCCATCATGTACATCGGTGCGCCGCCCTTTGTCAGTTTCGCAATATAGGAAGACCATTCAACCGTAACAATCTTAACTTTTACACCAATCTTACCAAAGGTCGACTGAACGGATTGAGCAACGTTCTGCGGTTCAGGCATATAATCACGCGGGTTTGACATCGTGTACAACGTCGTCGAGAATCCATTCGGATAACCTGCTTCGGCCAGAAGTTTTTTCGCTGCCTTCAGATTGTAAGCGTAAGGTTTGATATTTTTATCGAATCCAAGCAGACTTGGCGGCATCGGGTTCGTTGCTGCCTGAGCCTGTCCATTATAGAACGCTTTGATAATCGCACTCTTATCAACTGCCATATTCAGTGCTTGACGAACTTTTTTGTTATTGAACGGCTTCATCGTTACGTTAAAGCCCATATAGGCAATGTTCATCGGCGGACGATAGTAGACATGATATTGCTTGTTGCCAGATACACCGCTGACGTCGCTCGGATTCACGCCGTCCATCAAATCAATTTCGCCGTTCTTCAAAGCATTCAGACGAGAACTATTGTCTGGAATAACCTTAAAGATCAACTTGCTGATTTTCGGAAGACCCTTCTTCCAATAGTTCTTGCTCTTAACAAGGGTAATCGTGTCATTTCTTTTCCATGATTTGAATGAGTAAGCACCAGTACCGACTGCTGCTGTTGAACCGTATTTCGAACCGTATTTCTTAACTGCGGCCGGGCTCGAAATAGCGAACGGCGACATAGCTAGGTTCTTCAGGAAAGGTGCTGAAGGACGTTTCAGACTGAAGACCACGGTGCTCGCATTTGGAGCTGTCACGCTCTTAATCACAAGGCCTGCATCACCCTTATAACCGCCGAACATCGATGGAAAATAAGCAAATTTGCCTGATTTCTTTCCATTCATCCAACGATTAAAGTTGAAAACAACAGCTTGTGCGTTAAATGCCGTTCCATCCTGGAATTTAACACCCTTTTTCAAATTAAAAGTATAAGTTTTCCCGCCATTTGTAATCTTCCAGCTGGTTGCCAGACTCGGAATAACGTCCGTACTCTGTTTGCTGTAATTATAAGAAACCAGAGTATCGAAAATATTCTGTGTGACGCGGAAAGATTCACCATCTGTAACCACTGCCGGATCAAGTGATGTTGTATCGGCTCCACGGCCGAATACAAGTGTCTTTCCCGCACTGTTGCTGGATTTGCTGGATGAGCCGCCGGAGCAGCCACTCAAAGCAAGTGCCAGAACAACAATCAGGGAAAGAACCAAGCTTAAGTATTTTTTCTTCATGCTTATCCCCCTAAAAGCTCTCTAAGTTATATGAATCTTTAATATTGTAACTCAATTAAGGTCATAGAACAAATAAAATTTTGACTAAAATTTCCCTTTTTCGTGTTCATTTGCGAATTGCGCTATTTTTTTAATTTTTCATTCTTGGATCGAGGGCATCGCGAAGGCCATCGCCCATCAGATTGAATCCGACAACAACCAGAATGATCGCAAGACCCGGAAAAAGAACCGTCCAAGGAGCATTCGTTATATATTGCCGCGATTCAGACAGCATCGTTCCCCATTCCGGCTGAGGCGGCTGAGCGCCCATCCCGAGAAAGCCGAGACCGGCTGCATCAAGAATCGCCGTCGCAATATTCAATGTCCCCTGCACAATAATCGGCGCAAAGCTGTTCGGCAGAATATGCTTCATGATAATTCGCGTATTTCCCATGCCGACTGATCGGGCAGCCATAATATATTCTTCCTCTTTCACGGTCAAAACCCGTGAACGAACCAGACGACCGAACACCGGTACATTGACAATAGCAATGGCCACAAGTGCGTTATTCAGCGACGGACCAAGGATCGTCACAATTGCAATCGATAATAAGATGCTTGGAAAAGCAAGCAGAATATCGAAAAAGCGTGAAATAATTGTATCGAGAAATTTACCGAAATATCCGGCAATCACGCCTAAAAAAGTACCGACAATAATCGAACCGATCACAGCAAAGAAACCAACACGTAGAGAAAGCCGAGCGCCGAAAACAATGCGGCTTAGAATATCTCTGCCGAAGTCATCTGTTCCCAGCCAGTGCTGAGCCGATGGGGGCTGAAGACGAATACTGATATTCTGATTATTAATGCCCTGAGGCGCAAACACCGGAGCAAAAATGGCAAGGACAATAAAAAATAGAACAAGCAGCGAGCCAACGATTGCCGGTTTGTTTTTGCGGTAGGATTTCCAGAAATCAATCAGTCCCTGGACAAACAGACTCCGTTCTTTTTTAAACGGCTGCACTGCAGAACTCTCCCCAGATTGAGACATCCTTCTTCCCTCCTTTTCAACGATATTTAATACGCGGATCAATCAAACCGTATAAAAGATCGACGATAAAATTGACCATGACAAACATGAAAGCAATAATCAGAATGCCTGATTGGATGACCGGATAATCTCTGGCCTGAATCGCGTTGTAGACATACAATCCGATTCCGGGCCAGCCGAAAATCGTTTCAGTCAGAATAGCACCACCAAGCATCAGCCCGGTCTGCAATCCAATTACAGTAAGAATCGGAATGAAAGCATTTTTCAAGGCATATTTGTAAACAATCAGGCCCATCCGCTGTCCCTTAGCCTTTGCCGTCCGGATATAATCCGAATGCAGAACCTCCAGCATACTTGAACGGGTCATTCGGGCAATGATTGCCATCGGAATCGTCGCAAGTGCTACTGCTGGAAGAATCAGATGACGGACAACCATCCAGAACTGGCTCAATTGCCCTTCAAGCAGTGTGTCAACCAAATAAAGATTGGTAATAGGCCGCACTGTACTCGTGATATCGGTCTGACCGATAGACGGCAGCCAGTTCAGTTTTACAGAAAAGATCCATTGTTCCAACAGACCGAGCCAGAAAATCGGCATCGACACGCCAATAAGGGCGATAACCATTGCCAAATAATCAAATACAGAATTTTGTCTCCAGGCACTGATAATTCCGGCATTGACACCGACAAAAACCGCTATCAGCATCGCCGCGAACGACAATTCAATCGTTGCGGCCAAATGCGGCCAAATTTCATTGGCAATTGGCGTATTATCCTGGATAGATGTACCGAGGTTTCCACTCAGAATATCTTTTAAATACGTAAAATATTGAACATACAAAGGTTTATCGAGACCAAGCGACTGATCCAAATTATGGATAGCCTCAGGCGTCGCTTTGGTTCCAAGAATTGTTTGCGCTGGATTACCCGGAATCGCATGAATAATCGCGAACACAATAATCGTCATCCCGAGAAGAACCGGGATGAGCATGAATACACGCTTAATTGAATAGGAAAACAATGAGTTCACCTCTTTCTTTCAATAAGATTGCCGAAAAAGACACCATTTGGCTCAGTCTGCTCAATACAAATGGCAGGAAACGAGCCGCCCGTCCTCCATTTTTTTCAGATGAGGCACCTCTTTCGAACAGATATCCATTGCCGAAGGGCAGCGATCATGAAAAGGACAACCGGATGGCGGATGAGCCGGACTTGGAACATCTCCGGACAAAATGATCCGTTCGGTCTTATTTTCCGGATCTGGAATGGGTACCGCCGAGAGCAGCGCCTTCGTATACGGATGCATCGGGCGTTCATAAAGCTGCTCACTCTCTGACAATTCAACAAGTTTCCCCAGATACATCACACCGACCCGATCACTGATATGACGAACAACGCTCAGATCATGAGCGATAAAAATATAGGTCAAATTAAACCTTTCCTGCAGTTCCTGAAGCAAATTCAACACTTGGGACTGAACAGAAACATCAAGTGCCGATACAGGTTCATCGGCAATAATTAACTTGGGGTTAACAGCAAGCGCACGGGCAATCCCGATTCGCTGACGTTGACCGCCACTGAACTGGTGCGGAAAACGTTTCGCATGATAGCTGCTCAACCCAACAAGCTCGAGCAACTCGTTGACACGTTTCCGGCGTTCCTGTCGGTTTCCAATTTTATGAACGATCATCGGCTCTTCAATAATATCGCCGATCGTCTGACGAGGATTTAACGAAGCAAAGGGATCTTGAAAGATCATCTGAACATCTCTCCGCATCTTTCGCATCTCCCGCTTAGAAATGGTCAAGATGTTCTTGTCTTCAAAAACCACACTTCCCTCCGTCGGCTCAATCAGACGCATAATCATGCGTCCGGTTGTTGATTTACCGCAACCGGATTCGCCGACGATTCCCAGCGTCTCACCCTGAGCAAGAGTGAAACTCACACCGTCAACCGCCCGCACGGTTTCCGTTGTCTTATCAAAAATACCGGACTTAATTGGATAATATTTTTTTAGATTCTCAACCTTCAAGAGTGTTTCACTCATTAGCGGCCTCCTTTCTGCGCCTTTTACTGATGCAAAAAGCAGCGTGTTTTATGGACTTCTCCAAGAAGTTCAGGGGTCTGCTCCAGACACTTATCCATGACAAACTCGCAACGCGGTGCAAACAGACAGCCTTTTTTGATTGAGCCTGGTTTTGGCACACTGCCCTTTATCGTATAGAGCTTGTCTTTTTTGGAGTAAAGATCAGGAATCGACTGAATCAGCCCTTCTGTGTACGGATGTTTCGGATGATTGAAAATATCCTTCACATCACCCTCTTCGACAACCTTTCCTGCATACATAACGACAACACGTTTGCAAACCTGTGCAACAACACCCAAATCATGCGTTATCAGCATAATAGCGGTATGTGTTTCCTGATTCAGCTTCTGCATCAAATCAAGAATCTGAGCCTGTATCGTGACATCCAAGGCAGTCGTCGGTTCATCAGCGATCAATACTTTCGGATTGCAGGACATGGCAATGGCGATCATAACTCTCTGCCGCATGCCGCCGGACAGTTCATGCGGGTATTCCTTTAATAATTCCTTCGCCCGAGGCAACCCGACCATTTTCAACAATTCAATCGCTCGTTCACTAAGTTCCTTCTTGGACAAATGATTATGTAAGCGAATGGCTTCCATCACCTGATCACCAATCGTGAACACCGGATTCAATGAAGTCATTGGCTCCTGAAAGATCATCGCGATTTCATCACCGCGCAATTTGCGCATCTTGGCTTCCTTCAAGTGGCTGATATCTTTCCCCTTGTAGTTAATCTGTCCACCGACAATCTTCCCTGGCGGGTTGGGCAAGAGACCCATGATCGATAAAGATGTCACACTCTTGCCGCAGCCGGACTCACCGACAACGCCTAGAATTTCGCCTTCATTTATTGAAAAACTGACGCCATCGACTGCCGGAACCTCGCCATCATCCGTAAAAAACGACGTCCTGAGATCATTAATTTCTAAAATTGCGTCACTCAATTACATTCACCTCCCTTTATAAACAAATATTATAGCATTTTTATCACAAAACATTGTTAAATTTTTTATCATGGTATGTAATGTTCCTCCAAGCTTTTTTTGCGGCTCTCGACAAAATGCCGATAAACAGCGAAATAGCGGGATTTTTGACTCATGCAGCAGGACTCATCACTGGGTGACGGAGCTGTTTCCTTTAATTGGCAGATTAGAAAAACTTGGCGTAGCCAAGTCCTTTGAATGCCGGCTGCGCCTTAGTTTTTCTTATACTTAATTCCTCTTTAATTTTATATACTTTCTTAACGTACGAAAAGGCATCCCGTCCGGAGTTCCGGTCGGGATGCCTTTTTTTAACGATCATAGGTGATTACTGTTTATTTTGCTGTGATTTCTTATTCTGCTGACGAACCTCCTGAGCGTTCGTCTCGTTTCCGAATTCACCGCTGAATTGTCCGTTTTGGGACTGGGCATTCTGCTTTTTCACTTGCTCCGCATCAGTACCCGCATTCATTTTCTTAGCCATAGTATCACCTCCACGGTCTTTAACTTTGCCAACTTCTCCTTTTTTTATGTGCTCATTTCTATTTTTTTTTAGCCAGCTGATCACTTTTTGATGAGAGACAGGAAAGGGATAGCGTTCAAAATCGGCAGGCTTTACCCGGAGCAGCCGGTTATTTTCCGGTAAATCACCGCTGTATGTTCCAGAATAGAGCGATAGATTCCAGATCAAATGTGAGAAATGATGGGTATACTGAAAATCCTGCCGCTGAATTTCGGCATTCAGCCCAAACTTTGCCTTAATCTCCCGGGCCAGTGATCGTTCTGTCTGAGCAGAAGCGATCTCAATCATTGGAAATTGCCAAAGATTTGCCAGAAGACCCGTTTCTGCTCGCTGCTGAATCAGGTAACTGCCCGATTGATCCTGAAGCAACAAAACAGCATAAGAATGATTGACCGCTTTGGCCTTCCTGCTTTTCACCGGATACTCCAAGGTCACTCCCTCTTCATAGGCCTTACAATAGGATTTCACCGGACATATCCCGCAATCTGCTTTTTTCGGCCGGCAGACCATTGCTCCAAGATCCATCAATGCCTGATTGAAGGCTGACGGAACGGTTTCCGCAATCAGCTCACTGACGACTTGTTCAAAGATCTTTTTCGACGCTGCTTTTGCAATATCGGCATCGATTAAAAAGATGCGCGACATAACACGCATGACATTTCCGTCAATCGCCGGTTCAGGCTTATTAAAAGCAATGCTCAGCAACGCCCCCGCCGTATAAGGACCAATACCATGTATCGATAATAATTGTTCTTTTTCTTCCGGAAGCTGTCCCGCGTACTGTTCAACGACCTCCCGGACGCCCCTTTGCAGGTTGCGGGCTCTTGAATAATAGCCCAGTCCCTCCCATTCCTTTAAAACACTTTGTTCCGGAGCCTCTGCCAAATCTTCAGGTATTGAAAACCGTTCAATAAACCTATAATAATAAGGGATGACCGTATCGACTTGCGTCTGCTGCAGCATCACTTCTGAGATCCAAATATAGTAAGGATTATTAGTCCTGCGCCAAGGCAAGTCGCGTCCATTTTGATGAAACCAGGAGAGCAGATCACGATTAAAATCCCGGATTTGCCACTTATTCACGTCTGTTCACCCCATATTTTTTAGATAAAACCGTTTCTCATCTCGCGGGCAAATGCCTGTTTTTCAATTTGCCTTAATTTACACTTTCATTATGAATGAGTTTGTGTGACAATGAAAGGTAGTTGTTAGTGTGTCATGACCAATACGAGGAGGAATTACGTCCTTTATGGATACAGCGACTCATATCGTGATGGGCATCGGTCTTGCTGGATTTGCCACATTAGATCCGGTGATCGCCAGCGATCCGATGACTTTTCACGCCGTAGCTTTTGGTGCAGTGATTGGTTCAGTCATTCCTGACATTGATACCGTTTTAAAATTTAAAAATAATGCAACCTATATACGCAATCATCGCGGAGTGACCCATTCACTCCCCTTTACAGCGCTTTGGCCATTTATTTTGACACTTGTGATTTCGTCTTTTTATCCGCAAATCAATGCCGCTCATCTCTTTTATTGGACATTGCTGGCGGTTGGCCTGCATGTATTTGTGGATATTTTTAATGCCTACGGAACGCAAGCTGTTCGGCCGCTGAGCAGTCGTTGGCTCGCGCTAGGAATTATTAATATCTTTGATCCCTTTATTTTCAGTGTCCATGTGATGGGATTTATTATCTGGCTGTCATTCGGTCATCCAGGTGTCACTTTTGCCACCATCTATGCCGTTCTCGGTATTTACTATCTGCTGCGCACGTGGCAGCATCATCGCACGCTGAGCGAGGTGAAACGGCAATTGCCGGGGCTCGTCAAAGTCTATCTTTCACCGACCATGCGCTGGTCGCATTACCATATCGCCGCGGAGAGTCCGGATCGGTTTTACGTGGGCAAGATGGACGGCCGCAAGCTCCATCTGATTGATTCTTTTAAGCGGTCGCCGATCGAAAAAGATAACGTTCTGCTGAAGATGGCGATGAAGGATAAGAATGTTCGTGCCTTCCTCTCTTTCTCGCCGATCTATCATTGGAGCATTTCCCAGCGAAAGGGAATGTACGTGATTCAGTTTACAGATTTGCGCTATTTTTCCAAGGGAGTATATACCTTCACGGCGACGGTATGGATGGACGGCGAATCCGTGATGAGTTCTTATACCGGCTGGGTTTTCAGTGAACAAAAATTAAGAAAAAAACTTGTGCTCGCTCAATCCAAATAAGAAAGCAATTGAAAAAGGAGTTTCGATCATCCGAAAACGGTGATCGGAGCTCCTTTTTATCGAGCAGGTTTCATGCCTAGTGACTGCCACTTTGCTTTTTCATTCGTTTCAGCAGTGAAATCGGATAAGCATGCTGCTGATCATCACCGTTCAGAAATTTCCCCCAGGCAAAATTTCCTTTCATATAATCAATGGTAAACGGTTGATCGTCGACAAGATACGTTTCTCCGGGATGAAAGCTCGCCGGATCCATCAAATAGGCTTTCGCCATATCAATTTTCCGCTCATAAACCAAAAACTCATTAATCATGCCCATTTGTTCCGCCTTTCTGGCATGATCCGTGAATTTACCGATTTGGGTCGCCAACTCAGAAGGTGTCATCTCGCTGAATCGCTTCTCCAACTGCCCCATCTCCATCCTGGTTTATTGATTGCTGCTGAGACGTTCCTCCAGCAGCCCCGTTATCTCATCAATGGGAAATCCTTTCCGGAATAAGTACGCTTTGACTTTCCGGCTAAACTCGCTCCCGCTGAACTTTTTATATTTCTGCATGGCCTTTTCTGCCTGATAAGTCAAGGCATTCTTCTCATTTTCTTTGAGAAAATCGGACAATTCATCAAGTACCTGCCGGGAAATATCGTGAGCGTAGCCTCTCTGCATTAAAAGACGGGCGAGCACTTGCCTGGACTCCACCATCGATTTTTTGTTTTTTACCGAGGCTGTCTGTTTCGCCAGATATTTGCGTGCATGTGCCAGCTGCAGTTCGAACGGAAAAAGGGATTCCGTCTCCGCCGCAATATCCTGAGCAACGCCTGCCTGAAGCAGTTCCCGATAAATCATTTGTGGACCCTTTGTCGACAATTCAATTCGTGTGCGTGTAAAAGAAGCCGCAAACGCCTTGTCATCAAGCAGTTTTTCTTTTTTAAACCTGTTGATGGCATAAATAATTTGATTTTCCTCATATTCTTTTCTTTGCAGATACACACGCATTTCGTGAATACTGCGCATCCGATAGGACAGATAACGAATGCCTGCATGATACGCCCTAATGCCCTGCGCTTCTTTTTCCAATTTGGTGTATTGCGCGTCAGACAATTCCTTGCCCTTGTGCAATTCATCCTGCACCAGTAAATCTTCATGCACCGTCAGCGTCTGCTCCGCTCCATTCCGCAGGGTCACACTGACTTCATAAAATCCTTTTGCTTTCTCATTCGTCCTGATTCGGGCGATCACCGGCATGCCTCTCATCCTTTCACTTTTATATGTATCATATCATAATCCCCAAGAAATAGAGTGAATAGTCGCTGCTCGCTTCAGTCATATTGCCGAAATTATTCATATTTTTACTCATTCTATTCCATGCCAGGGAAATGCATGCTTTTATCGTTGATTCAGATTGAATACAAGTGGAGAGATGCAGCAGTCTGCGGGCGAGAACCGCTCTCCATTCAATGAAAAAAGCAGAGATTACGCCCGGATTCCCTCTTGCTCGATTCGATGCCTTATCCCACTGGCATTGGACGGAATTTTTTGCCCGTTAGGCGGAAATATTCAGTTAGGCCCGAGCATTTGCTTTATTGATGCATCTTGAATTGAAGAAAAAGCTCGTTAAAATAAGCGGTCATCGGTTTGCTGAAATTGGTATAAACCTCCAATCGATCGGTCACTTTTTTATCTGGATAAAAGCGCCGATCATCCTTAATACTTTTCGGCAAATAGGCCAGGGCAGCCTGGTTAGGTGTCGAGTAGCCGACATATTTCGCGTTCTGCGCAGCATTCCTTGGGCGCAGCATGAAATTGATGAACTCATCAGCACCCTTTACATTCTTAGCGCCTTTGGGGATGACCATATTGTCAAACCAGACATTGGACCCTTCCTTGGGAATGACATAAGTGAGATCCGGATTTTCATCCATGATCTCGACAGCATCGCCGGACCAAAGCACGCCGATTGCCGCCTCGCGGCTTGCCAGCATCATTTTATCCTCATCACCGACAATTGCCTTCACATTCGGAGTCAGCCGTGACAGCTTGTTCATTGCTTGCTGCAAGTGATTCGGATTCGTATCATTGACGGAATAATGCAAACTGTCCAGTCCCATCCCGATGATTTCCCTGGCACTGTCCACGAGTAGAATCTGTTTAAGATTGTGTTTATTCCATAAATCGTTCCAGCTGTTGATTTTCCGTCCACCAAGCATTTTCGGATTGTAGACGATGCCGACCGTCCCCCAAAAATAGGGAACAGAATAACGATTACTCCGATCAAAGGAAAGGTTTAAAAATCGTCGATCAATATATTTCAGGTTAGGAATCCGTCTGTGATTCAACGGAAGCAGTAGATGCTCGTCTTTCATCTTGCTGATCATGTAGTCAGAGGGCACGGCGATATCAAAGGATGTACCGCCCTGTTCGATTTTGGTCAGCATTGCTTCATTAGAATCAAAGGTCTGATAAACAACACGGTAACCGTATTCCTTTTCAAACTTGCTAATCAACTGCGGATCAATATAATCGCCCCAATTATAGATCGTCAGCGTCCCCTTCCCGCCGCGGACGTCGGCAGCCGATAAACGTGCAGCAAGGCTGGAAAGAATAAGAACAACCACAAGAACGGAAAGCAGCATCAGCATCAGCTTTTTCATGGGCGCTCACCCTCCATGACTGAAATGGTTTTATGGCGCCCGGAGCGAATAAAGTAATAAGCCAGCACGATCACCAGAGTCAAGAGAAATATCAAGGTCGAGAGCGCATTAATCGACATGGAGATGCCTTGACGCGCCCGTGAATAAATCTCAACCGATAGCGTGGAGAATCCGTTACCAGTGACGAAAAAAGTAACCGCAAAATCATCCAGAGAATAGGTAAGAGCCATAAAGAAACCCGCGAAGATGCCCGGCGTGATGAAAGGCAGAACAACCTTACTCAGCACATCCCACTGCCTTGCGCCCAGATCCCGAGCGGCGTCGATTAAGGTCGGGCTCATTTCCTGCAGTTTGGGCAGCACCATCAATACAACAATCGGCACGCTGAAGGCAATATGCGCCAGCAGCACAGAAATAAAACCCAGCTTAATGCCGACAAGCGTGAACAGGATCAGAAAGGACGCACCAATGATCACATCCGGGCTGACCATCAGAACATTATTCAGGGACAGAAGAATCGTTTTTGTCCGCCGATGTCTAGTTCCATAGATAGCCAGCCCTCCAAGTACACCCAGAAAGGTGGAGAGCGTCGAGGAAAGCAGGGCAATAATTACCGTATTAATGACGATGACGATCAAACGCTTATCCGCAAAAACTTCACTATACCATCGCAGCGTGAAGCCTGTAAAATGAGTCATATCACCGGCTTTATTAAACGAATAATAGATCAGGAAAAAGATCGGCAGATACAAGATGAAGAAAACAATACCCAGATAAACTTTCGCGCCCAGATGATTTCTTTTCAACTTTTCCGCTCTCCTCTCCCCATCAGAAACATGACCAAAACCATCGCTAAAATCAAAAAGACAGCAATCGTCGCCCCCATCCCCCAGTCCTGTGTGACGAGAAAATGCTCTTCAATCGCCGTACCAAGAGTAATCACACGATTCCCAGCAATGAGACGTGTCAGCATGAATAAAGATAAGGCTGGAATAAAAACCGCCTGTGTGCCGGATTTGATTCCGTCCAGAGTCAGCGGAAAGACGATCCGGCGGAAGGTCGCCCAGGTCGAAGCTCCAAGATCATGGGCCGCATCAATCAGTGAATGATCCAGCTTCTCCAGACTATTAAAAATAGGCAGAACCATGAACGGAATGAACAGATAGACGGAGACGAAAACAAAGCTGCCTCCATTAAAAAGGATCGGCTGTCTGCCCAGCCCTATCGCCTTCAAAAAATCATTCACCGGCCCAAATGTCCCAAACAAGCCAATAAACGCATAGGCTTTCAGCAGCACATTGATCCAGGTCGGCAGAATCAATAAAAGCAACCAGAGTTGGCTATTCTTGAGTAAGGTCAGCACATACGCGGCCGGATAGGAGATGAGCAGGGTAAAAAAAGTGATTAAGAAAGCATACCAAATCGAATTCAATGCCATCTCTAAATAAATCGGCTTGAAAAAGTTAAGATAATTGCTCAGCGTCCACTGGCCTTCCAAATTAAAAAAGGAATAATAGAGAATCATGGCAATAGGAACAATGACGAAAAGCACAATCCATAGCATGTACGGAATCATATAAAAGGCACGATTATTTCTATTCAGCATGTGACTTACCCTCATAGCTCTCTAGCCGCCGGTCAAATTCTTCTTCTGTTTCACCGTGGCGCATGACATGAATTGCCTCAGGTTCAATCGACAGCTCAATCTCTTCCCCTAGTGCCGTCCGTTTTGTCGAATGGATCAGCCATTGATTTCCGGCATCATCCTTGCCGATAATTTCGTAATGCACACCGCGAAAGAGCTGCGAATCGACCGTCACACGCAGCGAACCATCGCCCTTGCTCTTCAATTCAAGATCTTCCGGCCTTATCACGATGTCAACCGCTTCATTCGGGTTGAAACCCTGATCGACACACGTGAAACGCTGTCCATTAATCTCAACCAGCCGATCTTCAACCATCCGGCCAGTAATAATATTTGATTCGCCAATAAAATCGGCGACAAAACGGTTAATCGGCTCATCATAGATATCACGCGGGGAACCGCTTTGCTGAATCTTCCCTTGATTGAGAACGAAAATTTCATCAGACATCGCCAGTGCCTCTTCCTGATCATGCGTCACAAAGATGAAGGTAATCCCGAGCCGCCGCTGCAAATCCCGTAATTCAACTTGCATGGCCGTGCGCAGCTTCAAGTCCAGAGCAGAGAGCGGCTCGTCCAGCAAAATGACCTGGGGTTCATTGACAATCGCGCGGGCAATGGCCACACGCTGCTTCTGACCACCGGAAAGCTCCGTAATCTCTCGCGTCTCATAACCGTCCAGATTGACAAAATGAAGGGCATCCTTTACTTTCTCCTGAATTTGTTTCTCTTTTAGCTTCCTAATCCGTAAACCGAAAGCAATGTTTTCAAAAAGATTGAGATGCGGAAAAAGAGCATAGTCCTGAAAGACCGTGTTCACCTGCCGTTTATTGGCCGGAACGTGATTAATCGGGTGGCCATCAAAAATAATAGTCCCTTCAGTCGGTTCCAGAAATCCGGCAATCAAACGGAGAATCGTCGTTTTACCGCATCCGGACGGACCAAGCAGGGTATAAAATTTACCTTTTTCAATCTCAAAACTGATGTCCTTGAGAATCGTTTGTTCATCGAATCTTTTTGTCACATGATCGAATTGAATGATTGTATGCTCTCCCATATCTCTATCATCGGTGCTAAGGAGCTGCAGCGCCGATTACCCACTTCCTTTCCTTCTATAGATAAGACTCGGTCGCGACCAAAAACAGTTCTGCCCGGGTACCCGTTTGATTTGCAGTGCAGACCGTTTAATTTTCTTTAGACATGTTCAGTACTTGGATCACTTGAACATACGTTCCCACTATAAAGCTGTAGTATAAAGGTTGGCGATCGAAATACGGCCGGATAATGATATAATAAAGTCAAAATTGAGGTGAAGATTATGCCTTTTCAATACCGCAGACGGATTAAAATATTGCCCGGCATCCATTTGAACATTGGCAAGAAATCGCATAGCTGGTCTTTCGGCGGACGGGGAGCGCATGCGACCTATAGCCCCACGACTAAAAAAGTGACACAATCGATGGATCTTCCGGGCGGCCTTAGCTGGCGGAAACAATACAGCACTAAGAAAACGCAGGCCGAAGCTCAATCGGCAAAGAACCCAGAAAGCAAATCGGGAATCGTTACTTTTTTTGAAGGAATTCAGGCCCTTTGTAATTTGGCTTGGGTGCTGATCAAATTGGCTTTCTTTGGGTTTATTGCTTATGAAATCATTCGTTTTGTGATCCTTTTGCTTAGATAAGTGAACTTCATGCCAAGTTTCTCACAATACTGCAAACTTATTCTCGGCATTTCAGCTTCGAACAGAGATCATAACTCTTTGACTAAGGCTTGTCCCAAGCCAGTGGGTCATTTTGGGGGCAACTTAGTTTTCGATTTAATGAATAGAGTATAGAACGTGCAATCATTTATGCGAATGAGAACGCCTGGAGCGTCATTTCAACTCGGCATTCAGGTCACTTAATTTATAATGCGGTGTCTGGTTACATATGTAAATAGATATTTTAATATTTTTTGCATCCCTCATATCTTCTGCGCTCTGCATATGCGGATTTTTTTAAGATGGATCGGTATCGGAATTTGGTTTGTCTTAACGGCAGAATCTTTTATCAGGAGCGATTTGCCGCTGACGATCTGGAAAAGTTAACCGCTGAGCACGGGCAGACACTAATAAACAGATGATTGCATCGTCCTGCAAATTTTGTGTATAATGAACGTAGGAAGAAAACAAATCCGCCAGTGCTTCTACACTGACGGTATGGGCAATATCCGCGTATAAGCGGAACAGTGCGTTACAACTGAATCGTCAATCTCTGATCCGTCTAGCTACTGTGAATAGCATATGACGGATTATTTCTTTTTATCTGACAGCATCAGCACCAGCACTGCGAAACTAATCATCAATGTTAATGTCTGGAATACCGTCACTCGCGACACCCCCTTTCTCAGGAGGGTCACTGTCCGCTCATATGCTTCATCCATTGCCTGTTTTAAATTATAGCACGACTCTATGAATCTATGTGTCCCTAGCCAATCCGGGGATATAATTAAGTCGGAAAAAGAAAACGTGTTGAGCGGGTCTCCTAAACGAATCAGAACTATTGGTTTTTATATTTATTTATAAATTCTTTTGATGGGCGGTATTTTAATTTCTTATACAGTGAATCATTTACACTAATCCAATCACCGCCATTAACAACACCCGTCAAATTAACCTTTCTAGTATATCGATTGTACGAAAACACATACCAGTTTTCTTTATCGCCATAAATATGTACTTCCCTAACATAAGTAAAATTCTGTTTCATTGGTTGGTATATGGAATTAACCGTTACTTTATTAGTTGGAAATTGATAAGCACTAATAAACTCATCCAATTTCTGCGATGCTTCTTTTTTATAGTAATAGTGACGACCAATTAATACGCCTATGAATAAAAGCAGGATAACAATGAAGAGCGATAGCATTATAATGATCACTTTTTTCTGCACATTTAAACCCCCAATCAGTATTAATCCTAGTTTATTCACGAGATTTTTTCAAAACAGCTCAATGGATTGGTGTTATCAATTTATCAGTAACATTCTACAAGATGCTTAGCCGAATCCACAATTACAAATCGAATAACAAAATCGTCTTCGTCTTAATCATTTATAGGCCTTCAATCCTCCAACGAATCATTCTACCCAAAAACAGTTTTCTTCTGCGTGAAATTGCTGGAATCTATCTTTGGGACATCCTTTCACTCGCCAGAACAAGCAAAGTCAAGAAAATTATGGTGCCTACACCATGATGATCAAATGACGATGGATGTGCATAGATTAAGTTATTATAAAATTTCCGTAAAAAAAGAACGTGGCCTTTTGCTGAATTTCGTCGGATTTGCCTGATCTGAAATTCTATTTTTCTGAATTTATGAGGTCAACTCTTTTGAAATTGTCAATAACTTTGTGGATAAGTGGATAACTTCTCTGATCCTTGACTCATCAACGGTCGCTTAGTGCATGGTTTTGTAGATAACTTTCCACAAATCTGTGGATTGTGGGGATAACTTCGGTGGATCCTTCATTTCATCATTGATTAATTTGTCAACCCTGTGCATAACTCTGTGGATTGTGTGTTTAACTTTTTTCAACAAAAAAATACAATTTTTTAATGAAAAATACCTCCGGACTTGGAATATACCAAGCCGGAGGTCCAATTACCAGATATTAGGGGGAAGTATTTTATTTACCATTAAGTCATCAAGACTTTTAAAACGATACCCTTTTTGTTTTAAATCCTCAATAATTCTTGGCAGAGCCTCGGCATTATCTCTGGACACGGTGTGCAGGAGAACGACAGCACCAGGATGAATTCTCCTCATGACTTGCTTATACGCATAATCTGCGCCATGCTGCTCATCGCGGACCCAGTCTTTATACGCCGCAGACCAGAAAACACTGACATAACCTTCCTGTTTGGCAAGCTTCATCGACCGTTCATTAAATGTACCCCTTGGCGGCCGCAGATAGGTCATCGTTTTCTTTCCCGTCAATTTCGTATAGCTGCTTTTCAATTTCTGCAATTCCTGTTCATATTTCACATCACTGATTTTTGATAAATCCGGATGACTCCACGAATGATTGCCGACGATATGCCCTTCCCGGACCATCCGCCGGACCAAATCAGGCTTGCTGCGGATATAATGACCGGTAATAAAAAACGTCGCCGGTACCTTTTCCTTTTTTAATGTATCCAAGATGGAAGGCGTATACCCAGCCTCGTATCCATTATCAAAGGTCAGATAAATTTCCTTTTTATTTGTATCGCCGATGAAAATGCCATCATACTTATTCAGCAAAGCCAGATATTCAGGCTCCGTTGTCGCTGGTTGATTATTCTTCGCTGGTTTAAAATACCAGTCTGCCGCATCCCCGAAAATCGGCGTGCTGAAAGAAATAGCCAACGACAACAAGATAACCACGATAGTTTTCTTCAAATGTCGATCACCCCTTGTTTCAGACAAATATTGTTACGTCCCCACTTAGAGTGACCAAAATACTTTTTTTTATGAACCTAATCATACTGACAAATGATTTTCCCAATCTTCTCGAAACCGCTTGATTTTAATTTCTAGGCCCTCCATCATTTGCAAAAGGCGCGTTAAAGCTTCAGCGTCCGCCGTCTGTTCATCCAGCGAAGCCGCTGCTTCGGCAAGCAGCTCTAGTCGATTTTTTAGATAAATGATCTGTTCCCGTTTCAAATTTGTCGCTCGTCCCATTGATATCCCCTCAGGCATTTTTAGTTCTAAATACACTTTAGCACATCATTGCACCTGAGGGGAGCGATCAGTTTGCTATATAGCGCAGGAAGAGATGATCCTGAATCGGCAGGTAGGCACCAATATTCTGCTGAACGATATTTTTCACTTCAAGCTCCGCTGCCCCACCCCTGAGAATGAGGAAAACTTCGCCATAGGTAATCCGCCCCTTTTCGTAGACTGCCGGAACATAGCCAGAAAGATGACCAATCTGCTTCGGTTGAACCGAAAAAGGACGGTCAATCTTTGTACCAGTACCGATAATCGTTGAAAAAGAGATTGGCCATTGCGTTTTCTGAATCGTCTTAGCCATAATTAATTGACGAACCTCACCGGATCGCGGCACCTTGGAGGTCAGACCACCGAGAATTTTTATCTGACTTTTTTGCAGGTACCCGACTTTCTGTATCGTTTTGATTCCCCGTGCATCCATAGCATTATCATTGACTTTCTTATATTCCCAGTTGACTGAAGTATCTTGGGATGAATAATTGAGCGGCCATGCGCCAAGATAAATTCTCGCTGAATAGCCGATCGACCACTTGGATGGATGAATGGTCGATTCATTCAGCAATTTTATCAAGCGGGCATTTTCGATCGGAGTTTTCGCCGTTTTCAGCAAGATCTTTGTGTGACTGCCAGGTACGAGCTCGGATGTGTCATGAGACGGATTGGAGTATGTGTTTGCTTTCGATATATCAATGACGGAAGCGGGCATCTTAGCTGAAATGGCCGTCGATTGCGCTGCTGCTGGCAAAAGGTCGCAGAGAAGAAAGGCCAGACAGATGCTCACCGATACTAATTTTTTCAAATCGGATCGCTCCTTTTTCCCTTAGTTTCCTCCTTGAGCCGGGATTCTATCCAAACAGCTATGATCAGAAAAACAAAATCATTTGGTCCGAGATCAGCGCTTGTGACGAGAGCTTCTTCAGTTTTCGGCTGTCGTTCAACAGTTCAGGTGCGAGGTTCAACAGTTGAGCGCCGTTGTTCTGCAGTTCTCGACCGTCGTTCTGCAGTTCTCGCTTGTCGTTCTACAGTTCTCGAGCGTCATTCTGCAGTTCTCGCTTGTCGTTCTGCAGTTCTCGCTTGTCGTTCTACAGTTCTCGACCGTCGTTCTGCAGTTCTCGCTTGTCGTTCTGCAGTTCTCGATCATCGTTCTGCA
>JBDNRY010000031.1:0-29533 GCA_047718855.1 Sporolactobacillus sp. | reverse complement strand
CAAGCTAGCTCACGGCCTCACTCCATGGTTGTTGCACTTGATTTGACATTCCGGGCTCTTATTATTTTTCTTGTTTTTAACAATTAAATTTCCTCCTTTTCATTTACAATTGAATACTATCACAAGTGAATTGAATATTCTGTCGAACCATGTCGGGTGAAAAAATAAATTTTCTTGGATTTTAGATAGATTCTAACAAATGTAGGCGTCAAACAAACCACATCTAGGATCAGCACTCAGACTATGGGATAATACACTCATCAAAGATGTATAGAGATGAATCTCATGGCCTTGAGTGAGCAAGATCTGCTCTGGAACGAACGCATTAAAGCCTTTGAAGCCAGTGGCCTGAATGGCGCGCAATGGTGCCGGTCTCAAGCGATTCCTGTGAAACAATTTCGTTACTGGCATAAGAAACTGCGCCGCATGGCTGCTGCCAAAGCACACGAACTGGGAAGGAACCGATGGACCGCCGTTTCTCACGAATGACTGGAAAAATATTGTTATTGAGGTAAAATGCGGTTCTAGCAACGTTTTTTACCTCAATAGTGTCGAAATATGTAGATAACTATTTGAAATTTGATTAAATTTCTACTCTTTAAGAAAGGCACCATTTTCTAATTTGGTTCGCAGATCCTTTTAACGATGAAGCAAGGCGTTCATGAAAAATAGCCGCTAAAAAATGCGTCTTCGCAAATTTTAGCGGCTATTCTTCTGCCCAAACTGGGCCATTCTGTTTTATTTATCAAGCGCCTTGTGAACAAATTGCATATCGACGAGTTTTTTGTAGGAGTAACCCTTGGTATAAATGCCTGTCTTTTTCACAACTTCAAGTGGTTTAGCAACAGAAGCCGGCGTAATAATGCCATCTTTACTCCATAAATGATCTTTATAAGCCCGGTCCATCGCTGCTTTCAAGCTGGCATCCGGCGTCGTTGGGAATTCTTTTTTCAGAATTTTAAAGGCTTCCGGCTTATTATCATTGACCAGCCTCAGTCCTTTCAGCATCGCGTTTACAAATTTCTGCGCGGTCTGTGGATCATTTTTAATCGTTGATTCCTTTACGCTGACCACGGAATAGGCATAATCGCCCATACTCGGAAATCCATAAAACGGTTCGCTCCAGACTCCTTTTTTGATCCCGTCATTAATCTGCGGCTCGCCGCCGTTAGCCACCTGATCCTTGCCCTGCTGCACAAGGGAAACAACGGCCGTCGCATCCGCCGGTTCATCCAGTTTCACGTCTTTATTGGGGCTTAGCCCAAGCTTCAGCAGCAAATAACGGGTGAGCAGGTCTGGGCTTCCACCATAACGACCGGCAGCAATGCTCTTGCCCTTGAGAAATTTGGCCAAGTCTGCATCCGTGTGACCCTTATATTTATCTTTCGTGCTCGCTACCAAATAAACATTGGCCCGATTGACCACATTGACGATCGAGGTGATCGGATCTTTGCTTTTCCCGGCATTGACGATCTGAACGGAGTCCGGACCGCCGATGACGCCCCAGGCATCGCCGCTGACCACCGCCGTCACGTGGGCACCGCCTGTTGCTGTAATCACCTTGACGTTCAATCCTTCTTTTTTAAAATAGCCTTTGTCAATCGCTGCGTAGAGCGGCAGATAAGCAATCATGTGCACAGGTTCGGCAATCACCAGATTTTTGACTGTTTTTTTCTTATCACCATGCGCACTGCATCCGGATAAAACAAGCGCTGCAATTAACAGCAGCGACAAGATCCACTTCATCTTCCTCATGATTCTTAAAACCCCCGATTCAGGATTTTGGCAGGCGTCCGCGCATCAGCAGCCGTTCCAGCCAAAGTGTTCCGATATACATCACAATCGATAAAAAGGACAAAACCACCACACCGACCCAGACCAAATCAATATTCAGCACTTGGCCGGCATACAAAATCATCCGGCCGATACCCTGCCGTGAACTAATAAATTCACCGACAATCGTTCCCGCTAGAGCCAGCGAGATATTTATTTTCAGGGTACTGACCATCCAAGGCACTGATGACGGAACGACAACCTTCAGAAAAATATGCCGCCGCTTTGCGCCAAGAGAAATCAACATTTTCTCCAGATCCTTATCGACATTCTGCACACCGCTGTAGGCGGCGATGGCGGCGACAATCACCGTCATCAAAAAAGCCAGGACAACCTTTGAGTTAAACCCGATGCCAAACAGGATCACCAATACGGGAGCAAGGGCGAGCTTGGGTATCGCATTAATCGCGATCATATAGGGCTCCGTAATCCGCGAGTAGAGCGCCGACCACCAGAAGGAAAGTCCGAGTGCCGATCCAACCACTGTCCCCTCAATAAAACCAAGAATGGTGGCGCCCGAAGTATAAGCCAAGTCTGAGAGCAGCGTTCCATGCACAATGGCCTGCCAGCCGGTGATCACGATTGTGCTCGGCTGGCTCCAGTAATAGCTGTCCAGCCAGCCAATGCCTGTGAGCCCTTGCCACAGAACGATAATCAGCAATCCCAACAGAATCTGGCCGCCAATGGCCAGCCGCCGCAGTTTTTGATCCTGGCGCGCTTGATCCTCCACAAAAAATTTCCGCTGCTTTTTTTTCACCTTTTCCGTCATCCGCATCATCTCCATCTCCATGACGCTTCTCCCGTTATTGCTTGTGTTCCTCACCGAGCATCAGCAGCAGTTCACGTTTCAAAGTCAGGAAGCGCTGATCCAGCAGCACCTGCTCACCCCGCGGGCGGGGCAATCCGACCTCTATTCTGGCCGTAATCTGTCCCGGACGCGGGGTGAAGACATAGATCTCATCTGACAGATAGATGGCTTCCTCAATATCATGGGTCACAAACAACACCGTCTTCTTAAAATCACTCCAGATTTGCAGCAGCCAATTCTGCATGTGCAGCCGCGTCTGCGCGTCGAGAGCGCCGAATGGCTCGTCAAAAAGAATCACCGATTTATCATCCAGCAATGTTCGAATGAGACCGGCACGCTGCCTCATCCCCCCGGAGAGGGCATCCGGATGATCATGTTCAAAACCGCCGAGCCCATATTTTTGCAGCATCGGGAGCGCGCGTTCGCGAGCCTTTCTCTTCGGAACCCCGCGTATCTCCAGCGGAATGATCACGTTATCAATAATCGAGCGCCAGGGCAGGAGCAAATCCTTCTGCAGCATATACCCAACATGGCCGGTTTCGCCGGTAATCGGTTCACCGTCGAGCAGAATCTCGCCCTCTGTCGGAGTTGAAAGACCGGCAATGAGATTAAAAAGCGTCGATTTCCCGCATCCGCTCGGTCCGATGATGCTGACGAAACGCCCGCTCGCTACACGCATACTGATCGACCGCATCGCGCACAGCCTTTCCTGATCCCGATTGAAATACTTGCTGCAATTGACGACACGTAGTTCACTCATGAGGCGGTCACTCCTTTTTTCGAATTCCTTATCTCGCAGCCAACCATCAGATCTTTTTAGGCTCTAAATATGGTATATGCACTGGGCATCCGCCGTGACACATGGTAAGATCGGGTAAACGATTGCATTTACCCGAAGATTTAAAAATTAGCTCAATGGAGCTATCCAATTGGGGGTGCAGCGGTGCTGACGGAGGTTGAAACAATGGAGGAGACGGTTCTTTCTTTGAAAAATTTATTCATGCGTTACGGTGATCACGAGGTTTTAAAGGGAATTGACCTTCATGTCGCCCGTGGGCAAATTGTTGGCTATATCGGCCCGAATGGCGCCGGAAAAAGCACAACGGTGCGAATCATACTCGGCCTTCAACCCGGTTATGACGGGGAAGTCTGCCTTTTTGGAGAGGATATCCGCAAAGCCGGAGTGGCTTATAAATCACGGCTCGGTTATGTTCCCGAATCGGCCGAGATGTACGACACGTTAACCGCTCGCGAATATCTCTTGTTTACCGGCAGCTGCTACGGCATGACCGAGGGACAGGCAGAGCGGAAAGCGGAACGACTTCTCGGATTATGGGATTTGGCCGATGCGACAGATTCCCGCCTCTCCTCTTTTTCAAAAGGCATGCGGCAAAAAGTGTTGATTATTTCCAGCCTGCTGCATAATCCGGACCTGCTTTTTTTCGATGAACCGTTAAGCGGTCTGGATGCGAACAGTGTTCTCGTATTCAAAGAAGTGCTGGCCGATCTGGCAAAAGCGGGCAAAACGATCTTCTATTCCTCGCACATTATGGACGTTGTTGAAAAAATCAGTGATCGGATCATTCTGCTCGCAGACGGTCAAATCGCCGCGGATGGCAGCTTTGAAGAATTGAAAGAACAGAATTCAGAAGGAACACTGGAGCGAATCTTTAACGATCTGACCGGATTCCATCAGCATGAACAAATCGCTGAAGATTTCGTGACGATCGTGGAAGAGGTGTAGGCGATGGATGAACCTTTTCTGTTAAAATGGCTGGATCCGTTTAAAAGGATCTTTGAACGGTCGGGCATTGACTACCCGATGATGCGGCGGATTTTAAAGGTGAAACTGACAATGGATGCCCGGCGCGCACCGAGCTTCATCAGGCAAACCAAGCGGGCGCGTGAAGGCAATCCTTTTCTTCGTTCGTTGTGGATGTACGGACTCGTTGGCCTGTCACTGATTCCGCTGACTTGGGGCAGCGCCTACCTTTTTGAACTGGGTATTTTTTTCGCCGTCGTCATGTTCATGGTCATGACCTCGATGATCGCGGACTTTTCGGCAGTCCTGCTGGATATCAAAGACAAATCCATCCTCTGGACGAAACCGATCGGCCTGCGAACGCTGAATGCCGCGAAAACCCTGCATCTTTGTTTTTACCTGTTCCTGATCACCGGGACTCTGGCCGCACCGGTTGCGCTCGCCGGGCTGTTCCGCCATGGCCCATTATTTTTTCTGCTGCTGCTGGTGAATCTGATCCTGATGAATCTTCTGATTATCGCAGCTACTACCTTCATTTATTTGTTCATTTTAAAATTTTTCGATGGGGAACGTTTGAAAGATCTGATCAATTATGTACAAATATTTCTTTCCTTCGCTGTGGCTATCGGCTATCAACTCTTGATCCGGACAACCAACCTATCCGGAGCACAGGTGACGCTTCATTTGGATTGGTGGCAGCTTCTGCTCCCTCCGCTCTGGTTCAGTGCTTCCTTCGGCTGGCTGCTCGGCGGCATCCACACCTTCCGCATTCTTATTTTCGCACTAACCGGACTTTTTCTTCCGCTGCTTGGTATTGTACTCTATCGTTTGCTCAGTCCGATATTTGCCGTCTATCTGCAAAAGCTATCCAATCAGGCCGAGAATAATCACCGGAGGCACGGAAAATGGATGAAGCTGCTCGCAGCCCTCGTTTGCCGAACGCGCGAGGAACGCACCTTTTTTCACTTTGCCTGGCTGTCGATCAAAAATGACCGCGCATTCAAGCTCAAGGTCTATCCCTCGATTGGACTGATGATTGTTCTTCCGTTTATTTTTATGATCACCTCGATCCAAGATCATTCTTGGTCACAGATTGCTGCTGGCAAAGGCTTCTTTAATCTCTATTTCAGCCTGCTGCTGATTCCGGCAGGCTGCATCATGTTGAAATATTCCAGTTCCGCATCCGGTTCGTGGATTTTTGACGCCGCACCAGTCATGAAAAAAGCACTGATTTTTTCCGGTACATTGAAAGCCTTTCTTATGCGTCTGTACCTGCCCTGTTATCTCTTGCTTTCAATCGTCTTTCTTGTGCTTTTTCAGTTTAGGATCGGCTGGGATGTCCTCATCGTTTTTCTGACCGGCTGCCTGTACTGCGTGCTTTGTTACCGGATGTTTAATGCACAGGTTCTGCCTTTTTCAATGCCTTTTACTACTGTTCAGGAAAATTCAAGCATGAAGAACTTATTTATGATGCTGCTTGCCGCGCCGTTTGCTGGTATTCATGCGCTGATAAGTTTCTTACTGCCCGATGATTACTTATTGATCTATGCTCTGCTGCTGCTCGTCATTAATCTGATCTTATGGAGAATTGCATTCAAGAGCGATAGCCGCATAAGCCCGCTTTCTTGAAGTTATGCATGGTATTCTTTGAAGTGGTAAGATTAAAAAATAGGATGATAAGGGGGTTCCACTGTTGAAAGAAGACATCATTAAACGCTTTACCTCATACGTGAAAGTCAATACTCAATCCAACGACGATAATCCCGAATGCCCGTCGACACCTGGGCAGCTGACGCTGGCCAATCAGCTGGTCAATGAGCTCCAGACTCTCGGCATGTCCGAGGTTACGATCGACGCAAACGGCTACGTCATGGCTACCCTGCCTGCCAACATTGACAAGAACGTGCCAACTGTCGGGTTCATGGCTCATGTTGATACCGCCACTGATTTCACTGGCGAAGGGGTTAATCCGCAGCTTATCGAGAGCTACGACGGCAAGGATATTGTTCTGAATCAGGCGAAAAATATTATACTCAGTCCGGCAACTTTCCCGGAGCTGAAAGATTATATTGGCCACACATTGATAACAACGGATGGAACGACCTTACTGGGTGCTGACGACAAATCCGGCGTGACCGAAATCATGACGGCCATGGATTATTTGCTCCAGCATCCGGAAGTGAAACACGGACGTATCCGCATCGCTTTCACGCCTGACGAGGAAATTGGCCGTGGTCCGCATCAATTCGATGTCCAAGCGTTCGACGCCAAAATCGCTTATACGGTTGATGGCGGCGCGCTCGGCGGACTGGAATATGAGAATTTCAATGCCGCTGAAGCAAAGCTGACCTTCCAGGGCAGCAACGTTCACCCTGGTTCCGCCAAAGGAAAAATGGTCAACTCGATAAAAATGGCGATTGACTTCCAGAATCAGTTGCCGGCTGAGGAAGCGCCTGAGCTGACGGACGGATATGAAGGCTTCTACCACCTGCTGAGCTTCGTTGGCGAAACTGAACAGAGCAAGCTCGACTACATCATTCGTGATTTCGATAAAGAAAAATTTGCCGCCAAGAAGCACTACGTGGAACAATTGACCAAGCAGCTGCAGGAAAAATATGGTCAGGAAAATATCATCCTTGACCTGCATGATCAATATTACAACATGAAGGAAAAAGTCGAAGAACATAAAGAAGTGGTCGATATCGCGTATCAAGCGATGAAGAATCTCGACATTGAGCCGCAGGTACTGCCGATTCGCGGCGGAACGGATGGCGCACAGATCTCATATATGGGCCTGCCGACGCCAAACTTGTTTACTGGCGGCGAAAACTTCCATGGCAAATACGAATACATCTCAGTGAATAATATGGTCAAAGCGACACAAACCATCGTCGAAATTAGTAGACTCTTCGCTGAACAGCATTAATCAGCTTTGAACAAAAACTTCGCCTCAACTTGGGCGGAGTTTTTGTTATACGTTAAGTATATAAAATTGAAGAGGAATTAAGTATAAGAAGAACTAAGGCGCAGCCGGCATTCAAAGGACTTGGGCTACGCCAAGTTTTTCTAATGGCGTTCAAAATGAATCGTTCTTCTGCACCACGCGCTTAAACAATTTTTCCGCGTTTGCCGAGCGTTCGTTTTACCGAACGAATATCGCGCACATTATATTTTGCCATGAAATAATAGCAGAGTGCCGACGGAATCAGCGGCAGCTGCAAGAGACTCATCGTCAGAATATAATCTAACGGTCCATGGTGATAGAGCGAGATAATTGCCAGAATTGCGCTCATCCCCAGATTGCCGACCGTCCGCCCAAGGCTATTCGATAAATTGGCGATGCTGAACACCGCCCCGCGATGCTCCGGAAGATTGACGTCCGTAATCAGCGCCAGCCAGTTCGGTGTATTGGCAGATTGAGCAGCCGAAGCAAATAGTGAAATCACAAATAGGGTAAGAATCCAAGGATTGGTGAAGAGTTGTGAAATCAAACTGACAAAAAGCAGGACAGAATTTGTTGTATGCGGCAAATTCAGGTTATCAATCGGGAAGACAAATAATAGGATGTACAAAGGCATCGTGATTAGGACAAAGGCAGCCGTCAGCAATGCACGCGCCTTATAGCTGCGTTTTTGCAGCACGTCGCCAAGATGACCGAAAAAGGATGAGAGCATCCCTCCGACTTGAAAAATACCGCATAGGAAAGCTGCGACGATGGTGGCAATTTTCGGCCCATAGCCCATTTGCAGATTTTCGATTTTAGAAATGTACAAGGTTGGCAACCAAATCAGACTTCCTGTAGCGATGTTCATGAACAAGCCCTGAAGAAAGAGCAGCAGATTGCTTCGCTTGCCGATCATCAGCCGTACCTGATCCATCGTCAGCCGGTAGCTATATTCCTGGCCGCCGGCTATCAGATCCCGCAGTTCCGGATCCGCACTGCCGAATTTCGGTTCGTCTACAAAAAAGTAGAAAAAAATTAACAAAAGTCCAATACCACTCAAGATTTCAAAAGGAAAGCGCCAATTTGATAAGGTGGAAACAATCGAAGCTATCAAATAGCCGACAATGCCGCCGAAGCCCTGAGACATGCCCCAGAGGCTCATCACAACGCCGCGGGAATGGTAGGGTACGTAATCGGTTAGCGCGCTGAAACCGATGGAAGAGATGCAGCCCAAACCGATCCCTGTAATAATTTGATAGGCCATCAGATCGATGTAGGTCTGACTCAGTGAGGTCAGGAACACACCAATCACCCAGATAACCGTGCCAAAAATGATCAAGCGTTTGCGGTTGTATTTCCCGGACAAATAACCCCAGAAAAGCGATGAAAAAGCAGTCGCCAAAATATTAACAGCGGAAATTACGCCCATTGATGAAATGGCGACGCCCATATCATGGGAAATACTAGAAAAAAGTGGTGGAAACAGGCCAATGACAATATTATCAAAGGCTGCCAAGCTCACATAGACAGAGATGGCGTATATCGTTTTAAATTTCTGATGTGGCATTGAAGCGAACTCCCTTAAGAAAGTTATTGCGCCAGCAATGGCTTTCTGATACGATTATTCAATAACTTTTCAAAAAAAATTGTTTCTTGTCCCAGTTTATCATACAATGTAACTTAGACAGAAGAGACTGCTTATCTAGCGAGTCAGTCCAATTGTTAGAGAAAGGATATCTTCGATGATTAAAAACATACTCATCATATCGTCAAATTACACTGGCCATGGCCACAAAAGCATTACCGAATCTTTGAGTGAGAAATTCGACATTGTTCCTGACGTGAAAATCCACGTTGTCGATGGCTTCTCCCTTGGCGGAAGCACATTGCTTAAAGTGGGCAAAATGTACGGACCAATCACTAGAAATTCGGAGCATCTGTGGAAAGTCATCTGGGACTATACATCGGTCAAGGTGCCTTTTGTCAACCATTTGATTGAGATGAAAATTCGAACACGATTTCTTGCTCTGCTTGATAAAGTTAAGCCTGATCTCATTCTAACCGTTCATCCGAATTTTAATGGCTCTGTATTAAATATTCTCGAAAAAAACGACATTCATATCCCATTTGTGACATTGATTGCTGATTTAATCAGTATCACACCCTTCTGGGCAGATGCTCGAGCCGATTATGTGATCAGCCCGACCGATGAAGCGAAAGCGAAATGCATTGAGTTTGGCGTTCCGGCCGATAAGATCAAGGTCTTTGGCTTCCCGGTTCGCTCGCGTTTCTACAATCATCCGTCTCGTGATGCTGACCATTATTCACCGAACAAACCGCTGACCTGCTTAATCATGAGCGGCGGTGAAGGCGTCGGCAATATGGGCAAAATGGCCAAGACCCTGATTAACAATTTTGGTTTCAATATCACTATTGTAGCCGGAAGAAATGAGAAATTACAAGCGCATCTGCAAAAATCGCTAGGCAAAAAGTATGGGAACAAGGTCAAGGTCTATGGCTTCACTAGGAATATTCAGGATCTGATTGCGGCATCAGATATTGCTTTTATCCGTAGCAGTCCAAATGTGATGATGGAAGCCGTCTCATGCAATACGCCAATCGTGATTACAGGTGCGCTTCCCGGTCAGGAGGCAGGCAACCCGCTGTTCGCGGAAAAATATCATCTGGCAATTACCTGCGACTCGATGGGTGATCTCGTACCGACGATCAATGAATTGCTCGATAATAATGTGGCCATGCTCAAAGAGATTAAGAAATCACAGAAAGAATATGTCGACCCACAGATTCCGGAGAATATTGTCAACTTTATCCTCAGTGTTCCGGAAAATGAATTGCAAACGGCCGGCATCGCTCATGAACCCGATTTATCTTCATTGAATAAAATAAAATTTGAATCCTAAAACAATTTTTTAAGAAACACCGATCCTCTTTTGGGGATCGGTGTTTTTGTTCCAGGCTTTTGCCCAGTTTTCTAATTTCGTTTCGCTGCCTTTTACTAGTGATTTCTTTTTTCACCTGTCATTCTTCTCAGACAGGCCTACCATTGGCTGTCTGCCACTAGTCCATGGCCGGAAGAGAAGTTTGCCTTAAGCACTGCCAACGAGCGCATCTGGCAGCTGCGTGCCCGCAGAATGCATTCCGTGGCTGATTCGTCGTTTGAAAAACCCTCAACAAGAGATTGATTTTAAAAAAAGCCGGATCCTAAAGAAGAGCTCCCTGTCAGAGGATTCCTCGTCACAGGGAGCTTTCTCATAGGAATGGATCAGGCTTTTGCCTGTGTCCGTTCTTTTTTTATCTGTTTGCTGCGTAATTGACCGCAGGCGGCGTCGATATCGGTGCCAAATTCCTTACGAATCACAGCATTAATGCCGCGCCTTTTCAGAGTTTCGTAGAACGCGACCACAGCCTCTTTACCGCTGCGTTGATACTCCGAATGCTCTTCCACAGGATTATAAGGAATGAGATTAATATAGGCCAAATGCCGTTTATTTTCCAATAATTTGGCTAACTGCAGCGCTTCTTCCGGGTGGTCATTGATACCCTTCAACAGAATATATTCGAACGTAATCCGCCGATTCGTTTTCTTCAAATAATAATCGACCGCATCCATCAATTCTTCAATCGGATAGGCACGATTAATTTTCATAATCCGGCTGCGCAGTTCATTATTCGGTGCATGCAGCGAGATCGCCAGATTCACTTGCCAGTCGATATCGGCAAACTCATAAATCTTTGGCACAATCCCGCTGGTCGAAACCGTGATATGACGAGCCCCGATGGATAGGCCCTTTTGATCATTAATAATATAAAGAAAATTGACCACCTGTTCAAAATTGTCAAAGGGCTCGCCGATACCCATTACGACGATATGGCCGATTCGTTCGCCCTTCTCCTGACCGTCAAGATCCTTCTGAATCATCATCAACTGTTCGACCATTTCACCACTGGTTAAATCACGATTCTTGCGCAAAAGACCGCTGGCACAGAAGCTGCAACCAATATTGCAGCCGACCTGAGACGTCACGCAAACGGATAATCCATATTCATGCGGCATCAGCACCGTTTCAATCAAATTGCCATCCGCCAGTTGAAAGAGATATTTCGTCGTCCCGTCCTTCGCTTGCTGGTGAACCTGCTCCATGAGTGTCCCCATACTGAAGTTCTCTTTTAAAAGTCCAATTCCCTTTTGCGGGAGGTTTGTCATCTCGTCAAATGTCCCCACGCGCTTCACGTAAATCCAGTCCCAGATTTGTGCAGCGCGAAATTTCTTCTCACCATGTTCCAAAATCCATGTGGTCAGCTCTTTGAGCGTGAGCCCATAGATGGATGGTTTCGTCATTAGCTTACCTCTTTCATTTCGATGTGCTTCTATCATACCCAGTTCTCGCCCGTTCTGCAAGAAGCCGTCACTCATTCTTGCTCTCCTGTTTTTTTCTCGGCAGTCTCCGTTTTCTTGGCTCATGTTTATAAGAGACTCCCAAGACATCAATCAGAAAAACAAACACAGGAATACCGACAATCAGGCCCCATATTCCAAAAAAGTGTTCCGAAAAAATTAAGACAACGAAGGTATAAAAGACAGGCAGCTCCGTTTTAGCCGACATCAATTTCGGATTGAGCACATAAGCTTCGACAATATGAACGCCGAGAATTGTCAACACCATATAAATAATATCCTGAATTCCGCCAATGGTATAACCGATGATGCAAAGCGGAATCAGTGAAATAATTACCCCTGCCACGGGAATCAGGCTCAGCACGAAGATCATCATAATTAAACTGAATAGCTGCGGGAAATGCAGAATCGATAGCACAATTGCCGTTAGAATCGTGTTAACAATTGCAATCATGAACTGTGCTTCAAGCACCTTACCGAAGGTTTCAGCAAAACGGGAAGCGAAGAAGGCAACTTCATTATAGAGAAAACCGACTTTACTATTTTTAAATCCCTTCGTGAACTCGATCAGTCTTTCTTTCTCTAGTGAGAAAAACAAACTGAGCAAGAGGGCAAGAAAAAGATCGATTGCAAAAGAACCAAAAGACGAGAAAGAATCAATCAGGAATTTGACTCCAGATTTCAGATAGCTGTCGACATTATACTTCTTCACCTGATCCATAATGGCATTCATCAATACTGATCCATGAAAGCTCTTCATGGACTTCATGACGGAATCAAACAGCTGAACCGTCTGATCGGCAATAATCGGCAGGTATATCGTTACCATCACATAGATAACAATGCCAATCAGACAATACAGAATAATAACAACCAAACGTCTCGGGACCCGAATCCTCCGATGGAGAAAGGTCTCCAGGCGATCAATCAGAAAGGAAAAGATAAATGTCAGCAGCAGCAAATCGATCATGCTGCGCAATAAATAAAGGATGAAAATCAGCAAAGCGAAAATCAGTACACGTCTCACTGACTGCCGTCTCAAATAGTCAAGAAGTACACTCATCGATTCTGTTCCCCATTCCCTTTTTTCAGTTTCACAGTCCTAATTTTTTCTAGCTCATAGGAGCAGGTCTTTATTTTTATTTTAGAGGTTTTCAAGAGCATATGCAAAGGTATTCGGTAGTCTCTTGCAAAATATGCCGAAATGAATCAAAGCTGCGGGCATTTGATTCTGCCGGCAGCTTTGATTTCACCCATTTATTAAAATATTATTTTTGTGAACCTCCATTCGATTGCTGGAAAATCTGATGATTGCCAAAACCGATAGTTAGCTTTCCATTTGCAACAGTCAGACCCTCACTTTCCTGCGCGGACTCTCCCGAAGGAATCGAAAAATAGAAACGGTCCTGTACATTGTATCCATTATCCAACACACTCATATAATTATTGGCCAGAAAATAAAGCTTATTATTGGACGGGTCATATTGCATCCCCTGAACAACACCCATATCTTTCACTTTATGAGCCGCCGGATCGGTGTAGCTGCCGCCTATCGTATACTCGCTGAACGCGTCACTGCTGCCCGCTTCAGTTAACAGAATCAATGTGTTCTTATCCTTCACCGTCATCATTGAGACATAGGGCATACCCTTGATTGTATCCGAATTGATAACTTGCATGTTATCGGGGTTAATTGTATAAAGCACCGGATCGGGCCCTGCACTGCTGACTTCATATAATTTCCCAGTAAAGGGACTATAACTCAATGCGCAGGCATGTCCGAATGCTCCATAGACCGCATGATCATTATCCGCTCTATACTGGCCGTTCCCGCTATTTACATAAGGAACAATTTTACCATTCCCATTGCCCGTATCATAGCCAACGTAATATTTTCCATTATCCGAATCATAGGCCAGTCCTTGCTCATTTCCGCCTTCTGCAGTGAACAATGAACTGAACTCATTCGTTCGGTCAGGTAATTGACTGAGATCGGCTGATTTTACCCAGCCCAGATCAATATCATTGCCGTCTGTATCATACCAGTCGTTATATTTGATAAAGGAGTAGTCGTTAGTCTGGGTCACGACTTCTAGCATATGATTGCTATAGGCATCGAGGCTCCCAATTGGAGCGTTCAGGTCAGGAGAACCTCCATCAGCTGAGCCATTAAAAATATCATCTGTAAACATCGAAAACACATGATCGGACGCCGCAGTTGCCGGTTTATTCAAATGAATAGCATTGCTGCGTACCCAGCCGATCGAACGTCCATCCTGCTGAGAAATATGATACATTTCTTCGTTCCCAACTTGTCTTTCCTGACTGACAGCCACCCCTGAGTCATTCGTATATTGGTTCAAATAACCCTGAAAATGGATGGCCCCGTCAAACACAGGGGCTTCGCTATCCGTAACGTTCGCCTGATAGCTGACATTAAGAGCCGTTTGCTCTTCATCCGTCGCATTCTCAACAGCAAGATCACTGAGGTGAACCCAGCCCAAGCTCGTTCCCGCTGTAAATTTGCGGATATGGGCCCATTGGCCGTCGTCCGATAGCGCATCTATTTTCAATTTCAGCTGGGCGTAAGGAGTCAAATCAGCTATGGCCTGCCCATTCGGTGCGTTATCAATCGCTCCTGAGACATTCTGCACCCGTGCGAAGGACAAATTCGGTGAAACAGGCTGCATAATATCCTTATGAATCCAGCCGAGCATTTTGCCATTAGAGGCAATCTGGACCCAGACGGTGCTGCCGACTTTGGATTCCTGCTTGATGGACAGCGGGACATTCACGTAATCACTGGCATTGCCTACCTGCGCGGCTCCATCGAGTCCATAAGGCTGGTTCCAGATCCCATGATTACCTCCGTCCGAAACATAGCCAATTGATCCAGATGGAATGGCATTATTGTAGGAGAGCGTCTGATAGGTTCTCGCTCCGGCAAAGTTTGACGCATAAACATAGCCGCTGTGCTTTTTGTAATGAATCCAAAACATTTTATTGGACTGCCGACTTGTTGTTGTCAATTTGGTATTCGCCGGGATCAATCCTGAATATCTTGAGGTATGCGCATAATTCTTATAAATATAGGCGCGGTTTTTCAAATATAAGGTAACCACTCTTTTACCTGCTGACAGATTCTTCTTATATACATAGCCGGAGCGTCCATTATAATTGACGCGATACATCGTGCTGGAGAGATCACTACTTGTTGTCAGTCTGCTATTAATCGAAAGCGTCTGCAGCCGCTGCTTTGAACTGTCATTCGCGGAATAAAGATAAGCCGTAGAATAGACATACCGCGCAACGGTTATTGGCCGACTCGATAGATTGGCACGAGCGATATAACCTGTCGCACCCTTATAAGTGACCCGGTACCGTTTGCTTGAGCTTTTGCTCGAAGTCGTCAGCTTCGCATTGATTGGCACAGAACCGACTCGGCTCCCTCCCTTGTCTGCATTGTAGAGATACGATGACCGATGCACATAATAAGTATGTATGGATTTCGCATCAACCGGAAAATAAGAAAATAAACTGGTGATTAACAGAACTATTGCCGCCATCGCGAGCAGCTTAAAAGATAAATTGGTCTTATGTATCACTTTCGATGAATACTCCTTCCCATTGATGCTGGTGCGAGCCGGAAATCTCGATCACTGCGGAATTGGGTCTTTGAGGAAAATAGGCGGCATCAAAAACATCTCTATATTTGTTCTTAGTATACCGTCAGCAATGGATAAGAACAATGCGATCACCCGGTTTCTACCCGATCTTTTAAACTGCAAAATTCGACAAGAAACGACAAAAGAGCCCCCCAACAAACGAGGAAGCTCTCTTAAACTATTGATTGAACAAAAATATAATTCACTCGAATACTATGACTTACTGTTGCTGATAGACCGAATGATCAGCAAAACCAATGGTCAACTTGCCATTCTTATTAACCGTTAACCCTTCACTCTCCTGTGGTGTCCCGTTAGCAGGAATCGAGAAACGGAAGCGATTTTCAATGCCAAAGCTGTCATTAAGGACTGTCAGATAATTATTCGCAAGGAAGTACAGATTACCGTTGTAATACTGCAACCCCTGAACGACGCCCATTTTGTCTATTTTTTTTACGTCACTTTTGTTCGGACTATCCGGATTAATCGTATAGAACGTATCATCGCCAAATGATTCAGTTAATAAAATTAATTGACCATTATCTTTCGCTGCCAGCATAGCTATATATGGAAATCCAGTTAATGTTACGCTTTTTTCCACTTTCATAGTATCTGTATTAATCTTATTTAATACTGGATCTGTACCCGCACTGCTGACCTCATAGAGATATCCATTGGCATAGCTTAATGCGCAATCATGACCGAAGGCACCATTGATACTATTGGCAGGTTTATATTGACCATTTTGATTCGTATATTCTACAATATGTCCCTGACCATTACCATCATCATAACCCACATAATAGACATCATCATCTGGATTATAGGCAATGCCCTGCTGATTCTTATCTTCCGGAATTTTATTTTCTTCATATGCTCTGAAAAGATAGTTAAACGATGTCGTTTTATTTATAAGAGGTTCAAGGCTTTCATTGCTTACCCAGCCAATATCAATATCCTTGCCTTTTTCTTCAAACCAATCATTATACTTAATGAACGAGTAACCGTCATTCTGTTTGATAACTTCTAGCATGCGATTCTGATAATCGCTGAGTGAACCAATTTTTTGTCCTGTATCAGCGGAATTGCCATCCTGCGAACTATTAAAAATATCTGTATTGTTAATGACCTTTTGAAACGAAGCGTCATTTTTAACCGTGTTGTCCAAATCAATTGCATTGCTGCGTACCCAGCCGATGACGTGGTGGTTATAGGAGATACGGTACATTTCTTCATTCTCCACTTGTTTTTCTTTACCAATCTGGATTGAACGATCGCTCGCATTAAACTCTCCGCTATAGCCCACGAAATGCGATTGATCATCAAAAATCGGTGCGCTGCTGCTTGCGATGGTCGCCGTATAATCCACGTTCAATGTTGTGGAAGAGTTGACGTCCTGGATGTTTAAATCACTAGCCTTTACCCAGCCAAGGCTGGTTCCGGCCGTATACTTTTTCACATGGACCCACTGACCATTGTCAGCGATCATATCAATTTTTAATTTCAAATTAGCATAGATGTTCAAACTACTTATCATCCCACCTGAAGGGGATTGATACAAAGAGCCTTGCGTGTTGCTGACGTTTGCCACTGCCAAATGCGGGATACTTCCGTCAGCAGCAGCATCCGAAGTAATCTGGACGATGCTTTTATGAATCCATCCCAAAGTGTTGCCATCAACCGCCACCTGATACCAGACGGTACTGCCCACTTTGGACTCCGCCAGAACGGTTAATGGCACGCGTTCATAGTCCGCGATATTGCCAACCGATTTTGCTCCATCGATCCCATAGGGCTGATCCCAGATCCCGTGATTGCCGCCAGTTGAGACGACCCCGTAGGTATTTGCCGTAACCGGATTATTGTAAGAATAATTTAATTTTTCATTGCCCAAGTTAACCGCATAGACATAGCAGCCTCTGCCGTTGTAGTTCACCCAGAACAGCTTATTCGACTGCGGGCTTGTCGTGGTCAATACTGTATTGACCGGAATCGTTCCGCTATAACGCGACGTGTGGCTGTAATTTTTATAGCGCCGCGACGCTTTAACTACAAATTTTGTTACTGGCGTCTTGCCGGTCGACAAATTGACCTTATAGACGTAACCTCTTTTACCCTTGTAATTCACATGATACATGGTGCTGTTCAGGTTGCTGTCTGTCGTCAGACTCTTATTCACATAAATTTTCTGAAGATGTCCCTGAGATTTGTCTCTGCTGTAGTAAAGATATGAATTCTTGTGAATATAGCGGGTCACAGTTGTTCGGCGTGACCAGAGATTCGAGCGGTAAACATAACCAGTCTGGCCATTATAAGTCACTTTGTAGCGTTTGCTGGTCCTTTTACTCGATGTCGACAGCTTAGCATTCACCGGTACGTACCGGCTGAAGCTCCCCGAAGTAGAAGAACTGTACAGCTTAGACGTCCGATGCACGTAATATGTATGCGTTGATTTGGCCTCGACCGGAAAATAGGAAAATAGGCCTGCGATAAGTAAAAATACTGCCAATGAAGAAATAAGTTTAAACGGTGAATAAAGCAAATGCTTCAATTTAAATAAATGCTCCTTTCTGTCAGATGCAGATGTGAACCGAATCACATCGGAATGTGGGAAAAATTCGTAACCGAGGAAAAACGATCTTAAAATTTTTACATCCTTATAATTTACTTCTAAGTATACCGTCATCCCAGAGTCAGAACAATAGTATCAAGGCTTTCTTCCTGATATTCCGATCGCAAATATCGACAAATATCGACAAAAAGGACTATCCATCGAAACTGGATAGTCCTTTTTGCTGGGTTGTAAAATCAATTCATCTGAGCCAAAGCGCCCATCGGATCCCATGGCTGCAATTGAATCGGTTCCTGATCAAAAGCAGCTTTCAATTCATCTGATAGATATTTTTTATTAATAACGACTTGATAGGTAAATTCATCCATCCATTCGTCGCTCATGACAAAATAACCCTTCGTACCAACCTTTTCTCCCCAGCTGTTTTCCACTTTCCAGCGGTTCGATTTGCCGTCCACGAGGTTGACTCCTGTCAGAACCATGGCATGTGTCAGACAGCTGTCCTGGTAATCCAGACGCTGTGCTTTTGTCAAACCAAATTTCGTACTGAATGCCGTGTCATAATCGTATAGAGCTTTGTCCATCACTCCAAAATCCTTGTCGGAGTATTGCGTCACGTCACAGCCAAACCAAACCGTCTCGTTTTCTTTAATCTGGTGGATTGCCAGGCCCTTGAGGGTTTCAATATCCACATTCAAATATTTAATCGGGCGTCCGCCGATGACCGTTCCCAAATATTGCACCGTATAAGTCTTATTAAACGGTTTATCTTTTGTCGGCGCATTAATAATGCTCACATAATCATCAAGATTCAATCCAACATATTTCTTATAAAAATCTTGAGGGGTAATTCCCGTTTCTCTATGAAATTCCTTTTTTTCGGCATCCCGGTATTCGAAATCGAATTTTTTCGGCGGTTCACCAAGCGAAAAGACAAGCATCCGGTAGAAATTATCGAGCATTTTTTCTTTTTCGATTTCCAAATCCGCTGTACTTTGACCTTTTTCATGAAGCGCGCGGAGCACACCGGCATCCTCACGCAATTTTGCATTAAGCAGACTATTTAATTCTGACGTATGGTTGCTTTGATAGGTTTCCGGCATGACTTGCTTCGGAACCGCACCGTATTTCTCAATAAGAGCAACCAGCATATCCCATTGGCCGCCGTCCTGCTGCGGTGTCGTCAGCAGCCAGGAGACGAGGCGTCCATCCAGCGGTTCATCGACCGTTTTAATGATACTTTCGAAAAAATAATTGGCTTTCTCGAATTTATCCCAAAACAACGTATAGTTCTGAGAAAGCTCGAAATCTTTTAGGTTAAAAGCCGCATTCATCTTATGACGAAATGTATTTAATGCGGCGAACATCCAGCATCTGCCGCTCTGCTTCTGATCGGCGACTTTCCCAGTGTCGATTTCTTCAGAGAAGACCGGATTCATCGCTACATGAGAATCCCCATTTATCGTTGCTTGCCGAATACCATTTTTCATCATCGCGTCTCTGATGACTTTATTTTTCGACTCTGTCTGAATCTTATCGGAATATTTCTCGATCATTGCTGCTGATATTTCTTTGGTCAATTCCGTTTCCTCCTCGATTAAAAAATACATCATTAATTATATTCTTCTCGCAGGAGCTTAGCAAAAATAGTGAGCTAACATGACATGGAAACTTTTCATTATCTATCATTCATTTAGCAGCATCACACTGAGAGGATAAACGGCTGGGATGACGCTCTATTAGCAGAGACCGTCTGGATCGATCAAACATTCTCGAACTTCGATCACATTGATTTGGAGAGCTCCGTAACTTTTCTGGCCACGCGCTTCTGCAGACTATCCATTTTTCTGGCTGCGCTCAAGAATAACCGTTCAGCATCCGCCACTGTAATTTTTCTGAAATGCAGGCGACTGCCCGGCGATAATTGTCCGAGAAGAGGAAGATCGACCGCTGCCACCTGAGCTATCCGCGGGTATCCGCCGGTCGATTGATGGTCGGCCATCAGAATTATCGGCAGGCCGCTCGGTGGTACCTGAATCGATCCCTGAGTCACCGCCTCAGAAAAAAGGCTGAACGGTTGATCCAACTCGATTTTCTTCCCTATAAGCCGATAACCCATCCGATCAGAAGACGGTGTTGTCTGATATTCGGAGTGAAGAAAAGCCTGTCTTCCCGACTCTTTAAAAAGCGGCCAATGCTGATCGGGCATGACTCGGATAGTCTGAGTCCCACGTCGAATTCGCTGAGTTGCGAAATACCAGGGAAGAAGATGTTCCTCGTTGTTCAAACGATCAATGACTTGCTTCTGGACAGGTGACAAACGGCCGGCTTCGATTCTATCTCCTTCCCGAAGACTGCGACCATGAAATCCGCCGACATGGGCCCGCGCATCCGTCGAGCGGCTGCCGAACCAAGTAGGCACATCCATTCCGCCAGCAAGCGCCAAATAGCCTCTACAGCCGTTAACCAAGCCGCCGGTCGTCAGAATCTGTCCTCTTCTGCCGACAATCGGCCGGCCGCTGCCAATCGGGCGTCCATCTAGTTTGGGCTCACATTCAGCACCCGTCAGGGCAAATAAGGTGTCCTGCTCAAACTGAAGGCTTGGACCCATAAAAGAAAACTCAATCACTGCTTCATCGGACGAATTGGTGACGAGCCAATTGGCCAGTTTCGCTGCCGGCGCGTCCATCACCCCGCCGACAATTATCCCGTAACGCTGATAGCCGAAACGACCGAGATCCTGAATTGCTGAGACAAACCCTTTTTTTAGCACAATCACGGTCATCAGAACGGCTCCTTAATCTGTTGGAATTGTTCAGCTGAAATGGGAGCAAAACGGACAAGATCGCCGGCCATAAGCAAGGTTGGCGGGTTCGAGTCGGGAAGGAATAAGTCGATGGGTGTTCGGCCAATGAGCTGCCAGCCGCCGGGGGAATCCAGTGGATAGGCACCGGTCTGACTGCCCGCAATGCCAACAGAGCCGGCAGCGATCTTAAGACGCGGCGAATCCCGTCTAGGCGTTGCGAGCGATTCGGGCAGACCACCAAGGAAAGGAAAACCGGGCGCAAAACCAAGCATATAAACGAGGTAGGAGGGAGCTGAATGTCGCCTGATCACTTCCTCTTTCGTCAGCCCGTGATAGGAGGCGACGTCGTCCAGATCCGGTCCGAACTCTCCGCCATAGCAGACCGGTATCGAAACCGTCCGCCGCATGTTCTCTACACGGGCATCCGCTAATTTGTCTAATTGCATGTACAGTTTATTCAGATAGTGCTTTACTGCGGCCTGTGCGCTCTTTTCCTGAGGTGCGGCGGCGGCTAAAACATCCACCGGGTTATAGTAAAAAGCAATATTTGTATAGGCCGGAACATACTCGATGAATCCAGAGAAAATCCTTTTATCAAATAGGCGAAGAAATCGATTCATTTGCCGCTGAATTGAGGGGTCAATTTTGCTGCCGAAGATCATTCGGACAGCCTGTTCGCCAAACGGAACAATTTGCAAGGATGCTCCCTCCCGACGCTCGATATTATTAATTCCAAGATTTAATCTCAATTTCACGAGTCTGACATTCTTTACGGATCCGTTCAACAAAAGCAAGCGCCGCACGTCCATCGCCGTGGACGCAGATCGTTTCAGCCTGAATCGGCAGAATATCGCCGTTTACCGCCGTGACGCTACCCTTAAGTACCATCTGCAGCACTTGCTGAATGGCTTGATCCGTATCTGTAATCAGGGCATTCCGCTGCGAACGCGGCGTCAGTGACCCGTCCGGCTGGTAGGTTCTGTCTGCATAGACTTCATGAATCACGTGGAGTCCGGAGCGTTCCCCTGCTTCGGCCAACCGAGATCCAGCCATGGCAAACAGAAGCAGCCGCGGGTTCACGTCAGTAATCGCCCGCACAACCGCTTCCGCATCACCGGAATCCTCTGAAGCCATATGGTAGAGCGCGCCATGCGGTTTAACATGGTGCAATATTCCTTTCTGGGCAGCGGTTACGGCCTGCAGGGCACCAATCTGATAAACGACCATATCATAGATGTCTTCCGGAGTGACCTCCATCTTTCTTCGCCCGAATCCCTGCAGATCCGGGAGTCCCGGATGAGCACCAATAGCCGTCTCATTTTCGAGCGCAAGAGCTACGGTTCGCGCCATGACTGAGAAGTCGCCCGCGTGGAATCCGCAAGCCACATTTGCAGAGGAAATTAGCGGCAGAATGTCCAGATCATTGCCAATACTGTAGCGACCGAAGCTTTCCCCTAAATCACAGTTCAGATCAATCTGCGCCATCGAACATTCTTCCCTTCTTCACGATTGAATCGGTCAAAAAATCATTGAGAAATTCTTTATGATGGTTTGAATCCCGGCATAAGCCATAAAGAGAACAATAATCCAGCCAAAAATGCTCAGCCAGATCGGGTGCCTGTAGACGTCCCCCATTATCTTTTTTCGCAGAGATGCGACGAGCAGGATCGCCAGAGCAATGGGTAAAATAAGACCATTGACTGCGCCGCCTTCGTTTTTAGAATAATCCAGAAACGATACGGAAGTAAAGGTCGAACCAAGTGCCCGAGGTCATAGCCTCCTCCACTCGATTTTTCAGGAATTATAGATATACTTTAGTAAAGAGTTAAGCTGTATTTTATTTTTATTGATGATAACTTTGAATACTTTTAATAAAATTAAAAAAATCACATATCCAATCAATGAACCAATAAAATTGAAAATTACATCATTGATGTCAACAACCCGTAGCATGAATCCATCGATTATACCTATTATTAACTGTAATAATTCGATAATTACACCGATCAGAATACTCGCTACTGCGATCCTTTTCAGATTCGTCTTGTAAACAAAAGATAGTCCAAATCCAAAAGGTATTGTGAGTAAAACATTTAACAAACTCGTTTTAAAGGCAAATCCTTTAAATGGAATCAAATTAATGGAATGCCAAAGCAATGGTCCAAAAGCTATTCGTAGATTTTCAGTGGTGTAAATTGGAAATTGTGTATAGTCTATTACAAAACAAAGGTATATGTACATAATTGAAAAGAAAAGCAAATATGGTAAGCTCTTTTTGAAAGATATTTTCATTGTAACCAATAAAAGAATTAACAATATAATTGCTCCATAAAGGATCCATCCGCTAAATCCAATTCTCATTATTCTAATCTCCCATTCTATCTATAAGTCAAATCATTCTTATTCAAAATCTGATACAGACATCGGCAGATTAGGTAAGACCATGATTAAACTAACAACTAATGCAATTGTAACTTTTATAATATTTCCTTTCAATTTTCAAAATAACTTCTTGTGCAGAAAAGCCGCAAGGACTTTCGCGTCTCTGCGGCTTCATTTGTTATTTAATTTCATACCTGTTTCAAAATTTTGCTCAGAAACTGCTGAGTACGTTCATGCTGCGGATGTTGGAAAAGCTGCGCGGGAGAACCTTTTTCAAGAATAACCCCCTGATCCATGAACAGCACTTCATCAGCCACCTCCGAGGCAAATTTCAATTCGTGGGTGACAACCACCATCGTCCATCCTTCACTAGCCAGATCCTTCATCACTTTCAACACATCGGCAACAAGTTCAGGATCGAGTGCCGAAGTCGGTTCATCAAACAGCAGGAGCTTCGGCTGCAAGGCGACGGCGCGGGCAATACCGACCCGCTGCTGCTGACCCCCGGACAATTGGTGGGGATACTTGTTCAGGTGCTCGGAAAGACCGACTTTCACCAGAATCTGCCGGGCTCGCGAGTCAGCTCTCTCCCTAGGCATTTTTTGCACAATGAGGAGACCCTCCAGCACATTTTCCAGGACCGTGCGGTGGGGGAAAAGATTGTAACCCTGAAACACCATTGCCGACTGGCGGCGCAGCGATTGAATTTTCTTTTTTGCAGGCTGCTGCCCAAAATCAATCTTTTGATCGGCAATCTGTAAGGAACCTTTTTCCGGAATCTCCAGCAAATTAAGACTTCTAAGAATCGTCGTCTTTCCTGATCCCGACGGACCAATAATCACCAGAACCTTGCCCGCATCCAGCGAGAGATCGATCCCTTTCAATATTTCAGTGCCTGAGAACGATTTGTGTATGTCTTTGACCGAAAGTAGCAATCCGTTTCACTCCCTTCACGCGTGAGGTGCCGTATAACGATCCAGCCGATTTTCGAGCCAACTCTGCAAGAGCGACAGGAAAAAGCAGAAAATCCAATAGATGAATGCCGCCTCGGAATAGAGCAAAAGGAAATCAAAACTGGTCGCCGTAATTTCCTGTGCGCGCCGAAAAAGCTCCGTTACGGTAATCGTCGAGGCAAGAGAAGTGTCTTTAACTAAACTGATAAAAGTATTGGACAGCGGCGGTACGGAGACCCGCGCCGCCTGCGGCAGAATAATCCGGCGCAGGACTTGCGCATCTGTCATGCCAATCGTATAGCCGGCCTCCCATTGGCCCTGGGGCACCGAAAGAAGCGAGGCTCGAATAATTTCAGCCGCATAACCGCCGACATTCAGTGAGAGCGCCACGATAGCTCCCAGAAACGGGCTGACTTGAATCCCCAGATCCGGCAACCCAAAGAAGATAATGGCCAACTGAACAAGCAGCGGCGTTCCGCGGATAATTGAAATATAGACGCGGGCAATCCACTGCAGCAGTCCAACCTTCGACAAGCGAAAAAGAGCCATCACCAAGGCGATGATTAGTCCAAGAATAAATGAGATAATGGTCAGCGGAATCGTGTACTCCAGCCCGCCCTGCAGAATCGGCCAGAATGAGCGTCCAGCAAGTCCCCAGTCAACCGTGATCATCCCCAGCGCAAAATCAGACATTTATTTACTGATATCCTTTCCAAAATATTTTTCAGAAATGCGTTTCAATGTCCCGTCTTTTTTCATGGCTGTAAGTTCTTTTGTGAACGGTTTGGCAAGTCCGCTTCCTTTAAGTACCGGAAAAGCGATATCGGCAGCGTTTGACGGAACGACTGCGGCAATCTTAAGATTCTTGTCTTTCGTTTGTTTGAAGTATTGCAGAACAGCCCCTTGATCATTGACGGTAGCGTCCACACGTCCCTGACTAAGCAGCTTTAAAGCTTTGGACAGATCATCCTCGCTGGTAATAACCGCACCGGCTTTTTTAGTCATGGCGCCGTAATTGCTGGAAAGCCCCTGAGCGACTTTGACACCTTTTAAATTCTTAAGTGATTTGATCGAATGATTGTCCTTACGTGTCACAATGACGGACTGCGACGTGGAATAGACCCGGGAAAAATCATATTTCTTTTGCCGATCAGAAGTCACGCCAACATCATTGGCGATAGTATTGAAACGTTTGGCATTCAGGCCAGCAAATAAGGAATCCCAATTGGACTCGTCAAACTTCACTTTGACGCCCAGCCGTTTGCCGACTTCACGAATGACATCGACATCAAAGCCGACAAGCTTATTCGTCTTGCTGTCATGATACGTATAAGGGGCGTAAGTACCTTCTGTGCCCACACGCAGGACACCATTTTTCTTGATTTGATCATACGTCGTTTTCTGGCTTGTTGAAGACCCGTTCGAGCTGCAGGCTGTCAGTGAAAAGACCAGCAGGGCCCCGATTAATGCGAGTACAATTTTTTTCATTTTCCTTTTCCTCCTGTTACAGTCGCCTTTCGCTATCGCTTTGCGGCGCGCTGCTTTCTCTTTATCCTCCCACTCAATTCGCACACCTATTAGAAAATATTATTCCGAGTAATTTTATACTATTAAGTGGATTTTACGATCTTATCACTTTTCGATCCAATCAACAACCCGCAAAATTTCAACCTCTCATTCAGAATTTTCCATCCTGTTTCATCCGTTTATAAGTTCCCCTACCTTATGATATTTCCCCCCGACTACCCGCTTCTTAATATTAAGAAACGGGCTTTTTTAAATAAAAGGCTATTTGTGTTGACAGTCCTATTGGCTGACGTATACTTAAAACATCAAAGCACATATTATACCATTATGCACATGTGTGCTATTTAATTCAGGAGGTAATATCTTGACTGCAACAGACCTTAAACTTGCCTGCGCAAAAGCCGCTCTTCCCTTGATTCCGAATCACGCGACGATCGGATTGGGCGGTGGCAGCACGATTAGTCATCTCATTAATGAAATCAAACACTCAGGTCTTGACCTCCGCATTGTTACACCCTCGCAGACGACGCGTGAGAATTGTCTGAAACAAGAGCTTCAGGTTCTTAGTCTCCAGGATGTTTCACATATTGCCATTGCTTTTGATGGCTGCGATCAAGTCGATGAACATTTCAACGCCCTGAAGAGTGGGGGCGCCATCCACACGAAAGAAAAGTTGGTTGCTTCGATGGCTGACGATTACGTTCTGCTTGTCGACGAGACAAAATTCGTACCGACTCTGACCTTTGATCATCCCGTGGCGCTTGAAGTTCTTCCCGATGCCATGAGTTACGTAAAGAGTGAGCTGATTCAATTAGGTGCCAGCGTGGAAGCCCGCACGAGTGCTGCAAAAGATGGTTATACGCGCAGCGATTATGGCAATCTAATTATTGATGCATCCTTTGCAGAAGTCAAAGATATTCGAAAGTTGAATACGCAGCTGTCCGGAATCCGAGGAGTTATTGATACTTCTCTGTTCGTAGATGTTGTCAGCAAAGTGATGGTCACCGCCACAGCTGGCAGCCATCTCTATTCCAAGCATTAATTTTTTGAGGAGTTGATTGATGATGAAACAATTGAATTGGGCCATTCTCGGTCCAGGGGGCATTGCTTCGGAGTTTGCTGGCGCCGTGCACGCGAGCGGCGGCAAAATCTATGCGGTCGGCTCACGCAGCTTGGAAAGAGCGAGGGATTTCGCTCAAAAGCATCATATCGAAAAGGCCTATGGCGATTATGATGAAATGCTTGCCGACAAGGCAATTGATGTCGTTTATTTGTCGACACCGCATTCCAGCCATTATAAATATCTCTTGCGCTGTCTCGAAAATGACAAGCATGTCCTATGCGAAAAGGCGATCACGGTCAGCAGTCAGCAACTCGATCCGGTTCAGCGATTGGCCAAAGAAAAAAAGCTCGTTGTTGCTGAAGCGATGACGCTTTTTCATATGCCACTCTATCACAAGCTCAAGCAGCTCGTTGATGAAGGGAAAATTGGCACAGTCAAATTGGTTCAAGTCTCATTCGGCAGTCTGAAGCCATATGACGTCACCAGCCGCTTCTTCAATATCGATCTTGCCGGAGGGGCTTTGCTGGATATCGGCACCTACGCGCTGTCATTTGCCCGTTATTTTATGAGCAGCCAGCCGGAAGAAGTCCTCACCACATGCAAAAAGTTCGAGACTGGTGTCGATGAACAATCCGGAATTATTCTAAAAAATAAAGAAGAAGAACTAGGCGTAATTACACTGGCCATGCGGGCAAAGTTGCCGAAACGCGGCATCGTCACCGGCGATAAAGCCTATATTACCGTTGACGACTTCCCTAGGGCCGACAAGGCAACCATCACCTTCCCGGATGGCAGGGCAGAAACGGTTAAAGCAGGTGACGCGAAGCAGGCAATGGTTTATGAATTTCGAGACATGAACGCAGCGATCGCCGGTGGACAGGCCGATCAATCTCAGCAATTGACCGCGGATGTGGTTCAGCTGATGACCAATATCCGAAAACAATGGGGCATTCGCTATTCGTTTGAATGACACGGCCGATTGATTATTGAAAAAATGGGCTTTTAAAGATTAAAATAGAGCGTTTTCTTTTTCTTTTTCAGCTTTGTGTTCTACAATAATAGCTGTAGTCAAATCAACGATGAAAAATAAAAATATGAAGGGAAGTCGTATTCATGAGCATTAATGAAAGCGCTATTGGCTCAGCAGTGGACTCATCCTATAAACTGTACATCGGCGGAAAATGGGTCGAAAGTACCGAGGGCAGAACAGTTACCAGCTATAATCCCAGCAATGGAGAAAAACTCGCCGAATTCGTCGATGCTTCTCATGCCGACGTCGATGCTGCTGTAGAGGCAGCTACTCAGGCTTTTGAATCTTGGAGTAAAGTCGGAATTCAGGAAAGAAGCACATTGCTTCTTAAAATTGCGGATTTAATCGATGAAAACGCAGAACATCTTGCTCTCGTTGAAACCTTGGACAACGGCAAGCCACTTCGCGAGACCTCAGCTATTGACGTGCCTTTAAGTTCTGATCATTTCCGCTATTTTGCCGGAGTGATTCGTTCAGAAGAAGGCACGGCCAAAATGCTTGATGAAGATACGCTGACAATTAATATTAAAGAACCGATCGGCGTTGTTGGACAAATCGTTCCTTGGAACTTCCCATTCCTGATGGCTGCGTGGAAGATCGCTCCGGCCATCGCCGCGGGCAACACGGTTGTCATCCATCCGTCTTCTTCAACAACGCTCAGCTTGCTTGAATTCGCTAAACTTCTTGATAAGGTACTTCCTGCGGGTGTTGTCAATGTCGTCACCGGACGCGGTTCAGATTCCGGCGATTATATGTTGCACCATGACGGGTTCGCCAAACTTGCCTTCACCGGTTCAACCGAAGTCGGCTATGAAGTGGCTAAAGCGGCGGCAGAGCGCTTAATTCCGTCAACTCTGGAACTAGGCGGCAAGTCAGCAAATATCTATTTTGATGATGCCCCATGGGATCGTGCCATTGAAGGTGCACAGCTTGGTATTCTGTTTAACCAAGGTCAGGTTTGCTGCGCAGGATCGCGTATCTTCGTTCAGGAAGGCATCTACGACAAATTTGTTGAAGCACTCAAAGACGCATTCGAGCAGGTTAAAGTCGGACTTCCTTGGGAAAAGGGCGTACAGATGGGTGCCCAGATTAATAAGCGCCAGCTCGAAAAAATCCTCAGTTATGTAAAAATTGGACAGGACGAGGGCGCACGTCTCGTCACTGGCGGCAAACAACTGACGGACGACGGACTGGACAAGGGAGTGTTCATGGCTCCAACCATTCTTGCCGATGCTACCAATGACATGCGCATCGCTCAAGAAGAAATCTTCGGACCAGTTGCCACAGTGATAAAATTCAAAGATGCCGATGAAGTCATCAAACTGGCCAACGCTTCCGATTACGGACTTGGCGGAGCGGTATGGACAAGCGACTTAAATAAAGCCCTTCATGTCGCTCGCAGTGTGCAAACGGGCCGCATGTGGGTCAACACCTACAATCAATTGCCCGCAGGCGCTCCGTTCGGCGGTTACAAGAAATCCGGAATCGGCCGTGAGACTTATAAGAGTATTCTGGATGCGTATACACAAACGAAAAATATCTTTATCAGCACAAAGGAAAGTACGGAAGGCCTGTATTAATTCACCCTTTATTGCTAGATTTGAAGAACAGCCGGGACTGATCACTCCGGCTGTTTTTTGATCGCTTTGTTTTGTAAATAATATTAACTTGACCGATTTACTTGTATTTAGCTATTGACAAAAAATTCGCAAGGTTATATCCTGACTTTTGCAGTTAAATGGACTAAAAATCAGCCATGAACCCGCACGGC
>JBDNRY010000030.1:0-30589 GCA_047718855.1 Sporolactobacillus sp. | reverse complement strand
CTTCTGCGGATAACGCTCCCTCTTCTGCGGATAACGCTCCCTCTTCTGCGGATAACGCTCCCTCTTCTGCGGATAAATTGCCTATTGGGCTAAAGGGCAGCCCTCAGGCAATCTATCCGCAATTCATCTCAGACTACAAATGGTGCATGATTGTTCCTTAAGCAGCAAAAAACCATGGCCGGCACCATGGCTGTTTAAGATATTCAGATTGTATCCATCAAGCTTTCCATCTCGGTGGTGTATTTTTGCCCCAATAAACTTTTTTCAACTCATGATGCTGCTGAAAGTTGTCCGCCAAGGTATGATAATGGAAGTCGAACCAATATCCCTGCTGCGGCGGATGTTCACGACGGACATGGAGTTTTAAAACTTCCTTGCCCTTCTCTTTATGATAGATATGGAGAATACGCTCGCCCATCCCCGAAGCAGGAGAATGAGTCACCGCCAGTTGCCGAATCCAGTTCTGATCATGCCCATCGCTAATCTCCTGGATAAGCGGAATAAATGCGGGAACAATTTCCTGAGTATATCTGTCGCCGATACGGGCAGTGACCCGTGGGCCAAATTTATGTAAGCCTTGATCCTCCGCTTCCTTCGAGGCGTAAGCTGCAAAAGAATGGATTAACATTTCCCGACTGGTCGTTGACGCAGACGGAGAAGAAGTCTTTTCCGAATCTCTTTGATCTGTATCCGTTAGTCCTTCGGGTTCAGAAGTTTTCATCCCGACCGAACGTTCCTTTTCACTCTGAACGTTCCCTTTGTCGCCCGGTTTTGTCACATAGTGAGGCGGGGCAATAGGCGTCACGGCACCGAAAGTCAGAACGGCGACTACTGTCATTAATAATTTGCGTAAAAATATTGGAATCACAATAGCCACCCTCACTTTCAGCGATTTCCATGGTTTCTCATAAATATCCGCTACGATTTATTAACAAGATTCGCTTCAGAGAACACTTTTGTACCGGTCGTTTCCCTTTTTTAGGCAAAAATTTTCTAGACCAAATCCTGTACATTTGTTTAATAGTATAGCAATATGACGAGAAAGAAGATAGGAAAATGACTGCCTGATCCAGGCATTTCCGCAAAAAAAGCCACGAATCAATCGCCACGAAAAAAATCAGGCAAAATCCGCCTGATTTCGATCGCTTATTCATTTTGGCTGTGATTAGACATTATCAAAATTAAAATCGCTATCGGTCAGTGGTTCGATATTCAGCGGAACGACATAATCGCCCTTGGTCGAGAAGAAGTCGTGATTGATCGTTCCGGTATCAATACCGTTGATCACGATCTGGCTGACCGGGTCATGCGTATACTTGTCATCATGGCCAAGGTTCTGCAGAGCACGATTGGCGTTATAGAGAACATAATCGCTGACTTCCTTGACCAGATTGATTTTCGAATAGATTTTCTTCGTATAGCGTTTTTCCACTTCCATCAATTGATCCAGCAGGTGATACATTTCCTGATCTGCCGTCTTTTTTTCCTGATCCGTCAGTTCCTCGCGGTAGAGACGCTGCGCGACCATGCCCGTAAAACTGCCGTGAATCGATTCATCCTGAATAATTTTACGGATAATTTCTCCGCTGGCAATCATCCGGCCTTGACCGGACAAAAAGACAGGATAGAAGAAGCCACTGTAGAACGAGAAGCTCTCGAGAAATACCGACGCACACATGGCCATATAGCGTTTGAATGGCGTCACATTTTCGCGCTTATCGTAGAGCTGATTATACCAATAAGAAATCAAACGATATTTTTCCTGTAGTTCGGGCTGCTCATCGACCCACTCACTCAGATAATAGCTGGTCTTCTTAGAGGAGATGAGCGTCGAAAAAATATGCGAATAGGACTTGGCATGAACATGTTCCATCATTCCCATCCAAGCGAAAACTGCCTGTTCATGCATATTATCATGGTGAATGGCGATTAACGGCATTCCATTATCGCCCTGCTCGCGATCAAGACCGGTCAGGCCGGAGAGCACTTCGACATACGTCGTTTGTTCGTCCTCACTCATCGCGTCCCAGTCCGCTAAGTCGCGGGAGACCTTAAAAGCCTCTTCCGTCCAAAATTGATTAATATTTTGTTTCCAATAGACCTTGGCAACCTGATTGTCGCTCGAATTCCAGTTAATAGCTTTCATATTCTACCGCCCTTACTTATTTCTATAATAAATCGTCCGATTCATCTTCTGCCCATTAAACAGAGCATGCCGTGCACTCTTCAGGCGATAGCAATTGTGTCCGCGTATAATAGAGCGATTTGAGACCCTTCTTATGCGCATAGACATAAAGCCGAGCCAGCTCGCGTGTACTCGTCATACTGTCAACATAGAGAATCGTCGAGATGCCCTGATCTACATGCTGCTGAATTTCGGCAATCAGGTCAATGACCCGGAATTGATTCGTCTGATAGGCTGATTTGTAATACCACATCGTTTGCGGCGACAAAAAAGGCATCGGATAAATCGTTTCACTGTTCCCATATTTACGCCGCTCGATCACATTCACGACCGGCATCACTGAACTCGTTGCATTCTGTACATAGCTAATCGACTGCGTCGGCGCAATCGCCAGGCGGTAGGCATTATAGAGGCCATAACGCTGAACCTCTTCTTTGAGATGCGACCAGTCTGCCGTTGTCGGAATCGCGATAGTCTCGAACAAGGCAGCGACCTTTTCTGTGCGCGGCTTGAAGGATTCTTTTTCATACTTACTAAAATAAGAGCCATCCGCATAATCAGATTGATCGAATCCGGCAAAAGTAGCCTTGCGCTCCTTGGCGATCAGCATCGACTTCTCAATCGAATAGAAATTAATCAGCGAGAAGAACGTCCGAGCAAAATCGCGAGCCTCTTCTGACTCATAAGCCAACTGATTCTTAGCGAGATAACCATTGAGGTTCATGGCACCAAGCCCAACGGAATGTAATTGCTTATTCGCCAGCCGCACACCGGGTGCATTGGCAATCTCCGTCATCTCGCTGACCTGCGTGAGGGCCTCGATCCCGCTGTGTACAGAATCGCGAACCTTGCCGCTTTCCATGACATTGACGATATTGAGTGATCCGAGAATGCAGGAGACATCGCGACGGATTTCATCAGGCGTATCATAATCGTTAATTGTTGACGTTTCCTGCATCTGAAAAATTTCTGTGCAGAGATTAGACATTTTAATGTCACCTAACCGGTGAAGCGGGTGGTTTTTATTAGCATTATCTTTATAGAAAATATAGGGATAACCCGACTGCATCTGCATCTGCGCAATCAAATTCAGAAATTCACGGGCATCGGCCTGTTTCTTCTTCACTGCCGGATTGGCCACCAGTTTATCATACATCTGATCCATGTCCATATCGTCCAAATGGCGTCCGTAAGCCTTATACACCGTATAAGGTGCGAACATGCAGAAAGGTTTACCGGCCTCGGCTAATTCAAAGAATTTTCCAGAGACAATCAGACCAATCGATAACGTCGAAAGGCGGATATCTTCGTCCGCATTTTCTTTCTTTGTATCCAGAAATTCAGGGGCATCCCAGTGAAAAATATTCAAATAAGCCGCGCCGGCCCCCGGACGCTGTCCCAACTGATCAGCATAGGCAAAACCGAGCTGCAGCTTACGGGCCACAGGGATCACGCCCTTGGCAACGCCTTCCACACCTTTAATGGCCTCCCCGCGTGCCCGGATTTTAGACAGATTAAGCGCCACGCCGCCGCCGATTTTAGACAATTGCTGTGAGGTGCTCTCTATGTAGTTAATTGAATTCAGCGAATCGTCCGCCTCGATCAAGAAACAAGATACCATCTCTCCGCGCCGCGCCTTACCGGCATTCAGAAAAGTCGGTGTTGCCGGCTGGTAGCGCTGCTCCATCATCGCCCGTGTAAAACGGAGAGCCTTCTCAAAGTCTCCCTGTGCCAGAAAGAGGGAGGCGATCGAGACACGTTCAGCATAATTTTCAAGATAGTGCGATTTGTCATTGGTTTTCATGGCGTAATCGCGATAGAATTTACTTGCGGCCATGAATGACATGAATTCGAAGTGGTAACCTGCGGCGATTTCGTGCAACCGCAGAACGGCTTCTTCGCTATATTCCGCAAAGAGGTCATAGTAATAATTGTTATCCACCAGATGGTGCAGCCGCTCAAGCGGATTCTTAAAGTGAACGGTTTTTTCATGGACCTCTTCCATATAGGCTCTTATCGCTTCTTTATCCTTGCCCAGCTGGTAAAAGCCGTCTTCTCCGCGGGTCAGCACCTCATTATTCAGCTCAATATAGGGCTTGGGTTTGGTTGCTTCGTTCATCATATGCATTCACTCTTTCCTTGAATTTGATTACATCCTCAGCGGTACCGCCCAATTCAAACTTATAAAGAACGGGCACATGATACGCGGATGCCAATGCATCAGCCGCATGCGCAAAGTTTCTGCCCCAATTACGATTACCGCTCGCTGCCACAGCAACGAGATAATGACCATTCTTTTTCAGGAAATCTTGGACATTGTCTGGCGCATTACCAAAGCCAATCGTATTTGTCACGAGGATGAACGGCTGACTCACCGTCTCCATCGATTCGATTGGCGTGTGCGGAAGACCCGTCTTCGCTAAGAAGCGTTTGACATTTCCAGTCATGGTCTCATAGAGAATCAACATCCTAAATCCCCCTTTAATTCCACAAAACATGATTTTTGTCCGCAAAAGAAAATGAAACCAGCGAACAGGCATAGCCTTCTAATTTGCTCTCGAATAAAAAATATTGCTCCGGCTATTTTTCACACTCTTAGGCAAGTTTCAAATAGCCAGACACAACATATAGTTTTCGTATTTTTAATTTAACACAATATATTGATTATGTCTACGAATAAACTCGCATCAACTCTTGCTAGCTTAAGCCAGAATCCATTATTTTTCAACAACAGATTTCACCGATAATTAAAACCACCCTTCAATTCGTTACGTCTATGGGGGTTAAAAAGTCGGTTCATTTGCCGGCGGAGTTAAAAAAGCAACGACTACTCAAACGACAACCATTCCGGCTATCTATAAGGATAACGTCGTCGGGATTGCCACTGCAGGTATTGTTTGGAACTATCCTCCTTACACGCAATACAAGACTAAGAGCTTTGGTCGAAAAACTGAAAGAATGAGTGTCATTGGACTCTGTGCATCCATCTTGAAGTTTAAGAGAAAGCGAACCTTTTCCAACATCTTGTAATAGAGCGTTTTGTTAATCGATAGCATACCTATTTCAAAATCAGGATCATCCCATTGAATGGTAGTCGCTTCACTAATTCGCATGCTGGTCATGAACAAAAACCATAAAGAAATGAACAGGAAATGTTGATAAAAGTCGCTTTCATAAAAGAACGAGATAACTTTTTTAAATTCTTCTTTTGTCCAGAAATCAATTTGTGGTTTTTGCTTTTTCACACTTCCAATAAACTTAGATAGATTTAAGGCTGCAATGCCGAGTACCACCGCTCGATCCATAGCGATTGAGAACAATCCTTGTACTGTTCGAACATAAAAGGGCTTTAGGTCCTTTGAGAGCTTAAGGTTACCATTTTTGCACGCAACCTCGCAATCGCAGGTATTTAACGGTATACTATCGTGCCTGTTCAACCTGAAGACTTCTGTTTACAGAAACGGTCTTTTTCTAGATAAAATAAAAATACAAGGATCGTTCATCCTGAATCAGAAGCCAGTCCTATCAGTATGACTGACTGCTGATCAGTTTGTTGTTTCAAAGATTAGCGTTCATGCATAGCATCAAATTGTTATTTCATCTACTTGTGGTAATTTTCTCAAAATTGGTAATGCGAACCAGTACGCAGATAAAAAGACAAAACCACATCCAGTGAGAAGAAATACCCAGTTTGCATTAATAAAAGACCCCAGGATACCTCCAATCAATGAACCCAATGGCATTCCAGCAGTGACTAAACTCGCATTTGCGGTGAAGACACGACCCAGTAAATGAGAAGGAATTAAATTTTGCATGACAGTTATCAACATAACGTTTGTAATTCCAATGGGGATATATGCTCCTCCTAAGAGGATAAGGCTTACTAATGACCAAGGAGTTAATACAGAAAGTAACCACATCATCCCTCCCAAGAAAAAAGAGAAAATGAATAATCTCCCAACTGGATATTTTGTGAAAAAAGTGCCGATGAATGCTCCAAGTACCATTCCACCTGAAGTTGCCGCAAGATAGGCTCCATACATCCCAGCACCACCTCTGAATGATGAATAAGCAGGAAGAATGGCTTCCATCATGCAGACGATTGCGTTAGTAACAAATGATCCGACAGCAATCCTTAAAATAAGCGAATGGAAAATGAAATGAAATCCATATTTTATGTCAGTAAAATAGTTTTTTAGAATTTTTTTAATTGATTGTTTCTGTGTTTGACCTTTTGCCTGAGGGACACTCTTTAGAGATAGACTTGCAAATAGAAGAGTTGCCAATGCAAAGGTTATTGAATCAATAAATAATAAGATGGCTCCTCCAACTAAGATAATCAGTAGCCCAGCAATAGCGTTAAAAGAAAACTCAATTCCTTGATAAGCAAAAGAAAACAATGAATTTCCCTTGACGAGCTGGTCTTTCTTTAAAATTACTGGAATCGTCGCTTTTTCCGCTGGAGAACCAAATTGATCTAATAAAGAGACGATTGGCATTATAGTGAGTATCAATGGGATGTATAAATATCCGAAAATATACGCTACAGGGATAATTAGAACCAACATTCCCTGCAGAACCTGAGTGATGATTAATATCTTTCTTAGAGAAAATTTATCGATTATGGGCCCTGCAACAAATTGCAATGATTGAGGAAGAAGCACTAAAAAACCTGCTAGTCCTGTATAGAATGAAGAATTCCCGATTTTGTAAACCAGCCACATAGTGGCAACTACGTATAAACTATCACCAATATTCGTTATAATTCTGCCAATAAAAAGTTTAGTGAAATTTGAATTTTTAAATATGTCTATCATCAAACTCCCTCCATTTATTCGGTCCAATTCATTTTTACATTAGTTGATTTCTAACATTATATATTTGACATATATCATTGTATCAGATGGTGGTGAGAACTCTATTATTCATAAATAATTAGATTGTTTTAAATAATTAAATAAATGGTCTATTGATAGGATACCTTGTTGAAAACAGGAGCTTTCTTCCATTTGGAAGTTAACATAAAACATACTTGGGAAAGAGGCGATTACATTGATTAGCGAATTAAAAAAAGAAGCTGCTTTAGGTTAAAACTTGAAACTGTATAACTAACGGAAGTTTCATTTGGCCCAAACTCATCTACTTATTCAGGTGCAGTTCCTTCTCGCCGTCGTGCTCCTGAAGATGAAGAGCCTAAGAGTTTCCGTGGGCTCTTTTCAATGATATTTTAAACGGATTTGTTAAGAAAACATCGAATTGACCAAGCTCTTGGATTGATGACCCAGTATGACATACAGGTTCGTGTAGTTTTCTTGCCATGTGCATCGAGTATGCGCAATACAAAACAGCAGATTTTTGGAGGAAGAAGGTTCGCCAAAAGACATGAAGAAAGCTTTACCTATGCCATAATAAATCAATCAGGCAGTGGATGAAACATATGAGCGGACGGCGACTCCCCGTGAAAGGGGGTGACGCCATTGACAGTATTCCAAGCATTGACATTGATGATTAGCTTTGCAGTACTGGTGCTGATGCTGTCAAATAGAAAAAATGATCCGCTTCATATGATTGAAGCGAATCCTTTTACTTTTCATTAAGCTTTAATTATTGCGTTGCTCCGCTCTGTGCGGATATTGCCCGATTAACCGTTCGGAAGTTGACCCTTCTGAATGGTTTTTATTATGAATCATATCTTTATCCTATATTCATTAATTATATACAAAAAACACGTAACTTGCCATGGCAAGGCTATAAGCCCTGGATTACCGGCCGGCGTCTCAAAGCGCTGGCCTTCACTTGGTTCAGGCTATATTGCTCTTGCCTCTTTTACTGACCCGTAACCGGATGGATGGAAAATGCTTCGTTTGCAGCAATCAACAGACGCCGCTCTCAATTTCCGCGCTCATTTTTATTCAGAGTCGTGATCCTCTTCCTCAGTCCCACGTATTGGGGTAAAAGTCCGTTTCTCCTGAAGCAGTTTCATCCGATTCTGTGTTTTGCTCTCGGCTCGTTTGGCAAAGTATTCCTGAGCGTTCACAGCAATTTTATTCCGCCGATTCACTTTATGAAAACTCCCGTCATCAGCCAGAATCCGCGTTTTCACGTTGTCGCTCATCATCGTCTCAAAAACATGCACAATGGTTTCTTGGATGTCACGGTCTTCAATCGGAAACATTAATTCCACCCGCCGGTTCAAATTGCGTGCCATCAGATCGGCACTGGACAAATAGACCTTCCTTTCGCCGCCGTTCGCGAAGAGATAGATGCGGCTATGCTCCAGATAACGGCCGACGATCGAATGGACTTCGATGTTTTCACTGATTCCGGGAATCCCAGTTTTCAGGCAGCAAATCCCCCGTACGAGCAGCTGGATCTCCACGCCGACAGCCGAAGCTTCATAGAACGCTCGGATCAGGCCATCATCGGATAGAGCATTCATTTTTGCGTGAATATAGGCCGGCTTGCCGGCTTTCGCATGATCAATTTCATTCTGGATCAAATCCAGCAATGTGCTGCGCAGCCGCAGCGGTGCCATGACCAATTTATGAAAATAAGGGGGCTCAGAATATCCAGACAGCATATTGAAAACATTCGATGCGTCAATACCCATCAGTTCATTACTGGTGAGTAGACCCATATCGGTATAAAACTGGGCGGTGAGATCATTATAATTACCCGTCCCAAAATGCATATAGCGTTTGATCCCCGTCTGTTCGCGGCGGACAACCAGGGTCATCTTACAATGCGTTTTCAAGCCAACAAGCCCGTAGATTACATGGCAGCCTGTTTTCTCCAGCTTCTGTGCCCAGTTAATATTATTCTCTTCATCAAAACGGGCCTTCAATTCGACGAGCACAGTGACCTGTTTGCCATTCTCCGCGGCTGTTTCCAAATAACGAATGATCGGCGAATTCCCCGACACCCGGTACAACGTCATTTTAATGGCCAGCACATTGGTATCAATGGCTGCCTGCCGGACCAGCTCAATGACCGGATCAAAGGAATCATAAGGATGATGCAGCAATATATCCTGTTTCTGCATCGCCTCGAAAATCGAATGTTCCATGAGTTCATAGTGAACAAATGGTCGATGCGGCGGATAGAATAAAGAGACATATTCCGAACCGAGCAGGCTGACCAGCTTGGAGAGAAAGGTTAAATCAATCGGTCCATTGACCCGGTAGACATTGGCCTGACTGACGTTCAGCCGTTTGATCAGCTTGTGGATCAGCCGATCACTGATTCCCTCCTCAACGTCCAAATGAATGACATTGCCCCGTTCCCGCAGGCGTAGCTGTTTTTCAATCTCTTTCAGCAAATCGACCGTATCTTCTTCATCGACCTCCAGATCCATATCGCGCATCACGCGGTAACACGAGGCTTCATCAATTTTGTAGCCGATAAACAGCTCATCCAAATGGCGGCGGATGATATTTTCCAGCAGGACAAAATCGGAGTGTCCCTTCTTTGAAGGAATTTTAACGACCCGTGAAAGGACATTCGGCACCTGAACCGTTACGAATTCCATATGTTTGCTTTCCTTATCCTTTTGATGAATCAAGGCGGCAATGTTAATACTTTTATTCAAAATCAGCGGGAAAGGCCGCGAAGAATCGACAGCCATCGGTGTCAGCACCGGATAGATTTCTCGTTTGAAATAATGATCGACATAATCCAATTGTTTGCGGGACAGTTCCTCCAGATCCAGAACGTCAATGGCTTGCTCTTTCAGCTGTTTCTTCATCATCCGGTTATAGGTATGATACTGCTCCGCAATCATCTGATGGGCGGCTTTGCTGATCGCTGCCAGCTGTTCACTCGTGCGCATGCCGGCGGGATCTTCTTTTTCATAGCCAACGTTGGCCATATCGCTGAGCGAAGCAACTCGTACCATAAAAAATTCATCCAAATTACTCGCCGTTATCGAAAGAAACTTGACCCTTTCCAGCAAGGGATTATCCTTGTCGCACGCCTCCTCCAGTACACGCTCATTAAACTGCATCCAACTGAGCTCACGGTTTGTAAAATATTCTTTTTTATAAAAATTGGTCATGGACTGATTCACCTTACCCTTTTAGTAGCGGCTTGATTCCGAAAACCTCTTCGAAATAAGCGGCTTTTTCTGCAAAGGTCAGACGCTCCAGTGATAAATCGTCGTCTGCCTGGGCACTAATCACAATTTGGTCATGCCGAACGGAGACCCGAATCCTGCTGACTTTCTGCTGCCGGCTGTCATCCAGCGCGTCGGCTATTCGCAGGATCGCGGCAAGCTTAGCGACAACTAATCTGCTGGAAGGCGTCAGTAGGTGGAAAGAAGCCGCATTGCTTGTCGGCGTTTCAGTACTGTGGTAACGGGCAATATTAGCAATGATATCCCGTTCTGTATCAGAAATACCAATAATTTCAGAGGATTGAATGACATAATAGGAATGAACATAATGTGCATTCATATCAATATAACTGCCGGTATCTTGAAGAATCGCTGCCAGACGCAGCAGCAACCGGTGCCGAACCCCCAGCCCATGAAGCGGCTTCAAGCGATCAAAAAGATGGAGGGAAAACCGTTCAACCGAAGCAATATGGACGGCATCGCAATTGTAGCGAAGGGCAATATTACGAGCTGACAGAATGATATCCTCACTGAATAAATGGTTGATCGGCCGTTTATGATGCTTGAGTTCATCTCTAATTAATAAACCATCAGCCAAATCCGCTTCAGACAGAAAAATGCTGTTTGCTCCCGTCATCTTCAGCATGATTTTCAGAATCATCGCTGATGGAAGCAACTGACTCGCTGAATCGTACGGAACGCGATATTGCTTTGCCAGAACCTGAACCGGTATATTCAAAATATGTCCATATAATTCATCAAAACGATTGCGGCTGATCGTGTCACTGCTGGACTTAATAAAAGCTCGTTTGAAAGCCAGCAGATCGGTTCCAACCAGAATAAAATGCTGATACTGAATATTCTTCGGGGCGAATTGCTGATATCCATTGATCTTGCTCATAATATAATCTTCCATGACGTCCACATAATTCGCCGAATGGCTTTCCAGATCGCCAAGCATTTCACGCACACGCAGCGGACCGATCTTAACATTCCGGGAAAAAACAAAGTGTCCCTCATTATAGACTGTCAGCTGCATGCTCCCGGAACCGATGTCAATTAACATCGTGCCCTTTTCAATATATTCTTTAAACCCCTCTGTTTTATAGGCGACGGCTTGATTATGTAAATAGCGTTCTTCTGCGTTATTCAGCCATTCCAGATTAAGACCGGTTTTGATTCGTATTTGTTCCTGCACATAGGCGGCATTTGCCGCCTCCTGTACCGAGCTTGCGGCGACCGCGCGATATTCGGAAACACCGTAATCCTTCATGATCTGAACAAAACCCGCCAAAACGCGGCAGGCCTCGTCAACCGTCTGAAAAGCGATCATTTGCTGATTATAGATATCCTCACCGATTGTGACATCAGCTGTCACATCCTCCAAAATCGAGAGGCGCGCTGTATCCACAATTTTCAGGACGATCACCTGAAGGCCCACTGTAATTGACGCAAAGAGCCGGTGTCTTCCCATCACATTTCCCCCCAATATTCCTGTCGATCAGGACCCCTACGTCAACCCTCGTCAGCCGCTTCCTCCGAGCTGCCAGAAGCCCGACAGGAACACGTCCTTGTTCACAGTTCACATATTTCTTATTATAAGTCAAAACGCCAAGAAAAAAGTCTACAAACAACTTTCTTTACAAAAAATCAATAAAAGAGATGTGTTTTTAATTGATCCGTTCATCGCATCGCGCGTCAATACTGATCAGCGCCCATAATTATGAACGCGGTCGCTCTAAAAAACTATCCCGGATCTGACGAGGTTGCGGCTTCATTCTCAGCTTACCGGCGGAAGCGAGCTGACCAATCCGCGATTCGACAAAAAGATCGCCAATCATTTGCTGCTGACTTCTTAGCTCAGCGATTACATCACCAATCAATCGCAGACAGCGGATCGATTTCTTTGGCCCTGCCTGTCTGAATAACCGGCGCGCGGCGACCAATATTTGCGGATCAAAATAGTCTTCATCCACAGGCCTAATCTTTCCATTTTCCCAAATTCTTAATTGCTTCGGATCGGCCGAGAGAGCAAGCCATTCTTCGCTTAATTGATTCTTCTGCCCCTCTTCAAGCGGCTGGATATCTCCATATCGCTCGAATAAATAAGCCAGTCGATCCGAATCGATTTCTCCTGTATGACTGTATTGTACCAAATAATCTGCCGTACTCTCCAGCTGGCCAAGCAGGGAAGGCGCATTGATCACACGCACCGGATTTCGGTGATCGCGCAGCAGGAAAACAGTCAATCGGAGGAAAAGCTGTTCCGTCGCACTATCACCGATCCAGATCAGAATCGGTTCATTTTGCGCTAAACTGCGAATCGTCTCGATAAATTTGCCGATCGAAGGCGGTAGCTCCGCTTCCCGCCGCTCATAGAACCGCGCAGCCCAGTTGTCCCTTCTGGAAACACCTTCTTGACTATCCAAGTCCCGCAATGGACCGATCGCTAAATTTGCAGCGAGAACGAGCACCTTTTTCTTCAGTGGAAGCTCATAGCGACGGTAAAAGCTGCTCAAACCGATTTTCAGACTTCCTGCCGCTGAATGACCACAGACGATATGAATCGGTCGTATATTGGCAGGTAATTTTATGGCTTCCGAATGAAATTGGCGGCATTCACGATAAAGCTGTACAAGTTTCTGCCTGAGCTGAGTATCCGAGATTTCGGCCCTTTCGCTTGCCGCCACTTGCATTAACAAGCGCAGTAGAAGGGATTTGCTTTCCGGCTCAGTCAGTTGGTCGATCGTCTTTCCCAGGCTTTCCATCATTCGTCAGTCCCCCCTTCATATTGGAAAATGCTCGCCGCATATCCCCGCAGAAAAGCGCAAGAAACCGGCAGAATTCTGCCGGTTTCTTTGAAGTCTCCCAGAGTTCAAATTCATTGGTTAAGTAAAACCTTTTTCTTGTCGAGATAAAAGTCAACAGCAGCGGCTGCCTTGCGCCCTTCTTCAATCGCCCAAACAATCAGCGATGCTCCGCGGCGGACATCTCCGGCCGCAAAAACGCCGGGCCGGCTGGTCTGGTAATCGGGGCTGTTCGCGGCAATAACGCGGCCGCTCGGATCACGCTCGATACCAAAATCATCGAATTGGCGATCCTCTGCTCCCTGAAAACCGATAGCGATCAAGACAAGATCCGCGTCCCAGATTTTTTCCTGGACATCGGTGTCTTCTTTAAATGAATTCGCGGCAAGACCTGTGACATGCCCGTTCGCATCACCAATGAAGCGGTCGGTGCGAACATAATATTCCCGAGGATCTTTGCCGAACACGTTCTCCGCTTCCTCATAAGCGTAATCGACGGAATACACATTCGGATGCTCAGGCCAAGGATTCTGCTTAGAACGCTGATCGGGCAGGCGGCCATGTTTGCCAAATTGAACCACACTTTTACATCCCTGACGAACCGCTGTCGCAACGCAATCTTCACCGGTATCTCCGCCGCCAATCACAATCACACGCTTTCCCTTGGCATCATAATCTGCCTTCAGTGGTTCACTATAAAGCAAATGACGATTGCTTGCCGTCAGATAATCCATGGCGGGTGAAATACCTTTGAGTGATCTTCCCTCCAGCGAGATCTCCCGATGCTTGCCAGCTCCAGTGCAGAGCACAACAGCATCAAAGTCCTCCATTAATTCGCTTTCCGAACAATCCTTGCCGACATCGACGCCAGTTACGAAGAGGATTCCTTCCTGTTCCAATAAATGAACTCGGCGATCAACGACGTCCTTTTCAATTTTCATGCTTGGAATGCCATACATTAACAAACCGCCCGGACGATCGGATCGTTCAAAAACAGTCACCTTATGCCCTACTTTATTGAGTTGATCGGCACAGGCCAGTCCGGCCGGTCCGGATCCAATCACCGCAATCCGCTTGCCTGTGCGGCGCAGCGGTGGTTTGGGCACAACCCATCCTTCTTCAAAAGCGCGATCAATAATGGCGCGTTCAATGGCTTTGATAGATACTGGATCATCGACAAAACCGGCTGTACAAGAACCCTCACAGGGCGCCGGACAGGCTTTCGAAGTGAATTCCGGAAAATTATTAGTCTTGGCCAGTCGTTCGTAAGCTTCCTTCCACAAGCCACGATAGACCAGATCATTCCATTCCGGAATCAGATTATGAATGGGGCAGCCGCTTGTGCCCCGATTCAATGTCACTCCCACCTGGCAATAAGGAGTCCCGCAGTCCATGCATCGGGCAGCCTGAGCACGGACATCCGGCTCCTTCATCCCCTCTTTGTATTCATTCCAGTCTTTAATCCGTTCAACCGGGCGGCGTTCAACTTGATTCTTTTTCTCTATATTCAGGAAACCCATTAGTTGTCCCATGGTACTCTGCTCATCCTTTCGTTTTCAATTCCATCTGTCTTCCCCTACTGTTCATACGGGTTGGTAAGTAGAATGGGGGACAGCCAGTTTGCCTTCTTTTTTTAGATAGAAAGCTTTTTCTTCCGCTAGAGCGGCAGACATCCCTTCCGTTTCAAGTGCAGCAATTTGCCCAAGTATGGCTTCATAATCACGAGGAATAATCTTAATTAAACGTGAAATCGTCTCATCCCAGTTCAGAAGAGCTTGCTGGGCATTCGGACTGCCTGTGTAGCGCAAATGATTTTCAAATAATTTTTTGACGGATTCTTGCTCGCGCGTATCACTCACGCCTTCGATGTTCACCAGTTCTTTATTAATCCGTCCGATCGTCAGTTCCCGTGCCTGATCATTCAGTATATAGGCTGTGCCCCCGGACATCCCAGCAGCGAAATTACGGCCGATCGCGCCAAGGATAAGCACTTGGCCACCGGTCATATATTCACAGCCGTTTTCTCCAACGCCCTCAACAACCGCAGAAGCACCGCTATTGCGGACACAGAAACGGCCGCCTGCTGTACCGCGAATATACGCTTCACCGCCTGTCGCACCGAAAAAGGCCACATTGCCCATCATCGCTTGAAAATCCACCGGCACACCGGCAACATCCTCCGACTTGATGATCACTTTTCCGCCGGATAAACCTTTGCCGACATAATCGTTGGCATCGCCGATCAGCGTCATCGTTACTCCCTGAGGAATAAAGGAAGCGAAACTTTGTCCGGCACTGCCGGTAAACGTCAGGTTAATGGTGTCTTCAGGTAGCCCCTTGCCAACCGTTGACTTCGAGATAAAGTAACCCAACGTGGTTCCGACGGTTCGATCGGAGTTTCTGATTTTATAGTTCAGATGAATCGGTTGTTTGCTTTCAATCGTCGGCAGACAATTCGAGATCAGATTTCTTTCATCAAATCGTTTCTCAATATGATGTTCCTGAGGTCTGCCGAAATAACGTTTGGAAACATCGCTTTCTGCCTGATAGAGCAGGTCACTCAGATCCAGATAGCGGGCCTTCCAATGACTATTGACTTCCTTCTTCACACGGAGCAGATGAGCCTGTCCAATCAGTTCATTCATCGTATGGCAGCCGAGCCCCGCTAATTGCTCGCGAATATCCTGAGCAATGAACGTCATAAAATTAACAATGTAATCCGGGCTTCCGGCAAAATGTTTACGTAATTCCGGATTCTGCGTCGCAATACCAACCGGACAGGAGTCCAGATGGCAGGCGCGCATCATCAGACAACCCAATACGACAAGAGGTGCTGTCGCAAAGCCAAACTCCTCAGCCCCGAGGCAAGCAGCAATCAGTACATCTCTACCCGTCATTAATTTGCCGTCCGTTTCGAGTCGAACCCGATCACGCAGACCGTTTTTCATCAACGTCTGATGCGCTTCGGCCAGTCCCAGTTCCCATGGCAGACCAGCGTGCTTGATACTCGTTTTTGAAGCGGCACCCGTACCACCGTCATGTCCGCTAATCAGAATGACATCGGCTTTTCCTTTGGCGACCCCGGCGGCAATCGTTCCGACTCCACTTTTCGCTACGAGTTTGACACTAATCCGTGCCTTCGGATTGCTGGATTTCAAATCATAAATCAACTGTGCCAAGTCTTCAATCGAATAAATATCATGGTGTGGCGGAGGTGAAATCAAAGCAACCCCTGTCGTTGCCCGGCGCGTGTGGGCAATCCACGGATAAACCTTTCCAGCAGGAAGCTGACCGCCTTCACCAGGCTTCGCGCCTTGAGCCATCTTAATCTGCAGTTCAGCGGCCTCAGAAAGATAATAGCTTGTGACACCGAATCTGGCGGAAGCCACTTGCTTAATCGCGCTGCGGCGTAAATCGCCATTCGCATCACGGATAAAGCGTTCTTTATCCTCACCGCCTTCGCCACTATTGCTCTTGCCGCCAATCCGGTTCATAGCGATCGCCATCGCCTCATGTGCTTCTTTACTGATTGAACCGTAAGACATGGCTCCGGTTTTAAACCGTTTCAGGATTGCTTCCACAGGCTCCACCTGATCGAGCGGAATCGGTTCACGATCCCGTTCAAAGGTCAGCAGACTGCGAATCGTTGAAAAAGGAGCAGAATCAACCATTTTTGCGTAATCTTTATAAAGCGTATAGTCATTTCTCCGCGTCGCCTGTTGAAGCATATGGACAATTAAGGGTTCAATTTTATGCTGCTCGCCGCCTTGGCGCCATTGAAGCGTACTGCCCGGATCGAGCGTCTTTAATCGGCCCTGCAAGAGTTCATCCGTTGCCTTCTGATGGCGAATCATCGTTTCCATCGCCAGTTCATCTAATCCAATTCCGCCGATCTGAGAAACGGTACCCTCAAAATAATTATCAATCAGCTCATCTGACAAGCCGAGCGCTTCAAACGTCTGCGCTCCTCTATAACTTTGAATGGAGGAGATGCCGACCTTTGACATAATTTTCACAATTCCGCTAACGAGTGCCTTAATATAATTTTCCACCGCGTCACTGACACTCAGCTTGATATAGCCCTTTTTCACTAATTCATTGACCGTTTCCAAGGCCAAATACGGATGAACGGCATCTGCACCATAGCCAATCAACGCGGCCACCTGGTGACTGTCGCGCGGTTCTCCGGAATCGACAATCAGACTGACAGCGGTCCGTGTCCCTTGCTTGATCAAGTGGTGATGCAAGGCGCTCACCGCCAGCAATGAAGGAATGGGAAGATGGGTCTCGTCTACCTTCCGATCGGAGAGAATGATCAGTGAAGCGCCGTCATGGATCATCTGATCGGCATGGTTCACCAGCTGATTGACTGCATCCACCAAGCTTTTTTCTCGGCGCTCCGTTGTAAACAAGGTCTCTATCGTCGCTATTTTCAAAGCCTTCTGCTCATGCAATGCCTTGAACAACGCCCGACTTAAGATAGGATGCGGCAAACGGATCTGCTGCGTGATATGTTCGGTAGCATCAAGAAGATTAATCTGCGGACCCAGCCAAGTAATCTTAGACATCACGCCCGCTTCACGAATCGCGTCGATCGGCGGATTCGTTACTTGAGAGAACCATTGTTTGAAATAATCGAATAAGAGCTGTGATTTATTCGATAATACAGCAAGCGGCGTATCATTCCCCATTGAGCCAGTGGGCTCTTTGCCCGTCTCGGCCATCGGCTGAATCACCTTGGTTGCATCTTCATAGGTGTATTCCTGAACCTTTTGATGAAATAAGCGCTGAGTATCGGTAATTTCCTTTTTAACATCTTCGCTTCCCGCTTGGAGTGAAAGGACACTTTGTTTTAAGAGATCCTGGTAAGGTGCCGCGCTGCAAATTTCCTTTTTTAATTCATCGCTGGGTACAATCCGCCCTTTTTCTGTATCAATCAGCAAAAGCTGACCGGGTTTCAAATGACAACGTTCACGAATCTGGTCCGCATCCAGATCGGCAACGCCGACTTCAGAAGAAAAGACAACCTTGTCATCCGTGGTGATATAATATCTGGCCGGACGAAGGCCATTGCGATCCAAAATGGCACCAATTTGTTTGCCATTGCAGAAGCCAAGCGCCATGGGGCCATCCCAAGGCTCCATCAAGCGACTGTGAAATTGGTAGAAATCCGCGAGCGCTTCCGGCATCTCCTGATTCGCTTCCCACGGCTCCGGCACCATCATCATCACGGCATGAGGTAACGAATAACCATGAAAAGTCAGGAATTCAAGCACATTATCAAAGATTGCCGAGTCGCTGCCCTCCGGATCAATAATCTGCGGCAATCGTCCTTTAGATAGCCGTTTCGCCTTAGCATTGAACCAGTTAACGTTCCCGCGGATGGTATTGATTTCTCCATTGTGAACGATCATCCGGTTAGGATGCGCGCGTTGCCAGCTGGGAAACGTGTTCGTACTGTAGCGGGAGTGCACTAAAGCAACAGCAGAAATAAAACGTTCGTCCTGTAAATCGGTATAAAAGGCAGAAACCTCTTTTGCCCGCAGCATCCCTTTATAGACCAATGTCTGACTGGACAGACTGGCCACGTAAACTTCATCTTTTAATTTCGTTTCGATCGCTTTCCGAAGCAAATAGAGCTCAATATCAAGCGCCCGCCCCATATCCTGGTTCGCCGTTCCGATGAACATCTGATACATATAGGGTGCCTTGCTGCGCGCCAGATGGCTGATTTCATTCTCGTCAACCGGAACATCCCGTTCACCGTAAAGTCGCAAATTGCGTGCAGCAATACACGCCTTAATCTTGCCGATTGCAACTAATCGGCTGGAACGATCCTGCGGCAGAAAGAACATCCCGACCCCATAATGTCCAGCCGGCGGCAGAGAGAAGGAACAGATCATCTGAAAAAATTGATCAGGAATCTGAACCAGAATTCCGGCACCGTCACCCGTTTTTCCATCGGCTGCTTTGCCTGCCCGGTGATCGAGTCGGGCAAGCATTTTCAGCGCCGTTTTGACCACTTCATTGGACGCGCGTCCTTTTATATCTGCATAGAGACCTATTCCGCAAGCATCATGTTCAAATTCCGGCCGATAGAGACCTTGGCTTGAACTTTTTGTATGATTGTCATTCAGGCTTCCCATAAAACAACATCCTTCCTTCTGTTGGCAGTTAATCCTTCCATATTTTGTCACTTTTCTGAAAAATGTGTTCTCTCTATGACCACTCTAATTTCCGAAAAGTATGGTAATTCTATTTTACACTCTTTTTATTAATCTTTACAATATTTAATTTCATATTTATCAAAAGCAAGCGTCATTTTTTGCTCTACCTATCGAATTTTCACCTGTGTATCAGGATCTCTGAAGGGACAAAAATATAACGGATTCCAGCCCAAATTACCGGAATCCGCTCGTTTTTAATCAATAATTGATGAATCCGTGTGCTGCACGATTGCGTCATGCCTGCGTCTTGACTCCTCGCCAATCTGCTCGTCTGCGTGATAGGATGAACGGGCCAGAGGACCTGCTTCGCAATATTTGAAACCTTTGTCTAGTGCCGCTCGTTTCAGTTCATCAAACTCTTCCGGGCTATAATAACGAAGCACATCCAGATGTTTCCGTGTCGGCTGCAGATATTGGCCAATCACCAGAATATCGACACGATTGGCCAATAAATCATCCATTACCTGTAAAATTTCTGCTTTCGTTTCGCCAAGCCCAACCATTATGCTGGATTTTGTCGGCGTATTGGGGCTCAATTCTTTTACACGTCTTAAGACAGCCAGTGAACGATCGTATTTGGCAATCGCCCGCACTTTCGGTGTCAAACGCCGGACGGTCTCAATATTATGATCAAAAATGTCGGGGCGAGCATTCATCAGTGTCAGAATGCTTTCATCGTCGCCTTTCATGTCCGAAGGCAGGACTTCAATGGTACAATAAGGAACTTTATGGCGCACGGCACGGACGGTTTCGGCAAAAACAGCGGCACCGCCGTCAGCCAAATCATCACGAGCAACCGCAGTGATCACGACATGCCGCAGCCTCATTTTCAGAACAGAATCGGCCACACGCTCCGGCTCACGCAGATCCAGTTCGGTCGGCCGTCCCGTCTTAACCGCGCAAAACCGGCAGCCGCGCGTACAAATATCCCCTAATATCATGAAGGTGGCCGTACGCCGCTCTGCCCAGCATTCATGAATATTCGGACACTTTGCTTCCTCACAAACCGTGTGCAGTTGTTCCGTTCGAACCAAGTGTTTAATATCGAGGTAATCCTGATTCGTGTTCAGCTTAATTTTGAGCCATTCCGGCTTCCTTAAAAACTCGTTTCGTTCCTTCATCTCCTGAAGAGCCTCCCTGGTTTCTGTCAGCGCGCATAATTCCAAGTTTCCGCTGCATATTTTTTATCTGCCAGTTCTTCCACTCTCTGTTGGTCCGCTTCAGTGAAAACCAATGGTTTGAGCGAAATACCCAGCCCTTTCATGAATCCATCGGAAAAAGCCTGCTTCACTTCAGCGATCGTTAAAGGGCGCCCGGCAATTTGATCGAGAGCGATCGCCTTCCCGGAAAACGCGTGTTTGGCGCGCTCCTTCACCCGTTCATTGGCATAAACGAAACAATCGAACAATTCATTTTGATCGACATGCAGCGGAATAGATCCATGCTGGAGAATCATCCCCTTTTGACGGGTCTGCGCACTCCCGGCCGCTTTCTTCCCTTCAACAACCAACTCATACCAAGAAGCCTCTTCAAAGCAAACAGGTGAATGGCTGGCATTCTTTTGGGGTTCTGGTTTCGCCAGCTCTGCTTGCAACCCGAGTGCGTGAAAGCCCTCCAGTAAGCCGCGCGACAAGACGCGATAGGCACCAATTATGGAATGCGGCATGGACGGATCACTCTCCGGAATAATCACGCTATAGGTCAGTTCCTCATGATGCAGCACCGCAAGCCCGCCCGTTAGCCGTCTGACTAATTCAAACCCATGATTCTGCAATCCGCTTTTGTCGATCCGGCCGGCTGTCTTTTGAAAATAACCAATCGATAGCCCTGGAGGATCCCACTGATAGAAACGCAAAATCGGTAACCGCTCCCCCGTTCTCCCGCGATCGAGAAGATATTCGTCAAGAGCCATATTATAGGCCGGAGAATGGATACCTGAATCCATAAAATACCATTCCTTTGTCTCCATGACGTTCACCGTCCTTCATTAAATAAAATTGGTAAACGTAAGCGTTATCATAAAATGTATTTTCTGAACTTCTTTCTGGTGAACCAACTCATCTATCCATTCTCTATAATAACAGGAATTAATTTACTCGTTAACCGAAAGAATAAAATTTGTCCGTAAAATAAATCGCCCAAAACAGCAGCAAGATTTCTTTGTCTCTCTCGCTATGGTACACTAATAGGATGGATAAAATAGCGCAGGACGCAGAATACCGCCGGATGACAGCACTTATTTGATCCGGTTTTTATCCTGCTTAACGGAAAAGGAGATTTTTTATGGAACGCTACCTTCAGATGACATTTGTACCCCATATCGAAAAAGGATGGAATTTTTTTATCTGGGTTACCGGCCCTGAAGGACAAAGCGTTCCTTTTCCTGGGACAAAAGGTTCAGATATTCCGGCACCAAACGGATTCGATGGTGCTTCCTATCAAATGATGCCAACTACTGCTGAATTTGTCAATGATCGCGGGACGACTTCTGTCAGCGGCTTGCTGCTGACCATGGAAAGTGCCTTCCGATTTTTTCAGGAGAATCGGCTGGAAGAACAGAAGGGAACCGAAATTCTAGCGGGTGAAACCTTGCAATGGTTCGCGCAGATTGCCCAGGCTGTCTCCCACCTGCTCGCTTCCGGCCAGTTCTATCCCTATCTCTATCATATGGAGCGCGGCAATCACGAATGGTGTGCCTTTTGTCAATGGATGCCTGAGGGTCGTAATCTTGTAAAAAGCGGTCTGTTTGCCCGCTGGCTCAGCAGCCTGCCGCCTCTCGCTTTCGCCATTGCCGATCTTCAAGATCAAAAGGTACAGCAGTGGCTCTATCTCATTATTATTTATTGGACGAATGCACTGATCCGCTATCGTTTAGCTGATCAATCGGTCAATCCGGCATTCGGTTCATTGACCTTGCCCCGCACCGATATCCAGTCGACACTAGGAGCAAGCGATCCTTTCAGTTATGCGGAGAAACCATGGATGATCGCTCGTTCCTCGGGCGACAAAGAAGAGATGCAACAGCTCGAATCTGAATGGCTGGCCTGGATTAAGCCGGCAATTCGTGCAGAAGACGAATCCTGGATCCAGGCCCTGCTTTCCTATAAAAAAGAAAAAATGGCCGATTATTTTGCTCCTGAACGCGCTCAGATTCTCTTGACTCCGGAAAATGAAGAGGAACCTTTTTCGCCGTCCTCAGACTGGATGTTCGAGATTAACGTCACCGGCTGGCAGGACGGTCGCAAGGTTCAATGGCCGCTCGATCAGCTGCAGCGCTCTGCTTTGCTCGGAAGAAATCATTGGTTCGACGAACGTCTGAACAGTCTGTCAGAGGTGCTTCCAGCAAAGATTCTGGCGCGTTTTTCTGCGAAGTCCTCAGGAACACTGAGTGCTTCAGAGCTGGGCGATCTTTTTCAAAATAAGGAGGCGATGGAAAACGCGTCTCTCGATCTAGAATTTCCTGAAGATCTGAAAATGACCGGCAGTACAGAGCCTCTCTCTCTGGATCTCGATCTCACGACGACTGATGCCGACTCTCAATCGCTATTCAGCCTGAATTCATTAATTAATTATAATTGGCAGATCGCGATCGGTGATATTCAGCTCAGCGCTGAAACGTTCAGACAATTGGTTCGGGAGAATCAGTCGTTTATCCGCCATGGCGACCAATGGGTGCATTTGCCGATGCAGGAAATGAGAAAAGCCTATGCCGAAATGGATCAGACCTTGGATCTGCTGGATAAGAAGCCCAGTATTGCCGGATCGCTGCGGCTCACGGCACTCAACCAGCGGAAGCGAAAATCGAGACTCGCCATCCACATGAATGCAGAGCTCTCCGACTATTTGGATCACCTCATGAAGAAGCCGGCCAAATCCGCGGAACTCCCGTCGACGTTCACCGGAAAACTGCGTCCTTATCAGAAAAAGGGCTATACTTGGCTTGTTAATCTGAGACGGCGCCATGTCGGCGGCTGTCTGGCTGACGATATGGGACTCGGCAAAACGGTCCAGGCCATCGCTTATTTAGACTATTGCCAGACAGCAGCGGATTCTCATGGAAGCAGCGCACCGGCACTGATCATTTGTCCGACCTCTCTGGTTGCCAACTGGCACCATGAGTTTTCGGCTTTTTCTCCGGAAACGGCAGTCTATATCCACCATGGCAGCAACCGCCTCCATGGAAAGCGCTTGATCGACGAATTCAAAAAAGTGGATGTCGTCATCACGAGCTATGCTATCTATACAAAAGAGGCGGCTATCTTGCAGCCGGTTCGCTGGCAGAGCGTCATTCTTGATGAAGCTCAGGCGATAAAAAATCCACAGGCGCAAAAAACACGGGCGTTGCGCAAGATTCAGAGTGATCACCGTCTCGTTCTGACCGGTACTCCGATTGAAAATCATCTGGAGGAACTCTGGTCGATCATGGATTTTATCAACCCAGGCTATCTGGGTTCGCTTGAACGCTTCCGTAAGCAGTTCATCCATCCTATTGAGCGGAAAAGCAATCGTGGAAAAGCCGCAGAGTTAACGAAACTGATTCAGCCTTTCCTATTAAGAAGAGAAAAAACGGACAAAAGGATTATCCGTGATTTACCCGATAAATTTGAGGAAAAACGACTGTGCCATCTGACGAAGGAACAAGCCTCGCTCTATCAGTCGATCGTCAATCGGCTAGCCAGCAGTGTGATCCGTGCTCAGGGTATCCGGCGCAAGGGACTGATTTTATCGACGCTGACCAAATTGAAACAGGTCTGCGATCATCCTTCATTAGTCAGCAAGCAGGCTGAGAAAGAATCGACTTCTGGGAAAATGCAATTATTCTTTAACTTGCTGGATCCGCTTTTTGCTGAAAATCAAAAAGTACTTGTCTTTACTCAATACGTACGCATGGGTCAGCTCTTATTAGAAAAAACACACGAGCGCTATCCGGATGCTGATGTTTTCTTCCTTCATGGCGGATTGAGCGCCGATCAGCGGGAACGTTTGATCGAGCATTTCCAGTCAAAGACTGTAAGAAAGACACTGTTCATTCTTTCGCTCAAAGCGGGCGGCGTCGGGATTAATCTGACTGAAGCGGGTTATGTTGTTCATTATGATCGCTGGTGGAACCCGGCAGTCGAGGAACAGGCGACAGACCGCGCTTACCGTATCGGCCAAAATAAAAATGTCCACGTCTATAAACTGATCTGTGAAGGCACTCTGGAAGAACGGATTGATCAGTTAATTGACCGGAAGAAAAATCTGCAAAAACAGATTCTCAGTCAAGGGAACTCCTGGCTGACAGAAATGACTGATCAAGAAATCTTTCAGTTGATTCAATTACGTGAAGGAGTGATCTGAAATGCAGGGAACAATTAAATTACATACCCGGCTGTTGGCTGATTGGCTGAGTACTTTCGCAAAGCAGATGAATAGCGGCCGTTTTGAGCGGGCGCTCTCGATCTGCCGCCAAAACCATATCTGGGATTATCACACCTCCAAGACCGGCATGAATGCCAACGTTGAGGATATTCATGCCGCACTCTTTCAAGTTCAGGTTGAATGGAAAGCATCTGCTGAAGGCGACGGGGAGAAACTTCCTGATCCCCGTAGTGGCTTGAGTTTTCACTGCTCTTGCGGCGTGCAGGACATGCCTTGCGCTCATGCGGCCGCCGTCGTTCTCTACCGGATTCTTGCCATGGATCGCGGACAATTCGGGCGCGGCATCTCTATTCGTTCCGGGCTGGATGACAGCGGTTATCAGCGGCTACTCGGTGATTTTCAGCGGCTGTCCGTTCAAAGTCTGCCGGCTTATCAGCAATTTGATCCGGCCCAATTGCATAGACGGCCCGATTTTCAGCAAACGGTTGAACATTATTCCCGCCAGATCATTGAATCTTTTGTTAAGGAAAGTGACTGATGTTCACGAAAATGACGAAAAAAAGCCCAGCGCCTGCACCTTTGAATCTTTGTGTGGGTCTGCTCTTATCCCGCTCTTTCCCCGGCTGATTGAATCCTCCGTGAATGTCTCTCTTTTTTGGTTATTTATCTGTTTTTATATTCTTTTTACAGATTTATCCCACTCAGATTCGCCACTCGTTCTGAAGCCTCTCCCTGTTTTTACTGTAAAAATTCTCCTCGTCCATCGCTCCCGTTTCCTCGTTTATAAAAATCGAACCTTGTTGTTACCGAATCTTCGGGTTATAATGTCAAATACATAAAGAGATTGGAATTTTCTTATTATCTGAGGAAAGTTAGAAATAGACAGACAGTTCGCACAACAGATATTGGTGTCTGCGCTCTGTCTCCAGTTTGGTCTGTCGTCTGCTGAAGACTGCGAGGAGTGATGAAGTTTGAAGAAGGTGTCCATTGGCTTGCTGGGATTCGGTACAGTTGGAACAGGAGTCGTTCGCCTGCTCACCAAAGAAAGCGAGCGGCTGGAAGCGCGCATGGGCTGTTCCATTGAACTGAAGAAAGTGCTTGTCCGCAATAAAAACCGTCCAAGAAAAGTATTGATTGATAATCGGAAATTAACTACGAATGCCGCTGATATTCTCGAAGATCCGGAAATTGATATTGTCATCGAATTAATCGGCGGTATTGAACAGTCCTATCGCTACATTCTCGAAGCGCTTAAAAATAAAAAGAACGTGGTCACGGCTAATAAGGACCTGATGGCCTCCTATGGGGAAGAACTGCTGCTGGAAGCGCGCAAAAATCATTGTGACCTCTACTATGAAGCCAGCGTTGCTGGTGGAATCCCCATTCTGCGAACATTAACTGACAGTTTGGCTGCAGATCGGATCGTCAAAATGATTGGCATTGTGAATGGAACGACAAACTACATATTAAGCAAGATGAGTCATGAGGGGCTTTCCTATGACAAATCGCTAGCTGCAGCTCAGGCTCTGGGATTTGCTGAAGCCGATCCGACCTCCGACGTGGAAGGCCTTGATGCGGCAAGAAAAATGGTCATTCTCAGCCACCTTGCCTTTTCCATACCGGTTCAAATGGATGACGTCAAAATAACCGGAATTACAGATGTTGCCCGTGAAGACATCGTTTATGCGCAGAAACTCGGCTATACCATTAAACTGGTTGGCATTTCCGAGGGCAATAACGGAACAATTGATGTTCGCGTTGAACCCACCCTGCTCCCGAGTCAGCATCCCTTGGCAATGGTGGAAAACGAAAACAACGCAATCTACGTTTACGGCTCGACATTGGGTGAAACCATGTATTATGGACCCGGTGCCGGAGAAGGTCCAACCGCTGTTTCCGTCTTATCAGATTTACTGGCGATCATCCGTAATATGAGTCTCGGCGTCACCGGGAACCATATTTTTCTGCCGCGCAGGGAAATGCATTCCCAGAAGGATTCTCTGGTTGAGAGCCAGTTTTTCATCCGATTGCATATGAAGGATGAGCCGGGCTCGTTCTCCCTGCTGACCGATTTGTTCAAGGAACAGCAAATCAGTCTGGAAAAATTGTATCAGGAACCGATCCCGGGCAAAGATATTGCCGAGATTTCAATTGTCACGCACACAACGAATAAAGTGTTGTTTGAAAAGTCATTTGAAGTATTGAAAAAGCTTAATGTGGTTTTGAATGCCAAATATTTTCGTGTGGAAAGAGGTTAAGACGATGGCTTGGACAGGACTTATGAATAAATATCAGGATATTTTACCGGTAACCGAAAAAACACCGCGGCTGACGTTGATGGAGGGCAATACACCGCTGATCCCGCTTGAAAGATTGTCGAAAGAAACAGGTGTCTCCATTCACGTCAAATTTGAAGGGCTGAACCCGACGGGAAGCTTTAAAGATCGTGGCATGTTTCTTGCCGTGGCTAAAGCCAAGGAAAGCGGCAGCAAGGGCGTTATCTGCGCTTCGACCGGGAATACCTCCGCTTCGGCTGCCGCCTATGCGGCACGTGCCGGCATGGACTGCCTAATTGTCATTCCGAAAGGAAAAATTGCTCTTGGCAAATTGGCTCAGTCGGTCATGTACGGCGCACGCATTTTTGAAGTGAACGGCAATTTCGATCAGGCACTGGATATTGTCCGCTTCACTGGGGCAAATTCAGATTACACGATTGTCAATTCGATTAATCCATACCGGCTCGAAGGGCAAAAGACGGGTGCCTACGAACTCGTTGAACAACTTGGAGCCGCCCCGGACGTGCTTTGCATTCCGGTCGGTAATGCCGGCAATATCTCGGCTTACTGGAAAGGGTTTAAGGAGCTGCGCGATAATCAGGGAGTGACGCCTCCGGAAATTCATGGATTCGAAGCGGAAGGATCAGCGGCTATCGTCAAAAATAAAGTAATTGAGCACCCTGAGACGATCGCAACGGCGATTCGGATCGGCAACCCGGCGAGCTGGAAATTGGCGGTTGCCGCCGAGAAAGAATCTGGCGGTGAAATTGATTCCGTGACCGACGACGAGATTCTGGCAGCCTATAAACGCGTGGCTCGAACCGAAGGAATCTTCGCGGAACCGGCTTCCTGTGCCTCACTTGCCGGGCTGTTCAAACACATTCAGGCAGGCAAGATTAAAAAAGGTGCGGAAGTGGTCTGCATTTTAACCGGTAACGGTCTCAAGGATCCAACAACCGCAATGGATATGCTGACCATCGAACCGACGATCATCCCTGCTGATCAATCCGCTGTTGTCAATCACCTGGGGCAGATTTCCCAATGAGCACAAATCAGACGTTTACAATAAAAGTGCCTGGCAGTACCTCAAACCTCGGGCCTGGATTCGATTCTATCGGAATGGCTGTTGATCGTTATCTCGTGCTTCGAGTTGCCCGTGCGGATAGCTGGTCCTTCCGCTATTTGGACTTGCCTGAATTTTGTCCACCGGTTAACGAAAACCTTATCTACCAGACGGCTAAGCGACTGGCCGATCTTCACCATGCGCTGCTGCCGTGCTGTTCCATTGATGTTCGCAGTGATATTCCGCTGGCACGTGGTTTGGGCAGCAGTGGAGCCGCAATCATTGCCGGCATCGAATTGGCCGACTATTTGCTGGATCTAGGCCTTGCCAACGAAGAAAAATCCTGGTTTGCCTGCCGCGCGGAGGGCCACCCGGATAACGTGACCGCTTCGCTTTATGGCGGACTTGTCGTCTCAGCCCAATCAACGGAGCAGGTCGAAAGTGTTTGCCTTCCCGTTCCTGATTTCTCGTTCGTCACATTGATTCCGAATTTCGAACTGAAAACAAGTGAAGCAAGACGGGTTCTTCCTGCCAGTCTTTCGCACAAGGAGGCGGTGGAAGGAAGCAGCGTCGCCAATGTTCTCATCTGCGCCCTTCTGGAGCACAACGGTCCGCTTGCCGGCAAAATGATGGAGAGCGATCGGTTTCACCAGAGCTACCGAAGTGGATTATTGCCGCATTTTTCCAAAGCACGGATGCTCGCAAAGAAAGCCGGTGCTTTCGGTACATTTCTCAGCGGTGCCGGTCCGACTCTGATGTCGCTTGCTTCTCGTCAGAACGATGAAAGCATACAAAAAGCGCTTCAAGAGGGTTTCCCTGATTATCAGTGTATCATTCTCCATCCGGTATCCAGAGGCAGCATCTGCGAGAAAGCGTCTGCGGCAGGTCAATCCACCGGTGAAGCATGAAATGGAAAATACATAAAAACCTCTTTTTCCGGCGAATCTAAGACGGAAGAGGAGGTTTTTTTAATATGAAAATTCGTATTGGCTGGGGGTTAATTTTTTTCTTTGCTCTGCTGCTCGGTTTACTATATGTTATCTTTCAGGTCGCGCACTCTCTGTAAAATTAGATCATGGCACTGGCTAATCCGTGATCCTGGCTATCCTTATTATCCTCTTTTTTATGCAGGACATTGACAAATAAAGCATCGATCAATGTCATCTGCGCAGCACGGGCTACATAGGATTCCGAACGATAATCTGTCGATACGGAGACCGTGTGCAGCGAAACATCCACCAAATCACTGAGAGCCGACTTCATGAAGCCGGTCAAGCCGATCATTGGACAGCCCTTCGCTTTGATAATCTTGCCCACCTGAAGCAGATGCTTGTCAGCGGCTGAATAAGAAAGAAAAATCGCTGCATCCTGCTCCCTCATTCCCTGCGCCGCCAGCATCTGAAACTCGCCGTCGCTCGGTGCAAAAGTCGATAGTCCGGCACGAATGAATTTACGATGGGCTTCCTGTGCAATCATTGCCGAACCACCGCTGCTGAAGAAGGCGATTCGGTTAGCGGACTTGAGAATCTTGACGGCCTTCTTAAAGAGATCACTATCCAGGATTTGAAGCGTATTTTCCAGCGTATGAATATTATCCTGAAAAACATGTTCAGCGAGATCCATCACTTCATCACTGTTATACCGATTGTCTGTGTTTTGTAAGGGTTGGTTTTTTGCAATGTCAGCAGCAAGCACAATTTTCATTTCTTGAAAGCCCTTAAATGAAAGGCGCTTGCAGAATCGAAAGACTGTCGCATCAGCAACATTAATTCGTGCAGATAGTTGATTAATACTGCTATGCACCGTCTCTTCCGGAAAATTCAAAATATAATCTGCGATCTTGCGTTCTTTTTCGCTTAAATGCGGATAAGCCGATTGAATACGAATCATGCACTGATATTCTGTCACCTGAATTCCCTCCTATTCCAATACATTCATTGTACATCAAACGCTTTCATTTGAAAATAATTTTCTGTAACCGTTTTCGTTAAAAAGTAAAAAAAAGCTGGATAATCCTTATTAATTCAGCTTTTTTCTCTCTTATTGACTTTTAAAAAATTATTCTTTCTGCTGCAAATCGAGACTCATAAGAAATATCTTTTGAAAGAGTTCTTGCAGATCCTTGGTCCGATAGGGCCCATGGTTCACGGATTGAATTTTTTGCAGGATACGAGTCTCTCGTGTTTGGTCGCGCCCCTTCATTGCCAATTCTTCCTTTGCCTCTCCGATTAAACGAACCAGACAGCCTCTTTGGTTCAGGAGATCCAACAATTGCGTGTCAATTGAGTCCACCTGCCTGCGCAATTCAGCTAAATTTCGTTCCATTCTTAAGCCTCATTTCATTCTCTCGTCTTGCCGATTAGAAAAACTTGGCGTAGCCAAGTCCTTTGAATGGCTGCGCCTTAGTTTTTCTTATACTTAATTCCTCTTCAATTTTGTATACTTTCTTAACGTATAAAAATAATAGTATACTTAATAAGCACAGGGAACAAGTGGATTACCTGCTTTCCGTAGTTTTGCAGCACATTTAACAGCGAGTAATCCGAAATCATTGATAGCA
>JBDNRY010000029.1:0-30870 GCA_047718855.1 Sporolactobacillus sp. | reverse complement strand
CACGATCTTTCTCGTCAAAAAGTGAATTCAATAAATCGGAATTTTTAGTCGTAGTTTGTACAGCCCGACTAGGCGGCCGCAACAAACCTAATGGTACCGCCAGATATCCAGATGGCTAATTTATTATTGCAATCTAGCAAGAAAATAGCCTTTTTTTATATTCGAATCAATTTCCGCATCATATTCTTTTAACAAATCATTAATTTCTTTAATATCTTTTCTGATTGTCCGAATGGTAACATGACGAAGTCTAGCCAATTCATTACCCGTCAAGTATCCCTCTGTATTTAAAATGAGATTGATAATATCGCGATGTCGCCGATTCAAATTCATGATCCCTTCCTTTCATATGCAAACCAGCATTCTGGAATCGTCTCTAGCCCAAACGTTCCTTACTGAATCATAAAAAAAGATTGTCTTCAACTTATGGCTATTTTTGATCTTAACATCCTTTTCGACAAGAGTATATTGTTGTTGCGGATACCTCTGACTACCGCGTGGCATTTCAGAAAGAGCAATCTTACTAAAAAAAGCTCTCCTACTCTTCTCTGTCAAATGACAATAGAAGAGCAGAAAAGCAAAGATTTATTCTTGGAGTTTAAAAGAATGAAAAGCAGACTAAAATTTTGATTCCATCGCTGCGTCACCATTCAGCGTAACAGAAAGCCGTCCGCCTCGCCGCTGCACAGAGACGCGGTGATCATAGAAAGCAGTCAGGATTTCAGGCGTCATGACCTCGCCTGTGGATCCGGATTTAAAGACGGTACCGGCTTTAAGCAAGAGCGTGTGTTCAAAGCACGGCAGAAGTTCTTCGACGTGATGCGTCACGAAAATCATCGCTAGTGTCTTGGACGAATTTGCCAATTTGGCAATCAGCGACAGCATCTGTTCCCTTGCAAACAAATCCAGTCCATTACAGGGTTCATCCAGAATCAGCAGTTCAGGATCTGCCATCAATGCCCGGGCAATCAGCACCCGCTGCTTTTCGCCTTGTGATAGCAGTCCAAACGCACGGGCCCGGAATGATCCGCAACCCAGTTTATTTAATAGAGCATGCGCCTTTTCACGCTCGGCAGGGGACGCTTGCTCGTATAAACCGATCGAGGCGAACTTGCCGCTGAGCACAATCGCTAATGGATGTTCGCCCGGGCTGATTTTCTCAGAGAGAGCTGAGCTGACCCAGCCAATCTTCTTGCGCAGCTCACGCAGGTCACATGTCCCAAATGGCCGATCCAATACAGCAAGTTCCCCGCTTGTCGGCCAGATATAGCCGTTAATCATTTTCAGCAAAGTCGTTTTTCCAGAACCATTCAGCCCTACAAGCGACCAGTGTTCACCGGCACGAACCTGCCAGTCTACATTCCTCAGAACGGTGTGATCCGAACGCACCCAACCAATCTTTCCAGCATCAATAATCATCGATCATCCCGCCCATCAGAAATTGTAGGCCTTTCCTTTTTCGCCCGAGGCCAGTTGTTTAAGCAAGGCCAGTTCTTCCGTATCGGCGTTGCCGCCGCTGACAATTAATCCGACATGCTTTCCTTCCACAGACACTTGATCAGAAAGTGCAGCTGCCAGCGATGCGGCGCCGGCACCCTCGACAAGCAATTTGCTGCGTTCAAGCATGAGAAGCATCGCCTGGGCAATCTCCGAATCCGTAACGGTGACCAGATCATCAAGATAGCGTTCCAGAACAGGAACTGTGCGTTCACCCGGTTTATCGACAAGAATACCTTCTGCCAGGCCTGGCGATTGGCAATTTGCCTGTTTCTTCTCATGATGAAAAAGGTTATACGCCGCTGGTGCATGATCGGATTGAACGCCAATGACGCGTATACTTGGCTTAACATTTTTTAAATAGCAGACCGTTCCGGCAGCAAGTCCCCCGCCGCCTATCGGTACAAGTACGGTATCCAGTTCCGAGTATTGGGCCAACATCTCTGCAGCGACCGTTCCCTGCCCGGCGATCACCTGATTATCATCGAAGGCATGGACAAATACAGAATGATAGGCTTGGCATTCGGCAAGTGCTGCCTCATAGGCTTCCTGATAGGATGCGCCAACCAGGACCACCTTAGCGCCATAAGCAGCAGTCGCTCGGATTTTCGCCTGCGGAGTGCGCTCCGGCATAAAGATTTTTGCCAACGCGCCTCGTTTCGATGCGGCATAGGCAATCCCCTGGGCATGGTTGCCTGCCGATGCCGTCACAATCCCGCGATGCATCGCTTCTTCTGGCAGATGGGCAATTTTATTAAAGGCTCCGCGGATCTTAAATGACCCGGTCCGCTGCATATTTTCCAATTTCAAATGAAGATGCGCTCCGCTGATTCGATTCAAAGTCGCCGACTCCAGCATCGGTGTCCGATGAACAACAGGCGTCAGTATTTCACGCGCCTCGGCGATATCCGCTGCTGACACATAATCCCCAATGGTCTTCACCCCTCATCTTGTTGCGATTCGAATGGCAGGAACGGTTCATTGTGCAACATTTGCTGTGATATCTTCGCTGTCCTGCTTACCTTCTTTGACAAACGGCATCAGCTTGCGCAGTTCACGGCCCACTTCTTCAAGCTGCGAATTGTTTTCTTTCTGCTGAAGCGCGTTGAACATTGGTCGGCCCACTTTGTTTTCAAGTACCCAGTCGCGAGCAAACTTGCCGGATTGGATATTTTCCAGGACTTTTTTCATGCGATCTTTTACCCCGCCATCAATGACATAGCGGCCAACGGTGAAGTCGCCGAATTTGGAGGTATCCGAGCAGGAATAGCGCATACCGGTGAGGCCGTTTTCATAGATCAGATCGGTCAGCATTTTCATCTCGTGACAGGTTTCAAAATAGGCATTTTCCGGCTGATAACCCGCTTCAACGAGTGTCTCGAATGCGGCCTCGATCAAGTGTGTCAATCCGCCCATCAGTACCGCTTGTTCACCGAAAAGATCGGTCTCCGTCTCCTCTTTGAACGTCGTCTTCAGCACACCGGCACGCGCTGCGCCAAGGCCTTTGGCCCAGGCAAGTGCCAGTTCCTCTGCTTCTCCGGACGGATTCTGTTCAACCGCGTAGAATGCCGGGACACCGCCACCGTTCAGATATTCCCGGCGGCAGAAGTGACCAGGACCTTTTGGAGCGACCATGAATACATCGACATCTTTCGGAGGAAGAATCTGAGTGAAATGGATGTTGAAGCCGTGCGAGAAAGCGAGGGCGTTCCCCGGTTCCAGTCCTTCCTGAACCTCACTGTAATAAACTTCCGGCTGACGCTCGTCTGGAAGCAGCATCATCACAATGTCTGCTTCTGCAGCAGCTTCACGGACGCTTTTTACTGAAAAGCCATCGCGCGCGGCCTTGTCCCAGGACTTGCCCGGCCTCACGCCGATTGTCACTGAAAAGCCACTGTCGCGCAGGTTCTGAGCCTGCGAATGTCCTTGGGAGCCATAGCCGAGCACCGCTATTTTCTTTCCGCGCAATACACTTTCATTGATATCTTTGTCATAGTAAACTTTTGCTGTCATTTTCGTATCCCCTATCTCTTTTTGTTTTATTGCCAATAATAAACTATTTTCAGTTAGTTTTGTCCAGCCGTGCCTCTTTTTTCGCTGCAGGGAATAGCCGAATACACATCAATCAACTTTTCTGCTTGGCAGACAAAACGATGCAACTGGCGCTCGCTTTCCGCAGCCAAAGTCATCGACACGTGAAACCGAACACCCTCCTGCTCAGCATGCCAATCAGCAACTGACAGATTGCCACGGGCAAGCAGCATCGCCACCCGCGCCAGCACATCAGGACTCGCTGCGGTTTCAACCGTTACTGTCTGTTTCATGGATTTACACCCCCGTCATTTCCGTCAAACCTTTGCCTGGAGGAACCATCGGCGTCACGTTTTCCATCTGCTTCACAACACAATCGATAAGGACTGGCGCGTCGGTCGCAAGTACGGATTCGATCGTCTCTGCTGCATGGGAGGGATCGTCCAGCCTCTGGGCGATCATGCCATAGCTTTCCGCAAGCCGCACAAAATCAGGCTGCAATTCAGGAATCGATTCCGCATAACGTTCTCCGTAAAAAGCTTCCTGCCACTGCCGAACCATGCCCAGTGTATGATTGTTCAGGATAAAAATTTTCACGGGCAGCTTGCGTTCCGCAATGACCGCCAGCTCCTGAAGCGTCATCTGAAAGCCGCCGTCACCGAGAATCGCCAAAACCTTTTTCTGTGGATAAGCAATCTGGGCGCCGATAGCAGCCGGAAGGCCGAAGCCCATGGTACCAAGTCCGCCTGAGCTGACAAGGCTGCTCGGCCGTTCGAAATGATAATATTGAGCCGTCCACATCTGATGCTGCCCGACATCGGTCGCTACGATTGCGTCAGGGCCGGCAAAGCGGCAAATCTGTTCAATCACGTATTGCGGCAGCAATTCCCGGCTTGCCAGTGCATGATCGTAATGGAGCGGATGCGCATCTCGATAGCCGTGCAAATGATTCAACCAGCCGCGGTGTTCCCTGAGCGGCCCGTTCATTGCCTCCTGCAATTGATCGAGGACCAGACCGGCATCGCCGACTAGGCCATAATCGGTTTTCACGATTTTCCCAATTTCCGAAGCATCGATATCGACATGCGCCACTTTGGCAGCCGGGGCAAATTTTTCAAGATTCCCGGTCAGCCGGTCATCGAAGCGGGCACCAATATTCAGCAGCAGATCACATTCGGAAAGCGCCATATTGGCGGCAAATGTTCCATGCATTCCTCCCATACCAAGAAACAGCGGATGGGATGCCGGGAAACTTCCAAGACCGAGAAACGTCGTCACTACCGGAAAATGGCAGGTTTCAGCAAAAAACCTCAATTTTTCAGCTGCCTGAGCATGAAGCACGCCTGCTCCTGAAAGCAGCACCGGTCGTTCAGCCCTTCGTAATGCTTCAACAAGCCGGTTCACCGCACGTGCATCGGCTTGTTTAGGTACATGATAACTGGGGATCTGGAAGTCGCAAACTCGATCCGGCCCGCCGTTCAGCTGCCCTGCACAAATATCCTTCGGCAGATCGACCAGAACCGGTCCTGGACGCCCGCTTGATGCCAGGAAAAAAGCTTTGGCAACCACCTCAGGAAGATCGCTTGCTTTGCGGACACGAAAATTATGCTTAGTTACCGATGCGGTAATTCCGATCACATCAGCTTCCTGAAATGCATCGGTATTAATGACCGGCCGTGTCACCTGTCCGGTAAAAACAACAAGCGGCAACGAATCGATCAGTGCATCCATCAGTCCTGTGACAAGATTCGTCGCACCCGGACCACTCGTCGCCAGCACCACACCCGGTTTCCCCGAAACACGTGCGTAACCTTCGGCGGCGTGCACCGCTCCTTGCTCGTGCCGGGCAAGGACATGGCGCATCTGGTGACGATAGACCGCATCATAAAGCGGCAATACCGCACCTCCTGGATAACCGAAAAGCACTTCCGTCCCCGATTGTTTGACCAGTCTGATCAGCAAATCAGCGCCTGTTTCTGTGCATTGTTCCGTCTCAGTCACTTAAGGCTCCTCCTCTCTTGTTCTGTAATAAGCCTTTGTTTCTGAGGCCCTTCATCCTTCTCTGTATTTTTAAGCCTCAATCCCTCGAACTCCTTGAGTGGAATTTCTTGGGGTTGGCACAAATATTAATCACTTAAGAAAATTCAGTCAACCCCCCTTTTTGTCTTTTCCTCACCGTTTTTCGAGCGCTCTTATGAAAGGAAACCGTTTAAAAAATTTTTTTAAAACAAGCAAAATCATTGGCAAATCCGCACAATCTATGATTGACGTGAATTTATTATTGACACCAATTTCCAGCCGTGCTATAGTTGCTGTACTAAAATATTTGACAATTCAGGTAAGGAGCAATTTGCTATGAACCGCCCATTACAACGCTTGATTAATGCCATTATTATTATTAACTAGGGTCCCGGCATCCGTTGAAAACTTAACGAATGCTTGGATCCAGCTTCGCGTTGGATGGGTCCAGGCAAAGCCGCCCATTCAAATCGAATGAGCGGCTTTTTAGTGTGATTAAAACAAGGAGGGTTTTCTTTGAATAATCCATTCAGCACGAGAACAAATGTTCAAACGTATCTCATAAGACTGTTACTTGGCTTACTGCGCAGCGTTTTTGGCAACAGCTTTGTTCCGCATGATTCTGCGAAAGTAGCAAACGCCCCAAAAACACGGACTTCGTTTCTGTTCATTCGGTCTGCGCTTCTCCCTTTGACAAGCGCAGCAGGACTTGTTCCCATACAGACCATGAAGACAAAGCAGCCAGGCACTGGTTCATTTTTACAATTCAGGCTTCCCCTGCCAGCAAACACGCTGCAACCATTCAAAGTTGCGCGAAAAAGCCGGGCAGCATCCCACCCGGCCATTCATTCGCTGATTCAATTTTTTCACGTCGGCGTGATCAATATCAAAAGTATGATTCATCAACAAATTATTATTAAAAAAAGCCGCCTTTCTTACTAAGGCTATTCGTCAATCAGCATCACACGAGATTTATCAAAGCTTTCGACGGATTGTTTGGGCGATCGGAAACCAATTTTAACTTCGTCATTTACGGTTACCTGTTCTACAGTTTTAAGGATCACACTTGAATAGTTGGAATAAAGCCAATCCTTCGCAAAATCATTGGGACAATTAATAATAAACGTATCGCCATCGTAAGTCGCCGTTGTTCCATCGAACCACGTCCGGTACTGTACGGGTTGGATTGTTCCCGCTATCCTTTCAAGCGCTTGTTTCCACAATTCCGTCTGTTGGTGCGAGTACGGAATCTCACCAAAACGAGAGTAGTACCGGATGACTTTTTCATTTTTTTCAGCATACTCGATTTCTTTTCTTGTACTGTTTCCTATATATCCGCCAACATCAATAACGAATATCTGATCGGAAATATCAATTTTTCTAAAATGTAAATCATGAAGAAGTTCAGCTTGTTCTCGCGTCATTTTAAGACCATCACTTTGTTCAAAAAAAGGCAAGCTAATGACTATGTTTCCTTGGAGTGTCAGGAATGCATCCACCTGTTCAAATTGATTTTTGAATTTTGTAGAACCACATAAAGTGATGACATTCATGTTTCTGCCCCTCTCCTTGAGCATTCTTAAATAATCACTAACTATAATTATTTACGAATTGAGGTTCTGTCCTCTCTGATGGCATAAGCACCATTTACCCTCAGCTTTTCAGAATCTTCTCCATTGGTTTGCCTTTTGCCAATTCGTCAACCAGTTTGTCCAGCCATCTGATTTTCTGCATGAGTGGGTCTGCGATTTCCTCGACGCGATGCCCGCAAATCACGCCTGAAATTTTGACGGCGTTGGGGTTTATCTGCGGGGCTTCGCTAAAAAAGGTTTCGTAATTGACCGTTTTCACAATTTGCGTTTGCAAGCCAGCGTCATCATACCCCGTCAGCCAACAAATCACAGCATCAACCTCCAATTTGGTGCGCCCTTTGCGCTCCGCCTTTTGGATAAGTAGCGGGTAGACTTTCGAAAACGCCATCTTATACACGCGCTCATTTGTCATAAAATGTCCCTGCCTTTCGCTTCTCGCTTTACTCTCCAGCGCACGATGTCGGTGATCAGTTGATCATCTATCGGCTTGCCCAGCGGTAACTGAATCGCTCCTTTACTGGTCTTATATCCTGCGAGCCGCTCCGCGAACTCAGTAGTAACCTCGCCACCGGGGTACAGCCCGATATGTTTTTTGAACGCCGCAAAGTGGATCAGATTCTCACCTTGCCAGAACGTCGGCATCCGCCACGAGATTTTCTCTGTGGCTTCCGGCGCGGCTGCGCGAATGGTCTCGCGGATACTTTGCAACAACGGTCGCACCTCTTCCGGTTGTGCGGCAATGTATTCGTCAATGCTGTTCGGTTTTTCGCAGGAGTGATCTTGTTCCGTTTTTTTAAACTCACGACCGCATTTCGGACATTTCCGCATTCCACTCACGCTCCTTGTTATTGTGTCGATATCACCTATTTGATACACACCCTTCGACGATTGCGAAAATGAATGGTGTGATTTCAAAAACCAGTGGTAAAGCGACCATTGCAAGAACTTTTTTTACAAAAGGCCACTTAGCTTTAAGCATAAAAATATAAATTTCCAAAGGTAAAAAAGTGAGAATGTTATTTCTAACTTCAGCAAAACGAAAAGCGCCGCTGTCGTCGAAAGACCCCAGAAGCGGAATCAGATTGATGACTCGTCCTTCTTTTGTCACTGGAACAGAAAATGGTAGTTTGAAGAGAATCAACCAAATTAATGCCAATAGAGAAATAGCAAATAACACGTATGTCAGCATGTTTCGTTTTTCTGATTTCAAATTCTCCCGATCAATCCCGCTCCTTAATGATTACTTTTACATTGCTGCCGCTTAATTTCTTCATCATTTGGGAAACTCCATCGAGCTTTCTCATTCTGCTTACTTTAAATGTACCATAGGTATTTCTTACATAGCAATATGGGATAAAATGGCACCTGCTAACCTAAGTTTCACAAAAAAGATGCCGTACGGATGCTAGGATAGTCTTACGGATTGGCATGACCATTTGCAACTCTATTATTTTGTCGAAGGCAGAGCGGAGGTAACTTTTCCAAAGCAAAAAAGAGCGCTTTGGTGAAACGAAATAACTACGCGTTCTTCTTTGTCATGATGTCTATATTTTTAACGGATAACCGTTTTAGGGGTTACTCCCTCAGGATAGACTTCCTCTCCATAACGATTTCTTGAATATTTTTCGTACCACAATTTTGCTACCGATTCCGGGTCATCTAATCCTTCAGTTCCTGCTTTCAAAAATATTCCTAAAGAAATATGCCCGACAAAAATGTTCTTCGCTGTTAATTCGTGCTGAAGGTTGCTAATATAACTTCTCAAACCGGCCTTCGCTAGGCTTGCGTCTGCCATCTGAGGATTGGGGTAGATGGCGGAGAGCCCGGTTGTGAAAAGCAAGGCTCCGCTTTTTCTTTTCAACATAGCCGGCAATACCTCATGGATGCAACGAATAGCAGCAGCAACATTTCCAATAAAAGTGTCCTCTGCCTGCTCTGCCTGTAAATCCAACACGGGGGACGGTCGATAATGACCGGCGGTGGGACTGAATTCCAAGAGATCAACTTCCCCATATGTTTTGTGAATTTCCTGAAAGGCTCTCGTGATTTGATTTTTATCATAAATGTCAGCAATACAATAGGAAGCTTTTATATCTTCACGTTCCAATTCAGATTTCATTTTCGACAGTTTATTTTCATTTCGTGCAACCAAAGCGATTTGAAAATGATGTCTTCCAAATTGACGAGCCAATGACCGACCTAAAAGCTGCCCGGCCCCAACAATAACCATTGTTTTCATCGTTACTGTCCTCCCATTTCGCGTTATCTTGATTCATTTACATTTACAGCCTCAATTTCTTTCCGTATTATTATTATAAGTTTGACTGTTGAAAAAGTAAGTACGCACATTTTTGTGCCCAATGGGGAGGAAAAAATGATTAAAAAAATAGATGAGGGAAACTGTCCGGTAATTGATGCTTTAAACGTAATTGGTGGTAAATGGAAGCTGCCCGTGCTGTGGCATTTGGCAAATAACCAAAACGGGATTCGCTATAATGAACTAAAACGAAGATTAGCAGGGATAACGGCTATCATGCTGACGCGATCACTAAGAGAGCTGGAAGCAGATGGACTGGTGTCCCGTGTTCAATACTCAGAAGTCCCTCCCCATGTTGAGTATTCGCTGACTGAACAAGGTGAAAAGCTAATACCCAGCTTATTGACGATTAAAGAATGGGGAGAACAACTTCACCAAAGCAAGCACTAGCACCAGTTTGATTGATAGATTCATTTATCTTTTAGTCGGCATCAACAATTTATTAACTTTGTCGTATATGCTGCCGAACGTAAACAAAAGAGAACAAGTCTACTATTGTTTCATTGTATTCAGCACTAATCAGGGCTACAGTTGGTTTACAGAAACAGAGCTTTTGTCTGAATTTATACTTATGGTACATTTATATTCACTGATCGGAATAAAGCCGAACTTTGTATAGAATAGAAGTCAAGGACATTGTCATTGGCAGACAAGTTCTATATGAAGAAACGCCTCTAAAATATCCCATTTATACCGTGATGTTAGAATAATCTTACAGACCTATCTAATTAAACTTGATAATAAAGAAGGATGCGTTGCCCAAAATAGTCGTATTTTTTCGAATCTGAGTATATAAAAGATGATTAGATGATGCTCTAAATGAATACTTGACGAGATTGGACAAGCAAAACAAGCAATAATCCCGGTCAGTGCTGAGTTTTTGGTTACAATTTTTTGCATTAACCCTCAAATTTTGTGTATAATAAATGTAGGAAGAAAATAAATCCGTCAGTGCTTGTACACTGACGGGATGGCAATATCCGCATTAAGCGGAACAGTGCAATAAGAATCAAACACATTAACATGAATGATCTGCTTCAATTATTGCTACTGCTAATGGCATATGAAGCGGATCATTTCTTTCTTGTGGTCAGCATTAAAATGATGCTGATAATGCCAAAAATCACTGAGATAAATACACTCGCGATTGTAAAAGCCAGCATCAATGCTTGATATACTGCCACTTGACGGCACCTCCTTTCTCAGAAGTGTCGCCGTCCGCTCAAATGCTTCATTTATTGCTTGTTTTAAATTATAGCATGATTCTATGAATATATGTACACGTTTTCATTATCGGAACCCTTTCAATTTTTTACGGATGTTCCGTTATATCACATACTCAGCAAGCAGTAAAAATTCAAAGAATATGATGCTTATAGCAATTTCCCCTAATGCCAGGTTCATTACTGAATCCTATGTAATAGGTTCTGCAACTTTTTCCCGAATTTGATCCAATGTAATTTATATTCATAGGACAGCAATAGCTCTTCGAATTCATTTCGATTTCTCTCATAATCATATGTCCATTTGAACATCATTTTCAACATTTTGAATGTTGGCTTGTAATTACTCTTCTCCATTCCGAAACTTTGTTTTATAAATCTTGTGATAATTCTATAGACTCAAGTAAGAAGAGGTATATCTAAATATACGATGATCTCTGCCAAATCAAACAGACATTTCTGGCTTTCCCGGTAAGTCCTTTCAATAAGCCAGTCACCCTTATGATCAATACTCCTGACTCTGTCATATTGTTCGACATCAGAACGTCTGTATCGTTTTTCTCCGGGGAATCCCCACGCAATACAATCGCCCTCATAATGCGGAATTTTAAGATTCGATGATAATTTCTGAGCAAGTGTCGTCTTCCCGCTTGCGACAATCCCAACGATGAATATTTTCATATATAAGCCGTCTTATTGGACCAATTGATACTGTTGAACCCAGTGAGTCCAACAATTTCTCCATTGAATAAAATAACGGTATTTAAACTTTTATTTTCCGAATATCCTTTTAAACATTCTTGGATAAAATTTTTTGTATCTTCTGCGTATTATCTTACTTGTTTTGGTATTTTTTTAATAAGACTTTTTGCAAGAACGTGTTTCACCCTGATCAGTAAAAGAACCAGGGATGATTACTCTATTCTTTATTGGAAGTTGTTTACAGAGTAGAGCCAAGAATTATGATTTATAGATTTCTTGAACAAAGCGATCGAGTAACGCACGCACTTCATCTGTTGACTCTGTGTTCATCATTTGATTCCTTAATTCACTCGCCCCTCGAAAACCACGAACATAGATTTTAAAAAAGCGATGAAGAGCTTTAAACGGCCGTAACTCTAATTTTTCCGAATAGTGATCATGGAGATCGAGATGCAGCCTCAGGAGAGCAAGCAGTTCCTTACTGCTGTGCTCTTTCGGTTCCTTTTCAAAGGCAAATGGATTCGCAAAAATACCACGCCCAATCATTAGCCCATCAACACCATATTGATCAGCCAGCTTCAATCCGGTTTGACGGTCAGGGACATCGCCATTGATCGTCAAAAGCGTATCTGGTGCCACCTGGTCACGAAGTTTCTTAATCTCCGGGATGAGTTCCCAATGGGCATCTACTTTACTCATTTCTTTTTTTGTACGCAGATGAATAGTCAGATTATCGATATCTTGTTTCAATAGATGTGTCAGCCAGTCGCGCCATTCGTCTACATCCGTGTAACCCAGCCTTGTCTTCACACTTACAGGCAATCCCCCTGCTTTTGTCGCTTGTATTAAATCTGCTGCGACTTCGGGACGCAAGATAAGGCCGCTTCCCCTCCCATGCCTTGTCACATTAGGTACGGGACAACCCATATTGATATCTATACCGCTAAACCCTTGTTTCGCCATACCGATACTCATCTGCCGAAAATATTCAGGCTTATCCCCCCATATTTGGACGACAATGGGTTGTTCATCCTCTGTAAAAGTCAAACGCCCACGCACACTATCGATCCCCTCTGAGTGGCAATAACTCTCCGTGTTTGTAAACTCGGAGAAAAACACATCCGGTCTCGCTGCTTCACTCACTACATGGCGAAAAACAACATCCGTTACCTCTTCCATGGGTGCCAGTACAAAAAAGGGTCGTGGCAAATCACGCCAAAAATTATCGATCATTGTTAAATTCAAAATCCTCTCATGATGGGATATCAGTCTAAAATTTTTATCCTCAGAATTGCTTTCTAAACACTTATTTTTAAACTTTATATCAAGTTGCATGAATTTCGACTATTATAATTCTTGTGCTCAGCAAATCCAACAAGAAAAAGAACGTTTAGGACCCAACAATTGGAAATGTTTTTTAAGGTTTAGACATTTATTTTTTTCTCAACTTTTGCAGAGCAAAAATCAAGATGATTGCATTGTTCGCATTCAGAGAAATCAAGAATAAGAGGATAGGGCTAAGAGCATGTATTGCCTAAAGGCTGTGGCTTTAAGCTTCACTTTTGGAAACTAAAATTCCTCTATTGATGCAGGCTTTCGGACTCTTGTTTTAATTTCCCCAAAATCCAACTTGCTTGAGTTAACAACGATTTGCTGAATATGCGACTTATTTTAAAAATTAAAAGTCACTTTATCTGGCACTAAGTCAGGTAGTTCATGATCACTGATCCCATGATCTACCTGAAATTCCAAAACCATGTGTTGTAATCATCAATCAGATGGTAATTTGGATCGTCTGAGCGGACTTCGAGATCCCCCATCGGGATATAGCGCTTCTTTCTTCCAAGCTTAACAGCACAAATGAGTCCGTAAAAATCATCGATCTCATCATTGAGTCCCATAACCTTGACATCGTATGTCTTTGCAGACAAGAACCCCGTTTCACGTTCGTAGCTGGCTGCGAAAGGAAAAATAAGATGCTTTTTCAAATAATTTAAATATGTTTCAAGCGTTTCGCTTGTAACCATGGGAAGATCGTCATCGTCCTCCCCCCGCAAGTCGGAGTTCTCTAATATATCTCTTAATCGTTTTTCCCATGCGTCTTCCATCCGTAGACCTCCTTTCCTTAAGATTCATAAGAATACCAGAACGTCTGAAAACTTCTGAAACATACAGGATCGTTGACTTTCTTCTCTCTCACTGATCTCTTTCCAACAGCATTGGGGCTCTAAAGTGACCCCCATTTTCCCTAACTAACGATCTGTTCCAACTGAGATCAATTTACACACAAATTAGGACTTGACCCATCCAAGCTGCAAAATCTGCTCTTCAGTCAGCACTTGCCTATTCTGCAACTCAAGCTCAATCTTCTGTTCTTTCGTCCCGCTATCTTTTAAGGCATAAATAGCCGACTTTTAGATAGATATGTTCTTATCGATAATCTTTTTATTAGGCGCTTTAAGGTAATCAAAACATCTATTCTTCGATTAAAACAGCCAAATTCATTATATTATCCTGATTTATCAATTGTCCCATATGATTCTCGATAAAGGTAAAATAACCATTCGGTCCCGAATGCTTAGTCCAGTGTTTAATGGATTTTTCAATTCTTAACAAGCATTTTACCGGTATCGTGAAGTATTTCTTAGTATCGAAAGTATTGGTTTCCCCCATTACTACTTCATGAACTTGTCTATTGGTAAAAGGGTCAAAGCTCATAAGAAGTCCATGCAATAAGGCCTGATTTTCCGAAGTAGCATGACGACTAAAGTCGTACTCAACTTCTTTTATATATCCATCTACGGTAAGTAATGCCATTTGAATAGCGATTAATGCTTGTCGACCTGAGCGATTGGATTCTTGACGGTGGAGCTTCAGCATGTTGCCTTCCATTGCCGAAAGAGAATATGCATAACGCTCTTCTTGTCCTATAGGAATCGTTCCGAAATCTTTCGCCATTTGAGTTGAAACTCTGTTTAATTTATAAGTGTCTACCATGATCTTCTTCATAAATCCTCTACACTCCTTATACCTATCCCATCGATTTTCACTTCAACCTATTTTCTTTTCTCTCCGATATACACACAAAATGAACTCTTCCAAAATCACCGCCCCCAACCCACATTCCAAGCGTTCAAGTTAAAAATAAAGTTTGATCAATCATCCATTTAGGTTTTTTTGATCTAATAATGGCCACTTCTTCAACTGTTTTCTCCTCCTATACTCAAACAACCAAAAGTGCACGAGAAAGTTGGCTTTAATAGATCAATTAATAAGGCTATAATTTGAGTCATTCATTGACAAATTTTGAACTACTATGATTTGGTGAAAAGATAATGGACCTGATATAATAAATTCACAAGAAATAAAACGCTTATTATCTATAGAACTAAGAACATTCAGTGCTGAATTTAAGGCAAAAGTGCAGAAAATGTAGCATGGGTATTCGACAATAAAATGCACTAGGTATATTATAGCAAAATATGACGGAGAAGATGGGCCTATAATTGCAACATCAAACGGGTTTTCTTCAAAGCATGATATAGAACATGAAAGGTGATTTAGCAATGAAAATTCTCATCGTCGGCTATTTTACCGAGACCTCAAAATCAACGATTGCAAGGCATTTCCCGGAAGACTGGGACATTGTCATTGTCCCGCCAGGAAAAGAAATGTTGCATCATATTGAAGATTGTCAGGTAATCATACCTGAACATATTAAAGTAGATCACAGTCTGCTTTCTAAAGCCAAAAAATTAAAATTGGTACAAACAGGTGCAGGATTTGATAACGTAGATATCGATGCCTGCACGCAGCTCGGTATTTGGGCGGCCAATGCTGCAGGAGTGAATGCACAGGCAGTGGCGGAACACGTAATGGCACTGATATTATCTTATTATAAAAACATACCTTTTCTTGATGCTTTTATGAAAAGCAGGATGGATGAAAATCAATTGGACTATACAGGGAGTGAATTAGCGGGCAAAACGATTGGAATTATTGGCTTGGGCGCCGTCGGTAAAAAAGTAGCTGAGTTTTGCAGAGCCTTTGATATGAATGTGCTGGCTTACGCTAGACATGCCGTTGTACGATCTGACAGTTTTGTGACATTGACGGATTTCGATCATCTTGTAAGTACATCAGACATCGTAACTGTACATGTCGCATTGAATCAGGAAACCAAACAATTGATCAACAAAGCGGTTTTCAAGAAAATGAAGACTACCACACTCTTTATCAATACAGCCCGCGGCGGAATTGTCAATGAACGTGATTTAATCGATGCCTTAAAAAGCAGGGATATTTCAGGCGCATGCCTGGATGTATTTGAATCCGAACCGCTTCCAATAGACAGCGAGCTGCGAAATCTGGATAATGTGATTCTTACTCCCCACACTGCAGGCATGCCTGACGGTCTCAAATTCCATAAAAAACGATATGATTTTTTTGTGAATAATATTAAACGCGTAGACAATGGTGAAGAGCCTGTAAGTAAGCTCAATCAATTATTATAGTTGGTACAATAAAAAAAGATGGTAGTCCGAGAATTTATTACCGATTCTCGGATCCCCATCTATCTTTTATTTTTTTTCAAGCGACACACAACACTCCACGTGCAGTGTCTGCGGAAACATATCGACCGGCTGGACTTTTTTCACCGCGTATTCTCCTCCGGCGGTGAGCCGTTTCAGATCGCGGGCGAGTGTCGCCGGGTTGCAGGAAACATAGACAATCCGCTGCGGCTGCATCGCCAGCATCGTATCGATCAGTGAAGCCTCGCATCCTTTGCGCGGCGGATCGACGACGATCACATCCGGCGCAATCCCCTGTTCGCGCCAGGCAGGAATGACAGCTTCGGCTTTACCCACTTCAAAGGTTGCGTTGGTGATACCATTGCGCTCCGCATTGCGGCGAGCATCAGCGATTGCTTCCGGGACAATTTCGACACCGTAGACCTGTTTCGCAGCTCGCGCAAGGAATAGCGAAATCGTGCCGATGCCGCAATAGGCATCAATCACCGTCTCTTTGCCCGTTAACGCGGCGAATTCGAGCGCTTTTTGATAAAGCACTTCAGTCTGTGCCGGATTGACCTGATAGAAAGAATGGGCGGAAATGGCAAACGTGATTCCATCGATTTGGTCATAAATCGCGTCCCGTCCCCAGATCGTCCGGCTTTCTTTACCGAGAATCGCATTGGTGCGCTTGCTATTAATATTGTGAACGATTGATTTAATCTGCGGATAGCGGCTCGTTAATCCGTCGATGAAAGCCTTGCGGAACGGCAGATCATCCGTTTTCGTGACGAGCACGACCATCACTTCATCCGTGTTTTTGCCGATCCGGGCCATCACATGGCGCAGCGATCCGCGGTGACGGGCTTCATCATAAGGCTGTATGCCTTTTTCTTCGGCAATTTGCCGTACGGTCTGGACGATCTCATCGATCAGCGGTTCGGTAATTAGGCAATGATCCATATTGACGATCATGTGGCTGCGTTTTCGGTAAAAACCGAACGCGAACTGGCCTTTTTCGAGGGCGACTGGCACCTGGATTTTATTGCGATAAGTCCATGGGTTTTTCATACCAAGCGTTGACGCGACATTAATAGTCGTCAAGCCGCCGATGCGCTGCAGGGCATTGGCGACCATTGTCCGCTTAAAATCAAGCTGTGCATTCGGCGCAATATGCTGGATCGAGCAGCCGCCGCAGCTGTCGAAAATCGGACAGGGCGGTTCCACCCGGCTCGCACTTGTCTGGGTGAGTTCCAGCAGGCGGCCATAACCGTATCCTTTCGTCGTCTTAATCACCTGCACCAAGGCCTTCTCTCCTGGAAGACCGCCGGGGACAAATAAGGTATAGCCGTCGACCTTGGCAACGGCGGAACCTTCCTGAGTCAGATCGGTAAAGGTGACGCTAATTTTATCATTTTTGACTACTGGTAGTGCTTCGGGCATTGCATAGTCTCCTCAATTATCCTCGTTTATCAGTGATTGAATCGCGTCAATAAATTGATCCATATCCTCGTCCGTGCCGATGCTGACACGCAGATGATTCGAAATCCGCGGTTGATTAAAATAGCGGACAAGAATCCCATTTTCTTTTAACCGGCGGAAAAGCTTTTCCGCGCTGTGCTGCGGATGTGAAATAAAAATAAAATTGGCTTCCGATGGCAGAACATTAAAACCGAGCCTACGCAGCTCAGCACTTGTCCGCTCTCGCGTCTCGATCACGCGATGAGCCATTTGTTCACTATAGGCAAAATCTTCAACAGCCGCTTGTGCACCCGCGAGTGCCAGGCGATCCAAAGTATAGGAGTTAATCGAATTTTTCAGACGATTCAACCCATCAATTAATTCCGGGTGACCGATCGCGAAACCGACACGGATGCCGGCCAACGCCGCAAACTTAGAAAGGGTCTGGACAACGAGCAGATTCGGATAGTCCTTGACAAGCGGTACCACAGACTTGCCGCCAAAATTAATATAAGCTTCATCGATAATCACCACGCGATTGGGATCGGCTTCAATAATTTTGCGCAGGACGTCGATAGGCAACCCTCTTCCGGTTGGGGCATTCGGATTGGGCAGCACGACACCGCCGCTTGCCGCGCAAAAAGCGGTTGCCGGAATCCGGAACGCGTCATCCAGCGCAATAATCTTCGGATGAAGCGCGCAGAGATTGGCATAAACTTTGTAAAAACTGTATGTAATATCGGCGAACATCACCGGACGTTCAGCGGAGAAAAAGGTCATGAAGCTGAATGCCAGCACTTCGTCAGAACCATTGCCAACAAACAGATAATCATCAGGCAAGTCAAAGTACGCAGCAAGCGTCCGCCGCAAATCACTTGCGGTCGGATCGGGATACAGGCGCAGCCGATCATCAGCCGCTTCACGAATTGCCGCCAATGCTTTCGATGATGGCGGATAAGGATTTTCATTGGTATTAAGTTTAATATATTTCTGATCCTTGGGCTGCTCGCCGGGAACATAGGGCTCAAGCTGCTGCACGCGTTCATTCCAATAATTGCTCGTCGTGATTCACCTCGCTAATGTTGTAAAGGATTGTAGCAGCAAAATGCATCTCCCTGTCCGGATGCACCTTGCCATCGTGGATGATTAATTCTGCTTTTGAAGAGACGTTTCAATTCTGAGTTGCTGCACCTCGGCGACTGATTTAGGCACCATCAGATAGAGATGCTGGTAAAGGTTAACAATTTCTCCAGGCAAATCGCCGCCGTACTCACCGTCAATATTCAGCTGCATCTTCTCTTCTGAATGAATGCGGATTCTGCTCGCCTGAGCATAGATCACCTTCTGATCCTTCATATGGTCGCCACGCGTCGCAAGAGACGCCAGCCGAATGAATTCCGCCAGATTCGCTTCCTTTAAAATAATCAAATCAAATAAGCCATCATTTAATGAAGCTTCTGGTGCCAGCTTTTCAAACCCGCCAACGGAGTTGGTATTCGAAACGAGAAACATCATGATATTTCCAGTAAAACTGCGATCATCGTAATCAATCGTTACCTTTGTGGGACGAATCGATGGCAGCATTTCGATGCCTTTGATATAATAAGCCAGTTGCCCGAGCATCGTTTTCAGCTTACTGGGCACATCATAGGTCAACTCAGTCAATTTGCCCGCACCGGCAATATTGATAAAATAGCGGTTATTGACCTTGCCAATGTCGATCGGCATTTCATAGCCGCCGCAAAGCACATCGCAAGCTTTGACAATATCGCGGGGAATGCTGACTGCACGGGCAAAGTCGTTCGTGGTTCCAAGCGGCAGGACACCCAGTCGTGGGCGGTACTCCTGCTCGGCTAGACCATTAATCACTTCATTAATCGTCCCATCGCCGCCAGCTGCGACAACCATATCAAATTTACGCTTCACCGCCTTGCGGGCGCCCTTGGTCGCATCGCCTTTTCCTTTCGTCGCATAAGCCGATGCCTCATAACCGGCTTCTTCCAGTCGATCCAGAATATAGGCGATATTCCGTTTGGCCAGTTCACGTCCGGAAGTAGGATTATATATTAGTCTCGCTTTTTTCATGATAATCTGATCACCCAATCAATTGCAAGTTCAGAAATCATCGTCCCATAAATGAAAACGCAACTCAATGTTATTTCTATCCAATTTTAGCAGTCTACCCTTCTACCCATTATTATATTGTAAATTTTTTTTAAAAGCAAAAACCCAATTCTCCTTAATCGCACAAAAACACCGCTTTTTTCGCTTTTATGCCGGAAAAAATAAGAAGATTTTACCTTTTTTTACGAAAACTAAATGCACGATAATATTTGGTCAGTCTTCGATTAGCGATTTACCGTCAATTCACTTCTATACTGATGATAATATTGGCGGAATTCCTTGTACTCAAAAAAGAGCCGAGGACTATCCTCTGGCTCTCCATAAAAGTGGTGCTTATACTTTTTCAATTTCCGCAAGAATGATTTGGTTAACCATCTTCGGATTGGCCTTACCGTGAGACTCTTTCATCACCTGGCCGACAAGGAAGCCTAGCGCACGATCCTTGCCGTTTTTATAATCGACCATCGATTGTTTATTGGCTTGCAGAATCGGCATCATCAGATCGCGAAGCGCGCCTTCGTCAGAAATTTGCACGAGGCCTTTGGCTTTGACGATTTCTTCCGGATCGCCGCCTTTTTCAATCAGGGTCTTAAAGACTTTCTTGGCGATTTTGCTTGAGATGATCCCTTTTTCAATCAGCTGAACGAGCTTAGCCAAAGCCTGCGGCGTCATCGGCACTTGGTCGATGGTCTTGTAATTGCTATTCAGATAGGCGGAAACGTCACCCATCAACCAGTTGGCAACAAGCTTCGGATCGGTGCCGTCCGCAGTCGCACTCTCGAAAAAGTCGGACATGGTCTTGGCCTGAGTCAGCACCATCGCGTCATATTCCGGCAGGCCCATTTCGGCGACGTAACGTCTCTGCCGGGCATCCGGCAGCTCCGGTATCTCCGCCTGAATCCGGTCGATCCAGTCCTGATCGATTCTCAGCTTAATGATATCCGGCTCTGGAAAATAGCGATAGTCATCGGAGCCTTCCTTGCCGCGCATCAGTGTTGTTGTCCTTGTGGCATCACTATAACGGCGAGTTTCCTGTTCAACCTGACCGCCGGAAAGCAAGATCTTTTCCTGACGGCGCTCCTCATAAGCCAGACCTTTTTCAACAAAAGTGAAGGAGTTCAGATTCTTGAGCTCCGTTTTTGTCCCGAAGGTGGTCTGCCCGAAAGGACGGATGGAAATATTGGCATCGCAGCGCAGCGAGCCTTCCTCCATTTTGACATCGGAGACATCAATATACTGCATGATCGCTTTCAGTTTTTCGAGATAAGCATAGGCTTCTTTCGGATTGCGCATATCCGCTTCCGAAACAATTTCGATCAACGGTGTACCCACGCGGTTAAAATCGACCAGAGAACCCGAACCGTCTTCCAAGTGATTCAGCTTGCCGGCGTCTTCCTCAAGATGCAGGCGGTGTACCCCGATCTTTTTCTTAACGCCTTCCACTTCGATCTCAATATAACCGTTGCGGCCAATCGGTTGGTCAAATTGGGAAATCTGATAAGCTTTTGGATTATCCGGATAGAAATAGTTTTTTCTGTCGAACTTTGTTTCCCGGGCAATATCGCAATTAAGCGCAAGTGCAGCTTTAATCGCGAAATTCACAGCTTCCTCGTTTAAAACCGGAAGAACGCCCGGATGCCCGAGACAAATTGGGCAGGTATGTGTATTGGGTTCTGCGCCGAATTCATTGGCACATCCGCAGAAAGCCTTTGTTTTCGTTTTTAATTCCACATGGACTTCCAGACCGATTATCGTTTCAAAATTGCTCATTAGTCATTCGCCCCTTTAATCGCCGGTGCAAGGTGGAAACCAGCAGTCTGTTCATAGGCATGAGCCGCGCGGTAAAGTGTCTCCTCACCAAACGGTTTGCCAATCATCTGCAGGCCGACTGGCAGACCATTTGCCAGGCCGCAGGGTACGCTGATTGCCGGATTACCGGCGAGGTTCACCGGAATAGTCAGTAAGTCATTGGCATACATGGTCAGCGGGTCATCAATGATCTCGCCGACTTTGAATGCCGTCGTCGGTGTTGTCGGTCCGACGATGATATCGTGATTGGTTAGGACTTTTTCAAAGTCTTGTTTGATCAGTGTACGGACCTGCTGCGCTTTTTTGTAGTAGGCATCATAATAGCCGGAAGAAAGAGCAAACGTACCCAGCATGATCCGGCGTTTGACTTCCTCACCAAAGCCCTCGCTTCTCGACTTTTTATACATTTCAATTAAGTCATTGGACTCTGCGCGCACACCGTAACGCACGCCGTCAAAACGGGCAAGATTGGCCGATGCTTCTGAGGACGCAATCAGGTAGTAGCAAGGAACGGCATATTTCGAATGCGGCAAAGATACCTCTTCGACATCAGCACCGAGTGATTCGAGCTGGCGAATGGCTGCTTTGACCTGTTCCTTAATGGCATCATCAATGCCTTCAGCGAAATATTCTTTCGGCACAGCCACACGGAGTCCTTTAATGTCCCCAGTTAATGCTGATGCATAATGCGGAATCGCCACATCGGCACTCGTTGAATCGTGCGGATCGAGACCGGCAATGGCTTCAAGCAGATAGGCATTGTCTTCAACCGTCCGTGTAATCGCTCCAACCTGATCAAGGGAGGAGGCAAATGCAACGACGCCATAACGGGAAACACGGCCATAAGTCGGCTTCATCCCGACCACGCCGCAGAAGGCGGAAGGCTGGCGGATCGAACCGCCCGTGTCCGTTCCAAGCGCGAACAGCACTTCGCCGGAAGCTACTGCTGCTGCAGAGCCGCCGCTTGAACCGCCGGGAACCCGATCCGTATCCCAAGGGTTGCGGGTCTTAGCAAATGCTGAGTTTTCCGTCGACGAACCCATCGCGAATTCATCCATATTCAGCTTGCCAATCGTTATACTTTTTTGCGCGTGCACTTTTTCAACGACCGTTGCGTCGAAAATCGGATCATAGTTTTCTAGAATCCGGCTGGCGCAAGTCGTCTTCAATCCTTTTGTCACCAGGTTGTCTTTGAGGCCAATCGGCATACCCTTGAGAAGGGCTCCATCCTCTGACGGCTCTTCATCTATTTTCCGAGCTTCATCTTTTGCCTGTTCTTCATTCAAAGTCAAAAAAGCGTTCACCTTATCATCGACTTCATGGATGCGCGCGAACGCCTCATCGACGAGTTCGGATGCCTTGATTTCCTTGTTATGTATCTTTTTTTTAAGATGCACAAGGCCTTCTTCAAAGAGTGGCATCTCTTCATCCTCCTTCAATTTACATCAATCTGCTTCCATAATCAGCGGTACCTTAACCTGCCCCTCTTCTTGCAGCGGAGCATTCTTTAATGCTTCTTCCCGCGGCAGTGAAGGCTGGACAACATCTTTGCGCATGACATTATGCATATCAAGAACATGTGTGGTTGGTTCAATGCCCTCGGTGTCCAGTTCATTCAATTGTTCAGCAAAACCGATAATATCATCAAGCTGACTCGTGAATGTTTTGACTTCTGCATCCGTGAAAGACAATCTGGCCAGATTGGCAACATATTTCACTTGTTCTTCAGAGATCCGGCTCACGATCATCACCTCCATTTCTCATAAAAAGTGGAATTTTTCCTTCGTTCGTCAAATTCCAGCACTGCCTTAATCATATCAAATTCTACTCGCTATATGCAATGGAATGGCAGAGAATCCATAAAGAGTTGACGCAACCGGCGTGTTTTTATGGCGCAGCTGATGCTCAGGGCTTCCATGTCGAGCAACACGGAGCGAAGCAGCCTCGTGATCTAAGAGAATTTTTCCATCATCCAATGGGAAGACTCTCCGCAGATAAAGAAAAGCTCCGCAACTTTTATCGCCGCGGAAGCAAGTCCTGCCTCTATTTTTGCCAAGCTTAGGTGAAAACAAACGCCAGAAATCAATGCTGGTAGACGGATACATAGGCATTATTCATGCTGGCCGTCCGTTCAATCAATGCTTCTTGCACATCATTTGAGGCAACGTAGATATGGACCGGAATATCACGCGAAAATCCCAAACGATTATTGACAATTGAACCGACGTAGTTTGCAAAATTCGTGACCTCAGTTTCGTCCATGAATTGGATATTCACGTCCACGCTCAGATCGCTGAGATTGCCGTTATGATAGTAGCCCTTACCGACAACGCCGACGAAATTCGGAAAATATTTTTGAACGTCCTCTTTAAATAAATTGAACTTTTCTAAATCCGATTTATAATTCGATGAAGCCGTATTTGACGGAAAAAGCACATGATGATCATCAACCGTCTTCCAGCCGCCGATTGAAGAAGAGCCGGCCGCAACCTCTGTACGGGCAAAATAATCTCCAGGAATAAGGGACGACGGTGCCGAAGTCATATAGAGTGTCAGCAGAATCGGTACCTGCTCGAGTCCCTTCGTTTGCCGCAACCGCTGCAGAACTTTCGGAGCAACCGATTTACCCCAGGCTCTGACTTTTGCCCTATTCAGCGATACTTCAACTGGATTAATATTTTTATTCTTATCCATTATCCGGTCACTGTAGACGGAGTTAAGAGAAATAGCGACAGAAACACCGCCGAGGACATATTTCCCACCACTGCTTTTTTTCAGGTAATCCTGTTCGAGCACATAGTTCAAATATTTGGGATTGCTCTCCGCCCTCTGGACGACCGTTTTCCCTTTGCCCAGCGGTGGATTCAATCCGGAAACCCCTTTGAAGCTGCCGGTATCGTTCTGTTCCTGACCTTTACGGTAGAGCATATGATCGATTTCATCGGTCGACACATACTGGCCGCCTTGAAAGACAAAGTTATCCGGGCTGTAGACGGACTTCGATAAATTCATTAATCCCGTCTCCAGCTGATCAACATCCACCCGATTATTGACACCATAATTGATATATCCGCGAATCGGATCGTTGGCCTGCGGTTTGAGTGACTGGTAATCTTTATTGCTTGTCGCTGGGATCAGGCTGGTTGTTTCCGTTTTCCCATTTTTTTTATTCAAAAACTTGCTTTCAGAATTTCCGCCGAAAGAACAACCTGCCAGGATGAGCATGAATGAAAGCAGGCCGACCATTATGGCCGTCAATTTTTTCCGTCTCAAAGGAACTCCTCCTCAATCTTTGAGTGCTTCCAGAAAATGCGCCTCATTCCAGACCTCTACTTGGAGTTCCTGCGCTTTTCTTAATTTTGATCCGGCGTCCTCACCGGCAACGACAAAGTCTGTCTGGGCACTGACACTTCCCGTCACTTTGCCGCCTCTTTTTTCGATCTCATTTTTTGCCTCAGTACGCGAGAATTTCTCCATCTTTCCGGTCAATACAACCGTTTTCCCATTAAAGAGCGAATCGGACGCCGCGACCTTTTCCGGATCTGGCCCCAGATAGGTCATGGTGACGTGAGCCGTTTTCAATTCATCAATAAGCGCGGTGAATTCCGGTTTGGAAAAATAGGTGAGCACGGAATCAGCCATTTTCTCGCCGATTTCATCGACCGCTATTAATTGTTCGAGCGATGCCGAAGCTAAGGCATCCATCGAACGAAAAGCCTGAGCCAAAAGCTTCGCTGCCTTCGCGCCGATATAGCGAATGCCAAGACCAAAAAGCAGCCGCTCCAGTGAATTGGCTTTCGAACGCTCGATTGATTCCAGCAGACGGTTGACGGATTTGTCGCCCATGCGGTCAAGAACAATCAAATCATCATACTGTAATTGATAGAGGTCGGCCACATCATGTACAAGGTGATGGTCAAATAACTGAGTAATCACCTTTTCGCCCAAACCATCGATGTTCATTGCGTTTCTTGAGACAAAATGAATCAGGCCTTCACGGATCAGTGCCGGACATTTCGGATTGATGCAGCGAAGCGCGACCTCTTCTTCGAGACGCACAAGGTCGCTCCCGCATTCCGGACATTCGGTCGGCATGGCATAGGGAAACTCTTTCCCCGTCCGCTGCTCGGTCAGCACATTGACGACTTCAGGAATGATGTCACCCGCCTTACGAACGACTACACGGTCGCCGATCCGTAAATCCTTCTCTCGAATTAAGTCTTCGTTGTGCAGCGATGCCCTTTTGACCGTTGTTCCGGCAACAACGACCGGCGTCAGCACGGCAGTCGGCGTCACCGCACCGGTTCGGCCGATACTGATCTCGATTGCTTCGAGTGTAGAGACGACTTCCTCGGCTGGAAACTTATAGGCAATCATCCAGCGCGGCGATTTCACGGTATTACCTAACTGCTGCTGCTGAGCTATCGAGTCGACCTTAATCACAATTCCATCGATCCCGTAGCTGAGCGCGTCTCTTTTCTCCGTATATTCCTCAATATAATCAAAAACTTCCTGAATGGATCGGCAGCGTCTCGACTCTGGATTAACAGGCAGACCGAGCGCTTTAAGATGATTCAGCAAATCCCAATGTGTCGTGATTTTCTCCCTGTCAAAATGGCCTGCACTATAGAGAAAAACAGAAAGCCTGCGCTTTGCCGTCATCTTCGGATCCAATTGGCGCAGCGAACCGGCTGCCGCATTGCGCGGGTTCGCGAACAGCGGTTCCTCATTTTTCTTCCGTTCGGCATTCAGAGCGGTAAAGGAGCGCTTCGGCATATAACATTCGCCGCGCACTTCAATGGTCTCGCCTGCCGGCAACGTGAGCGGCAAGGTTCGCACGGTTCGCAGGTTATTGGTGATGTCCTCGCCGGTCGTCCCGTCACCGCGCGTTGCACCCAGCACAAATGCCCCTTCCTGATAAGTCAGTGAAATAGCCAACCCGTCGATTTTTAATTCGCAGACATAGGTGACCTCGTCGCCAACGGACTGGCGGATACGCCGATCAAAGTCGAGCAGTTCCGACTGATTGAAAACATCAGCTAAGCTGAGCATCGGGACATCATGGGTAACCTTATTAAATCCCTTCAACACTTCTCCACCGACCCGCTGAGTTGGTGAGTCGGGTGTGACAAGCTCAGGATGTTCTTCTTCCAGTTGAAGCAGTTCCTGCATCAGTCGATCATATTCACCGTCCGGGACGCTTGGATTATCTTCAACATAGTATTCATAACTATACTGATTCAATTGCCTGCGCAGTTCTTGAATGCGTTTTGGCAGTTCTTCCATCATCCGTTTCTCCCTTAATTAAATTCATTCCAGTTGAACGTTTTCCGTATCCTTTTTCTCCCTCACCGGCGCATATCCCGCTCAGGAAGCATGCCCGATCCGGAAGGTTTATACCTTCTCAATCGGAGCGAAGGCGCCTAACAAGCGTTTTAGACCAACCGGTTTAGGGAAAACGATATCGAGTTCGACACTGTCGCCGTTGCCTTTTGTGCTGACCACGGTTCCCTGGCCCCATTTTTTGTGCATGACTTTATCCCCGGCATGCCAGTCCTCATTGCCGTGATCCTGCTTGGTCAACGTGGGCACAGGATGGCGGAAGACCGGTTCCTGTCTTCTGAAGCCGAACGCCGAGCGATCTTTACCCAAGCGGCTGTGGCCAAATCTCTGCAATTCTTCAGGCTCTTCAGATTCAATGAGCTCCTGCGGAATTTCTTTAATAAAACGCGACTCGGCATGCGCCACAGATTGACCAAACAGCATGCGTACCTGTGCCGAAGTCAGAAATAAACGCTGACGAGCGCGGGTGATGCCGACATAGGCAAGCCGGCGCTCCTCTTCCATTTCATCCGGATTATCGAGTGCTCGCATATGCGGGAAAATGCCTTCTTCCAGACCAATTAGAAAAACGACCGGAAATTCAAGGCCCTTAGCTGAATGAAGTGTCATCAGCGTTACCGCATCCTGCGTCTGCGCTCCTTCCTCCTCCTCAACATCGGAATCCAAGGCTAACTCGGTTAGAAACGTAATCAAAGATTTATCGTCGTGAGACTTCTCAAATTCCTGCGTAACGGAGAGAAATTCTTCGAGGTTCTCCAAACGGCTCTGCGATTCAATCGTTCGCTCGGCCTTCAATGCCTCACGATAGCCGGATTTATCGAGCACCTCTTCAACCAGATCAGTGATCGACAAAAATTCCTGCATCTTTGACCAATTAAGAATCATTTCCGCAAAGTCTTCCATTTTGTGGGCCGTGCGTGCTGCAATCCCCGTCGTGCTGGCCTCATCGATCGCTTTGATCAGCGACAGATCAGCCGAAATGGCATGATCAGCCAGCTTATCCATCGATGAAGCACCAATGCCGCGCTTAGGTTCATTAATCACGCGCGCTAGACTGATATCATCGTCAGGGTTCGCAATCAATTTTAAATAGCTAAGAATATCTTTGATTTCTTTACGTTCGTAGAATTTGATACTGCCGATCATCCGGTAAGGAATATTCGACTTGACCAGCGTTTCTTCAATAACACGAGATTGGGCATTCGTTCGGTAGAGAACGGCCAAATCACTGTAACGGAAGCCATCCTTCGCCAACTCTTGCATTTTACCAGCGACATAATAGGCTTCCTCATGTTCTGTCCCCGCTTGATAATAGGCAATCTTCTGCCCATCATCATTCTTTGTCCATAGATTCTTCGGTTTACGGTTCAAGTTATTTTCGATCACATGATTAGCCGCATCAAGAATCTTCTTCGTCGACCGGTAATTTTGTTCCAATTTGATCACTGTCGCATTGGGATAGTCTTCCTCAAAGGAGAGAATGTTATGAATATCGGCGCCACGCCAGCCATAAATTGACTGATCCGAATCGCCGACAACACAGATATTTTTAAACCGATCGGCCAGAAGATGAACAAGAAGGTATTGCGAACGATTCGTATCCTGATACTCATCGACATGAATATATTGGAATTTTTTTTGGTAATAGGCCAGCGTTTCCGGTACGCGCTGAAAAAGATGGACAGTGGTCATAATCAGATCGTCGAAATCGAGGGACTGATTCTGCAGCAACCGTTTTTCATAGTCCATATAAACATCACGAACGACCTCATCGAAGACATCCTTCGCTGTTTTCGCAAAATCCGCTGCTGTTTTCAAATCATTTTTGGCGGCACTGATTTTCCCAAGAATGCTGCGCGGTGTGAATTTCTTGGGATCGAGATTTCGTTCTTTTAAAATATTCTTAATCACACTTTGCTGATCTGTGGTGTCGAGAATTGAAAAGTTGCGGCTGATACCCAGCCGATCAATGTCCCGGCGCAGGATCCGGACACACATCGAGTGGAAAGTCGAAACCCAGGCATCATTCACCAGCGGTCCAGTCAGTTGCGCCAACCGCTCTTTCATTTCCTTTGCCGCTTTATTTGTAAAGGTAATCGCAAGAATATTCCACGGGGCGACGTCTCGTTCAATCATCAGATAAGCCATGCGGTGAGTCAGCACTCGCGTTTTCCCGCTTCCTGCCCCCGCCATGATCAGCAGCGCCCCTTCATGGTGTTTCACCGCTCTTAATTGTTCAGGATTCAGTCCATCCAATAATTCTTGTGAGATACTATCCATTAATTGCACATCCTATTTATAAAATCCACTGTCTTTTCAACCATTTTCCTGCAGACGTTTCAGGGTCATCTGATAGCCATCGTTGCCAAAATTAATGCAGCGTTTCACACGGGAAATCGTTGCTGTACTGGCACCTGTTTCTTCTTCAATATGGTGATAGGTATGTCCGGCCATTAGCATCCGAGCGACCTCCAAGCGCTGAGAAAGCGATTGTATCTCACCCATCGTGCATAAATCGTCAAAAAAGCGATAGCATTCTTCACGGTCTTTCAGAGTTCTGATGGCATCAAAGAGTTGATCCACAGCCTTGCCTCTTAATTTATCGATTTGCAAATTGTTCCATTCCCTTCAGGCATACTTGCAGATTTATTTCCCAGATAAGAAATTGCCATCCTGATCTTTTCTATTAAAATATTCGCCCATCCATACCCTTATCCGTCGCTCAAGTCCGGCTATTTGCTCAGTCTACAGGGCGGGACGCTGGCGTGCAATAATGTCGCGCACTAATCCGCGAAAGTCTTACTCTACTATTTTACATCAAATCCACTCTTCGTAAAAGCAAGCCATGCGACTTTCTGCCTATCTGGGAAGCTTTTCAATTAATAAAAATAAAACGGCTGCCTCAATTCCCTTGACTTGCAAGGATGAGACAGCCGTTTTAATAAGATTTTTATTGCTGAAGGGTCTTCTCATGATCAGCAAGTGTCTGATTAATATAACTTTTGATTAATTCTGCTGAGGCGTCGAAGGCCTTCCGCTCTTTTTTAGACAAATGGAATTGCAGAATGCGTTCCACACCATTTCTGCCAAGCACAATAGGAACACCGATCGATACATCGCTCTGCCCGTATTCACCCTCCAGAATCACCGATGCCGGAGTCGTAGGACGGGCATCATTTAAAATCGATTTGGCAAAAAAAGCCAACTGGTTGCCAATTCCAAATTGCGTATTGCCTTTTCGCTTATGAATCTCCCAGCCAAGGTTTCTGGCTGCATCTTCAACCTGTTCGCGATCAACTTTTTCAAGCATTTCGCTGCTCTCTTCCTCGAATTCATCCAGCGCTTGGCCGCCAATCGTAACGTGAGACCAGGCAGCAAACTGGGAGTCGCCATGTTCACCCATCATATAGGCACTGATGCTGCGCGGATCGATGTCGCCGATGGTCTCGGAGATCTGGCGCCGCAGCCGCATACTGTCGAGCGCCGTACCCGTGCCAATAACCTGCTGTTTCGGCAGCCCGGATAATTTATAGAAAAGATATGTAATAATGTCGCATGGATTGGTCGCAATCACATAAATACCTTTAAATCCTGCGTTCCTCAGCTTCGGGACAATATCGTAGGCAATCGCTGCCGTCCCTTTTAATAATTCCAGACGCGATTGCGACGGAATTTGCGAGCGCTCCGTCACCGACACAAGAATGACATCACAGGCGGCGAGTCCCTCAAGTGGAACCTCAACAACCCGGGTCCTGGACGAGGTTAATTCAATGCTATCCGCAAAATCCCAAGCCTCGCCTTTTGCGCGCTCGCTGTCGATATCAGAGAGATAGAGTTCATCCGCAATACTTTCATGAACGATGGCTGAAGCCGCTGCCTTGCCAACATTTCCGATTCCAACAATCCCGACTTTTCTGACTGTTTTGTTCATCCGTTAATCTTCTCCTTTGTTTTCGTCTCTCTATTTGCTGTGTGCCGCCTATTGTACACCCTATGCGAAAACGCTTCAAGATAATTTGCAGATGAATTGGCACAATTTGCGAATTTTATAAAATTTATCTGAATACTTCATAACAGAAGAGTAAATTATTTTTAAAAAAGGCGTTTGAAGGAGGTCAGAAATAATGGCCAGTTGAAGGTCGATTTTCTCCAGTTGGGCGGTGAGCTTCTGCAGTTCTCGCTCGTTGTTCTGCAGTTCTCGCTCGGCGTTCTGCAGTTCTTGCTCAGCGTTCTCCAGTTCT
>JBDNRY010000028.1:22602-35837 GCA_047718855.1 Sporolactobacillus sp. | reverse complement strand
TGCTATCAATGATTTCGGATTACTCGCTGTTAAATGTGCTGCAAAACTACGGAAAAGATGCTTTCATTCTGTGGCACCTTCTGTTAAATCTACCCAACTCTCTACAAATATTGTATAATATAGTAAAACATTAAGACTATAGACCTGCGCCAAAATGGTTGTATTTCGCTAGCTTTGTCTTTTTGTGATAAAATTATTTGTCAATACTACGGAGAAGCGGAATGGTTTGGGAAGGGATGAACAAACGGATGATAAAAATACTCATCGTGGATGATTCAAAGTTTTCTCAAAAGATCACCTCTTCCTTAATTAAACAACAATTACCAGAGGCTGAGTATACTTTTGCGAATGATGGATGGGAGGGCCTTGAGAGATTCAAGAAGGACAGGCCTGATTACCTGATAATCGATTTACTGATGCCTAAGCTTCGCGGCCAGGATTTGATTGAGGAAGTGAGAAAGGTCGATTTTGGCGCAAAGATCATTGTCGTTTCTGCAGATGTCCAGAGAAGGGTACGGGAAGTGATTGAGAAAATGGGTGTTCTGGCATTTGTTAATAAACCGCTTAATGAAGAAAAAGCGAAGACAATCGCCAACATCATAAGGAATGATGCCCAGTGAGCGCAGGTTTGAATAAAGAGGATGTGCTGAGAGAATTATTCAATATCGGTGTCGGTCAGGCTGCCAGTACTCTATCTGAAATCATTGATAAGAAAATTGTGCTCAAGGTTCCGGATGTGAAAATTTTAAATACGCGGGAAGGTAAAATTGAACTGGAAGCCTTTATGAAACAGGTGGCTTCCGGAGCGGTGATGGTGTCCTCCATTTCATTCGATCATCAGCTTGAGGGAAGCGTCAGCTTAATCTTTCCCGCAGAAAAGATGCATCGCTTCATTGATCTCTGTCTTCACGAGGAACGTGACGACATGGAACTCATGGATTTCACAGACATCGATTTTGACACAATTAAGGAAATCGGGAACATTATTCTGAATGCGATTATTGGCGAATTGAGTAATACAATTCAGATTCCTGTTGAATATACGCTGCCGGAAGTTGGCATTTTGGAAAGTGTCCGAGCGGATGCATTTGTGAATGATCAGCTCTTTCATTTGGTTGTACTGATGTATATCTCATTTGATATCGAGGGTACAGAAATTGAAGGTGCTATCGTGATTAATATGACCCTGAAATCCTTGGATGATATTATGAACAGCCTTGAGAAATGGCTGTGATCGAGGATGAGTGAAATGGACTCGATTTTACCTAGCGTACTCAATTACATAAATGAGGGAATTGTGATCGTTACAGGCGATTTGCAAATCACTTACTGGAATCTCTATATGGAAAAATTGACGGGTAAGAAGCAGGATATGGTGCTAAAAAGGAATATTAAAGAAATTATTCCTTATTTGAGTCATCATTTCTTTGCCCGTGCAGTGGAACGCCTGATCGCAGGTGGTACACCCGTTTTTTTCTCCGCTGCTATGCATCGCAAGATGATTGATTCTGATCAAAAGGTCAATCTGAAGATGAACAGGGTAGGGAGCCGGGATGATCAGGCTATTCTTCTGGAATTCATTGATGTGACGAATCAATTTTTGCGGATTAATCAGTTGCGCGATTATGTCAGACAGCTTTCAAATCTGAATAAAGAATTGAAGCAGAAGGAAAAAGTCATTGAAAAACTGGCCTACTATGATCAGCTGACTGGTGTAGCCAATCGCGCCCTTTTTGACAAATTCGCCGATAAATATTTGAAAACGGCAAAGCGGAATCAGCAGATGCTCGGCTTGATGTTTATTGACGTGAATGAGTTTAAATCAATAAATGATACATATGGACATAATACCGGTGATAAAGTGATGACCCGAGTAGCCAGTCTCCTCACTGAATCGACCAGAAAAGATGACATCGTCTGCCGTTATGGCGGAGATGAGTTTCTTGTGCTCATGCCGGATATTCAGGATTATGATAATTATTATGCAATCAGCCGTCAGCTGAAAGAAAGGGGCAACAGGCAGATTGTTCAGGATGGTTTTGAAATCAGTTTATCATTAAGTATGGGTGTTAGCTTCTTCCCAGATGATGGGGAGACGATTGAAGAATTGGTGGCTAAGGCCGATCAGTTTATGTATGCCAATAAAAGCAGTTTTCGCCAGCGATAAAAGCCACTTGCGTATGGTTCCGCAGCGAGCAGATGCATCGGCGATTCTATGATATCGACACATCCGGTTTAACGGTAAAATTCACCGTATTTGTTTATTCCCCGCAATCCCGCCTTAAAAAAACGTATAGCTTCCTGTTTCCCATTTCACCATCGGTTCATGTAGGAAGCAGCTTGAGTAACGGCTTATGCATCCTTTACCGCCCGTTCAATTCCAACTGGTCTTGACTGTGCACATTCTCCGTAGCTCTGCTCATTGCCCTTGTTCATCTGTTGAAAATGAATCAGAATCCGTCTTGACATCCTCCTCATTGAATGGCATAAATTATTAATGCGGGTTATTGATCGAATACATCAGATCATTCATAGGATAGAGAGCATACAAGAAACGATTATCGAGGATGAGCTATGGTTAACGAAAAAATTTATCAGGATCTATTACAAAAAGTTCAAAGATCAGAACAAGTCAGAAAAGATGAACCACTGAGTGCCTATACATTTACACATACTGGCGGGAGAGCAGACATTCTTGTGATGCCTGAGCGTTATGAGGAGGTCCGAAAAATTGCTGCCTATGCTGCGAAAGAGGGCATTCCGGTGACAACACTCGGAAGGGGTTCCAACGTGATTATTCGTGATGGCGGGATTCGGGGGATTGTGCTTATCTTGACACGGCTGAATCATATCCGCCTGGAAGACAGCCGGATTGTTGCCGAATGCGGTGCGGCGATCATTGATGTCTCCCAGTTTGCCTTGGATAATTGCTTGACGGGCTTAGAGTTTGCTTGCGGCATTCCCGGATCAGTCGGCGGTGCTCTTTATATGAATGCAGGAGCCTATGGCGGTGAAACGGCTCATGTACTCAGTCATGTGAGCGTTCTTGATCAGTCTGGGAATCTCTTACAGCTGACCCGTGAAGAATTAAATATGGGTTATCGCAGCAGTGCCATTTCGCGAAATAATTATATTGCTCTAGAAGGCACGTTTTCGCTCGCTCCCGGGGATGCGGCAGTTATAAAGGCAGAGATGGATCGGCTGACCGCCTTGCGCGAACTGAAACAACCACTTGAATATCCTTCCTGCGGCAGTGTTTTTAAACGGCCGGTCGGTCACTTTGCCGGGAAGCTGATTCAGGACAGCGGTCTTCAGGGAACGCGGATTGGCGGAGTCGAAATATCGAAAAAGCATGCCGGATTCATGGTCAACGTGGATCACGGTACAGCCACCGATTATCTCAAACTGATTCATTACGTGCAGCAAACGGTCAAAAAGAAATTTAATGTTACTTTAGAAACGGAAGTACGAATAATTGGTGAAAATTAAAAAAACATTCCTCCAGAATATTGCGGAGGAATGTTTTTTTCTGTCAACGCGCATTCATTTGGAAGAGAGACAACGGTGTTTTTTTCTTCCGACTTTACCCAAGTGTTTTACCCATGATAACGAGATCGCGCTTGACCCCGTCTAACGAGGCGACTCCCGGAAGAAGTCCCCATTTTTCAAATTTAAAATGTTCAAATAGACCCAGACTCGGTTTGTTATGTCCGAAGATGAAGGTGAGAATGGTTGAAATGGAGTAGGAGGCCGAGCGGGTGAGTGCTTCATGAATCAGCAGGGAAGCCACCCCCTGACGTCTGTAACGGGCATCGATATAGACACTCAATTCAACCGTATTCAGGTAGGCAGGACGGCCATAGAAGCTGCTCAGGCTGAGCCAGCCGCATACCTCGCCCTTTGCTGAGACCGCGACCCAAAGCGGACGCCTTGGGTCGGCCAAATGATCATTGAACCAAGGTCTGCGTTCCTCTACGGTTACCTCAGTTGTATCCGCGGTGACCATCCGCCCAGGAATGGTTGAATTATAAATGGCAACAATGGCAGATAAGTCGGATGCTGTTGCATCGCGCAGTAAGATTTGGGTGGTCATTACGGGCTTCCTCCTCGTAAAATTTTATTAGCTGCAACCCGCGCACGGCACGCAGCCTTCTACTCAGTCAGTAAGTCGATCAGGGCATGTCCATCGGCGGACAGACGATTGCGCACCGCTTCCGGAGTGCTGACTTCAAAGGCGAATGATTGAACAAGCTGAACATAGGTTTGCAAATAATCAATGGACGATGCGATGTTATTCGCGCGATAAGCAGACTCCGCTTTATTGATCACAGAGGATAAGGACGCCGTCTGACTCTCGGACAGGTTGTTTTTTTCAAACTGATGAATGAGATTACGCTCGACTTGGTTAAACCCATCTCTAATCCCTGAATATCCGAGCAGTTGGAAATTATCTATCGCGAGCGGATATTTTCCAGAGCGGGTCGTGATCGACAATCGATAATAGCGAAAAGGCTGGGGATTTTCAATAAGAAAACTCCGCGTCATTGAGCGCCATGCAAAGCTTTGATGACGCCGACGGTCGATGGGATGCCACTCTTTGCCGTTCATCGATCCATAAAGTATCCAGCTTTTTGGATCACTGAGGTTATTGCCCTCAGCTGAGGTCAGCGTATACATTCGGATAACAGGCGCTTTCTTCTTAAAAACCGCCTGAATTGACGGCTGCTCCGAACCAGCAGCCTGAGTAATGTCGGTCGGCTGTTTTTGAAAATTATTCGCCTGAACGAGCCCCTTTAGTGACAGATTGGCCTTATCTGTGGTAAGAAGATCTGTCAACGTTTGGGGATAGAAGCTGGATCCATTGGTCGAAACGGGTGTCAGAGAATCGGGAAGATCATTACTGCCTGTTCCCCACTTCGAAGGTTTTGCTCCCATCGCAAAGTCGAGCGTTCCCCCTTGCCTGAGCAGACGCTGAGGAAGGACAGTACGGGTATAATTCTGCCCATTATAAGTCACTGACTGGACATAACGGTTCTTGTTGCTGACTTCAGGTGCGTTAATATTCAGCGCTCGGTCATTTTGAAGGTGGATCGTCATCTGCTTAAAATAGGGTGCGGCTAATACATAATCACTGCTTCCCTTTTGAAGCGGATAAAAACCGGCAGCCGCAAACAAGTAGAAAGCAGAGAGCATCGAATCCGTATCACTGCCGAGATAACCTTGACCGCTGTCTGAACCCGTATAAAAGTGATTTACTAGATCACGCATCACCGACTGTGTTTTCCACGGCTCCCCCGCAAATAGGTACATATAAGGCTGTGCCGGCGCGACAGGATTAGATAAATTGAAGGACCCGAGTTTTCCTGCCGCAGCCTCTTTCGCAGATGGACTTGATTTGATTTGAACGGACGACGGCTTTGTCCTCATCCACTGATCCAGTCGCTCTGCCAGTTGCTGCTGTCCACCAAAGATATTTGCCAGTCCCTGACCGTCTTGAGGGACATTAAAGGCTTGGCGCCAGATTTCTGGAGAACTCTGTGGATTCGCCGCTCCGATCAAACGGGTCAGACTTTTCGGCTGAACCATGTTTCCCGGCAATTTTTCTTGATTCAGGTTGAAAGATGAGGCAAAAAGGTTCATATAATCCTGAGCATGATGCAAATAATAGCTGCTGTCATCAGCGTAACTGCTGCTGGTTGATCTCGCGGAGGCGAGCGAAGCAGCAAGGCTGCCGAGAGCATAATCTCTCTGACACAGTGCCAGCAGACCGGTCAGCGATTTTTCTCCCTCTGGTGCAAACTCACTGACAAACGGCTTTTGATTGGTATTGCGTTTGGGATTGCCGGACGTAGCGATGCGATTAACTGATGCGTCTTTTAGCAGCGTTTGATAGAGTAATTTTGATGAGATCCCTGGAACATTCTTTTGCCGGACATCCGAAAAGGCTTGATCGGCATAGGCTTGATCGGATTCGGAAATCAATGCGTCATCCTGCTGCATAGCGTGCAGATAACTGTTAACAATTCTTCCGGTCAAGGCAGGCTCCAGAAGCGCATACGCCGGCCAAACGGTTTGAGCAGTGTAGGCAAAATTACCAATCGTATAGTTATTCCCTCTGCGAATCAAGCTGCCTGTCATTCCTGGACGGTTGCTTCTGACTGCCGAAGCATTCAAATCCGCATAACGGTTTACAGGCTTTCTTGCCGTACCCGTATTTTCGGAAGTGTTATTCGGTGAGAGATAGAGTCTGTACAGACTGGAATAGAGGGTTGTCCGCTGACTGGCTGTTGCTCCCTTCACTGTGACGCGGTTCAAACGTTTATTCCAATCTTTTGCCGCTTCGCTTCTCGCCCTGTTAAATGAAACTTTGGAACCCAGCTCCAAATTCAGATTTTTGCGTGCCTGAGTCAGGCTGATCAACGAACTGGCCATCCGCAGGGTAACGGTCTTATGAATTGAAGTATTAAATTTATAATAACCGGTGACCTGATCCCGGCCTTGTCCATAAAGAGAACCATTGGCTCTGACCGGTTGATCGACTCTGCCATAGAGATATAACCGGTTTTTGTCGCCGGTTTTTGAATTCAGCACATCCGAGTAACCATAAAGACTTTTTCTATCCGAAGAAAGTCTTAGCGAGCCGTTCTTATCGATATTATCAAAAATCAGATTTCCGGTATTACCTTTAAATGTAAACCGAAGCATAGCCGTATGGCTGAGTGCAGTCATCTGGACTCTGATCCCGTTATTGAATGTTACTTGATACAAATCAGGATGGGCAATTTCATTTGTTCGGTTAAAAGTGAGCCCGCGATTTATCCGGTTCGCACTCGGGGTTCCTGAAAAATCAGAAGGCATGACTTGAAAAGATTGCCGATCGCCATCCTGGACATTAGCGGAGTGACTGAGTGAGAAGGATTGAATCGTTGGCAGATTCTCAGGGTCGTTATTCTCCTGATAAGGATAGAAATGTCGCGCCGAGCTGCTATTGGTTGCCGGGGACCAATAAGAAAATCCATTTGGAACACCGACAGCGGGAACCGTACTGCCTCTTGAAAATTTTTTATTTGAATTCGTACCTCTCAGGATGTTGACTTGGTCCACAGGGCTTTGTTTATTCAGCTCTTTTGCAGGCTGGATCGATAAATCATCGATTGCGCCCCTGAAGGAACCGGAAGCCGTGGGTGCCTGATAAGCAACTAGAATTCGAGTAATTGTTTTTCCTGCGGCAACCCGGCCAAGATTCACTGATTTATGATTCCACTGATTGACGAGTAAGGTGCCTGAATGCCCCTGACTGGATGGTGTCATTCGGAACCCGTCCTGGTCCTCGGCGGTTTTCAGCTGATGCAGGAAAGTGCCATCTGAGAAGGCCAGATCAATCGACGCATAGGCAGCCGTATCCTTATAACTATTCTGATTCGTCAAAAGTGGAGCTATGTAGTAAGAAAGCTGTGTATTTTTTTGAACAGGAATATGTACGCGAAAGAGTCGATTTGTCGCATAACTTTTTTTCCCACCCGTTATCTTGCCGGAATAATAGAGCACTCGTTTACCTGTCCATCCGAACGATCTTGAGGAGGTATAAACAGTTGCCGGGCCAGCGGAGACCCTGGTTTTCATGGCATGCCTTGTCTTTTTATTGACAAGGGTTGTAATTCCTGAAGCCATGAGACGGCCATTTTGATTTTGTTCCGCACGATCTTCCCAATTCGGCAGCAATTCCCCTTTTTCGAAAGAGGTTGAAAAAGAGGGGGAGGGTGTCCGTGCCTGAATAATCGCCGGGCCGGATTTCGGCACAAGAAGGAAAATAAGCAGCAGGCAAAGCAGGCAGGAAATGGTTCTTTTATAAAAATGATTTGGCATGGGATCGGGCACCCTTTCAAGGCTCAGAATGATGTCATTCATGATCAATAATCACTTGTTCAAAAGGCCGTGCTTTTTTACTCAGCACTCTATTTCTCATTATAGCGAATTGCTTGTCCGCATGAAAGAAGCTCTAAGAAATCGTCCGCTTCAGCAAAAATTATGAAGGAATGATTATTTTTCCAGTGCAAAAAAAATATGCGATAAGAATGCGGGTGAGCATTCTATCACATACGAGTAAATGATGGTTTCCTAAATTAAGATCGAACATCTCAACTTAAGGTTAACTGCAACAGAAGGTGTGTTAAAGCTTACTCACTTATCTTAGCATGATAGGTGCTGCATTCAATGAATGTGTTATATAATCTTACATGATTTTTTATACGTTCATTGAAAAAGAACTAAAATACCGGAATGATGCCGCTTTTCTAACATCTAATGATCAGGGAAACAGACATTGTTATTTGGAAAAAGGAGCACTCATCTCATGAGCTCGCGTGATTGCCTGGTGGACACAGTCGGCAACGGCATCGCGAGTATGATGTCTGTCCAGAGCGTCGATTCCGGCTTGTGTGGTGCCGCCGGGTGTGGCTACGGCTTCGAGAAGTTCTCGGGCAGGCTTTCCTGAAATGCTCAAAAGCTGCGCAGCTCCTAGAAGGGTTTGGCGGACGAGTTTCGCTGCCGCTTCGCCAGACAGTCCTTCTTTCATTCCTGCAGCCTGCATGGCATCGGCCAGATAATAGAGATATGCTGGACCGCTTCCAGCTACTCCGGCGATACTGTCAATTTCTTCTTCATCAACAATTGTCACTGTTCCCACTGCTTCAAATAAATGACAAGCCAGATCACGCGACGGCTTCGAAACATTGCGACCGGCACCGAGACCAGTTGCTGAAAGACCAATCGATGCCGATGTATTGGGCATGACGCGAACAATTTGAAGTGCCTTGCCGGTCACCGACTCAATAAATGAAGAAGGAACGCCGACCATCAGAGAAATAATCAACTGCTCGGGTGTCAGCCACTCCTTCACAGAAGCTAGGGCCTCGCGCGTGTCCGCCGGCCGGAAAGCAAGAACCACAACATCAGCTTGTTCCAATGCTTCCTTTTTGCTTGTTGTCGTCCGTATCTGATAATTCTTCTCAAGAGAAGCAAGCCTCAAATGATTGGAGTGATTGGTCATCCAAATACACTCGGGTGCGCAGATTCGCTTACTGAGAAAACCCTTAACCAGTGATTCTGCCAGTTCTCCGGCTCCGATAAAAGCAATCTTATTCATTTTCCACGCCTCCTCATACGCTCAGTGTTTCCATTATACCCTGCTTGTGCTGGGGTTGCACCAACAGGAGAAGTCTGAGAAGGAAATTTTGAGCTGAATGATGATGAATCGTCATTCATCCTTTTCTGCTTAAAGAGTCTGCTGCCAGCGCTAGAGCTGAACGTCGTTTTGCTCTTGGAATCGATTTAACCTTTCGGAATCGCCCGTGCGGCAGAAGTATCGAATGAAAATTACGCAGCCAGCCTTTCTGGCGCAAATAGCGAATCCAGAATGCAGCCAACGCCAGAACAACCAGCATGACTTGAGGCGATGAGAGCGTGAAATCCATAATTCCGTATTCGAGAATAGTCGGCAATGCAAACAGGAACAAGGTGGTTTTATGACGATTGCGCTTATCTTGGCGGAATGCCCGGATGAGGAAATAGGCGCTGATTGTAACAATGGCCGTGAAAAGAAGACCGCAAACAATTCCGGAAGAGGTAAATACAGCAAGGAAAAGGTTATGCGGATGAGAGAGATTGCGACCGGTGGCACTCACATAGGCGTCAGGGAACCCCAGCGATGTTGTTCCAAAAATAGGATGCTGCATAAAAATGAAGAAGCTGTTTTTCCAGATGACGAGTCGTGTCGACAGAGACATCTCAGTCGATCCGGCGCGCGGCATCCAGTGGTAAATAATTGGAGTCAGGATGACCATCAGCGCGGTGACTCCGCCGAATGCCCATTTGTTATACAGTAAGAAGAACATGAGATGGAGACCGATCATAATCATAAATCCGGCACGGGAACCGGTCTCGTAGATGCCCAGATCGAGAGCCGCGACGAGCAGCAGCATCAGACTTATTGAATGATAGTTTCTTAGTTTTAAGGTTCGCAGAATTTCAACAAGTAAAAAGGACAATGAGAGAACCAGCAAATAACAGGCATAATTGGGGTTATAAGCTGATCCATAAAGTCGTGTGAAGTTATTATAGCCCAGCAGAAGATGACCGGTCATGATTGAAACAGCGGCGGGAATGGACACCCAATGATCGATCAGTGAAAAGATTTTGTCTGAGACAAAAAGATAGATACCGCCCCAGATGACCAGCCAAGTATACTGGCGAAAGTAAAGCTTTTCCGGGTGATGATAGAGATACAGGTAAATGCCATAGAAGGCAGCTATCATTAGCACGGACAGCAGATCCATGAGTTGTCTGTTAACAAACGTCGCACCGACTGAAGCGGTCACTGCAAGCAGAAAGAGCAGACTGATTGGATCCAGAGCCTGCCTCTTCCTTTGCCTGATCATCTGAATGGTCTGGTTGATCCCAAAGAAAAGTAACCAAGCCATACCGATAGGGGGGAGAACATAGAGTAGCGCAAATCCCCAAATCAGTGGCTGTTTTTTTATATTCATCAATAGTTTGCTATAAATCGTCTGCATTCCGTTCACTCCTCCGAGCGAAAATAAGGATACAATTTTTGATTGCTTTTATATTCTATATGAATTGGCGGCTGTGGGCAAAGTTGTGGGTAAATTTCTATATTATTTTACGCAGCGTTTACATAGTTTTTAGAAACGCTTTACTTTGAGAGGCTGTCCCCTCGAGATCGGTCGCAGAAAAAGCAATTGGAAGATCCATTTGTTTTGGCACAGGGATCGCCGGCACCGGTGATTGTTAGCGACGATGGGGAGGCCCGGCAATCGTTTTATCGATAAAAAGTTGCTATAATGAAAACGTAATGCAAAGATCAGACATGTTCTAATAATTGGAGGAATTTCTATGAAATTGGCAACGATTGGAACAGGCAAGATAACAGATTCTTTTCTTCAGGCAGTGCGTGCGACAGGAAAAATGACTTATACGGCTGCTTATTCTCGTTCCGAAGAGAAAGCGAAGACTTTCGCGCAGGAACATCAGGCAGAAAAAGGGTTCACTTCTATTGAAAAGCTAGCAGAATCTAGCGATGTGGATGTTGTCTATGTCGCTTCACCGAATATGTTGCATTTTAAACAAGTGGCCACCCTTTTGAGAGGCGGAAAACATGTTATTTGTGAGAAGCCGATTTTTGCGACGCGCAAAGAATTTGATCAAGCTTTCCAGTTGGCGGAGGAGAATCATGTGTTTCTCTTTGAAGCGATTCGAAATATTCAAACCCCAGTCTTTAAAACGCTTCAGGCTAATCTTGCACAAGCCGGGCAGGTTCGCTCCGCTGTTTTTCAACTGGTTCAGTATTCCTCGCGTTACGATCAATTTCTTGAAGGCCATATCACTAATGTCTTTTCACCGGATTTCGCAGGCGGTGCGCTCGAAGACTTGGGCGTGTACACGCTGTATCCGATCATTGCGCTGTTCGGTGCTCCGCTTAACGCTGCCTATTATCCGGTGAAGCTGTCGAACGGGATCGACGGCAGCGGGACGATTGTGCTGCAATACGATCAGTTCGTCTGCACGCTTCTTTGCTCAAAAATTGCTCACTCGGATGCTCCTTCAGAAATCCACGGTGAAAAAGGAACATGGCGGATTAACAATCCTTCTGACATCAACCGGCTTGAATGGCTGGATGCGCACACAAAAGAAAGCCAACTCGTGGAATCCGATGAGACGAAAAACGATAAAATATACGAGATTGCCCGTTTTGCCGAAATTATCGAGCAACAGGATCGTGAGGGTTATCTCTATCTCAAAGGGCTGAGTCGCGAGGTACTGACGATCATGGAAAATGTACGCAAGAAAAATGGAATATTTTTCCCAAATGATAAGGCGTAAGGCGGCAGCGCGGAATGCAGTTGATTTGTCACTTAGGCTTATGGATCAGATTTTCCTTTTAAAAAGTAAGAAATTTCAGCCTCCGGACCGATAAATTGCATCAGTGTTTTAGGTATACTGAAAGCAGTTAATCCTGAGGAGCGATCACAATGACTGTCTATTTAAGAAAAGCGTCTTCTGTTAGCGCCATTGAAAAAATCAGTGTCCGGACAACCTCGATCGATATCCAGATCATTCAGACCGAGGAAGCAGAACTTCGCGCAGAATTATGCGGCAGCGGGTGGGATGAGGCAGAGGTTGAACAGCTTGAGCTGACGATTAATCATCAGGAAAATCAATTAATTGTTGCAGCTCGCCGGAAAACAGCCGTTCTTTTTCCACTGCGTCTGCTTTTAAATGGTGAGCGGTCGCTTTCCCTTAATCTTTATATTCCTTCGCAGGTTTATAGCGAATTGGTAGTCTCCAGCCAGTCCGGAGATTTAGAGATCTGTCAGCTGCTCGCCCGCTATTTTGAATTTTCAAGCCGTTCCGGAAATTTGATTGTTGAAGATTGTGTCGCCAAGGATTCATTAAGTGCGGATACCTCCAGCGGCGATATCATGCTGACACGAATTCTCGCTCAAGGAAGAGTTTCTTCTCAGGCATCGAGTGGTGATGTTGTCCTGAAAAATTTGCAGGCTGAGACAATTTTATTGCGCACCCATTCCGGAGATATTCATGTTTCCAATTACCGGGGGCATCTGCAGGCCGTGGCGAGTTCCGGCGATGTTGTGCTTGAGAATGATCAGCTTTCCGGCAACTTGTCTGCTCAGGCGTCAAGCGGCGATGTGACGGTAATCTTTAATGAAGCACCGGACAATTATTCGATTGATTATAAAGGCTCTTCAGGAGACGGCCATGTGAATATGAAGGGTCTATCCTACGAAGAAAAAAGCGAGCACCGGATTATCGGACAGAAGGGCGTGCCTCAATATCAAATTGACGTGCGGACCAGCTCCGGTGACTTCATGATCAGTTAATAAATGCAAGACGGTGAGAAAAAAATAAGCAATTGAGACGAGAAGCCGGGTAGCCGGCTTCTTTCGCTTTTCTGAGAGCTATTGGCGGGATTCTGCAGATAGGCAATGAGATGGGATTCGTTGCCTGAAGGCTGACTTTTATCCCATAGGCAATGAATTCCCGCAGAAGAGACTGGAGGTTCAACAGTACAGGTTCGAGGTTCAACAGAAGAGCGCTGCGGTTCAACAGAAGAGGAGGCGTTATCCGCAGAAGAGGAGAGTTTATCCGCAGAAGAGGAGAGTTTATCCGCAGAAGAGAGGGCGTTATCCGCAGAAGAG
>JBDNRY010000028.1:0-22502 GCA_047718855.1 Sporolactobacillus sp. | reverse complement strand
ATCCGCAGAAGAGGAGAGTTTATCCGCAGAAGAGAGGGCGTTATCCGCAGAAGAGGAGAGTTTATCCGCAGAAGAGGGAGCATTATCCGCAGAAGAGCAAGCAGAATCCCCAATTATTTTGCTTCGGGCATCAAAAATGGAATTCACTATATTGCATTAATCAGTAGTATTCATTATACTTTAGTGAAGGACATATTTTATAAGAATGCGATCAGCTACTAGATAATGTTTGGTAGACAAAATAACTATCGTTTAGCACCATTATTCTGGATATTCCCATGAAAAGACAGGAGGAGAATCCCAGTGAATATACAGTTTAAAAAAGGGGTGCTTGAGCTTTGTGCACTTGTTCTGATTTCCGGCAAGGATCGCTACGGCTACGAATTAGCACAGAGTATTTCTGAAAAAATAGAAGTTGCTGAGGGTACGCTTTATCCTTTGCTGCGCCGGCTGACAAAAGAAGGCTATTTAAGAACTTATTTGGGAGAATCCACTGAGGGTCCATCGCGAAAATATTATGCGATTACAGGGTTGGGCAAAGATTATCTGGTAAATTTGATTAGTGAATGGCGGCAATTTTCAAAAGCAGTTGATCAATTCATTGCGGAAGGAGAACGGAAACATGAGAAATGAATTTTTGCAGGAATTAAACACCTTATTGCACCATATTCCAGTGCATGATCGCCAGGAGATTCTCACCGATTATGAGGAACATTTTGTTTCCGGTCTGAGTGAAGGGAAGACAGAGGCGGAAATCGCGGCAGAGCTAGGCGACCCCAAAGTCATCGCGGAGGCTATCCAGGCAGACTATTTTGCGGATAAAAAACCCTTGCGGCAGCCTGCCATTAATCTGACACGTTGCATTTTAGCTGGAACAGTTCTGCTGTTTTTTAATCTGATCATTGTTTTCGGACCTTTCATCGCTATTGTTTCCACTTATTTTTCAATCTGGGCAATCGTTATTACTTTTGTTGTCAGCCCGCTTCTGGCATTTGCTCTGCTCCAGGCCGGCTGGTCGTCGTTCTTTTTTATCTTTTTCTGCTCGCTGATCTTGCTTGGCATTGGCATTCTGCTCAGCATCGCACTTATTATTATCGGGAAACTTCTTTGGAAGCTCTTCTTAATCTATGCGCGTTTTAATCTTGAGGTTGTTACCGGGAGGAAAGCATCATGAAAAAATGGCTCTATGTCGCTCTGGCGTTCATCATCATTGGTTTGATAGGAGCAGGTGCAACCTTTAAAACAGGAAAGATTTTTCAGACAAGTACGTATCACGGTCAGAGGCAGGCGGCATCTTTGGAAGGCGTCAGGCATGTGACCGTTAATGGACGGTCGATGGATGTGAAAATTAGGCCTACGGATCAGAACAAATTAACTGCAGAGGTCCGCGGCTGGGGCAATCATTCCGTGAAAAAAGATGGCCGCTTCAAAATCGAACGGCATGGATCGGAATTGCAAATTAATGAAAAAAATCCGCTGCCCTTTTTTAACATCGATTTTGGCTGGTCAGAATTGCTTGTTCTTGTCCCAAAACAGGTCTCCTCGTCGCTTTCGGTTTCAACAAATTCCGGTGATATTAAACTCAGCGGGATTCAGATGGAGAACATTCGTGTTGAAACAGGTTCCGGGGATGTTCAGGCAGACCATCTGCATGTAGGCAGTCATTTTGCTGCCCATGCCGGAAGCGGTGATATTAATGTGCGGCAATTGTCAGATCGGCAGGCCGCTCTGTCGACATCCTCCGGAGATATTCGGGTCAATGCATTTACCGGTGCGCTTAGCGCTCAAACCGGATCCGGCGACTGCGAACTGAGCGACAGGCAATTATCCGGCAACCTTCATCTCCAGACCTCCAGCGGCGACATTCGCCTATCATTTACCAATAAGCCGCACGATTTTACCCTCCATTATCAGGGGGATTCCGGTGATGCCGATGTGCGGATTCCAGGCCTTTTATATTCCATTAAAACGGAACATGCATTGGCTGCAAAACAGGGAGACGGGGCGATTAAAATTCAGGCGCGCACAGGGTCAGGAGATTTTACAGTGAACTGAGAACTTTTTTTGAACGACGGCGGCGCTTCCGTTTGCGTAAAGTTTCTCCTGAAAAAAGGGCATACTCTTTGTATCGAAACGACAAAGGGTGAAAGTGATGGATCAGCAGATAACAACAAAAGATAATTTTTCAGCACCAAGCGAGTCTCTCTGGCATCAGACGACGCATCTGCCCGCTTTTAGAAAGCTGGATCAGGAAATTAAGACAGAGACTGCAATAATTGGCGGAGGAATCACGGGGATAACGACAGCCTATATGCTTGCCCAAAAAGGGGTGAAAGTCGCCCTGATCGAAGCGAAGCGACTGGCGAGCGGAACGACAGGCAATACGACGGCAAAGCTGTCCGTGCAGCATGGCTTGATTTATGATCAGTTGTTCGCGCACTTTGGCAAGGAAAAGGCACAGAATTACTATCAGGCCAATCACGAGGCTCTGCGTTGGATTGAACAGACGATTCGGAGTCATTCGATTTCCTGCGCTTATGAGAAGCAAAAAGCCATTCTCTATGCGACGACGGATCAAGAGCGGCGAGCAATCGAGCAGGAAAAAGCAGCTTACGATCAATTGGGCATTCCCTCAGAACTGAGCGAGACGCTCGATCTGCCTTTCCAAGTGAAAGGAGGTCTGCTGCTTGAAAATCAGGCACAATTTCATCCATTGATGTATCTTCACTTTCTGATTTCAGAATTAGTACGAATGAAGGTGCCGATCTATGAGCAAACTCTGGCGCTTGAGCTGGAAAAAGAGCCTGATCTTGCTGTTGTCACCTCAGATGGCTGCCGTATTCATTGCCGCGATCTGGTGATTGCCTCTCACTTCCCATACTATGACGCGAATCGTTTCTATTTTGCCCGGATGTTTCCCGAACGCTCCTATCTGATCGCCTGCACCGCGCCAAGTCGCGCGCCGGAGGGAATGTATCTGAGTGCCGGCGATCCTAAACGTTCGATTCGCAGTTATACAGATTCCGGTCAGAATATTATTTTGCTAGGCGGCGAGAATCATAAAACCGGTCAAGGTGACGACACGACTGATCACTATCAGCGGCTAGCCGGTTTTGCCAATCAATTGCTTGGTGAAAACCGGCCGTTCGCCCATTGGTCGGCGCAGGATTTTACCACGCTGGATAAAGTCCCTTATATTGGCCGGATTACCAAAAATGAAGCTCATGTATTTGTTGCTGCCGGATTTCATAAATGGGGAATGACCACCGGCACATTTGCCGCGCAATTATTTACCGATGAGATTCTTGGACAGGGCAATCCCTACAGCGATCTATTTAGTCCTTCGCGATTTGAAACGGATCCGATGATCAAAAACTTTTTGTTTGAAAATGTGAAGGTTGGTACGGAATTTATCAAAGGAAAACTTGATAAAGGTAAAGGCTCGCTGAAACTCTTGGAGAAGGGCCAGGGGGCGATTGTTTCTATTAATGGCAAGCGCGCAGGTGCTTATCGCGAGGACAGCGGACACCTTCTTCTAATTGATACGACTTGCACGCATTTGGGTTGCGAATTAAACTGGAATCAAGCCGAAAAAACTTGGGATTGTCCCTGTCACGGCTCCCGATTCAGCACGAGCGGAGCAGTGATTGACGGGCCGGCTCTCCAGCCGCTGAAAATGCTCTATGAGGAATCCAAAAATCCGGACAACAATTGAGAGAGGAGCTGTTGACCTTGAGTCTGATCGAACGACTTGCCGAAGAAAAAATTCAGAAGGGCCTTCGCGAGGGCTCCTTTGAAAATCTGCCGGGGAAAGGGAAGCCACAAAAATTCGAGGACGATTCAGGCGTACCTGCGGATTTGCGCGTGGCTTATAAAATCCTTAAAAATGCCGGCTACCTTCCGGAAGAACTCCAGCTCCGCAAAGACATGGTCACATTGACAGATTTGATTAATTGTTGTACCGATCATGCGGAAAAGGAAAAATTGACTGGTGAGCTGAAGGCAAAGCGGCTTGAATTTAGTCAATTGATGGAACAACGATCTTTTCGAAAAACGGGGGCATTTCGCCATTACCGTAATCGTATGCTTGATCGGCTGCACCTTTGAACCAATAGAGAAACCGGGAGGAAAAAATAATTTTCTCTCTTTTTTTATGCGCTATTTCCGAGAAAAATTTGGGGAAAAGAGAAGAATTATCTTGAAATTGATCATCATATAGCCGAACATAAAAGTAAGAAGATCAAGTGATTCTTCTTTTGACTTTTTCCTCTACCGCTTGAACAAGTCTCATTAAATAGGATTAACTTTGGAAATCTCTTTTTCTAAAGGGCAAAACTGCTGAAAGGCAGTGACGCAAAGCCACAGATCTAAGGCATGAATGCTAGGATGGCTGGGTTGCCGTATTCAGGCACGAAAGAACGTATACGAGAGGAGATTTTTTGATGCGCTTTTTTAAAAGAATGTTTCCCGCCTTTTTACTGGCTGTCTTCTTATTCGCCTCGGCAGCTCTCGGCGAGACGATTGATCAACCGTCTCAACCGGCCGTTCCATCTTCTCACCCCGCTTATATTCATGAAACGATAAAAACGGGCGTTGAAGCTAAAGTCATCAAAAAGAAAAAGTTGAAGAAATCGGCGGCTTCAAAACGGAAGAAGATCTTGTTCAGTCGTCGAGCAATCAAAAAAACGAAAAAGAGCCTCAAAAAGAAAGTTGTAAAAAAGAAGACCGTCAAAAAGCATGCGGTGAAGATCGTTCTGCCCACAGCCGCAGCAAATGCAACGGCGCAGTTTAATGGCTCTGTCGAACAGCAGATTGTCGATCAAGTTAATACCGTACGTAATCAAAACGGCCTGAGTTCGTTGAAGATTCGAAGTGACTTGCAAAACTTCGCCAGACAATGGAGTCTGCAGCAATATGATAACGGCGGCATGAGTCATGGGATGCTTACTTTTCCGCGAAAATCGATCGCTGGTCAGAATGTTGCCTACGCGGAAGGCGATGTGAATTATTTCGGATGGGAACAGATTTGGAGTGCACAGGCGACGATGGACAGCTGGATGAATTCTCCTGAACACCGGGCGAATATTCTGAATCGACAATATAAATACATTGGTGTCGGCGTCGTTTATGGGGAGCCAAGCCCAGGCAGCACCGATGGCTGGGCCTTTTTCACACAGGATTTTTCAAACTGACAAAAAATAATCAAAAAGTGTATCAACCCGTTTCTGCTGGCTGACACGCTTTTTTGTTGGACGTTCCAGTTCGCGGAATAAAGCGATTTCGGTGGTCTTGATTTTTTCCATATCTTCGCCGCTCATTTTTAAGAATTTCTGATTGGATCGGTTAACCGTTTCTTCACCTGAGAACGAATGAAGCAAAAACGAGACTCAAGAAGTTAACTCGATTGATTGGGAATCAGGCAAAATCATTGAAAAAACTCGATTGTTTTCTTAACATAGGACGTGAGTAATGACTACTCTTGCATGACTTGCAGCGAAAAAGGGTAGAGTAGGAACATACAGAAAGGGGCTTTTAATGATGGCAAAAAAAATTGCATGTGTTCTCGCTAATGATTTTGAGGATGTCGAATTTACTGAACCAGCCAAGGCTTATCAAGAGGCCGGTAACGAAGTGATTGTTATTAGTTCAGAAAAAGGCAAAGTGACCGGCAAACATGGTGCGGAAGTCCCGGTTGATAAAACAATCGATGAAGTCAAACCTGCGGATTTCGATGCACTGCTTATCCCCGGTGGATATTCACCGGACAATCTGCGCGACGATAATCGTTTTATCGAGTTTGCCAAAGCATTTATGGATGAAGATAAAAATGTATTCGCCATCTGCCACGGCCCGCAGCTGTTGATTTCAGCAGGTGTGCTGAAGGATCGCAATGTGACCGGCTATAAGTCGATTGCGGTTGACCTGGTCAACGCTGGCGGCAAGTATAAAGATCAAGAGGTCGTTGTCTGTCATAACTTGGTCACAAGCCGTATGCCATCGGATATTCCGGCATTTAACCGTGAAAGTCTGAAACTGCTCGCCTAAATTCTAACTGAAAAGATAAAAAGACAGCTACTGCATTTGGAATGCTCCAGTTGTCTTTTTTTATAGATTTTGAGTAGAAGGGAGTCGCCGCGCGTGGCTGCTTTTTTCTGTGTTCAAATATAAATTAGCCAATTGCAGATTGCTGGATTCATTGATTGCGAGGGCATTACGGATCTGGTTATTAAAATGTTGATGCGGTCGGATCGGCATTTCACCGCAAATATCCAATCCGTCAGTCGTTTTATCCGCCAAAATCATTCGTAGCAGCTGGCATAAATCGCCGAGTTTGAGCTTTCCCTGATCCCAATTGGTGACAGCATCTGAATTGTTCAGGACGTCTTTATCGATGCTAATGTAGACATCACTCGTCGGAATCAGCGCAAGCAATGTCTTCTGATCCGGCAGCTGCTCTTCAGGCAGAACGACGACTTGGCGACGATTGGTTGGAGGTACGGCGAGCACCGATTGCGGCTCAGGTCCGATGATGATTACTTTTTTCAGATTCGCCAGTCTCTTAATCGCCTGATGAACCCAGGATCCACAGGAGAGAAGAGAACCCAACCGTCCCTCATTCAGATCGGTATGGTGATCGATTAGTATCAGCGTGAAGGGATGTCTGATTGAGCTCATTAATGCTAAGGCCGCATAATGATAATTGCCGCTGCCGAGGAATGTCAGTCCCGGATGAGATATCGGACGCAGTTTTTCCAGAATTGCCGACATGGCCTGATCGGAGCAATACAGGCTGGTTTCACGCAGCTTCGTCAGATCGATCCATCTATGGTGCAGCTTTCGCAGTTTATTTTGGTAAGTATAACATCCGTCAAAATTTAAAAAGGTCACTGCAGCGGATGGCAGAGTCATGACAGACACCTTCTTATCAGGATTACTTCAATATAACTTCATTCTAACGCCAAACAAGCAGCGTGAATGCATTTCAAATCACAATTTTTATTTTTTATTGGCAAAAGGAAATTTTCCATTGGTATCTTGCGGGATAATCAGTTATGATGAAAACGATAACAAAGATTATGCGGGGGGAATCGTAATGTTCAGATACGGCCGTTACGAACCAAAAATTGATCCCAGCGCATTTATAGCTCCGGGTGCTCAGATTATTGGACAAGTTAAATTGGATAAATTAGCTTCAGTCTGGTTTAACGCCGTACTTCGCGGTGACGAGGCGGGAATATTCATTGGTGAGGGATCAAATATACAGGATGGGACGATTGTCCACGTCGACACGAATACGCCGGTTCGTGTCGGGAAAAATGTCACGGTCGGTCATCAGGCGCTGCTCCATGGCTGCTCGGTCGAGGATGGAGCGATGATTGGTATGGGAGCGACGATACTCAACCACGCAGTCGTTGAAAAAGGAGCTTTGGTCGCCGCCGGTTCACTTGTGCTGGAAGGGCAGGTCGTCAAAGCGGGAACATTGGTTGCAGGCGTCCCGGCAAAGGAAAAAAGGCTGCTCTCCGATAAAAATAAAGCGTATCTGAAATATGATGCCGAACACTATCGTCAGCAAGCGATGCGTTATAAAGAGATGGGTATCGGTCAATAAACGTGATCAATCAATGGTGCAGCAGGAGGGATTCTGCCTGTCATTCCCCTGTGTCGATCGCGCGGATCATCTGAATAATTTCTTTAATGCCGTTTTTGATGGGCATCTGGCAAAGCCCTGGAAGACCTATCGATTCTAGGTGTATGGGAAGCAGGAATTTTTTACAGCTTAAATCGACAAAAGCATGTACCATCCGCGCGGTCATTTCTCCTTGAAGACTGCCGGGTTGAAGGATGCTGATTGGCGCGATAATACAGTCGATGGATTCGCGTCTGCAAAAGGAACAGAATCCCTTTTCTCCGCTGATACCGATACTTGCTCCGGCGCGGACCATTTTTGATGTGGCATAGGTATTGGCGCCGAGCGCGATAATGGTATGATGACCGGGCAGAAATTGGCGAATTTGCTTAATAATCTCTTGTCCGATTCCTGCACCCTGACCATCAAAAACAGCTATTCTCATGGGATATCATTCCTGACTTCGTAAAAAATGTGTCGATGTCCTTCAAAAATATTATATAATAGAACAAGGCTGATTTCCTTAAAAGTTACAAAAAGTTTGGGGGCTGCAAGCAATGAACACGATCAAAGTCGTTAAACAATTACTCGAATGGAACGAGGATTGCAGCAATGATGTAAAAGAAATACTGAAGGCTAAAAAAGTTCTGGCTATTAACATCATGGCGGCTCCAGGCGCGGGAAAGACAAGCCTGATTCTTAAGCTGATTGAAAAACTTCAGCCCGCCTATCACGCCGCGGTCATTGAAGGCGATATTGCCGGCCAGTTGGATGCAGAAAAGCTGGATGTCCTTGGAATTCCTGTCGTTCAATTGAATACGAACGGCGCTTGCCATATCGAAGCGATGTCAATGAAAAAGATGCTCGGTTATTTTGATCTAGATGACATCGATATCCTCTTTATAGAGAATGTGGGCAATCTGGTTTGTCCTGCTGAATTTGAAGTCGGCGAGGATATAAAAGTGGGGATTGTCAGCATTCCTGAAGGTGACGACAAAGTTGTTAAATATCCGCTGCTCTTTTCAAAAGCCAATTGGGTGGTCTTTAATAAAGTCGATATGCTCCGTTTTTTCGATTTTGATCTTAAGCAGGCGGAAGCGGATGCCCGCGAACTGAATCCGAATGCGGAAATCTATCAGACTTCTGCCGAGACGGACGAGGGAGTGCAGGCACTTTATGAAGCTATTGTCCGATGTATCCAACAAAAAAAGGCAACAGTAGACGTTTGAACACATTTTACAAATCATAGATAGTGTATGAAAAAGCCGCAAAGGCAGATCAAGAATCTGTTTTTGCGGCTTTGTTTATATCTAATCAAAGAAAAATTCCACCGAATTGAGTAGTGAAAACAATAATTTGATAGGATTTTCTTGCTAAACCGGAAGAAAAATCCTTATTTTACCCCAAATGGCTGAAATTTTGTTCGATTCCCAGCTGAATGCCGATCGCATCTTCACCGTGCCCGAGCTGGGAGGTGCGGGCAACGGGAAGCTGGTAACGATCAGTGATTTCCAGAACTAGTTGAGCTGCGCTGGGTTTTAACTTTTTCCTTTCCATTTCAGAAAAAGTTCCGAGAAGTAGACCTTGGCAAACGGAAAATACACCGATCTGATCCAATTGAGCAAGTAATGAAGCGGTGCGGGCAGGCCCACCGCCAAGAGACTCCAAAAAGATAATTTTGCCAGCGGGATCGGGAGAAAAGGAGGTTCCAGCCAGCTTTAAAAAGCAGCGGAGATTGCCACCGATGATTTTTCCATGCATTTGCGAGCCTCTGAGCCAGTCATAGTGTATAGCGGGAACGGACTGCGGTTCCATAAATGCGTTCTGAAACCAGCGCGTTTGCTGTTTGGCGTCTGAACCGGCCAGATTATTTATTCGATAATGAAAAACCTTTGCTGCCTTGTAATGAATCAGGGCATTGTTAATCACGGAGAGATCGCTGATACCTGAATAGAAGGCGTGTGAGCAGCGAATCGCCTCAAAATCAAGAAAGGGAAGAATCTGATTGGCACTGTCACCGCCGGAAACGTCGAATATCGCTTGAACATGCGGGTTGTTAAACAAAGCCATCAAAGCCAAAGCTCGTTCCTTTGCTGAGCCGCTGAACGGTGTGCTTTCTCCGTGGAACAGTGTATTCGCGCGCATCGTATGGAGCTGCAGCGAATGAAGGACCTGTTCAACAGTAGTCAGGGTTTGCGCGTCCTTGTCCGGTCGCAATCCGTCGGAACAGGCGATTAATCCAATTGTGTCACCTTTTTTAAGCAACTGCATTGATTCTAGACTCCAATCATTTTTCAAATTATTCAGGATGGCTGTTCGCTCGGCGCCTTAGACCCTTCGGATAGAAGTTTTTTAAAATAGCTGCGGATGCTTTGCCCCATCCCAGTGGATAGCCACTGATTGTAACGATTGTCCATCCTTTTCGAGAGTCTGGGACGGGCAATGTCTCTCCGCGCAGATACTGAGCGCAGGACCCATTGGCAATTTCAAGTTCGATGAGCGAGTGGAACTGGCTTGCCGGGAAGGCGAGTGCCAGCGCATGATTCGGCTCGAATCGATTTTTTTTCAGCTCGCCCAAATGGACGCCTGCCCGGATGACATGCAGGCTGCGAAATTCCGGGCAGTCTTCAGGAAGAAGGTAGAGCTGGTTGCCAGACAGATAAAAAGATCCTTGCAGAGAATTCGTCAATGCCGCCTGTTCGAATTCTCGATAATCCGCAAGAAACGGCGCCTTTGCGGTAACACTTTTTCGCTGCCGAGACGATAGAGATTCTCCGTGTTTCTGAAGCTTCGCGACAAAATGTCCTTCTCCGGTGAGACGATGCGGCCAGAGACGGGCGGCCTTTTTTAGTTCACTATTTTTGGTTAACGCCCACTCCGGCCGGCCGTCCGCGATATTATTTGATTTTTCGAGCGGGAGTAAGGATAGATCGGGATGGACAGACAGGAACTTGTCGATCACCTGCTCGTTTTCTTCAGGTGAAAAGGTGCAGGTGGAATAAACAAGAATTCCGCCGATCCTGAGCATCTGATAGGCCTTGTCCAGTATCTGTGCTTGCAGAGCGGCACATTCGTTTACGTGATCGGAGCTCCAATAAGAAGCTGCATCGGGATCTTTGCGGAACATGCCCTCACCCGAACACGGGGCATCAACAAGAATTTTGTCAAAATAGCCCGGGAAATAATCAGCCAGCCGCTCGGGTGTCTCATTCGTCACGAGTGCATTGCGGATACCCATTCTTTCAATATTTTCAGACAGGATTCTGGCTCTCTTCGGGAAAATTTCGTTAGAGACGAGCAGTCCTGTGTTTGCCATTGCTCCGGCAATTTGTGTTGATTTTCCTCCGGGAGCCGCGCATAAGTCCAATACCTTCTCGCCTGGACGAGCGCCAAGGCTTTCAGCAACAAACATCGCGCTCGGCTCCTGAATATAATAAAGGCCGGCCTGGTGGAAGGGGTGTCTGCCGGGGTGATCAGACGGATGAAAATAATAACCGGTCGGACAAAAAGGAATGGGTTTCAAATGGAATTCGGAGAGCTGTGCCAAATCCTGGGGACTGATTTTTAAAGGGTTGGCGCGCAACCCCCAGGCCCGTTCTTTTTCGAAGCTGGCAAAAAAAGGCTCGGCTTCATTCGCACCGAGCAGGCTGTCCATTTTATGAATAAAATCTTCTGGCAATACCAAAGAAAACACTCCTTCAGATTAGCGAATGGCTATCGGTACATGTTTAAACTGGCGAACGTCAAATAATCCGCTGTCAGTCAATTTCAAATCAGGAATGACCGGCAAGCTCAAAAATGACAGCGTTAAAAAAGGATTAAAGGCGGCGGGAGCACCAAGTTCGGCCGCCGCTTCCCGGAGATGTTTCAGTGCTGCGGCGACGGCTGGCGCGGGCTCATCGGTCATCAGCCCGGCGATTGGCAGGGCGAGTTCAGCAAGCACCTGACCTTGGTTCACCACGAGCATTCCGCCGCCAAGGGTTTTCAGTCGCTCAGCCGCAAAAATCATATCGGCATCGCTGCAGCCGGTCACAACAAGATTATGCGAATCGTGGGCAATCGTTGTGGCGATCGCTCCGCTTTTCATCTCAAATCCTTTCACCAGACCCAAACCGATGGTCCCCAGTCCTTTATGGCGTTCAATGACCGCCATTTTCTGGACGGCTGATTGCTCATCGAATTGGAAATGACCGTCCTTCGTCGGTACGGGCAGAATCAGATCATGAGTCACGAGACTGTTCGCAATAATGCCAATGACATGGGCTTTGCCAGACGAGCTAATGTCGATTGTGAATCGATCTGGCGTCAGATTAGGAATAATTAATGGGTGCTCGGCCGCTTGAATCGTTGTTCCGCTGTTAGTCTTGATTGCCCGGCCTTCCGCTGCAACCAGCTTGCCTTTTATATAAACCTGTTGTACTTTAAAGGCTTTTAAATCATCAAGAAGCAGGAAGTTCGCTTCGTATCCGGGTGCAATCGCCCCTTTTTCAAGAAGACCGTAACATTCCGCCGCATTCAATGAAGCCATCTGAATCGCCGTGATCGGTGAAACGCCACTCTCGATAGCGAGACGGACGTTGGCATCGACATTTCCTTCAGTGAGCAGATCATCCGGATACTTGTCATCGGTGCAGAATAGGAAGCGGCGGCTGTTCGACGGAGTGACCATCCCGATGAGTTGTGCGAGATCCTTTGCCACAGTGCCTTGGCGGATCATGACATACATCCCCCGTGATAAACGCTCTCTTGCCTCGTCAGCGGAAACACATTCATGGTCAGTGCGAATTCCAGCCGCTTTATAGACATTGATGCCAGCAGCGTCCAGACCAGCCGCATGCCCATCAATCCGCCAGGAATGTTTTTTCGTCATCAGCAGCTTATCGATCATCGACGACTCTGCATGGAGGACTGCCGGGAAATCCATCACTTCAGCGAGACCAAGAACACTGGCTTCGCGAAACAGCGGTTCGAGCTGCTCGGCATGCAGAGTTGCTCCATTATGCTCGAATGAGGTTGCTGGGACTGAAGAGGGCAACATGACATAAATGTCAATTGAGGCTTCACGTGCCCGCTGAATCATGAAGCGAATGCCGTCTGTGCCGAGTACATTGGCAATCTCGTGCGGATCAGTGATCGCGGTCGTTACACCGCGGGCTGCCAGAACATCAGCAAAAGCACCTGGAGTCAGCAACGAAGATTCAATATGGACATGCCCATCAATCAGCGCCGGACTGACAAAACGGCCTTCCGCGTCCAGTTCTTTTTTACCGTGATAGCTGCCTAGCCCGACGATTTTACCGTCCTTAATTGCCACATCAGTATGAAGCAGACTTCCGCTGAATACATCAATGACCTGCCCGTTTTTTATGACAAGATCAGCTTCAATTTCTCCTGATGCTGCCTGAATCTGTTTTAATAAAAATTCATGATCATTAGTCAATAGTAGACCCCCATCTGCATTCGGTTCGCTTAACCCGTAAATATGCTTAGGAATATTATAACTGATTGCGCTTGAAACGACGAAAAGGTTCTGCGCAGAAAATCACTCGCTACTCGTTAGAACGCCTGACTGATCCAGAAAGTCGCTCCTCATTTCTCGTCAGTCAGACGGAGAAATTCATCGACATCCTTTGCACAATAGTCAAGGGCAGCGCGCCAGAAATCCGGCGCAGTCAGATCGGCATGCAAATGTTTTTCAGCCAATTGTTCAGTTGTCATGCGGCCCGTATCGCGCAGCAGGGCGTCATATTTGGCGGCATAGGCAGCGCCCTCCTTCCGGGCCTGAACGTAAATTCCAGTACTGAAAAGAAAACCGAATGTATACGGAAAGTTGTAGAATGGCCAGTCGGTGATATAGAAATGCAGCTTGGACGCCCAGAATAGGGGGTGATAGACATCAAGAGCATCGAGATAGGCTTCTTTCTGAGCATTAAGCATTAAATCATTGAGCCGTTCAACGGAAACGATCCCCTTCTTTCGTTCCGTATAGAAATGGGTTTCAAAGAGGTAACGGGCATGAATATTCATCAGTAGGGCAACGGAACGCTCCAATTTATTGCTGAGGAAGGTGAGCTTTTCTTCCTTGGTTTTTGCCGCTGCTTCAGCGGCATCGCTGACAATTAGCTCCGAGAATGTCGATGCCGTTTCAGCAACATTCATCGCATAGTGTTGGGAGAGATAAGGCTGCTGATTCATGACCGATTGGTGATAGGCATGGCCGAGTTCATGCGCCAAGGTCGATGCGTTTCCCATTGTCCCGCTGAAGGTCATGAAGATGCGGGATTGTTTGGCCAGCGGGAAGCTGGTGCAGAAACCACCGGGACGTTTATTTTGCCGATTTTCTGCTTCGATCCAGCGATTTTTCAATGCAGATTCGGCGAAGTCGGCCATTTTTGGATTGAAACTGCGAAAATGAGACACGACAAAGCGGCCGGCTTCTTCATAACTGAGCTTTTCGCTACTAGCAGTCAGCGGGGCATCGACATCATACCAGGACAATTGATTTTTACCGATCAGGCGTGCCTTGCGATTAAGAAAGGCAACAAATTTTGGCTTATATTCATTAATCGTCTGCCACATTCGATCCAGCGTTTTTCGCGACATCCGGTTATAATCGAGCGGTTCCTCGAGAACGTCTGACCAGCCCCTTGCTTCGTAAACCGACAGCCGGTAACCGCTGATAGGGTTGAGCACAGAGGCAAACAGGTCCGCGTTATCAGACCAGGACCGCTCCAGAGATGTAAAGGCTTCTTTGCGCACGTCCGGATTCGCATCGTCCACGAGATTATTGGCTTGGCTGACGGAAAGCCATGCTTTTCCTTCTCCAGGACGGGTAAAAGGAATTTGAATTTTGCCGACAAGGGAGTAGTAAAAATTTCCCCAGGCATGATAACCGTCGACCGATAAATTGCTAATCAGCCGTTCTTCTTGCGCCGGAAGCTTCTTCTTCGAAAGATCACGTTTTTCCTGGAGATTAAAAGCAATATCCTTCAGATTGTTTTCCGTTAACAAATGCCAGTCTGCTTCAGAAATGTCTCGCAACTGGCTTTCAAGCAGAACATCGCAGGAATCCGCGCGGGCAGCTAGTTTCTGCAGGCGACCGCTTAGAGCCAGAGCTTTTTCATCTTTGATGTTTTGCGCAGTCAGACATTCAGCGAACGCCATCGCTTCAGTCATTCTTTGGGTCAGATCCTCATAAAGATGAATACAGTCAGCAAATGACTGGCTGGTTTCGATTGTAAATGGATTTTTCTGCGCACGGAGCTTTGACTGAAAAGTCTCAATAGCCGTTTCCAGCTGATCAATAAATTCTTTAAATTCTGCAGAATCGCTCTCGCCTTGAAAGATCGAGTCGAGATTCCATCTTTGATTCAAAATGTTTTTCATGGCCGTCCCTCATTTCTATAGATGCACTTATTTTAGCACATTTATTTGGAAATCATTGACTGAATAGGCCGTCCGCGAGATTTCCTCGCTGCTAAAAAATACGTTGATTCTTGCTGCGGACAATCCCTTTAGTATACATCGTGACATTTTTCATCTATTCTGGTTAAAGGAAGACAGATCACAGAGGGAAATTTATGCGACGTATTCTTTTTGTTTGCTTAGGAAATATTTGCCGCTCCCCAATGGCGGAGGCGGTTTTACGGGCGAAGCTGGTTCAGGCGGGACTGGAAAAACAAGTTCAGGTGGACTCGGCTGGAACGGGAGATTGGCATCTGGGAGATCCGCCTCATCAGGGGACACGTGAGCTGCTAAAACGGCAGAATGTCTCATTTTCAGGGATTCACGCCCGGCAGATTAAACCAAAGGACTTTGAACACTTTGATTGTTTGATCGCCATGGACCGCCAAAATGAAAGGGATTTGTTGCAAATGGTTGCCGGCGATCCCAGAAAACAGAAGAAAGTTCAGCTGTTCATGGATTTATTAGATGGTGCGCATACACAGGATGTTCCCGATCCTTATTATGACGGGAATTTTGAGCGCGTTTTTCAACTGATTGACAAAGGAACGGAAGCGCTGATAAAGCGTTTATCCGAATAAGGCTGCTCTCAAACACGAATGCCAATGTTTCTCTCTCATAGTATGTCCATTGACGTACAGACTAAGATTGTGATCCAGCAAGGATTGCGACTTCATGGAGGAGGCAAAGGCCAATGAGTGTTTATGGCAAGAGCAAGATGGGTAAGTATATGCTGATCGGTGGTATGATTGGCGGCGCTCTGTCAATGCTTAGCCGCGAGACGCGTTCCGTATGGGGCCGTCATATGAGTCAGGCAGTGAAGGGTAGTGGGAGATTTATCCAGACCATGTATCAGAATCCCAGCCAGGTCGGACGCTATATGTCTGTAACCGGAACCCGTCTGAAAGGACTGGCGCGTGAGGTATCTGATGACTTTCAGCAAATGGTTGAGAATGCTGAGAAAGCGCGGACCAGCACAGGCAGCACTTATCAGTATGTGATGGAGGCCGGAAGCGAACTTGGGGAAATCGCGACCAAAATCAAACGTTATGGGCAGAATATGTCCCGTTTTGATCAGCCGGTGCTGATCGATTCTGAACAGGATGCTCTGCAGCGCCTGGAGAATGAGACATCGGTGCCGAATCCGGGAACGATGCCGCGAAGTCATGCCGCGTCGAATCCATCACAGACAGCAACTCTGACGAAGCCGGTGAAAGTTCCGACTGCAAAAGCACCGATCCACTCGAACCACCGGGATGGATCCGCGATGAACAGCGGCAACCATTCAAAATAAAAACTAAGAATTGAATGGACCGGAGATGGAGAAATTGGGGAAAAAAGCGACATTTAAGAATTCTGTGGCAGTTGTCAAACTGTTTTTTAAACGCTTTTCAGCAGATCATACAACGGATTTAGCGGCAACACTGGCATATTATTTCCTGTTGTCGCTTTTTCCGCTGACTATTTTTATGTTCTCATTGCTTCCTTATTTGGATCTTACGGAGAAACAACTGATTTCTTTTATTAGTCAATACGTTCCTGAAGAGGTGACGGCGCTCTTAAGAGAAAATATGGCCGGGATCCTGAAAAAAAGTGGCTCATTATTGTCTATTGGCATTCTGGCAACCATCTGGTCCGCATCGAACGCCTTGAATGCTGTGATTCGGACACTGAATCTGGCCTATCGGGTCAAAGAAACCCGCTCTTTTTTAGTGACACGTTCTCTGTCCATTATTTTGACATTGCTGATGGTCTTCGCCATTGTCATGACTCTGGCGATTAACGTTGTCTCTGCAGGGGTCACGCGTCAGCTTTTTAATCATCTGGGACTCTCAGACGGATTCAGCTGGCTCTGGTCCTCAGCCAGTCTGCTGATCAGCTTTGTATTGATCATCATTATTTTTGCCTGCTTGTATAAATATGCCCCAAACATGGATCTGTCATGGCGTCATGTCTTAATTGGTGCGGTCATCGCCGGCGCTGGTTGGCAAATCACTTCCTATGCCTTTTCTTTCTATGTTCGCTACTTTGGCAATTATTCGGCAACCTATGGGACATTAGGCGCGATCATCATTCTTATGCTCTGGTTTTACCTCAGCGCAATCATGATTCTTATCGGCGGCCAGATTAACGCCTTACTGCATCATTTTCGTGTGCACGATGAACGGCCGGATTAAGACGCACAGACACCGCCGATGCCAAGATCAATGAAATCGACGGTGACGCCACACTGTGATAAAAAATTTGAATGCTGACAGGTATCATTTTTCGCCTGCCTCTCAGGTTTCTCAAGGCTATGCATGAAGCCCTTGCTGAGTACATAGAAATAAAGCGGGGGGCCTGTACCAATGCAAAAAGTCAACAGTCGGCAGATAGCTGCACTCTTTTTTATATTGATTTATCTTGGATTTGTTCTCACACTCACTCTCTTTATTCATAATTACTACACCTATGGACGTTCGAGCAACCTGTTGCTATTCAGCAGTATCCGGCTGATGCTCCGAAGCGGCAACTGGTTTCTGATAAGTAAAAATGTGTTTGGCAATGTGGCGCTCTTTCTGCCGATTGGCCTCTTGTTCCCTCTAATCTTAAAGCGTAAAGATTATTACGGGTTAACGCTCCTTTTTGGCTTTAGTTTTAGTTTCCTGATTGAAATTTGCCAATACCGTTTTGCCGCCCGAATTTTTGATATTGATGATGTGTTCTTGAACGTTCTCGGAACCCTATTCGGACGTTTACTTCTCACGGTGATCCGATTTCTCTTTGGCCATTGCATTATTTTTTATACACGGCATCATTAGAAACGGACTTTACATTTGCTGCAGAAGTCGCTCAAGAGCCCGGCCGATACGGTCCACGCCGCGCTGGCCCATGTGATATTCCTCAAGTCTATGCTGCTGGTTAAACAAATAGTAGGCGGGTACGTAGCGGTTACTGAATGCATCAGCGAGATGATGCTGATTATCGATAAGTACAGGCTCGATGATATGGTAAGTCTGACAGGCCGCAGCCACCTGATTCACATCCAGATCAGCAGCAGACAACGGCATATGGATGGCGATCACGCGGATTTTGTCCGTATAAGAATCGCGAAGGGCTTGAAGAGCGGGCATTGCTTCTTTACAATGGCTGCAGCTGACTGACCAGAAATGAATAAGCAGCGGTTTCCCGGAAAGATATTCAGCTGTCAGCTTTTTATTGATCCAATGAGTAGCTGTGTCCAGATTTGGCAAAGCCAGAATTTTTTTCACGGCGCATTCCTCCAATTTGCGCAAAAGATTAATACTCACGAGTTAGTCTATGCCTCGCAAGAATCAACGGTTAACGGATAAACAAGGGAAAATGTGAACAGAACATGAAAGAACGCCCGATCAAAAAGCAGAAGCGAAACAATGGTTTATCGCTTCTGTATTTTTTGAAGGGCGCTGGAATCAATCATGATCTCTCCGCAGTGACCAATCTTCTTTTCCGGACAATCCTTGATGCGCGGTCCGCAGGTGTTTTTTCCGCAGCATTTGATGCAGGGCAGTACTGAAAGAAATCAGCAGCAGCATGAATGAGAAGCCGAAAAAGAGGCGGCCGTCCGGTTTTTGTCCGATAAGCAGGTTTCCTGCCACAGGACCGGTCATGCAGCCGATGCTGTAAAAGATACTGAGCAGAATATTACCGAGCGGGAGCAGCGGACGGTCGAGCATATCGCTGACGTAACTCATGCTCATCGAATAGAGAGAGCCGATCAGCATCCCGCAGATCAGGAAAGTGAAGAAAAGGCCATAGAAGGAATGATAAACGAAACCGGTAATAATAAAGATGCAGCCACCAGAAAGTGTCAGCAGCGGCAGAATAATTTTGCGCCCGATTCGATCACCAAGCATGCCAATCGGCAGCTGAGTCAGCAGCCCACCAACCCAAAAAGCGGGGAGAAGGATGGAAATATCATTCAAATGATAACCGCTGCGGAGGGCGAAGATCGGGAAACTATTATTAAGCGAAGCATCCAGAAAGCCGTAGCAAAAAGTTGAGACAAGCCCGGACCATGCCGCGAAAATAGCGATTTTATAACGCGTCGTCCATCGATTGCTCTGATCAGCCGATTTGACGGGCACATCTGGATATTCATTGCGGAGCCGCAATAACGGAATAGCGAACAGCAGGCAGCAACATCCGGCAGCAAGAAACGGTATCCAGAGTCCGAAAGCAAGCAAGCGGACGAGGACAGGGCCGATGGCAAAGCCGATTCCGAAACTCAATCCATAAAAAGCAATATTCCGCCCGCGCCGCTGCACGGGGCTCCCTACCGTAATCCAAGTCTGGGCGGCAAAATGCAGCATACTGTCGCCAACGCCAATCGCGAGACGAAGGACAAACCAATACCAGATATTGATCGCTATCGGAAAAAGAAATAAAGATAGGGTTATCAAAAGCAGTCCATAAAATAGAAAAGAGCGGTAACCGAATTTCTGCATCGGTCTCTCCATGAATAAGGAACAGATCAGCATACCGATATAAAGGGCTGAAGTTCCAATCCCATTAACGAATGCTGGAATTCCCTGTTCCTCAAGGATGGATGATATGAGCGGCAGCAGCATTCCTTCGGCAAGGCCGCAGATAAAAACCGTTCCAAGAAGCAAAGTAAAACGAAATGATTGATAATAACGCGTCTGCATAGATTTTTCCTTTCTAACAAGTAAAGAAAGTATATAATTTTCGCCAAAACAAAAGGTTGTGAACCAAACGCGCAGGTGCGAGACTCCTGCGGGAGTGCAGGCCAGGGGAGACCCCGCAGGCATTAGTTTGCTTGAGGAGGCTCCCGGACTGCCCGCGGAAAGCGAGCGACCGGAGCGTAATCAAAATCTGGCAGCGCTAAGGACCGAGCGCTCCCGGTTTTTCCAATGAAACAAGTCATGGGTGACTAGCGGATCCGCTCAGTAAAGTTCCGGACGGCGATCTTCAAATACGGGAATTCGCGCACGAATCGATTCAAGTGAACTCAGATCCAGATCAGCGGTCAATATCTCTTCGTTTTCACCAGCCTCGGCAAGAATTTTTCCCCAAGGATCGATGATGATCGAGTGACCAGCAAATTGATTATCCGGATCACTCCCGGCACGATTACAGGCAATCACGAAGGATTGATTTTCAATAGCCCGGCAGCTAAGCAGTGTCCGCCAGTGATCAAGCCGCGGTTTAGGCCATTCGGCCGGGATAAAGAGCAATTTGGCTCCGGCGAGCACATGCTTGCGCAGCCATTCTGGGAAACGAATGTCGTAGCAGATAAATCCAGCGGCGGGTATCCCGTCAATCGTGAATAGTCCGTCAGCGTTGCCTGCAGTTAAATAGCGTTCTTCGTTCATCAGTCGAAAGAGATGTGATTTGCTGTATGATTTGATACATGCTCCCTCCCGGTTAAAGACCGTTAATGTGTTGGCCACTGTCCTGCCCGAGCGTTTGGCCACTGAACCGGCGATGAAATTGATTTTATGGGCAGCTGCCAATCTGCTGGCGAAAGCGGACAGATCACGCGCCTCGTCGTCTGCAATCTGATCCAGCCGTGTCAAATCGTAGCCGGTTGTCCAGAGTTCGGGGAGCATCAGAACATCGGGTTTTCCAATCAATGCACGATCGATCAGTTTTTCTGCATGCTGCATGTTCTTTTCAGGATCGCCAAAAGCGATGTCAAGCTGAATTAAAGCCACTTTCATAGGACTGCCTCCGATAATTTTTTATTATGATCATTTCTTTGAAAAGCGGCAACAGAATAGCTCTTTCACACCGTTCACGCATTTGGGAATGTTTCAATAATTGCCGAAATTTCTGATTTAGCCTTTACAAACCAGTTTTTTTCTCCGAAAATATAAGACAAGCAACTCTATTATATCGACTTCATGACGGTTTTGAAAACGACAGTTGTTCAATTTTGTGAAATGGGAAGTGGAAATTATGGTTAATTATCCGAAATCTGAAGCATTACAACGCCTCCCTAAGCAATTCTTTGCCGATCTGGTCGTTAAGACAAACGCAGAAATTGCCAAGGGTTATGATGTCATCAATCTGGGACAGGGCAACCCCGATCGACCGACTCCGCCGCACATCGTCCGCGCATTAGAGCAGGCGGCCAGCAATCCGCTTTATCATAAATATTCACCCTTTCGCGGCTACGATTTTCTGAAAGAAGCCATTGCGTCCTTCTATAAAAGAGAATATGACGTGGATTTGGATCCAAAAACCGAAGTCGCGATTCTCTTCGGATCAAAAACCGGTTTGGTTGAAATTGGCGAATGCTTGCTGAACAGCGGGGATACGGTGCTGATGCCAGATCCCGGTTATCCGGATTATTTGTCAGGATTTGCTCTGGCTAATCTGAAAATGGAATTGATGCCGCTGCGTCATGAAAATGCCTTTTTGCCGGATTATAGCTCCTTGTCTCCGGCTGCGCTTGACAAAGCGAAACTGATGTTCTTAAACTACCCGAATAATCCAACTGCCGTGACGGCCCCGGCGGACTTCTTTGAAGAAACGGTTAAGGTCGCCGAGCAGAACAATATCTGTGTGGTTCACGACTTCGCCTATGGAGCGCTTGGATTCGACGGTGAGAAGCCGCGTAGTTTTCTGCAGACGCCAGGCGCGAAAGATATTGGCATCGAGATGTACACGATGTCCAAGACTTATAATATGGCAGGCTGGCGCGTTGGCTTCGCTCTCGGTAATAAAAGTGTGATTGAAGCGATTGAATTGATTCAGGATCATTATTACGTCAGCCTATTCGGCGGGATTCAAGAAGCAGCGGCCAAGGCTCTGCTCGGTCCTCAGGAATGTGTTCAGGAACTGGTTGCACGCTATGAAAGTCGGCGTAACGCCTTCTTTAGCGCCGCGGAAAAAATCGGCTGGAAAGCGCAACCGTCCAAGGGCTCATTCTTCGGTTGGCTGCCCGTTCCAGAGAAGTTCACCTCGGTCTCGTTTTTTGAACACGTTCTTCAAGAAGCCCATGTCGTGGTTGCCCCTGGCGTCGGGTTCGGCCCCAGCGGCGATGGATTTATCCGCATTGGCCTGTTGACTGAGCCCGAGCGGTTGGCTGAGGCCGTAGAACGGATCGGTCAGCTTCACCTATTTAATTAAAAAGATGGACATGAAAAAGATGGACATGAAAAAAATGGACATTAAAAAATGGACGAAAAAGGGTCCCTCGGCATGACGAGCTGAGTGGACTCCTTTTTTGTGAAGAAGGGCGCTCAACTGACATGAGAAGGTGCTCAATTGGAGAGGCCCGGCGCTGAACTGTTTAACGACGAGCGAGAACTGCAGAACGATGGCGCTCAACTGGAGAACCTGAGTGCTCAACTGCAGAACGATGCGCTCAACTGCAGAATGACGCTCGAGAACTGCAGAATGACGCTCGAGAACTGCAGAATGA
>JBDNRY010000027.1:0-36533 GCA_047718855.1 Sporolactobacillus sp. | reverse complement strand
TTATCCGCAGAAGAGGATCGGTTATCCGCAGAAGAGGATCGGTTATCCGCAGAAGAGGATCGGAATTTTACGCGCAGTGGTTCAAATTAATTAGGCTAATTTTCATTGTGAATCATAGAGTTGAAAAAGGGAGATTCTTGTGGCTTTTTCATTTTAAAAATAGTTTCTGTCTTGTTAAATACTTGCGGGAAAGGTTATAGTTGAAGAAGCGGATTATTTCAGGAGGTAAACGTATGCATAAAAGGTTATACCGCTCAAGCTCAAACCGAATATTAGGCGGTGTGCTGGGTGGAATCGGCGATTATCTGAATGTGGATCCGACTGTGATTCGCATCATTTTCATTATCCTGACTTTATTTTCATTATTTTTTCCATGTGCTATCGGATATTTTCTTGCTTATCTGATTATGCCTGAAGAGCGAGTGTGAGCCGATTGATTAGAAAATGGCTGACAAACTGGCTGATAAATTGTGTGATTAATATGGTTATCCTCATGACTTTAGCCGGTTATCTGCATTCCATGGTACATTTATCCGGAATCGGCGCTGCATTCGGGGCGAGTTTGATACTCTCGCTGCTTAATTTGTTTGTCCGGCCGATACTCTTGATTTTTTCGTTGCCGGCTACGCTTCTAACGCTCGGTTTTTTTATTTTTGTAGTGAATGCTTTGATGCTTCTGCTGACGGCAGAAATCATGCGGCCGGATTTTCAATTAGAAGGATTTGGCAGCGCATTGGTCGTCGCGATAATCATGTCAATTTGCCAAATGATTATCCAGACATTCATTATTCGACCTTTTCGACGCGGTTGAAAGCATGAGGAACCCGCTCGCCCGCCAGGCATCCAGAGATGGATTGCCAGCATGCGAGCGAAGTTTGAGTGTACCTGCGGCGAAAAAAAAAGACAGCCGTTTCAGGTCGTTCAAGAAATCATAACGGATCAGCGGGCAAAAAACAGAAAATCAGGATACAGATTGGAGGAAGGCTGTTCGAAGGCGGTGTTGTATTTTGTTTTGGGAGCGCAGCAGACGAGCAGCAAAATAGAATGAATAAAGTGCATGTGAGTGAATTGATTGAACATTTTGATCTGAAACTGATAAGCGGGAAAGAGGGCGTCAACCGCGAGATTATCGTCAGTGATATCTCCCGGCCGGGTCTGGAGATTGCCGGGTATTTTACCTACTATCCTCGGCGGCGCCTTCAATTGCTCGGACGGACAGAAATGTCTTTCTTCAACGAACTCAGTATGGACGAGCGGTACAAGCGCACCTCTCAGCTTTGCACTGCACAGACGCCCTGTATCGTGATTTCACGGGGTATCGAGGTTCCTGAAGAATTTGTCATTTCCTCCAATAAACGCGGTGTGCCGATTCTTTCATCGAAAATGAAAACCACGCGGCTCAGCAGTATGATTACCAATTATATGGAATCGCGTCTGGCCCCGATGACCGCCGTTCACGGGGTTCTGGTGGATGTCTATGGGGTTGGTGTACTGATTACGGGAGAAAGCGGCGTAGGTAAAAGTGAAACGGCGCTCGAATTGGTTAAACGCGGACATCGGCTCGTCGCCGATGACTCGGTTGAGATTCGCCAGGAAGGTGAAGCGGAGCTGGTTGGCAATGCACCCGAACTGATTCAGCATCTGCTTGAAATTCGCGGCCTTGGGATTATTAACGTCATGACCCTGTTTGGTGCAGGCGCCGTGCGCAATTATAAACGAGTCTCACTCGTCATTCATCTGGAATTATGGGATCAGAAAAAAGTATATGATCGTCTCGGCCTGGACGAGGAGAAAATCAAATTGATTGACACTGAGGTCCCCCGGCTCGTTCTTCCTGTTCGACCGGGGCGCAACCTCGCCGTGATCATTGAGGTGGCGGCGATGAATTATCGGCTGAAAAATATGGGCTATCACGCTGCGCAGCAATTTTCTGATCGGCTGAACGATACGCTGCATGAACGCTGAAGAGCCCTGTAGTGAACTGATTAATTTTGAGGTGAAGAAAAAATAATGAATCAGAATATTGAACCCTTGAACCGGGTCGCTTTTCAATTAGGACCTGTACATATTTACTGGTATGGCATCATCATTGCCGTGGGTGCACTTCTCGGGTTGCTGCTGGCCATGCGCGAAGGCAAGCGGCGCGGACTTCCGCAGGATACCTATGTTGACCTGATTTTATATGCCGCGCCGATTGCGGTCATCTGCGCACGTATTTACTATGTCGCCTTTGAATGGCCTTATTATTCGCAGCATCCGGATCAGATCATCGCCATCTGGCGGGGCGGTATTGCTATTTATGGCTCATTAATTGGTGCCGTGGCGACGACGATCGTGTTCTGTGCGGTTCGCCGCCTGCCTTTCTGGAAGGTCGCCGACATTGCCGCACCGAGTGTGATTCTCGGACAGGCGATCGGGCGCTGGGGCAATTTTATGAATCAGGAAGCCCATGGCGGACCGACCAGCCGGGCGGCGCTCGAGGCGATGCATCTGCCGCGATTGATCGTTAACCAAATGTATATTAACGGAACCTATTATATTCCGACTTTTCTCTATGAATCCGTCTGGGACTTTTCCGGATTCATTCTCCTGCTTATTTTGCGGCGAGTGAATCTGAAACGCGGCGAAGTCTTTATGTCTTATGTGATCTGGTACGCCATCGGCCGCTGCTATATTGAGGGCTTGCGTACGGACAGCCTGATGCTGGGTTCTCTGCGCGTTTCTCAGTGGTTGGCCGGATTGCTGATTATTCTCGGTATTTGCCTCATTGGCTATTGGCGGCTCAGACAGCCGAAAAGGCTACATTATTTGGATAAGTAATTTCTAGGGCCGCGCACGGGCTTCCAGGTTCTGAAATAGGGATCCGCAGCGCATGAACAGGAGGGAGAGTCATGATTCAAACCTTTTTATTTGATATGGATGGAACGCTGGTCAATACGAACCAGTTGATTCTTACCTCTTTTCAATATACGCTTGACAGATATTTTCCAGGTCAATATACAAAGGAAGATCTGATACCGTTTATTGGCGAACCGCTGGAGGTCAGTTTTAATCAGATTGATCCACAGTTGACTGATGAAATGGTCGCTGTTTACCGCGAACATAACAGTCGCTATCATGATCAGATGGTGACTGAATTTCCACTTGTTCATGAAACACTCAGCGAGTTAAAAAAAAGTGGCTGCGCATTGGGCGTTGTTTCGACGAAAAAATGGGACATGGTCGATCGCGGTCTTCAATTGACGGGGATCGACCATTATTTTGATACCCTGGTCACCAGTGACGATGTCCAGCGTCTTAAACCGGATCCTGAACCGATCCAAATTGCAATGGAACGTTTATCGGCTGATCCGGAGAGAACATTGATGATCGGCGACAGTCCCTCGGATCTGCTTGCCGGATCACGAGCTCGTGTTCAGACGGCAGCGGTCAGTTGGTCATTGAAGAGTCGGAGCGTTTTGGAGACCTATCATCCGGATTATTGGATTAGTCAGATGACCGAACTGCTTTCATTGAAAAGCCCGGCCGTATCCCTCTAAGGATAAGCCTTTTTTGAATGACCGAATTTTTTTGTTCAAAAGCTGCTTTTTACCACAAAAACAATCTGCGCGGCTCTTTTTTATTGATCAGCGGGAATTGTCATTTTATGCGGATAAAGCCTCCTAAAAAGCCGGTTTTCATCCGCACTTTTTGATTTATGGTATACTGAATGAAAAAGTAAAAAAGGGTGTACGGAGGTTATTTTATTTCATGGAAGAGGGCAACCGCGAAGAGGAGAAGAAAATTATCCCCTTTCATCCCACCGCTGAGTATTTTTTTCAGAAGGGGATGAACTGGTATCAAAAAGGTGAACTGGATCGCGCCAGTAAATATCTGGGGCGTGCGCTTAAAATAAAACCAAATGACGTTGAATTTCTTTGCCAGCAAGCGGCCATTCTTTCCGAAATGGAAGAATATGAACATTCGATCGAGCTGCTCCAACGAGTGGTTTACGAAATCGATTCGCGAATGACCGAATGTCACTTTTTTATGGCGAATAATTATGCCTATCTGGGTGATTTTGACTCGGCTCTTCAGGAAATTCATTATTATATGACGCTTGATCCGAATGGAGCTTTCATGGATGAGGCCCGTGAATTGTTTGAGATGCTCTCCGAAGAAATGGAAGAGATGGTTCGAATTGACAATGAACCGGATTATATTCGTGTGCATGAAAAAGGCCGAATGGCTCTTGAACATGGTCATTTTGAAGAGGCTGTCCGTCTTTTTAAAAGAGTGATTCAAGCTGAACCGGATTTTTTGGCGGCACGCAATAATTTGAGCGTTGCTTATTTTTCGATGGGAGAGACGGCCGTTGCGCTCAATACCGCAAAAGAAATCTTGGATCGCGATCCGGGCAATATTCATACGCTCTGCAATTTGGCGACCTTCTATTATCAGATAGACGAGAAGGAGCGGCTTAATGAGGTGGTCAGCCGGCTGAACATCCTCTATCCGATGAATCCTGAACATTGCGGCAAACTCGGTTCGACCTATCTGTTTATCGGCTATGATGAAAAAGCCTATTATTGGCTCCACGAAGCCAAGTCGCGCGGGGTACGTCCGGATCAGGTCTTTTATTTCTGGATGGCGCTTGCGGCGTTTCATCTGGGTGATCGGCGTGAGGCACTTCAGAATTGGCAGCAGGTGGATTATTTCAGCAATAAGCCGTTCCATCCCTTTAAATATGGAAAAATTCAGGATATGTTGTTTGAACCGGATGCAGCCGATAATTTTATGGTCAAAGATTTGCTGGAGCGAGAGCTCTATGAGAATACTCGCGCCTATCAACTTTTCTCCCTTTTTTATCTGTCCGGAAGCGAGGATCAGAAGGACATGGCCAGGCTTTCAGAAAAAGGGCCGAACCCGATGATCCAGGCGCTGGCAAAACGGTTTTTATTGGAGCAGCAATCCGGACAGACGAATGACGGACTGGAGATCATGCGACTGATCGAAAAGCTTTTCGGCGGCGAAAAGGAAGTCCTTAAGCGGCCTGAATTGTATAATTTCTGGTTTATTGCCGACTCCCTCTTAATTCACCCGGCGGCAAACAATGATTGTCTGGGCTGGGCGGCGACGCTGATTTACCTCTGGGGAAAAGAATACGGCATGCGTCATTCGCAAAAACAGGTGGCGGCTAGGGCAGGAACCACTGTCTACCGAATCCGCAAGCATGTCCGGGAGCTCACTCAGGCACTGGAAGAACAACGCGAAGAAACCACTGATTTGTAAAAGAGGCAGGAACAGAAGGCAAGCAATATTCTGGACTTTGCCTCTTTTTTTCATTAGCATAGAACTATCGAAAGAACAGATAATAAGTGAAGAACTTATCCTGTTCGCAAACTTGCTATTATGGAAGGATAGGATTTAATTGGCACAAGAAGAGAAAATTTACGATGTCATTATTGCAGGAGCAGGCCCGTCAGGAATGACCGCGGCCGTCTACGCTGCACGTGCGAATATGGCGACGCTGATGATTGAACGGGGAATTCCGGGCGGACAAATGGCCAATACCGAAGCGGTAGAAAACTATCCAGGTTTTGAATCCATTCTGGGCCCGGATCTCGCGAATAAAATGTTTGAACATGCGAAGAAATTTGGCGCGGAATATGCTTATGGCGACATTAAAGCAATTAAGGACGGTAAGGAATACAAGACGGTGGATTGCGGGAGTAAGCAGTATAAAGCGCGGACGGTCATTGTGACTACCGGTGCGGAATATCGTAAGCTGGGCGTTCCGGGTGAAAAAGAACTGGCTGGCCGCGGTGTCTCTTATTGCGCGGTCTGCGATGGAGCTTTCTTTAAAGGCAAGAAGCTCGCGGTCATTGGCGGCGGCGATTCGGCAGTTGAAGAAGGAACGTATTTGACACGATTTGCATCGAGTGTCACGATCGTTCATCGCCGTGATAAACTGCGGGCACAGAAGATCCTTCAGAATCGGGCGTTCAATAACGAAAAAGTCGATTTTATCTGGGATACGACCTGTGAGAAAATTAACGGTACAGACGGCAAGGTCAGCAGCCTGACGCTTAAAAATAAAAAGACCAACGAAGAGACTGATTTCCCAGCAGATGGTGTTTTTATCTATGTGGGTATGGATCCGCTGACTCATGCGGTTAAGGATCTGGGAATTACGGATAACGAGGGTTATATCGTGACAAATGAACGGATGGAAACGAGCCTTCCAGGTATTTTTGCCGCTGGAGATGTGCGTCAGAAAGAGTTGCGCCAGATTGTGACGGCAACAGGTGACGGGAGCATCGCTGCAGAGAATGCCCAGAAATATGTTGAAAAATTAAAAGATGCGGCGGCAGTTGCTGAGGGATGAGCCGTCACCGCTCTAATGGATGATTCTGTGATATCTTTTAGTAGTGGGGAAATGGACAATGGGGTAATATTCATCATTGCTTAATCGGACTGTAATTGATCTGTCATAAAATAGCGCTATGATAAGACTATAAATTGACCCCCCCTTTTTTAATATAGAATGAGACGATGCGTTTAATTGGCGCATCATTTTTTTTATACGTTAAGAAAGTCTATAAAATTGAAGAGGAATTAAGTATAAGAAAAACTAAGGCGCGGCCGGCATTCAAAGGACTTGGCTACGCCAAGTTTTTCTAATTAAAATTCGAAATGCTCTGCTTGGACAATAAACGCTGTCGTGTCGCACAAATAACCGATGATTCTCTTGCTTTTGATCGGATATTTCGAGAAAAAGCGGAGCAGATCATCTCAGAACGACTTTCTGCCGCATTTGTTTTCGGTTATACTATACCTGTAGCAAAAAAGTTTTGAGAATGGCGACAGGGGGAACAATCCTCAGACGCCATTCTGGCATATATTGAAATTGACAGGCGACGGGGTGGGTCAACCATGAAAGATATGCAGGTGGTCATCATTACAGGAATGTCAGGAGCTGGGAAAACAGTTGCGACCCGTATTTTTGAAGATATCGGTTACTTCTGTATTGATAATCTTCCACCAACCCTGTTGCCGAAATTTATCGATTTGATTGAAGACGCTGACTCGAATAAATTTAATAAACTGGCTCTGGTCATGGATTTGCGCGGACGTGAGTTCTTTGACTCTTTGTTTCAATCATTGGACTCTTTTAGCAAATCGGATCGGATTAGGCCGAAAATATTGTTCCTAGACGCCTCGGATCAAGCACTCGTTCAACGCTATAAAGAAACGCGCCGTACGCATCCGCTGGCACAGCAGGGCCGTCCCATTGAGGGTATTCAGCTGGAACGTAAGAAGCTGGAGGAAGTCAAGGGGCTCGCTCAGTATTATATTGATACCTCGAATTTGAGTGCACACGCGCTTCGTGATCAGATTATCAGTGACTTCGGCAAGGAGGCGGAGACGTTCCGCGTCAATCTGCTTTCCTTCGGATTTAAGTACGGACTGCCGATTGACGCTGATCTGGTTTTTGACGTCCGTTTTTTGCCGAATCCCTATTATATTAAACATATGCGGGAGCGTACGGGTCTCGATGCTGATATTTCTGAATATGTGCTGAAATGGACGGATACTCAGCAATTTCTGAATAAATTAATGGATTTGCTGAGATTCATGCTGCCTCAATATAAGCGAGAAGGCAAAGGACAGCTCGTGATCGCGATTGGCTGTACCGGTGGAATGCATCGTTCGGTCGCGCTTGCAGAATGGATAGGCAAGCAGCTGTCTGGAGAATATCCGACGAGTGTTTCACATAGGGACATGAAGAAGGGAATTTAACTGGATATGGTGGATCGGAGAAAAATAGTCGCAATTGGCGGGGGAACCGGATTGCCAAATGTTCTCCGGGGATTGAAGAAATATCCCGTAGACATCACGGCTATTGTTACGGTTGCAGACGATGGTGGCAGCAGCGGAATGCTCAGAAATGAATTGCAGATTCCGCCGCCCGGCGATATTCGTAATGTACTGGTTTCCTTATCGGATATCGAACCGATTTTTGAAAAATTATTGCAGCACCGTTTTAAGACAGATGCCGGGCTGAATGGTCATTCGATGGGCAATTTATTGATTGCCGCGCTGACCTCTATTACCGGCGACTTTGTTAAAGGTGTGCGTGAGATGAGCCGGATTCTGAATGTTCATGGGCAAGTGCTGCCGGCTGCTGATCAGAGCATTATTCTTGGCGCGGTGATGAACGACGGCTCGATCGTTGAAGGGGAATCCTGTATTCCAAAAGCAAATAAGAAGATCGACCGTGTTTTTCTGCGACCGGCTCAGATTCGGCCGCTGCCGGAAAGTATCCAGGCGATACGCGAGGCGGATTTGATCACGCTCGGTCCGGGAAGCCTCTACACAAGTGTTATTCCGAATCTGCTGGTTCCCGAACTGGCCGAAGAAATATGCCGTTCGAAGGCCAAAAAGGTTTATTTATGTAATGTGATGACACAGAAGGGTGAAACAGACGGCTTTTCAGCCGCAGATCATATTGCTGCGATTCAGCGTCATGTTCCTGGCCTATGTATTGATATGATCTTTGTTAATAATCAGCCGATTGCGTCAGCTATTCTTCAGCGCTACGCCGCAGAAGAGGCGGAACCGGTCTCGGTGGATCGTGAGAAGCTGGAGCGGCAGGGGATTGAAGTAGTCAGTGCGCCTTTAATTCGCACTTCAGGCGGCGTCATTCGTCATAATGAGGCAGCGATTGCCCAATTATTGATGACTCGCTGTCTTCCGCAACAGAGACGGCTCTCTTTCTCTGAAAAGGAGGAACCGCCCTTTCCGGTTTGAACCCGTTTCGTCTGAAAAAGGAGGAATCGCTGTGTCTTTTGCTGCTGACACCAAAAGAGAATTGACAACACTTGAAGTGGATCAGTACTGTGCGCGATCGGAGCTAGCTGCGCTCACACGGATGAACGGCTTCATTTCGATTCGTAACAAACGCATTGAATTAGATATTGCGACCGAGAATGCGGCTATTTCACGTCGGATCTATCGATTAATTAAGCAGGTTTATCATTATCCGATTGAAATCCTTGTTCGTCGCAAAATGCGGCTTAAAAAAAATAATGTTTATATTGTCCGACTGAAAGAAAGTGCTCGTGATTTTCTTCGTGATTTGAAGATCATCAGTGAAGATGGGCAATTCACTCGTGAAATTGCGGAAGAACTGATTGAAAAGGATTGCTATCGGCGGGCGTACTTGCGTGGTTCATTTCTCGCTGGCGGATCGCTCAATCATCCAGAATCTTCCTATCATCTGGAAATTTTTTCGAATTATGAAGATCATACCCATTCTTTGGCTAAACTGATGAATACATTCGATTTGAATGTCAAGGTTCTGCCTCGAAAGAATGGTTACATTATTTATATGAAAGAGGGAGAAAAAATCACTGATTTCTTAAGCATAATCGGTGCGAATAAGGCCCTGTTCTATTTTGAGGATATTCGGATTGTCAAAGACATGCGTAATTCAGTCAACCGGCTCGTCAATTGCGAGACGGCGAATCTGAATAAAACAGTCAGCGCAGCGATGCGCCAGACGGAGAATATTCGTTTGATCCAGAAGAGCATCGGTCTTGATGAACTGCCGGATAAGCTGCGGGAAATTGCCGAGTTGCGCTTGCAGCATCCGGACATCACGCTTAAGGAACTCGGTGAACTGGCCGGTGAACCGATCAGCAAATCGGGCATTAATCATCGATTTCGCAAGATTGATGGAATTGCCAATCGCATTCGTCAGGGTCAGTGATGCAGTCCGCCATGGGCGAATTGTTTTTTCTTAATTATGTAACCGGATTCAAAATAATATTGAAGCGGAACCTCTGAATCCATGCACGAGAAAGAGGTTGATTCCATGATTCAGAAGAAGATTATTGTCGGTCTTGAGAACGGGCTTCAAGCAAGGCCCGCTGCCTTATTTGTTCAAGAGGCCAATCGTTTTCAGGCACAGCTCACGCTGGAGAAGGAAGGCAGAGTCGCTAATTTAAAAAGTATAATGGGGGTCATGTGCATTGCCCCTTCCTTTGGTGACGAGTTCTTGATACGTGCAGAAGGGCCGGATGAAGCCGAAGCGATTGATGTGCTTGGCAATTTTGTCGAAAAGGCGCAGTAGGGCTTCCGATTGCAGAAGTTTTTTCGCTGCACATCCGATAAGTGGGTGTTTACCCGTAGACAAACCAAAAGGTAAGCGTTCGACAGCGAGGTTATATGAAAAAAGAACCCGGGGCTCGCGGAGGCACCGGGTTCTTTCATCTGCTGCAAAAGAATTTTCCAAATGATTATTGTTTTGCTGTTGTCAGAATTTCATCAATCAGGCCGTATTCTTTGGCTTCTTCGGCGGACTTGAAATTATCGCGATCCGTGTCGCGGGCGATGACTTCATAGGGCTGTCCGGTCCGCTCGGCGTAAATATGATTCAACTTTTCACGGATATCGAGAATTCGTTTCGCATGAATTTCCATATCCGATGCCTGGCCCTGCATGCCGCCCATTGGCTGGTGAATCATGATCTCGCTGTTCGGCAGTGCATAGCGCTTGCCGATTTCACCGGCGGTCAGCAGGAAGCTGCCCATCGAAGCAGCCATGCCGATACAAATGGTCGAGACTTTCGGCTTAATATACTGCATCGTATCGTAAATCGCCATACCGGCGGTGATTGAGCCGCCCGGGCTGTTGATGTAAATCGAAATATCTTTCTCCGAGTCTTCTGCTGCAAGGAAAAGCAATTGAGCAACAACGGCGTTAGCCACATTGTCATCAATCTGCGTACCCAGCATAATAATACGATCTTTCAACAAGCGGGAATAGATGTCATAAGCCCGCTCCCCGCGGTTTGTTTGCTCAATGACTGTTGGAATTAAAGGCATTGAACCTACCTCCTTTTTCACTCAAGTGATGAGATGATTTCCTTCTAACCAAGGTTAATGATACATTAATGGTCAGTATAGGTCAAATTTTATAGCTTTTAAAATTTTTTTCTCAAAAAAAGAGCCAGCACTTAGGCTGACCCTTTCTCTCATTCCTTATGCGCTCGAAGGGAGTCGAACCCCCGACACATGGTACCGGAAACCATTGCTCTATCCACTGAGCTACGAGCGCCTATCATCAATAGCTGACATTGACATATTTTACCCGATCCGTGCAAATATTGCAAGACCTTTACGCAAAAAGGTGGAGAGGATTAGGTGCGGAATGGCGCCCAAAATTGGTTATTTACCTAAAAAGCAGGTCAATCGCCCGGGCAAGGCCATAATCTGGGCATAGGTTATCAATGTACTCAAATTGACGAGGGGGAAATTAAACGATGGAGACTGCAGCAAATTATAATCAACCGATGCCCGGGAATACCTTTCATCCAAATTTTCCAAATGGGGCACCCATGCAAAAATCAATGCCGATTTGGCCGCCAAGTGTGAATTCCGGTATGAAAGCACCGATGTCTCCGGTTTATCCGGGGATCTCAGATCTGAAAAAAACAAAACCACAAATGCCGCCGGCAAAGAAAGTGATGCCGGTTGTCAGTGCGGCACCGAATACCAAAGCGAATTCGTTTCCGGGGAAATCACCGCTACCGGCTCCGTATAAGATGGCCGGTTCACCTGCTGCAATGGACGGCATGCCTGTTTCCGACTGGGGAATGGCTCCCGCTCCGGCAATGTCCGGGCGTCCGGATGTTCTTCATTGTCCACCGCAGCAAGGCGGAAGTTTTTCCGATCCGCAGACTGTGCAGATCCAGGATATTTATAAACCGATTATCGTGCAGCATATTCACCCCATGCATACACAAGTTAGAACTCATTACATCTATGAGCATCAGCATTTTTATCCGCATACAATGTCGCAGACCTGTGATAGCTGTCACCGGCATGTCCAATGCGGCCGTCCCTGCTTCCCGCAGCCGCATTGCTGAAAACAGAAAAAGAATAACTCGTGATTGCAGATGCCATATCTCAAAAAATGCCGACAAGAAAGAAAATTTTTTCTGTCCGGTGTTTTTTTTATTTGTCATATCGGCAAGCACAAGGTATGATAATACTTGTTGGCTACCCGCAGAGATGCGCCATTTTTGAATCTGTTCTTTCCAGACCTGTGACTGGAGAGGGCAGCCGAATCCAAAATTTGCGGCAAGGAGATGATCGCTCAATGAGTTCTGACAGTTCGCCTAATCAGAAACCCGATCCCGGACATCATAAGCAGGAAGCCTTCATAGTGTCTGAAGATTGTGCACATGAGCGATCGGGCATCTGCATGGGCATTGTGAGATAAGCTCCCTCAAAACAAGAGGAAGTGGCCAGATGATTGATATTTACTTGACAGATGAACAAGATAATTTGATCAAAAAAGATGAATTAGCCAAGGGCTGCTGGATTAACCTGACACGGCCCTCAGAGGCAGAAGTTCAGAAGATTGTCGATGGAACAGACATCCCATCGGATTATATCCGTGATTCACTGGACGACGATGAACGATCACGAATTGAAAAGGAAGACGATGTGGTTTTGATTATCGTCGATTTTCCAGTGCTCGTGCAGGATGAATCGGATTCAGCACCGTACGATACGATTCCACTCGGTATTATTGTGACCCCGTATTATTTTCTGACGGTCTGTCTGCAACACAATCCGATTATTGATGATTTCGTGAATAATAAAATCAAGAATTTTTTTACCTATAAAAAGACGCGCTTTACGCTGCAAATGTTATATGCAATTTCCCGCTATTATCTTAAATACCTGAAGACGATAGATCGGCGGACTTCACTCATTGAGCGGGAGCTGCATGAATCGATGCGAAATAAGGAACTGTTCGATTTACTGAGTCTGGAGAAGACATTGGTTTATTTTACGACCTCGCTGAAATCAAATAATATTGTCATGGAAAAAATGACGAAGCAGCGGTTTTTACGGATGTATGAAGACGATCAGGATCTGCTTGAAGACGTGATTATCGAAATTAAACAGGCTATTGAGATGTCTGAGGTGCATAGCAATATTCTAAGCGGGATGATGGATGCCTACGCTTCTGTCATTTCCAATAATGTCAACGTGGTGATGAAGTTTCTGACAACAGTCACGATCGTACTCTCGATTCCGACCATGGTTGCCAGCTTCTGGGGCATGAACACCGACTCAATTCCGTGGCAGCATGCGGCGCATGCATTTTGGATTCCGATTAGTTTGGCCCTGTTCTTGGCAGGAATTACGACTTTGTTATTCTGGAAAAAGAAATTTTTTTAAAAGATGAGCCGGGTTGAAATCAGCGGATTTTGACCTGGCTTTTGTATGTCCTGCTGAAGGAGGCATCAGCTTGAGAGTGCCAGATAGCCATTGAAGAGTGGGATAAGATTTTTGTATTTTATTAACCGCTTACACTGCTATAATAGAGGTAAAGAGGTGATGCGTGATGGGGCTGGAACTGGTTCAAAGGCAATTGTTGAAGCTGAAAATGACACCACAACTGCTGCAGTCGGTAACTTTGCTTCAATTTAATAATGAGGAGCTGGCAGATTATATCCGGCAAAAGGCATTGGAGAATCCGCTGCTTTCGTCCAGGGAAAGTGATTATCAGCCGCCTTACAACGGGGAAGCAAGAAGCACGACTGAGGTGATTGAAGAGACGGTGGCGGATGATGGTGATTTCCGCGAATCCCTGCATTTGGACTTGCATCAGGAAAATGGGGCTTCTGTTCTGCGCGATGCCGCCGATCGGCTTATCGATGATTTGAATGATAATGGCTATCTGGATGCCGAGCCTGAAGTCGTGCTGGCGCCATTCGATTTTGACCGCGAAGAGGCGGAATCCGCTCTACGGCTGGTCCAGGCGCTCGAGCCTGCGGGGGTCGGTGCTCGCTCGTTGCCTGAATGTCTATTGCTGCAATTGAAACGTCTTCATCCGCCCCATCCGTTTGCCGAACGAATTATTTCAGACTATGTGGATGTCTTCCTGACTCAGGACTGGACAGGGATTGCTGAAAAATTGGAGACGAGCGAGGCCCGAGTTCAACAGGAAATTGCGCTGATTCGCGGCTTAAACCCGATGCCGGTCTCCGGAATGCATGAAGAGCAGACCCAATATATTGTTCCGGATGTGACTTTGACAAAAACCGAGTATGGGTTAAGCTGTGAAATCGAGGATCGCTATCTGCCAGCCATTTCTATCGATACAGCCGGATATGACAACTATTTGAAAGAAGCAGATAAAGAAACGCGTCACTATCTTCGTGAGAAGAAGGAAGAGGCGGAATGGCTGCTGTCGGGGATTTCGCGGCGAAGGCAGACCGTCGCGAAAATTGCCGAAATGCTGATGCATGAACAGGAGCGCTATTTCGAGTCCGGGGAAATCGAAACTCTGCGTCCATTTACGATGAAGCAGGCTGCTGAGGCACTAGAAGTCCATGAATCGACGGTCAGCCGGGCCGTTGCCCATAAATATATCCAAACACCATATGGCTTGTTTCCCATGAAAAAATATTTTGTTCGTCCCATAAAGAAAGATCATGGAGAGGTCTCTGCTTTTCAGATTCAATCAAGAATTAGAAAATGGATCGAGACGGAAGATAAGCGTCATCCCTTGTCTGATCAACAGCTGATGGAGCGCCTTCTTCACGAGGACTTTCATTGCTCTAGGCGAGTTATCGCGAAGTACCGCGGATTGATGGGGATTTCTTCGACTTCGCAGCGAAGACAGAGGGAAGGCCAGCGAGCATAGGATGGACTGCATCTGTCCCATGGATGGCTAAATGAAAGCGGAAACTGTCGAATGATGTTTTATTCCGCAAAATCGGGGAATACTCCCCATTGAACACTTCTGATTTAATTGAAGAGATGGGTGATAATAGAAAAAGTAAAACTTTTCAAAATAAGCAGATATTGATGCCCTTTCAAACCGTACTGTTATCCCATTTTTTCAGATGTGACAGTTTTGCGGCTGAAAGTCGATTCATGGCAAGTTTTACATGTTTATGCTTGTAATGGTTATTGAAAATTGCTATTATGTACGTGGGGCAGATGGGACATAAAATGGCTGTGTGGGACATTTTGAGACCACTAAAGGTCGATCGAGGGGAACGCTGTGGAACACTTGCTTGATCTTCAGAAAAAGCTCATCCCTGATGTCTTAGACATAATGTCCAGCCGCTACCATATCCTTCAATCACTCTATTTTCTTCAACCAATCGGCAGGCGCAGTCTGTCTAGCCATCTTGGGATGACTGAACGTGTCCTGCGCGGAGAGGTGACTTTTCTTAGCCAGCAAGGCCTGATTCATATGGCGTCAAGCGGCATGTATCTGACGAGTCATGGAGAGGCTATTGTTAAAGCGTTGAGTCAAGTCATGAAGAATATATCCGGGTTGAAAGAAATGGAAAAGAATTTGGAGAATTATTTAGGAGTCTCCAAAGTTGTCATTGTATCCGGTGACAGTGATCAGTACACATTGGTCAAGAATGAGATTGGGCTCGCCTGTGTCAAGGAAATCGAGCGCTGTCTTGAGGCGGAGAATATTATTGCGGTAACCGGGGGCACAACGCTCGCAGCCGTTGCCGAAATGATGCATTCGCTGAAGAAAGCACATCAGGATCTTCTGTTTGTGTCCGCGCGCGGTGGCTTGGGTGAAGAGGTCGAGAATCAGGCCAACACAATCTGCGCCAAAATGGCCGAGAAAGCCGAGGGACGCTACCATCTGCTCCACGTTCCTGATCAGCTCAGTGATGATTCCTATCACAGTTTGATGGAAGAGCCAAGCATTCACCGGGTTCTGCAGTATGTCCGCCGTGCGACAATTATTGTTCACGGAATTGGCGATGCACGGACAATGGCGGTTCGCCGCCACTCCGGCCATGGCATTCTTGAAAAAATTGATACAGAGCAAGCTGTGGCTGAGGCTTTTGGCTATTTTTTTGACCAGACAGGCCGGGTAATCCACAAGGTTCAGACCATTGGACTGCAGTGGGAAGACCTTTTTGGCGCGAGGTCCGTAATTGCCATAGCCGGTGGCAAGTCTAAGGCTGAGGCAATCAAGGCTTATTTTAAGAGAGGTCCCGATTCTGTATTGATTACGGATGAAGGTGCAGCACAAGAGATTTTAAAAAATTTCTAACCCATTTAGGAGGTCATTTTTAATGACAGTTAAAGTTGGTATTAACGGTTTCGGACGTATTGGTCGTCTTGCTTTCAGAAGAATTCAGGATGTTCCAGAATTGGAAGTTGTTGCTGTTAACGATTTGACGGATCCGGCAATGCTTGCAAACCTGCTGAAATATGATACGACTCAGGGTCGTTTCAGCGGCGAAGTTAAAGTTGAAGAAGGCTACTTCGTTGTTAATGGCAAAAAAGTTCAGGTTCTTTCGCAACGCGACCCGGCACAATTGCCATGGGGCGAACTAGGCGTTGATATCGTTCTTGAATGCACAGGCTTCTTCACTTCGAAAGACAAAGCAGAAGCGCATATCAAAGGCGGCGCGAAGAAAGTCGTTATTTCCGCACCTGCAAAGGGCGACATGAAGACGATTGTATTCAACGTTAACCATGATACGCTAGACGGCTCCGAAACAGTTATTTCCGGTGCATCTTGCACAACGAACTCTTTGGCTCCAGTAGCTAAAGTCCTGAATGACAAATTTGGTATTGAAAAAGGTCTCATGACGACCGTTCATGCTTATACTGGCGACCAGATGACTCTTGACGGCCCGCACAGAGGCGGCGATCTGCGTCGTGCCCGTGCCGCTGCTGAAAACATCGTACCTGCTTCTTCAGGCGCTGCAAAAGCCGTTGCTCTTGTTATCCCTGAATTGAAAGGCAAGTTCGATGGTTCTGCTCAGCGTGTCCCTGTTAAATCAGGTTCAACGACTCTGCTCTATGCAACACTGGAAAAGAACACAACGGTTGAAGAAATCAACGAAGCCGTTAAAGCAGCTGCTAACGAAACTCTGGGCTACAACGAAGATCCGATTGTTTCTTCTGATGTTATCGGCATCACTTACGGTTCTTTGTTTGACGCTACTCAGACAAAGATTCTTGAAGTTGGCGGCAAACAACTCGTTCAGGTTGTTGCATGGTATGACAACGAAATGTCCTATACTTCTCAGCTGGTAAGAACGCTTGAATACTTTGCAAAATTAGCAAAATAATCAGCTTTGAACTTTGAATAAGCACTTGAATAGCGGAAACACTTTTGTTTCCGCTTTTTTATAATGAAGAGAAAATGAAATACCTGATTTTGGTCAACAGATGAAGTGGAAAGAGGGTTATGACATGGCAAAGAAAACGATTCGCGATATTGAGGTCAAAGGCAAAAAGGTTTTTTGCCGCGTTGATTTCAATGTTCCGCTCGATGGCACGACAGTAACTGATGACACTCGTATCCGTGCCGCACTGCCGACCATTAACTATCTGATTGAAAACGGAGCAAAGGTTATCCTTGCTTCGCACCTTGGCCGCCCAACGGCTGAAAACAAAGAATCCCTGCGGATGAATCCTGTAGCCAAACGTCTGAGCGAATTGCTCGGCAAACCGGTTGCCAAGACAGATTCCGTAGTTGGACCGGAAGTTGAAGCAGCTGTTGCTAAGCTGAAAGATGGCGAAGTTCTTTTACTTGAAAACGTTCGTTTTGAAAAAGGCGAAAAGAAGAATGATCCAGAACTGGCTAAAGCCTTCGCAGCGCTTGCCGACGTATACGTCAACGACGCTTTCGGCTCGGCTCACCGTGCTCATGCTTCTACAGAAGGCATTGCTCATTATCTTCCCGCAGTTGCCGGATTCCTGATGGAAAAAGAACTGCGCATTCTTGCAGCTTCTCTTGACCACCCGCAGCATCCTTTCACCGCGATTATCGGCGGCGCTAAGGTATCAGACAAAATCGGGGTCATTGAAAACCTGCTTGACAAAGTGGATACCCTGATTGTCGGTGGGGGATTGTCCTTTACCTTTATCAAGGCTCAGGGCTATAGCATCGGCAAGTCAATGCTCGATGCAGAAAAGCTGGATATGGCGAAGAAGTTCATGGAAACGGCTAAAGAAAAAGGCGTCAACTTCCTTGTCCCTGTTGATGCTGTCGTTGCCGATGAATTTTCAGAATCTGCAAATAAGAAAACGGTCGATGTTGACAGCATTCCAGAAGGCTGGATGGGCCTTGATATCGGACCGAAGACAGTTGCACTCTATGCTGATGCGGTCAAGAAATCAAAATTGGTTGTTTGGAACGGACCAATGGGTGTTTTTGAAATGGACGCTTATGCAAAAGGAACTGAAGCAGTTGCCAAAGCACTGGCTGAAGCTCCTGACGCTACGACAATTATCGGCGGCGGCGATTCCGCTGCAGCTGTTGAAAAATTCCATCTTGCTGACAAGATGAGCCACATCTCTACAGGTGGCGGCGCATCACTCGAATTGATGGAAGGCAAAGTGCTTCCGGGCGTTGCCGCATTGAACGACGCTGAATAATTTCAGCGAACCTATTTTGACTGCAAGAAAGGGCAGGTGTCCTAAATGTCACGTAAACCAATCATTGCCGGAAACTGGAAGATGAACAAAACAGTTAAAGAAGCTCATGAATTTGTCGAAGCGGTAAAGGATAAAGTTCCTTCAACGGAAATCGTCGATTCAGTCATTGCCGCTCCTTTTCTTGCCCTCGACCGCATTGTTGCCGACAGCAAGGGATCGGATTTGAAGATCGCTGCTGAAACGGTTCACTTTGAAAATTCCGGCGCATTTACCGGCGAAGTGAGCCCGGTTATGCTCGAAGATCTCGGTGTCCCATATGTTATTATCGGTCATTCTGAAAGACGGGCCATGTTCGCCGAAACCGACGAAACGGTTAATAAAAAAGTCCTTGCTTCTTTTGCTCACCATCTGACTCCTATCGTTTGTGTCGGTGAAACGCTGGACGAGCGTGAAGGAAACAGATGGCAGGCCGTGATCAAGAAACAAGTCAGCAAGGCATTTGAAGGTGTTCCTGCCGATCAGGCAGTGGACGTAGTCGTCGCTTATGAACCCATCTGGGCGATTGGCACAGGCAAGACGGCATCATCAGAACAAGCCAATGAAGTTTGCCATTTCATCCGTGAAACAATTACTGGATTGTATGATTTAGCGACGGCTGAAAAAGTACGTATTCAGTATGGCGGCAGTGTTAAACCGGCAAATATCGGCGAACTGCTTGCACAATCGGATATTGACGGTGCATTGGTCGGCGGCGCAAGCCTCCAACCGGAATCTTTCCTCGCGCTTCTGAACGCAGCGAAAGACTGATTTTTAAATAAAAGTGACAAGCCTGCCGGGTATCTGTCCTTGTCCGGACAAGGCAGGAGACGGCTAGGTTTGCAGAGTTTATTAAATAAGACAATATAAGGAGAGATAACCATGTCTCAGATCGTTGAAGTCTATGGTCGCGAAGTGCTTGACTCTCGCGGCAATCCGACTGTTGAAGTTGAAGTCTATACAGAAGAAGGCGGCTTTGGCCGCGCACTCGTACCGAGTGGTGCCTCAACCGGCGAACACGAAGCCGTTGAACTTCGTGATGGCGACAAGAGCCGTTTTGGCGGCAAGGGTGTTCTGAAAGCTGTCAAAAATGTCAACGAAATCATTGCTCCTGAAGTTGTCGGCATGGAAGTTTCCGACCAGGTTGCTCTTGACAAAGCAATGATCGCACTTGATGGTACAGAAAACAAAGGCAAATTAGGCGCTAACGCCATTCTTGGTGTTTCTCTGGCTGCTGCCAATGCCGCAGCTGAAGAACTGGGCCTGCCGTTGTACCGCTATCTTGGCGGTGTGAACAGCAAAGTATTGCCGACACCGATGATGAACATTCTGAACGGTGGCAAGCATGCTGATAACAGCGTTGATTTCCAGGAATTCATGATTATGCCTGTCGGTGCGGAAACAATGAAAGAAGCCGTACGCATCGGTGCGGAAGTTTATCATGCTTTGAAGAGTGTTCTTTCTGCTAAAGGTCATTTGACTGCAGTCGGTGACGAAGGCGGCTTCGCTCCGAACTTGAAGAATAACGAAGAAGTGCTTCAGACAATTATTGAAGCGATTGAAAAAGCAGGCTACAAGCCAGGCGTTGACGTCAAATTGGCGATTGATCCTGCTTCTTCTGAATTGTATGAAGACGGCAAGTATAATTTCAAAGGTGAAGGCGTTGTCCGCACTACCGATGAAATGATCGAATATTACACGAAACTGGTTGACGAATTCCCAATCATCTCGATCGAAGACGGTCTCGATGAAAACGACTGGGAAGGCTGGCAGAAACTCACCAAGGCACTGGGCAACCGTGTTCAGCTCGTTGGTGATGACCTGTTCGTTACCAACACCGATTACCTGAAAAAGGGTATCGAAATGGGTGTTGCCAACTCCATTCTGATCAAAGTTAATCAGATCGGAACGTTGACAGAAACATTGAACGCTATCGAAATGGCTCAGAAGGCCGGCTATACAGCCGTCGTTTCTCACCGTTCTGGTGAAACCGAAGACACATCTATCGCTGACATCGTTGTTGCAACGAATGCAGGCGAAATTAAGACCGGATCATTGGCTCGTACAGACCGCATTGCAAAGTACAACCAATTAATCCGTATCGAAGATGGTCTCGAAGGTGCCGCTCAGTTCCTCGGCAACGATTCTTTCTACAATATCAAAAAATAAGTTTCGCTGATTAAATGTAAAGCGTCCTGCTTACCGGTCTTTCCGGTTAACAGGACGCTTTTTTATTTGCAGATAAATGTTTCAGATCTTGATGATCGCTTTTGTGATTTTACCTTGATAATGGCCGGATAAGACGTCTGCTACATCTGTCAGCTTGAATTCGTGCGTAATCAGCGGTTCAACATCAATCGTCCGTTTCGACATCAGCGCGAGTGCATTCTTCATCGCATAAGGATTAATAAAGGCACCTTTTATGGTTAATTCTTTAAAATAAATATCATAACCACTGATCTGAATTTTACTGTCTGGATTTGTAACTCCAAACATCAAGATCTGTCCCCCGCGGCTGGCGGAGTGAATCGCCTGCTCCTGTGTCCCCGGAAGTCCGACACATTCAATCACAATATCGTACGTCGTTGAATGAGGACCTTCTTCAGGATTAAAGACTTCCGAAGCGCCAATCTTCTTCAGTAAAGCAATTTTCTTCGGATTATGTCCGCTTACGGCAACCCTTTTGACACGCTTAGCTAGCAGCTCAGTAAAAATTTGTCCGACGAAGCCATCACCGATAACTAGTGCAGTGAGATCCGGCTTGATCACCAATTCATCCAGTCCATGAACAGCGCAGCTGACCGGTTCGGCCATAGCGGCTGCTTTAAGGCTGAGATTATCCGGAATTTTATAAACATTCGTCTCCGGTACATTCACATATTCGGCCATACCGCCATTTCTGGTCACGCCGATCGCCTCATTGTGCTCACAAAGCTGAGGCTGCTGATGACGACAAAACGCGCAAAAGCCGCAGGGAATATTCGGATCAATGGCGACGCGATCGCCAATTTGCAAATCGCTTTTTACCCCAGCACCAAGTCTTGCAATAACGCCGGAATTTTCGTGGCCCAGAATAATCGGCGGTTCCGCTGCAGCTGAGCCCGGCTGTCCATGATAGAGATGGTTATCTGTGCCGCAGATCCCTGCATATTTCATTTTCACCTTCACTTCACCAGGTTTTAAAGATTCTTCCTCCATGTTTTTCAGTTCAAGATGTTCTGTCGCAGTCATGATTAAAGCTTGAATGGGTAAGACTCCTTTCACACTTTTCAAGTATTTCTTAATTTAGGTTCGATCATTGTATTTGGGAATGAGGGCCAGAATAAGAATGGCGCGAAAAAGGCGGATGGGCTACCTGCTCCTCTCTCTCTCTTGCATAACCTCCTCAATGAAAATTAAACAGGTCAGGATGGGCGGCTGGAATCATCCTCCTGATCAGGCCCTTGGGTTTTCTTATCCCTTCGTCGGCGTTCTTCTTTTTTGAGAAGACCATAACGGATAAAGGTGTGCTTCCGGATGTCGTCCGTTTGCTGAAGGGTTTGTTTCGCCTGTTCCACTTTCTCTTCCAATTGTTCATCTGAGTACTGAGAGAGTTTTTCCTGAGTCAGAACGGTCTGATCATAGCCGTTTTTAACGAGATGATAGGTGAATTTGCCGGCGCTATCGATCCCGCGACCAATGCTCTTTCCAGAGGGAGCTTGGCTAAAGGAAACAAGCTGCGCCATCAATTTTTCAGTTAATCGATGATTCCAAAAAGTAATCAGCGGGCCAGCAAAAAAGGAAATGATTATGGTAGCCAGTCCAATCGGACCGCCGGCGATAAGCGCGGCAATCATAAAAGCAATGTCTTGAACAACTCGGCAGAATTTGTATTTGATATGCAGCCTTTTCGAAGCAATTGGAGCGAGCGCATCATAGGGAGCTACTCCAAGATTGGCACCCATATACAGAGAAGTTCCAAGTGTAAAAAAGAGTAGACCGAGAATCCCGTTGATAATGCTGGTCATTAACGAGGGCTGGTAGTGGAAGAGGGCACTGTAAGCCGTGCTAAACCAGTCGATCATAAAGCCGGCAAAAACCATATTGATGATCGTTCCGATTCCGATTTTTTTAATATCGAGCAGCAGAACGATCAGAATAATGACACAATTTGTGAGTAACTGATAAGTGCCCAGGCTCAAATGGACGCGCGCGGAAACGCCAAGGTTTAAGGCAGTAAAGGGATCCAGCCCCGCGTTACCCACTTTGCAAAGCATAGCGCCAATGGCTAGAATAGCGACACCGAAAAAGGATAACAGTGATTTAAGCAGTATTTCCAGTGCGCGATGTTTCAAACTTGAACGGGGTGCAGCAGTTTCAGACATACAAAAACCTCCGATTTATCTGTTTTGGCGGGCGTCAGAAATAATATTTCTTTAATGATAAATACTTTAAGAAAAATTATTTCTTATCTCTATTGTAACAAAAAGTAGAATTTCGTGAAGTCGAGCGGACATATACCAGCCATACCTCTGACAGGATTGACCAATTGTGTGGGGAGAATACCTGTTGAGTCTGTGAAAGTTATCGGACGATTTCGGCTATTTCATTTACATGACAGCACTTATTTTGTAAAATTAATACCAACTACTATAGCCAGGTAATAATCAGAAAATTTTAAATTAGAAAAGAGAGAGAACTTGACGATGGTGGTTGAAATTAACAGAGACAGAAGGGAATGTAAGGATGAAGTTATTTAGAAGGAAGTCAATGGAGTACACGGCAAGTCAGGCCACCGGCAAAAAGGGCCTTCAGAAAGTGATGGGATCTTTTGATTTGACGATGCTCGGTGTTGGTGCAGTCATCGGGACCGGTATTTTTGTCATGACCGGTATTGTCGCTGCCAACAACGCAGGACCGGCAATTATTCTCTCCTTTATTTTTTCAGGCATTGCCTGTGCTTTCGCAGCGCTTTGCTATTCGGAGTTTGCTTCAATGATTCCGGCTTCAGGAAGCGCTTATACGTATAGTTATACCGTATTCGGTGAGCTTTTCGCCTGGATACTCGGCTGGGATTTGATTTTGGAATACGGTCTGGCCTGTTCCGTGGTTGCCAGCGGCTGGTCGGCTTACTTTCAGGAACTGCTCCGCGGCTTTGGTCTTGCCCTACCAAAGGCAATTAGTTTATCATGGAACCCGGTCCATGGCACTTATTTTGACATGATGGCGAGTGTTATCGTACTTGTCCTCTCGCTAATCCTGCTCACCGGTGTCAAAGAATCGAGTCGGATTAACAATATTATCGTTTTAATTAAAATCGCTGTGGTTCTGCTCTTTATTGTTGTCGGTGCTTTTTATGTGCGTCCGACAAACTGGAGCCCGTTCATGCCATATGGTTTTAGCGGTGTTATTAAAGGAGCAGCCACGGCTTTTCTTGCCTATATTGGGTTTGACGCCGTATCTTCGGCGTCCGAGGAGGTCAGAAATCCGCAGCGCGACATGCCAATCGGCATTCTTTCGTCGCTCGGTATCTGTATGATTCTCTATATTGCCGTTTCAATCGTTCTGACCGGAATGGTTTCCTATACGCATCTGAATGTTGGTGATCCTGTGGCCTTCGCGCTTCGCTTTGTTCATCAGAACTGGGTCGCTGGTCTTGTTTCACTTGGCGCTATTCTTGGAATTACCACCGTTCTTTTCGTGATGATGTACGGACAGACGCGCCTTTTCTTCGCAATCAGCCGGGATGGTTTGCTTCCCAAACCGATTGCGGCACTCTCGAAAAAAGCGAAGACACCGGTTTATGCGATTATCCTGACCTGGTTAATGGCGACGGTTTTCTCAGGATTGATTCCGCTGGACAAATTAGCCGAGCTGACGAATATCGGGACGCTCTTTGCCTTTATTTCAGTAGCCGTCGGTGTCTATATGCTTCGCTTCACCCGGCCAGATATTAAACGCAATTTTAAGGTTCCGCTGATTCATGTGGTTCCGCTGCTTGCTGTTTTGAGTTGTGGCTATTTAATGATTCATTTGTCCGCGGTCACATGGAAGTTTTTCGTCATCTGGCTTGTCATCGGACTTGTCATTTACTTTTCTTATGGTTACCGGCATAGTGTGCTCGGTGAAAAAGAGAAATTAAGGCAAAAAGCAAGCAACGAATAAGCAAATGTATTTTTGGAAAGGAGGATGATCTTTTATCCTTCTTTTTTTTTGGAGTATTGCAGTAAAGAGTCATTGCTTCTCTGGCTAATCTTTTTATTCACGCGACAAGATAAATCAAAGTATTATATAGTTTTTCTAGACAACAATCTGTGATATTGATCATATCAAATGCGGACGACCTCCTTTATGATAAACATAAATGTGAAACAATGGTAACAATTGGACATTTTTTAAAAAATGGCTTTAGAGCACTGATTTGGGGAGCGGTTAGTCTGATACAGAAAAATGAGTGAAGGCGAGGGGCAAAAGATATGGAGAGGAAAGAGCCAACAATCTATGAAAGCGCTCTACAAAGGGGTTATTCACGGCGGACATTTCTGAAAATGTGCGCAACACTGGCTGCCGCGGTCGGGTTGGATTATTCACAAACCGCGCAGGTCGCCAGTGCCATGGAGACGAAGCAGCGGGTCCCAGTCATCTGGCTGCAGATGCAGGACTGTACCGGATGTTCAGAATCATTCATCCGATCCTCTTATCCAAAAGTTGAAAGTGTCATTTTTAATATGATCTCACTGGAATATATGGAAGTACTCTCTGCTGCTGCCGGTTTTCAAACGGAAGATGCGGAGCAGAATGTCTTAAAGAAATATAAAGGCGAATATATACTCGTTGTCGAAGGCAGTGTGCCGAGTCAGGCCGGCTATCTGAGCATAGGCGGGCGTTCAGGACTGGATCTGCTCCGCGAAGCAGCGGCTCATGCGGAGGCGGTTCTGACTTATGGAACCTGTTCCTCTTGGGGAGGTATCGCTAAAGCTAAGCCTAATCCGACAGGCGCTCAGCCGGTTTCTTCTATATTAAAGGGCATTCCCATTGTTCGTGTGCCTGGTTGCCCGCCGATCGCCGAGGTAATGACCGGCGTGATTGCCCATATTGTCACTTTCGATGCGCTTCCGGAAACAGATATGCTTGGTCGACCCAAGGCTTTTTACCGGCACCGGATTCACGATAAATGCAATCGGCGTGCTTATTTCGATGCTGGACTTTTTGCCGAATCCTTTGATGATCCGAATCTGAAGGCCGGTTATTGTCTCTATAAGTTGGGATGCAAGGGACCGACCACCTATAATTCCTGTGCAGAAATGCGCTGGAATGGCGGAGTCAGCTATCCGATTCAATCCGGCAATCCCTGCATCGGCTGTTCTGAAGCGGATTTCTGGGACAACGGACCGTTCTATACGCATCGATCCAAAATCCCGTTTACACAAACAACGATTAATCCGGAAAAATGGGGAACGGGCGTCGTCGGTGCGGCGGTCGTCGGTGTCGGGGCGCATGCCGGAATAACGGCAGCAGTCAAGCATCACAATGAGAAAAAGCAGGAAAAGAGTGATCGAGATGAGTAAACGGATAGTCGTCGATCCGGTAACCCGTATTGAGGGGCACCTGAGGATCGAGGCCGATGTCCAGGAGGGCAAGATTACGGATGCGTTCAGTTCCGGTACGGCAATCCGCGGAATTGAGTTAATCGTCAAAAACAGAGATCCGCGTGATGTCTGGGGCTATGTGCAGCGAATTTGCGGCGTCTGCACGTCTTCACACGCACTTGCCAGTATTCGCGCTGTGGAAGATGCCCTCGATATCCACATTCCGCAGAACGCCAACCTGATTCGCAACCTGATGAATCAGACAGTGAACCTGCATGACCACGTCGTTCACTTTTATCATCTGCACGCGTTTGACTGGGTCGACGCACTCAGCGTACTGAAGGCTGACCCGAAAGAGACAAGCAGGATCGCCCAGTCGATCTCCACCTGGCCAAATTCATCGCCGGGTTATTTCAAAAGTGTCCAGGATAAAATCAAAAAAGTGGCCGACAGCGGACAGCTTGGTATTTTTGCGAATGGCTATTGGGGACATTCCGCTTATAAACTACCGCCGGAAGTCAATCTTCTTGCCGTCGCTCATTATCTGGAAGCCCTCGATTGGCAGAAGGAAGTCGTCAAAATTCATACAATCTTTGGAGGCAAGAATCCGCATCCCCATTATCTAGTCGGAGGCATGGCGACACCGCTCGATATTAATATGGATAACGGCATTCATTCGGAAAAATTGGAGATGGTCGATCAACTGATTAGCCAAGCTCATGACTTCATTAATCAAGTCTACCTGCCGGATTTGCTGGCCATTGGCTCGTATTATAAGGACTGGGGCAAGAAGGAAATCGGCGGCGGTCTGAATAACTATCTCTGCTACGGAGATTATTCCACAAAAGATGTTCGGGAGACGCAGCTTTATCGTGTGCCGCGGGGCATCATTTTGAACGGCAATATGAACGAAGTTCTGGATGTCGATCCGCGTGATCCGAATCAGGTCAGTGAAGGGATCGATCATGCCTGGTATAACTATGACGGCAAGAAAGCGGGAAGCAGGCATCCATGGAAAGGTGAAACGAATCTGGATTATTCCGGACCTAATCCTCCCTATGAACATCTGGATACGAATGCCAAATATTCCTGGATCAAATCACCGCGCTGGAAGGGACACGCAATGGAGACCGGGCCGCTTGCCCGAATGATGGTCGGCTACGCGAAAAACAAGGGCGATTATCGTCCGGTCATTCAGGAGACATTGAAAAAACTTGACCTTCCTGTTTCCGCTCTTCACTCGGCACTGGGACGGACTGTTGCCCGTGGCTTGGATGCACAAATGATTGTCGGCTGGATGCGCGATGATTATAATAGTCTGATAAAAAATATTAAAAACGGCGATCAGACAACCTTTGATAATTCAAAATGGGATCCGGCCACTTGGAAAAAGCATGCCTTCGGTGTCGGTACCAGCGAAGCGCCGCGCGGAGCACTTGGCCATTGGATTGAAATCGAGAACGGCAAGACGAAAAACTATCAAGCCGTGGTTCCGACAACCTGGAATGCCTCACCGCGGGATAATCAAGGCGTCATCGGTGCTTACGAATCCTCCCTGAAAAATGTTCCGGTAGCCGATACTAAGAAACCGCTCGAAATTCTGCGTGTGGTTCACTCCTTTGATCCTTGTCTGGCCTGCGCAGTTCATTTGACGGATTTGGAAAACAGCGAGCAGACCTCGGTTCATGTGGAATGAGAGGGGGAGCATTCATGAAAATTTTAGCAGGAAGCCATCCCGCTGTTAAACCGGTTCCTGAAAAGCCTACTGAAACGCAGAACGAGGCTGCTCAGGCTGCAGAGCATCACGCATTCAGTGCCCGTACGTCTCATTCTGTCTATGTTTGGGAAGCGCCGATCCGTATTTTCCACTGGGTGAACGCTGCTTCAATCATGATTCTGATGTTTACCGGCATTTATATTGCCCATCCGTTTCTCACGCCGGAAAATACGGGTGATGCCTATGCTCATTTTTTTATGGGCTGGATGAGGGAGGTTCATTTTTTCACAGCCTTCGTCTTCACGGCTAACTTGATCTTTCGTCTCTATTGGACAATTAAGGGCAATCATTTTGCAAAAAGTCAGATTCTGCAAAAGAATTTCTGGCTAGGCCTGATCGAAACCATAAAAGGCTATCTTTTTATCCCGAATCATAAGCCGCATTATATCGGTCATAATCCGCTTGCACAGCTGAGCTATTGGATTTTTATCGGACTGGGTTCGGTTATCATGGTGCTGACTGGCTATTATATGCTCTTCCAGCCGCAGCCGGATTCCATTTATGGCAAGGCTTTTGCCTGGGTGCCCTTTCTTTTCGGCGGTAATGATTTCAATGTCCGCTCCTGGCATCATTTGGTTGCCTGGGGGTTTATGCTTTTCATAGTGATTCATGTCTATATGTCGATTCGCGAAGACTGGCTGAGCCGCAACGGGACGATGTCTTCTATTTTTACCGGCTACAAGTTCGAACCTGAGCATCGCGCAGCTGAAAGAGAGGCAGCGGAGAAATCCTCTGGAACGGTAACAGCTGAGATCCTGCCGGAAAAAATTACGATTCTTGGGATCGGCAATACCCTTTATTCGGATGATGGTATCGGCATCGAGATCCTTCCGGAAATTGAGAAAACATTAGGAAACATCAAAAATATTGAAATTATCGATGGAACGACTGAAGGCATGCAACTGCTCGGTCCGGTCGAAGCGACGAACGCACTGATCATTGTGGATGCCATTAATGCCGGCAGGAAGCCCGGAACGATTATCAAACTGACGAAAGAAGAAATTCCGGCGTTTAACGGGATAAAAATGTCAGTCCATCAGATCGGTTTTCAAGAAGTCATGTCTGCTGCCCAGCTCCGGGATACACTTCCGGAAAAAATGGTGATGTTTGGCCTGCAACCGGCTTCGCTCGATCTGAAAACGGAATTAACAGCGACGATCCGTCAAGCGATCCCGTCATTGATTCGTCAAATTGAGCAGCAGATTGCTGAATGGCGGGAAAGGGCATGAACCGGCGAAGCTTTTTTAGGGAGCTGGCCCGCAGCCTGACGGAGACGGGCAAAGAAATCGTTTCACCAATTTTGGAGCACGACCTGGAAAAGATTGATCAGGCGGCAACGATCCTTCAAGGATTGAGTTGGTTGTCATTACCCGCTCCCATTCGCGGTTATCAGGAGCAGATGGTGAACGGAAAATTGATTGGCATTTATTATGACGGGCGGAAGGCTCTGGCATTTGATAAGAAATGTCCCCATTGCCGCAGCCTCGTTCAGTGGCAGGCGTTTGAACAGAAAATATACTGTCCAGCTTGCAGCCGCACCTATTCCTTTCAACAAAATGAAGGAGCACTCCAGCTCTCCTTCTATTCGCTCAGGCGGGACGAAAAAGGCTGGTGGGTTGCACTGCCGGAATAAGGAGTTCTTTGATGCATGAGATGGGTTTGATGGAGGATGCCCTGGAGATGGTGGCAAGCGATGCGAAGAAACAAGGCATTCATTCAATTGAAAAAATTTCACTCGTCGTCGGCGATCTGAGCAATGTGCTGCCGGATGCTCTACGTTTCGCATTTGAAGCATTCAGGGAAAGCCGGCAGATTCCACAGCTCGCGGCGGATGCGGTTCTGGATATTATTCCAGAGAAGGGTCTTGCCCGCTGCTTGGCCTGTGACAAGACGTACGAACCGACACAATTTATTGCGACGTGTCCCGAATGCGGGATGCCGTTTGGAGTGCTTCTTGCCGGAGAAACGTTTAAAATTGAATCATACGAAGGGAGCTGAGCAGATGAAGATCACATTGGAAAAGAATGTTATGGAAAACAATGATCGTGCAGCGGCATTTAACCGGCGATTATTCCATCAGTCCCGAACGCTAGCCATTAATCTCATGAGCTCGCCAGGTGCCGGCAAAACGACGATTCTGGAACGAACGATTGCCAAAATGGCGGAAAAGTATCGGATTGGTGTCATTGAAGGGGATATCGCAACGGAGAGAGATGCGGATCGAATTCGTTCCAAAGGTGTTCAGGCCTTCCAGATTGCGACTGAAGGTGAATGTCATTTGGATCCGCGGATGGTAGCTAAAGTTCTGCCGCAGCTGGATTTGGATAAGATTGATATTTTATTTATCGAAAATGTCGGCAATCTTGTTTGCCCGTCAGAATTTGATTTGGGGCAGGATCATAAGATCGTGGTTCTCAGCATTCCGGAGGGCAATGATAAGATTCCGAAATATCCGTTGATGTTCCATGTGACAGAGCTCGCGCTGATTAATAAAATCGATCTGCTCCCCTATTTGTCTTTTGACTTGGAACAAGCCCGGAAAGACTTGCGGGCGATTAATCCGGATTCACAGCTGCTTCCTTTATCGGCAAAGAGCGGAGAAGGCTTCGATCAGTGGCTGGCCTGGATTGATCAAGCTTATCAGGCATGCGCCGGGCAATAAAGATTGCGGTACACGGCCGCGTACAGGGGGTTGGCTTCCGACCATTCATCTACCGTCTAGCGCGTGAAGGACAGCTGACGGGAACCGTCCAGAACAATATGGACGGTGTCCAAATTGTTTGGGAGGGTGAGCAAGCCTCGATAGAAACACGCCTTTCTGAGATTACTCGCTGCCAGCCGCGGCTGGCACGGGTGGACAAGGTGGAAACGGAATGGACAGAATTATCAGATTATAATACCTTTTCGATCATCCCGAGTGATCCGGAAGGGAAGTCCAATCTTGTCATTCCGATTGATGCCGCAACCTGTCCGAAATGTTTAGAAGAAATGCGTGATCCGGATAATTTTCGTTACCGTTACCCCTTTATCAACTGTACAGCGTGCGGACCGCGTTACACGATCATTGAGGGATTACCTTACGATCGGCCGCTGACCTCGATGAAGTCATTTAAAATGTGCGACCGATGCCAGGAAGAATATGAAGATCCATCCAATCGGCGTCATCATGCGCAGCCGATTGCCTGTCCCACTTGCGGACCTCAGATGTCCTTAATGGCAATCGACGGGACGATTCTTGCCGCGCGTGATCATGCGATGCTCCAGGCTGCTGCCGCACTCTCCGACGGAAAAATTGTCGCGATCAAAGGGATTGGCGGTTTTCATCTTGCTTGCGACGCCGGGAACCGGAGATCGGTTCAGGAACTCAGAAGGCGCAAAGGCCGTCCGCATAAACCACTGGCAATCATGGCCCGGTCGCTGGCGGCTGTTCAGAAAATTGCTGAGCTGTCGGCGGAAGAGGAGAAGCAGCTTGTTTCACCGGAGGCGCCGATTGTTCTACTGAGCAAAAAAAGATCAGGCACGGGGCTGATTGCCGAAGAAACGGCACCTGGTGTACGGACAATCGGTGTCATGCTACCCTATACGCCGATTCATCATTTATTGTTTGACGACGGCTCTTACGATTATCTGGTGATGACAAGCGCCAATCCGTCCGGCCTGCCCATTCTCTACCAGAATGAATCGGCTCGCCGTTATCTCGCGGGAATTGCCGACTTTTTGTTGATGCATGACCGGCCGATCCTTCATCCTATCGACGATTCCGTTGTCCGGATCAATGTCTCTGCACCCTATTTTCTCAGACGTGCCCGCGGCTATGTACCTGAGGCGCTGAACGTAGACAGAACTGTTGACGGCATCGTGGCACTAGGCAGTCAGATGAAGAATACCTTCGCACTTGGCCGCCATCGGCAAATGATCATCGGACCGCATCTTGGTGATTTAGAGGCGGAAGAGAGCATTGCCCATTATAAAAAGACGCTTGCCCATCTGCTCAAATGGACCGGCAGCGACGTGCAATGGATTGCCCAAGACATGCATCCGCAATTCGCAACGAGAGAGTTCTCAGAACTTTTTGGGGCAAAGGTGATCGATGTTCAGCATCATCACGCTCACCTTGTGTCCTGCATGGTGGATAACGGATTGAGTGAACCCTGTCTCGGAATCATTCTTGACGGGACAGGCTACGGAGAAGACGGCAGCATCTGGGGCTTTGAGATTCTTCACGGCAGTGCCGCAGGGTATGTACGGCTGGCGCATCTGCGCGCGACCCCCCTGCCTGGCGGGTCGCGTTCCATCCGCGAGCCCTGGCGGAATGCCGCCGCCATGCTGATTGATCTTTTAGGCAAGGAAGGCTTTCAGCTGGCTGAAAAGTTATTTCCAGATCAGGCTGCCAATCTCCCCATTCTTCGGCGAATGACAGAGAACAGGATAAATAGTCCGCTTGCCGGAACATGCGGCCGATTGTTTGATGCGGTTAGTGCCATTCTGGATGTCTGTCCGATCGCCAGTTATGACGGGCAGGCCGCGATCGAGCTGTCTGACCTTCTTGAGCCAGAGCAGCTGGAACCTGCTGAAAAATATCCCTTCGAGCTGCGCATGCAAGCGGGCATGCTGCAAATCGACTTCAGTGAGATGATTCGCGCAATTGCACGAGAACATCTGCAAGGAGTGGCATCGGCCGGAATTATCCGCCGTTTTCACGAAACCGTGGCAGATGCCTGCTGCACGGCAGTTTGCCGGTTGACTGAAGATAGAGCGGATCTCGGTAAAAAAATTGTTCTTTCCGGCGGGAGCATGAATAATGATTTTTTAGCCAGCCGGCTTATCCAGATTCTTGGACACCGCGGGTTCGCAGTCTATACGCATCACCGTTTTCCAAGCGGTGACGGCGGATTATGCGCCGGTCAGCTCATGATAGCGGCCGCAAAAGCCGGAGAATGAATGGATGAAGTATGCGTTCTCAAGACGATAAAAATAGAAAATCTGTAGGAGGTTGAAAACATGTGTGTTGGTGTTCCAGCTCAAGTGATTGAAAAGAAAGAATATACGGCATGGGTCGATGTGATGGGGACTAAAATGGAAGTTGGCATTCTCTTCGTTCCTGAAGTAGCTGTCGGTGAGTATGTGATTGTTCATGCTGGACAAGGCATGTCGATTATTGATCAAGACTTTGCACAGAAGAGCATCCATGAATGGGAGAAGATAGCCAGTGCAGACGTTATTTGAACCTAAAGATCCGGCGGTTGCGAAGAAATTGGCGGGGAAAGTGATTGAACTGGCTGATCGCTACAGACAACGCACCGGTAAAATGCCGACATTCATGGAGGTCTGCGGTTCGCATACGATGGCGCTTGCCCGCACCGGTGTCAAATTAATTCTGGAAGGTCATGTTCGCCTGCTATCCGGACCTGGATGCCCGGTCTGCGTCACTGATCAAAAACAGATCGATGCGATGATCGAGGTCGCCAACTCCGATGAACGAATTATCTGTACCTTTGGCGATATGATGCGCGTGCCGGGCTCCAGGCGAAGCCTGCAGAGTGCCAAAACTGAGGGCCGGGATATCCGCATTGTCTATTCACCGCTTGATGCGGTTCGGATTGCCGAGGAAAATCCGCAACGCGAGGTTGTTTTTCTCGGTGTCGGTTTTGAAACAACTGTACCGGTTCTGGCTGCAGCCATTCAGCTCGCTAACCAGAAGGGCCTGGAGAATTTTACGATGTGGGCGACAACAAAATTGGTTCAGCCGGTTTTGCGAACTCTGCTCACCGAAAAGCATGTTAAAATCAGCGGCTTTCTTTTACCGGGCCATGTCTCCATCGTGCTTGGTCAGCATGCCTATCAATTCCTTGTGGATGAATTCCACATGCCGGGAGTAATCAGCGGCTTTGAACCGGTGGAAATGCTCAGCGCGATCTATAAACTGGTTCAGATGCTTGATCAGGATCAGCCGGCGATTCTCAATAACTATCAGAGTGTGGTCCGCGCAGATGGTAATCCGGTTGCTCAAAAGATAATGTATGAGTTTTTTGAACCTAGTGACGAAGCTTGGCGCGGTATTGGTCAAATTCCGGAAAGTGGTCTTTCCATTCGTGAGAGGTACCGTTCCTATGATGCAAAAAAGAAATTCGCGATTGAAGTGGATGAACCAAAGAAAACACGCTGCCGCTGCGGCGACATGATCTGTGGTCTTGCTACTCCTGAGGAATGTATTCTTTTTGGCAAAGCCTGCACGCCGCTGCATCCAATTGGTCCGTGCATGGTCTCGACCGAGGGTGCCTGCTCGGCCCATTATGCCTACATGAGAAAGGAAGGATAAGCCATGGATCGGAAAGTCACATTGGCGCATGGAGACGGCGGAGAGCTGGCTCATCAGCTGATTCAGCAAATTTTTGTTTCCGCGTTCGGAAATGATCGTGAATCGCATTTTGATGCCTCGTTTCTCAATCTCGACAATGCAAAAATAGCCGTGACGACGGACAGCTTTGTTGTCAAACCGCTCTTTTTCCCAGGCGGGGACATTGGAAAAATCGCTGTATCCGGCACCGTCAATGATCTGGCCGTCGCTGGAGCGATTCCGCTGTATCTGACAGTCGGCTTTATTATTGAAGAGGGGCTGCTTGTTGCGGATTTACGGAAAATCGTCCACTCGCTTGCTGAAGAAGCAAAGACGGCTGGCGTTCGCGTAATCGCCGGGGACACGAAAGTTGTTGAAAAGGGCGGTGCAGATGGTGTATACATCAACACCACTGGAATCGGTATTCAGCGGTCTGTGGAGACAGTCAATCCGGAAAAGATTTCTGAAGGGGACGTCATCCTCACCAGCGGCACGATCGGCGATCATGGCATTGCTATCCTTGCCGCCCGCGGTGAGTTGGGGCTCGTCACCGATCTGCAAAGCGATTGCGCAGCACTGAATCAGATGATTGATGCTGTTCTTCGTGAAGGGATCCGGGTGAAGATGATGCGTGATCCGACGCGCGGCGGCGTCGCCACGACATTGGTGGAAATTGCCGAAGATTTTCATATCACCTTAGAAATTCGGGAGAACGCTCTTCCGATTCGGAGTGAAGTCGTCGGCGCTTGCGATATTCTAGGTTTTGATCCGCTATATTTGGCAAATGAGGGGAAAGTGCTGTTAATTGTTGCCAAAGAAGATGCAGAGCGTGCACTGGAAATTCTTCAAGGATTCTCTGAGGGTACAAACGCGACGGTTATCGGCAGTGTCACAGGCGAGGAGACTGGAAGGCTGCTGCTGGAGACCCCGCTTGGGAGCAAGCGGCGCCTGCATCGTCTTTCTGGAATGATGCTGCCGCGAATCTGCTAAGGTCTGTCCTTATTCTTTCGACCGATGTAAAATAGGGGGGACGGACGAATAAAATTTATGATCCATTATCCAAAAAAAGAGGTGCTTCATTATGAGTCCATTTAATATAGGATTACCTGGTCTGATCATGATCTTGATTATTGCACTTGTTATCTTTGGGCCTTCGAAACTGCCGGAAATCGGCAAATCCTTCGGCAAATCGCTCAGAGAGTTCAAAAAAGCGACTCAGGGACTAACTTCTGATGAAGATTCCGTTAAAGAAGAGAAAAAGCAGAATGTTACAGAAAGCGAAACGGTCAAAGAAGAAAAAAAGTGAGAAAGGAAGCTGAAGCCCGATGAATGATTCCGATCAAGGCATGGCGCTGATGGACCATTTGAAAGAGATGAGAAAGCGGATCATCATCGTGTTGATCACATTTATCGTCAGCTTCGCGTTTTCTCTCTTTTTCGTCCGTCGCATCTACCGTTGGCTGATTTTTGATCTGAATATCCATGCAAAACTCACTGTACTTGGCCCGAGCGATATTATTAAAGTTTATTTCATGATTGGCGGACTGATGGCAATTACCTTGACCCTGCCAATGATTCTGTGGCAGCTTTGGCTCTTTGTTGCTCCGGCGCTGACACCGAAGGAAAGGCGAATCTCGCTATCCTATATTCCGTCCATTTTCCTGCTTTTTCTGAGCGGGATTGCCTTCGGATATTTTGTGGTTTTTCCTAATATTCTCCGTTTTCTAGTATCGTTGAACGGCGGCATGTTCCAAATGATGTTTACGACCGATAAGTATTTCGGTTTTTTGATAAATCTTGTATTGCCATTCGGCATTTTGTTTGAACTGCCCGTCGTTGTTGTCTTTCTGACCAGTCTCGGTATTTTATCGCCAAAAAAGATGCGCAAGATGCGCAAGATGGCGTATCTTTGTTTAGTTATTCTGGCAACGATGATTTCACCGCCGGATTTTGTCTCGCATTCGCTGGTCGCTGTTCCTCTTTTGCTGCTTTATGAAATCTGCGTTTCTGTTTCCGGTTTTGCCTACCGGCGCCGGCAAAGAAGGCTGGCGGCAGCGGAGCGTGAATTGAACGCCACCGTCTAAAATTTAGTAAAAAGAACCTCGGGATTGCCGTGATTGCGGAGAATCACCGGAAAAGGTTCTTTTTTTATTTTCAGTTTCTGCCGAGCCGAGTCGAAAGATAGAATTCTGCTTAGAAGAGCAGAAATTCTATCTATTTACTACAGGGGAAGGGGAAGTTCAATCGCAACTTGAAGCGAGAACTGCAGAACGACAGGCGAGAACTGCAGAATGATGGATGAGAACTGCAGAATGACGGAGAACGTATTTTCCTTTGTGTAAATGGAAATACTTGCCACTAAAAGGAGTTGA
>JBDNRY010000026.1:0-37606 GCA_047718855.1 Sporolactobacillus sp. | reverse complement strand
AGACAGTGTTCATCAACTGGCGGATCGCTTCATTGGCGGGGATAGTGTTCATCAATTGGCGGATCGTTTCATTGGCGGAGATGCCATTCATTCACCGAGAAATGTATAATTGGTTCTTATGAAACTCGCCGTGAAGATTTCTTTGTTTGGACAAACTAGCAAGTACGGGCTAAGTCCTTTAATCAGAAGGAATTTAGCCTTTTTCTATTACTGGATGCTTTAGATGGCTAAGGTCAATGTCCAAAAGCTTCCTGCGTATGAGGTTAAAAAAGCAGCCTTCTCTTTTCTCTTCGGGAAAGGCTGCTTCATTGTGGTATACGCTTATTTTTGGTACTTCGCTGGAATTGAGAGGGTCGGCAGGCCTGCAGCGAAGGGAGCGACCTCATATTCTTGAAATTGTATTCTCAAGCCATTGACCGTCCAGTAATAGTCATGGCCGTAAATCGTTGTATGATTGCCGTTATCGAAAGCAAAAGGGTATTTACGATTATGCTTTTTCATGTAGGATTGGGCATAGCGATTGGCACGCTGGTAGGCAGCTTTTGTTGCAAAATTAGCTTGAAGCGGAACATCATAGCCTTTATTTGTATAAAAATTGAATGCATGTATTGTTGAAACTCCGTGCGCAGCACCGGCGGCGTACTCATTTAACGAAAATTTTTCCATGACTGAAATAGCGCACGCGATACGATAGGCCCACGGCACTTTTCTGTGCGCCTTGAGAGGGGTTCTTCTTGAGAAAGCTTTTACGATAAAGATAGGCTTTTCTGGCATATTTTTTTAAGTCTGCATTGATGCGCGCCTGTGCTCTGCTGTTTGCAAGACCGCTAATTTGAGGATATTTTATATCACGCAGTCCCGCTGTACTGTATTTGAATGGCTTGGCAGCATAATAAACATGTGTACGTACATGGGAAGCGGCATGCACGCCTTGGATACCGAAAACCGCTCCTGATAAAATCAATAAAAAGGTCAAAGTGGCAGTGAATAATTGAGCATGTTTTTTCACCGTTAAATCATCTCCGCATTGTCTCTATCTTCGATCTCTCGCTTCCGATCAGTCAAAAAGTGGGAGACTCAGACGGCAAATTATTTGTCGCCATTATTTTTAAACAATGGCATCAAGATCGTATCCACAATTTCCGCAACAGCTGTTTTCGTTAACGTCCCATTAGCAAGGATTTCATTGATTAAAAGCAGGACAGGAAGGTTTTTGATCCGCTCACTAATCTGATCCAGTTCGATTTCACCACGAGATGCGGCATGCGCCACGATTTCGTCTGTAGCCTGCTTGATCCAATTGTTGTTCGAGTTGGCAGCCATAAATACTTTATTTATCGCTTCACTGATTTGATCAGCTATCAAGCCCTGCACTGTTTCTCGCCCAAGAGTAGAGAACGCTTCAACAGGAGTTGTTAAAAGCGCATACAAATCCGTGCGCAGATCTCCAGTATCAGGCATCTTAAAATCAATCGTCGGACCAAATTTTTTAAACGCAGCAATAACGATCAAAGCCTTTTTTGGCCAACGGCGGTAGATGACCGTTTTGGTAGTGTGAGCAGCGTCAGCAATACCTTCCATTGTTAATTTTTGATAGCCGAGCGCCTGAAGCTGCGACCATGCTGCCGAGAGTAAGGCAGTTTCAAGCTCGGTGCCTCGGCGTCTTTTCCCTTGTTTTTGTTGTGTCAAGATCGCTCACCTAAAATTTCGCTTGCTTTTATTTGAACTCTATTATAACATATTCATATTAGATACGTCCGTATCTTAATAGAAGGGATATGAACGTATGTCAGCAGACGAAAGAACTCTGGAGAAAAAGAATTCTATTATGGCTATTAGCTTGATTCTGGTGCTTGGAGCATTGGCACCGATGCTTGACACAACGATGGCGAATATTGCCGTCAATTCCATCGTTGCGGATTTTCATACCACCGTTTCGACGGTTCAGTGGGTCATTACCGCCTATGTTTTGGCAATGGGTATTGAGGTACCGATTGCCGGTTGGGCGGCGGACTGGATAAGTGGGAAAAAATTGTATTTGTGGTCCTTGGTTTTATTCATGATTGGATCAGTAATTTCCGGAATTTCCGGAACCGTCTGGCTGCTCGTGATCGGCCGAGTCGTTCAGGGAGTGGGGGCAGGAATCATTGTGCCAACGTTGACTACATTGATTGTTCGGGCATCTGGTGGTCAAAGTCTGGGGAAGTTGATGTCCGTTGTTGGTCTTCCCGCGGTGCTTGCGCCGATTTTAGGACCGACGATTGGCGGATTGATCATTGAAAAATTAAACTGGCATTGGATTTTTTATATTAATGTGCCGATTGTGGTCATTTCGATGGCTTTACTGCTTTGGAAATCACCTGAGTTTTTACCGACAACACGCGGCAAAAAGCTGGATTTAATCAGTATTGCCTTATTCACGGGCATCTTCACTGAACTGATTCTCGGCATTACAAAACTAAGCACGACCGGGAGCTTTTTTCATAGCAATGTCATTATTCCGATTGCTATCGGATTTGGCCTCCTGATTGTCTATGTCGTCTATGCGCTGCTGTGGCCCAAACGGGCGTTAATCAATTTAAGTCTGTTTAAAGTGCCGAATTTTTCCGCATCATCCCTTTTACTGGTTATGTCCGGTATTACAATTAATGGGGCAATGCTTTTATTGCCGCTATACTACCAAAATATTAAAGGGATTAGTGTCATCTGGACTGGTATTTATTTAATTCCTCAGGGTATTGGTATGCTTTTGACCCGAAGCCAGGTTGGGAAAATCACCGATCGCTTCGGTGCACGCTGGATTGTTTTGGTCAGCATTATCGTTTCTATTCTAGGCACCTTACCGTTTGCGTTTGCCGATGGAGGTACCAACAAATGGCTGCTGATTGCCGCCTTATTTGTCCGTGGTGCCGCGCAGGGCGGTATGTTTATTCCGATCATGACTGACGTGTATATTGGTCTGCCAAAAGAACAAATCTCTCAGGCAACAATTAGCACGCGGATGCTGCAAAATATCGGCGGTGCATTTGGAACGGCCATTCTGGCAACTGTTGTTCAGCATAGTCTGACGGGTGAGATCCCGAGCTTAACCAATTTATCAGGGGCATATAATACGGCATTTGTCTGGTCGATTGTCAGTATCGCGGTGACAGCCCTACCTGCATGGTTCTTAAGCGTCAAAAAACGTGGCGACACGGTGTAAACGGCAATTTGTGAACAACAGCATGAATGATCAAGAAAGCAATCCTTCTGGCGTCGCGGCCGTGAGGATTGTTTTTTTTGATGACTAATCCATCACTGCAGCATTTTGACAAAAGCCTCAGCAAAAAGTGCTGCGTCGCCCGGCCAGCGCGCGGTCAGCAGACGCCCGTCTCGGACATAAAAAGGATGAACCGGGAACGGGCCGGTCTGATAATTGTCCTTGGAATTCAGTTGACTGGTGACTTCATCTTGCACATAGGCCGGATAGGTCCGGTAGTATTTGCCGCGCGCCCAGGCTGTCAGATAGTAGGCCGTGCGCTCTAACTGTTTCGTCAGGCTGGTCACTTTTTTGTCGGAGATGATCGATTGGCCCGTGTTTGGATCTTGGGTTCGCGCCAGGACGATTGTGCCGTGGCAAATCGCAGCGATTGGTTTTCCTGTGTGCCAGAAGTCGAGCACTTTTTTCTGGAGTGTCTGGTTCTCAAGATAACTTTTCATCCCCTGAGCGTGACCACCGGGGAGCAATAGGCCGGCGTAGTCGCCGGCATGGATGGCTTCATAGGGTATCGGGTCCAGAAATGCAGGATCCTGCTCCAGCTCGGAATGATATTTGGCAACAATGTCCGGCTTCGCGCCCAGTTTTCCGAACAGAACGCCCTTCAACAAAAGCGGATCGGCTGCGCCGCGTTTTGCGCCCGGTGTCGCGAAAACAGAATGGAAGCCGGCCGTGCGCAGACGCAGCCACGGCGTAACGACCTCGGTCGGATCAAAATCATCTGTGGGTATCGGGATAAGAATTGTTTTTTCCAAACAGCTGCGCCTTCTTTTGTTTTTCTGGAATGGCTGATGTCTCGCTCCATTCTAACATAGGAGGGAGGAGCGATCGCTATTTCACGAACGTCTTGCTAAATATGACTGATTGGAATGGCACCCTTTAAACGAATCCTCTATAATATAGAAACAATTTTCTAAGCTGAAAAAAACACCTTCATAATGCAGCTTGTTAGTACGGGTGCGTTGGAAGTGTTTTTTATTTTTAAAAATGGGGTAACATTTGAGATGAAAAAGTCGCCCAAAGCGTCCTTTTCCATCTTACAGCTCTAATTTTTCGTTAAAAAGGAAGCTTTTTTGCCAGGCATAGGCGTTCTTGCAATAGATTTTACCGAATTCGTCGATAAGGGCATGGAATTCTTGATAGTCCGCGAGCTTCAGCTGCAAGCGAGTTTCAATGAAATGCTGAAACGGTAAATAACCACGCGGCATGTCGCAGCCGAGTGCGGTAAACAATCGCCGTGCATAGGTATCGACAATAAAACAAGGCTTGTCAAAGACGTAGAGCAATAGCGCGTCGGCCGTTTCATTGCCGATTCCCTTCAGACTGACTAATTGTCGGCGCAGTTCGGTTTGCTGGAGATGACTTAATGATTCGAGATCATAATCTGCAGCCTGGAGCCAGTGGCAGACGGCCAGCATGCAGGCGGATTTGTTTTTATAAAAGCCGCAGGAGCGAATGAGCCGGATTAACTGCTCTTGATCCAGTTCAATAATCCGCTTCGGGTCGAATTGCGTTGCTGTTTTCAACAAAATGAGCGCTGGAGCGACATTGCGCCAATTTGTGTTTTGGATCAAGATGGCTCCCCAGATGATCTCCCATTTGGATTCGGCCGGCCACCAGCCTTGCGGTCCCATCTGCTGATATAATTTATGATAGAGCTGATAAAGATTCATTAGGCCAGCGCCTTCCATTGAAGTTTCTTTTTCCATTATAGATTTTTTAGCAGAATTCATAAACTCTGGACTTTACCGGCTGTTTCCAGTTCGGCCGATGGTTTTTTCAGAGTGGGCCGTTAAATGTACCCGATAAAATTTCACTGCGACGCACATAATAAGTCAATTAGAACTGGAGGTGCCGCAGATGATCCAATTTAGGGAGCTGACAGAAAAAGACGCCGCAATATACCGTGTCCTACGTTTGGAGGCACTGAAACACGATCCGGAGGCTTTTGCTTCGCAATATGATTTGGAGGCCACCTACCATTTAGCTGATTTTGAAGCTAAGCTGGAAAAGGAACATGCGCTGACGATCGGTGCTTTTGAAGCCGAAAAATTGGTAGGGATTGTGACGCTTGTCAAAGAAACCTTGCCGAAGATGCGCCACCGGGCGACTTTAGAGGCCGTGTATGTAACTCCGGATTTCAGGGGGCAGAGGCTGTCTCAGCAGATGATCGAAGAATTGGAACGGATGGCTAAAAAAGAGGGTATTGTCAAAAAATTCTATTTGTTTGTCATAAAGACAAATGGACAAGCGATCCGGGCTTATGAAAAAATGGGCTTTTCTGTTTATGGTGAGGATCGAGAGGCGATGTGGGAAGGTGATCACTATGTCGATGAATATCTGATGGTGAAGTTCATCGACTGATTTTAAACAGCGGATCCGAACCGCCTTCTGAGTTGAAAACATGGGCGATCCGCTGCGACCCAACGGCAAACTTTGATCATCGGCATTATTTTATAGCATGAATTGACCGCGTGGTCAATTCATGCTATATTCGTATTGACCAATTGGTCAATACGAAAAAGGGTGGTGAGTCCATATGTCTATTATTGAACTGAATCATGTTGGCAAGCAGTTCGGTAAATTTGCCGCGGTCAGCGATTTATCATTAACTGTTGAAAAAGGCGAGTTCTTTGGCTTTATCGGTCCGAACGGCGCTGGAAAATCGACAACGATGAATATGATCCTTCATTTTATCAAAAGAAGTACCGGCACCATTAAATTGTTTGACCAGTCGATGCCAGAGGCAAGTGTTTCGGTGAAAAAACGGATTGGTTATATGCCGAGTGATGTCCGTTTCTATTCACAGCTTCGGGTCGAAGAAATCATCCACTATACGCTTGACTTTCATCATATGCGCGGAGATTCGAAGGAATTGGAAGAGTATTTCAGCCTGTTCGAGATTGATCGAAAGAAAAAATTTGGCGATCTGTCGCTTGGCAATAAGAAAAAAATTGCGATTGTCTGCGCGCTGCTTCATCATCCAGAATTGCTGATTCTCGACGAACCGACGAATGGATTGGATCCGCTGATGCACGCCCGACTTTTCCAGCTCTTGAAGGAAAAACAGAAGCAGGGAGTGACCATTTTTCTGTCGAGCCACAATCTGAAAGAAGTCGAGGATTTCTGTTCAAAGGTGGCCTTTATTAAGGCGGGTCATCTCATGGGCATTGAGGATTTGACCGCTGTCAATAATAAAATCAAGGTAATTACCCTAAAAGGTGATCATCTGCCGATTGAGCAAATGAAAGCGATCGGTGCAGAATGTGTCAAACAAACGGAAGACGTAGCAAAGTTCACTTATAATCAGGATTTGCCGAAACTGTTTGAATTGCTTGCAGCGATTTCAACTGACCTCGATGATGTGACAATAGACAATCGTGATCTTGAGGAACAATTCATGGCCATGTATGAAAATCAGGAGGCGATCCGATCATGACGCTATTCAGACTTGAATGCAGAACACACACGAAGACGCTCTGGATTTGGATAATTGTCGTCGCCCTTTTAACTCTTGGGCTCGTTTCGCTGTTCCCGTCGATGAAAGGCATGGGCCTTTCGCAGATGCATCTCAACGACATGCCGAAAGAAATGCTGAAGGCGTTCAATCTTTCCGACATGGCGGCGCTATCGACGATAACCGGCTATTTCGGCTATGAATTCCAATACGTGATCATCGCAACCGGTATTTTTGCGGCTATGCTTGGCACCAATGCACTGTCGAGAGAAGAATCCGATGGAACAATCAGTTATCTGTATGCTCAGCCGATTTCACGGGTGTCGATCATTTCGTCAAAAATGCTGGCGAACGGGCTCCTTTATACCCTTTATTGGCTCGTTTCGATGGTTGTGGCTTTCCTTGTCTGTCTGTTTTTCAATGAATCCACGGCTTCGGTGTCGCAACTTTTCAAGGATTTTGCTCAGTTGACTTTTGCCGGATGGATAATGGGTCTCACCTTTCTTGGCGTCGGTTTTTTTCTATCGTCGCTTCTGTCATCGAATAAATCGGCGACTTCATTATCGCTAGGACTGGTTTTTTTAACCTTTATTCTTGGTGTGGTTGGTAAGCTCAAGAGTGATTTCAAGTTTCTGGTCTACTTTTCACCGGTTGACACCGCGCTGCCAAGCTCGGTTTTCAAAAGCGGCCTTAATTGGCATTATCTGACCACGGATTTGATCGTACTGCTTGTGTCGGTGCTGTTGACCTATATTGTTTACACGAGAAAGGATTTGAAGGTCTGATGGATCCGGCGAAAGAAAAGGCCATTCTGACAGCGGCACTCCATGAGTTTGCTGCGAAGGATTTTGAATCGGCATCGACTAATCAGATTGCTAAGACGGCAGGTGTGTCAAAGGGTTTAGTCTTCCATTATTATGAATCCAAAGAAAAACTGTACGAAGCCTGCGTGAGCGATGCTGTTCGCTTCACAATGGAAGAATTGGACTATGAAAATTTGAATTTCTCGCAGAAACCCCTTATAGAACTGAGAAAGTTTTGCGAGAGTGAATTCATCTTTTGCAGCAATTATCCGGATATCACCCGGCTGCTTACGGGGGCGATGCTACGTCCACCAAAGGCCTGTTCTAAGAAGATGCAGCAATTATTCACTCGTCTTATGGAGATGGTCCCTGATTTCTTCAATAAACTGATTGACGCTCTGAATTTAAAAGAAGATGTGGATCGCAAGACATTACTGGCAGTCCTGCAATCGCATCACAGCTATTACTCGGCTAAAGCTCTGGGCTATTTTTCGCGTCATCCCGAGGCAAATGTTGAGGAAGCTCGGCCATTTGTCGATGAGTTTCTGGCGATGCTGGCGATGAGCCTTCAGGGGCTACAGAAGGATGAATGAAAAAACAACAGGAGACGATCACCTATTTGCGGTGTATTGTCTCCTGTTTGATTTCTTTAAAATTATTTGTGCTTTACTGGTGTATCCACGCGATTGGCACTCGTTCCGGTTTTGAGAATTTCAACGATGCTGTCTAGACAGATATCCACCATATTTTTAACAGCGGTTTGTGTATAAAAACCAATATGGGGCGTGAGCAGGACGTTGTCCATCGCCATTAGTTTTTCAATCTGCGGCTCGTGAAAGGGTTGGCCGCTCAAATCTTGATTGTTAAACCACTCACTTTCAAAGGCGTCAAGCGCAGCACCGGCGATCTGCTGATGACTGAGGGCATCGATGAGGTCATCGGTGTTAATGAGCGCGCCGCGAGCCACGTTAATCAAATACGCGTCCTTCTTCATCAGCTTCAGATTATCTTTATTAATCATATGATGCGTGGAGGACATGAGCGGAGTATGCAGGGAAACAATATCCGCCTCCTTCAAAACCTCTTCCACAGATGCGCGATAGTCAAGGATGTCGCTCAACTGCGGATTTTTAAAAACATCGAATCCAATCACGTGCGCCCCGAATCCTTTGAATAATCTGGCGGCGGTCGCGCCGATTCGTCCGGTTCCGATAATACCAATCGTCATCGAGCGGATCTCTCTGGAAATCAAACCGTTCCAGCGGAAATCGTGATTGGAAAAACGCCGGTTGAATTGCGGCAGGTGACGCGTGAGTTGTAGCGCCTGCGCGACAGCGAGTTCGGCGACGGCATAGGGAGAATAGGCAGGAACATTTGTGACGATTAAATGATTTCTTGCTGCCTCATCCAAATCGACCACATCGAAGCCGGCCGTGCGTGTTGATATTTGGCGAATCCCATAGGACTGCAATTTCTGATAGACAAGCGGGCTGCCGATGGCTTCCGTCTGCTGGATAGAGATCCCATCGAAGCCTTTCGCCTCGTCGACTGTGGCTAATGAAAGCATATTCGGCGAGATCGCAACTTCAATTCCGCGCGCTTTCGACCATTTATGAATTTCTGGAATTTCATCGGCAAATGCATGATAGGCGAGAATTTTCATCTTTACGTTACCTCCTCGTGGCTTAATTTCATAATCACCCTTTCTTTCAGTTTAATGGATCGACTTCTTTTTTGTAAACGTATCTGGAACGCCGCTTGTCAGCGCTAAAGGGGAAAAGCGGGCCGAGAGCAATGACGTTTCATCTCAGATAAAGCTAGTGGGCGCGCTTGATAGTCGGGCCTTTTTCGCTTTTCGAGAACCGGGTCATTGGCCACAAATTCCATTTGAGTTTCCTTCTTAGTGTGTACGAACGACCGTCCATCAGTCCTCCTAAATTGTTCAAATGAAAAAACCGTTCCCCGAGTACGGGAAATGGTTTTTTAGATTAAGGTGCTGTTGCATGGAGATAAAACAATCTTTCGAAATAAGCGGTCCGCCTGCTTAAAACTGTCAATACCCGCCGGTCATCGCATGAACCAGCGATTGATAATCATAATTGGCACTGCTATTATCTGTGTTAATTTCCCATTTTCCATCATGTTCGGACAGATTGAGCTTGTAACTGTCATCAGCGGGCACTGCATCCGCCTTGTTGAAGAGCTCACCGATGTGATCAGCCAGATACGCGTACCAGGCTTTGACTGCAGCATCATAACTGGAATATTTCCCCTGGTTGTCGTCAATAAACTGATCCTTCAGTGTCTCGACATCGTCTGAAAGACTGTCAAAATCAAGCACTTTTGGGACAACCTCCACGGTCGCGTGCGTGCTAAATACAGAATAGACTTTCACATCCGCTCCGCCTTTTTCTCGGCTTGCCGCCTGATAAGCTTTATAGACCTTGTCGATCTGTTGTTTCGACCAATTATCGTCAAAAGATTCGGAGACGTCTTTTGTAAAAGCATTTTTGACAATTGCCTGATCTTTGGCCGGATCATTGGCCACATATTTCGAATAGGCAGGTGTGTTATTACTGAAAAATACAGCTTGAATGTAAGCGTCGGTGGCTTGCCTCACGTCAGCAGAGGGATCCTTATATTTGCCGGTATTGAATTTCAAGATCACTTCGCCTGTTTTTTTGCCCCCTTTATAGACATCAGGCTGATAATGCAATTCGTAGGTTTTACCCTTGGCGACGTCAAAGATCAGATTGCCGGTCACGGTTTTCCGCGGGGAGAGATCGCTGCTTTCCAGTGTTTTAAAAATATCGGATTCATCGTAGATATCATTATCTGCCGACACTTTTTGATTTTTTGCATCATAGAGCGAGAAATCGCCTGAGTAGAGATCAAGCGACTCCTTGGTATGATTGGTGATGCTGATGCTGAGTGCGAGTGCGGCATGGTCCTTCGAATTGGCTTTGCCCTCGCTGGTAACATAGCTGCCGTTCTGAATTTTGAGCGAGGCGACGCTGGATTCTGCTTCATTTTTCTTCTTGTTGTTTCCAGTGCTCTTTCCGCAACCGCCGACCGTAAAGAGCAGAAGAAGCAAGACAATCGAGAGAATGATCATTTTTTTCTGTTTTAACACGATGAACCCCCTTGGACCGCGTCCATAGATTTCACTGCCTGAAAAGCGAAAAAGTGCTACGTGATAGGTTCTATGCAGGGCTTCTTCCAAATAGACTGTTAGAGATTGTCCTTTTTTCTCACAGGATAAGAAAGTATATAAAATTTTGCGGTAAAAGCGCAGGTGCGAGACGCCAGCGGGAACAGCGTGCCAGGCGAGACCCCGCAGGTTCCCGTTTGTCTGAGGAGGCTCGCGGTGCGCCCGCGGCAAGCGAGCAACCGGAGCACTACTGCCATAAAGGACCGGGCGCTTTTTGCCCGGCTTTTTTCATCAGGCATGGCGATTGGGATGATCATTTTCGGGAAGGCGTTGTTGTCAGGACAGCCCGTTTCGGCATATATCCTTATTAGCGAGGTTTTTCCGGTTTTCGCTAAGGCTTTTCCAGCTGCACGAGTAAAGTTGCGGGAGGTTTTTCGATGAAAATGATGAATTATCAAGTGATTGCCGGAATTGTCTTGGTTTTTCTGCTCGTCGCCGGGTTTGGTGCCGTACGTCAGGCAACTTCACCGAACCGCGTCATTGAAAAAGCAGAACAAAGTATCCAATCCAATCACCCAGCGGAATTGAAAAATATCCTCGTTTCGCGGAAGGGGATCGTGATTGGCGAGAAGGAAGCGGAGGGGATGATCCGCTATCTGCGTCAGCACCCGAAAACCTGGAAGACGCTAAAAAAAGATTTACGGGGACAGGTCGACCGCAGCGCTTATCATTCGAACAACGTCCTGTCGTTGACGAAGGAGAGCGGAAAACCCGCTCTATTCTCTCGCTATAAAATCTATGTCCGACCGCAGCGGATTCAGGTTACGGGTCAGGAATCGGGCGATAAGGTTGAACTCATTGCAGACGGGCGGATGATCCAGCCGCAGAAAAAAGCCAATCATTTCCAATCGGTGTTTCCTGGAAGTTATCCGCTTCAAAAGAAGGTAGTCAATGATTTGGGCTTTTTTTCGAAGAAACAATCTCTAACGGTGTGGAATCGTCCGGTAACCGTTTCAGTCCATACGCTCAATTGGGTCCAATCTGACACGGCTACTCAAAAATCGATTCTGACGGCGGTTAATCAATTTAATACAGAGGTAGCCGTTTGGGAAACTACTGAATATGATCCGACCGTCCTGCAGGCGGCAACGGAGAACTTCAGCAGGAACCAGTCCATTCAGCGGAACGTTCAGTTTAAAAAGGTGAGGGCGCAGCTTGCTGAAATAAAATCGGCCTATTTGGGCATGATTGTCGATCAGAGCAGCTTTGCTTGTACGCATTTCGGAAAATGGCGAGCCACCGTAGATACCGTGATTCGCTATCAATACGGATACCGCATTAAAAAATCCGACAAATATTATGATGCTTCTTATCAACGCGGCGTGACCTACAGTCTGGAATATGATCGTGCTGAGAGAAGATGGCTGGTTAGCGGATTTAACGCAAACGGGGTCACACGAGCGGGGGCGGAGTCATGGCCGCATCGGAAAGTGATTGATAATCCGCAAGTTCAAGTGCAAATCTGGAAGCCGGACGGCACTTCATTATAGATTTTTCTGAAAAAAGCCCTCATCAGTGGATGGAGGCTTCAATAAAAGCACGAAACGCTGCATCGGCAGCGCTTAGTGCTGATTATAAAATTTTTGGATTGCTTGATCGATGTACACCCAACCCATTGGCCCAATATGCATCGTATCCTGGAGAAAGAAGGGCCTGCTGTCGAAGCGAGTAAAATCGGCCAGTTCAAAACCATTTCTGTGAATTTCAGTAGCAATTTTACGGTAAGCGACCTCGCGGCGTGTTTTAGGTACACCGGCATAGTTATACCAGTGCCCGTTGAACGGTACCGACACGAATAGAGCTTGCACATGTTTTTGTTTCAGCAGATCGAGCACGAGCTGCAAATCGTCATATTCGGGTGATTGGTTATAGTGTTCATTTTTGCGATAGTCTTTGAATTTACCAAGCCTGCCGCGTATATGTTTATTGTAGAGCGATGTTTTGATGTGGAAACGATTGGTATCGGTCTCTCGTTCCGTCATTTTCTTCGCCGAAAGCTTGAGATTCGCCCAACTGTCGTTGGCAAGCCGCGGATCCGGTTTCTGATATTGATGCTTCTTGTATCCGGGCTTGATTCGATGCATCTCGATAAAATCATGCAGCGTCAACACTTTATAAGTCAGATAGCCCTGAATGGTGGCGAGTGCCAGGCGCGGCTTGGCGACATGTCCGGGATAGGCGGCGTTTTCCAGCAGAGTGGTCAGGTTGTGATCTTTGCGAATAAAAGGAAAATGCAGCAGCCGGCGCGCCGCCTTTTCCCGTAAACCATTGCTGATCGTCTGATAGAACACCAGGTGATAGACTTGCTCCTTAGAAAAATTAGGATGGAAATGAATATCCTGCAGGCCTTGGGCAGTGAACCATTCCGGCGAAAGGATGAAAACAATCTTGCGGTTCTTTAATTCATTCCCGGCAGCTGCCATATTCAAAAAGTGCACAAGTGAATACATGCCGCCTCGACCAATTAAAAAGGGTGTGAATCCGTCTGGATGAACCTTAAAATAATTGGTTGGATGATAGCGATCGAGCCGCAATAATTCTGATGATCCGTAAATCGGCAGATAGTGCGGATTCTCCAGCATTTTCTGCTGCATCAGGATACCCTGAAAGACATGCGGATCGAGACTTCCCGCAGCTTTTGCGACCTCATGGCGAGTAATCACCGCGCGCTCCATCGACAGCGGCGTCAGGACGACGGCGAGCACAAGCACCGTTGCCAGAATCATCGGACCGAATTTGGATCCTTTCACTTCCGTTCAGCCAGCTTCTGAATAATCATATTCGGTGTCGCCCACTCATCCCGGTTAAATTCGGAAATCGGGACCTGAATACCCAATTGATTCTCGAATTCGACAACGAGGGAAATCGTTCCGAATGAATCCAGCAGTCCTTCATCAAAGATGCGCAGATCCGGATTGGCTTTCACTTCGTCCGATTCACAAGCCTCTGCCAGAATAGATAAAACCTGATCTTTAAAATCCTTTGTCATTTCTGTCATTAGAAAAACCCCCATTTTTTTATAACAAATCTTCGTGCGAGATTACCGATTACCAGAGAAAGTCGAGCCTTCCTGAAAAAATCAGAAAGCTGAAACAGATCACATGGAAGGTCAGCACAATTGATAAGGCGTTGATCCATCGATTGTTTTTCGGAAGTAAGTGATGTTTCTTATTGAAGCGTTCAAACTGATCACATGTGATAAAAGCAATGGCATGGTAAATCCCGTATATAATATATTGCAGTAAGAATCCGTGCCAGAAACCCATCACAAGAAAATTGATACCAATGCCGATATCGCCGAGCAGATATCTATTCTTCATCCATTTATTTTTCACAGCGGTATAGACGAAACGCATATAGATAAAATCACGGAACCAGAACGACAGTGACATATGCCAGCGATTCCAGAAGTCCTTCATATTACGGCTGAGAAACGGTTTGTTGAAGTTTTCGGGTGCTTTAATTCCTAAGAGATAGCTAACACCGATCGCAAACTGGCTATAGCCGGCAAAATCGAAAAAGAGGTACATGCTGTAGGCATACATATACAGCCAAATGCTTTCGATTGAATGGGAAGCAAGCAGCGGTGATCCCATTCCATATTTATGGATCAGGTAGCCGACGATATATTTGTACAAAAAACCGATGAAAATTTTATTTAAAGCCTGATAAAGCAGGACTTTATATTCTGCACCGCTCGGTACCCGCTCCTCGTCTTTTTCAAATCGCTTGTAGCGGTCGATCGGTCCGGAAGAGATCGTTGGGAAGAAGGCAATGAAACGGAACACCCGCCAGAGAGTGATACTTTTAACGACCCCGTCGCGAATATTCATGATCAACTCTATCGAACGAAAGGAAACATAAGAAATGCCGAGAAAGCCCAGAAAACTGAGCGACGGCACATCTGCCGACAGCTTCACAAGAAACAACGGCAATGCCGACAGCAGGATCGCCAGATAGAATACCAAGGATAGATTATTTTTTAGACGCATGAGAAGATACACACGGATTAAAATCATCTGCCAGGCCAAAAAAATGATTAGCGAAACAAACTGGGCCGGTGTTGAGCCGAAAATAAAGACGAGCATGACGCAGGCAAGAAAATTCATGTAAAGCATTGAGCGTTTACCTCTGAGGCCGAGCACGATGGCTGGCAAAAGCAGAATGCCGATTAAAACGAAAAAACGGAAAGAAGCATAGGGAATGAATGAGGTCATAGAGCGACCTCAGCCTGCAATGCCTTTCGATTGACCTTGCCATTTGCGGTCATCGGGAATGCTGCCTGATAAATAAATTTTCGCGGAATCATGTAACTGGGAAGGGTTTCCATTAATTCCTTCCGTATCGCAGCAGTCAGCTGATAGGTTGCTTCAAAAGGTGATTCTTCTGGCACGATCAAACCAATGAGATGATCGTAGCGTTCTCCCTTCTTCACAGGAATGACCAGCGCTTGTTTGACATAACGGCAGGTCGACAAGACATGCTCAATTTCTTCCAGTTCCATGCGAAAGCCGTGTAATTTGATTTGATGATCGATCCGTCCGTCATAGTACAGCAATCCGTTCTCCATTCGTCCAATATCTTTGGTGTGGTAGGCCGGCATGTCATTAATGATCTCAAAAGCGCTGGCCGTTTTTTCCGGTTCACCCAGATAGCCGCTGCCGACGCTGGCTCCGCAGATCACGATTTCGCCTTTCTCTCCATCAGGCACAATTGCCCCATCTGGATCCATGATCAGCAGGCGGCCTTCGGATTTGCAGGCACCGACCGGGAAAGGATGATCGGAGGCGAGCATCGCTTCAGTGATTTCGACGGATGTGACAGCAACGGTTGTTTCTGTCGGACCATACGTATTGATAATCCGGGCGCGCGGAAAACGCTGGTGCAGTTTGCGGGCAATCGCCACCGGCAGCGTTTCTCCGCAGAATAGAAAGGTATGCAGGGCAGGCAGCATCGCCGCGGAAAATGATGGCTCCATCAGACACATCTCCGCAAAGGAGGGCGTGGATGTCCAGACCGTGATCATCGATGCGGTAAAGGAAGCAAATAACTCCTTCGGTCGAGCAATCATCTCTTTGTCAACCGTCCAAAGCGTGCTGCCGCCCGCCAGCGATGGATAGAGATCCATCACCGACAGGTCGAAGGAGAAGGGTGCCTGATTGAGAAAAATGTCGTCAGTCGTCAATCCGAAATCGCTGGACATCCAGTGGACAAAGCTCTCAAGCGATCGGCGCGGGATTTGTACGCCCTTCGGCTTTCCAGTACTTCCGGAAGTATAAATAATGTAAAAGGTGGCGTTCTCATCGATTTGAGCGATTGAACGCGGCTTTTGATCATGATAAATATTCAGTAAATTTTCTAGACGTTGTGATTCCACAGAATCAATCTTCAGCCGGGGCAGCAGGCTGGGATCAGCGGTGAAAATCAGCTGGGCACCTGAATTTTCTGCAATCAGCGAAATGCGTTCGGCTGGAATGGAAAGGTCAATCGGGATATAGGCGTGACCAGATTTGGCACAGGCCAGAAAAAGGACAGGCATTTCACTGCCCATATGTCCGTGTACCAAAATTGGCAGCTGATCATCTGGGTAAGCTTCTTCGATCCAGCGGGCAATTGCATCGGAGCGTTTCTCAAGCTGGCGGTAAGTGAGCCGTTCTTCGCGATGAATAAAGCAGATCTTTTCGGGTGTCTCCAGGGCTCTTTTCCTCATTTCATTCAGGATATCCATTTAAAATCCCTCCTTAAAAATCACTGTAAATAAATGTACCGGTTTTTGCGGCGGCAAAACCATAAATCACAATCAGTGCAAATAAGATCACCATATAAAAGGCTGTATGAAGCAGCCAGTTGACAGCGGGTTTTTGATACCAATTCAGAAAGGCATTCATTATTTTCAGCACTCCTTTTATATAAAAATCGTATGATAGCGGCAATGATGGTAGATTGGTCAATTATTTGGAGAGAATCTGGAAAATTCTCTGATTCAAAACATCCAGCCGAACCTGCGGGTTGGACACGTTGGAGAGCAGCACAATATAATTCTCCCCATCCATCGAAAAAGCGTTGCTGCCGTTCCAGCCGCCAAGGACGCCATGACTGGAATAATTGGCTCCGCCCCAGCCTCTGCGATTGGGATACCAGCCCATCGTATAGGGAACTCCGCGAAATTGCCGGGTAAACAGCTGCTGCCGGCTGCTCGAGGTCAGCAGTTGATCATTTGTCAGCGCGTGATCAAAGCGATACATATCCCATGCTGTGGCATAGACATCGCCGCAACCCAGCAGTTGGGAAAAGGACGGCACAAAAGTTTCGATCGAGAATCGGCCGCGCTTCATATACGGGATGGACCGATTCGACTGGTGTTCCCCGGCAATGCCAAATCCGCTGCGCTGCATACCAGCAGGCTGGAAGATATGCCGCAAGATATAGGCATGGAGGGTTTCTTGAAGATGAGTTTCGCAAACTTTATCCAAAATCGCACCGAGAAGCGCGTAGTTTGTATCCTCATAACTCCAGCTTGTTCCCGGGCGGCTGAGAAGCCGTGGATTCAATCGGGCAATTTTAGCCACCAGTTGATCACGGGTCAGCGTTCGCATCGATTCATCATCCTTACCCAATCCGGAAACATGATCCAGCAAATCGATCATCGAGATCCTTGACCCGTTCGGAAATTGAGGAAAGTACTGGGAAACACGTGAATCAAAATCAATCCACCTCTTTTGGCGTAGCTGCATAAAGGCAGCAGACGTGATGGCTTTGGTCATCGATCCGATATAATAGCGCGTTTGGCTGGAATTCCGGGTCTGCGTCCGCAAGTTACTCATTCCGTAACCCTTGTTAAGGACGACTCGGTCGTGGCTGATAATGACTGCGGTCCCAGCGAAACCGGATTGTCTCAATTCATGATCAATCGCCCGCCCTTTTTCGAACAGTTTCACGTCCGTTTTCTTTCTCCCCGGCGCATCTTCTCTCGAATGATTCAGAAGTTTCAATGGCCGAGCTGCGGCGTGAGCAGGATTTTGAGGCCCGTGTAAAAATACCGCTTGTCTCCACAACCATAACCCGGTTGCGGCGATTCCGGCGATCAAACACAAACTAAGCATAATCGGAATAAATCTTGGCTTTCGGGTAGGCTTTTTCATGAATATTTTTCCTTTCAGATGGAAAGAAAGTCGATCCCATAATAGTCGACATCCTGGCCTGTACGGCTTGGTGCAGTTATCTTTTCAACACCAACATAATTAGTATCAGGAATAGAAAAGTTGTCTTAAATTTGTAGATCGTAACCGTTTTGTTACCCAATTCTTCAAATAATTTTCTAGAATAGAAGCATAGGTTCAGAAGCAAAATTCAGGGGGTATTGCGGATAGGCGTGCGGGTACGGCGCTCCATTCTTTCCGATAACGGACATCTTTGCGGGAGCTTCTCCGAAAAAGCTGTACCAAGTGTTCAATGAAAGAAGAGCGATGGGATTGGAGAATCAATGATGATTTCTTGGAGAAAAAGCTGGCTTTGTCTGATCATGGTTCCTCTGTTGTGTCTTCAGGGGTGCGCCCTGCTTGAACAGCCTTCCTCGCTGATTCAAGAGCCCAATCTGACCCATCAGAACCGGCTCCTGCTGAACAATGTCAACCGTATGCTGCCTGAGGGTGCACGGCTTATCTCTCCAGCATCCTCGTCGATCAAGGGAAGGATTATGCGGCTCTCACTCGAAAAAGGTGATTCGCAGCAAGCCGTCTTTTTCTACCAGACGGTGGAGGGGACGATTCACTTCTCAGTTATCAACAAACGTGGAAATCACTGGAAGAAAATAGATGATCAAGCAATCGCCGCAAATCGTCAGATCAAAATGGCGTTGACGAACGACGGACCGGGCCATCAGCCGGAACTCGTCATGACAACTGAAAACACATCTGCGGATCGGATCATGGTATATGCGATGCATAGAGGCCACCTGGAGACGGTTCTCTCCTCTCCTTTTAATGGCTGGCTCCGCGGTTATCTCGATCAAGACGGGCATCCGCATCTTGTTTATATTGTCAGTAATCTAGCCGCTCACCAATCTGAACTGGTGGATAATGTGATGGATTTGCAGACTGTACCTGTTCCATTGCGAAGGATCAATCTGATGAAAAGGACAAACGATTCCACGGCAATGAGGCATGCACTGCAGCCTTTCCGAGTGCTCTTGACCGATCCGGAAATCAGTCAATTGAACGAGCTGTCGGGCTGGGAGCCTGGGGCCGTTCAATTCATCCGTCATTATAACTCTCCCCTGACTCGTTCTTTTGCCGCTTCGGCCGTTCATCGGCGGATGTATAAACGGTCATTCGGCCTGTTTCAAAAAACGACGGCATTGGCTGAGAATTATAGGCTGATTCGACAGCTGAGCATGAATCCATTTTATCCTCTGGACGATGGAATGCCGGCAGAAGAGCGCTATTATAACGGCGCTCATCGTTTTTTTATCGATTTTCCCAATAATACCGCAGGAAATCTGATCCTTTCACAAGAAGCGCCTAACCATATCCTTTTTCTAAGAAAAGATAGCGGGACGCCTTATATCAGTATTTATTGGATTAAGCGATCGCACTGGAGTCGCGGACTTTATGAATCGTGGAGCGTTATTGGGACCTCGGATCATTATATTTTTGTTGTTCCGGAGAAATACAAAGATTCCGCAGCACAAATTCAATTCGGTGTCTATGATGATCAGCAAGGATACGAGAATTAAGGAGCGGGAAATGAATTGGATTTTTGTCCATTCAACTGTTTCAGAACAGGAGGTCATTGACATGGATAAAATACTGGTTGTCGAGGACGAATTATCCATCCGCGGATTTATTGTATTGAATCTGGAGCATGCGGGGTTTGAGGTACTCACGACGAGCCGCGGTGAACAGGCTCTTCAGCTTTTGAAGGAGCATCCGGATATTCGAATCGTGCTGCTGGATGTGATGCTTCCAGGCATGGATGGATTTGAAGTTTGTCGAAAAATACGTGAAGGCGGCCAGCAAAACGGAATTATTATGCTGACGGCACGGATTCAGGAGAACGATAAGGTACAAGGATTGAACAATGGAGCGGATGATTATATTACCAAACCGTTCAGTCCCACTGAAATGATTGCTCGCGTGCGGTCACTTCTGCGCCGCTTGAATAGTGAACCGCTGAAAAAACCGGCGGAGATTCTAAAATCGGGAGTTTTCAGGCTGACTGCCGAGGATGAATGCTTTTATAAGGGGGCCGAACCGATCGATTTGACACCGACTGAATTCGAACTGGTGCGCACTCTGATGAAAAATAAGAATCAACTGCTCTCCAGAGAACAATTGATCGATGCCGTTTGGGGGAAAAATTTTGTCGGCGATGCAAAAATCATTGATGTCAATATCCGCCGGCTGCGCCAAAAAATAGAAGATGATCCGGCACAGCCCAAATACATACAAACACATTGGGGCAGAGGTTATCTCTGGGATGGAACAGAAAAATGACCAAACGAATCATTCTCTATTTTATGCTGATTATTACGCTGACCTTAGGGCTGAGTGAAACCATCATGATGGTTGCCGTTCATCGTTATTTCTATGATGGCGTTAAAGAAACACTGCTTAACCATGCCGAGGCGTCTAACGCGATTTATCAGAAATTCAATACGCATGTGGTCATTGATCGCTGGAGCAATCCGATGAGTGAGGTCCTGGATAGTTTCGGTGTCAAGCATGCCGATTTGCAGGTGCTTGATCTGCAGGGGGATATGATTTCTTCTTCGACAGGATTGATTAGCCATCATTCGTTGTCGCTTAATCATCGGCTTTTTACCGGCAAGCCGGTTAGTCAGGTCGAACGATCTGAAACAGGGGAAAAAGTCATGGCGGTCTATTATCCGATTCGAATTGCCGGGAAACCGTATATTCTTCGCTATTTATCCTCATTAAATGCCGTGGATCGGGAACTGCTGCTCATCTATTCCGGAGCTCTGGCCTGCGGCTTATTCATCGCTCTGCTTGTCTTTTTCATCAGCCTGCGGTTTGCTGAATCAATTGTGCTGCCGTTGAAGCATATTATTCAAATGTCCTCAAAAATGGCCACTGGAAATTTTAAATTACGCATGCAGGAAAAATACCAGGCTGAGCTCGGCCTTCTGGCGAGAACATTGAATAAAATGGCGAGTCAGATTCAAAAAAAAGAAAAGGTTAAGAACGAGTTCATTGCCTCGGTTTCTCATGAATTGTTGACACCTTTAACGGGGATCAAAGGATGGAGTGAAACGATGCTGATGAATCCGGATATCTCGCGTAAGGAATTGACAGAAGGGCTGGGCATCATTAATCAGGAAACGGATCGTTTAAAAATTCTGGTCGGCGATTTACTCGATTTTTCAAAAATTCAGCAGAATACGATGAAGCTGAGATGTGAGCAGATGCGCCTTGATAAAGCATTGCGGCTCTCCGCGGCCTCGCTTCAAGTTAAAGCAGATGAAAAGTCTTGCCATCTGAAGCTGCGGATCAGCAAACGAGGGACGATATTTGGCGATCAGATCAGAATTCAGCAGGTGCTGATCAATCTGATCGACAATGCCATTAAATTTGCTGATCGGGGAACAACTATTATTGTCAGTCTATGGGAGGAACAAGGTGAGGCTTGCCTGAATGTTCAGGATTGGGGGAAAGAGGTCAGCGAGGAGGAGCTGCCGCATCTGACGGATGCCTTTTATCAGTCGAAGTCCAGCGGCAAAGGTTCCGGCCTGGGTCTTGCTATTTCCAAGGATATTATTGAACGCCATGGGGGAAGGCTGGGCTTTACCCGCAACGCGCAGGTGGGAATGACAGCATTTGTCCGGCTCCCGCTTTTTTTTGAATGAGCAGCAGATTCGAACTCCAGGCATTGTCATCGTAAAAATGCAAACGCTGTCATTTGCGACAAATGGCTGATCAATAGGCATAAATATTTACGGAATAGGCTCCATATCCGAACATTAAAAATAGCAAATATTATATTGTTCGTTATTTCGTTGACTGATGCTGAAAGGGACTGGTATAATGGACGAGTAAAAAATTTTCAAAGCTTCGGAACCGATCATTCACGTTTCCGGCGAAACTCGTGCGCAGGCTTGCAGCATTGTTAAATTATTTTTCTTTGCACATTTTCGCTTTGACTGTGGAAATCCGAGTGATCGGCGCTGAAGCCATTCAAAAAAGGAGGATTTTTGTGAACGAAAATTGGTTGTCCCGTTACTTTCAATTCTCTGAATTAAAGACAACTCTTGGCCGTGAAACATTGGCCGGACTGACGACATTCATCTCGATGGCTTACATACTCTTCGTCAATCCATCTGTACTTGGGGCTGCCGGTATGGATAAAGGTGCCGTTTTTACAGCAACGGCCATTGCCAGCGCATTGGGCTGCCTGATTATGGGCATTGTCGCCAAATATCCGATTGCCATTGCTCCAGGGCTTGGTGTGAACGCCTTCTTTGCTTATTCCGTGGTCATTGGGATGAAGATTCCTTGGCAAACGGCCTTGGCGGGTGTTTTTATAGCTGCCGTTGTTTTCTTCATTATTACAATCTTCAAATTGCGTGAAATGATTATCGATGCCATTCCGCAGAGCCTGAAATTGGCGATGGCTGCTGGTATTGGATTGTTCATCGCTTTTATCGGCCTGCATGACGGCGGACTGATTGTTGCTGACAAAGCAACGACCGTTGCGTTTGGTCCTTTGAACGTCGGCACAACTTGGCTGACTATTTTTGGACTGATTGTCACAATTATCCTGATGGTTCGCAAAATCCCTGGTGCTATTTTTATTGGCATGGTTCTGACATCGATTCTCGGAATGATTACCGGACTGATTCCGCTTCCGCATACGGTGATTTCCACAGCACCGAGCTTGGCGCCGACATTTGGCGTTGCTTTGACCCATCTGGGTGATATCAACACGGTTCAGCTCATTGTTGTTGTTCTGACTTTCCTGCTTGTGACCTTCTTTGATACAGCAGGCACGCTGATCGGACTCGCTGAACAAGCTGGATTCATTAAGAATAATAAGATGCCTCGTGTCGGACGTGCACTCCTTGCCGATTCTTCATCAATGCTCGTTGGTTCATTGATTGGGACTTCACCGACCTCAGCATATATTGAATCGTCTACAGGGATCGCTGTTGGTGGCCGTTCCGGATTCACAGCAGTTGTGACCGGCATCCTGTTCCTGTTCGGCATGCTCTTCTCGCCGCTGCTTTCGATCGTTACTGATCAGGTTACCGCACCGGCATTGATCATCGTTGGTGTGCTGATGGCAAGCGCTCTGAAACAGATTCCATGGGATCAATTCGAAGTGGCTGTTCCGGCATTTCTGACGGTACTCGGTATGCCGCTGACCTACAGCATCTCTGATGGTATCGCGCTTGGATTTATCGTTTATCCGATCACGATGCTTGCTGCTGGTAAGGGTAAGAAAGTTCATCCGATTGTTTATATTCTGTTCGTTGTCTTCCTGATTTTCTTCTGGGTACTGAACTATAAATAATTGCTTTTATTAAAAAAGAGATCGGAGCTTCGGCTTCGGTCTCTTTTTCATCCCTATTCGATAAATCTTAAACGGGAAGCGCGGAGCTGAAAATTCCGCCTAAGCGCCGAATAATTCCGCCTAAGGAGCCGAAAATTCCGCCCAAGGAGCAAAAAAAGCGATTGCTAAAGCACAGGTTATCCGTTTTCTGGCAGAGAGCTCAGGAATAGAGTCGTCCTATTGAGCCAAAATAAGGGCAAAGATGAAAAAAGGATGTGTTTTCTATGCCCGCACTACTACTCGCGATTCTTTTTTGGCTGGCAGGAACGGTTTTGCTTGCCGGTAGCTATCTGATTACCGGAAAACTTAAAAAAACAAGTGACCAGCTGCTGACGGACGCGGAACATGAAAAAGGCAAAGATAATTCGGCAAGCATCGCCATGACCATTGAAGGCAAGATTCTTGATTATGTACCCAGCTATTTGATTCACCTCTCCATGAGTATTGTCGGTCTGTTATTCATTGTGATTGGTTTTGTCGCGCTCGCTTTCTTTTTCGATTAGGAGCACGCCTGTCACCGGGAGGGTATACTTGGAGTGATCAGGTGGTGAGGGGACTAAATGAAAAAAGGAAAAAAGCGGATAAGTCAGGAAACGAGGAACGCATCGAGAAAAACATTTCTTGTCGCAGAAAATGAAACTATTGCGGCCTGCATTGAGCGCATGGCTAGGGAAGGCTATGCGCCAATCAAACGCATTGAAAAACCTGTTTTTCGCGAGGGGCCGACCGGTCCGGTTCTTGCCGGCCGTCAGTGCATTTTTGAAGGCCGTCTTAAAGACGAACAATAGATGCATTTTGTTAGATTAATGTTCGATAATCGGTTGACACCCTCTCAAGAATACTGGTATGATGAGAGTGTTAGAAGAAGATTGCGAACCCTCATATATTTTTGGGAATATGGCCCAACTGTTTCTACCCGGCGACCGCAAATTGCTGGACTATGAAGGGAAAACGGGAATGTTGCCCGAGTGGACCGCTGCCCGCGGTAAAGACCGGACGGCTTGTTTTCTCTTTTCATTATTTAAGAGAAACGGCTGATCTGGGCTTTTTTATGTCTGAAACTTTGTTTCGCAAGCAGAAAAGAGAAGAGATTGCGGCACTGGTGGATTCGGACAAGCGATTCAGAGTGCTTCGCGGACTTGCTGAAGCAAGATGCTTAAGGAGGCAGAGTAATGAGTGGTGCAGTAGTGGGTGTAGTCATGGGCAGTATCTCGGATTGGGAAACAATGAGTCATGCCTGTGAAATTCTAGAAAATATGGATGTCAGCTATGAGAAACACGTGATTTCTGCGCACCGCACACCTGACGCGATGTTCCGTTATGCGGAAAGCGCGAGAGAACGCGGATTGAAAGTGATTATTGCTGGTGCAGGGGGCGCCGCACATTTACCGGGGATGATTGCCGCTAAGACAACCTTGCCGGTTATTGGTGTCCCCGTGCAATCCCATGCGCTGAATGGGATGGATTCGCTGCTGTCCATTGTACAAATGCCGGCGGGGATCCCTGTCGCGACGGTTGCGATTGGAAAGGCCGGCGCAGCCAATGCGGCACTACTTGCTGTCCGCTTTTTGTCGGCCTTTGACGAAGCTTTGCAAGCAAAGCTGGACACCTATCATCAGTCTTTGGAACAGAAAGTAAAGGATAGTGATTTCAGTTGACACAGCAGAAGATTTTGCCGGGACAAACGATTGGTATTCTTGGTGGGGGACAGCTTGGCCGGATGATGGCCATCGCCGCGAAGCAAATGGGTTACCGGATCGCTGTTCTGGATCCGACAGAAGACTGCCCGTGTGCTCAGGTCGCCGATGTGGCGATTGTTGCGGATTATGACGATCCCGAAGCGGCCAAACGAATGGCGGAAGTCGCCGATGTGGTCACCTATGAATTCGAAAATGTGGATGTGGCCACTGTCGATTATCTGCAGGCACATAGCTATTTGCCGCAGGGTGGGCATTTGTTGGAAATTACGAAGGATCGGCTGAATGAAAAAGCAGCGATTCGCAAGGCTGGGCTTCCAGTTGTACCCTATCTTCCCGTACGCAATACGGAAGAATTGCAGCAGGCAATCGCTGAAATCGGCTTTCCTTCTGTTCTCAAGACGACTGAAGGCGGCTATGATGGCAAAGGCCAATATGTCCTGAAGCAGGAGAAGGATCTCGAAGAAGCACTCCCTTATATTGGCAACACGCCGTTTGAACTCGAGAAATGGCTGCCTTTTGATAAAGAAATTTCTGTCATTGTTGTGCGTAGTACGGCGGGGGAAACGTCCGTTTTTCCGGTCGCTGAAAATATACATCAGCATAATATTCTGCACCATACCCTTGTGCCGGCGAGAATAGAAAAAGCCCTTCATGAATCGGCAACGCGTTATGCGCTGCAGCTTGCCGAAGCGCTTCATCTCGTCGGCACGCTTGCTGTGGAAATGTTTGTTGGGACGGACGGCAAAGTCTATGTGAATGAGACGGCGCCGCGCCCGCATAACTCCGGGCACTTTTCGATAAATGCCTGCGAGACCTCCCAGTTTGAGCAGCATATCCGGGCGATCTGCGGTCTGCCGCTTTCGAGCACGGCACTGCTTAAACCGGTCATTATGGTTAATATATTAGGCGAACATGTTCAACCGGTGCTGGATAAAATCGGGCAAATGGCCGATGCTCATCTTCATCTCTATGGTAAAGAGGAAGCACGGCCTGGAAGAAAGATGGGTCACCTGAATATTCTCGGCGCGACAGTTAGCGACGCCATCGCCAAAGCGGAAAGCTTGGGCATTTGGAAAATTGAACAGGAAGTGGGTCAGCATTCATGATTGATCGGTATACTAGGCCGGAGATGGCTGCGATTTGGACGGAAGAAAATAAATACCGTGCTTGGCTGGAAGTAGAAATTCTGGCCTGTGCCGGATGGTCGGCACTTGGCGAGATTCCAAAAGAAGACGTCGCGAAGTTGCGGGAAAATGCAACCTTTACAGTGGAACGCATTCATGAGATTGAGCAGGAAACGCGCCACGATGTCGTTGCGTTTACGCGCACGGTTTCTGAATCACTCGGCGAAGAAAAGAAGTGGGTTCATTACGGATTGACTTCTACAGATGTTGTCGATACGGCTCAGTCGTATTTGCTGAAACAATGTAATGATATTCTCTTAAAAGATATTGAACATTTTATCGAAGTTCTGCACATGCAGGCGAAGCAATATAAGAACACCGTCATGATGGGACGGACACACGGCGTACACGCAGAACCGACGACATTTGGGCTGGTATTGGCACTTTGGTATGAAGAAATGAAACGGAATCTTGCCCGATTCAAGGACGCCGCCGAAGATATTCGGGTTGGCAAGATTTCCGGAGCTGTCGGCACTTACGCCAATATTGACCCCTCTGTTGAAAAATATGTCTGCGAACATTTGGGATTAAAGGCTTCACCGATTTCTACTCAGGTTCTTCAGCGTGACCGCCATGCACATTATATGGCAACGCTGGCGCTGATTGCGACATCCATTGAAAAATTTGCTGTGGAGATCCGCGGCTTGCAGCGTTCGGAAATTCGCGAAGTGGAAGAGCATTTTGCCAAAGGACAGAAGGGTTCATCCTCGATGCCGCATAAACGAAATCCGATTGGATCGGAGAATATGTGCGGCATGGCTCGCGTGATTCGCGGCTATATGCTGACAGCCTATGAGGATGTGCCGCTCTGGCATGAACGCGATATTTCCCATTCCTCGGCTGAACGAATTATTCTGCCCGACGCAACATCTGCGCTCGACTATATGCTGCATCGTTTCTCCAATATCATCGAGAATCTGACTGTTTTCCCGGAAAATATGCGCCGCAATATGCGTCGAACATTTGGGCTTCCTTTTTCCCAGCATGTGCTGCTGGCACTGATTGAAAAAGGATTGAGCCGCGAGGCCGCCTATGATATCGTGCAGCCGAATGCGATGAAATCGTGGGAAACAGAAACCTCATTCAAGGAAATTGTTGAAGGCGACGCGCGCATCACTTCCAAGCTCAGTCAGAAGGAAATTGATGCCTGCTTTGATGAAACCTATCATTTAAAGAACGTGAATTTCATCTTCGAACGCCTCGGACTGAATGATTAAATCGTCAGAGAGACGCGGATATCTATTTATAAAAAAGGGGCGACAACCATGGGTGAATTATTGTATGAGGGCAAAGCCAAAAAAATGTTTACAACCGAAGATCCGAATGTGCTTCGTGTAGAATATAAGAACGATGCAACGGCGTTTAATGGCCAGAAAAAAGCTAAATTCGAAGGCAAGGGCCGGTTGAACAATGCCATTTGCACGAAAATTTTTCATGTGCTGCAGAAGAATCAGATTCCAACGCATTATCTGGAAACCATTTCTGAAACCGAACAGCTGGTTAAAGCGGTGAAAATTGTCCCCATCGAAGTCGTTGTTCGTAATATCGTAGCGGGTTCGCTGGCCAAACGTCTCGGGCTGGATGAAGGCACGGATCTGGGTAAGACTGTTGTTGAATTTTACTATAAAAGCGATGAACTCGGCGATCCGATGATCAATGATGATCATGCACTGGCTATTAAAATCGCCACGACGGAAGAGCTTGCTGATATCCGCCGCCAAGCGCTGGCTGTCAACAAAGTCCTGCAGAGCTTATTTGCTGAAGCCGGCATCCTGCTCGTCGATTTCAAATTGGAATTCGGTAAACTGAAGGAAACGGGCGAAATCGTTCTCGCTGACGAAATTTCACCGGATACTTGCCGCCTCTGGGATAAAAAAACCCATGAAAAGCTGGACAAAGATGTCTTCCGCCGCAGTATTGGCGATCTGCCGGAAACCTATGAAAAATTATTAAACCGCTTGGAGGCTGTTCAATGAAAAAGGTGAAGGTCTATATTACCCTCAAAGAGAGTGTTCTCGATCCTCAGGGCCAGGCGGTGATGCAATCCCTACACAATATGGATTATGCAGCGGTCAAGGATGTTCGGATCGGCAAATATATTGAATTGATGATCGAGGATGAAGCAAACCTCGAAGAACAGGTCGATGCGATTTGCGACCGGTTGCTGGCCAATACGGTGATTGAAAACTATCGGTATGAGATCGAAGAGGAGGTCCATTCGTGAAAACGGCGGTCATTGTTTTCCCAGGTTCCAATTGCGACCAGGATATGTACTATGCGATCAAGGACGGACTGGGTGAAGAAGTCGAATATGTCTGGCATGCCGAAACCTCTCTTGAGGGCTTTGACGCGGTGATGATTCCCGGCGGCTTTTCATACGGTGATTATCTGCGCTGCGGAGCGATTGCCCGCTTTGCCGGAATTATGCCGGCGGTCATCAAAGCCGCAGAAGCAGGAAAACCGGTTCTCGGCGTCTGCAACGGTTTCCAGATTTTACTCGAAGCGGGCTTACTTCCCGGTGCGCTGCTCAAAAATAAACATCTGAAATTTATTTGCGATACGGTTGCGCTGAAGACGGAAAATAATCAGACGCAATTCACATCGCTTTATGAGAAAAATGAAATTATCCGGATTCCAATTGCTCATGGCGAGGGAAACTATTATTGTGACGCGCAGACACTTGAGAAATTGCAGGACAACCGTCAGATTGTTTTCACCTATGCCGGTGAAAATCCGAATGGTTCCTGCGCCAATATCGCTGGCATCGTCAATCGCCGGGGCAATGTGCTCGGCATGATGCCGCATCCGGAACGGGCCGCCGACAGCATGCTCGGAAATGTTGATGGCCTGCGCTTGTTCCAGTCGATTCTAAAAACTTGGAGGGACTCTGTTCATGCCAACTGCATCTCTTGAACCATCACCAGAGAAAATCGAACAAGATAAAGTCTACCGGACGATGGGGCTGACCGAGGCAGAGTATGCGAAGGTTTGCGAACTGCTCGGTCGCAAGCCCAATTATACGGAAACCGGATTATTTTCTGTGATGTGGTCGGAACATTGCAGCTATAAAACATCGAAACCGCTGCTAAGAAAATTTCCGACGACAGGCAGCCGCGTCCTTCAGGGACCTGGCGAAGGCGCCGGCATTATTGATATCGGCGACAAGCAGGCCGTTGTTTTCAAAATCGAAAGTCATAATCATCCTTCAGCGATTGAGCCCTATCAAGGCGCCGCAACCGGTGTCGGCGGCATTATCCGCGATGTCTTTTCGATGGGGGCACGTCCGGTTGCTCTGCTTGATTCGCTGCGTTTTGGCGAACTGGATAACTCCCGGGTCCGTTATGTTTTTGAAGAGGTCGTCAGTGGTATCGCCGGTTACGGCAATTGTATCGGAATTCCAACGGTTGGTGGAGAACTTGCCTTTGATCCTTGTTATAATGGCAATCCGCTCGTCAATGCGATGTGTGTCGGCATCATGAATCATGCCGATATTCAGGTCGGTCAGGCGCGCGGAATCGGCAATACCGTGATGTATGTCGGTGCCAGCACCGGCCGTGACGGGATCAACGGCGCGACCTTTGCTTCGGAAGAGATTTCAGACAAGTCCGACGAGAAACGGTCAGCCGTACAGGTCGGCGATCCTTTTATGGAAAAATTGCTTGTTGAAGCCTGTCTTGAGCTGACCAAACACGAGGCACTCGTCGGTATTCAGGATATGGGCGCTGCCGGACTGGTTTCATCAGCCAGCGAAATGGCAGCAAAGGCCGGTGTCGGCATCCATATGAACCTGGACATGATTCCGCAGCGTGAAACGGCGATGACCCCTTACGAAATGATGCTTTCAGAATCTCAGGAACGGATGCTGATTGTGATAAAAAAGGGCAGTGAGGAAGAAATCAAAGCCATTTTCTCACGCTGGGGGCTTCATGCGGTCGCTGTCGGAACCGTTATTGAAGAAGAAATCCTCCGTCTCGAACACAAGGGGCAGATCGTTGCCGAAGTACCGTCAGATGCCCTGGCTTCAGCGCCGGTTCGTCAGATGCCGTCACGGGTCCCGGAGGAGTTTAAGATCAATCAATCAGCTGCTGCTTGGGCACCCGAAATCAAGGATTATCCAGCGACTATTAAAAAGCTGCTCACTCAGCCGACGCAGGCCGCCAAAGACTGGGTGATCCGTCAATATGATTATATGGTACAGACGAATACCGTCGTGGCTCCGGGTTCTGATGCCGCGGTCATTCGCGTTCGTGGAACAAATAAGGGCCTGGCGATGACAACGGACTGTAATGCGAAGTACCTGGCCCTCGATCCGAAGACCGGCGGCAAGATTGCGGTTGCGGAAGCCGCAAGGAACATCATCTGCAGCGGCGGTATTCCACTGGCAATTACGGATTGCCTGAATTTCGGCAGCCCGGAAAAGCCGGAAGTTTTTTGGGAAATGGATGAATCCGTCAGTGGGATGGCGGAAGCTTGCAAACTGCTGGAAACGCCGGTTATCAGTGGCAATGTCTCTTTATATAATGAAACGGATCAGGAAGCCATTGATCCGACACCGGTCGTCGGTATGGTTGGACTGGTCGAGGATTTGAACAAGGTCTGCACCGTTCCTTTTAAAAACGAAGGAGACATCATTTATTTGATTGGGCAGGCTGAAGCGGAATTCGGCGGCAGTGCGCTGCAGATTCTAATCGATGGCAAGGCGAGCGGCAAGGCACCGGCAATTGATCTCGATCTTGAGAAAAAACGTCAAGGTGAATTGCTTCAGGCGATTCAGACAGGGCTTGTTTCTTCCGCCCACGATCTCTCTGAAGGTGGTCTGGCAGCAGCGATCATGGATTCTGTTTTTGGAACAGGCTTTGCCTGCGACTTGAAATTTGGAACCGATCCGGCGTGCGAGCTTTTTGCTGAAACCCAGTCTCGCTACCTTGTCTCCGTTCCAGAACAGTTGGCTGAAAAATTTGAATCTGTGATTGATGATGCGGTGCGCATCGGTCATGTGACCGTCAGCGATGCCTTACGCTTTGATTTTGATACAATCCACTTTACTTTAAACCGTCCTGAGCTTGAAAAAGACTGGAGAGGAGTCTTGTCATGCATTATGTCGACAGAGAATTAAATGAAGAATGTGCGGTATTCGGCATCTGGGGTCATGACAATGCGGCAAAACTGACTTATTACGGTTTGCACAGCATGCAGCACCGCGGTCAAGAAGGCGCAGGTATCTGTGTTTCGGACGGTGAGCATCTCTACGATCACAAGGGACTTGGACTGGTTAACGACGTTTTTAATAATGAAAATTTGGCGACGCTCGATAAAGGCAGTGCGGCAATTGGTCATGTTCGCTATTCGACGCAAGGCGGCAACAGCTATGCTAACGTGCAGCCGCTGGTCTTCCGCTCGCAAAAAGATTCACTTTCGATTGCCCATAACGGCAATTTGGTTAACGCTCATAAGCTGAAGGGTGAACTCGAGGAACGCGGCAGTATTTTTCAGACAACCTCTGATACGGAGGTCATTGCCCATCTGATTAAACGCGATTATGCGGATAATTTCATCGAGAGTGTCAAACATGCATTGTCTGTCATCAAGGGTGCTTATGCACTCACAATTCTGAATGAACACGAATTGATTGCGGCGCTTGATCCGAACGGGTTGCGCCCGCTTTCGCTTGCTAAGCTGGGCGATGCCTGGGTCGTAGCCTCAGAGACCTGCGCTTTCGATATCATCGGCGCGACCTACGTCCGTGACGTCAATCCCGGTGAAATTTTAATCATCAATAATGAAGGGGTTCGTTCGGAATATTTCACAAATCATGCCGAACCAGCCATCTGCAGCATGGAATATATTTATTTTTCAAGGCCGGACAGCAATATTCAAGGCATTAATGTTCACGCGGCCCGTAAGAATCTCGGACGGATGCTGGCTCAGGAATCGCCGGTCGAAGCCGATGTGGTCACGGGGGTGCCGGATTCGAGTATTTCTGCGGCAATTGGCTATGCCGAAGCGACAGGCATACCCTATGAACTGGGGATGATCAAAAACCGCTATGTCGGCCGGACTTTTATCCAGCCCTCCCAGGAATTGCGCGAACAAGGCGTAAAAATGAAGCTTTCTCCAGTACGAGCAATTGTCGAAGGTAAACGTGTGGTCATGGTTGATGATTCGATTGTTCGCGGGACCACAAGCCGGCGAATTGTCGGGATGCTCCGTGAAGCCGGAGCAACAGAGGTTCATGTGCGGATCAGTTCTCCGCCAATTAAACACCCTTGCTTCTATGGCATTGATACCTCGACTTCTTCGGAGTTAATCGCGGCCACTCATTCGGTTGAGGATATTCGCAAAGAAATTGGCGCTGATTCGCTTGTTTTCCTCAGCGTTCCAGGCATGCAGGAAGCGATTGGCAGAGATCCGGCACTGAAGAATTGCGGACAATGTCTGGCTTGTTTCACCGGTAAGTATCCGACGGAGATCTATCCGGACACCGTACTGCCGCATGAAAAGGAATTGCTTGTCTGAGGAGGATGAAGATGGAAGGCGCTTATAAAAAGGCCGGTGTGAACATCGAAGCCGGTTATGAGACTGTTAATCGTATTAAGAAGCATGTGCAACGGACCTATCGCAAAGAAGTGATCGGCGGTCTCGGCGGATTTGGCGGAGCGATTGATTTATCCGCTCTTCATTTAAAAGAACCGGTGCTGGTCTCTGGTACGGACGGAGTCGGCACGAAGCTGATGGTCGCTTTTGCCACCGAAAAACATGAGACAGTCGGAATTGATGCCGTGGCAATGTGCGTGAATGATATCATTACCCAAGGAGCAGAGCCCTTATATTTCCTCGATTATCTGGCCTGCAGCGCGCTTGAACCGGGAAAGGCGGAAGCTATCGTCAAAGGAATTGCTGATGGCTGCGCCCAGGCAGGCTGTGCGCTAATTGGCGGCGAAACAGCGGAGATGCCTGGTATGTATCAGGCGGAAGATTATGATATTGCCGGGTTTTCCGTTGGTGCCGTTGAGAAAAGCAAGCGGATCACCGGCGCAACGATTCAACCGGGTGATCAGCTGATCGGACTGGCTTCAAATGGCATCCACAGTAACGGTTTCTCACTGATTCGTCGCTTGATCGTCGATAATGGGCTGACTTTTTCCGATGCCTATCCCTTTGAAAAACATCAGACCATTGGCGAGCAGTTGCTCACACCGACACGGATCTATGTCCGGCCGGTACTGGATCTTTTGAAAGAGGTAGCAGTTAAAGGAATGGCACATATTACTGGTGGCGGTTTTTACGAAAATGTTCCGCGGATGCTGCCTGAAGGGCTCGGAGCCGAGCTGGATCCTGCAGCTTGGCCGCGCCCGGATGTTTTCAAATGGCTGAAAGTGCTTGGCGGGATTGAAGAGGACGATATGTTCCATACCTTCAATATGGGGATTGGTTTTGTCCTCGCCGTTGCTGCGAAGGATGCGGAAAAGACGGTCGAATTGCTTCTGGAATCCGGTGAAAAGCCCTACCGGATTGGTCAGGTGACGGAAAAGGCCGGACTCGTGTTGGTGAACAAATCATGAGGCATAACGTGGCTGTTTTTGCTTCCGGAAACGGGACCAATTTTCAGGCGATTCATGAGGCAATAGAACGCGGAGAAATTCCGGCGAAAATTGAATTGCTTGTCTGCGATCAGCCGGGTGCGGCGGTGATCGAAAGGGCGAAAAGAGCGAGTGTGGCCACTCTGGTCCTTTCCCGTCGCGATTTTCCGTCAAAAAAAGCTTTTGAACAAGAGATTGTTGAGGCCTGCCGGGCGCGCCAAGTGAGTTATATTTTTTTGGCAGGGTATATGCGGATTCTCGGAAAAACAGTCCTTGAAGTCTATCCGCACCGGATTGTGAATATCCACCCGTCACTGCTTCCCTCTTTTACCGGTCTCGATGCCATTGGTCAGGCGTTCCATAAAGGCGTGAAAATCACCGGAATCACGATCCATTACGTGGATGAGGGGATGGATACAGGACCGATTATTGCTCAGGCGGCGGTGCCCGTTGAACCGGAGGATACGCTTGAAACATTGGAAGCGCGGATTCATCGGACTGAGCACAAACTCTATCCGCAGACGATTGCTCTCTTGCTGAAAGAGACGGCCAAGAACCTCAATGAATGAATCGACTTCGGCCTCCCTGAAGGATTTGGCCGGATTTCCATCCTAAGCGTAAAAAAGAAAGGAAGTATTATTGTGGCAAAACGTGCCCTCGTTAGTGTTTCAGATAAAACAGGATTGATTGAATTTGTTAGAAAGTTAGTGGATGCCGGCATCGAAATAATCTCGACCGGCGGAACGAAAAAGGCGATTGAAGCAGCCGGCCTGCCGGTTCTTTCAATCAGCGAAATTACAGATTTCCCTGAAATTCTTGACGGACGGGTGAAAACTCTGCATCCGGCAGTTCACGGCGGATTACTCGCGGTTCGCGGCAAAAAAGAGCATATGGACGCGATTAAGAAGCTCGGCATTGAGCCAATTGATTTCGTCATTGTCAATCTCTATCCATTCAAAGAAACGATTTCAAAACCGGATGTAGCCTATGACGATGCAGTCGAAAATATCGATATAGGCGGACCAAGCATGCTCCGTTCAGCGGCGAAGAATCATCGCAGTGTCACCGTTGTCTGCGATCCGGCGGATTATGATCTCGTGGCAGAGAACCTTGATGCCGAGAATGAAGTTCCTTTCGAATTGAAGCAAAAGCTGGCCGCAAAAGTCTTTCGCCATACGGCGGCTTATGATGCCCTGATTGCCGATTATTTTACAAAGCAGGTCGGTGAAGAATTTCCGGAAAAACTAACGATCACCTATGAGAAGAAACAATCGCTGCGCTATGGAGAAAATCCGCACCAGATGGCCGCTTTCTACAGCGAACCGCTGAAAAATGAAGCGACGATCGCTGCAGCGGTGCAATTGCATGGGAAGGAACTTTCCTACAATAATATTCGCGACGCTGATGCCGCACTCGGTATTGTCAAGGAGTTCAAAGGACCGGCAGCTGTTGCGGTCAAACACATGAATCCGTGCGGCATTGGTCTGGGCAAGGACGTTAATGAGGCCTATGACAGGGCTTACGAAGCGGATCCGGTCTCCATTTTCGGCGGAATTGTTGCTCTAAACCGTGAAGTGGATGCGGATTTGGCGACTAAGCTTCACAGCATTTTTCTGGAAATCATTATCGCACCATCGTACTCTGAGGAAGCCCTTGCGATTCTGGAGAAAAAGAAGAAAAATCTGCGCCTGCTTCAGGTGAAATTTACAGATGATCAGCAGGATTTCCTGCAATATACATCGGTGCGCGGCGGCATGCTTGTTCAGGATCTGGATACCAAAGGTTATGAAGACGTGAAGGATAATCTGAAGGTCGTCACGGATCGCCAGCCGACCGATCAAGAGATGGAAAGTCTGAAATTTGCCTGGACAATTGTGAAACATGTCAAATCGAATGCCATAGCGCTTGTGAACAATGGACGAATGGTCGGTATGGGCGGCGGACAGACCAACCGTGTCGGTGCAGCCAAAATCGCTTTGGAAGAGGCGGGAGAAAAAACGAAGGGTGCGGTTCTGTCCTCCGATGCTTATTTCCCGATGAACGATACGGTAGAGGAAGCGGCCAAGGCTGGTATTACGGCAATTATTCAGCCCGGCGGCTCAATCCGTGATCAGGAATCAATCGATATGGCGAATAAGTATAATATTGCCATGGTCTTCACCGGCATGCGCCATTTCAAACATTAATCATCCAATCAGCTCGAAAAGGGGTCGAATCATGAAGATCTTGATTATCGGCGGCGGTGGCCGTGAGCATGCCATGGCTTGGAAGGCGGCACAAAGTCCGGAGGTCACCGAGATTTATGCCGCTCCAGGCAGCGATGGCATCGCATCGATTGCTGAAAGTGTGCCGATTGATGTCATGGATTTTAAAGCACTCAGCCAGTTTGCGATCGACCAAGCGATCGATTTGACGCTTGTCGGTCCGGAGCAGCCGCTCGTCGGCGGTGTGGTCGATTATTTTACGGAAAAAGGATTGAAAATATTCGGTCCGTCAAAGGCTGCGGCGCAGATTGAAGGAAGCAAATCCTTTGCCAAAGCGCTGATGGAGAAATACGAAATCCCGACGTCGGCCTATCAATCGTTCACGGATTATGAAGCGGCGCGTAGCTATCTGCATCAGGTCGGAGCACCGATCGTGTTGAAAGCGGACGGGCTTGCCGCTGGAAAAGGGGTCATTGTTGCCCTGACAATGGACGAGGCGGAGCAAGGCCTGAAATCAATAATGAAGGATAAAAAATTTGCCCAAGCTGGTACTCGCGTGGTGATCGAGGAATATCTTGAAGGCGAGGAATTTTCGCTGATGGCGCTCGTTCATGGCGAGCAGGTGACGCCGCTGGCGATTGCTCAGGATCATAAGCGAGCCTTCGAAGGAGATAAGGGCCCCAACACCGGGGGCATGGGTGCCTATTCACCGGTGCCGCAGATTGCATCAGCCATTGTCGATCAGGCGCTGGGCACGATAGTTCAGCCGGCCGCGTCGGGCATGGTTAAGGACGGCTGCCCATTTACCGGCGTCCTTTATGCCGGGCTGATGCTGACGAAAGCTGGGCCAAAGGTGATTGAATTCAATTGCCGCTTCGGCGATCCGGAGACCCAAGTCGTTTTGCCGCGCCTGCAATCGGATCTGATTCGAGTCATTCTGGATGTAATCGATGGACGGTTACCGGAGCTCAGTTGGACACCGCAGACCGCTTGCGGCGTTGTCCTCGCGTCAACGGGCTACCCGGAATCCTATGAAAAAGGCGGCGCCATTGGTGATCTGGAGGCGCTGCCCGAAGAAGCTCTGCTTTTTCATGCCGGAACGAAAAGAAAGGGAAGCGGCTGGGTGACAAACGGCGGACGTGTGCTGCTGATCACCCGCCTGGCGGATGATTTGCGGACGGCTTGCAACGCCGTTAATCAGGATATGGCGGCCATTCAGACGGATGATGTTTTCTACCGCCGCGACATCGGCCATCACGCACTCGAGGCAGTCCCGGAGAAAAAATAAGATAGATGGTTGGCAAAGGCCTTGGACGCCATGTCCAGGGCCTTTGCTTTTTCGAAAATTCGAGAATCGGAGGGGAAATATTAGGGCGAATTGGTGAAGCTGAGCCCTGAATTTAACCTAACCAGGCGAAAATTCCGCCTAATGCAGAGAAAATTTCGTCTAAATGCAGAAAATTTCCACTGAACGGCAGGAAATTTCTATCCATAATAAAGAGAGAAAGAATTCCTTCTATGTAAAGAGAGGAAAAATTCCACTGAACAGGGAATAATTTTACCTAATCGAGAAAAAACTCCACTGGACGGGAGAACGTATTTTCCTTTGTGTAAATGGAAATACTTGCCACTAAAAGGAGTTGA
>JBDNRY010000025.1:0-38555 GCA_047718855.1 Sporolactobacillus sp. | reverse complement strand
CGAGAACTGCAGAACGATAAGCGAGAACTGTAGAACAACGAGCGAGAACTGCAGAACAACGATCGAGAACTGCAGAACGATAAGCGAGAACTGTAGAACAACGATCGAGAACTGCAGAACCGCGGTGTCCAATTGTTAAAACTTCTTTCTACGGTGGATCGCTCGTGTACCATTTTGTATTCCTTCTGTATTTTATAAAAAAAGTAAGCGCTTCACTAATGACTTGCTATTTCTCCTCCTTTCCAATAAAAGTTTAAGAAACTTATTTTCTTAAAAATACGTATCATTAAGTGCAAATCAGCATAAACAAATAAAAAAAGGTGTTGCTTTTGAGCATTAAGCTGTTAGAATATGAGTGACATGAGGGATGTATGAAAATAAGTTCCACACTTCGATTTTTCAAAAAATCAAGTGAAAGGCAGTGCATCCCGCTTGAACGTGAGGTATAACGTAGTCATAAGAAATTGAAGAGAATGTTTGTGGATGAGACAGAGTGGCTGTCTTCCTTAATCTACTAAGTTCTCAAACTTGAAACCTGTTTCTCTGCCGAGCAAATTTGAATCTGACGCGAAGTTAAAAGAATCTTGGGGGCTTATTAAGTTGATGGTTAAGGGTATGTGGCTGATTCTGTCTGTTTTTCTCAATGCATTCGGAAATGCGCTGACGGTGAAGGCTGCACTGGGCTCAGCACCCTGGACAGCAGCAAGTCTGAATCTGTCGAATATTTTCGGGATCTCTGTGGGTAACGCGCTGATCATTATGGGCTTTATTGTCCTTGTCGCTGACGATTTGCTGCGTAAGCGCTGGAATGGTATCAAAGACTTTTTTAATTTCCTTTATGTCCTGTCATTCGGTTACGTCATTGATTTATGGCTGAGCCTGATGCATCCGGTTTCGTTCACCAACGTTTTCTTGCGGATCAGTGTTTGCGTCATCGGTGTGATGTGCATCGGTGCGGCGCTGTCCATTTATTTTCGCGTGAATCTGGTTTTTCATCCTTTTGATGATTTGCTGAAAATTTTACGGGAGAAATATCTTAAAGGCAATGTGGTTCTTGCTCAGCGCATCTCGCTCGGAATTCCGCTCACAATTGCCCTTGCGATCGGCCTTGTTCGCCGTCAATTGATTGGTATCAATCTTGGAACGGCGATCAGCTTCCTCTGTATGGGTTATTTCATATTGTTTTTTGATAAAATGATCCGGCTGCACTTGAATGAAAAATGGGTTTGGCATACCCCGCATCTGCTGCATATCGGTCACCGTGTCAAACACTCGAAAGCCTGAACGGGCATAAATTTATCCTTGACAATCACGCATGAAATGCAAATAATAGAATAAACGTTAGGTCATAATAAAAAGCGATGAAGAGAAGAAGTAGGAAGAAATGCTTTTTCACAGAGAGCTCTGTTAGGTGAAAAGGAGCATAAGCAGACTTCCGAACATGGCCTCTGAGCTGCGCGTGCTGAAGATTGTTCGAGTAAGCCGTGACAAGTAGGGTTCTTGTTACAAAAACCAGGGTATAAGAGTCGGCCGAGACTCTGTACCTGCTGAGACTGATGATGTGAATCATTGGTAAAACTAGGTGGTAACACGTGGAATCAAACCTCGTCCTTTTATTAGGGCGAGGTTTTTATTTTTTATTAAAAATACTGGCCGCATCCTTTGCGAAGGCGGCAAACGAAAGAAAGAGGGAGAAGCCATGAGCAGTGCTTTAGTTTTTCAAACGGATTTCGGATTAGTGGACGGTGCGGTCTGTGCCATGTATGGTGTCGCAAATACGGTTGATCCATCTTTAAAAATTTTTGACTTGACCCATGAAATCCCGCAGTACAATATCTGGGAAGCCTCTTATCGTTTGATTCAGACGATCGATTACTGGCCGGAGGAGACGGTATTCGTATCCGTGGTCGATCCAGGCGTTGGCTCAGCCAGACGCAGTGTCATTGCCAAGACGATTCGCAACCAATACATCATCACTCCGGATAATGGCACGCTCACCCATATTAAAAAAAATGGCCAGATCCAAAGCGTTCGCGTTTTTAATGAAAAAGCCAATAAACTGCCGGGGGCCGGAGAGTCCTACACGTTTTTTGGGCGGGATATCTACGCCTATACGGGTGCGCGGCTCGCTTCCGGAAAAATCGATTTCGAAACGTTCGGAGATGAGGTACCGATTGAAACGATTAATGAGCTGCCAATCGTCCCTTCCCGCCGCGAGGGAGAGAAAGTGGTCGGAGTGATTGATGTGCTGGATATTCGCTTCGGAAATCTGTGGACGAATATTGATACGTTAACTTTTCATGAACTGAGTATCCATTATAATGACCGTTTCAAAGTAACCATTAGAAATGATACGCGGACGGTCTACGAAAATACGATTGTGTTCGCCCGCTCCTTCGCAGACGTCTCGATCGGCGAACCGTTAATTTACGTCAATTCACTGGAAAATATGGGCATCGCAATAAACCAAGGTTCTTTTGCCAAGGCTTACGGTATCGGCACCGGCACGAACTGGCGCATTGCCTTTGAAAAGTATCAGAGCGTACCCCAGTCATTTAATTAAAAACGCAATTTCACTCTTGTATCCGCTAAGATTATCTCAGAGTGGATCAAGAGATGCTCAGACGATATCGAGCGGCACTTTGCGGGTAGGCGCAGGGAAAGCTTTATCCAGTATCAACTGCTCTTCATCCGTCAAGCGGATGGCGGCAGCACGCGCATTGTCCAGTACATGCTCCGGCTGCGCTGCTTTCGGTATGGCGATCATTCCATCGTGTTCCGCGTGCCGAATAACCCAGGCGAGCAAAATTTGCATTGGCGAGACCTGATGATCTGCGGCAATCGTCCGAACCCAGTTACTCTCGAGCAATGTATTTTTTAACGTGCCTCCTTCGGCGAGCGGGCAGTAGGCCATGACTGGAAGATGATGGTCAGATTGCCAAGGGAGCAAGCTCGTCTCAATGCCGCGAGAACCGAGGTGATACAATACCTGATTGACGGCACAGTGGGAACCATGGCACTGCTCCCAGAGCTTCTGCATATCCACCGTGTCGAAATTAGAGACACCCCAGCGCAGAATTTTTCCAGAGGCACGTAGGGATTCCATGGCCTCGATGGTCTCTTCAATCGGAATTGAACCTTTCCAGTGCAAGAGATAGAGATCCAAATGGTCAGTGCCCAAGCGGCGCAGACTCTGCTCGCAGGCGGCTGGCAGGCTATCGCGCCCCGCATGGCTCGGAAGGACCTTGCTAACGAGGAAGACGTCGTCGCGCTGATCTTTAATGGCTTCGCCGACCAGTTCCTCTGATTTACCATCTCCGTACATTTCTGCAGTATCAATGAGCCGCAGACCAAGCTTAATACCAAGACGCAAAGCCTGAATCTCTGCCTCGCGTGTTGCGGCGTGTTCCCCCATCCGCCAAGTTCCCTGGCCAATGGCTGGAATCCGGCTGCCGTCTGCTAAGGTGATCTGGCGAGACTGAAGACTTTGACGAATTTTTGTGATTTCCTCATTGCTTATATTCATATGGGTACCTCCTCGTTTTATGTGTTCCCTCGTGCCTTTCACCGCAAACATGGAGTCCGGCACATTTTCAGTGCTTCTTCCATTAATTGAGACCGGCATTTTTGGCTATTCGAGGCATAATAGGCCATGAGTCAGCTGTTTTTATTAATTCTTTAGGAAAAAATGCAGGATTTCTTAGCTGAAAGGCAAATTTATTTTATACTGGAAACAGATAGCTTGTCCAATTTGCAAAAATTCCCCGCATTTTATTATGAAATCGTTCTGCGGTGCTTTAAAGGAGATCGCTTTTTCATGAATTTTTTAAGAATACATATTCAAAAATTAATCCATCAAGATTATTTTTTCATGTTTTTGTTATGTCTTTTAACCTCAGGTTTGATTTTTCTGCCCGAGCTTGTCATTCACAAGGGCCTATTCTCTCTCGTCGGTGATTTTAATTATCAGCAGATTCCGTTTAATATATTGAGTAATCGGGCGATTAAAACCGGTGATATTTTCTGGAACTGGTACACCGATCTTGGTAGTAATTTTATCGGTTCCTATAGCTTCTATACGCTGGGCAGTCCTTTCTTCTGGCTCAGCACGTTGTTTCCATCGTTCTTTTTTGGCTATCTCATTGGACCGATGTTCATGTTGAAGTACTGCGTCGCCGGTTTGACGGCATTCGGCTATATGCGCCGTTACGTGAAAAACAACCGCTACGCAATGATTGGAGCCTTGCTTTACGCATTTTCCGGATTTTCGACCGTTAATCTGATGTTCAATCATTTTCATGACGTGGTTGCCTTTTTCCCACTGCTGCTCGCCGGTCTCGATCGGCTGATGATTGAGAAGCGGCCAGGCTGGTTTGCTGCCGCGGTGGCCATCAATGCGTTCCTGAATTTTTTCTTTTTCATGGGTGAAATCGTTTTTCTTATGCTTTATTTCTGCGTTCGTTTTCTTGCTGAGGACATCAAAAAGTACATCCGCCGGTTGCCGATTACGCTCTGGGAAGGTCTTCTGGGAATTGGCATGGCCTGTATTCTTTTTATGCCGGCGATCTTTTTCACTCTGCAGAACCCGCGGCTTAATCAATGGCTGTACGGGCCGAGCGCGCTCGCTTTTGACGGCAGCCGTTATTTGGAAATCATTAAAGCGTTCCTGATGCCCGCCGATATCATGCCGCATCAATCGGCGATCTATCTCTCGGATTTCACCTCAAGCGGTGCCTATCTTCCGCTCTTCGGACCGGTCCTGGTGCTGGCATTTATGATGGCGCGTCCGAAGAGCTGGCAAAAACGGCTGATGATTTTGCTGGCCATCATGGCCTGTGTACCGGTCTTGAACAGCCTGTTCTATACGTTGAATGCCTCGTATTATGCCCGCTGGTTTTATATGCCGGTTCTCCTGATGGCACTGATGACGGCGCAAGTTCTTGAGAACAGGAGGGAGCTGCCGGTGTTGAAGCCGCTGATGCTCACGGGTGCGGCAACGGTTGCTCTCGCTGCTTTTCTGCTCTTTTATCCGTGGAGCCTGAGTGAGAAGAGCGGTGTTTTTCATAAAGATCAATTTACTGTCTATTTATGTATCGCGCTCGCCGGCCTGATCGCGACTTATTATCTGCTCTGGCGCCTGCGCTCCAGTCGGTATTGGATGCCGCTGACCCTCGGTTGTGTGATTTTATTTGCCGCCGGTCCGACGTTGTTCAATATTATCGCCATGCATGCGTATTATAACTACCAGTCACCGGAAGCGACTAATGATACGGTCGTGAAAACTGGACAGGAGCTGCAGCGGATTCTGCCGAAAAGTCAAAATTATCGGGTCAGTATCAGTGACGGGGGATGGAATCTGCCGATGGTTTCGGCGACACCAACGGTCAATTCGTTTACCAGCATGGTCAATGGATCGATTTTTCAATTCTATCAGTCGATCGGCGCTCCGCGTGCTGTCAAAACTGTTGCGCCTAATTCAGACTACGGACTGCTTCCCTTTCTGTCCAATCGTTTTTATATTACACCGACGCCAATGTCGGGTAAAAAGCTGTATGCTCATTTTTTTAATGGATACAATACGATTTATGTTTATGAAAATGCGAATATCCTGCCAATTGGTTTTACTTATAAAAATTATATTACGGAAAAACAGCTTGCCCGGATCCCGGTTGCGGATCGGCATCTTGTGCTGCTTAAGGCTGTCGTGATCCCAGGAAAGGATCGCGCGCAGGTAGAAAAAATATTGCGGCCGCTCCCGGCAAACCAGATCTTTTCAATTAACTCGAAAGACTATAATCGGGATATTGCGGCACGCCGGGCAGAGACGGCAAAAGCATTCAAGCGGACAAACCGGGGATTCTCTGCTGTCATTCACGCGAATATGACCAAGTATGCCTTCTTCAGCGTACCCTATGATCGCGGATGGAGCGCTTGGGTCAATGGAAGATCAGTCAAAATTATCAACGCCGATGGATTTATGATTGTTCCGCTCTCGGCCGGCAGCAATAGAATCCAGTTCAGCTATATGACGCCGGGGCTCATTGCCGGTTCTACCACTTCGGCGGTTTCGCTGCTCCTATTTGCGGTCTGGGTTGGGCGCAGCTTACTCTTGAAAACCAGCAGAAAAAAATTCATGCGCAAGACGGTCCCGGCTTCTCAGAAACCAGAACCACCATTGTGATCTTTGGTGCCTGCCCGGCGAATCTCGGACGCTTCTGCGGACATTCGGAAAAGATAAAAAATCCGAAATCGCTGCGTTACGGTCGCTCATAAATTTTTTTGAAAAAAAGCTTTAGCGATTCGACGCGGCGTATCGACAAAAATAGAAATACCTGTTAGAATAGCAATCACCAGCTCTATTTGAGAAGGGTAAAAAAGAGAGAAAGAACGGTAACAGAAGGAGAGGTTTTTGATGATGGACCGTACGGAAAAGGTGACGCTGAAATTATTTGCACATAACGTTCTTCAAGGTTTGGCAATCGGGATTGTCGCTGGACTGGTTCCTTCAGCACTGCTGAGTGAATTAAGCCGAGCACTGATGGGACAATTTCCAATTTTTTCAACAGTCCTGCAGGTCGTGACGCTCCTGACGTATACTTTGCCGCTGCTGGTTGGCGCGGTCGCCGCGCAGCAATTTAAAATGACACCAGTCCAAATGGTTTCAGTGGCAGCCGCGACTTATATTGGATCAGGGGTCTTGAAATTTACACCAGCAGGAGTAACCGTTGCCGGTATCGGTGATTTGGTTAATGTTCTGATTACCGTCAGTCTGGCGGTTGCCGTCGCTCTCCTGATTGGGGATCGTTTGAAGGCTTTTACGGTGCTGCTGCTTCCGGCGATTGTCTGCCTGATCGCCGGCGGTATCGGTTTATTGATTTTGCCTGAGGTTCACATTGTGACCGTAGCGATTGGTCAGCTGGTGCACAGCTATTTCGTGCTGGCTCCACTGCTGATGGGTATTCTGATCGCGCTTAGTTTCTCACTGATCATCCTGTCACCGGTCTCGACGGTAGCCATCGCCACAGCGATTAGCATGAGTGGAGTTGCCTCGGGCACAGCCAATTTAGGCGTCGTTGCGGCAGCCGTTGGCATGTTCATCGGCGGAATTAGGGTCAATCCGATTGGGCTTTCACTGTCCGCTTTGCTGGGTTCACCGAAAATCATGATCGCAGCTGTCGTGCGGAAACCGATGATTTTGGCCCCCATTGCATTGAATGCGATACTTTTAGGCATTGTCGGGATCGTCTTTCAGATCAAAGGAACACCGATCAGCGCCGGATTTGGTTTCTCGGGACTCGTTGGACCGATTAATGCGATCCGCTTCATGCATGGAGGGGCAACGGCGACCAATCTGCTGATCATTGTTTTTGTCTTTATTGCTCTGCCTTTTGTTGCCGGATTCTTTTTCGAATGGTTCTGTCGCCGAATTCTCCATCTCTATCAGGCGGAGGATTATAACGCGGAAAGTTGACTCCTGAGTGTCGATGCTGAAATTTTAAATAGCCATTCAAAGGATCGGGCGCAGCGCCCGATCCTTTTTACATTCCTGAAGCCGAATGATTTTACCTTTATGGAAATTTTTATGAAAACGATTGCAATTATCTTCCAATTATTTATAATGGAAATATATCAAACGACCTGATTCTTAAGTCCTGAATGACTTCCCTTATTTCGCTGAATCGTACCCCCTCTTTCAGCGGTAGATTCCCTTAACTCTTTTAAGTTTCGACTTTATTTCTGCATATCAATTCTTTGGTTTGAGGAGTGAGAAGAATGGAGAAGGTTGAGCATTATATCATTCGTCAAGTGACAATGGCTCTTTTACCCGGTGATACGGCAGACGGCAGCTTGAAAACGTATATTCTGGAGGAAAATCAGATACTCTGGTGTGAACAATCTCCGCGGGATATCCTCTGCGACTCTTGTATGTATTACGGATCAAGCTATATGGGCAGAAAGCAATCCGCAGTGATGATGGGTTATAAATCGATGCCGCCAATCTGTGTCTGCAGCGATCTGGACATTTATTTCTTTCCCTTGATGTCGGAAACGCATCGCGAATGCATTTGGATTTCCCATGATCACGTCATTGAAGGGCAGATCAGAGGAAAAGAAGATACCTATGCACTGATGACGAATGAACAGATTGTGCCGTTGCCCGTTCATTATCAGATTTTCAGAAGAAAAATGACTCGCACCACCGATTATCGCTATAAAATGAGCAAAAGATTGGAGAAAAATCGGCATTCTGAGTTGGCAATGATTCGGGAACCCAGAGAACATTTGATTGTCCGGTTTAATGCGCAGGGTACCTATTCGATTGAGGAAACCGATTACCAAAGGGAGAAACGAAATTATAAGACCAATTTTGCCAGGGAATAGAGTCCCTGGTTTTATTATTTTACGGTAGAAAAGGCTTAAAAGAGGCCGCTTTCGGGGAAAATTAGATCGGACAGCAAAAGGCGATTGGCTATATTTCATCACATTGACATATTGATGACGTTTACAGCCTCTGCTGCTTTTTGCCTATTTTGTTATACTAATAACTGTAGTATAACAGGTTGAAAAAAGGAGAATTATTATATGACAAAACCGTTCCTGTTTCTTTCGGACTTTGACGGCACCCTATCGAACAAGGATTTTTTTCATGTAATTATTGATACGTATTTTCAGAAGGACGCTGAAAGGCTATATGCGGACTGGGACAAAAAGGTGATGACTGATTTAGCCTACTTGTCGCGGATCTTTCAGTCGATTGGTCGTGACGAGGCCGGAATCGATGAAGATATTTTGCGGATTCCTTTTGATCCAGACGCCAAAAAAGTAATTGAACATGTTCAACGTTTGGGCGGCGATTTTGTCGTGATCAGCGCGGGAACAGATTATTATATAAAGAAAATTTTTGACCACTATGGGATCACTCAGGTGAAAATTTATTCTAATCCGGGTGTCTACCACGACCGTGGCATTCACTTAAATGTCGATCCTTCCGGACGCTATTACTCGGAGATGTACGGTATTAATAAGCAAAAAGTTGCTGAGGACCTCATGCAGGGCTATGAAACAGTTCTGTTTGCCGGGGACAGCCGTCCGGATCTGGAGGCTGCCTGTCTCGCGGATACGGTTTTCGCCAAGGGAAAGTTGCAGGGACTTTTGGCAGATAAGCGGCAGCCTTACGTTCCAATCACGAATTTTGCGGAAGTTGAACAATACTTAAATGACCATGAGGAGGTCTTAAAAAATGTCAGCAGCCGATAATCATCAGATTGTCGTTCCAACTTTGCTTGACGTGCGTAAGGGAAATATGGCAGAAATGGGGAATCTGCTTAATCGGCATGAATTTAAAAAAGTTGTGATTTTTTTTGGTACGGGATTGACGAAGATGCTCGGGCAAACTGTTTTCGATTCGCTGAAGGCAAGTGGGATTGAGGTGCTTGTTCATCAGGAGGTCTCTGATATCGATATTGATACGGTCGTTGACCATGCGTTTCAATTGCCGGCACAGACGGAGGCGGTGATCGGCATTGGCGGCGGGAAAGCTCTTGATTCGGCCAAATATACCGCTCTCCTCCGAAAATGGCCTTTCATCAGCGTGCCGACCTCGACATCAAATGACGGTTTTTCGAGCTCAAATACCTCGCTGACCATTCATGGGCGGCGGATTTCGGTTCACTCCAAGATGCCTTATGGAATTATTATCGATATTGACGTGATCAAAGGAGCTCCCGATTGTTTCATTTATTCCGGTGTCGGCGATCTCGTCTCCAAAATCACGGCGGCTGAGGACTGGATATTTGAAGAAAAGAATGGTCATACACGCGTCGATGACTGTGCGTTGATGCTCTCTAAGAAAGCGGTCAATAGCTTTGTCCGCACGAATTTTGGCACCATTCATGATGATTTGTTTTTGAAGGAATTGGTCGATTCGCTGACAATGGCAGGCATCTCGATGGAGATCGCTGGCAATAGCGCACCAACCAGTGGCAGTGAGCATCTGATATCGCATGCACTTGACCGCTATTCCAAGAAACCGCAGCTGCACGGTGTTCAGGTCGGCGTGGCGACTTATTTGATGAGCAAGGTTCAGAATCACCGCTACGAGCGGGTGACGAAGGTGCTGGAGAGCACCGGTTTCTTTGACTTTGCCAAGACGACAGGCATGAGCGTTGCTGACTTCGATTTCGCGATTGACAAGGCTCCTGAGATCAAACCGATGCGCTATACGTATCTGCATGTCGCCGAATATCGCGAAAAGGCGCATCAGATTCTCCATGAAGATCCGATCCTCCAGAATGTGCTTCATTAATTCATTTTTCCGAATTCACTGGAATCATTTTTTATGGTTGGAGAAAAGGAATAAATATGCTACACTCAGTCTGCAAACGCGCGAGCGGTCTTGCAGGCATTTTTCTATGCCTGCAAATACACAGATGGAGAAAAGATAATGAAGTGGCAAGATTGGGATATTAATCTTAAAATTCGCCTGATCGGCGAAGCTTTTTTTAATTTATTGTTCTGGATGTTTTTTCCTTTTATGGCGATTTATTTTTCCGAACGTTTCGGACAGCAGAGTGCCGGATTCCTACTGATGATCGCTGAATTATTCGCGGCAATGGTCGGGCTAACCGGCGGCTATTTTTCCGATCATTATGGCCGGAAGCGGATGATGGTGTTTTCGGCAAGCGGTCAGGCAATTTGCTTCGCTTTCTTTGCGTTTGCCAATTCCCCCTGGTTTTCCTCGCCGCTTCTGACCTTTATCAGTTTCACGTTGCTCGGTTTTTTCGGCCAACTCTATCATCCGGCGGGCAGCGCGATGATTGCTGACGTTGTCCCCGAGCGCTATCGATCACGAATTTATGCTATTTTTTATACCTCAACGAACATCGCCGTTGTGCTCGGCCCGCTGCTTGGCGGTCTATTGTTTTTCAGCCATCGTTTCTTGGCGCTGATGATCTGCTTCGTTGTCTGTACAGCACTCGCCTATATTCTCGGACGTTGGACTCATGAGACGATGCCGCTTGAGCAACCGGCAGGAGGGAGTGGCAGAGGCCACTTTCGGGACTATCTGCATCAGCAGATCAGCGATTCGAAGCAAATTTTATCCGATCTGATTTTTGTCCTGTATATTTTTGCCGGTATTCTCGTGGCTCAGACCTTTATGCAGCTGGATCTATTGATCGCCATTTATACGGCGAATCATGTCCCGATGCAGAAGTTGCTCACGATTGGTTCTTGGTCCTGGTCGCTGGACGGGAAACAACTGTTCAGTCTCATGGTGTCTGCAAATGGGCTGGTTGTCGCTCTTTTTACCGTTCTGGTGGTGCACTGGATGGAGCGATTCAGCGAACGGACCGCCTTCATGGGCTCTGCCTTCTTCTACGGCGCTGCGATGATTCTGATCGGTTCAACAGCCAATGCCTGGGTGCTGCTGGCTTCGGTGCTCGTCTTGTCCTGGGCGGAATTGATGACGGTCGGTATTCAGGATAGTTTTATTGCCAAAATTGCGCCGCCGTCGCTGCGCGGCCAGTATTTTTCGACCTCGGGACTCCGTTTGTCGCTTGGTCGTTCGCTTGCGCCGCTCGCTCTGTCCTTGACGGTGTGGATCGGCTATTTCCACACCTTTCTCGTGCTGGCATTGATTGCTTTTTCAGGAATGCTGCTCTACGGCTATATTTTTTCACAATATATCAAGAAAGAACGATTCCATGATGCCCAGCAATACAGCTGAAAAAAGACTGCACGGATGCAGTCCTCATAAATTCCAAAAAGATGCAGCATGTCGCCGCGTCTTTTTTTACTTATTTCGATAGAAGCGCATCGTGAGCGGTGCGAAGATGATGATGAAAATCGCTGAAGCAAGCAACACCCAGGCGATGGAAACGACTGAAAACGTTCCACTAAGCAATTCACGGACGGCAGTTGTCAATAGCGAGACCGGATTAACATTGACAAATGCTCGCAGCCAAGCCGGCATCGTCGCCGGACTGACGAGAATATTGCTGACAAAGGTAAAAGGCAGGAGCAGCGTCATGCTGATTCCCATGACGGCAGCCGAAGTTTTCATGATCAGTCCGATCGTCGTGAACGCCCAGGAAAGACTGAACGCGAAAATCAGGACGAGCACAATCGCCGCAAGGATTGCCGGAAGATTGGCAGTCGGCCGGTAACCGAGAATCAGTCCGATGATCAGCACAATCACCGATGCCATCGTATAGCGCACCGCATCGGCAAGTAGTCCGCCGACAAGCGGTGCAGGACTCCAGACCGGCATCGAGCGAATCCGGTCGTTCACTCCTTTTGAAATGTCAGTGTTCAGCGCGACTCCGGTAAATACGGTTGTGAAAATCACGGTTTGAACGAGGATGCCCGGAATCAGAAATTGCAGATACTTGCCTGTAGAACCGGCGAGTGCGCCGCCGAAAAGATAGGTAAACATCAGCGTCATTAATACAGGGAAAAAGGTGACATCAAGCAATTGCTCCGGCTGATAGCGGATTTTAAGCAGCGCACGCCGGGCGAAGGTCAGTGAAACAGAGAGCTTGCCGGGACTGGGCGGACGGTCATCGGTCAGCAGAATTTGTTCAAATGGGCTTCGATTCTGTTCGGAAACGGACATTAAGCGTGCACCTCCTCATCTGCTGGCTGGCCGGTTAAACTCAGGAAGACCTCATCCAAGCTGGGTTGGCCCAGCGAGAAGTCGGTGACGGCAATCGATGCGGCGGCGAGTTCGCCAAGCGCCTTTGCCGCGAGCTCGGCATGCTGGATCTGCGCCGTCAACATCAGCGGATCACTCGTGATCAGGATCGGTGTGTTTAAGGTGGCGGCAAGAATCTGCTGAGCCTGCTCCCGCGCTTCCGCATGCATGAGACGGACGTGCAGCACACCGGTGCCGATCGACGCTTTGAGTTCACCGCTCGTTCCTTCGGCGATAATTCTGCCGGAATCAATCACTGCGATCCGATCGGCTAATTGGTCGGCTTCTTCGAGATACTGCGTGGTCAGCAGGACAGTTGTTCCCGAAGCGACCAGGGCGCGAATAATTTCCCAAATTTGATTACGGCTGCGCGGATCGAGGCCGGTTGTTGGTTCATCGAGAAATAGGAGATCCGGCCGCAGGACGATGCTCGCGGCAATATCGATTCGACGCCTCATGCCTCCTGAATATTTCTTAACTTGAACGGCGGCAGCCTTTTTGAGTCCAAAGACTTCGAGCAACTGGTCGGCGCGCAATTTTGCTTTTTTATGCGAATAGCCCATCAATCGGGCAATCATCATTAGATTTTCTTTTCCAGACAGGATCTCATCAACCGATGCAAATTGACCGGTCAGACTGATGTGCTGACGGATTGATTCGGGTTCCTGGAGCAAGTTATGGCCCATCACTGTTGCTTGGCCGGCGTCCGGCCGGAGCAGTGTGGAAAGCATTCGTATGGTGGTTGTCTTTCCCGCACCGTTTGGTCCCAGAAAACCGTAGACCGTTCCCCGGGGAATAACCAGATCGAGACCGTCGACGGCATGTTTTTTGCCAAAAGCTTTGACAAGACCGGTCGCCTGAACGGCAAATTCGCTTCCTAGTTGCTGGCTTTGCTCATTCATTGGTTAATCCTCCGCTTTTCATGATTCAAGGTATGTTGCTGAATTCACAATCTAGACTTATTATAGGAGAATTGCTAGGTACTCTCAAATATTATTACTTTCAATGTCCATTTGGCAGATATCAGACAATTGAAAATAGAAAATTCAAACTAATAATTTTAAAAGTTTGTAAATTTTTCATATAAAGTCGCACAATTCTGTCCGAAGAGAGATAGATTTGTTATAATGAAATAGGATAAGGATAACGCTTACAAAAAAAGAAAAGATGAGCAGGTGGTTGATGATGTATCTAGGCGGCATTGAAGCAGGAGGAAAGAATTTTATTTGTACAGTCGGCGATGGACGTGGAAATATCTTTGCGCGTGAGAAAATAGCGACAAGGGATCCGCGAGCGACGATTAATCATGTCACCCAGTTTTTTAAAAATTTCAAAATAGCAGCCGTCGGCATCGGTTCTTTTGGATCGATTGACCTCAACCCGGAAAGCCCGGCTTATGGTTCAATCACCGCGACGCCCAAACTCGCTTGGATAAATTACCCGCTTTATCAGGAAATTCGTCATGCACTTGCTTTGCCGGTCGGCATGACAACTGCTGCCAATGCGGCGGCTCTTGGAGAATTGACAAAAGGGGCAGCAAAAGGATTGGACGGCTGTCTCTACATTACTGTGGGAAACGGAATCGATGCCGGACTGATTACTGATCGGCATTTTTTATACGGACTCACTCATCCGGAAATGGGTCATGTGCTGCTTAGGCGCCATCCGAAAGATAAATTTACGGGAATTTGCCCCTATCATCAGGATTGTCTGGAAGGCCTGGCTTCGGGCCCCGCAATCGAGGCACGCTGGGGTATGTCCACTCAGGAATTGCCCACCGCTCATCCGGCTTGGAAAATTGAAGCCGAATACCTCGCTCAGGCACTGATGCAATACGCCCTGATCATCTCACCGAAACGAATCATTATCGGCGGCTCCGTCATGGAACATGGTGAGCTTTTTCCACTGGTTCGCCGGAGACTTCAAGAACTGCTTTCCGGGTATATCGACCTTGCCGAATTGAAGGAGCAGATTGATAACTATGTCGTGCCCTCGGCCCTTGGCGATCAAGCCGCCATCACCGGCGCCCTGATCCTGGCCAGACAGACGCTGGAAAAGAAGAGTATGCAAGGATCAGAAGCGTGACTATTTTCTCAAACGGATGGTCAATCAAATGACATATGAAATAACACCTGCTCAATGAAGGCCCGGCCAAGCGAAAGTTAGATCTCGGCCTGATTAGGGACAAATTTCTCTTAGAATGCGGAAAAGTTCCACCGAACCCACAAAAAGCCCGTCCGTTCCCCCTAAACGGATGGGCTTTTTGCCGCCGCAAGACTAGCGTCTCATTCCTTGATTAGCAGATAAATAAAATAAGGTGCGCCAATGGCTGAAACAACAAGCCCGACGGGTATTTCAGAGGGGGCCCAGATGCTGCGTCCCAATGTATCGGCAGCGAGCAGGATCAAGGCCCCAAGCAGCGCGGAAATTGGCAGAACGCTTTGATGCCCTGCCCCAACCAGTCTTCGGGTAATATGCGGAGCAATCAGACCCAGAAATGAAATCCCACCGCCGACTGAGACCGAGGAGCCTGCAAGCGCCACGGAAAGCAGAAGAAAAATAATTCGTTCGCGTTCCGTGCGGATGCCCAGCCCTGTAGCGACGGAATCCCCCAGTGCCAGGATATTCAGTTTGCGGGATTGGCTGATGGCAAGAGGGATCAGCAGCACGGTCCAGGGAAGAACGGCGAGCACATCACTCCAATCCGAACCCCAGATACTGCCTGAAAGCCAGATCGTTGCCTGTGTGAAATCACTTGGATCCATCCGCATTTGGAAAACAATAATGATCGCTAAAAAGGCAGAATTCAGGCCGATGCCGGAGAGAATCAGACGCAGCGGTGACGTTCCCTGATTCCATGAGACAAAATAGATCAGGCAGGCGGCGCTCAGTGCACCGGCAAACGCGGCAATTGGCAGAAGAAAAACCGAGGACGCGGCGAGCCCTGTTGTGCTGCCCTGGAAGAAATAGAGATAGAGGACAACGGCCAATCCGGCGCCGGAATTGATACCAAGAATGCCCGGATCGGATAAATCGTTTCTTGTAATACTTTGTAAAATGGCACCGGCGACGGCAATGCCAGCGCCGCAAAGCATCGCGATCACCATCCGCGGCAACCGGAAATGGAAGAGAACGAGGCTGTCCTCAGTATTCCCGCTGCCGAATAGCGTCTGAATGACTTTCCAAGTCGACATGTGCGTGAATCCCAGATTCAGGCTGAGCAGGAAGACGATCGCGAGGCCGATGAGCAGCAGCAAGGTGACGATCCAGAGCCGGCGGACGGAGACTTTTGTTTTTTTCAAAGCCGGCCGCCTCCTTCCTGGCGAGCAAGGTGGAGGAAGAATGGGACACCAATGAGCGCCGTGATCACGCCGACAGGGGTCTCAAAAGGCGGATTAATCATCCGCGCGGCAAGATCAGAGATAACGAGCAGATTGGCGCCCAGGACTGCTGAGCAGGGGATAACCCAGCGGTAATCGTTGCCGATTAGGAATCGCGTCAGATGGGGAATAATCAATCCGATAAAGCCAATAGTTCCTGCAACCGAGACCGCGGCACCGGTTAAAAGCAGGACGGTCAATACTCCGCCAAGTTTTATGATGCCGGTTCTCGCTCCAAGGCCTTTAGCAACTTCTTCGCCGAGACTGAGCGCAGTAATCGAGCGCGAAAGCAGCAGCGCGAGAACGAAACCTGCCGCAGCGACCGGGAGCAGCAGACGAATATGGACCCATTGAACACCGGAAAGACCGCCAGCGTACCAGAAGCTCAGATCCTTGGCGATATTAAAATGTAAGGCAATTGCCGCCGAAAAAGAGTTAAGGAGAGCAGAGATTGCCGTTCCTGCGAGGACAAGCTTCACGGGTGAAAGTCCGTTTTTAGACAGGAAAGCGACACCCAATACCAGGCAGACACCGATTCCGGCACCGGCAAATGAGCCAAACATCAGGAAGGCTTCAGAGGCCTGCGGAAGAACAACCAGAATCAGCGCCATGACAAAAGAAGCACCTGCTGTTACTCCCATAATCGAGGGAGAGGCAAGCGGATTGCGCGTCATGCCTTGCATCAAGGCTCCCGAGATGGCCAGAAACGCGCCGATTAAAGCGGCAGCAATCGCCCGCGGCAGGCGAATATTGCGGACAATTTGATCGGAGGCAGCATTTGTCTCATGGAAAATACTTTGCCAGACCGTCTGCAAATGGAGCGGAACCGCTCCGATAGTCAGCGAAAAAGTTATAAAAAAAAGTAACGCGAAGAGTCCAATGACTAAAAGAAACAAAGCGCGGGATCTCTTTACGGAGGTCAGATAAACCGGATAATTTTTTTCAGACATGGTCAGAACTCCTCAAGAATAGTCGATAAATAAGTACTTGGTCTATATTATAAATGATAATCCATCTCAATTACAACGGAAGATCGTCAGGTGGACAGATGATCGGTGATCGAAGATCGGACAAAAAGTAAGTATTGAAATTGAGAATGAAAATCGTTATCATTAAAAATGTTGACGAAGAGGTTAACGCAACAAAATGAGTTTGGGGGAATAAAGAATGAATCACATAAAGAAGAACGTCATGCTTTGTATCAGTTTATTGCTGCTTACGGGTCTACTCATTGGCTGCAGTTCTGCTAATCAGGCAGCCCCAAAAGGCAAGCCAGAGTTGCAAACGAGGGTGCTCAAAGATGCCATGGGGCATAAGGTTAAGATACCGGCGCATCCGAAACGTGTGATTGCTTCCTACATGGAGGACGATCTGATTGCTTTGGGAATCAAACCGGTGGCGCAGTGGTCGATTAATAACGGTAAAGGTGTCCAAGATTATTTGCAGAGTGATTTGAAAAAAGTGCCGACGATTCCGTATGATCTTCCCTACGAATCGGTCGCCGCATTCAAACCGGATCTGATGCTCATTGATTCAGCAGCATCGGTGACCGGCAACAAATACACTCAATATAGCCGGATAGCACCTACCTATGTGATCGATAATAAGGTGAACAGTGACTGGCGCACAAAGTTTCTTAAAATTGGTCGCGTGTTTGGTGAAAAGGCCAAGGCAGAAAAAATTCTAGCAAACTATGATAAAAAAGCACAGTCCGCAAGAACGGCAATCAAAAAATCAGCGGGCACACCTAAGGTTGCTGCGATTTGGCTGGTTGGCGGCAAATTCTTCGTGGTCGGTGAAAAGGTATCGAGCGGTTCCGTTCTTTACCGTGATCTGAAATTAAAAGCACCGAATGTCGTTCAAAAGATTTCCAAGCAGGCGACAGCTAATTGGTCGCCGATTTCTCTTGAAAGTTTGGCAAAACTGGATGCCGATGATATTTTCCTAATTAATAGTGACAAAAGCAATGGGGCCTCAATGCTTAAAGAAGAGACTTGGAAATCAATTCCTGCTGTGAAAAAGCATCACGTTTATTCATTCAATGCGGATAGCAGTTGGCTCTATTCCGGTCCGATTGCCAATCAGCAAATAATGGATTCGGTTGTCAAAAGCTTAACAAAATGATAAAAGCGAGAGGGCGAGTGGATGGAAAGGCTGCGGGCGGAGCAGGTGACGATCACCTATGGAAATAAAAATGTGGTAGAAGGGCTCAATCTGACCATTCCTCAGGGGAAGGTAACTGCACTTATCGGCGCAAATGGTTCCGGAAAATCAACTATTCTCAGAACTTTGTCGCGATTGATGCGCCCGTCAGCGGGGCTCGTCCTTCTGGATGGAAGGAGCATTCACAAACAATCAACGCGTGAAATCGCTCGTCATCTGACGATATTGCCCCAGAATCCGCAAAATCCTGCTGGTCTCAGCGTTCAGGAACTGGTTTCTTATGGAAGATACCCGCGTCAACGCGGACTGCATGGCTTGTCCGATGATGATAAACAGGCAATTGCTTCAGCGATCGATGTGACCGGGCTTAGGGGCTTTGCCGAGCGATCCGTTGATTCCTTATCCGGCGGTCAGCGTCAGCGAGCCTGGATCGCGATGGCGCTTGCACAGGAAACCGAATGGCTTTTTCTTGATGAGCCGACGACTTATCTGGATATGACCTACCAACTGGATATTTTAAATTTAATTCAAAGGCTTAACCGCGAGGAAGGGCGGACGATTGTGATGATTATCCACGATCTGAATCAGGCGGCGCGTTATGCGGACCATCTGATTGCGATTAAATCCGGCCAGGTCGTTAGCCAAGGTTCGCCAGAGCAGGTGATTAATGAGCAGATGCTTGAAAATGTTTTTGCCGTGAAAGCAGATATTTTTCTGGACAAGCGCAGCGGCGTCCCGCTTTGCATGCCCTATGAGACTGTTCACGTTTCCGCCTCGAAAAAGGAGGGCGATTCTGTTGGATCTCTATGATGTCACGATCATCGGTGGAGGACCCACTGGCCTTTATATGGCGTTCTACAGCGGCATGCGCGCGCTGAAAACGAAATTAATTGAGGCACGTGCCGATCTGGGCGGCGTAGTGACCTACTTTTATCCAGAAAAAACGATCTATGATGTCGGCGGGATTCCGCAAATCAGTGGGGGTCATTTGATCGCGGATTTGAAGCGGCAGGCGGACACCTTTCACCCGCAGATTATCCGCGGACAAACGATTGCGACGATGGAACAACTGCCGAATGGGCATTTTCGGCTGACCAGTACCAGTGGCCAGCGGCATGAGACGCGGAAAATTATTCTGGCAGTGGGCAACGGAACCTTTGATTTCAATCGTTTGTCCATTGCGGAGGCGGCACTTTACGAAGGAAAAAGTTTATTTTATGCCATTCATAGCCTCAAATCAGTGGTGGGGAAACGATTGGTTATCTCCGGTGGCGGGAATGCGGCGCTCGATTGGGCGATTGAATGCGCATCACTTTGCCGTAAGGTGACGTTAATCTATCGCCGGGAACAATTTAAAAACGTCATGGAACATCAGATCGCCAGATTGAAAGAGCATCACGTCGACGTCCGGCTGAGCAGTGAAATTACGGCTCTATCGGGGGAAAACGGATATCTTCGATCAGTAAGCGTGCGCAACAAACAGTCCGGCCGCTTTCAGACGGTTGAAGCAGATGTTTTAATGGTCAGTCATGGTTTCAAATTCGGACTCGGGTCTCTTGAACACTGGGGGATGACGCTTAAGCAGGGAATTGTCGTCAGTCCGAAGATGGAATCGACCATTCCCGGCATTTACGCCGTCGGCAACGCCGCTTCCTACCCGGAAAAGCTATATCTAATCGCCAGTGGTTTTGTAGAAGGAGCGATTGCAGTCAACAGTATCAAAAAGGCACTTCATCCGCAGGCTTCTCCGCAGGCGATGGTCAGTACGCATCATCCTTTTTTTGAAGAACGCGCGCAATCATGATCATTTGAAGTGTAAAAGGAGTATAGAAAATAGAGCAGGGAAGCGAAGAAACAAGACGCCTGCGGGAAGAGCAGGCTAAGAGAGACCCCGCAGATTCATGCCTGATCGAGGAGGCTCTCAGGCTGCCCGCGGCAAGCGAGTCACCGAAGCGTAGCTGTAAGTCAAAGAACCGGGCGTTTTTTGCTCGGTTCTTCTTATAATAGAAGGAAGAAATTTTGGAAATGAAAACGTTCACTGTTCGAAAGGAAAAGAATGGTATAATAGACGCAGGATAAATAGCTAAGGTATAGGAGAAGTGAGAGTCATGAATAAAACACCGCTTTTTTTGCAGCCGGCACTCCATGAGAAGATTTGGGGCGGCACGCGTCTGCGCGATTTGTTTGGCTATCAAATTCCGAGTGAATCGACTGGCGAGTGCTGGGGCATTTCGGCGCATCCAAACGGGCCGGCGATTATAAAAAATGGTCAACTCGCCGGTCAGACGTTGGCGGATGCCTGGAATGCGCATCGTGATCTTTTTGACAACTATAAGGGTGCGGATTTTCCCTTGCTGACAAAAATTCTCGATGCCCGTGAGGATCTCTCTGTGCAAGTGCATCCGGACGACAGCTATGCGCAGCAGCATGAGCATGTCCCTTTCGGCAAGACCGAATGCTGGTATATTATTGACTGCGATGAGGGTTCGGAAATCGTCTACGGACATACCGCGAAGACGCGTGAAGAATTCCGCAAAGATGTGGAAGAGAAGAAGTGGGGCAGTCTGCTCCGGCGGGTGAAAGTCAAACCAGGCGACTTCTTCTATGTTCCAAGCGGCACGATACACGCGATTTGCAGCGGCTGCCTGATTCTGGAGACGCAGCAAAGCTCGGATACAACCTACCGGGTCTATGATTATGACCGGCCGGGAACTGACGGTAAGCCGCGTGAACTGCATATTCAGCAATCGATCGATGTGGCCAATTGTCCCCATGTCGATCCGCAATTGACCTATCATGTGCGTCAAGAGGCTGAAGCCAAATTCACGGAACTCTTGCGTGAAGATTTGTTCACGGTCTCGCATTGGGAAATTCGCGGTGTATCGTCTCCGATTCAGAAAAATTGGCCTTTCCTCCTGATGAGCGTGCTGGGCGGGATGGGGAATTTGCGGATTGAAGGAAATGAATATGCCCTGAAAAAAGGCGATCATCTGGTGATACCGGCTGCCGTTGATACTTTGTCGCTGAACGGCGAACTGGATTTGATTGTTTCGAATCCGGTCTGAAAGGCTGCTGTGATGAAGAAAAGGCCGCTCATTACACTTATCGGCAATCCGGTAAGGAAAGATGCTATTCCGCGTTCAAAAATTGATCAAGCCCATAGAAGCTGGGTGGTCAGAAGAGATGCCGACCGACAATCAGGGGCGCGGGTCACGATGATTGCCGGCAGAGATGGAGTCGTTACTGCCGAGAATATTGATGACGCAGAAAAAGTCATTGCGCGAAGCCGGATGATCCTGCTCTCGCAAGATACGCCATTAGGTGTGATTATTCACGCCAGTGATCTGGCAAAAAAGCACCGGGTTCGTGTCCTCCTTGATCCGGCACCGATGATGAATCTCTCTGAAAAAATAAAACGGGCGCTCGCCCTGATTCCAAGGCGGGCAAGCAGCGCTCAAAAAGGACATGCTCCGGCAAAGAAATGGAGAAGACGCAAACTCAGAACGGTGAAATAAGTAAAATGGTCCGAAGAGGAAGGAATAGGCCTTCCTTTCCGGACCATTTCTGTTCGCCTCGACTTTAAAAAAGAGCGGGGGAAGAAAACCTTTCTGGCTTTCTTCTCCCGCTCTTTAATTTGTGCGCTTTTTGCAATTATTTTTTACCCTTTAACAAAGCATAGATAGCGGTGAAGTCGTATTCACCCATGCCGTGCGTTTTCGTCAGGCCATACAGCGCCTTCACGGTATTGCTGACAGGCAGGGAGAAGTCGTGGGCATAGGCTTCTTCAGCGGCCAATTCAAAATCTTTATAGATGCTGTTGACCTTGAATTGAGCGGCATCAAAATCCTGATCGAGGATCTTAGCCTTTTTCAGGCCGACAATCGCTCCCGCATTTGGCCCATTGGCAATGGTCTGTACCAATTCTTTTTTCTCAAGGCCGAGGCTCTCACCGAAAGCGACAGCCTCGGAAAAGGCAGCAATCGCCTGACCGAGCATCAGGTTATTGACCAGTTTCATGGCTGTCCCCATGCCGTGACCACCCTTATGCTGCACGTCTTTGCCCATAATATTGAGCAGCGGCCGCGCTTTTTCAAGATCCTCTTCAGCGCCGCCGACAAAGAAAATCAGCTCACCTTTTTCAGCGGGTACAGTCGAGCCAGCAACAGGTGCATCCAGAAAATGAATCGATTTAGCCTCAGCCGCTTCGGCCAATTTGCGGGACTGCGTCGGGCTGATTGTGCTGCTATCAATCCACAGACTGCCAGAGGACAATCCGTTCAGCAGACCGTTTTCTCCATAGGCCACCGCATCTACTGCCTGAGGATTGGCAAGCATCGTAAACACAATATCTGCCTGTTCGCCAACCTGCTTCGGTGTATCGGCACGTTTTGCCCCTTTTTCGACAAGTGAATCAGCCTTGGCTTGTGTTCGGTTATAGACGACGAGTTCTTTACCCGCGCCCTGGAGGCGGCCGGCCATTCGGCTGCCCATGATTCCTAAGCCAATAAATCCAATCATTGATCGTCACTCCTCTGTAAAAATTAAACGAAAATCCGCGAAAAACATTTCGCCCTAGTACAAGGATAGCACAAAGCTTAGTAAACCCCGAAGGGAAAGGCTTTGTCCACGGTCATCAAATACGACTTCAGTCCACGGCCTCAGCAGCGAATTCCAGAACAGGACAACCAATTTAGAAAAAGGTGAATTAAAAAAAGCGAAATTCCGCCTAAAGCAGGAAAAGTTCCGCCTAACTGTGAACAGGGACCGAATCCGCAAAAATAAGACAAAAATCCAAAGTTTCGTCTATTTTGATGAATATCGTTTTCAGGTTGTTCCATAAACGGTGTAATGTGGCTGTCTGTTTCACACAAAAAGGTGATTCGGCGCATCCACATGTGATCGTGTTATAATAATTGAAGTTGTAAAATAAACGGAGGTTTTTAAGTGATTAATCTGATTGCAACTGCCGAATCGAGCGCGCAGGCTGAAGCGCTGCTGGATGCGGGAGTGGATACTGTGCATGTCGGTGGTTGCCCATTCGGACTGCGAATGCCACGGGAGATCGGCGCTGAAGAAATTGAACAGATAGTAGGCCTTGCGCATCGGCGCGGCAAAAAGGTGACGGTCGCTTGTAATGCGCTGATGCATAATGAGCAGATTGAAAAACTGCCGGCTTATTTGTCACTTTTGACGGAAATTGGTGTCGATGCGATAACGGTCGGTGATCCGGGTGCTGTTTTTGTACTGGAGGAGCTCCAGCTTCCGCTGCCCTATATTTTTGATGCGGAAACGCTCGTGACTTCAGCGCGGCAGATCCAATTCTGGATAAAAAGAGGCGCAGTCGGAGCGGTTGCTGCGCGTGAACTGACCCTGACAGAATTGGAAAAAATGCAGGATAATCTTGACAAACCGCTGGAAATTCTGGTTTACGGACCGACGTGCATTCACCAGTCGGCCCGCCCGTTGCTGAGCAATTATTACCGGTACACAGGACTCGATGAACATTCAGATAAGGAACGGCATCTCTTTTTACGGGATCCGAAGAATCAGGGCAGTCAATACCCGATCTTCGAAGATTCGGCTGGCACACATATTTTTTCGACAACTGACCTTTCATTGATCGGTGAACTCCAGAAAATATATGACGCGGGACTTTGGACTTGGAAACTGGACGGTATCCTGCTCCATGGTGAGCGCTTTGTGAAAATAGCCGCGCTTTTTGCCGAGGCTAGGCGACAACTTGAAGCTGGAAAATTCGTCGCCGCCAGTTTCTGCAATCGCCTTCGAGAGCTTCAGCCGAAACAGCGGCCTCTCGGAACCGGTTTTTATTTGAAAGATCCGTTGGAGGTACATTGAGCGATGTTGAAAAAAGTTTATTATTGTGAGGGAAAATAGATGAAGACAGCAATAAAGCGGCCGGAGGTTCTGGCGCCTGCCGGAAATCTTGAAAAGTTAAAAATGGCGATTCGCTATGGCGCGGATGCCGTGTATATCGGTGGACAGGCTTTTGGCCTGCGTTCCAGGGCTGGTAATTTTTCATATGACGAAATGCGAGAGGGCGCAGCATTTGCACATGCACGCGGGGCCAAGGTCTACGTTGCTGCCAATATGGTGACGCATGAAGGCGATGCCGATGGTGCTGATCTTTTTTTCCAGACGTTGCAGCAAATCGGAATCGATGCAGTGATTGTGTCCGATCCGGCAATGATCATGATTTGTTTCGATGCGGCGCCCGGTTTGCCCATTCATCTGTCGACACAGGCATCGGCAACCAATTATAAAACTCTGGAATTCTGGAAAAGTATCGGCCTTCAGCGCGTCGTCCTCGCTCGGGAAGTTGGACTCGAAGAAATCCGCGAAATGCGCCGCCATACGGATATTGAAATCGAAGCCTTCGTTCACGGAGCGATGTGTATCGCCTATTCCGGACGCTGCACCTTATCCAATCACATGGTGAACCGTGACGCGAACCGCGGCGGTTGCGCGCAATCCTGCCGCTGGAAATATGATTTATTCGATTTCGATCAGGGGCAGCCCCATAGTTTGATTCCTGAAGGTAAGGAACCCTTTTCGATGAGTGCCGTCGATTTGTCGATGCTGCATCATATTCCAGAGATGATTGAAGCCGGTGTGAACAGCCTGAAAATTGAAGGTCGAATGAAATCGATTCACTATGTATCGACGGTGTCCAATGTTTACAGCAAAGCCGTCGACACCTATTGTGCCGATCCAGAACACTATTCTTTCGACCCCGCCTGGGAAGAAGAAATCTGGAAAGTCGCGCAGCGTGATTTATCGACGGGGTTCTATTATCAGGTCCCGACTGAACGAGAGCAGTTGTTCGGCAAAGCACGAAAGATTCCCAAATATACTTTTGCTGCGCAAGTCCTCAGCTATGATCAGGAGACAAGGATTGCGACCTTGGAGCAGCGTAATAATTTTGGAGTCGGTGAAGCCATTGAATTTTATGGACCAGGTTTCGTTCATTTTAAGCAGGTTGTCCGCGATCTGTGGGATGAGGAGGGTCAGCCGATCGAGCGCGCCCCTAACCCCATGATGACCGTGACGATGACTGTCGATCAACCGGTTGAACCGCATTATCTGATGCGTAAAGCAGCGGATTGATTAAAAAAGAAGAATACTTGAAAAGAGCTCTGAGGGACAATGCTTGCAACGTTCCGAAGAGCTTTTGTGATCGTTAGAATTCGCAGAAATCATGGCCAGCGGGTTTTGTTTCGATATCTAATGGGAATATTCCAAAAATGGTTGAATATAACTTATGGAGAACTGTTGACGGGGAAATAGTTTTTAATGGATGTTTGCGGAGGATCAGGAATGGTCGTGGAGATCGCCTGTCAAGGTAAGGACTTGAATTTTTTGAAAAAAAAGACTACACTTGTGTTAGCAGCTGTCGTTAGTGAGTGCTAATTTCATTCCTGATTCTTCATCTGAAAGGCAAAGATAAGCCAAAGTTCTGAAGGAGAGCGATTTTTATATGAGTAATCAGGTAGCTTATGTTAGTACATTTCTCCCGCAAAAATGTGGTATTGCAACGTATACTTATCATCTCAGACAAAATGTCCAGAAAGCAAAACGTGATTCCCTCAATGATACAGTCGTCGTGATCAAGGATCCATCGATTCAATATACAGATGACAATTTCTTCCATTGGTCCATTCGAAAAGAAAATCGTGAAGACTATATTCGTGCAGCAGAGGAATTGAACCAAAGTGATGTCGCCGTGGTGTCGCTGCAGCATGAATTCGGAATCTTCGGCGGCAAGGCCGGTAATTATATACTCGACTTTGCCCGTCATCTAAAAAAACCGCTGATTACGACCTTTCATACCGTCTTCAAGGACCCCAAAGAACCCTACGCGCCGGTTCAACGCGAGCTGGCTGAACGCAGTGATCATCTCGTTGTCATGAACCATAAAGCAATCCAGTATCTGACCAACAGTTTCATGATTCCAAAAAGCAAAATTAGTTTTATTCCGCATGGCACACCGATTCCCGATATGAAGGGCCGCGAAAAATTTCGCATTTCCGTCGGCTGGCAGAACAAGGCCGTGCTCATGACCTTTGGCTTTATTAGTCGCAATAAGGGTATCGAAAAAGTAATTGAAGCTTTGCCTGAAGTTGTGAAAAAGGTACCAAATGTGCTTTATGTTATTGCCGGTCAAACGCATCCGAATGTCCGTAAAATTGAGGGGGAGTCGTACAGGAATTCTTTGAAAGCGCTTGTTGACAAGCTCGGCATGCAAGATCATGTGCTGATGATTGACGAATTCATGTCGGATCATGACCTGATTCGCTACATCACTGCCTGCGACCTCTACATCACGCCCTATCCGGGACTCGATCAAATTACGAGTGGTACGCTGGCTTACGCTGTGGGGCTGGGGCGTCCGGTTTTAACCACACCCTACCGCTATGCGCAAGATCTGCTGAAAGGGTTTGAGGAACTGTTTGTTGATTATGGCGATTTAAAAAGCTGGAGCGATAAAATTTCAGCTTTGCTCAAGAATCACAGTCTCTGGAAGAGTTATCAAACGAAAATTGCCCAGATTGGCCATAAAATGAGTTGGCCACAAGTCGGCCGTGAATATCAGCAACTGTTCAGCGATGTGGCCAGAACGCCGCGTCCCACAGAAACTGAATCGTTAGTTCAGGAGGCGGATTCTATTGTCCGTGGTTAATTTCAGCCATCTGGAGCGGATGACCGATGACACGGGCCTTTTGGAGCACGCGTTCGGTTGTATTCCGCGGCGCGGCGAAGGCTATACCACGGATGACAATGTTCGTGCGCTGTGGGCGAGCACCGAATGGATTCGCTTTTTACTGGCGGAGGGTGATGATTATTCTCTGCAGCAGGCGAAGCAGCTTTCACGGCTGACCGATATTTATTTGGCTTTTACCAACTGGGCACTTCAGGAGGATGGGACGCTGCATAATAATTATGCTTACGACCGTCAGCTGGAGACGGAAACGCCTTCTGATGATTGCTTGGGCCGTACGCTTTGGGGCTGCGCCGCCGCTTGTGACAGTCTCGTGGATGCTGATCGAAAATTTGTCGCTGCCGCTCTGTTTGCGGAGGCCTTTCAGAAGGTCGATACATTAAAACACTTGCGGGGTATCGCCTCGGCGCTGGCTGCATCCTGCCGAATGGCCACGTCACCAGCCAAGGATCTTATTGCACCGCTGAGCGGGAAACTATCCGATGTGATTCGCAGGTTTGAGCAAAAATTAATTCTCGCTTACAAACAGAATGCAACCCCAAACTGGCACTGGTTCCAGCCGCAAATGTCCTATAGCAATGGGCTCCTGCCTTGGGCCTTGCTGCAGAGTTACCAGATAACCGGCCATGCGGAGGCGCTGCAGATCGGGCAGGAGGCCCTGGATTTTCTCATTGGTAAAATGACTGCGCCAGCGGGCAATTTGCGCCCGATCGGCAATGAATCTTGGTGCGACCCGCAGCAGCAAAGCCAATGGGATCAGCAACCGGTCGAGATTCTTGCCTTGGCCATGGCTGCCGAATCCGCCGCGTCGATCGACCGGCGTTACGCTGCTGTCATTGGCAAATGCCGCGACTGGTTCAGCGGCGACAATGACTTGCACGTGCCGGTCGCCGATCCGGAAGACGGCTCCTGCTGCGACGGTTTGCGCGAATCCGGCGTCAACCGAAACCAAGGTGCCGAATCCACTCTCTCCTACCTGCTCACCGAACTGATCGCCGAACGAGCAGTGAGGAAAGATAAGGAAAAGGTAAGAGTGGGGGGGTAAAGCTAAACTATTAAATTTTGATATTGGTTGTTATTCCAGATCATAGGTTGTCTAATTTTTTATTAGTCAAACTTATGATTTTTGTTTTGTCTCATTATGGTAAAATAGAAATAGAGATATTTATAGATTTGTCCAAAGGAGTTTCTAATGGATATCAGCCAATTTTCGAAAATAAAAGAAGCGGCTTATCTCACAGCGGATCAGAATGCCACGCGCTATCGAATTATTCTGCGCTTTTTTTATATTGAGCATGAGCGGATGAAGGATTTGCTTTATCCGGCCGAAATTTTTCAATTTGTTCGCGCGGTCAAAGGGATGGAAGAGTATACCGATGCGATGCTCGATCAGGATTTGCAGACGCTTGTGGGCTGGAATAATATTATTCCGCGGCAGGAGATGAAGGAGCCGAAGTCGATTGAAGAGTATAAGCGCAAACGATTTCGTTACCAGATTACGCCTTATACGGTCGAGTTTGAACGGATGCTCGTTGAGCTTGAGAAAAAGGGCGATGCTTTTGTCGGTCAGCTGGAGAGGTCGGCGTTTGAACGTCTGCTGAAGGCACTTCTGGATTTATCTGGAAAGCGCCTACATGCTGAAAACCGCTCTTCCGAAGACGCTTATGACCGTTGGCAGGATGTGCTGCACCATTTTAAACAGATTAAGACCAATACCTCCGATTACATCGCTTATCTGAACAGTGAACGTTTGGAGGCTTCGATGCAAACGAAGGCTTTTCTCGTATATAAGGATCAATTCATCCACTATCTGCGCGACTTTATTATTGCCCTGCAGCGGACCGCTTTGAAGATTCAAAGCGCGCTAAAGGGGACAGAGAAGGCAGTTTTGGCGGAAACCTGCCAGGCGATCGTGGCACACGAGCAAGCCATTCCGCGACTTGGGGGCCAAGAGGTCGATGAGCGGGCACTTTCTGAAGACTTTTATGAGACGTGGAAAAATATCAAGTCTTGGTTTATTAACAATGAATCTGGAGAAAGTGAATATGTCTCGCTCCAGCAGCAGACCAACGAGGCGATTCGCCGGATCACACGGTTTATCCAGCGCTTTGGTGAACGGTTGCAGCAGCGCCGCAGTCGGAAGAAGGATTATCTGCAAATTGCCCAATGGTTCGATGCCTGCGAATCGCTTGAGGAAGCTCACAAACTTTCGGCGACGGTGTTCGGTGTTTTTCATACGCGCCATTATTCCGCGGAACCCAGTGAAACGAGTGATGTTTATGCCGATCTTTGGGAGGAAAAGCCGAGCGAAACGGTGACAGCCGCACGCGTGCAGGGTTATCGTGAAAAAACACGTCCGTCTGCTTTCGAATGGCACCAGCAGGCAAAACGTGAAGCGCGCGAGGCCTATCTGCAAGAGAGAAATAAACTAAAGGATTTGCTGGAGACATACATAGAGGACGGTGAGATTGTTCTCTCGCGTCACTCTTTCATTCATCGGGATGTGCGGAAAATCCTCCTTCGCTGGATTGCCAAATCGCAAATGCAAGAGGGAAAAAGGGTACAAACGGAATTTGGTCAGCGTGTTTTGGTGAAAGTCGATTTGAATAAACGCGCCGTGTTCCAATCTGAAGATGGGACTTTGGAGATGCCGGATACCATCTATATTTTCCATTAAAACGGGAGGAATTTTCTTATGCCAGCGACAAACGACGAGCTGCTGCAAGAAGGGCTGACCGCACTTTTTGAAAACTATTGGATTCTGCGCGATGAGAATCCAGAACTCTATCATCAGCTGCGGCGGAATGAGCGAGATTTAAAGCGGCTTATTGATGAAAAATTCGGATTGCGCCTGCATAGTCATACACAATTTATTAAATTGGAAAAAATTCCGACAGAGCCTAAGAGCTGGATGGGGCTTGAGGGCTTTCAGGATAAGATGGACTATACCTTGTTTGCTTGCGCGCTTGCTTTTATGGAAACGAAAGAACAAAACGATTATTTTTTGCTGAGCCATCTGGTCGAGGATATCAAGGAAAGTTATCCGGATCCAGAAGCACTTGACTGGACCAATTATCGCCATCGTTTATCGCTTGTGAGAGTGGTGAACATGCTGCTTTCGCTTCGCCTGATGGATAAAATCGAGGGCGACATCAGCAAATTTGCTCAGAATGAAGGTTTTGAGGCGCTTTACCGGGTGACGCTCTATGCGAGATACTTCATGCGGTCATATCCTCAGGACATCTACCAGTATCAGGACTGGCATGCCTTGACGGAGGACGAATTGGAATCGATCGGAACTCATGGCAGGCGCTGGGAAGTCTATCGCCGCTTGATGTTTGAGCCGAATGTTGAACGGACGCCAGAAAACAATGAGCAGCTGTTTAATTATATCCGAGTTCAGCGTCGTTCGATCGAGGACTTCTTCGAACGCTATACCTCGTTCAACTTTGAACTGACTCGCGATGAAGCCATGTTAACGCTTGAGGAACGGAAGAAGAAGTATACGTTGTTTCCTTCCCAGCAAGCGCGCGATGACATCCTTCTGCAGCTGGCCGGACAGGTTCGCAAGCAGCGGCCGGCGCGTGATGCTTATGGACGGGCGGTGCTCTCCGCTCAGGAATGGCTTTCGCTGATTCAAAATTTGCAGCAGGCATTCAGTTGCGGCTGGTCGAAGGAATATCGCGAGATGGGTTCGGGGAAGCTTGCGGTCAAACTACTGGATGAAGCGATATCTTGGCAACTGGCGGAGCATAGCGGCGATCAGGTGGTCTTACTGCCGGCCTTGGTCCGTTTTTCTGGTCGGTATAGTGATGATTTTTTGAAAAAGGAGGCGAAAAAAGATGAATGAGGAAAAATGGGTGCTCAATCGCGCGGGTGTCATTAATTTTTGGTACTATGATGTCGCTTATTTTGATTTTGCCGATGGAAAAATGCTACTGCGCGGGGCGAATGGATCCGGTAAATCGGTGACGATGTCGAGCTTGATTACGGTGCTGCTCGATGGAAAGAAATCGCCGGATCGGCTCGATCCATTCGGTTCCTCGGCACGTAAAATGGAAGACTATTTGCTAGGTGAGGAAGAAGTGACTGGACGCACAGAGCGGACGGGCTATCTTTTTCTCGAGTATAAGCGCAAGGGACTGGAGCAATATTTGACGACGGGAATGGGGATGCAGGCTCGTCGTCATAAGTCGATGAATACGTGGTATTTTGTCATGACGGACAATCGACGAATGGGGATTGATTTTGATCTCTATCGAAAAGTGTCGACCCGCGAGATTGTGCCGCTGACCCGCCAGGAGCTGGCGAATCGGATTGGCGGTCAGGTGACCAGCAGTCAGACGGAATATATGAGGCGGGTCAATGAATTGATTTTTGGCTTCGACAATGTCGATCTGTATGATGATTTGATCAAACTTTTGATTCAGCTGCGACGGCCAAAATTATCGAAGGACTTCAAGCCGACGGTAATTTATGATATTTTGCAGCAATCATTGCCAGCGTTGAAGGCGGACGATCTCCATTCCGTTGCCGATACGTTGGAACAGATTGATCAGGCCCGCCAGCAGCTGGAACAGGCAAAAACGGAATACCGGCTGATGAGCGAAGTGACGGATCGCTACCAGAAATACAGGGATTATTGTCTCCGTGAACTAAGTTTTCACTTGCATGAAACCACTCAGACGCTGGATAGAGATCAGGAATTAATGAAAAATACGGTTAAAGCTCACGATTCTTTGGTAAAAAAATTAGCGAACTGTCAGCAAGATTATGATCGGCTCGAAATTGAGATGACCGTTTTAGCCAAGGAGAGAGAAGAGCTTAGCCACCATGAAGTTTTTCAACTTGTCGGGCAGCAGCAAACATTGGCTAATACCATTCAAGGGACAAAGGCGAAATTGGCTAAGCAGGACGACAAACTTCGTCGTAAGCAGAATCAGATGGATGCACTGAAACAAAAAATCGAGGAGCAGGAACTGGTTCGGGATCGGCTGAAACGCGAGATCCAGACGAGTCAACTGGAACTTAGTGATTTGGCCGAATCGGCACATTTTTCCGAGCATCGCGTTCTTGCGGAAGATTTCCAGCGAATAAAAGAAGACGAGGATAATTTTCATTTCTGGAAAAATAAAATAAAAGACTATCGGATTCATTTGCGCGAGATTCAAAAGCTCCTGGCGAGTTATGAGCAGAGAAAAGAAGAATTGCGGCACGAGGATTCCCGCCTTGGCCAGCAGATTCAGAAGGTGGCGGATGTGGACAGGGACGTTCGTCAATGGAACGAGACCTTCCTGGCGGAAAAAGACAAACTGGAGATAGCGCTGCAGAAATGGCGGGAGTCCGTCCACTTTTCAATCGATGAGCAGCAATGGGCCCAATTATTACAGGGGATCGACGCTCTCTATGATGAGATGACGCTGTTTGACGATGCCTTGCAGCCAATTAAAGCGGCGATGCAGACGGCGGAGAAGGCTTACCTTATCGAGGATGCCGCCTGGGAGCAGCAATTGAAAGCAGAAGAGCAGCGAAAAAAAGATCTGGTACAAGAGAAAGCAGAATGGCTGAATAAAAAGGATCCGGAGCCGGAGCGCTCAGACGAGACCCGTGCGTTTCGCGCGCAGCTGGCTGAACGGAGGATTGACGCCCGGCCTTTATACGAATTGATCGACTTTGCCGGCGATACGCCGCAGCCGATTCGTGATCATCTGGAGGCTGCGCTCCTTGAGGCCGGCTATCTGGATGCGCTCGTTTCGACGGAGGAGCTGAAAGTTTCTGCGGACCGACAGCTCAAGCCGAAGCCGCTGCTTTTTGCTCAGACGCTGAGCGACTATCTGATTCCAGATTGCCCGGCTGATAGCCAAATTCCGGTATCCCTTGTCCAGTCAGTGATTGATTCGATCCAACTCGACGGTGAGGATTCGCTGATCGTCGATGAGCAGGGGCATTATCGTTTGCCTGCGCTTGTTGGCCGTGCCTCAGAAAGTTATCAGGCCGCCTATATTGGTAAGGCCAGCCGCGACGCCTTCCGCCAACGGGAGATTGAGCGCCTGAATCAAGCATTATCAGAAAATGAAGAACAGATCGCAGCCATCAAACAGGCGCGTGCAACGCTGGCTGGGGCCGTTCAGACGCTCGAAGCGGAGATGGCGGCGCATCCTTCTGACAGTGAGATGAAGTATGCCTTTGAGCAGCGATCTGAGAGAGAAACTGCACGAGAGCGTGAGATTCAGTATAAGGATGAAATTGAAGAACGGCTGGATCAGAAAAAGCAGGAAGTCGCTCTATTGAAAAATAGATTGAATGAACAGACGGTAAATGATGATTTGCCCCTTGTAGCAGATGCTTATGCCGTGGCTGACAAGGCCTTTGCCGGTTACCAGGAATCTTTTTCAGAGTTTACAGAATTGATTCGCCATCAGCATCACTGTATGCAATTGATAGAAGTCTTTGACCGCCAACGCTCGGCAGATGAGGAGGAGTACGAGGAAATTTTTCAAGAAGTGAATGACCAGCAGGCCCAATTAAAACAGCAAAATTTGGAGCTCGATTCCGTCATTGAACGGCTGAAATTGAAAAATGCCGAGGAAGTAAGGACGCGGCTCGGCCAAGTACTGCGCGATCTGGATGCGGGAGAAAAGCGCAAACCGGAGCTGGCTGAAGCAAGAGGGAGTATGAAAAAGGAGATCGAAAAACTAGCCGTTGATGGGACTCAGTACCAGCAGCGGGTCACCTTCTTTTCTCAGCTGAAACGTGCTTGGGAAGAGGCTTTTCGGAACCTCTACCGCTTGGATCATCGGCAAGATGAGGCGCTCCCTGAAGAGCTTCAGGAAATAGAAGCCACTCTGCTGAAAAATTTCAAAGTAGATACAGAGCGTAAAAAGAGGCTCGCAGCTGATTTTGAAACCAAATTCCGTGAGGTTTATGGTCAGCTGCTGGACTATCATCTGCAGATAAATGATCGGCGGATGGCAGCGGAAGCGGCGTGGATGCGCGAAGAATGGCCGACCGATCTGTCGATGTCCTTGGAATTGTGGCGGGATCGCAGTCATCAGCAGCTTTTTGAATGCGACTATCTCGGGGCGCGAACATCGCCGCAATTTGTGATTGAAAAACTGGAGGCGTCGATTAGTCAGCAGTCCGTTCTTCTTGAGGCACAGGATCAGCAGTTATTCGAAGATATTATCTATCATTCTGTCGGGGTAACTCTGCGAAGTTTGATTGATCGCTCAGAGAAGTGGGTCAAACAAATGAATACCATTCTGGTTGGCCAACAGAATTCCTCGCATCTGACACTGTCGATCGCTTGGAAACCGCGGGCTGCCGAGACGGAGGATGAGCTTGATACGCAGGATCTTGTTTCTCTGCTGCGGCGCGATGCTCAGCTGCTGACGCAGGAGGATTTGGAAAAAATGATTCGCCATTTCCGGGCCAAAATCGAAGCCTGCAAGCAGCGTGTGCAGGATGATGAAAATGATCAATCACTTGATCAGGTGCTCCGGGAGGTATTGGATTACCGGCAATGGTTTACCTTCGAGCTCAGTTACCGAAAAGGAAATGAACCGAAACGTGAGTTGACTAACCATCACTTTTACCGATTCAGCGGTGGTGAAAAAGCCATTTCGATGTATCTGCCACTCTACACAGCAGTTTATGCCCGCTATTTGGATGCGGGAAAGAATGCACCTTATATTATCGCGCTTGATGAGGCTTTTGCGGGTGTCGATGAGCTGAATATCGCGGAACAATTCCGGGCGCTCGAACAGCTGGGCTTCAATTATATGATGAATTCGCAGGCCCTTTTCGGAGATTATGAGACGGTGCCCTCGTTGAATGTCTATGAACTGGTCCATGCGGAAAATGATCCGTTTGTCATGGTCATCCCCTATCACTGGAATGGCCGCGAACGACAATTGATTGACGAGAAAGAGGAACAGACCGTCTCAGAAAAATAAAGCCCAACTGGGGAATGCGGTTGAATTTCGTCTCATAGGAGTTAAAAGCGATGAAAGCGGAAGATTATTTCAGAGGGAAAACATTGTATCTGGATCTTTTCACTCAGGCAAGAAAGACCTATCACTCGTATGGAAGACTTGCCGGTTCGTTTAAAATCGATCAATTTTCAGAAGAGGAGAAACATCAGCTGGGTCTTTTTCTCAGTATGACTGACTTTGAACTGGGTCAGAAAAAAAGGATGAAGTGGTCGCTTTTCGAACGAGCCTATGGTCAATCAAAATTTGCCGAGGAGTCGCTGATCGGAGCGATGACGCGCACGCTTCGGTTGCCCTTTCATACGAAAATAGAGGAAGCGGCTCATGCGGCTTCCCGCGAGCAAGAATTCCTTAAACAATTGGAAACACTGCCCAATCTGCGTTTTTTAGTCCAAGCGCAGGAAATCAAGCCGCTGTTCGGCTGGTACATTGAGGAAAAGCTGCCCTGCATGAAAGGATTGAGACAGATCGATCATGCGCTCGGTAACCTTCCGACACAGCTGACCCGGTTGCCCTTTTTTGCCCATCGAATCACCGGTGATCCACACGCCTTTGATCCAAGCACTCGTACCGGGAAAATATTGATCGATGTGCTTCAGAAAAAGCGCGGATCACTGCCGGCAGAACGGTTTCAATCGCAGACCGAGTTTTATACGGATGTACTCCTGAACTTTAATCTTGTGCGCGATGATATTATGAATTTTGTCGCTGTCAACGGCCTGCTCGCGAAGAAAAAAGGAATCGTTCATCCGCTGTGGCAGGCAGCTGTCGACACGCGAGTGAGCTGGAACGTTCCCGTCCGCCATCTGCTGGAAGTCAATGAGGTGATGCCTTCTCGTGGCGGGGAGGTTTATTTGGTGGAAAATTCGGGTGTCTACAGCGCGCTTCTCGATGCCGTTCCGACTTTGCCGCTCGTTTGCACGAATGGCCAGCTTCGTCTGGCAACTTGGCTGCTGCTCGATAAGCTGGTCGCTTCTGGCACCGTTTTCCATTATTCCGGTGATTTCGATCCGGAGGGTCTGCAGATGGCTGATCAGCTGCTACAGCGCTATCCTGTTCAGCTTCATCTCTGGTGCATGACGGCCGCTGATTACATCGAATCTAATCCGAAGCAACCCATATCCGCGCAACGCCTATTAAAATTAAAAAATATTCGTTCACCTCAGTTGCGGGAAATTGCTGCCCAAATGGCCGTGGCCAAACGGGCTGGTTATCAGGAGGCCATTTCACGAGAGCTTTTGAAAAAATTCAATGAGCAGATTCGGGATTCTGGGTGCAAGTGATCGATCCGGAAGACGGATCAGTGAAAAATTGGCGGCGTATTTCTAGGCGGGCAGCAAAAATCCTGCAGAGATCCTGCAGGATAAGGTTTGAGCGGATGATTATTTTGCTGCTGTATCAGGTTACTCGATATCCAGCTGTTCATCGACTTCAATTGCACCTTTAACAGATTGAGCAATTGTGCAGTTTTTATACACGTGAGTGAAAAGACGCCGGATCAGTTTTTCATCGAGATTGCTGCCCTTTAAAGTGAAATGAACGGTCACCTTGATGTAGCGCTGCGGATCTTCGTTCTCGGCCAGTTCCGGTTCAGTTTCAATCGTTAGGTCGCTGTACTGAATTTCTCGATTGGCAAGTAGCCGTTTGAAGGTCAGGCCGCTGCAGGCGCCGATTGCGGTTACTAGCAGATCGCCAGGCGTGAAATCGCCGCTTTTATTAATTTCCAAACTGCCGTGGTCACTATTTAAGGTATATCCTTTTTCGTTTGCTGTGAGTGTCATTACTGTCGCCCCTTTACTTCAACTTAGCAAGGCTGCTAGAGGATGTCAAAAGTTCTGCTCCTTGCGCTCAGCGGCCATTTCGTGAGAGGCGTCTTCAGTGATTATAGAAGCTAAGCCCAATTAAGAGGAGTGGATTATGATGATTGACGGGAAGCGTGTGGAGGATTGGATTAAAAAAGAACCGCAGCTGCGCGAGATGATGGCGAAACGTGAGGTCTGCTGGCTCAATCCGGAATATGGCTGTCCAGTTAATCCAGAGTCGTTTAATGCCGCCGAAGTTGCCGCGGCCGAAAAGCGGCTGGAGCGATTTGCCCCTTATCTTGAAGCAGTCTTTCCTGAAACGGTTTCGGCTCATGGGCAGATTGAATCGCCGCTCTTGCAGACGGATGCATTAAAGCGGGAGATAGAAGCTGCGTCCGGTCGCACGATTGGCGCTCGTCTGCTGATGAAGGCCGATAATTTGTTGCCAATTTCCGGCTCGATCAAGGCGCGGGGTGGCATCTACGAGGTGCTGAAGACGGCGGAGCATTTGGCGTTTGAAAAGCATCTGCTCCGTGAAACAGATGATTACGCGATTTTAGCCAGCCCGACGTTTCATGACTTTTTTTCTCAATACGCGATCGCGGTAGGGTCAACGGGAAATCTTGGCCTGAGTATCGGTATCGCCGCGGCCAAACTGGGTTTTCAGACTATCGTGCATATGTCGCGGGACGCGCAGCAATGGAAGAAGGATTTGTTGCGTAAAAAGGGAGCAATTGTGCAGGAATATGATGCGGATTATAGTGCCGCTGTAAAGGAAGGCCGCCGCCTGGCCGCATTGGATTCGCGTTGTCATTTCATTGATGATGAATCTTCGCCGGATTTGTTTGCCGGTTATGCCACAGCGGCCGGACGCTTGAAAGCGCAGCTTGACGCGCGCGGGATCCCGGTTGATGCTCAGCATCCATTGTTTGTTTATCTGCCTTGCGGAGTCGGCGGCGGACCCGGTGGATTGACGTTCGGTTTGAAACAGATTTTTGGCGAATCCGTGCATGCCTTTTTTGTTGAACCGGTGGCTGCGCCGTGTTTTCTGCTTGGCCTGTTGACAGGGCTTCATAATCAAGTCTCGGTTCGTGATTTCGGACTGGATAACCGGACCGCAGCGGATGGGCTCGCTGTTCCGCGTCCATCCGCATTTGCCCTTCGAACGGCTGGTTCCTTAATTTCGGGATGTCTGACCGTGACTGATGAACAGCTGTTTCGAATGCTTAAGGCACTGGCGGACACGGAAAATCAAATGATCGAACCGTCAGCGGCAGCGGGAATGCTTGGCCCGCAGATGCTGATTAGCACGCCATCCGGGCAGCGCTATCTGCAAGCGCACCGTTTGACGGATAAGTGGCAGAGCGCAACTCAGCTTTTTTGGGCAACCGGAGGCGGAATGGTACCGCAACAAATCCAGGACGCCTATTACGAGAAGGCCTCCCGGATTTGTTAGTCGCGGAGGGTTGCATTTCCGCGTTTCAGTCTTCCTTTTTTTCATCCACATATTCATTTGGATTACCGGAGTGACCGGAGTTGCTGTTCTTTTCACGCGCGAGCCGTCCGTTGCGGTGTTCTCCGGTATGATCGCGATTTTTGAATTGATGCGTAAATTCCTGTTCCTTATTCATGGGGCACCTCCTTTGATGGTTTTAGTGTAATCCTAGCAGCGGATCTTATACATTTGTCAGAAGGAATAATCGCCTGAGGGCTATTTTTGCCCGACAGGCGGATTATCCGCAGAAGAGGAGGCGTTATCCGCAGAAGAGGAGGCGTTATCCGCAGAAG
>JBDNRY010000024.1:36569-43880 GCA_047718855.1 Sporolactobacillus sp. | reverse complement strand
CAAGCTAGCTCACGGCCTCACTCCATGGTTGTTGCACTTGATTTGACATTCCGGGAATTTGACTCTTTTCTGGCAAATTTACTTTTCGCAGGCGACAAGTATCTGTCATCCTCTCATCTATCATAGCCGAAAGAACGGTAAATTTTTCAGAAAAAAAAAGACTCTCATCCGCATTGATGAAAGTCTCTCCTGATTCACTTATGTTAAGATCAAGAATGTGTGTCTTCCCCGATATATTTCTCGATTTCTTCGACAACTTGTTTCGCGGCTTTGCGGCTCAAAATGAGTCGGCCGTTGGCAAGTACCAGATTATCAGGAGACACTTCATGTGTAATCTGGCAGGCCATCGTTGGTACGTATTTTTTGAAAATTATCCGATCCTCATCGGTAAATATCTCAAGCGGATCGCCCTCTTTAATTTCCATTGTTCTCCTTAATTCAATCGGAATCACGACACGTCCCAGCTCATCGACTTTGCGTACAATGCCTGTTGATTTCATAACTCGCCTGATCTCCTCTCCTGAATCTTTAATCTAAAAATAATTCTCATTGTCTCTCCATTTTACCTGCTTCTCGTGCGTCTTGTCCTGAAAGAACATTCCACTGAAATATTTATGTGGCTATTTCTTACAATTATATTATTCGCTTCTGCCTTTAGGCTTCTGTCTTTGTATCATATTTCCAATTGTCAGATTCAAGAAAAAGCAAACCGATTCGATGTCCGTCTCCTTCATGAACCGATCCCTTGGCGAAGCGCGGTTCACCGAAGCGATCAACGACTTCCAACTTGCAGTAAGCCAGGTTCTTTTGAAGCGCCTCGTAAAACTCATATTCATTTTTAATGACTTGATCATTGACTTTCAGAATCTCTTCGCCCGGTTTGATGCCCATCCGCTCAACCGGTGAATGCGGAATCACGCCAATCACCCGCACGCCTTGATTGGGCTGTGTGAAATAAAAAGGGCGGGTTTTGCGCAGATGATGATGATGGACGAGCAATGCCAGCCGGCTGATTAACGCAAGCAGGCCTCCAAGGACAACGAGTACAGGCATTTCCAACCATAAAGCCAGGACCGTGCAGAGAATGAAACCGCAGGCCGTTAGCAGCAGCCAATGGCCCGTTGATCGAACGGCGCGAACCGGCAGCGCATACGTGATCAGCTGAGCAAGACCGACGCCGATGGGGAAAAGCAGGAAACCGAATCCCGTTCCGGAGCCATGGATTAAGGGCCAGGCGGCAAAGGAGCTGACCGGACCCGCTGAGGGAACGAGTGCAAAGAGCGGTACGATCCACAGCTGGCTGGCCTCATGAGCACCGACCCGGCCGCCGCGGCGGCTATTAATCAAGCGCGGCGAGCTTTGGCGGACTCCCCATACGTAGACCAGCAGGCACTCACTCAATAGTGCAACAGCAAGAAAAATGCCCAGCGAGACCATATTGACCGTGCGGATATCCGTCATCCATTGATTCAGCAAGGCAGAGGATGTGCGGATCGGCGGTAAAAAATAAGCCAAGAGAAGCGTCAGTCCACCGGCAATCGCCGGGGAAAGAAAACGCAGCTGCGTGCTCAGCATCACAATTAAGTAACAGCCGGTTAAGAGTACAAAAACACCCGGTTTCAAAGAAACACCCAAACCAATCAAAACAACCGATCCACAGAGACCTGTAATCAGACTCGGGGCGATACTGCGAAAAATCGTATTGAACATGCCATACGCTTTGACACGAAATGAGCGCCGTTCCCGTCTCACCCGCTGCGCGCTGAATAAAAACAGTCCGCAAACCAGTAAATAAAAAATTGGGTTAATAAAAAAAACGGCAATTCCTCGTAATAATGCTAGTGCTAAGTTAGCCATGCTGATTTCCCCCGTAACCGATTCCACATTAAATTGTTTCTCTCTTTAGAATACCGCAAAACGGACAAACCTGTGAATGATTTTATCTGCTTTGTCGAAAATTAATTGCCAAAAATCGGCAGCTTGGCCACAAAAAAAGCATTTTCGGTCTTGCATCGCTTCGCAGCCCGCAGGCTACCCGCAATGTATTTTCCCGAAAAATGCTTTTCTGAATTTATTCAGTTTATTGTATTTCTTTTAATACTTCTCCAACTGCCGCGTTCAGCTGCCGATCATTCTTTTTATTGCTGATCGCCTTGAGTGTGGCCACCTGCAAATCATTAGCTGTCTTGCGATCAATGGTTCCCGTTGCCGGAAGCTTGACCGAAGCTTGGAAGGCTTTTACTTCTTGAACCGTTTTTCTGCTGAAATAACCGTCCGTGCGGTTTGGATTAAATCCAGCAGCGACCAGCATTTTCTGGGCGTTAGCAATCTGCGTGCTATTTTCATCAAATTTCAACACTTTGCCCTTTTTCAGATTAACTGGCATAGCGAAGAAATAAGAAGGCTGCCGCACTTTAATCGTCGGCTGAATACCCTTATGATGAATCCAATCACCGTTCGGTGTCAGCCATTTATCGGTCGTCAGCTTCAATTCGCTTTTATCCGAAAGTTCGATCCCCTGCTGCACGGTGCCCTTGCCAAACGATTTCACACCGACGAGCTTGTAACCGGCGGCCTGATTCAGCGCGCCGGAAAGAATTTCTGCCGCCGAAGCGCTGCCGCCGTCAATCATTCCGACAATCGGATATTTCTTCTTCGTCTTGCGCGAGGAATAGAAAGGATGTTTCTTCCCTGCCCGATCCTCAATTTGGACAACCGGTTTTTGATCGGGGATGATCATATTGCCAATTTTCTCTACTGCTTGAAGGTAACCGCCTGGATCGCCGCGGACATCGATTATCAAGCCTTTCATCTGCTGATCCTGCAGAGCCGTCAGCGCTTTGGCAAACTCCTGATCCGTATTTTCATTGAACTGGGTAATCTGAATATAACCGATGGCCGTTCCGTTTTTATGAATCAGGCGATGGTTGACCGTCGTGATCGGAATATCATCGCGCTTAACCGAGAACGTCATGAGGCTGTTCGCTCCCTGACGCTTAATGCCCAATTTGACGATCGTCCCTTTTTTGCCACGGATCTTGTCCACCGCCTGATTGACATCCATCCCGGAAGTGGAAACACCATTAATGCGGATAATCTGATCATTGGGTTTCAGTCCGGCTTTTTCAGCCGGTGATCCCTTAATCGGCGAAACGATACTGATCGCATTGCCGGCCCTCTGCACCTCCGCCCCGATTCCCTGGAAGGAGGACGAAAGCGACTGAGTAAAGCTGGAAGCTGTCTTGGCGTTCATGTAGCTGGAGAATGGATCGTCAAGTGCCTGAATCATGCCCTTAATCGCGCCATCATACAATTTTGAACTGCTGACTTTGCGAAAATAATCTTTTTCAATCAAATCATGAATTGCCTGAATCTTGGCAGCATTGTCACCACTGACTGTCGATGCTGACACTACGGCATGCTGCTGGACTGCTGCCCGATTCTGGTGGGCAAAGCTAAATGCTGCATATGAACCGAGGGCGCCTACCACAAGCGAAAGCACCATCAGCAGCGCAACGACTTTGCCACTGAATTTTTTCATACAACTGCCTCCTCAACTAAAAATCACCATTTGCCAGAAAACCGGAAGGCCTCCAAAAACAAACTTTTTGCATTCATCATACAGCAAGTGAGCCATTTTGTCTTGTCAGGGCTGCCCAAGCCGTACCCAATAAGCCTCGCGCCTCAAAAAACAACTGATTTTTAATAACATCCGCCAAAATGGGTAAAATCATGCGCACTGCGCCTCTATCTTTCGGAACTCCTGAGCCCCCGGAGCTGAAGCCTGTGGATGAGAACGGTTGATTCTCAAGCTGATCCTTTAAGTGCAAAAAAATCCTTCACGGGGGAAGGATCGGTGATTCAGACTTTCAAAAATTTTCTTACCGAGCTGAGGCTGCCCCAAACGCCAATCACAGCGCCGAGAATCAGCAGCATGAAACTCAGATTGACCGCCATCTGTTTGTAGGGAATCAACTGAATCAGCATCGAGGATAAGCTAATGCTCATTGTATAATACGCATAATGGTAGACGATAATCACGACCAAGATCGGAATCAGCGAGCCGAGCACGCCCATGACCAAGCCTTCGATAAAATACGGCCAGCGTACAAAAGAATTCGTGGCTCCAACCAGCTTCATAATTTCAATTTCGCGGCGGCGGGCAACGATCGTCAGCTTAATGGTGTTGGCAATCAGGAATACCGAAGTGAACAGCAGGCCGATAATCAAAACAATGCCGACATTTCGCGAAATATTGATAAAGCGGAACATCTTTTCAACGGTCCCTTTGCCATAGCGGACATCCGTCACATTGGGAAAGTTGTTCACTCGTTTAGCGATTTGTATCGTTTGCTGCGGCTGTTTCGTTTTTAAAACAAACATATTCGGCAGCGGGTTCTCATTCTGTAAATCCGCAAAGGTTCGCCTGTCATTGCCGAGACTCTGCAACAGACGATTCAGCCCTTCTTTTTTCGACTGGAATTTGACGGACTGGACGTTGCGGACACTCTTCAGCTGATTCTCAAGCTGCGCAGTATCGGCTTTTGTTGCTGAATCCGCTACATAGACGTTCATTTCAACATTGCTTTCCAGATTGCCGGCAATTTTGTTCAGGTTGAACATCACCATCATAAACATACCAATGAGAACAAGCGAGACCGTTACCGCGCTCACAGAAGCGAATGTCATCCAGCTATTGCGTCCAAGGCTTTTGAAGCTTTCATTGATATGACGCTTCAAAGTCCTAAGCTTCATAACCATATTCCCCCTCTTCTTCGTCACGCACAATCATGCCGCCCTCAAGCGCAATGACCCGGTGTTTCATTTTATTGACAATGTCACGATTATGGGTCGCCATCACAACTGTCGTTCCCTGTTCATTGATTCGGGTGAACACATCCATAATTTGCCAAGACGTTTCCGGATCGAGATTCCCGGTCGGTTCATCGGCAATCAGTACCGGCGGATGGTTGCAGATCGAACGAGCGATGGACACCCGCTGCTGTTCCCCGCCGGAAAGCTGCTCTGGGAATGAGCGCATTTTATGCTTAAGCCCGACCAAATCCAGCACTTCCATTACGCGCTTCCTAATCTGGCGTGGATGTTCCTCGATTACCTCCAATGCGAAGGCGACATTCTCATAGACCGTCAGTTTTGGCAATAAACGAAAATCCTGGAAAACAACCCCAATTTTGCGTCTAAAATAAGGCACTTGCCGTTCTTTTAAATTGGCAATATTTTTATGATTAACGAAAATCTTGCCCTTCGTCGGTTTCAATTCTCTGAAAATCATCTTAATGAATGTCGATTTGCCTGCTCCACTCGGCCCGACGACATAAACGAACTCGCCCTGCTTAACGGACAGGTCAACCCCGTTCAGTGCCATGACGCCATTGGGATAAGCCTTCCAGACATTCTGCATTAATATCATGTCTTCCATAAGTTGCTGTTCCCCCATACCTCTCTTTTTTCCTAAGACGACATTCCCCGCAGTTAATCTTAAAATAAATTCGTACGCGTTTGCCCGAAATCGGCGGCATCCTTGCTCAGAAGTGCCACCCGTTGGAGCTAGAATTGGCAGATGCAGAACCCCATGGGTCAAAATAAAACTCACGCGCAGAGCTAGAATTGACGGATACAGAACCCCATGAGTCAAAATAAAACTCACGCACAGAGTTAGAATTGACGGATGCAGAACCCCATGAGTCAAAATAAAACTCACGCACAGAGTTAGAATTGACGGATGCAGAACCCCATGAGTCAAAATAAAACTCATGCGCAGAGCTAGAATTGACGGATGCAAAAAACTCAAAACCAAATCTACAGGTCATCCAAACGCTGCCACTTCGCAAAAGCGCTCATTGAAATTCAAAAACAGACTGCCTCTAAGGAGCAGGCTGCCTTTCGCCTGCAAACTGCTAAATCCTTTACGATGACTTTTGAATAAGGCGGGTGAAGAGCCATTCGCGGCAATTTAAGTATCCAAATTTGACAAAAAGCGACAATTTCAGCGGACAAATCTACTATTATGTATTTCTTTCATCCCTTACACAAATTTTATTATACCATTCTCTTGCTGTGCTTTTACTAAGAAAATTATTACATTTCAATTTCAAGACGGCCAATTCTTGTTAAAGCGTTTGGCTGAAATCACGAATGGATTAGCCTAGTGTCGATGAATTTTTTACGCCGGATCGCGAAATCAGACACGATTCGGCAGGAACCTTGCTGCCAATGTCGAATTCATAAGTATCCCCCTAAAAAACGAGGAGCGGAGGGTGTATCCGCCCTAGTTAAGAGGTGGTTCGAATATGTTTGTTAAGCCGGTAAAATTTCCTTATTACGTTGCTCAGTATGAAGCTTTTGCACGCAGGGTTCGACCGGGAGCAACCCACGACTCGGTTGAGGAACAATTCAAGAATTATCGTGCCGGATTCAACGGTGAAAAGTCGCTCATTCCCTACCTTGCAGCCCTACCGGACAAGGACTATTACATGATTCATGACCTGCGCCTGTCCAACCGGGTGCATGACTTCCAGATTGATTATTTATTGCTGCACCCCCAAAGCATCGTCATTCTAGAGGTAAAAAACATTGCCGGTATTCTTTCCCTCGATTTTCTTACACATACCCTGACCCGGAAGTTCAATGATAAAATTGAAACCTTTCAGGATCCCCTTGTTCAGACTGAAAAGTTAAAACAACAACTACAAGATTGGCTGTATGCAAACTTTTATTCTCTGCCGGAAATTCCAATTAACGATCTGGTTGTCTTTTCCTCGCCAAGTACGTATATTAATTTTTTGAATATGCATGAAGCTCAGAACCGGCGGATTATTCGCGGGCCGCAGGTAACTCGAAAAATCACCGGAATTAGTCGCCCATACCGGCAGGCAAAACCGCTGCTTTCCACTAAAAATTTGCGGACGATCGCAAATCGTCTGGTTGCGGCGCATCGGCCTAAGACAATCGATCTTATTAGTGACGGAACTCTCCTGCCGGAAGACATCGTCCGCGGTGTCCGCTGCCCAAAATGCGGAAGGATACCTATGCTGCGGACAAATCACAGCTGGTGCTGTCCGAGTTGCCGGAAAAATTCTCAAACCGCGCATATCGACAGCCTGCGCGACTACCAGCTCATTTATGGGCCAAAAATATCGAACGCGCAATGCCGCGATTTTCTTAGGCTCGAATCCGAGTCAACAGCCCGCTATTTTCTCCAATCGGCGAGCATCAAACAGGAAGGAGCAAATCGAAACAGAACCTATTTCTTGAACTTATCCGAAAAATAGATCTTTCATAAACTGCCGT
>JBDNRY010000024.1:0-36469 GCA_047718855.1 Sporolactobacillus sp. | reverse complement strand
CTCTTCTGCGGATAACGCCGTCTCTTCTGCGGATAACGCCGTCTCTTCTGCGGATAACGCCGTCTCTTCTGCGGATTAATTGCCTATTGGGCTAAAAGTCAGCCCTCAGGCAATGAATCCCGCCTCCGCATCTCAGCAACAAGCAACAAGCAACCGTTAAAGCCGCCTGTTGGACCAAAAATAGGGTCCTCAAGCGGCTTTTTTATTCGATTACGCTCCAGTATGATTACGTAATCCTAAGATGACTACCTTTTTCTTATTCGGTTGCTATCCGGCGCGCCGGATAGCCTCATCCTCCGCGGTAAAATCCTTTGCCGAAGACTTCGGTCGCATTGGTTATGATAAAAAAGGAATTCGGGTCGATTGAGTGAACGAGCTGTTTTAACTGAGTCAGCTCGTTCTGCGAGACAACAGTCATCAGCATCGGCCGATCGTCGCCGGTATAGCCGCCGCGGCTGTCAATGCGGGTGACGCCGCGATCGACTTCCTGCAGAATCGCCGCACGCATCGCATCTTCCTCGTTTGAAATAATCAGCGCCATTTTTTCCATATTCAATCCAAGCTGAACAATGTCAATCATCTTCATTTGCAAATAGATGCTGATCAATGCATAGAGCGCTGATTCTTTCGACAGAAAAAAGGCAGAAGCAAGCACGATCGTCCCGTCAATCATCGAAACAGAGAGACCGAGCGAGAGACCAGTAAATTTTTGAAGCACCTGTCCAGCAAGCGCAGTCCCGCCGGTCGAACCGCCGCCGCGGAAAACGATGCCCAGACCGACACCGACACCAATCCCGCCAAACAACGCACCGAGCCAGGCATTATGCGTCACCGCTGGCCAGCTCGCGGTCAGATAAACCGACAGCGGCAGGCAAAGCGTCCCGACCAACGTTTTCAACGCATAATCCAGATAGCCGAAGCTGCGACCCAAAATCAATAAGCCGCAAATAAAGAGCGGAATATTCAGCCCCCAGATCACATAAGCCGGCATCCAGCCGAGCGTCCAATGCAGAATGATACTAATCCCGCTCACACCACCGGCAGCAATCCGATTGGGCAGCTGAAAAAGATTAAAAGATATCCCAAGAAGCGCCGATCCAGCCACAATATAAAAATAATCCACAAGCGTCGCCGACCACCCGCGCTGGATGACGGCATGCTTATCTCTTTTTTTTAATAAATTCATCCTAATACTCCCCACCTAATTAATAAAAAAACGCAACGAATCTATCTTACGCGATCCATTCCGCAGGAGCAATAAAAAAATACGATTCAGCTAACCTATCCTAACTTTTCGTTATATAATTATTGTAGCGCTAACAACTAAAATGAGGTGACTGCCCGCGTGAACGCTTTTACGATTTTCATCATCATCCTGATCATCCTTGCCGGGATATTGGTTTTCGCCAATCGCTGGCTGCAAAAACGATTTCAAATTGAGCCGGCTTCCGGTTGGATCTACAAACCCGTCAGCAAGGCTCATCGAAACACGGAAGCCGTCCTGATCCTTGCTTTTCTGATGTCTCTTTTTTTCACCCGAGATAAAGTCCCCTTTTTACTGCTCGCCTATCTGCTTCTGGCGAGTCTGCTCAGAGCCTTTTTCGAGTGGCGGAATCAGCGCGAAGCGGGAAGATATATTCTCAGCCTATCAAATGTGGCATTCTATGCCGCGCTGACAGCGATGCTCTTTCTTTTCCGCCAGTATCTGCCTTGAAAAAATTTACAGGCAATGGATGGGACTCATGCGTATTTCAATGTTCGTGCTCTTGATTGCTTTTCTTCTTATCGGCGGCTCATTTCTGCTTGAAAAGTGGCTGATTAAAAAATTGCAGATTCAAAATCCACCGGGTTTGTATCAGCCGACAAGTCCCTTTCACAAACAAAACAAGGCGAACGGTTTTGCTTTCTAAGTCTTCTTCTCGTCCTAGTCGTTTTTTCAACCATCCGGGCGCGTATCTCTTTATCCTTTTCATCTCTTTCACAGTGCTTTGGGGATTTCGCGCTTATATGGAATGGCGAAATGAGCCGGAAACCCGCCGATATATTTTATCATCCGTGGATGTAGCCATTACGCTGCTGCTATTCAGTGTTCTGCTATCCTTGAAGTTGATTTCATGATTATTGGGGGCCTTGAGTTTGAATATAACCGGTGTGACTCTCCTTATTGTTTTTTCCACGATCATTATCGATTCGATCACTGAACACTGGCTGCGAAGCCATTTCAAAGTGCAAGCAGGAAAAGTATCAATATTTCACGCAGAGTCAAAACTGATTTCTGTGCTGGAAGTCTTGCTACTTATTTTAGTCGTGACACCCCTCTGGTCCACAAACATTTACGGGTGGTTCATTTCTTTCTCGATTGCTCTCCTGCTCATTGGCGCTATCAACTTCGCGAAGTCTCTCAAAAGGCACCCAGAATCAAAGGATTATTTATTAATCCTGCAAAAAACTGTCATTCTTTTTTTGATGTTGACCGCGTCCTTTATCTTTCTGATTTTAAAATAAAGACTCTGTTTATTATTGTTTTTGCTCATGATGTGCCCATGCCGATGTGAGGCATGCGACCGATGAGCACTGTTACGTTGTTAATTGTTGTTTTTTACTCTAGATCGGATATCCTACTTTTGTCTGCTTCTTGGGAGTTTCGCTGTTTATTGTCGTTTTTTACTCTACACTCGCTGGCCACGGGCGCAGCGCAAGCTTCCTCAGAGCAAGCGAGGTTCCCGCCCGGCACGTTGTTCCCGCGGACGCGCCTACTGCTTTCAAAGCCTACTGCTCTCAATGCCTACTTGCTTTCAAGATAAAAGAAAGACCCGCTCCGCTATGAAACGGAACCGGTCTGTTTTTTTTAGAGATTCAGCCGCAGATAAGCGTCGATAAAAGGATCGAGATCGCCGTCCATGACGCGATTGACATCGCCAACCTCAACATTGGTGCGGTGGTCTTTGACCATTGAGTAGGGATGGAAAACATAGGAACGGATTTGACTGCCCCAGCCGATCTCCTTTTGCTCGCCGTGCAGAGCTGCTTTTTCTGCTTCGCGCTTCTCTTCTTCTCTTTGATATAGCCGTGATTTCAGCATTTTCATCGCCTGATCGCGGTTCTGGAATTGCGAGCGTTCCGATTGGCAGCTGACGACAATCCCCGTTGGAATATGTGTCAGGCGAACCGCCGATGAAGTTTTGTTGATGTGCTGCCCGCCGGCGCCGCTCGAACGGAAAACATCCATCTTGACCTCATCTGGCTTGATATCGATATCAATATCATCATCGAGCTCCGGCGTTACTTCGCAGGAAACAAATGACGTATGCCGGCGTCCAGCTGCGTCAAACGGCGAAATTCGTACCAGCCGGTGTATCCCTTTTTCCGCCTTCAGGTAGCCAAACGCGTCAAGCCCCTTAATCAGCAGCGTGACACTCTTCACACCGGCTTCGTCGCCTGGCAGATAGTCGAGCGTTTCGACCGCATAACCGTGAGCCTCTGCCCAACGCGTGTACATCCGCAGGAGCATCGATGCCCAGTCCTGTGCTTCTGTACCGCCGGCGCCAGGATGGAGTTCCAGGATCGCGTTGTTCTTGTCATGTGGACCGCTCAGCAGCAAGCGCGTCTCATATTTATTAAACGCTGTCCGTGCCACGCCGAGTGACTCTTCCATCTCCGCCTTCATATCGGCGTCTTCTTCTTCTTTGACGAGCTCGTAGGCGACCTGCAAATCCTCAAACTTCGATTCGAGTTCGCCGAGGCTGTCCACCTTGCTCTTCAAATCATTGGACTCGTCAATCACCTTCTGGGCTTTTTCATTATCATCCCAGAAACCCGGCATCGTCATCTTTTCTTCGAGTTCAGCAATCCTGGCCTTCTTATTATCTAAGTCAAAGAGACCCCCTAAATTTTTGGAGACGAGTCTCCATTTCGTCAATTTCGTGCTTCATTTCCGGTAAATCCATGAGTCATCCTACTTTCTTCTGCCCGGCGGAATTGCCGCAAGCAGTTTGCTGTTATTTTAAAAAGAATGCGAGCCGCGAGTTCCTCGGAAAATGCGTCAGAGCGCGCATTCACCTCAGATAGAGCGGCGGCATCATAGTAAAAAAATTTGCGAACAGGCTTCCTGTCGAACGCATCCAGCGGAACAGAAACAAACCCGTGTCTGAATCTTTATTTCCCGTGACAGTTCTTATATTTCTTGCCGCTGCCGCATGGGCAGGGATCGTTGCGGCCAATATGCGTTTTACGCACAAACGGTTTCCGTTTCTTCGGTTCCTCATCGTCCTGACCGCCAGAGATGACATGCAGACCGTGCGTCACGCGTTCACGCTCGATCGGTTCCTCCTGAATCTCCGCCTTCATGATGAAGTTGACCACTTCCTGCTCAATGCTGGCAACCATTTCTTCGAACATCTTGAAGCCCTCAACCTGATACTCACGGTAGGGATCAACCTGGCCATAGGCGCGCAGATAGATGCCTTCACGCAATTGCTCCATCGCATCGATGTGATCCATCCACTTCGTATCAACCGTGCGAAGCATAATCACGCGTTCGAACTCGCGCATCCGCTCAGGAGTAAAGCGTTCCTCTTTCCCATCGTAGCGGGCGATCGCTTTTTCCAGCAGGGCATCGACCATTTCTTCCGGATCTTTGTTTTCAAGATCCTTCAGAGTCAGCACGCCTTCATCAAATATTTTCGCATTCAGAAAATCAATCACAGCCTGGAGATTCCAATCTTCCGGCACTTCACGCTCTGGTGTATGAGCGTTGACCTCATTTTCGATCACCGTTTTTATCATATTCTCGATGTCGGCACGAAGGTCCTTCGATTCCATAACTTCCAGACGCTGTTTGTAAATGATTTCACGCTGCTGACGCATGACGTCGTCGAATTTCAACAACTGCTTACGAGCATCAAAGTTATTGCCTTCGACGCGCTTCTGTGCTGCTTCAACCGACTTGCTGACGATCTTGCTTTCAATCGGCTGTGTATCGTCCATGCCAAGCCGTTCCATCATTGCCTTCATCTTATCCGAACCGAAACGCTTCATCAAATCGTCTTCAAGAGACAGATAGAAGCGGGATTCGCCGGGATCGCCTTGACGACCCGAACGACCGCGCAGCTGATTGTCAATACGGCGGGATTCATGGCGTTCGGTACCGAGAATGAACAGACCGCCGAGATTGGCTACCCCTTCACCGAGCTTAATGTCAGTCCCACGTCCGGCCATGTTCGTCGCAATCGTGACAGAGCCGACTTGTCCAGCATTCTCAATGATTTCCGCTTCACGCGCGTGGTTCTTCGCGTTCAGGACATTATGGGGAATCCCCTTGCGTTTCAGCAGCTTCGAAATCAGTTCCGACGTTTCAACAGCCACCGTGCCGACCAGCACCGGCTGACCGCGATGATACAATTCGGTAATTTCTTCAACAACCGCTTCAAATTTCCCTTTTTGCGTTTTATAGATCAAATCCGGCTTGTCATTGCGAACCATTGGCCTATTGGTCGGAATCACAATAACATCCATATTATAGATACTCTGGAATTCTTCTTCCTCCGTTTTCGCCGTACCAGTCATACCAGAGAGCTTCTCATACATGCGGAAGTAGTTCTGCAGCGTAATCGTTGCCAGCGTCTTGCTTTCGCTCTGGATCTCCAGGCCCTCCTTGGCTTCAATCGCCTGGTGCAGCCCTTCGCTGTAACGGCGGCCTTGCATCAAACGGCCGGTGAAAGGATCGACAATGACGATCTGGCCGTCCTGAACAACATAATCCGTGTCCAAATGCATGATCGCATGGGCTTTGAGTGCTTCATTGACGTGGTGGTTAATCTCCACATTCGTGTAGTCATACAAATTTTTAATATGGAAAAAGTTTTCCGCCTTGGTCATGCCTTCCTCAGTCAGCTGAACGGATTTGGTCTTCAAATCAACCGTGAAATCTTGTTTCTCCGTGAGCAGACGGGCAAATTGATTGGCCCGCACGTACAAATCCGTCGACTTTTCGGCATTACCGGAAATAATCAGCGGAGTCCGCGCCTCATCGATCAAAATCGAATCCACTTCATCGACAATCGCGAAAGAAAGCGGGCGTTGAACCATTTCTTCTTTATATAGCACCATATTGTCACGCAGATAATCGAAACCGAATTCACTATTCGTGCCATAGGTAATGTCGGCAGCATACGCTTCCTTCTTTTCTTCGGGCGACTGGCCGACCGTGTTCAGGCCCACAGACATGCCGAGAAAATTATACAGCAATGCCAATTGCTCCGCGTCACGCGACGCCAGATAGTCATTGACCGTGATCAGATGCACACCTTTTCCGGCGAGCGCGTTCAAATAAAGCGGCATCGTCGCCACGAGTGTTTTACCTTCACCGGTTTTCATCTCGGCAATATTCCCCTGATGAAGAGCAATCGCACCAACCAGCTGAACATAATACGGCGTCAGTCCGAGAATACGTGTGGCGGATTCGCGTACCGTAGCAAAAGCTTCCGGCAGAATATCGTCGAGCGTCTCGCCATTCGCCAGCCGTTCCTTGAATTCCGGCGTTTTCGCCTGCAGCTGGTCGTCGCTCATCGCCTTGTAATCATCAGCCATGTCATCAACCACATGGGCGAGCTTTTCCATTTTACCCAGCTTGCGGAGGCTCGTGTCTCCAAGTACCTTTTTGAGCATTCCTATCATGCGTGTATCCACCTCATCTCAGACCTCCGGCACGTGATCCGCCAAAGGTCTGTAGTAAAATATCACCATCGAAAATTCACTTTCAACTCCATATAAAACGCCTTGTCCCTATTGACCCGGCAAATCTAACCTTCATTGTAGCAATCTTCCGATGGACTGACAATGCCAGCCATCCGGCATTTGCACCCTTTTTATTCTACTATTCGAAAAGTTTCCCTGATTTAAGGGACTTATTCTGGAGAAAACAGGCGCCTGCCAAAAGAATGCCAACCCTCGTCGGCAAGTCTCAGGAGCCTGTTTGTTGCGAGGCATTCTGAAAAATACGACTGAAAAGTGTGTTCAAATCCATGAAATGATTCAAGACAAACAAATTATATTATACGCTAAAAAACAAGGTTTGAAAATAGTCGGTATATTTTGTGACTGACGGAGGAGTCCTATTTTTAGAAGCCAAATCGTAGCGCCGAGCAAGCTGCCTTTTACACTTTGAAACGGAGAGACTCAGCCGCGCTGAATCTCTCCGTCCTATGTGTACTGAACTATTGGTTAACCTTGATCAATTAAACCATACCGGCCGTCCTTACGTTGATAGACAACGCCGATCTCGGAGGTCTCTGCATTCTGAAAAACAAAGAAATCGTGCCCAAGCATGTCCATCTGCAGAATTGCCTCTCCAACCGTCATCGGTTTCAGAACAAAACTTTTGCGCCGAACCACTTCAGGCGTGTCCTCATCGATCGCCGGCTCTGCCGCGTGCGTCGTGATGCTGGCGGCATTCGTGTCTGCAATCACCGTCCGCACGTCCTGACGGCTCTTGCGGTGCACCTTCGTTTTATATTTCTTAATCTGACGCTCCAGTTTGGAAACGACCGCGTCAATCGCTGTATACATATCGTCCTTGTTCTCTTCAGCTCTCAAGAGAAGGCCCTGCATTGGGACAGTGACTTCCACCACCTGATCCGTATTGTGCACCCGCATGTTCACACGTGCACCGTCCAGCGGTTCGCTGAAATACTTTTCAAGCTTGCCAATCCTTTTCTCCGCGTAATCCTGCAGAGCGGGTGTTACTGCAATGTTTTCTCCTCGAATGTTCAGATTCATGAGAAAGCCTCCCTTCCATACTATATATTTTCGCCATTCCCGTCCTCATTCCTTCTCAAACTTCAAAACTTTTTAACAAAAAGCGCTTTCACCGACATTTTTTCGACATTATTCGCCTTTTTACGCCGTTCTAAGGGGCAATTTTTATTCATGCAAAAAAAGTACTAAATGCATGCAAAACTTCAATCGGAATACAAGCGTCAAAAGGGCTGAATTCTATTGACGCCTCTTTACCTAGAACATATAATAATTACGCAAGGAAGATTTCAGTCAAGTGATTTGATTCACAGATCCATTATCTGTTTCATGCTATCATTGAAGTTTTTAATTAGTGTCTAGTTTGTGATAAAATTCTCAATGTCCATTGAGACGGTGAACTTCATCTCAAAAAGGGAGTCTTGAAAAATGGCAGTCCAGACCGAAGAAATCGTTGAATTGTTCGAACAGCTGAATGAAGATGAAAAGGAATCTACTTACAACTACCTGCAATTTCTCGCCAGCCTGAACACTGAAGAAGCTGTTGTCGCAGCCGACTAATCCACGGTCATTCAAAATAGATCAACAAAAGCCACATCTGCGGAATATCATCCCCAGATGTGGCTTTTGTTTTTTATAGAAGAAAACTGCATCGCCCCTTTGCCCGGGACGATGCAGTTATTCGCGTTTATCGAGGAACATGCCATCCTTAGTCGGCCCCGCGTAGGGACGGCGATAACGATTGATGGTTTGCTTGCGCTGCTTAAAAGCAGACATATCATTAATGATCGCCTGTTTCGCCGTCAGCAGATTTTGATTAATCTTTTGATTCTTAGCAGTGATTGTCTTAGCCAAGGCCCGTTCTTCGTCCGTCAGCTCACGGCCCTGCTTCTGAATCAGTGCCTCTCGTCGATTGAGCAACTGCTGCAAATGCTCCATCCAGGATTCCCGCTCAGTCGCGCTATATTGCTCTGTCCACTTCTCCAATTCAACGGTCAGTGCGTAGATTTCCTGAAGCACCATTTCAAGCACGATCCCGTTTCGGTTGATTTTTCTGCGTCAGTTCAATCACTTGCTTCCACGTATCGCGGAAATCAATGACCAGCTTTTCCACCTCATCTAAGATCTCCGGATCATTTTTGACATTGGCATCAATCATCCGTCGATAGATATAGTCATACAGCCGCAGCATTTCGCCGGCAATCGGCTGCTTCTGATCGAGCGTCACCATGAGTTCGCGGACAATCCGCTGCGCTTTTTGCAGAAAGGTGTTTTTGGCTGGCAAATCTTTGGCATTGATCGCGACCCGCGCTTGACGGATAAATTTGATGCAGCCATTATAAAGCATCAGGGTCAACTCCCCCGGTGTCGCCGTCAACACGGAATTTTGCTGATAAGACTGATAAGCTGAAGGCATTCCTTATTTCCCCCTGTACACATTATGAGCCTGAAAGCTGGCTCAGAAAACCGGCCTGGCTGTTCGCCTGTTCGATCGCCGACTCCATTGCGTCGAACTGATTATAATAGCGCGTTTCCATATCCTGAAGTCTCGTCTTATAGGCCGTAATCTGATCGTTCAAATCATCGATATCACTGCCCATCGAATACTGTGCAGTCGTACTATTTGTGTTTCCAGCCAGCGTCTCAACCTGATTCATTGTATTCGTAATCGTGGTATTCAGGCGCTGCATGATTCCTTCAGAAGCATAATCCGTGCTCTTTGTTCCATCACTGTTGGTTGTGGTTCCCGTATTTGTAAACAATTCCATAACCGCCTGAGGATTGGTGCTGATGGCGGTATTGAGTTTATCCGGATCACTGATCACGAGCTTGCCCTGATCCTGATAATTGGTGCTTGTGGTAATTCCGATCGCCGCCAGCTGCCTAATCGTCGAGCTGTCCGTCCCGCTGACCGGTGAATACAGATCGGTGCGCATCTGACTGAGCGCGCTGCTCAGAATATTGTCATGGGCCAGCATACCGGACTGCGCTTTGGCATTCCAAGCGGCGATATCAGATGCACTCATCTGCGCCTGCTGCACCGAAGTCAGCGGTGCGTAATCCCTGTTCCGCGTTTCATCGATTTCTCCATTCACCGCGCTGATTGTCGTGTTATAGAGATCGATAAAACTGGAAATAGATTTAGAGACGGTGTCGGTATCAGTATTGACCCGTACAGTGGTGGAATCCGTCGGGCTTGCTGAATTCCCCTGCAAGGTAAAAGTGACTCCCGCCAGCGCAAAGGTATTGGAATGACTGGTCGAATCCTTGGTCAACCCATTCACATTATAGGAAGCATCTGTCCCGCCATCTTCCTCCGTTTGATCAAGCTGCAGCGTCTGCGTTAGAAAACTGCCGCTGAGTTGCATCTCCGGTCCGCTGGCATTCAAATTCCCGGTATCGGTCCGGGTCAATGAAACCATCTGGTTCGTCGGATCGTAAAAGGCACTGACGCCAACCGTCGACTGAGAAATCGAAGTCATAATATCATTCAGCGAAGCCGATGGATCGAAGCTGAAATCCTTTTTATTCTGCGTTGTGCCATCTGAAGCCGTCGTCGTGATTGAAAAATTAATCGAATCATAATTATAGGCAGGAACTTGAATTGTGGACCCGGCAGATAGAGTTTGGTTGAAAGTCATTGTTCCGGTTTCGCGATCGAGCAAGACTTGTGCACCCGCGGATCCGTCCGCTTTAAAATCACTCGCGTTCTGGACGACTGTAAATGGCTGCTCGCTGCCACTAGAATCTTTCACTGTAATCGTGCTACCCGTTGCCAAACTGCCAATATCAACAGCAGCATGGTTCAGCGAGAAGGTGGTTCCATCTGATGAAACAGTTTTTGTCTCACTAGCTGCCGCATTTTTATTCCATGTGACGCCTTTAGTGAAAGCACCCGCATGGACCAAATCCCACATACTCTGACTCGGATCAACACTGGGACTAGACGTAATCGTTGAGGTGCTATTATTATAAGCCGAAGTCGCCATTTTAATATTCGATAAAGTATACGTCGCATTCCCGGCGGTCGCTCCTGCCGTCGCTGTTACTAATGCGGAATTGCTGGAGGTCGCCGTCTTTGCCAGATACGAACCCTGCAGCTTCATTGTCTGCACATTCGTCTGAAGCGTCGTGAGCAGCGTATTCATTGAGCGATAGTCATCGCGCTTCCATTCATCAATCTGGAGTTGCTGCTGCAATTGCAGCAGCGGCTGGCTTTGGGCGGACATCAACTGGGCGACAATACTATCGACATCGATACCACTGACCAGTCCACTGACACGGCCTGAATTTGACGACCCACTGGCGCCGATCAGCGCATTGATCGTATTAATCGAAATACTATTCGAAGAACTTGTTGATGAACTATTCGTGCTTGACGTTCCCATAATGCTAGATGCATCTGGCACAGTCTCTCACCTCTTCTTTCTCACACTCTTTTATTCACAATTAATCCAAGCTTCTCGGCAATTGCCGCGTACATATCCATGAATTTCTTCGGCGGAATCTCGCGAATAACCTGATGCGTCACCGAATCCTCCACCTGAACATAATATTTATTCGATTCTTGATGGAGCACATAATGGATTTCCGTCGTTTCAGGAGTCAGAATCTGATTCGCCTGAGAGACCAGATCGTCCAGCTGATTCTTTGTAAAAGGCGGATACGTCCGATCTTCTTTTTCATTTGAATCTGAAGAATGGTCACCCGTGACTTGATTCGTCGCCTCATCCTTTTGAACGGTTGCTGACTGATAATTATTTTCCCACCCATCTGAATTTAACCCCTGAACGACATCTATCCCCATCTTGCTTCCCCCTCGTATAACTGCCGCTTTTCTACTCCTAATATCGGAAAAAAAGCAGGAAAGTTTAACGAAAGCTAAGAGATCATCGCAGGAAAGAGAAAAATAGTATAAAATAGAATATAGAACGTATGTTTCTATAATTTAAAATGAGGTGACACGCATGGAACTGGATCGGTTGGATAATCGGTTACAGAGTGCTTTGCTCGCGATGATTCTTGGAGACGGGGAAATTACCAAACTTTAAAAATTCAAGGAGAAAAAACAATAGTTACCGCGAGCATTTCAGCATGCCCCAATTTGCCTATCGGCAATGGAAACAGTCATTCTTTCCAGATTTATTGTACTTCACCATGAAAAGTCAAACACTGAGATCCGCCTCATCCATGCTCTTCACTGAATTATACCCTTATTTTTATCATGACACCGGAAGAAAACAGATTCCCTATGAATTATTTAATCGGTGCATTGATCCGCTTTTTCTAACAATTCTCTATTTGGACGATGGGACTTTATCATTATCCAAATCAGTCAACCACAAGAAACAATTAATTTTCTTAACCGCCAATATCAATCTCTATCTTCAATGCTTTCCTTACCAAGAATTAAGGGTCTTACAGCAACATATTGAGGATTCATTTAACATTCATTTTTCACTCAATCAGCGCCCCGATGGTTATGGCTTCATCTTAAGAACAACATCAACAAAAGATTCTTTCAAATTGTTATCACTTGTTCAAAAAGAAACAACTGCACTTCCTTCTATGTATTATAAAACTGATTTTGATTTTCGGATGGCTCTCGAAAAGGAAAAATTCAAAGTATCCGATCCAGATTACCAGATTCTTGCCTCTCATTTTGATCGCAATCGTCCGTACAGCCAAGAAGAAATTTCAAAACTGACCGCACTCAAAGCAGAAGGTTTAAAGACGAGACAAATTGCTGATCAATTAGGACGAACTTATTGGTCCATCAGTTATAAACTCAATGAACTGAAAAAGAATGCACAAAAAACGGATCTCCAGTAAAACAGAGATCCGTTTCTATTAATCTTAACGAAGAAGTTGAAGAACTCCTTGAGGAAGCTGGTTGGCTTGCTTTGCCTCCGCGCTTTTCAGTCGCGGAATAGACTATATTTTCACCCATGAATCATGGGGCCGGGCGCTTCGAGTGATAAGTGATAAATCACCCTACGGATTTCATTGCCTTAGCAAATGCCTTAGGCAGTCTATCCTAGTCGTTGAACCTTCTCCAAGCTTTCGCCACAGGAGCTTGGCTGCTGATTATCCAATTCCCCTCATTTTCAAACCGTCACATCTGCCGTTTCCAGCTCTGCTGTGGTCGACGGGACTTCAGGAAGTTCCAGCAATTCACCCGGTAATCCTCTCATCCGTCACCAGATGAGACGCCCTTCCAATTAATTATCTCAGAAGCTGCAGAACACCCTGAGGTAATTGATTGGATTGAGCTAACATTGCTTGTGCAGCCTGATTCAAGATATTGTTCTTCGTGAAATTGCTCATTTCCGAAGCCATATCCACATCTGTAATACGTGACTGAGCATCCGTCAGGTTCTGAGAAGACGTCGTCAGGTTGTTGACCGTGTGATCGAGCCGGTTTTCTGTAGCGCCGAGTTTCGAACGTTCAGAAGATACTTTGTCAATTGCAGCTTGAATCACCGTAACGGCATTGCCTGCATTTTTAGCATTGCTAACATCCAATGCTTTTTCAACAGTTGTGTCATTAGTTCCATCCGTAACAGTATTAGTGGTTGTAAATCCGGATGCGCCAGAGACTGCGGACGTGATTCCCAGAGCTGCCGCACGCATATCGCTAATATTCAAAGTCAGGCTCTGATCCTCATTGGCACCAATCTGGAATTGCAGGCCAGTGCCTGATGCATTGCCATCTTTATCACCATTCAATAGCTTCTGAGTATTGAATTCCGTTGTATTCCCGATACGATTGACTTCAGAAGTCAGCGAGTTGACTTCGTCTTGGATATTTTGGCGATCCTGATCGGTGTTGGTGTCGTTGCCAGCCTGAACAGCAAGTTCACGCATACGTTGCAGAATGTCCTGTGTTTCGCTCAAAGAACCTTCTGCCGTTTGTGCCAAAGAAGTTGCATCCTGAGCATTACGTGTTGCTTGATCGAGGCCGTTAATTTGACCTTTCATTTTTTCAGAAATAGCAAGACCTGCAGCATCGTCAGACGCACTATTAATACGAAGACCTGAAGATAGCTTTTCGAGAGATTTCTGTGTAGCCGTTGTGTTTTTGCTCAGCTGATTCAATGTATTCAGCGCGGCAATGTTGTGATTGATAATCATATTTTTTCCTCCTTGAGTGGTTGAAGCCCACATCCGTGTGGACAGTGACTATTGAGCCATTTGAGAAGGCGCCTTCCCAAATACCCTACAATTTATATATCGACACACCTAACAAAATGTTTATATTAAATAAGAAATTCTTAAAGTATTATTCTTGAAAAGAATTATCTATAGATCTCACATTCTCAATCATAGCTTCAAAAGTTTCAGTTATTACTTTCATATTAACGATAACGTCAATATACAAATGATCCATCTCTTTGAGCAGAACACCCGCCTTCCTGCGGCTATCCTGTTCAAATCTAATTTCTTGAAACACATGTTGGATATGTGTCATTTGTACCTTTATCATTTGAGCAATCAGCCATTTAAAAAACGGATTTTTTTGCACTGCTAAAAAAGCTCTATCTGCTTTCTTTATGGCAGTCTTAATTTGTTCTTCCTGTTCTTTTTTTATCGTATTGTTTAAATTCTTAATTGATTTTGCCCATTCATTGACAAGCGTTTGAAATTCATCTTTGTAAATTCGCATGTTATTTATATTTTTCTTTACTTTCTCTAAATCGTAGTGATTTTTCGCCCCAGCCCAGTGATTCCCCACTGTGTGCTGTTCTAATTTTTTATCGATTATCTCTGTTAAAGAAGCATACTCTGCGCCATTAATTTGCGCACCGCCCTGAGTTGTGTTAAAAACTTTCGGAAAAGAAGGAGCCACGATCGTATTCTCTATTTGTCTCAGCATTGATAAAAATGTGTCATTCGTCTGTATCTCTTTACCAGAAACATCTTTTATAGTTAAACTGTTTTTGTGTTCCGATTCTTTTAATTCCGTTGGCCTATCTTTGTAGGCAATTCCGGAAGCATAAAATTGATTATTAAGGTAAGCAAGATTCTGCCCGACTAAAATAATTGTTCCTACCTTCAGTTGCGCCAATAATTCCAATGTGATAACCGCAATTGAGGGCTGATCCGCAAGCACCCGAATCGGATCACCACTCGTTGTCCGTAAAATTTGGGGTGAAATGGTATCTTCGCTTATAATCATATGAAGCATTTGTCCCGGATAATTTAATAGTGTTTCATAGCCGACACTGCTCCCAAAGATCATCGGTATATCGCTAATCTTCTGTTCAATAATCTTTTGAACAACCTGTGCATTTTTTTCCTGAGGATCATACGTGCAAAAAGCATCTGGATAAAGATCGTGCTCAATCAGCGCATTAATCGCTGATCCGACTGCAAATATATAAGCAAGCCCTTCCTCTTTTATTTGCCGCAGATTATCCCACTCAAAATTAAGTGAGGGACCCGCTGATACAAGAATGACCGGCTTGTCCCTAAATGTCTCTTGTTCAACGTCCAGAAGTATATTTGGCGTCGTTAATATACTGGGGATATTTTTTAATACATTGATCATCCAGCGCTGCTGAAAAGCAATGTTTGTCTGAACATTATTATTTTTTAAACGAATCCCCTTGCTCAGTGAATCGACAATTTCTTTAATGCGTTTGCTATAAGCCTGTTCATAAAAAGGCAGGACATGAAATCTGAATCGCTCCTGCTTTTTTTGAGCCTGTTCAAAGATGTATTCCTCCAGTTCCTGTTCCTGATCGGTGATAAATTCAAGACTTGAAGAAAGTTTATCCAACCTCTGATAACTTAGTAATTGCAGCAGCACCCACCTATCAGGTTCGAAAACAGATAATTTCATACCCGGATATATTTCGTGAAGAGCCGACATTGCATAACCGAGACCTGATCCGATGAAGATTAAATGGTCGCACTCAGATAAACCTTCGATATGGCTGATTAACTGAAACGCTTCTTTTTCTGGATTATACTTACTATGTACGTAACGAAAACCGTTTCCATCATCAATCTTCAGAGTGAGCTTGCCAGATCGAGAGTCTTCAACTTTTACCCTATCATCGGGCCGCTCCTCTATTTTTTTCAGGTTTTCAAGCAAGGCGCGATGATGCAGACGAAGATAGTTTCGATTTTCGACTAAAATCATGGCTGCTCCTCCTCACCTACTAACATTTTATTAATCGATTCCGCTAATTGCATGAACAGGGGATGGAACTCATACTGCAGCAAGTCGGCAATAAACACCTGATCCTTGTTTTTCAATGCCGTTTCCATTTCCAGCAATTGCTGCTGAAGCTTCGCCAGATCTTCTTTAAATGAAAGCCAACCGTCCGGCTGCTTTCCAGTCTGCTCTACGACATGTTGCATTTTTTCCAGCCATTCGATTCCTGTAAATAGGTTGGACAGTTCCTGCCAATTGCTGGATGATGGATTTTGGTAAAAGGATTCACTCAGGGAGGAAAGCGTTGGGATAGCTTTAACCAAGTAGTTTTTGGTTAACTGCAAATTATCGTGAATAAAATCATCAAGTGTTTTCGTTACAGCAATCAATTCTTTGATATGACTGCCGTGCTCATTTAAATAGACTTCATAATTATCATAAATTTCCTCGCCATCAACGATTAAATGACTCAGATAATGGGTATCATCTCCCGAGGATTCAATAATTTTCATAATATCATTTGCTGATGGTTGTCCAATTTGTAAAATACGATTACCGATTATTAATTCCATAGATATTCCTCCAGCGCTATATTCAGGCATTTAAACCATTTTTACTAATGTGTTGTTTATGATATTCTCAATCCGATCCAGAGCAATCCATGAACCTTCCCCATTGTTCTTATGCCCCTGCCAAATTTCAGGTATAAAAGTCGCTTGAGGCATTAGTCTTTGATATTGCCGGAAAAATGCACCAAAATCAATAGATCCCGTATTAATTTGGAGGCCCTCACCATCCACACCCGAGGCATCTACGACATGCAAATGGGCGACATAGGGTGCTAAATTCTCTACGAACTGGGCAAAGGACCAACCAAACTGATTACAGGCGAGACTGGAATGTGACGTGTCCAGACAGAGCCGCAGATGTTGCGTTTCGCAGAACTCACGGGTGTCCTTATCGTCCATAAAGAGGTTTTGATACCTCTGACCTCCGAAATGCCAAGGAAAGGGCGGCATCGTTTGTGCGATGATCTCAACGCCATCCCGCTCCAGCTGATTTAAACTCTCGGCAATTTTCGCGTAATATTTTGATCGATCAGTAGGCTGTAACGACGCATCTTTTGTGAAGCCGCCCATATTCGTAATAATACAAGGTCGAACAGATTGTTTGAAGTAATTCTTCAATAGACGTGTCAGATCAATCACACGCTGCAGTTCATGAATCGAATGTTGCCTGTAGTCCTCGTCATCAGCACAGAGATTTAGCAAATGATCACCGGCAAATAATTCCGGAGCATGCACAACGAGATCCAGATCGAGTGGTCGATCAAAATAGTCTTCTATATTTTCATCCAAGTCTTTATAACTGAGATGAAATTCCAATAGTCTTGGGTTCGTTTTGGACAGAATGGCCTGATAATCGTGAAAACGAACTGGAATACCCCATTTAAAAGGTATGGAATATTCTCTTGGTTTGACATAATCGGATTTTATATCGGACTCATAGATAAAGTCGCCAATCTTAAGATCCCTTTTAGCTGTCAATCCGATAACATCATGGATTCGATCGGGTTGCACGCCTTGACCCGGGCTTTTAAATTCAAACATGTCTCTTGTAAAAGTCTGACCTTTGCGGATCTCGCAAATCGTTACAATACTTTTTGCTAGATTTTCCCTATTAATAATTTCTCCCTGAGACATTTTTCTACCTGACTTTGAACCCAGTGCAAGTTCGACTTCGCGAATTCCCTCAACCATTTGTTTGAATTCCTTTGGCAGTAAGCTGACCTTATGATCATTTCCTTCCATATTACGATCAAGTGTCAGATGCTTTTCAATGACCTTTGCACCACGGGCAACCGCCGCAATCGCGATATTAATTCCGCGTTCATGACCCGAATAACCGACTATGCCATTGCTGAATTTTTTTAATCGATCCATATAGGAAAGATTGACATCCTTAAAGGGAGACGGATAGGTCGAATTGCAATGAAGAAAAATATAATTTGCTCCCTCACTCCCTAGAAGGTCTGCCGCTTCTATAATCTCACTTTCCCGCGACATACCTGTGGAACAAATTATTGCCTTTCCTGACTGGGCAATCGCTCGAAGCAGCGGATGATTCGTTAAGTCCGCAGAAGCAACCTTATAGGCATCCATGCCATATGTATTCAGCGATTGAAAACTCTCCATATCCCACGGCGTGCATAGCGGAATAATTCCTTTATGCTTGCAGTAATCAAAGACATCAAACATCTCCTGCTCGCTTAATTGAAATTTATTCAATATATCAAGCGTGTACTGAGAGCCTAAGTCCTCGCGATCGTCATTGGCATTCCCCTTATTTTTATAAAGTGTTTTCAAATGCCGCATTTGAAATTTCGCACAATTTGCTCCCGCAGCAATCGCCTCGTCAACGAGTCTCTTCGCTAATTCAATGCTCCCATTATGGTTATTGCCGATTTCTGCAATAATGAATGCCGGTGATTCGGTATCAATCGTAATTTGCTGAATTTTGATTGATGAGGCTTTATCTTCAATGATCGCAACCATTCGATTGAATTGATCAACAACAGGAATATGTCTAATTTTATTTTTCGCGAAAATCTGTTCTATTCTCCCAATGCTGCTTAAATCGGATTCTTTAAAAGAGAGATAAGTTGTATTGGCGATTTCTAATACACTATCGAGAAGATTCGGCTCAGACTGATTGACAATCCAGCGACGAAAATCCCCATCGGTCAAGACACCTTCAAGGACACCCTTATAAGAGAGGACAAAGACAACTCCCTGCTTATTTGCACTGATTTTCTTCAGAGCATCAATAATAGTCCCTTCGCTATTGATGATATATGGGCCCAAATTTTTATTAATTTTCATTTCGCCGCTCCTTAAAAATCAATTCATTGATTTTAAAATCAATTTCCGAGTCAATTTCATAACTCTCATCCTCACTCATTAAAAACAAAGCGATCTTACCGCCCAAACGATTCTTATTTTTTTTGAGGATATCGGTTTTTGTAATATAAATCGAACCATTTTCCCGAAACCATCGCTCTTGCTGCTCAATATCCTGTCGTCTCGGCCGTGATTGATAGGAATATAGGGCAGTTGGATCTTCATTATTTTTCCAAAAGAAATGATGGTTTGGGCAGACGCTCAGTAGTGAGTCGGCTTTTTTTTCTTCAAATAGCTTAATAGCTCGTGATAAACTCCCATCTTTTCGGAAGGGGGAGGTTGGCTGTAATAGAATCACTGCATCGGGTTTGTAGTTTTCTTTTTTTTCAAGCTGTTCAATGACATGAATCAGCACCGGTTCGGTCGGTGTCTCATCTCTAGACAAATCAGTCGGTCTTAATTCCGGTACCTCAGCTCCATATTTTCTAGCGATTTCAGCAAACTTTCCCGAATCTGTCGAGACAATGGTCCGATTAATTTCACTGCAGTGAATTGAGCTTTCAATGCTCCATGCTAATAATGGTTTCTCATTAAGTAATCGAATGTTCTTATTTGGAATTCCCTTGGACCCCGCCCGCGCCGGAATAATCGTTAAATAGTTCATGCTTTGCTTAACACTCTTTTCTGAATTCTAAGGGGTGTTTGTTATTAATCTGCGATTGCGTAACAAACGGTTTCCCCTTCGGTCAATGTATAATGTCTAAAGTAAAACCGATACCCTGAATACATGTTCTTCACCGTTTGTGGTAATTTATAAAAATCATCTTTCTTATGGTAGACACAGAAAGCAATCACTGGATGATATTTAAGAATTATTTCTTGTGCGCCTAACAAGGCATCGTATTCTCCGCCTTCAATATCCATCTTTATAAAATCTATTTTCTCTCGCTGCAAGACATGATCCAAAGAATCACAGGAAACTTTATCACCAACTGTATCTGACAGATATCCTCCTCCGGCACTTATGCTGTTAAATAGAAGTTCACCTTTATTTTGTGTTATAGCCAAAGGAATAGCCTCAACATTTTTCCATTGATTTCTGTTAATTTTTTTAATAATTTTCATATAATTCGCTTTATTAGCTTCAAAACAAATGACTCTTTCAAAAGATCCTCCGCACCAATTTATGTAACTTTCTAACGAATCACCGACGTACGCTCCTACGTCTACAAAAGTTTTTCCTCTTACACTCTGTATAAGGCTATTAAAATATTGGGTTTCGTTTGGATCATAGACCTTTTTTAGATAGTTCGTATCACGTGTCAATTTATAATTCAAAAGATTGACATAGACATCTCTGGATAAGTCCTCATCGAGCCACTGAAACACATGATCAAATTCAGAGATATGCTGTCTAATAAAAGAACTATTGTCAATTTGAGGACTGTACCATGTTAAATCGAAAACTAAAATTCGATTTAACGAAACACCCAGATCAAGAAGCTGTTGCCTTGCGCTGACATCATCCACACAAGAAATAATAAAAGTCGCTTCAGGAAAATTATTAACCGATATCTGAGGAGAATAAATTGGAATATCCTCATACCTTTGTTCCTGTTTTACCTGGTTATTATCGCAGAAAGCTTCGATATTTATAATTTCATGTTCAGTCAAAAGTTGAAAAACGTTCCTTCCACCTCTTCCAAGACCAAAAATCACGATACTTTCCAAAGACTTTGCTTTTTTAACACACGAATAAAGATACCCTTTTTCATCATCTTTTGGTGCAACAAGCGAATCTCGTAAATTTAGCATTGGTGTCTCCTCAACTTACTTTAAATTGTCATAAAAAAATTGATTGTATTAAACATTCTGACTTACTTTTTCACCACTATGTCTATCTACTATTTTTGCAGGAGCCCCTGCGATTGTGATATTGTTCTCATCAAAACTTTTATTAACAACCGAATTCGCTCCAATTTTCACATGATCACCAATACAGATGTTATTAAATAATTTCGCTCCAGGGCCAATGAAACAGTGATTACCAATAGCAGGTGCTTTTCCATCCGATGTTCCGCCAATGTTCACTCCAGAATTTATCGTACAGTACTTTCCAATTTTTGCATGACGGCTAACGACTATGCTACCAAAATGCATTATGCATAAGCCCTCGTCAAACACATTAATTGGTATGGTCAACCCAAGTTGAACGCACATTTTCTGATACCTTTTTCTTAATATCCATATAAATGATTTTTCTAAAAAGGAGTGCTTACAATTTGTCCAATATTCAAGTCTTCTAAGTTGTTTCTGAAATTTCCAACAGGGATCAGTCAAGAGAATCATGATATTGTCCGCAAAGACGGGATGTTTTGTAAATGCACCAAGTGCTCTCTTATCCTCATCTAAATAATGAATATAATCTGTTTTATTTTTTATCGTCATAGCGCCACACATATCTCATCATTTTAATCAAACTAAAGCAATCACTACCATCATAAAAAATACAAAGCACCTAATATTAATATCGGTTAATTGTGCTCATCTGTTTAGACAACCTAATACTGTTGTAACGTCAAGTAGTAGGAGCGAATTTATACGAAAATCCTTTGTTGTAAACGGGCTAAGGCTGGATCTACTCATATGTACTTCCATAATATAATCGAACTGATTTGATACCTAGCTCAATCATGATTAATAAAATATTGGTTATAGCAACTGTCCGACATTTTCTATGCCCGATTGTGCTATATACGTAATTCAACCACTTTGTTCCTGCCAAATCTGCAATCTACTAAGAAATATTCAGATCGTGTAACAGACATTCAAAGCCACCTCCGCACTAAAAGGGGGCTACAGAACTGCAGAAGTATAAGAGATCTCTATGACGATTGAAAATCGCAGTACCGTTTAAGGTCGGTTAAGAATCTACGCTTAAGTATACTCAAGATTTTAAGCCAAAGAGCCAAGGCTGGATAATACAGTGTTATTGATTTCTGCTTAAACCGCCAATCAAAAAAGCTTCCTATGTCGGATAAATACGATCCAACTTAGGAAGCAACATTCAATTTACTTTCTACTTACCATTATCTAGTTAATGACTTTGAACTGCTCCGGAGCCATAAGCTGCCAATGATTATTTACTCTCTCAAGCGTGCCAACAATGCTGACTTCTTTAGAATCTCTATGGGCATCACACGCGGATTTATAGTCAGTCCGTTCGAGAGGTACTTTAACAATTATCATTTTTTCATTAATCATCGTTTGGATCGTTATCGTCGAGTCTCCTGAGTTGACATCATCATCTTCAAGTGCTGATGCAGAGAGCTTGATGATCCTACCACTGATCTCTTTCTTCACGGATTCATCTGAGTCCCTCAATATCTTGGCCGCACTTTCAAGATATTCAAATCCACTGCTCCCAATCCGAATACGTCCTGGTATATCGGATGGTTTAGGTAGCCCCTTAGACCAGTTAACACTATATTCTAAATCAACATCACTCTGACCGACTTGCAGTCCAAGCAACGCTTCACACATATTTGCATTTAATCCTGTTTTGTAATTTTTAACAATAAAATCAATATTTTCCTCGTTAACCGAATGTTCCAGTTCACCTAAACCCCTCTGAATTCGTTTGACGACTCTTCGGTTGAATGGATCATTGCCAGTTTTCTTTTCCGACAAGGGCAACTCCAATTGTTGATTGGCTGATATGTCAACTCCAGACTCAATAGTGACAATGAAACTTCCGACCTTTGTTTGACCAAACCGGCAATTATTTGCATAATCTAGCCCTATTTTTGTTGCACGTCGATAAAATGGCTTTGGATTTTCCTCAACACATGCAGCGGCAATCAAGAAATCCCTTAAACCATTTATTAATGTAGCCGCATAGCTAAATGGCAAGGTCCCAAGTTTCGCCATTCCGGATATGACTCTTACTTCTAGTCGGTCAACATTAGGATTAAGAATTTCCTGAACAATCTCATTCTTGGGTCTCTCTTCTATTTCACTAAGTCCATGTATTAATTCTTGTATTCGGACTTGGTAATCCTTATATTGAGATTTAGAAGGAAAAACAATTTGAACGGGATCTCCGTTTACATCATTAGGCCCATCAAAAACAATGAGATGATCCTGTGGAAAATTATCTCTTTTCTTCCATCCCTTGATTCTTAAGTAGCGTGAAATATTTGAGGGTGAAATATTCATAATGATTCACCTTTCTTCACAGATCGCATCAAATGAGTTAGTTCTTCGACCGTCAATAAGTTTTCCTTAGGAATGTGGATATTGACTGAAGAAACATTTGAGGTCGGTTGTTTTCCTCTTAACGAATACCACCATGCACAATTTCTAAACAACATTCTTTCCTCATTTACATGGGTCCATTCATTGGGATCTTCCGGCAATCGGAAAACAATCAATATTCGGGCGGTCCCAACATTTTCATCTACCAAGTCATTGTAATTCTTCGCCTCTAAGGAATAGATCAGTTCATTTTCTTTAATCTGTACACCTATTGTTGATTTTAACTGGAAATCAATTTTAAAGCCACTTTCACTCCTTCTTCCATTATTTAGTGTCTGAACATCAATAAAGGTTCCATCTATGCCGTAATCAAATTCTCGAATCGCACAATTAAATCCCGCCCTAAACGCAATTGCTGATACAAATGCCCTGCTTAAACCTTCCTTAATATGCTCCTGAGTTAACATACATTTTCCGCCTCTCAACGAATAACACGCAGGTTTGACAATGCATAAATTTTTTTAATGAAGAAAGAATATCAGTCTGACATTTTCAAGACACATCAGATATTAGGACACATTCATAAAAATTCAACAAGAAATAACAAAAATCCTTTTAATATTAATATTTCGAAACTCTTTCATCTTTTTAAATTCAATATCGTTTAATCGTTTCTTCCGATACAATTCCGAACTCGCTCATATTATTATTGGAGCAGCCTTAGACAACGATCATACGTTACAAGAATATCACCTATCTTACATCTCACTACACCGGACACCATCCCTATGCGGTCCTTCATCATTTCCGCGACACCTCGCGCAATAGCTCTGATCACCATCAGGATGATTTCGGGTAACTCTCTTGTACGTTGTGCCAAAAGCATCAGGATAGGGATAATAGATATGTTCTTCACCACTGTTTGTCGAACACCGGGGACAAGACTTAAATCCAGGTCTGAATTGAGATTCATTCAATGGTTTTCCGCAATGCGTACATGTTTGTGACAAGATTTGCCCCTCCTCCGCTGATTAGTTAAATATTTATTGCATTAACTTAATTTTTGTAACACTCTATAGTTTCCAGTGCCTTACAGCAATCATCAACAATAGGAAACGATAGTCATAGGCATTATAAGCTATTTTGGCTAATTTAACAAAAACGTTTTAAATCCTTTTATTGCATAAATTTTTTAATGAAACAGCCCTATAGAACAGAAAAACAATTCTCTTTTCGATTTAATAAATTTCAAAATCAATTCATTTTTATTTTCAATTTCCACGCATATTCAGGCAATGCTATTCCTTTCTTCCTCGTAATAACATATAATTTGATTAGATTCTTAACAAGACAAATCAGAGGGTAGCTATTATGCTTTTGGACGTATCCCATTGGGAAATTGACGAAACACTTAATGCTTCTGGTCTAAGAGAAAAGTTCTGGCTAATTGACCCGTCATCAGGAATCAAATATCTTTTTAAGTTGCCGAGAGAAGAAACTGGAGAAGTCTGGGCGGAAGAAATTTCGGCAAAAATCGGTATTTGCTTGGGTTATTCAATGATGGATACACGTATTGCAAGGCATTGCGGGAGAAATGGAATTCTGCTAAGAAATTTTATTCAATCTGATAACGCTGAATTTTATACAGGTGGCGATTTATTAAAGACCGTGAATGATGCATTTATTCCAACCGAACTTTCTATTTACACTCTGGATAACATCATCGCTTGTTTAAAGCCCTATCGATTGGATATTAAAGTTGTTCCCATGATCCTTTTTGATGCCCTGATTGGTAATCAGGATAGACATTGTGACAATTGGGGAATAATACGTGAAGATAATAGTTGTTCTTTTTCTCCACTTTTCGATAATGGTTCTTCTCTAGGCTGTACCCTCTAAAAAAGGGTACAGCAGATGCTTAGTGACGATGTGATGTTTCGTGCTTTTACGGAAAGAGGTCGTCATATGATTGGATTTAGTTCTGTAAAGCGACCTAAAGTCAAATTAATATTAGACCGATTAGACACTTTATATCCTAATCAAGTGCAACAGGAAATTGAAACAATTACGAATTTAAGCGATGATTCAATAAGAGCTATCATTGAAAAAGTACCCTCCGATATTATGTTCGATTGGCAAAAGGACTGGTGTCTTAAATTAATCCCGTATCGAAGAGAGTGGTTGTCACACTGGTATAATGGGAGGCTAAAGGATGCTTAATACAAATCTACTTTGGTTGATTTGGCAAAATAATGAAACCCGGCAGAGGTATCATGTTGGTAATCTTTTGTATAATGAGAAAAAGAGAACATATCTTTTTTGGTATGACCAATCAGGTAAGCACAGAGGATTGGCCGATGCTTTAAAAGATGGTTACAATCCCCACTTATCGTTTCCGAATCTGGACAAATGCTACCTTTCTCATACATTATTTAGTCCTTTTCAACGCCGTTTACCGGATGCAGGAAGACCAGATTTTCTCTCTTTACTGAAAAAATTCGGACTGACAAAAGATTATACAGAAATGGATATGCTGTACGTGACAGGTGGGCGTTTGGCAACGGATTCATATGAATTCGTTCAACCAATCATTGTTCAAAACAACTTAATGACCATTAATTTCTACATTGCTGGCATTCGCCATTATAATGCTCAAGACGAACCAATGAATTTGACATTTGGCAAATCCCTACGTTTAATCAGGGAACCTTCAAACAACTATGATCCCTTTGCTGTCAGGATTGAAACGGAAGATAATCATTTGATCGGTTACGTTCCAGCTTTTTATAGTGAATTTGTTTCAAAACTATTGCAGTATAAGGTTAACAACAAACTAAAGCTTCTGGAGATTGATGAACATGCAATCCCGCAGCTACGCATCCGTGCTTCTTTAATAGCCGAATTTGTAGATAAGAAGGTATCTCCACTCGCTAAAATAGAACCAACACTAAATCTATCGCCTTTACTTGTATAAGTATTGAGTTAAAGAAATCAGAGCACTCCTTTTTTTATGGGAATGTTCTTTTTAATGTAATGGCTGCTTCCATTTTTATGTTAATGTTTTTGGTAGGAAGTCATCGCTTCTAAGATGTCCAGTAGTTTCAAATTCCGTTGATGGTCTAGTTCCTTTCCCAGTGATCAAAATAGTAACTATGCCGTGATTTCGATATCCTCAGGATGTGTATGGAAATGAAGAGAGAAATTGAGAAGTTAATTGTCAAAGCGTTCTTCAGGAAAAAAATCCAACCAAGGATCCTCTATGAACTTTTTTCACAGAAAAAACGAGACCACGCAATGGATAGATTAAATCATCGTTATATGGAGATGCTTCGCCAGGAATTCATGATCGAATTGCCAAAACCGAATTCAGATCCCAAAGAGATTGCAAGAATATTAAGAAAATACGGTGCTGGCGATATTTGTTATTCCATCGTATGGAGCGAAATGGATGGGAGGGTCCTCCCTTTAGAAAGCACCCTTGATAAGGTAGTTGGGAATGGTTCAGCCGTTATTGTTTCATGTATTCATGGAAAAATAGCTTACTTTGAAGCTGAGCAGGAGTATGGGCCACCACCAAGATATATTTTGAAACGAGATTGATCGGTGCTTTTACTAATGATCACTTCCCATCACTTGACGCTCCAGCGATCATTGCGCAATATGATCAGTGTCGTTAGCATGCGCGACCATTCCATTTAAAAACAAACAATCAGGTGATCAACATGACGGAAAGGCGAAAGACGATTGGTGGCTTTTTCCCCATTGAACTGCCAAAAGGCGCGGAATACCACAGACAGGCGCTGCGTCTGAACAGCGCCCGCTATGCTCTTGAATATCTGCTTCGCGTCAGAAATTATCAGAAAATCTATCTGCCGGCTTATCTATGTGACAGCGTCCTGCAGCCTGTGAAGCGTCTGAATATTGCCTATAGCTTTTACTCGATCGGCGAGGATTTTGCGCCTATTTTCGACCACATGCCTGAGGAGTATGCTTGTTTTCTCTATGTGAATTATTTCGGCGTGAACGCGGCCAATGCCGCAAAAATCTGCCGCAGAATGAAGAATGTGATTATCGACAATACACAGGCGTTTTTTGCCATGCCCTATGCGCATATCGATACGCTCTACTCGCCGCGCAAGTTTTTCGGTGTGCCTGATGGCGGCTATCTGTACACTGATGCGGAAAAGCGCTTCGATTTAAAACAGGACGTATCCTATTATCGTTATGATGCATTGCTGAAACAAATTGACCTCGGAAGTGATGCAGCTCTGCCGCTGTTTGTGGAAAATGAAGCTTATCTCGACCATTGTGGCATGCTGGTGATGTCCCGCCTAACGCGACGCCTCCTGCAAAGTGTTGATTATCAGCGAGTGCTTGTCCGGCGAAACGAGAATTTCCGTTTCCTCCACGAGCAGATTGGTCGCTTCAATCAATTGCCGATTAATCTGGATGAGCTGAATGGCCCAATGTGCTATCCCTTCCTGATCACGCGCGGCGCGCAATTAAAAGAAGCGCTGCTCAAACAGCGCATTTATGTCAATGATTACTGGGATGAGGTGCTCACGCGCGTCTCGCCCGACAGTTTTGAGCATCATCTCGTGAAAGATCTCGTCCCACTGCCGATCGACCAGCATTGCAATAGAGCAGACCTGCTAGCCATGGTGCAGATTATCCGCGAATTTCTAGCCTGATACTTGTGGCGCAACGAAGCACTCCCCATCCTCTTGAGATATTCACTAACCACCTGCATCTTAAAATCAGTTGGGTATTGGTCATATTTAAACCCCCTAAGGTTGCATTTTGTCGGCCAACTTTAGAGGGTCAGTTTAATCCGGGATTCGTAATCATTTTTTCTTCACCGAAATGGTCCAGGCGGCGTCACCCAATTGCTCATAATTTGTGATCGTGTGACCAGCCTCGGCTGCCCAGCGCGGAAGACTCTCCGTTGCCTGCGTGCAGTCAAAGTGAATAATAAGTTCATCACCGGAATGAATATCTTCAATCGCCTTTTTCGCTTCGATTAACGGGAAAGGACAAACCTGCCCCATGACTTCCAACGTTTTTTGCATCCGTTTTTATCTCCTTTTAATGATCAGATTTGAACTGAATAGTCATTCTTTGCTCAGCTCAGATATTACCTGATTTTCACTCGTTGTTCATTGAAACGGGGGTCGAGCGGGTAGGCGTTTATTCCCCATCGTTTTTCTACGTTCACCATCTGCCGCCCAGTCAACTCAGATTTTGTAATTATTTTGTCGGTGTGCTTTTCAAATCAGGAAACGATGACCGGACTGCTCGTATCCGCTGCTCGCTTTTTAACCTGCGGACGAACGAAGACAAAATATGACGCGGTCCATGTCCCCAGAATCATGAAGGCGAGTGCGATCCAGCCTTGCCAGGTGAGCATCGCCGTTTTAACAAGACCATTGCCAATGGTGCAGCCACCGGCCAGACTGGCGCCGAATCCCATCGCGAGTCCACCGATGAAGCTGCGGATGCCCGTTTTCGCGTCAGGCATTCTGAAGCGGAATTCATGACTGGCTTTGGCAGCAATAAACGCGCCGAGAAAGATTCCCAAGACAAGGAAGACGCCCCAGTTGATGAAAGCCAGATTGTTGGTCACCAGAAGCTGCAGCAGATTCGCACTCGGTGTAGTGATCCCCAGACCGTCCATGCGTCCAGTTGCTTCGCTAAGTGGCCACGCCAAGATGGCAATCACCCCAATTAAAACGGCCGTAAAAAACGGATGCCAGCGTTTTTCAAATAATAAATGGCTGATACCGCGCCGTCTCGGTCTCAGCGATGGAACGGTCACACTTGGTTTTCTCAGCTCACTTGTGAGGATCAAAGCGGTGATCACAACGAGCAAAGCAACTAAAATCCAGTGATTAAATCCGAAGGTGTCGGCAATCGAATTCTGTGGCAATTGCACAGATTGGAGTGATGTGCTGAATGGGAGCAGAACACCCGTCTTCATAATCGCGCTCATCGTCATATAACCGAAGAGCGCAATCCAGCTGCCAAGAAGTCCCTCTCCGGCGCGATACCATGTCCCGGTCGCGCATCCACCGGCGAGTACGATGCCGACTCCAAAAACATAAGCCCCAATCACAACCGCAAGCCACGGGAATACGCCTGCAGTATATTGGACGAGACCAAATTGAATCAGTGTATAGACGCCAACACTCTGAATCGCAATGGCAATCAATAAGGCATAGAACATCCGATTATCTTTGGCCAGATACATATCCCGAAACCCGCCAGCCAGACAAAACCGTCCCCTCTGCATCACGAAGCCAAGCAGACCGCCGCATACAAGCCCGGTCACAATCATCTGAATCATTTACATCCCCTCCAATAACCAAGTAATTTTATGGGGTTTATTATAATATTGGGACGAAACGTTTACAAGGTATTTTTTCAATTTTGAGTATTTATACATACAATTCTTGGGTCTCCAAAAACAGTCTTACGTTATGGCAGCGCTAATTTCTGCTGGTAAGATCGCTGAACAATCCATTAAAACAATTTATACTATGATTTGTACAGTGATTCGATGAGAGGTGAGCATGGAGCGTACGGCGATGAGCGACCTGATCCGTCCAGGACTTATTAGCGATCTTTTAGCGGATCAGCGTGCTATTCATTTATTGGCAAGCGAAATTCTCCCCATTTTGAGATGGTTTTATCCTATTTTTTGTCAATCTCATTAGCGGTATCCTAACGCTTTTAAAAGTATCTTCATTTTATAAAAAGACTTTTTCACCTGTTCTTTCTGAGGATTTCTTGTACAATAAGAGCGAGGTGATTCCAATGATTATTATTCACGCATTATTTGACGTTAAGGCGGATGCCAGGGAACAATTTCTTTCCGCGGCTCAGCCACTTCTTGACGGTTCGCAGGCGGAAGCGGGCAATATCAGCTACAATCTGTTTGAAAAGGTTGGCGCGCCGAATCAATTCATCATGGTTGAGCAATGGCAGGATCAAGTGGCTGTCGATGTTCATAATCAGACCGAACACTTTACCCATTTCGGGGCCATTTCGGATGCCTTCTTCAATCAGCCGACAAAAGTGACGTTTTTTTCAGCAGAAGAAAAATAAAAAATAGGCTGCTCCGCATAACAGGCGGGGCAGCCTCAATTAACTTTCTCATTCAGAAGGGGACTTATTGGTCGTATAACTTTTAATAGCCATATTGATCCGGTGCTTCTCCTTTTGATTCGCAAATCAGCGAATCGCAGGGATCACCAGGTACTTTCTTGATCACTTCAATCCTAAACTCCCACTCATCGCCATAGTCAAACAAATACAGAAATCGCTGGCCCTCGTATAGATCGAGTGCATCCAACTTAATCTTATCGACATGCGGATCTTGATTGTCACCTGGCGCATAGTAACCTTGTCTGCCAAATTTTTTACCGTCCATAAAGAAAGCATAGAGATGGTCATCATCGAATGAAAAGGCCTGCTGAATCATGCGATGCAAATCAAGTAACGTTTTTTCCCCAACAAGCTGTATTTTTCGCCAGCACGAAGGGGCAAGCGAAACCTTTAATAAATAATTGGATGTTCCCCCCTGTTCACTATCCTCAAACTCAAGAAGTTCGGCGCTGTTGACAGCAAAAAAAGGAGCCATTGCATCAAAAAATGATTCACTCTTATCCTCTTTTTTCTTCTCCTTCTTCTCTTCAAATGAATTCCCTGTTACAAATGCCTTAAAAAGCTCTTCAACGGGCATTTCTTCACCATCTGGGCTCCAAGTCTCCACAAGAATCGGTGATAACGTTTTAAATAATGGCGTTAAAGTCAGCGAGCGTGCGTCAATTTCAGCAGTTTCATCCTTGCGTTCAAAAGTCCACAATCCGAAAAGTTGAAAATAATCGAAAAAATTTCTGAAATGACGCAGACAATCTCTGACTGATGTTTGTTTACTAAGATCTATCGGCTGATTGATCGGGAAACTATCAAGCGCCTCGAAAAGAAAGTCGATCAGATCGGGGGCGCGAACATTTTTCCCGCCCTGCAACTCCTGCCAGTCGAGATCCAGCCAAAATGTCTTTAACAATCGTATATATTGCGCGCCTGACGAGAGTGCACGGAATTCTTCGGCCTTATTTTTTTGAATCCAGGCGCACTGTGTGTTCCCTACACTGCCTATGCGCATGATTTTCATGTGCAGGGCCAGATGATAGAAAAGATGGGTGGATGGATAATCCTGTTGATTCGCGCGCAGTGAGATATCATACTCTGGAACCACAATTTGGGCGAATGCGCGGAGGTCTTTTTGCCGCATGTATTCCCGCGTCGCAGTCACCGTTATCTGATGCGATTCTATGTAACTAAGAAACTTGAGAAAATCGGCAGTAAGGGTGGGAGGATCTGTCTCGCTCATTTGAAAAGTTTTTGTTTTCATAAATTGCCTCTTTTTGCATGATCTTTTTAATGAGAAAAGAAAATGTAACTTTCTTGTTATATCAAAATCTTCTTCTATTATATCATCCTCAATCATTACATAAAGTCATTCATTTTATCCGCATCCGAGCGAGAGCGACAATTCCTGTCTTTCTCCCATCGGGTTCTTCGTTTCAAGTCATTTTTACGTATGTGATTGAAAGCCTTTACTTTATCCAGTAGTTCCAACACAATAGAGATGCAAAACATTTTTTCAATTCATCGAAGGAGTATCCGATCATGTATCAAATCGAAACATTCGACAGGCAAGGTTTGCACTTTTTCCAATTAAAAAATGAATCGTCTTTTGTGGACATTTGTCCGGAACGCGGCGGGATCGTCACGGCTTATCACGCGAACGGCGAGGATTTGCTTTTTATGAATGAAGATACACTTTTTGACACGAGTAAAAATGTACGCGGCGGAATTCCTGTGCTTTTCCCAATCGCCGGACAATTGACGGACAAGCAGTATCAATGGAAAGGTGAAACGTACGCAATGGCCAATCATGGTCTGGTGCGTACCCGGCCGCTGCAGGTCGTCAGTCAGGAAAGCGACGCGGGGCATGCGGCATTGACGCTCTCCTTCCCTAGCAGCGAGGAGACGCAAGAGTCTTATCCCTTTGTTTTTGAGATGCTGCTGACTTATCGCTTGGCAAACGGAAAACTGAGTATCAAACAGGAAATCGTCAATCGCTCCGATCAGCCGATGCCTGTCTATCCCGGCTACCACCCTTACTTCGCAATTCAGGATAAAACGGTGCAGCTTAAAACGAAAGCGGCACAGTATCTGGATTATAACGACAATCAGGTCAAGCCTTTCAGCGGTTCAATTTCAATGGAGGGATTAAAGGAAGCGGTCGTTTTCGAGGACGGAGCCGTTACCGCATCGTTCAATGAGACGAAGAAACTGGTGATTGAAGCGGATGAGGCTTATCGCTACACTGTCGTCTGGGTCGAAGGCGAGCAGCCCTTTGTCTGCATCGAACCATGGACAGCGAAAACGAATGCACTCAATGATGATCCGGATCATCTGCTGCTCGTTCAGCCCAATCAACCGCTCGTGCTTAACGTATCTTTTCACCTGGAAAAGCGATAACAATAATTGATCTTCGTATTGACGAATAGATAAATTATGGTGAATCTAGTCAATTAAGTCCTTCCCCCGTACTCTTTTTTAGTACGGGGTTAATTTTATTGTGCAAAAAAGGAGCCCGCGCTGAGCAGTCTCCCGATCTATCGTCATTATGTTATTTAGCAAACGAGCCATGGAAAGAATTAATATATCCATTCTTTGGATCAGTGACAGATAATTTCTTTCCACTATTGGATAAAGTTAATACTTGATTCACTTTTCCTTGATCATAATTTCCATCGCTGACTAAGGCAGCATTTTTCATGATTAGTTTATTCCCTTTTATTGTCGCCTGACTAGCATTAACATAGGCTACTGCTGCGTCTGCGACATTATATTCAATCATATTAATTCCAATTGTTTTTCCATTTTTGCTAACGACTGGAACATTCGAATCAATATAAAGTGTTTTGTGACCACTTGCATACCAGGTTCCTTTAAAATCATTAAAGGAAGCAAACCGTAATTGGGAAAGATCCCGGACGTTGATATAGCCGGATGTTTTTTTATAGTTTATCCGATAGAATCCCTTAGCTGGTTTATGCCCGAGATAAAGCTTCGTGTTGAGCGGCAAAGTTCGGACGACCTTTGATCCCTTCTTGTCTTTATAAAGATGCGTGCCCTGGGTCGTATAGTATGTGATGCCTTTCGGCGCCGAAGCGGAGGCAACCGATGAAAAACCGAGGCCTGAAATTATAAGAGCCGTGATAATAAAGAATGCTAAAAAACTTTTTTTCATTTTCAAAGCTCCTCTTTGTAATACAAACGTAATATTTATGCAATATATGTAATATAGTCTTTGTGTTACGTCCTGTCAATGATTAATTGGTAAGTGTAACCATTTAGTTATTTATGATCTTCGCCGGTCAATTGCGAGCCAGTTGCCCAATGTCAAAGCGAACTTCGCTTGTATTTAACTGCACGGAGTACGGATCTTTTTTCGGCGGTACTCCCTCATATAAGTAAAAAATTCTTATTGATTAGTCGGGAAGAAATTCTGATGAGCATGTTAATAAAAAAATACGAAAAAGGAGCCCGCACTGGCGGGTCTCCCGATTTACAGTTCCTATTTTATTTAACAAAGAAGCCATGGAAAGAACTAATCTATGCCTTTCTGGAATCAGTGACAGACCATATTTTTCTGCTGCTGGACATCATGGAGGAATACAGCTAAATTTGGAACACTCGCGCATCATTCCCTCCTAAAAAAGAAAACCCCGATGAGCGCTCCAATTATTTGCTTAGAAATTATACGATTTGCTGAATGAACGACTGTAACTTTTTCACATGTTCTCTATCCTTATCGAGCAGGGCTCGAACCAATTCGTAACTCTCCGAAGATAAATTGCCCCTGACTGTTTTTTCGGCTAGCTCAATACCCATTGTCTCACCTTGAATCGCTTTGTTCACAATTCCATCAACATCGTCGGGAATTTGAAGACTTGAAAGATATCCCTGGATTGCTCCGATCATTCCTTCACTGTCCATGGGAACACCCTTTAGGTTCTGAACCCTTTCAGAAACATTTTGAGCCTGTGATTTAATCTCCTGCTGAATGTTTTGGAACTCCCGTTTCATTGCCTGATCCTTTAATCGTTCAATAAAGTGTTCATAGGCATGAATACCCATGTACAAACCTTTCAGAAGATCATTCAGAGCCTTTATTTCTTCGCTGTCAGCCATGAAAATTCCACCCCTTTTCTAAGTATTATCTCTAAGAATCATCCAAAAAATGCATGCTCACGACCCTCGTGGCCATTAATTAAAAATAATTTCATTCTCTCCCTGGATCTTTTAAAAACCCGGAAGGACGCTGAAATCATTTAATGGCAAATGGAGTCCTCAATAAGGGCACCGCTCATAAGATAAAGATAACAAAATAGAAGAACAGACAAGTGAGTTCATGAGCACAATCAACGCTCAAAATTTTGGGCACAATCCCGCAAACCCCAACCAATTTCACTTTACGAACTCGTGACAAAAAGCATCCCGCACAGACGTCACCTTATCGAATCATTACCTGGCGCCAAACCAAATAAGTTGAAAATTTTATTTGACTCACTCATCCTTTAACCTAATTCTAATTTTTTATTAATCCGTCATTTTAAATAAATAACAGAGAGAGTAGCACATGTGGCGATCAGCGGTATGGGCGATGGAAGGGCCAATGCTATTTTTGTATAGGCTTCTGACTCTCTTCCGAATGATTCTCCTCTGCGCAACTCTCGCACAGTCATGGGTAACCGGTCTCTTCTCCGTCTATCAACGTACCGTACCGCACTGCTCACACAAGATACCATCTAGCATCATATCTTCCATTTCAGCCAATGGATTTGCCCCTTTCAACAACTCCTGATTATCGATAGCATCTCCATGTGACAAAAAAGAAGCTTCTCACAGGTTTACATGAGAAGCGGTAATTTATTATTATGGGACATTTTTTTGCGCCAATCTGTGAGAGCTCTTGTCCCATAGAGGCTTATTTCATTTTGCTCATCATGTCCATCATCGAGCTCATCATTTCATCGCATTCGCGCATACAGGCCATCATATCGTCTTTGTTCATCATCATATTCGTATCCATCATACCCATGCCCGACATTCGTTCCATCATCATCTTCATGCAGTTCATCTGGCAAACCATCTTTTTCATTTCCATCATCATCATCATATTCATCATCGACTGGTTCATCTGGTCCATTTTTTCCATTGTAAAACCCTCCAATAAAATTTTTTATTGTGGATTCGTTTCTTGATGTTAGGCGTTTTGCCTGTCCACACCCATAATGTACCATGGAAAAAAGATAAAGAAAATAGTCGGAGGGTCATTTGAATAAAAGAACGCGCGCGAATAGGACGTGAAACATTGATTTCACGCCATTTCCCCGTCTTCAATCATAGAAAAAAGCTATGAATACTTTTAGCGAAAACTATCTTGCTTTCCCGCCTTCAATAAATCGATCTGCCTTCCAAGTTCAATTCGACGCTTTTTAAGTGAAAGCAGCTTTTCTGTTGTCACTCCGTCAGATATCGCGTTTTGCCCGTGCAAGTCTTGGTAAATGTCAAGAATACTACGATTTACAGCAAAATACTGAGCTTCAAGATCATCTGCTGAAAGTCCGGGATTTTCTGAACAATCGGTGGAACACTTGAGCAGTTTTCCCTTAATCTCTTCCTGCCATTCACTATCGTTAATGCTGCGTGCATAGAGCAAGAGATCAAGATAATTATCAATTAACGCCTGCTTTACCTGGTTTTTCATTTCAAAAACTCCCTCTTATCTTCAGTTCTGGAATTAGCACAGTGCTTAAGTTTCAAGTCTGTTGCTGCGCATTCATTGGGCCAGTCCCTCAGGCGCTCTCGATAAGAATTTTCAGCAAAAATTAAAAGCGGTTATTTTCCGATAAGAAAAATAACCGCTGTATCTACGCTCATTCTTCTTATCTCTCAGATTACTCTGCTGGAATTAACACCATATGCGCCATTGCGCACTGGTTGTCGGATTTCATCGGGCCAGTCCCTTCATCACTCTCGATAAGAACTATTTAATTTCTTCCATTTTATGTCCGTCAAAGAAATTTGTCAACCCATTATTTAATTTGTTTCCGATGGAGTTCCTCCGTCTTTTAAGTCAGAGCGAGCTTTAGCGTAGGTCCGGACCATTTTTCTAGCAAATGGAATAAATTTCTCGCCATTATCAGTCAGCTTAATCCCCCGCCCATCCCGTTCGAGCAGCATCACATTCAGTTCTTTCTCCGTAGTTTTGCAGCACATTTAACAGCGAGTAATCCGAAATCATTGATAGCAC
>JBDNRY010000023.1:36586-45753 GCA_047718855.1 Sporolactobacillus sp. | reverse complement strand
GCCATCATAAATCATGCCCACATCTTTGACTAGGTGTGGGCTATTTGACGCTTACTTTAAAGCGTACCCTCCGTGCGTTCCTCTTAAGGCATATACGGGGAATCCGGCAAAACTCAGTGCTTCGATGTCTCTGTAGATCGTTCGCTGCGTCACTTCCAATTTTCCCGCGAGTTCTTTTGCTGTTTTCATTCCCTCGACCTGCAGTGTTAATAGAAGTGAAAGTAATCGGTCCGCACGCATCACTCTAATCCCCTTTTTGATTTCAAGTATATCATCTCTACCTGTCAAGAGATGTCATCATTCTATCTTAAAATAGAGATAATACTTCGAAGAAACGAGTGATCATTTTGAAACGAAAGCAAACTGTTCTTCCTCCATTTCAGAAAAAGGTTTGGTGGCTTCTTCTGGGCTATACTCTTTCACTCTTTGGCAGCGGCTTGTCAGAGCCGTATCTGATCCTTTACCTTGATCAGATAAGAGGTATATCGCTGTCAATATCCGGCATGATTATTGCGACTAGCGGAATTTCCGGGGCTGCTATTTTGCCAGTCTGCGGTCTCATCATAGACAAAGTAGGCGCGAATAAATTATTCCTTCTAACTTTGTTTATTGCTGCCTGGGGAAGAATCGCCTTCGCCTTTGCCAATAATGAACCATTGGCTTTTTTTGCGGCCGCCTTATCCGGAGCAGGTGCGGCAGGTTCTTGGAATGCTTTGTCATTAATTCTAGCGGCTTCGGTGGACGAGTCGGCAAAAACGGAAATTTTTGGGATAGCTTATGCGTTGCAGAATATCGGATCGGGTTTGGGTTCAGCTCTTGGCGGGTTAATGATTCATACACATGCGCTTTACACATTCCAAAGTATTTTTATGATCGATGCGATGACTTTTCTACTATTTGCTATTTTTTCAAAGAGAGGGCTAGAAGGCTCAGTTAAGCTGTCAATCAATCGAAAACAGGGCAAACGGAAAAATATACAAATAAGAGTAGCATTGAAAGATAAAATTCAAGTCAAATTGTCTTTCGGGTACTTTTTGATCGCCATCGTCATGACCGGATTCACGACAATTGTTTTTCCGCAATGGGTGATTGGACAAGAGCAGTTATCGACTCAAGTCATTGGTTACGCCTTTTTGGCGAATAGTCTCGTCATTGTGTTCTGCCAATTTTTTATCTATAGAGCTTGGAAGAAAATACGTCAAACGCTTCAGCTCGCCATTGCTTCATCATTGCTGGCCATGGGGTATGCGGTTGTTTTTGTCTCTGGGCTTACGCAATTCCCTTGGGCGGCTATTGGATCCGTTTCGGCCTTCGCGCTGACAGGAGTCGGTGAGGCCTTGCTGTTTTCAGCACTTCCCGCATTGGTGAATGATTGTGCTCCCAATGATACAAAGGGCTTTTACAACAGCATGATAAATTTTGCCTGGCAAGCGGGTTTTATTATCGGGCCCTTTCTGGTGGGTGTGATGCTGCGCTCCCCCTTTTCTGGAGGCCTATTCCCGGGTGAGGTAACTGTTCTGCTGCTGGTTAGTTATTTATTTTTTTCTATCCGCCATCTTATTTCCAAGGCAGCAGACCAAGGCGGCTGAGCGGAGATACAGGCTGCGCGAATTTCTGGCCTGCCGAACAAAAAAAGCTTTCCGCCTAAGCTTTGGGGAGGCGAAAAACCTTTCCAAGTTAATATTGATGATTCACGGCTCGTTGTCTTGGTTTCCAGGAGCGGAAACATTCTGCCATGAAATAGGGCCACTTCTGACTATTTCATCTCGTTTTTCCAATCTTTTTCGCAGGTTTCGGATTCTGAAACAATATGATATATAACAGGCAGATCGAAGGTATGATCCCGGTGACTGTGCCTAACGGAAGTAATTTAAAAAAATAAGAAGCAGTGAACAGGCCAACTGAAACAATTGTGATGATCAATCGAATGAAAAATTTGAATTTTTCCATTTCTATCATCCTCTATTTGTTCATATTTAATAGCCTTAAGTGATCGCTCGCCGCGAATTCAGATGGGACAAACGTTTTCTGTGGTTAAGCCCATAGTTTGAGAATGTTTTATCAATGTTCCAATCGATTATATGAATCATTGGAACAATTCATGACCTTTTTCATCGCTATTTGGTCTTGAGATGAGTGATGCCCATCATCCGAAATAGGCCGTCGATTTGTAAATAGTAGATGTTAACAATTGAAATGGCGCCGCTCAATAGGCGCTCTCATCCGTAGGAGGGATTTGATTCCTGCCGAGACGATCATCAAATAATATTTCGAGAACAATGCGTCTCACTTGCAGAACCTCATAGGATACAGATAGGTTCCTGTCCATCGATGACTTCTTCGTGCTATGATAAAGTTATCTTTTTGAAAATCAGGTGATCAATAATGAAACAAGGAACAACAATTTTAACGCTTGACAATGGCTATCATCTTTGGACGAATACGCAGGGAGCAGGTGAGATTCATTTACTCTGCTTACACGGCGGACCAGGCGGGACTCATGAATATTATGAGAATTTTGCTGAAAAGCTCTCGGAACAAGGCCTAGCTATTCAGGTTCATATGTATGATCAATTAGGCTCCTTCTATTCGGATCAGCCTGACTATTCGAATCCTGAAGTTGCCAGAAAGTATCTAACTTATGATTATTTCCTTGATGAAGTAGAAGAAGTTCGTCAAAAGCTAGGACTGGATAACTTCTATTTGATTGGGCAAAGCTGGGGCGGCCTGCTTGTTCAAAAATACGCCTTGAAATATGGCCGTCACTTAAAAGGCGCGATTATTTCATCGATGACCGATAATATCGATGAATATGTCGCAAATATTAACAAGATTCGTGAAGAAGCACTGCCTGCTGATGCCGTTGCTTTTATGAAAAAATGCGAGGCCGAGAATAACTATGATAACAAACGTTATCAGGAATATGTCGATATCCTGAACCAGGGCTATGTCGATCGCAAACAGCCACCAGCCATTTCTCATCTGATCAGTACAATGGCTGTTCCTGTCTATAATGATTTCCAAGGTGACAATGAATTTGTCGTCACTGGGAAATTAAAGGAGTGGGACGTGCGTAACGAGCTGAAGAATATCACCGTTCCGACCTTGGTCACGTTCGGTGAACACGAAACGATGCCGCTTACCGCAGCGAGGCGGATGGCCAAGGCCATTCCCCATGCCAGATTGGCAACAACACCGGACGGCGGTCACCATCACATGATCGACAATGCGCCCGTCTATTTCGATCACTTGGCACAATTCATCGAGGACGTCGAATCGGGTAATTTTAACGATTAAGAAAAAGATTCATTTAAAAAGTCGCCATTGAAATTCCATTCAATGGCGACTTTTTTTCGGGATCCTGCGAATGCAGCCGATCAGATATGCCGATCATTCGGATATTGTGGTTGTTGACGGGCTTTGTTATTAAACGAATATCGGGAGAAAAATTGCCGCAACCGGTCTCTGTTGATCATGAATATTCCTGCCGATAGGCTGTCGATGGATATGCCCAATAGTCCTCCTGCGAGAACATCGCTTGGGTAATGCACTCCTAAATAAATTCTTGAGACCATGATCAAAACGATGAGCACGCCTGCTAGGATAACCACCATGATTTGCAGATAGAGTCTTCTCAGATAAAAAATCGCTAGTAGGGCTACTGATCCATAGAAAATTGTGGCCCCTAAGGCATGTCCGCTTGGATAACTGTATCCCGTCTCTTTTATGAGTCGATGGAATATTGGTCGTGGTCGAGCGATCAGCAGTTTCATCAGTGGATTGATGATGCCAGCTCCGAGAATAATGGTGCTCAGCAGCCAGACACCTTCTCCGTACATTTGGTGTTTAAGAAGCACGATTACAAAAAGAATGGATAGCAGGATGATAGCGGCCGGACTGCCTAACTGGGTCGCCGAGATCATCAGAACAGTCATGACGGAAGAGAGGTGACTCTGGAATGCTTGTATGATATAAAAATCAAAATATCCGATTCTATCGATATTTTGGGTAATTGTTACACTCTCCAAGGTGAAAAAGAGGAGAGCGATACTGCCGATGATAAACAGGCTCTTAATTTTTGCGGATTGGATTCGGGTCATCATTCTCACTGTCCCATTCTTATTGACTTGATCTTATTTTAAAAAAGAAATCAATCGATTGTCATTGGTTTTTGGTGAGAAAATCATGAAAAATGGTGAGAAAATTCTCATCTATAATTTATTAGACCTTTGACTTTTCGACGAACCGCCATGTTTTGGCTTTTAAGAATGACCTGAGTGATTTGAAATATATAAAGGAAAAACAGGCGATCAATTGAGATGGCCTGTTTTTTCCTTGTTGCTGCGTGAAACCTATTTTGAGTACAAATGCTCTTTATCGATAGACTTGTTTTTTTATTGCCGGATCTTTTGTTTTGACTTCCCGAAAGACATAGCGTTTCCCGCGGGAATAAGAAAATATCGCTGCAAGGATGGACATCAGCATTGACAAAATGAACGTCAGCGATAGACCGTGCAGAAAAGCACCGCTAATCAAATGCGGGAAAAAATTTTGTCCAGTAATGATTTTTGCCTGATTGGCTGGCAGCGCACTTAATACTTTTCCAGAAAGTAAACTTTTCAAAGGATTATAACCCAGCAACGAAGCAAAGAGAGATGAGGTTGGCGGCAGCTCCGCAATTCTATGGGCGATCGATACAGGGATGCCGTGTTGGATCAATCCTTTTGCCATCGCTTGCGGTAACTTCTGGGCGAGTCCAGCAATCATTATCGAAAAGAATACCCCCATACTAAGCATTGTTCCGGCATTTGTAAAAGTTGAGCGCATCCCTGAGGCGACTCCGCGAAATTTTGCCGGAACGGCGTTCATAATAGCTGCCGTATTAGGAGAGGAAAAGAGCCCCATCCCTGCTCCAATAATAAATAAATAGCTCCAGAAAAGCCAAGGATTAAAATTAATCGGCAGGGTATTCAGTAAGAAGAACCCAATTGCCGTCACACCCATGCCTAAGGTGGCGAGCAGGCGCGATCCAAAACGATCAGAAAGCACGCCGCTGATCGGCCCGGCTATAAAAAATCCGATTAATTGCGGGAGGGTATAGAGTCCTGCTAAAAGCGGCGTACTCGTGTAGGAAACGCCGTGCAGGGGAAGATAAATGCCTTGCAGCCAGATGATCAGCATAAATTGCAATCCCCCGCGGGATAGAGAACTCAATATTCCGCTGATATTACCTGCCGAGAAAGGCCAAATAGAAAATAAGGAGAGGTCGAATAGCGGCTGTTCCACAAAATGCTCGATGATCACAAACACAATGAGTAAGGCCAATCCGCCAATGAGGCCAAGCAATACCCATGGATTTGTCCAGCCCATCATCTGTGAACCATATGGCATGATTCCGTAAGTCAGTCCAAGCATGATGCCGAGGATCCCGAGAGCGAGCGTCAAGTTTCCCAGTATATCCAATTTGATCGGTCCATGATGACTTTTTCCAATTTCATGCAAACCGATATAGGCCCAAATGGTTCCGATTAAACCGACAGGGACACTGACAAGAAAAATTAAACGCCAATAGCCGGTTGCTGCCAGCGCACCGCCAACTAATAAACCAATCACACTGCCACCTACTGCCGCAACCTGGTTTAATCCTAAGGCCATGCCTCGCTGATTGACCGGAAAGGCATCTGTCAGAATTGCCGTACTATTGGCGAATAGGAAGCCGCCCCCGATTCCCTGAATAATTCGGAAGAGGATTAATTGCATTTCACCAGCGCTTCCGGTGCTCCAAGTCAAGGAAGCAAGGATAGAGCCGATGGTAAAAATGAGAAAGCCAAGATTATATAATCTGACTCTTCCATAGATATCAGATAATCGTCCTAAAGTCACAAGAAAAACGGTCATGGCAATATTAAAACCCATCAATACCCAGAGTAAGAGGCTGCTTTGTCCGCTTTGCAAGGGGTTCACCTTTAAGCCTTTAAAAATAACGGGTAATGAAATAATGAGTATGGATTGGTTAATCGTTGCCATTAGAACTCCAATAGTGGTATTAGATAGAGCGATCCATTTGTACCTTGGACTGATTGTTGATTTGTTTCCCAATGTATAATCTCCTCAGCTTTCAACTAATTCTAAAAATTTCATCTGATCAATTGATTGAAACGTTTGCGCAAAGAAAAACGTGTTCTTAGTAAAAGAGGAGCTTTCTGTCCTATCTGTGGCACTTGCTCTTTGGCGGATAACGAAGTTTTCTTTCGATTTAAAACAAAAGTATGGGTGCAGTATGAAAAGCAAAATGGCAAAAATATTTTTCAAGAATAATTAATAATTGCGAAAAAGTGGATGGAACATTCAATCTAGCTTTGAGTATAATAGCCGCATTCTGGACTGTCAAGCACTTATCCGTTTATAATAATAGTCAGATAGATAATGGCGGTGATCATAACGAGTAAAAAAGAGGATATATTTGATGCGACACTTCAATTAATTATTGAAGAGGGGATACAGACAGTTACTCTAGCCAAAATTCTCAGTCATGCCAACGTAGGGTCAGGAACGCTTTACAATTATTTTTCAAGTAAAGATCAATTGTTCTATGAATTATATTTAAAACTGTCTCAAAAAATGTCCAGGTGCGTGCTGAACAACTATGATCCAGAAGAAAGCGTCAGAGTCCGTTTCGAGAATTTATTGAGAAGTTATTTGGAATATATAATCCATAACTATGATCAACACAATTTCACAGAGCAATATTTTTATCTCCTTCGGAAGAAGAGGCCTGCTGATCCAGCGTTTGATACACGCTTTCGATCCAGCCTAGGGAAAATCTTCACTGATGGGCAGGAGCAAAAGATAATACTGAATTATGAAATCCCGTTCCTCATTCAAATCGTCTGTGGAATCATCATTTCGATCGCCAAAGGCAAACAAAGCAATAGGTACTCGCTGGATGAGCTGCAGAAGCAGCAGGTTCTGAATTCATGCTGGAATTCAATCCGCGCTTAAGAGGGGGGCATGGTGATTCGGCGGAGAGAGTGAGTTGATGTTTATTCCTGAAGTTGATCTTCTCTGCACCCATTCCGGAGATGGATGAATGATCTCATTTGTTTTCATTCCCAATAAACACTTTTTATCAAACTATGTAGAGTTCTTCGGCAAAAAAAGGCCTCTTAAATATAGAGGCCGTGAGAATTTTTTTATTCCGATGGGGATAATAATGGCTCAATCATTGGAAGCTGTTTTTAATCCTTTTATTGAATTAAAATATTTCTCATTGTATAAAACATAGCTATTTTGTGGATCGAAGGCTTTGGCTTTCTCATGATGTTCCTTTGCTTTCGCATAATCCTTTAACTGATCATAGCAGACGCATAATTGAACCTGAGGCAGCCAAGTATAATAGCTGTGTTCAACAAAGCCCCCTTTACTTTTTGCATAGTCGATATCTGATCCGGCCGCGAGTTTATACCAGAAAATGGCTTTTTCCAGCTCATGGTTCTGAAGATAAATAGCCCCTAATCGGCAGCAATGCTCCGCACGAGGAATATCATACTTAAATGATTCCAGACTATAATGAATCGCTTGTTCCTGTTTTCCTTCATCCTCATAAAGTGTTGCCAGCTTGGCGCAGGCGTTGATGCAATCTTCCGACCAGCCCTTCTTTGTCTGCAGAAATTTTTTATAATAGTCAATTGCCGTCGCATGGAGCCCGTGATCATAGCATTCGTTCGCATAATAAAATAAATCACGGGGTGTAAAAGAAAGGCCATCGCTGATCATCTTCTCGTAGATTTTCAAATTCCGATTCGAGTCGGCGTGGCCTTTCCCTCGATGGGTGACGCTAATGCTGCTTGTGATAATTTTTCCGCCGACTGCTAAGTATTCGTGGACGCGGCCATACCATCGAAATCCACGCTTGCGATTCACAAGGCGATTTCTTCTAAAACTGAAGGTCACTTCTCCTCGCTCGTTTATTCCCGTATTATAAAACATCGATACGGCATCGACGGATGGATCCAGATGCTGCTTAAGATGTTTGAAGTTTTCTTGATCCGCTGCGAGTAAAATGTCGTCCGCATCCAACCAGAGGATAAAATCCCCCGTCGCTTTGCTGAAGGCCTCATTACGTGCGGCCGCGAAGTCATCGATCCACTTGAAGTCAAATATCCGTTCGGTAAACTTTCGGGCGATTTCTTTCGTCTTATCTGTAGACCCTGTATTAACAATATTGATCTCATCTACGAGATCTTTTACAGAATTCAAACAGGTCTCTAAACTTTTTTCTTCATTCTTCGTAATCATAACTAAGCTGATTGTAACCACCCTGTATCCTCCTCAACCTTAATTCTTCTGATGTTCTTTAAAAATTGATGCTGTCGCCCTTCCCATACGGATTGCCCACAATATGTTGGTTCTCAATGAACAGACAAGTTTAACGGCACCGCATGTTGAAAATATGCTGAATCTAATCAGTCTTGGAACCGATCCTAATCACGGTATATTCATCATAGGCTTCTAGCGTGTTAACTTTTGAAATGGCTGAGCGGTCATTCTTGCAGTTAAACCCAATAATTTCTTCAGACAAAAAGGTTAGCCGAAGCTAACCTTTGCTTAACTATCTAATTTTTTCAGGACGACTGAGGCGTTCACGTTTGTTTGTGTGCCTCCAGCCAAGGTTTGCAGAGTAACTGCCGCTGCAGAAGAATGGTTTCGGAGTGTTAATGCATCTCCCGATGCGATGGTGAGTATGACCTGACCGTTATTTTGCTGTGTTCCCGCGCCTGACCCATAAATTGTTCCAGGAACCAGTGCACCATTCAAAAATAACGCAAATTGATTGGGTTCTACACCTGATACTGAGAAAGTTACTTCATAGTCTCCTGGAGTAGTAATCGCAATTAATGAAGTTCCGGGGGCATGCGTTATTCCAGGTGTAATCACACCATTCGTACTGAAAAGGACATCAGCCTCTATCGCTACGACTTGGGCAGCCAAATTATAGATATACCCATATTCAGATAGTCCACCACCGGTAGCACCGGTAGCGCCAGTAGCGCCGGTGGGTCCAGTAGCGCCGATATCTCCGGTGGGTCCAGCAGGTCCGGTAGCGCCGATGGGTCCAGTAGCGCCGGTATCTCCGGTGGGTCCAGTAGCGCCAATGTCTCCCGTAG
>JBDNRY010000023.1:34785-36486 GCA_047718855.1 Sporolactobacillus sp. | reverse complement strand
GTATCTCCGGTGGGTCCAGTAGCGCCAATGTCTCCCGTAGGTCCGGTATCTCCGGTGGGTCCAGCAGGTCCAGTAGCGCCGGTGGGTCCGGTAGCGCCGGTAGCACCAGTAAATCCAGTAGGCCCGGTAGCACCGGTAGCACCTGTCGATCCAGTAGCGCCGGTAGACCCAGTAGCACCCGTAGGTCCGGTAGCACCCGTCGCACCTGTCGATCCTTTAGCACCATTATGTCCCTTGGGACAAATTACTTTCACCTTTATTGATTTTGAATCGGGACATTTTCGTGATGACTTACACTTTCGATCAGATTTGCATTTTCGCTTTTTCTTAAAATCTTCCACACATTCCGATGAACATTCCGGATTTTCTGAGGGTGTCCAAGGTGGTGAACAATCTTTCTGCTTAGGCTTTTTTCTTGATTCGTCAAAAAAATCAGGATCATAATTATTATGTGACATGCAGCTTCCCTCCTCATTTAGTTCATACCTTCATGACTAACGTATGGAATGTTTGTTTTTTGGTATAAGTGGTTGGCCTAGAATTATAAAAAATATAATTTGTTTCATAATTATCAATTTTTTGATGAAGTTGGTGAATAACGAAGAGCATGTTTAAATCATAAAAACGAATAAAATTAAACCCATAATGAGTGAAGTGTCTCGCCAGAAGCTGAACTATTCTATCAATCTCCAGTAATCGAAAGAAACAGTTTCCAGTGGCCGATATCTGTCAATAGAGCGATCTAATTTTACAACAGGAGATTTTTCTACAGGAAAAGCTTGCGCATAAAAAAGAACAAAATATTATTAATTAGCGCGAATGTTCGCCTTTTTTATTCCTCGTCACCTCTTAATTCTCATAAAAAAAGCTGCTCACAAGCAGCTTTAAGAAAGCAGTTTTTTAAGAGAAACTATTAGTCGATAGCAACACCTGCGCTGGCATAACCCGCGATAGTTGTTGCTAAGGCAATTCCAGTGGCTGCTACCGAAAAAACCATTAGTAATCGCGTTTGCGGGGTCACGGGAACACTTAGTCCGGAAGTAATGTCATTTAAAGTATCGCCTAGGGTTATTAAACCTGTTAAAGGTGGCAGAACAACACTGGCTCCTGGAATTGCTGTGAAGGTATTATCGGGTGTTGTAGATTGATACAGCTGTGCCGTAATCGTTGCGGTGCCTAAAAGTGTGACTGCTGCTGTGACACTGAAATATGCGCTTAATGAAGTAATCGTACCCGCCCGAGGAACGGAAAATGCGAAATTGAGCAAAGTTCCGGCGGCACCTGTTAAATCAATTGTCGCACCCAGAACGTCAAGGCTGGGAGCCGAGCTGCCAAATCCTAAGAAGGATGGAGTACCCGCAATCCCGCCTGCAAGAGTTGTCAATGCCACAGGGATACCTGATGCAAAAGGTATAATTGCTCCAGCACCCGTGGGCCCCGTGTCTCCAGTAGGCCCAGTAGGCCCGGTAGCCCCCGTTGCGCCGGTGGGTCCCGTTGCACCCGTGTCACCGATTGCGCCTGTTGGCCCCGTGTCTCCAGTCAGCCCAGTAGGCCCAGTAGGTCCAGTAGCCCCCGTCGCGCCGGTGGGTCCAGTGGCGCCGGTATCACCGATGTCGCCTGTTGGCCCTGTGTCTCCAGTCAGCCCGGTAGGCCCAGTAGGTCCAGTAGCCCCCGTCGCGCCGGTGGGTCCAGTGGCGCCGG
>JBDNRY010000023.1:0-34685 GCA_047718855.1 Sporolactobacillus sp. | reverse complement strand
CCGTCGCGCCGGTGGGTCCAGTGGCGCCGGTATCACCGATGTCGCCTGTTGGCCCCGTGTCTCCAGTCAGCCCAGTAGGCCCAGTAGGCCCAGTAGGTCCAGTAGCCCCCGTCGCGCCGGCAGGTCCGGTGTCTCCGGTAGGCCCGGTAGGCCCGGTAGGCCCAGTAACTCCGTTAGTACCGGCGATGCCCGTTGCGCCAGTGGATCCAGTAGGTCCCGTGGGTCCGATGTCTCCAGTCAGTCCGGTAGGTCCGGTAGGTCCTGTTGCACCTGTCAGTCCGGCAGCACCGGTAGGTCCCGTGGGTCCGATTGGTCCTCCGGCGGGTCCAGTAGCACCCGTTGCTCCCGTTGCGCCAGTGGAACCTGTTGCACCTGTGGAGCCTGTTGCTCCCGTAGAACCTGTTGCACCCGTCGAGCCCGTTGGACCGTGAACACCTTTATGGCCCTTGGGACAGACTACTTTCACCTTTATTGGTTTTGGTTTGGAACATTTCCGATCGGATTTGCATTTACGATCAGATTTGCATTTTCGCTTTTCCTCAAAATCATCCAAACATTCAGATGAACACTCTGGGTTTTCTGAAGGTTTCCAAGGGATTGGACGACCATCTTCTTTATGTTTATGTTTTTTTCTTGATCCGTCAGAAAAATCAGGATCAATATCTTTATGCGACATGTGCCTTTCCTCCTTATTCATTTAGCCCTTCTTAACTAATGTATGGGGGGATTGCTTTTTCGCATAAGTGGTTGGCCTATGTTATAAGAAATATTTCGGGTAATTCAATTAATTTATACATTTGGATGCAGAATAAGCAGAGAAAATGTGAGACATGGTCATTACGAAAAAAGGGAAGAGGTCGTACAGGATGGAAAACCATTTAATCATTTTCGAACAGGATAAGAAAATATATAAAAATGGATTAGGGAAGCGCAGGCTAGGAGAGACCCCCGCAGACTCATACTTGTTCGAGGAGGCACTCAGGGCTGCCCGCGGCGAGCGAGTCTCCGAAGCGTATCTGCAAGTCAAAGGACTGGACGCTTTTTGCCCGATTTTTCTTATTTAAAAAAAAGATCCCATGAAGTATAAACTTGGAATCTTTTTATAGACAGATCCATCGAAGAAAGGTCTGATCAGTTTATTAGAAAATACCTTTTACTCCCATGGATTATTATAGTTTGTCAAAGGGTAGGCTGGCTGCGGGGGATATTCCTGTGGAAGTCTTGCAACTTCATCCACCGGACGCATGGTGTTTAATTGATTGGCTGCAGTTTGTGAACAATTTGCCGGCGGTCCGATCGCAACGGTATCGTTAATCGGTGCAATCGCCTGCTGCCATTCGTTTTGGCTGAGACAGTAAGTATGCGCGATAATTTCTGGCGGTGTTAATCGAAGTAAATCCGATCCGAAAATTGTTTCTGGAGTAGGTGCATCAAAAATAGCTAACAAATGCGTGTTGTTTGAAGTAGCGACTTCGTAATGCCACCAACCCTGAGGAATATTGACCACTTGTCCAGCGGTGATTGGATAATTCTGAAACTGTTTTGTAAAAGGATTCAGTAAAGATACAACAGTGGAACCGGAGATACAATAGACGAGCTCGGCGGCATTTTGATGATAATGAGGTTCAATAACATTATTCTGACTAAAATAAATATCAAGCAATGAAATATTTTCCAGGGTATTCAATTGTTCGATACCGAGAACATTAATAAAATTTTGTGGATCCCGAGTAATTAAGCGGCTTCGGTTGACATCGAAAGTGAAGGCGGCATTCGGAGAGGTATAATCCATGTAGGATACCATGATTTTCCCTGCTTTCTTTTGATTTTATCATCTTAAGTTATGCCCTGTATCCGCTCCTGTGCCTGTACTTGCGAACGGGATATTCTTTTGTCATAAAATTCGGTATAGTAGAAAGAGAAAGGGGCGAATTGAAATGGGCTTTTGGCGGGAATTATTCAGAGATCGCGTGAAGGTGACCGTGCTGACTGGATATTCGGAAGCTGCACATTGGGTATATATTGAGAATAGCGACAATCCTGGAGAAATCTATATTGCCTTGCCAAACGGGAAAAAACGAATTTGCCGACCGATTGCCATCAACTGGATGAATTCTTCGCCGATTGAGACAGATCTGCCGGTGACAGGTGCTTTTGCAGGTCAGGGAGAGGGTGTGGCGTCGGGTACGGCGATCAGCGGAGAAACGCCGGACAACTCAACCGCTTATGTGACCGTCTGGGATTATGAAGCCAATGAACGGATGACCTGGTGCATTGACTGCACGGCCGCTCAGTATCAACACATCAAAAGATTATTTAATCGGGCGACCCGTTCCCACTGATCTTCCGGCCAAAACCTTAATTACCACATGCCTTCTTACGCAGAAAAAGCGATTTATTGCTCAATACATTGAGCAATAAATCGCTTTTTTATCATGACTTTATTTGTTTTCTTTTAAAACGCGCAAGTTGAGCTGCTCACGATCCTATCGATTTCCAATGCGGCATCTTGATTTCAATGAGCGGGCGCGTGAAGAGACGCACGGGCCGGCTGGCCAGAAAATAACAGAGAGAAAGTGATCCGGCGAGAAGAAAACTATACTGATAGAGATTCTGAATCTGGTCATAGATAGGCAGCAAGACAATGGTCTTAATAAAAAATCCGTGTAAGAGATAAATATAAAGCGTATTTTTGCCAAGCGAAGTAAATACAAAATGCAGACGAGGAATGATCACCATGAATGAAAAAATAGTTAGAATCGAAAGTGCATAGACACTGAGACGCGCAATGCTTCCATCAATAAGGGAAAGACCGACGCCATGATATGAAGTATCAAATTTTACCCATTCCTGCAAGTCTTTTGGAAAGAGGAAATGACAGGCCAAGAAAACAGCACCAAGAATACCCATTCCGGACAGTTTATAAATCGGGTGATTCAACAATAGGGCAAAATGCTTTCTTTTCAGCAGATAACCCAAGTAGAAGAATGGGAAGAAAGCAAGCGTGCGGGAAAAACTGAAATCCGAGCCTACCGTATCAAAGCAACCGGCAATAAGAGCCAGAAAAATAGAGATTGGGAATCCCAATTTGCCCAGCTTTGAAAAAGGAATGATCAACATCTTCCAGAATAACATGCTGACAAGGAACCAAAGCGTCCAGTGTGGAGAAACCCAATCAATTTTGAAGCTTTTCTCATAACCTGTCCAATAATAAAAGACAGAGTAGATGGCTTGGAAAAACATATAGGGAATGAGGGTTTTCTTGACCACATTTTTTACGTAACCCGGTTTGTTAAAATGCTTGGAAAAATAACCGGAAATCAGAATGAAAGCTGGCATATGGAAGATAAAGATGAACGTATAGAGTGAGTAGATGACAGGTATATTAGATTTCAGATTCGTCAGGCTGTGTCCGAAAACGACTAGAAGAATTAAAAAAAACTTCACGTTGTCAAAATAACTGTCTCTCGTTTTTGACATCTTTCTTTATCCGCTCCTGTAAACATTTTTACTCAATCAATTTGCACAGGAATTCCAAACTGGCCCTAGCAAATCCATCGGTGAACGATATCAGGTTTTCAATAATGTTCTTTATACGTTTTCGATTAATAATCATCATGTTTTTGGGTTGTCATGAAGTGATCATGTAGTTGTTGTCAGAATGAAAAAAAGTAATCTACCACTCATTTATCCATCGGAGAACCCAATATGTTATAGCATAAATGAGATGGAAAGAAAAGGGAAAATCAGCGTACAAAAAAGATTCATTCACCTCGCTGGAGTGATGGCTAGGAATACTTACGATATACCCTTAATCATAAAATAATAACAAGTGATCGGCCTTCAGAACCGCCCAATTCGTTCACTCGTGAACGGTGTGATGAACCGGCTATTATAAAAGCCAGCCTGGCGGTAGATCTCCAGGCTGGTTTAATGAAGCGTATGTGGTGAGGACAATGGATTTCAAAACAAGTACAGAAATTAAATCGGTACTTGTTCTGAACGACAGTGATTAAATATCTGTCAATTTTTTTAAATGTTTTTCCGTAATGGCCTCGACTTTTCGGACACGACGCACATATTTTTCAACATTGGTAATCGGTTCGGTCTTCATCCAGACGGCAACAATTTCTTGGGCAATGCCTGATCCGATAATCTTTCCGCCAATACAAAGCACATTACTGTCGGTATGCTGCCGTGCAAGTTTGGCACAGAATGGATCCTGGCAGACGGCTGCGGTCACACCATAGATGCGGTTGGCGATTAATGCACTGCCATAACCGACACCATCGACGAAGATGCCGCGGTCGGCTTCTTTTTTCCCAACCGCGAGTGCAGCCGGGTAGACGAAGTCCGAGAGATCGCAAGACTCTTTGCTATCTGTTCCAAAGTCAAGCACCTCATGTCCATGTTCTTGTAACATACTTTTCAATTCTTCCTTTAATTCGTAACCTGCGTGGTCACTGGCCATTGCAATTTTCATAGGACACCTCCATTAATCCGAGAATTCTTCTAATGAAGAAACTGGATAATTCTAACGTAGACTTAGCTGGGCCGTTCGTCAAGAAAGATAAAGGATTGATTCTTGATAAAAATGGAGAAAAGTAAATTGATTTTTTAATCTTGACAAATGAGAGTGAAACAGTTACTATTTTTCTGTTGGACATAAATCGTAAGAGTTACGTATTGGTGATTCAAACAATTGCTGAACTATGAAACTAAGAAAATAAAAAAATGATTGAACCCATGATCGAAAATAATGGAGGCCTTCCAATGCTTCAGGATCTCGAAGTCAAGCATTTACATGTCAGTTTTAACGGGGAAGAGGTCTTGCAGGATCTCTCTTTTCAGGTGACTCCCGGTGAAATGTTTGCTGTCATCGGGCCGAACGGAGCTGGGAAATCAACCTTGCTGAAAGTTATATTGGGAATTATCCATCCACAAAAGGGAGAATGCCTGGCCAAAAGTGATGGAAGGACCATCATCGGCTATGTGCCGCAGTCTCGCCCGATTGACGACGAGACACCGATACGCGTGAAAGATTTTATCTCACTGGGCCTTTCGAGAGGTTTGTTGCCATGGCTCTCCCGCCAGGAACGCCATACGATGAACACGATAATGTCATTTACCCATATGACGCATTTAGCCGGGAAATCCATTGGCCAATTGTCCGGAGGTGAACGGCAGCGCGCTTTTCTGGCACAGGCATTGGTACGTCAACCGGATCTTCTGCTGCTTGATGAATCGACCGCCAATCTGGATCCTGGCGCGCAGGAAGAGATGATGCAGCTCGTGCAGCAGGCTTGCCGGGATTGGGGAGTGTCTGTCATTTTTATTAGCCATGATCTGCAGCAAGTTACGGATTATGCTGATGAAGTTTTACTGATGGCGCGCGGCCGCTATGTGAAAGGCAGTACGAGTGAAATTATGGACGATGACGAGCGATTGAAGAGTTATTATCAGGCACAGCTCTCCACGGATGGTCCAGTTTTTCACCACAGTGTTCATGAATCGTCACTGAATGTTTCACTGAAGTGAGTCGATTTACCGCCAACGGTGCGCGCATTCTACGAAAATTCACTATCTGAGGAGGGGTAGAGTGTTTCAATATGATTTTATGCAGCATGCGTTCGTTGCCGGAACGCTGATTTCAATCATGTGCGGAACGATTGGGGTCTTCATCATGGCACGTAATTTATCTTTCATCGCGCATACTTTTTCGCATATTGGTTTTGCCGGGGCTTCATTTGCTGCATTTGTGGGGATTGATCCATTACTCGGGTTGCTGATTTTTACATTGCTGGGCGCGTTAGGTGTCGGACAGCTTGGTGTGCGGATGTTCCGACGAGAGGCATCGATCAGTGTGATTTTGAGTCTTGCACTCGGTCTTGGTATTTTATTTCTTTCTCTCTCAAATGTTGCGGGAAATTTTACAAGAACGATTCTTTTCGGCAGTGTCGTCGGTATTGATTTGCAGGATGTCTGGCAGCTGGTCGGTCTGACTTTCTTTGTTTTATTATTTCTTGCCGCCGGATATCGTTGGTTGAAGTTTGATTCTTTTGACCAGGTAGGGGCAGAGGCAGCGGGATTACCGATCCGGCTGATATCGATTGGTTTTCTTTTGCTGATGGCGATCGCGGTCAGTGTCACTGTCCAGATTGTCGGCGCTTTGCTTGTATTTGCTTTGATGACCGTACCGGCGGCGGCGGCTCAGTTTTTCACGCGATCGATTTTCGGCATGATCGTCCTTTCTTCCCTGATTGCCGTGGTGGGGGTTTGGTTCGGGCTGACTGCCGGCTATTATACCAATGCACCTGTCAGCTTTTTTATTGTTGCTTTTGAAGCACTGGTCTATTTCATTGGCTTAGGTTATCAGCGGCTGAGAGTAAGCCGGCAAATCAGTGTTTGACTAATCATCTAATAAACGGCTCAAACTGTCCGCGTAGAGGGGCAGTTTTTTAATACACTTTTTGAGAGAAAGCATTCGCCAAAGATCAAAAATCATTGCTGCGGATTGAAGGCGGAATCGGGATTATCGGCTTCTTTTTTCTTCAACAACGCTTTAAGCTGCTTCTGACCCGGCCGTTCTTTGGAAAGCGCCTCCATGACGTCAGTCCAATCCTTTTGATGCCTTCCGCTAAGGTTGTTAAAAATGGTCTTCATTTGTTCACGCTGAACGGTACTGAGTCTTGACTCTAATCTTTGGCCCTTCTCAGTCAAATACAGTTTTTTATAGCGTTTATCAAACACTGCTTGCACGGTCTGAATAAAACCTTTATCCTGCAGCTGCCTCAGAGGCTGATTGAGTGCCTGCTTGGAAACCTCTAATACCGACAACAGTTCATTGACCGTAATTCCTGGTACGCGGGCAATAAAATAAAGGATGCGGTGGTGAACGCGCTGGATACCGTATTTTTCAATGATTTGATCCGGTTTCTCGGTAAACGTTCGATAGCTAAAATAAAAAAGCTGCAAGACTTCATTCAGTTTCTGTTCGTCTTCGTTCAAAATGTTCCGACTCCTCTCACCCTGGAACAGTAGTATACCATAAATGCCTAGGTATTCGCACGTCTATAGGTCAAGTCACTTGACCTATAGAAAGAATTGAACTAAACTCTTTATAGGTCAATGATATTGACCTTATTTTCCGGCAAGACACAAAATCTATTTTAAAGCGAGGCGCAAGGCAAAATGACGCAAACCTACACGATCGGACGATATCTCACGGATAGGCTGGCGGAATTAGGAATACGCCATATTTTCGGCGTTCCCGGCGATTATAATCTTTCTTTCCTCGACACAATAATGCAGCATCCGGCACTGGAGTGGGTCGGCAATTGTAATGAGCTGAACGCGGCTTATGCGGCAGATGGCTATGCGAGAATACATGGAATTTCAGCGCTGGTGACAACCTTTGGCGTCGGCGAACTGAGTGCTGTGAACGGGATTGCCGGTGCTTATGCTGAACAGGTTCCGGTTGTTAAAATTACGGGATCTCCGGCAACGAAAATCGCTCAGGAAGGGCGCCTCGTTCATCATACACTCGGTGATGGCGATTTTGATCATTTTTCACGAATGTATCAGGAAGTGACCGTCGCATCGGCTTCTTTGACGGGGGACAACGCTTGCCAGGAAATTGATCGCGTTTTGCGGGCTTGCGTCCGCGAGAGCCGGCCGGTTTATCTTAATTTACCGGTGGATGTCCATGTACTGCCGGCCGAACAACCCGTCGAACCGCTGCTCAAGGAAGAAGAAGCGGCCCGTCCGGATTTGAAGGAAAAAATACTTGAGGCTATCCTCCCTGTGATTGAACAGGCAAAATCTCCGGTCATTCTGGCAGATTATCAGGTTGCCCGTTTCCACGCAGAGAAGGCTTTGAAACAATTTGTGAAAAAGACGGGATTTCCTATTGCGACGCTCAGCATGGGAAAGGGCGTTTATAACGAAGAAGACCGGCAATTTATTGGAGTATACAGCGGAAAGACGAGTCCCGACTATTTGCGTGAACGGATCGATCAATCGGATTGCCTCATTTCCATCGGTGTCAAGCTGACCGATTCGATCACAAGCGGATTTTCACAAGGCTTTTCGGATAATGACGCGATTCATATTTTACCGGACGGGATTACTTATGGCGACAATCAATTTGACGGAATCAACATGACAGAAATATTGGAACTCTTAGCCGAACATCTGCAGAACCGTTCAAAAGAATCACTGAACTTAATGCCACAGGCTGACAATACGGATGAAGAATTCTATGTTCAAGCGGAACGGAAACTGGAACAAAACCGTTTCTGGGAAATGGTCGAACTTTTTCTGCGCAAAAACGATGTGATCATCGCTGATCAAGGCACTTCCTATTTCGGTTCAGAGACAGTTCCGCTCAAAGAAGGAACTACTTTTATCGGCCAACCGCTTTGGGGCTCGATCGGCTATACGCTGCCGGCACTGCTGGGCACGCAATTAGCCGACCAGACGCGGCGCAATATTTTGATCATCGGTGATGGTGCTTTTCAACTGACTTTCCAGGAAATTTCTACGATGATTCGTCAGCATATCCATCCGATCATTTTCACAATTAATAATGACGGCTACACGGTAGAGCGCTCGATTCACGGACCGGAAGAGGCCTATAATGACATTCAAATGTGGCATTATGATCAGATTCCAGCCGTTTTCGGTGCGAATGATCAGATGAAAAGCTACAAAATAACGACTGAGGGCGAAATGGCTGCGGCTCTGAAAGACATGATTGCTCATCCGGACAGCCTGAGATTTGCCGAAGTCGTTATGGGTAAAATGGATATGCCGGAATTGCTCGGTGTTCTTGGAAAAGTATTTGCCGCTCAAAACGGTTGAGAAATCGATTCATCCAAATAAAAAAGGATCGACGAGACTGTCGCCGATCCTTTTTTATTTTTCGCTATCCGTTGCTTTTTCCACACTGACATCTGCTTTTCGATAAGTCCAGCCGTCTTTTTGATAAACCTTTTTCTCCTTCATTAACTTGCCAATGGCTTTTTTAAAATCCCCTTTGCTCATCTGGAAACGGCTTTTGATGTCTTCCGGCAGGCTCTTGTCCCAGTAAGGCATTGCTCCGTCACGCGTATCCAAATACTGAAGAATGAGCTCTGCGTGCTGATCAATGCGTTCATAGGTGCGCGGAATCATTGACAAATTAATTGTGCCGTTTTCTTTTTGATCAATCACGCGGACGTGAACCTGTTCGCCTAACCGTAATTGCCCCTTTGTTTCGTTCTCATGCAAAAATCCACGCCAGCCTTCAGTCGTCAGCACATGAAAACCATCTGGAACGAATCGATAAACTCTTGCATCCGTCTCTTTATTTAAGCAATCCCCAGAAGCCGGGACAGTGATTAGCGATATTATCGATTCATCAGCAAGCTTCGCGAATAATCGTTCTTTTTTATCCAATTGTAAGCTGCAATAAACCTGATCACCGGCAGCGGGCCATTCCTGCCAGGGGTCGGTCAGATCGTCTTTCGAAAGCAAAATGTCCTTGCTGATACCGATGTCGACAAACACGCCGTATTTCTTGTGCTGACTGACGACCGGCGCCCAATTATAGATGCCTATGCGGATGTCCGGAATCCTTTGGGTAGCAGCCAGTCGGCCTTGATGATCCTGATAGAGAAAAACACGAACTTCCTCTTCTTCCTTTATTGCATGATTCGTGTCATTCTCATGGAGCAGGATTTCCTGATCTCCATCGGTGAGAAAGTACCCAAATGGCGCCTTGTGCGAAAACCGAAGTGTCGCAAGTGTTCCTGGTTGAAGCTCTGTCACGGACTTTCCTTCTTTCAATAGTCTGCCAAGTTTTCGATATCCTGTGTTTATTATAACATGTTCGCTGGGTTCAATCCGCGCTCTACCTATTCATTTTCATCTTTGTACACATATAATAAAATGTGTCAAGAGATTGATGACCGAAGATCGCATCAAAATGATAACAAAAATACATTATTTCATTGAATCGTAACAATTTAAAATTGAATAGTGCTGTGCTAAAATGGTTTTACAGAAACCGGTAACAAGAGGGCAAGATTTGTTAGCGTAGCGATACTTCTATTATTCAGTGGGTCTCAATTATTCAGATGGGGGAGCGAGAAGATGCCAGTCAAAGGCACGTTATACAAAACGAATCCATGGCAGAGTTTTTCCCGGTTAAACTTAGGTTATGTCGATGAGCAATATGACAAATATCTTGATGAACCGGAGACGGTCGATCCAGCGCTACGAAAATTATTCAATAAATACGGCCGACCGGAAATTGAGGATGACGGCCTAACGGTGACGCATACGGTTCAGGGAAACGGCAATGGTGATGATCGTTTTGAACTTGACCAAGTGGTCGGTACCGTGCGGCTCGCTGATCGAATCCGTATTTACGGACACCTGCTTGCCCATGTGAATCCGCTGACTCGTCATCGAGTCATCGAGACGCATCTGATGGATATGGCTAAATTTAATTTGTCGCCCAAAAAAATGAAAGCGATTCCTGCTCGTGTCATTTGGGCCAACGCACCTGCTGAAGTTGAAAATGCCTTGGATGTCGTGAATTATTTGCGTGATCTCTATTCCCGTTCACTGGCTTATGAATTCACCCATGTCCAGGATTTACAGGAAAAGAAGTGGCTTAATGAGTCAATTGAAAGTAAGCGCTTCCAGAGACCGGTTATCGGATTGGAAAAGAAAGATTTACTCAAGCAGCTCGTCAAGGTGGAAACGTTCGAACACTTTTTGCATAAAACGTTTGTCGGACAGAAGCGGTTCTCGATTGAGGGATTGGATACACTCGTACCGATGCTCGACAAATTGATTCAATACAGTGTTCGTGATGGTTCCAAACAAGTGATGATCAGTATGGCCCATCGCGGACGGCTGAGTGTACTTGCCCATATCCTCGGCAAGCCCTACGAAAAAATTCTTGCCGAATTCGTTCACGCACCAATAAAAAGCATGGTGCCGTCTGAAGGCTCCAAGGGTATCAATTATGGTTGGACGGGTGATGTCAAATATCATCTGGGGGCTGCGCGTTCGATTGAGGATGCCGAAAATAAAAAATACCTGCTTCAATATACAGGAGAGGGGCGGGAGGATGAGGACATTTATCAGGTCAAACTGACTCTTGCCAATAACCCTAGTCATTTGGAGGTTGTCGATCCGGTGATTGAGGGCTATGCTCGTGCCGCCCAGGATCATCGCGCTCAGAAAGGATTTCCGCTTCAGAGTACAGAATATGCATTGCCAATCATGATTCATGGAGATGCGGCCTTCCCTGGGGAAGGAGTGGTTGCCGAGACGTTAAATCTCAGCCGGCTGAAGGGCTTTAATACCGGCGGCACGATCCATATCATCGCGAATAATCAGCTCGGTTTCACAACGGATTCGGAAGACGATCGGTCGACCGCCTACGCTAGTGATCTGGCCAAAGGGTTTGAAATTCCCATTGTGCATGTGAATGCGGATGATCCGGAAGCCTGTCTGACAGCGATCACGTTAGCCTATGAATATCGGAAATTATTCGGTAAGGATTTTCTGATCGATCTCTGCGGGTATAGGCGATACGGTCACAATGAGTCTGACGATCCCAATGCGACACAGCCGCTTCTCTATCAGGTGATTGCCAAACATCCGACCGTCGCCTCGATTTACTTTGAAAAGCTGCGGGATGAAGGACTGGTCAAAGAAGAAGACGTCGACCGATATAAACAGCATTTATTCGATAAATTACGAAAAATATATAATGCTTCCCTCGCGAAAGAGAAAAATGTGCAGGAAATGCCTTTTCCGAAAAAACTGGCTGAGCCGTTGAATTATATTCAGACCAAGGTTCCTATCAGCGAGTTAAATGAATTGAACCGGCAATTGCTGGATTGGCCGCAGAATCTCCATGTCTATCCGAAGCTGGCCCGAATTTTGAAACGCCGCGGGGCAGCACTGAATGATGCCCGTAAAATTGACTGGGGAACCGGTGAATCGTTAGCTTTGGCATCCATTCTTAAGGAGGGTACGCCGATTCGTTTTACTGGCCAGGATGTGGAGCGTGGCACCTTCGCCCATCGTCATGCCGTTCTCCACGACATAGAGACTGGTGAAGCGTATGTTCCGTATCATCACCTGCAGAACATTGGGGCCTCCTTCGACATTCATAATAGCCCATTATCCGAAACGGCGGTCATTGGTTTTGAGTACGGATATAATGTTTTCGCCCCTGAAACGCTTGTGATCTGGGAAGCCCAATTCGGCGATTTCGCTAACGTCGGTCAGGTCATGTTTGACCAATTTGTTACAGCGGGACGTGCCAAATGGGGACAAAAATCTGGACTTGTCCTGCTTCTGCCCCATGGATACGAGGGAATGGGACCGGAACATTCGAGTGCCCGGCTGGAACGTTTCTTGCAGCTGTCTGCTGAAAATAATTGGGTGGTCGCCAATCTGACAACCCCGGCGCAATATTTTCATATCCTGCGGCGTCAGGCAGCCATTTTAAACACGGATGTGGTTCGGCCGCTTGTGATCATGACACCCAAAAGTCTGCTGCGCCATCCGATGGCGGTTTCGTCTCCGGCCGATCTGTCCGAGGGGCATTTCGAGAGCGTGCTTGAAGGCTCTGCCCCCGGTTCCGATCCGGAAAAAGTGGAACGCCTTGTTCTCTGCAGCGGCAAGATCGGTGTGGATCTCTCCGTGGAAATGGAATCTGCGAAGGCCAATCTGGAGTGGTTGAAGGTTCTCCGCGTGGAGGAGCTCTATCCGTTTCCGGCAGCGGTGCTGACTGCATATATGAAGAAATATCTCCAATTGAAAGAGATCGTCTGGTTGCAGGAAGAACCGAAGAACATGGGCGCGTGGAATTATATCGAGTCCAGACTGCGGACGATTCTTCCGGTTAATACGATGCTTCGCTATATTGGCAGACCGCCTCGTTCCAGTACAGCGTCTGGAGAGCCTGTCCTGCATAAACAGGAACAGAAACGGATGATTCAGGAAACGCTGCATAAAAATTAATCAGAGACGGGACACGAGGAGGAGATAAAATGATTGAGGTCAAAGTACCAGAACTTGCCGAATCGATTACGGAAGGTACGATCGTACGCTGGCTTGTCGACGTGGGCAATTCGGTTAATCAGGGGGATGATATCGCAGAGATTGAAACGGATAAGGTCAATATCCAAATCAGCGCAGAACATTCCGGTATTCTAAGCAAGATTGAAAAGGCTGTGGATGAAACTGTTGAGGTTGGCGAGGTCATCGCGCTCCTTGATGAAAATCATTCAGCAGGTACTTTGGAGGCATCTGTGCCGCGCCCGGTAGTCGATAAGGAAATAAAGTCTCCAGCCGCGGAATCACCAGCGAAGGAGCTAAAGGCGGCACCAGCCCCTCTCTCCGCAAAATCGGGAGCTGACAAACAAGAGCCGCCGGCCCAGCCGCCGATCGCTACACCAGCCGCACGAAGACTGGCGCGTGAAAAAGGGATTGATCTCACGGCAATCCCGACAATTGATCCACTCGGACGTGTTAACGCCGGTGACGTTGTCAGTGCCGGATTGAGGCCAGTTCCAAAAATAGTGCAGACTGAACCTGTTGTCGCCGAATCGCTGGAAGATCCAAGCAAACCCATCGAACGGATTAAAATGACCCGGAGACGCCAGACCATTGCCAAAAGGCTGGTTGCGGTTCAGCATGAAGCGGCCATGCTGACGACTTTTAACGAGGTCGATCTCACAGCGATTATGAAGATCCGCAAGCGTCGAAAGGATGCCTTTGTAAAGGAACACGATATTAAGTTAGGTTTCATGTCATTTTTTACCAAAGCCGTAGTCGGCGCTCTGAAGAGTTTCCCGCTCTTGAACGCGGAGATCAGCGGGACAGACATTCTGGTGAAAAAGTTTTACGATGTCGGCATCGCCGTAGCCACGGATCAGGGGCTTGTGGTTCCTGTTGTCCGTGAGGCGGATCGCCTGACATTCGCTGAAATTGAAAAAGCGATAAAAGAGCTTGCCGTTAAGGCACGAACCAATAAACTGACGCTGAGCGACCTGCAAGGAGGCACTTTTACTATCACGAATGGCGGTACATTTGGCTCTCTACTTTCCACGCCGATTATCAATGCCCCGCAAGTCGGCATTCTCGGCATGCATGGTATTCAGAAGCGTCCGGTGGCTGTGGAGACTCCTGACGGAGATAAGATTGAGATTCGTCCGATGATGTATATTGCCCTCTCCTATGACCATCGGATTGTCGATGGCAGTGAAGCTGTCCGCTTCCTTGTTAAAGTGAAAACACTGCTTGAGGATCCGGAAACACTTCTTTTGGAAGGGTAAATTGCGGAGAACAGTCGTAATTTGTCATATTTCCATATTTGTATGATTTTCGTCACACAAATTGAAAAAAAGTCAAATGAATCCTGTATAATGAAAGTAGAGGATTTCATTGACTGTTAAAGGTGTGATCAGCATGGAAGATGTGACGGATTTTAAACAACAGCAATTGAAACGGCAGCAGATCATGAATACAAATATGTTTTCAGAGCAGAGCATGACCGCCTTGAAATCGGTGATGAATATAACAACCTATAAAAAAGGGGTCAGTGTGTATTGGGAAGGCGACAAGGCCGATAAATTATATTTTTTGGTTAAAGGGCGCGTGAAACTCTACAAATCTGCCTATGATGGCAAGGATTTAGTTCTTCATTATTTCACGCCCAATGATTTATTCGGAGATCTCCATTGTTTCGGCTTTGATGAATACATGTTTACCGCGCAGACTTTGACAGAATGCACGATTGGTATTATCGCTGAGAAAGAAATTGAGACTCTGATGCTCGCCAATTCGGGCATGTCCTTTGATTTCATGCGCTGGATAGGCTTGATGAGCCGCTATACACAGGTTAAGCTGCGCGACTTGATTTTCTACGGGAAAAACGGTGCGCTGGCCTCGACCTTATTGCGAATGATTCATGGCTACGGAAAAAAAGAAGAGGACGGTATCCATTATTCGATTGAACTGACCAATTCAGATCTGGCTCAATTGATTGGATCGACTCGTGAAACTGTCAATCGCATGCTGCAATCTTGGAAAGCAGATGGAGCGATTGGTTATTATCATGGGTCAATCGTCATTAAGGACATTGATTATATTAAGGCGATCTGCCATTGCGAAGAGCGCTGCCCGATGAATGTCTGCCGTCTATAAAATGAATCGAACAAAAAGAGCATTCCTTTTTAGGGGATGCTCTTTTTGTCTGGCTGACAGGCGCAGCAGGATGCCGGCTGATAACTCTTAATGATTGTTTTGACCGTTCACCGAAATCTCTGCCTTTGCCAGTTCTTCTTTCACGGCTTTATAGGCCGTATCAAGGTTGCGGATGCGCCGAATCAGTTCAAAATTCTTATTGATTCGATCTTGAATAATCGCCGACACAACGGTGTAATAATAGCTGTTCATCGTTTGAATCGGGGTCTTATAGGAAAGATTTTTGCTGATTTGCAGGTGCAATGCCTGTTTAAAAAAATCGACACTGAAAAGATTGGAATCCAAATCGCTCACTCCTTGCATGTACGTTTACTCATGATCTTATTCAAATTTACCAGTGAAAAGTCTAGCACACTGCCTAATTATTTACGGGTTGCCGTCTGGTCTTAACGGATAATCATCCAGTCGTTTTCGCCGCCATGCACTTGGTGAAACATTTCCGTGATTTTTTGAATCAGGCGCTTGGTGTCGTTCTCCGGCATTGAGGGCCGCAGATAGACGATTTGCAGCGCATCCGTTGTCTCCTGAGTCACGCAGGTTCGCTTGGAATCGACGATTGGACTGCCGAATGCACCGGACTTATCGGTTGAGATAATTTTGTCTTCCACGTTCATCAGTCGCCCATTTAGTCCCTCATATTGATCCTGCGCGGTACCGATTGTCAGCATAACCGGAGGAGTCAGTGACTGGAGAGTGTAAATACCCAGCGGAATACTGTATTGGACGCTGAAGAAATTATTGAGATCGACAGCTGAATTCACCCGGTGCGGCTGCCCGTCACGATTAATTCTGCGAAGAAGGGCTTCCTGAGAGGGACGATAGCGGGAAGGATCGCTCCCTGCCGCTTTAAAAACTGCGCGCCACTCCTTAACACCAGGAATGGCGTGAATCGGCTGCGTCTCCAGTGAGAGACGGATATTTTCATAGAATAGAGGAAGACGTTCCGAAATGATTGGCGGAAGTTCCGAAATCACGATATGATGATAGATAATAATACCGGCTTGAAAACCGGGAATCTTTTTTTTGAGCTTCTCCGAAACTGCAACATCGAACATGACGTGTCCTCCAAGTCTGTCTGTTTTCAGTGTACCACAATTTTTTTAACGCTTATTAAGCGGAAAAACTTTGGATTAACAAGCGGCCGGAAGTTCAGGCTGTGCTTGTTGAATTTCTTTCTTTGGCTGTGGGTCTCTAGTTATAGTTTCTTTTTGTTACCCCATATGTCCTTTAAAAAAGTAAAAAAAGTTTTGCCATTTGGCGAGAGGAGCGATTTTTATGCAGGATTCAGTGAAAATACACGAGACGGAAACGATTATCGGTTCACTAACCTTGGCAATGGTTGATGATCAGCTTTGCTATCTGGCCTTTGGATCATGGCCAGATGTGCGTGATATTTTTTGTCGATGGGCGCATCGTATGCATCTGCCACCTGCCCATGTGCACGATGATGCGGCGTTTATTAACGTTGATCGTCAGCTTGGCGAATTTCTGAACGGGGAAAGAGCGCATTTTGAACTTTCACTCCTGATTTTGGGGACGGACTTCCAGAAAAAGGTTTGGAACGAGCTGACGCGGATTCCTTACGGTCAAACTCGCTCTTATAAAGAAATTGCTGAAAGCATCGGACATTCCAAAGCTGTTCGGGCGGTCGGCAATGCGAATAATAAAAATCCGCTGCCTCTCGTGCTGCCCTGTCATCGTGTGATCGGTACCAATGGGTCGTTAACGGGTTATGGCGGCGGGGTGGAATTAAAAAGGCAATTACTCGATCTTGAGAAAAGGATGGCTGTGCAGGCTTGAATCGCGTTGACGGATTTGTTCAAGTTATGTTTGCTTTTTACCCCGCATAGATTAAGACAAGAACGGCTGAAGCGGGGGATTTTTGTGGAATGGCAAAAATTATTTGAACAGCATTTACGATCAATTGGCGATTGGTGGGTAAGTGATGCCAGACGTTTTGAACTCCATCTGGCAGACCGCGAGCAGCTTCTCATGCAGCGTAAAAAGGATCAGCTGCACGAGAAGAACGGGGTGATCCAGAAGGCGATTATACAGGCAACGATTGCTCATCTGGAGCAGAAAAGAGAAGATGAATTGATTGCCTACGGTCTACTGACTCAGTGGTTTATTCAGCAAAATAATGAATTTTTTCTTGAGGAACGTTCTGAGGAAAGACAGGCGATATTGAGAAATCAAAAAATCGTTGCAGACGATTTAAAACCTGTGGCAAAAAGTGAAGAGGCGGAATGGACAGCTGCGAAAAATGAAACAAACGCCGATAAACGAGCGCCCCAGCATCCGCGTGTCTATGATCGGCTGGGGGCCGTGCGTTACGCCGATCTTTGGTGGAACCGCCGCAATCCGGCCTTCCCTGTGGTGGAAAACGACTGTACCAATTTTATTTCCCAATGTCTCTACGCGGGCGGCATTCCAATGTGGGGCATGCCGGTGAGAAACAGAGGCTGGTGGCAGCAGCAAACCAATTGGAGCTTCAGCTGGACCGTTGCGAATAGTCTGCGTTGGTATTTGAGCAGCAGCGGCAATATTATCGGTACGGCAGAAGTGGAGCAGGCCGATCAGCTGGTTCCGGGTGATGTGATCTGTTACGACTTTGAAGGTGACGGGAACTGGAACCATAATACAATGGTCACCTCGATTGATCCGTCCGGCGAACCGCTCGTTAACGCGCATACCTATGATACGCGCAACCGTCCCTGGCCCTATACGGATTCACCGGCGTGGACGGAAAAGATTCAATACAAATTTTTTCACATTCTTGACGAGGTGTGACGCGGTGCTGCCTGCGCGCTGTGCTATAATTTAAGAAGTCTTATTCCTTAGCAGCCATAAAGGCTTCTTTTTTTGTGCGTTCGGCAGCTAAAGAAGGGGCATAAGGCTCGCCGTACGAGAACGAGCGCTGAAAAATAACTTTTTCGTCAAAAAGCAAGAGGTGCCAGAAAAATAATGAGTATACATATTGTCCTGTATCAACCGCAAATTCCGCCGAATACCGGAAATATTGCCAGAACATGTGCCGGAACACATAGTTCGCTGCATCTTATCCGGCCGCTCGGTTTCTCGACGGACGATAAACAATTAAAAAGGGCCGGCCTCGATTACTGGCCGTCAGTCGATATCCACTATTATGATAATCTGGAAGACTTTTTCTCAAAAAATCCGGATGGAGAAATCTATTTGGTCGAAACCGATGGCAGCCGCCCGTATAGTGCCTACGATTACAGTGATCCCAAAAAAGATTATTATTTCTTTTTCGGCCGGGAAACGACGGGTTTGCCGAAGGACTTTATAGCGGCGCATAAGGAACGCTGTGTCCGTTTGCCAATGACGGATAAAATCCGTTCGCTAAATCTATCCAATTCAGCTGCTATCATCGTCTATGAAGCTTTGCGCCAGCAGAATTTTCCGGAGCTCAGCTAAGCTATTTTGCCGCCTGCGCGTTTCAATCGTCGGTCTGCGAGCCTGGAAATAAAATTTTTTTAGTGGAAAAAGTCCATTGCCAGCCCCTGTTTGAAAATCTGAATACAAGCATTCCTCAGTTTTCATGAAAGATTAGCCAGTGTCCGCATAGACTTAAATACATGGGTAATCTTTTTCAGGGGGGATACGATGAACTTTCTTGATAAGCTGAAACAATTCCGCGACGATGAGGATCAATTGAAATGGGAAGGGACTTTTGCAGACTATCTGGAACTGGTGAAAAAGAGCCCTGTGATTGCACAATCCGCGCATTCAAGGGTTTATCAGATGATTGTTTCTGCCGGAGTCACTGAAACCGGCGGACATAAACACTATCACTTTTTTGATGGGCAGATTTATGGACTGGAAGAAGCCATTGAGCGGTTAATTGAAGAATATTTTCATCCGGCTGCGAAACGCCTGGATGTTAAAAAGCGGATTCTGTTATTGATGGGTCCGGTCAGCGGCGGCAAGTCGACGATTGTAACCATGCTGAAGCGCGGGCTGGAAAGGTATTCCTGGACCGATGATGGCGCCATTTATGCGATAAAAGACTGCCCGATGCATGAAGATCCACTACACCTGATACCTGCTCATCTGCGTGAGGATTTCTTTGCCGAGACGGGTATCCGCATTGAAGGGAATTTGTCGCCGCTGAATGCGATGCGTTTGGAGAAGGAGTATGATGGGAAAATTGAGGATGTAAAGATCGAACGGATTTTCCTTTCTGAAAGCAAACGTGTCGGTATCGGGACATTCAGCCCGTCCGACCCGAAGTCACAGGATATTGCCGATCTCACCGGCAGTATTGATTTTTCGACGATCGCTGAGTTTGGTTCAGAATCCGATCCGCGTGCCTATCGCTTTGACGGCGAATTGAATAAGGCTAATCGCGGTTTGATGGAATTCCAGGAAATGCTGAAATGTGATGAGAAGTTTCTCTGGCATTTGCTCTCGCTCACTCAGGAAGGCAACTTTAAGGCTGGACGCTTTGCCCTGATTTCAGCGGACGAACTGATCGTTGCCCATACCAATGAAACGGAGTATCGAACTTTTATCAGCAATAAGAAGAATGAGGCGTTGCACTCGCGAATGATTGTTATGCCGGTTCCCTATAACTTAAAGGTCAGCGAAGAGGAAAAAATTTATCAGAAGTTGATTTCTGAGAGTGATGTGGCGAATGTCCATATTGCGCCGCATGCGCTGCGGACAGCTGCTATCTTTTCAATTTTGACCCGGTTGAAAGAATCGAAAAGCCGCGGGATTGATCTTGTTAAGAAGATGCGTCTCTATGATGGGGAAATGGTAGAGGGATTTAATGCCGCCGATATTAAAGAACTGCAGAATGAATTCGGCGATGAAGGTATGAGCGGCATCGATCCGCGGTATGTCATTAACCGGATATCATCGGCGATTATCCGCAAGGGCGTTCCCTCCATTAACGCGCTGGATATTCTTCGCTCGATCAAGGAAGGCCTGGATCAGCACGCCTCGATCAGCGATGAAGATCGCGAGCATTTTACGGAATTCATTGCCATCGCCCGCCGGGAGTACGACGAGCTGGCGAAGCGGGAAGTGCAGAAGGCTTTTGTCTATTCCTTTGAAGAATCCGCGAAAACATTGATGGATAACTATCTCGATAACGTCGAGGCCTATTGCAACCGGAATAAAATTTTTGATCCGATAACGGGTGACGAAATCGATCCGGATGAAAAATTGATGCGCTCGATCGAAGAACAGATTGGCATCTCGGAAAACGCGAAGAAAGCCTTTCGTGAAGAAATTTTAATCCGCATCTCTGCTTATGCCAGAAAAGGCAAACGGTTTAATTATAAGTCCCATGAACGTCTTCAGGAAGCGATCCAGAAAAAATTATTTGCTGACTTAAAAGACGTGGTTAAAATCACAACATCCAGTAAAACTCCGGATGAGACGCAACTCAAGCGTGTCAATGAAGTGATTGCAAGACTTGTTGACGAGTACGGTTACAACTCGACCTCCGCCAACGAATTATTAAGATATGTAGGTAGCTTGCTCAACCGTTGATTTCAGTGAGATTCCCTGTCCGTAAAGCTCCTGTGGATCCTCCTGTTTTCTGCGGGCGGTATACTGCCAATCAGGAGGCACTTAATAGACGTGAATATGAAAGAAATCTGGGGCTGGATAAAAGCCATTGCCATTGCAGTTATTATCGCTTTACTGATTCGCAATTTCATTTTCAGCAACTATATTGTCCGCGGGGAGTCGATGATGCCAACACTTCAGGACGGGAATCGGCTGATTGTGAATAAGCTTGATTATTCATTAGGAAAACCACATCGTTTTGACGTCATTGTTTTTCATGCCACGCCAACCGATGATTATGTCAAACGCGTTATCGGGTTACCCGGTGATACTATCCAGTATAAAAATGATCAGCTCTATGTAAATGGGCAAAAAGTGGCTGAATCTTATCTGAAAAAGTATCAATCCGAGCTTCCCAAAGGGCAGAATTTGACCGAAAGCTTCAGCTTGAAGAGTTTGACTGGGAAAAGCCGTGTTCCCAAAGGAAAACTATGGGTAATGGGTGATAATCGGCGGAACAGTGAGGATAGCCGTTATTTCGGCTTTATTGATCAGCATAAGGTCGTTGGGAAAGTCTCATTGCGCTATTGGCCGATGAAAGAATGGGGTTCTATCCCCCTGATTGTGCTCAATCCGTAATCTGCTTGAAAAGCGCTGTCCGGATTTCTGGATTCAGCGCTTTTCCTGCGTCTTTACAAGAGAAAAGGAAGTAAGAAGTGGAGTAGGTTAGGATTAGTGTTCACAGAAGGGGATGGAGCGATGCCAATGAACCGAAAAAATAAAAAAAATGATTCTTTTGCGTGGTTCAGGGCAATCGGACTGGCACTTCTTGTCGTCATTATCATCCGTGCGTTTGTCATTGGTAACTATATTGTCGACGGCCCGTCGATGATGCCAACCTTGCAGAACGGTGACCGTTTGCTTGTTAATAAAGTGAATGACCACCTGACGCAGCCGAAACGATTCGACATCGTTATTTTTCATGCGAAAAAGAACGAAGATTATGTCAAAAGAGTGATCGGCCTGCCTGGGGACAAAATAAGATATGCTAACGATCAGCTCTATGTGAATGGTAAACGGGTAGCAGAGCCCTATCTGCAGGCTTATAAGCGGCAGATGCTCAGCGGTCAGCTAACCTGGGATTTCTCTTTGAAAAGCTTGACAGGGAGTGCCAGAGTGCCCAAAGGGGAGCTGTGGGTGATGGGAGATAATCGGCAAAAAAGTGTTGACAGTCGTTCATTTTTCTTTATCCGTGAAAAAAACGTCATTGGGAAGGTCGACTGGCGCTATTGGCCGATAAGAAGATTCGGGCCGATTGGGGAAAACTAGGGCAAAAAGAAACCCTCTTGAAAGGCTGTTCAAGCAGCCATCAGAGGGTTCTCGGCAGAATTCATTGATTTCGGGGTCAGTCTTTTTCCACGCAAATCCTTTTTATACGTACAAAAAGTATAAAAAATTGAAGAGGAATTAAGTATAAGAAAAACTAAGGCGCATCCGGCATTCAAAGGACTTAGCTACGCCAAGTTTTTCTAATCATTTCCGCGAGGCATGGGTTAAATGACTTCAGGTTCTGCTTCCTTTTGAAAGAAATATTTCATCGCATGATAGACATCGCTTTTTTGTTTCAGAATAAAGGAATGAAAGGCATCGTTTTTGATTGTCCGGTAAGCACTCATCAGCGTACTCGAACGATGATAAGGATTGATTTCACCATAACCGAAGAAGTCGGTTATTTCCATGATTTCATTCACCAAACGGTTGCATTTTGGATTATCAGAGGAAAGGTTATCACCGTCTGAAAAGTGGAAAGGATAGATATTATATTTGGATGGCGGATAATCATCATGAATTAATTCCAAGGCCTTGACGTATGCGGATGAACAGATTGTACCGCCGCTTTCACCCTTGGAGAAGAAGTCTTCCTCAGTAACTACGGATGCTTCCGTATGGTGGGCAATGAATTGGATACTGACCTTCTCATATTTTGTCCGCAGGAAACGCGTCATCCAGAAGAAAAAGCTGCGAGCAATATATTTTTCCCAGACACCCATGGAACCGCTCGTATCCATCATTGCCAGTATGACAGCCTTGCTTTCCGGCTTTACAATCGTTTCCCAGGTTTTAAAACGCAGATCTTCCTCACGAATTGGATAAATCTGTGTTTTTCCGTCACGGGCATTTCTGCGGATGGCCGATAGGATGGTGCGCCGTTTATCAATATTGCCCATCAGGCCCTTCCGGCGGATATCGCGATAATCGATACTTTGTACGGTAATATCCGGCTCCTGCTTGCGTTTCAGGTGGGGCAATTCCAACTCTTTAAAGAAAAGGTTTTCAATTTCCATAATGGAGACGTTGGCTTCATAGTAATCGATTCCCGGACGATCGCCTGCACCCTTGCCCTTGCCTTGCCCTTGACCGGCTTGTTTTCCCGGGGTTTTGGCGATAACATCACCGACTTTGCTGTCTCCCTGACCCTGACCGACATGCTTTCTTTTATCAAAGTTATAGCGCAGCTTATACTCATCCAGTGAACGAATCGGAATACGTGTCATTTTCTGACCATCTGACAAGATGATACTTTCGCTGCTAATTAGATCCGGGAGATTGCTTTTTATGGCGTCTTTCACTTTTTCTGAGTGACGGCGCTGATCCTGTTCTCCCTTGTGATGAAGATCCCATTGTTCCTCAGAGATTAAAAAATTCTTCACGAGTGATCCCTCCTGTCATTTTTCAGAAAGTAAGTCAGCACAGGCTTGAATCGTCTCTGCTAGAAAAAAGTTTATTAATTTAGTTTATGCACGGCATTCTGATATTTTCCGTTTTTTGTTAAAATAATGAGGGCGCCCATCGTTATAAAAAAATTATTTCAAAAAGTTATACAATATTGTGATATTTTTTCATTCTTTATTGTCTCATGATAAAATAAATTTAAGGAACATCAATAGAGAGGATTGTGGGAATGTGATTAAAGCAATTATCTTCGACTTCGATGGGGTCATTCTCGATAGTGAACGCGTCTTGTATCTGGTCATGCAGAAAATGTTCTATCGTTATCAAGTGGAGTTACCGCTTAGCATCTGGAGTCAGGCGATTGGTACACAGCATGGCTTTGATGCGATCAGCTACCTTGAGGAAAAAAGCGGAGAGAAAATTGATCGCACGGCTTTCAGAAAGGAACGAGATCAAATGTTCAATGAACTGGTTGATCAGGAGGAAGTGCTTCCCGGCGTCAAATCTGTGATTGATCAGGCGGTAAAACTGGGCCTGAAAATCGGTCTGGCGACCAGCTCAAGAGGCGATTGGCCCCGCAAACATTTGAAACGCCTCGGTCTTGATAATTATTTTCTCAGCATTAAATCCTGGGATGATGTGAAGCGAGTGAAACCCGATCCGGCCCTTTATCTGCAGACGCTGCATAGTCTGGGCGTTCAACCGCGGGAAGCAATTGCCATTGAAGATTCCTTTAACGGTTCTCTTGCGGCGAAACGCGCCGGTATGTATTGCATCGTCGTTCCAAACGCAGTGACGAAGCAGATGCCGTTTGGTCATGTAGATGGCTGTTACCGCTCGCTGAAGAATGTCTCTCTTGAAAAATTAATTCTCTATTTCACTCCACAGAAAAGTGAAAAAGTTAAAGTCTGAAAAATTTTTTCCATTTGTACGGGAAACAAACGAGTCATTGGCATGAATGACAGCGTTCTTATTCTTTTTGTTATATAATAGAAATGTGATTTAATCAGGATTAAAGTGACTAGTTGATAAATGGGGTGGACAATATGGCTTGGAAAGACGTGTATAAGAAATGGATCTCAGACGAGCATCTCGATCAGCATCTGAGAGATCAGTTGGAGAAGATTGCAGAGGATTCAACGAAACTTGAGGATTGCTTCTATAAGAATCTGGAATTCGGTACCGGAGGCATGCGCGGTGAGATTGGTCCGGGAACCAACCGTCTCAATATCTATACAATCCGGAAAGCGTCAGAAGGACTGGCCCGTTATATTTTGAATGCGGGTGAGGACGCGGTCAAACGGGGAGTGGTCATCGCTCATGATCCCAGACATTTTTCTGCTGAATTTACGCTGGAAGCGGCAAGAACATTGGGCGCTCATGGGATTAAGACCTTTATTTTCGATTCGCTCAGGCCAACACCGGTTTTATCTTTTGCCGTTCGCTATCTGCATGCTTTTTCCGGCATTGTGATTACGGCCAGCCATAATCCGCCGCAATACAATGGTTATAAGGTTTATAATCATCTGGGCGGGCAATTGCCGCCCGCGGAAGCCGATGAAGTGATTAAATTTGTCGCTTCGGTGGAAGATGAATTGACGGTTCAGGTTAGCGACGAACAGACCTTGAAGGCGAAGGGCTTGCTGGAAGTCATCGGCGAGAAGGTCGATCAGGCGTATCAGGATCACTTGAAGACGTTGTCGCTGAATCCGGATCTGATAAAAAAAGTCGGTTCTGATCTGAAGATTGTTTTTACACCGCTACACGGCTCAAGTTATCATCCAGTGGTCGATGGGTTGAAAAACTGGGGTTTCACCAATGTGACGGTTGTCAGCGAACAGGCTGAACCCGATCCGGAATTCACGACAGTGAAATCTCCTAATCCTGAGGAACACGCCGCTTTTAAAATTGCGATTGACTATGGAAAACGATTGAACGCAGACATTTTGCTCGGGACCGATCCCGACTCTGATCGATTGGGTGTGGCCGTGAAAAATGATCAAGGCGATTATGTGGTCTTGACCGGAAATCAAACCGGAGCTGTACTGCTCGATTATCTTCTTTCCCAGAAAAAGGAAAAGGGCTTGCTGCCAGCTAACGGCATCATTGTCAAAACGATCGTGACCTCAGAAATCGGTCGGACGATCGCTGCGGCCTATGGAATTCCGACGGTTGATACACTCACGGGTTTCAAATTCATCGGCGAAAAGATTCATGAATTTGAAGAAAGCGGCAAGCATCAATTCTTGTTCGGCTATGAAGAGAGTTATGGCTATTTGATTGGAACCTTTGTCCGCGATAAGGACGCGGTACAGGCCGCCGTCTTCGCTGCCGAAGTCGCCGCTTATTATAAATCAAAGGGTCAGTCCTTCTACGATGGCTTGCAGGCCATCTTCAAGAAATACGGTTACTTTGAAGAAGGGCTTGAATCCCTGACGTTGAAGGGCATTCAGGGGAGCAAACAAATCGAAGCCATTATGGATAATTTTAGAACACTGGCGCCGACAGAGGTCGGCGGTGTACCGGTAGCGATTATTGAGGATTATGAAACCTCGCGGACGAAGACAGTCGCCAGCGGCGTGGAAACGGCCATTGCGCTTCCGGTTTCCAATGTTCTGAAATATAAATTGGAGGACGGTTCTTGGTTCTGCCTCCGTCCTTCAGGGACCGAACCGAAAATCAAATTTTATTTCGGTGTCAAAGGCAAAGACGTTTCTGATCGTGATAAAAAGTTCAATACATTGAAAAACGCGGTGATGGAGCGCGTGCATGGGCTGGTTAATGGCTGAATGAGCCAAATGCAGGACATCTTCTAAATGAAAGAGCCCGAACTTTTTATCATCCAGACTGTTTTTGCGGCCGGTTATTGACTATACTAAAAGAGAATGAAAGTAAGGCATTCGCGAACAGGCAAGAATAGAGCTTTTATTCAGGGAACGGAAAATCACTGAAGAAGCCAGCGGATGCCTTTTTATTGCCTTGAATAAATGAGAACGATCAGCAGTCAGAAAGTGAGCACGGTTTGAGCGATTATTGGTGACGAGCATTGGAGCATTCAAAAGCTTCCTGCTGATCGATAGAGTTACCAAACAGGTGTTCTCGGATGAACGGTTAGGAGGAAATAATGAGCACGTTAGAACAGGAAATAAAGAGGCGGCGCACGTTTGCTATCATTTCACATCCGGATGCCGGAAAAACGACATTGACGGAAAAGCTGCTTGTTCTTGGCGGCGCCATCCGTACGGCAGGTGCCGTTAAATCGCGGAAGGCGGAAAAATTTGCGACCTCGGACTGGATGGAACTGGAAAAAAAGAGAGGGATCTCTGTCACTTCCAGTGTCATGCAATTTGAGTATGACCACTATAAAATTAATATCCTGGATACGCCGGGACATCAGGATTTTAGTGAGGACACGTATCGGACCTTAATGGCCGTGGACAGTGTGGTCATGATTATTGATGCAGCAAAAGGCGTTGAGCCGCAGACGATCAAATTATTTAAAGTTTGCCGAGAACGTGGCATTCCGATTTTTACTTTTATTAATAAACTGGATCGCCAGGGGAAGGAACCGCTTGAGCTCTTTGAAGAAATCGAGCAGGTTCTGGGGATTGAATCCTATCCGATTAACTATCCGATTGGCATGGGTCAATCCTTTCGCGGCGTCTACGACCGGCAGGAACATAAAATTGAGTGGTATAACGAAAAACGGGAACGCCAAGTTCAGCAGCTGAGCGAAATCGATCAATTATCGACGATCCTGCAGGGTGCGGTCGATGATTATACGTTAGGCCAGCTAGAAGAAAACCTGATGCTTCTTGACGAGGCTGGGAGCACATTCGATGCTGAAGCTGTAGCAAAGGGAAAACAGACACCTGTCTTTTTCGGCAGCGCGGTATCCAGCTTCGGTGTGCCGACCTTTCTCGAACATTATTTGAAGATGGCACCTGATCCGCAGCCTCGTCAATCCAGCCAGGGAGAAGTTTTCCCCGACGATAAAAAGTTCTCCGGATTCGTCTTTAAAATTCAGGCCAATATGAATCCGGCACACCGTGACCGAATTGCTTTTCTGCGAATCTGTTCGGGCAGATTCGAGAAAGGAATGATCGTTAATCTTGATCGCACCGGTAAACAATTGAAACTTGCGCAACCGCAGCAATTTTTTGCAGACAGCCGTGAATTGATTGACGAGGCCTATCCGGGTGATATCGTGGGTCTGTATGATACCGGATTTTATCAGATCGGCGATACGGTTTGCGAAACGCGGGACACATTCAATTTTGGCGCTTTGCCGCAATTTCCACCGGAGCATTTTGCCAAAGTACGGGCAAAGAACGCGATGAAGCAGAAGCACTTTCTGAAGGGAGTCAGTCAGCTGGCTCAGGAAGGGGCGATTCAGGTCTATAAGACGCCGTATGAAGAAACGATTCTCGGCGTTGTCGGCACGCTGCAATTCGATGTTTTCGTTTACCGGATGCAGGCGGAATATGGGGTGGATCTTGACATCGAGCGGATGCCGCACCAAGTGGCCAAATGGATTGCCCGTCCTGAAGACGCGGAGAAATTGCGCCGCAATTCGAATAATCTCGTGGTCACCGATTATAAAAACCGCCCAGTGATTATCTTTGAAAATGACTTTTCATTACGCTGGTTCGAGCAGAAAAATCCAGATATCGAGCTGCGCGACTCCAGTCACAATATGTAAAAAAGAAGCCTCACCGGTAATTGGTGAGGCTTCTTTTTTGATAGAAAATTTGAATGCTGGAGCAGGCGAGGAGACGTTCGAATATCTTCCCCGGACTTTTTTAGCTAAAAACCATTAATTCGGAATTTTATCTTTCAATTCGGCACGAACATTATGCGCGGCACGAACCATATTTTTTAATGCGGGAATGGTCTCTTCCGGTTTGCGAGTCTTTAACCCGCAATCGGGATTAATCCAGAAAAGGCCGGGATCAAGCACTTTCAAGGCGCGTTCAGCATAGGATTGCATCTCCTCGACACTCGGGATCCGCGGACTGTGAATGTCGTAAACGCCAAGGCCGATTCCCTTTTTATAAGCGAAAGTCTCAAATGTTTCGATGATTTCGCCGTGACTGCGGGCGGCTTCGATCGAAATCACGTCTGTATCCAGTGCGTCAATCGCGTCAATGATCTCATCGAATTCCGAATAGCACATATGGGTATGAATTTGGGTATCATTGTTTACGGAGGATGTCGCCAGCCGGAAGGCATACACACTGCGATCGAGGTAGGCCGCTTTCTTCTCTTCCTTCAAAGGGAGACCTTCGCGCAGTGCCGGTTCGTCAACTTGTATCATACGGATTCCGGCTTGTTCCAATGCATGGACTTCTTTTTTCAGGGCAAGCGCAATCTGGTTAAACACGTCAGCCTGACTGATGTCATTGCGGGCAAAAGACCAATTATAGATGGTCACCGGACCGGTCAGCATGCCTTTGACTGGCGATTGACTCAGCGACTGGGCGTAGGCACTTTCTTCCACAGTCATCGGCCCCTGCCAGGCCACGTCGCCAAAAATCAGCGGCGGTTTGACGCAGCGTGAGCCATAGGACTGAACCCAGCCGAAACGAGTAAAGGCAAAGCCGTCCAGTTTCTCACCGAAATATTCAACCATATCATTGCGTTCGAATTCGCCATGGACAAGCACGTCGAGACCAATATCCTCCTGAATCTTAATCCACTTAGCGGTTTCATCCCTGATAAATTCAGTGTATTGACTTTTTGTCCATTCACCTCTGCGCCATTTGCACCGTGCCTTTCGTACTTCCGCAGTTTGCGGAAAGCTGCCGATTGTAGTGGTCGGCAGCAGCGGCAGATGGAAGGCATCCGCCTGAATTTTACGTCTCAAAGCAAAGGAACCTGGACGCTTGGGCAGCTCAGTGCTCAGATGGCTCAATTCTTTTTCCACGGCCGGGTTATTGCGTTGTTCCGATTGTTGAATGGCGCGAATGGCGCGGTCAGCTTCAGTCAGCTGAGGCTGAATGGCTTCTTCGCCTTCATTGAGTCCCTTGGTCAGTGCGGCCAATTCCTCCAGCTTCTGATCAGCAAAAGACAGAGCATCTCTGAGCAGCGGGGTGAGCGCTGTTTCACTTTTTACGGTGACCGGGACATGTAGCAGGCTGCAGGAAGGGGTCAACCACAAATTTTCCGGTGCGCTCACGATTTGTAGGAGTTCCCGGGCCTGCTGCAAAGTAGGATTCAAATCGGTTCTCCAAATATTGCGCCCGTCGACGAGCCCGGCGGCCAGCACTTTGCCCGCTGGAAATCCATACTTTTGGATCGAGGCAAAATTACCCACCGCGCCATCGATCAGATCGAGTCCGAAGCCGTCAACCGGGAAACGGATTAGCGCTTCGTAATTATCCACAGCTTCAAAATAGGTCTGAAGCAGAATCTTCAATTCGGGAACTGCAGATTTGAGGGTCTGATAGACCTTGTGAAAAAGAATCAGCTGCTCATCAGCCAACGACTTTACCAAGAGCGGTTCATCGACTTGAATCCATTCCGCACCCGCTGCTCGGAGTTCACTAAAGACCTGAATATACAATGGAAGGAGATCCTTAAGCAGCGGCTCAAAATGGGCGTCATCGTAGCCCTTGGATAGTTTTAGCAAGGTCACTGGACCGACAATCACCGGCTTGGCCGTGATTCCGATTTCCTGTTTGGCCTCATTAAAGAGATCAAGCAGCCGATTTCGTGTCAGATAAGGTTTTGTCTCATTGGTAATTTCCGGAACAATATAGTGATAATTCGTATTGAACCATTTCGTCATTTCAGAGGCTTCGGCTGCTTCATTCCCGCGGGCAATCGAGAAATAGGTGTCGAGACTGACCGTACCGCCGTCATGTTGGAAGCGTTCCGGAATCAGTCCGAAGAGAACCGCGGTATCAAGAACGTGATCGTAAAAGCTGAAATCACCAACCGGTATCCAGTCAACACCGATATCCTTTTGCTTTTGCAGGTAAGATAGCCGAAGACGCTTTGTTTCCTGTAAAAATTCTTTCTCATTAATTTTTTTATTCCAATACTGCTCCAACGTCTTTTTCCATTCTCTCTTCTCGCCAATTCGCGGATAACCGAGATTGGCACTCTGAACACCTGTCATTGATTCGATTCCTCCTGTTGTTAAGTTCATCGTTTGTTTGTCCACGCAGACCCGGCCGCTCGTAAGACTGAGCTGCCGATACTGCGATATTTCCTAACAAGAGGCAATAAAAAAGCCTCTCAACAAATAGAGAGGCTTGAATAATCATCCGCACCTCTTATTTCTCAAAACTTCATTTCTGAAGCTTTGCTGGAATTAGCACCTTTTTCATAAAAATTGAAAGGTTGCCGGGTTTCATAGGGCCAGTCCCTCCGCCACTCGCAATAAGAGTTAATTATTAAATTATATCGAATCATATCACGGATTCTTTGAACAGTCAATAAAATCTGTTATTTTATTAGTATTTCTGATTGCTTTTGTCCAAAATATTTCGTGGTTGAAGCCGTGCAGGTTTCTCTTGGATGTTAAAGGATAGACCGCGACATGCCGATAAAAAGAACGGGAAACTGAATTTAAACGTTGCACCTGAAATCTGAAAAAAATGAAAACCTGTGGCAGAGGTTCACCTAACTGGAAGTTCGGACAGGTGTTCTTATAAACCAGCCCAAGAGCGGCAGAATTGTTTGATATGAGGGTGAATGAAAAATGAGCAATGGCATGGCGAATGCAGAATGGTTAGATCTCATCGGAAAGCAGAACGTATCAATGACCGTTTTGGAGGATCGTGTGCGGTTGCAGATGCAATTGTGTCAATTTACAAAATCGGATTTACAAATATTAAAATGGGCCGGAAAGCGAATAGACGAAGAGCAGCTGAATAGGATTATCGAGCAGCTCTATGAAGTCGTGTTCCATGTTGCGAGAGCGAGATATCTGCTTCACTCCCATCGAAAAGACCGGATAATCACTTTTTTTAAAAAAGCTTTGTTGCAAATTTTCAGTGGCAAAATGGATGATTCATTTGCGGGGCAGTGTCAGAAAATTGCCGGGATTTTCTTCGCTTATAAAATCAGATCCTCTTATCATATTGCTTTTTATCACTATTTGGAGCAACAATTATCCGAATTTATTTTCCGGGAATTGGATACCGCTGAACAGACGATCCGCGTTCAAGAGTCGATCAATAAAATGTTCAGCTTTCAACAGCAATTGACGATGGAGGCATTTGAACGAATCGAGCTTCAGGCTGAGCGGAATAAAGAAAGGGCTATGCGTTATAAAGCCTATCATGATCCGTTGACGGGTTTACCGAATACGCGAACGGCTGAGGAGACCATTAATGATGCGATTCAAATCTGTGAAAAATCGCGGTCGACTTTTTTCATTCTCAAATTAAATATTCATCGTTTGAAATTTCTTAACCAGACGTTTGATCGCGCTTGTGGTGATTTTTTTCTACGTTCTTTTGCCAAACGCATTCAAAACGTCATTGCCAATTTTTTTGCGACGTTGTGTCGGACGACCAGCGATGAATTTATTATTATTTGTCGTGAGAATTTTAACAAAGGACAAATTATCGCCTTTGCACAGCGTTTGTTTCAGTCGTCTGAAGCCCCGTATATGATTAATGGTAAAAAAATTTATGGCGGATTCAGTCTCGGCATTGCGGTCTATCCGGAAGACGGGATAACGGGCAGAGAACTTCAGATGAATGCTGACGCTGCCTTACTTGAGGCAAAAAAGAATGGGCGCAATAGCTATTTCTTCTATTCTCAAAAGCTAAAAAAATTATTAAGAGACAAGATGACCATTGAAAATGAGTTGCAGAATGCCCTGATGAATGAGCAATTCATCCTTCATTATCAGCCGCAAATAAGGGCAGCAGATCAGAAGCTAATTGGTGTTGAGGCGCTCATCCGCTGGAATCATCCAGAACGCGGCCTCATCGCTCCGGGCGGATTCATTCGCATTGCAGAGGAAAATGGCCTGATTCGTGAAATTGGTCAGTGGGTGCTCAAAGAATCCTGTGTGCAAATGAAGGCATGGCAAGAATCCGGAGGAATAAAAGTTCCCGTTTCTGTCAATCTTTCAGTCAGTCAGTTCCACGATAAGGCGCTACTGGAAAACATTAGGAAGGCTTTGGATGTCTCCGGTCTTGCCCCAAAATATTTGGATTTGGAAATCACTGAATCGACCATGGCGGAGGATATTGAAAAATCCCAGGAATTACTGGATGAAATTCGTAAAATGGGGATCAGCGTCAGCTTGGACGATTTTGGGACGGGTTATAGCTCATTGTCTTATTTGAAAAATCTTCCCATTAATCGTTTGAAGATTGATCGTTCATTCGTGGTCGATATTGACCATAATGTTCGTGATCAGGCGATCGTTACCGCCATCGTCTCAATGGCGGAAAATCTCTGGATCGACGTCATCGCAGAGGGAATAGAGACGAAGGATCAGCTGACAGCGGTGGCGAATTGCCGCTGTAGAACAATTCAAGGCTATTACTATAGCAAACCGCTGGAAAAAAAGGATTTTGAACAGAATTATCTTTATTTATCGCAGAATGGGAAGACACATGATAATCGGTTAACGGGAATGGAGGGGTAAAAAATTAAACTCATCTTGAATAAAGACAGGTCAAAGCAGCAAGAAAGCTGGTTTAGTCGAGTCGAACGTCAACCGGTTCAACTGAAAATTGATGGAGAGCAGTTGCTCGATAAACTGGGAATGCTTCATTTGACGGACTTTGATCTAAAACTGCTGAAACAGATTCGTCCGTTAATGGAGCCCAAGGTCATTGAGATTGCTGGAAAATTCTATGCAGATATTTATCAGATCAAATCGCTTAAAAAGATTATTGATACTTACAGTAGTGTGGAAAAGCTCAGCCAAACAATGGCGCAGCATGTTTTGGAATTTTTTGATGGCGTCCTCGATGATGCTTTTCTTGAAAGACGCTATCGTGTGGGAAGAATGCATTACCATATTCACTTGACTCCGCCTTACTATATGGGTGCTTTTCAGAATTTACAGAACAGTATGGTTGCCATTATTTTTGCTAATTTTGCAGATCCGGTGATTGCTGAACGCTTGATCCAGGCATTGAACAAGATGCTCAGCTTCGAGCAAATCATCGTTCTTGAAGCTTATGATCAGGCCTACGATCAAGCTTTAACAAAAGAATTTGAAGAAGGAAGAAATGCGCTTCGCCAGGCGATAGAATCAATTGGACAGGATCTAGATGAATTGACAAAGCAGGCGGATCAATCAGCAAAAAGCTTGCGTAACCATTTTGATCAATTCACTAAAGTGAATCATGCAGGGGAGAAGATTCGTGCCAGTGTCAAGACGCAAGCGGCTAGCGGGTTCGACCAATTGGAGAGCTTATTGAAAACTGTTAATGAGGCGCATCGTTCGATAAATGAAATGGGCAGAATGACAGGACAAATGAAGGATTCATCGAACGAGATTAATCAGGTCACACTGCTTGTTAAAAGCTTGGCAGAGCAGACAAACATTCTGGCCTTTAACTCGGCCATTGAAGCCGCGCGAGCCGGTGAATACGGGAAAGGATTCACCGTGGTGTCTCATGAAATTCGCAAACTCGCTGAAGAAACCAATCAGGCCATGGTACAGATTACTGAACTCGTTACGCAATCAGCGGATGTGACGGTTGCCGTCGATCAGTCCCTGAAAAAAACAATGAAGATTATTAGTGAAGGCGTTGCTGCATCCAGTCAAACCAGCCTTCAATTCCGTGAAATCAGCGCGGCAACGGATAAAAGCACAGCCCTGTCGGAGACGATTGAAAATCACATGACTGAACTTTCAGAAATAGTACAAGCATTAAATCTTGGCATCGACCGTTTATCAGCCTCAACGGAACAATTGATGAAGAATCTCTAATCCCGCAAAAAAATATATACATGTTCGGCCGCCGCTCATTCCAGCGGACGGCCTTTTTGCATATCGGACGCGAACTGCAGAACGCCGAGCGAGAACTGGAGAACGATGAGCGAGAACTGGAGAACGCCGAGCGAGAACTGGAGAACGCCGAGCGAGAACTGGAGAACGCCGAGCGAGAACTGTAGAACGCCGAGCGAGAACTGGAGAACGCCGAGCG
>JBDNRY010000022.1:47256-47755 GCA_047718855.1 Sporolactobacillus sp. | reverse complement strand
CTGCAGTTCTCGATCATCGTTCTGCAGTTCTCGATCATCGTTCTGCAGTTCTCGACCATCGTTCTGCAGTTCTCGACCATCGTTCTGCAGTTCTCGATCATCGTTCTGCAGTAAAGTACATTCTTTTAGCGGCAAGGTTCGAGAGTTAAGCTCGACATCCTCAAGTTGGAGTTGCTCAGTCCGGCAATTTTCACCTTAACCTTAAAAAAGGGCAGAATTGTGCAACAACCTTCGTTTCGGCAATTCTGCTCTCTCCTTTGCCCTTGTCCTCGCTCTTTGCCTTTGTCCTTGCTCTTTGCCTTTGCCCTCTCCCTTGCCCTTACTCTTTCCCCCCCTTTGCCCTTGCGCCTTTGCATTTGCTCTCTCCTTTGCCCTTGCGCCTTTGCATTTGCTCTCTCCTTTGCCCTTAGCCTTGCGCTCTTGACCTTGCTCTTTTCCCTTTCCCCTTTGCCTTTGCCTTTGCCTTGCGCTCTTGACCTTGGCCTTGGCCCTTGCCCTT
>JBDNRY010000022.1:21047-47156 GCA_047718855.1 Sporolactobacillus sp. | reverse complement strand
GCTCTTGTTCCTGCTCTTGTTCCTGCTCTTGTTCCTGCTCTTGTTCCTGCTCTTGTTCCTGCTCTTGATCCTGCTCTTGTTCCTGCTCCTGGTTTATTGTTTTTGTTCCAGATTTGCCCTCCGTTCTGTCTTTATTTTCCAAGCATTTTTTTGTTATCAGATTTTTCATAGTGAACAGGCAATTCATAATAATGTGTTGACTAAAACGAGAAGAGATGTTATATTTGTCCGTACTAAAATTCAACCACTAATTGCTGCTGAATTGCTGTCAAACATTCACCAGTAGCCAATCAAAAGGGGATTTTTCGTATGTTGCTTCCATTCGCGCGAGTCTATGTCGTCATTATTAGTTAGGATCCAGTTAATCGCTGAAGTTTAACGATTTTCCGGGTCCTCCTTCGCATCGAATGGGGTTCGGAAAGGCTCCCATTCGATTTGTCGGATGGGAGCCTTTTTTACACAGAAAAACAGAAAGGGTGAAGTAATTTTGAGAAGTGATGAAATCAAGAAAGGTGTCGATCGTGCACCGGCACGAAGTCTGCTGCGGGCAACCGGAGCTGTCAAAAGTGAAGAGGATATGCACAAGCCCTTTATCGCCATCTGCAATTCCTATGTCGATATTGTTCCTGGCCATGTGCATCTGCGGGAGCTGGCGGATGTCGCGAAAAAAGCGATCCGCGAAGCAGGGGGTATCCCCTTTGAATTCAATACAATTGGTGTCGATGACGGTATCGCGATGGGCCATATTGGCATGCGCTATTCATTGCCGAGCCGCGAACTGATTGCCGATTCGGCGGAAACGATGATTAACGCGCATTGGTTCGACGGCGTTTTTTACATCCCAAACTGCGACAAGATTACCCCGGGGATGCTGCTCGCCGCTGTGCGCACAAATGTCCCAGCGATCTTCTGTTCCGGTGGTCCAATGAAAGCCGGCTTATCGGCCACTGGCAAGGCTTTGACGCTTTCCTCCGTTTTTGAAGGCGTGGGTGCTTTTAAAGAAGGTCATATCAGTAAGGAACAGTTTCTTGATATCGAAGCCTCTGCCTGTCCGACCTGCGGATCGTGCGCCGGCATGTTCACCGCGAACTCGATGAATTGCTTGATGGAAGTGCTCGGAATGGCGCTTCCTGGAAACGGAACGGCGCTCGCCGTTTCCGAAGAGCGGCGCGATTTGATTCGCCGATCCGCGACCCGACTGATGGATCTTATTAAAAATGACGTCAAACCTCGTGACATCATCACCCCTGAAGCCATCGATGATGCCTTTGCGCTCGATATGGCCATGGGCGGCTCAACGAACACCGTGCTGCATATGCTGGCGATCGCTTCCGAAGCAGATATTGATTATGATCTGGAACGGATCAATCAGGTCGCTGAAAAAGTGCCCTACCTTGCCAAGATTGCGCCAAGCTCCGCTTTTTCAATGGACGATGTGCATCAGGCCGGCGGCATCTCGGCAATCCTCAAAACGCTCGTCGATATGGGCAATGTCATCCATCCTGACCGACCGACTGTTTCCGGGAAAACGCTTCGCGAGAATGTGGCGAAGGCTAAAATTATGAATCCGGCAGTCATTCATCCGCTTGAGGAAGCCTATAGCCAAACCGGTGGATTATCGATTCTGAATGGGAACATCGCTCCGAAAGGCGCCGTCATCAAAGTCGGCGGCGTCGATCCATCGATCAAAACGTTTACCGGTGAAGCCATTTGCTTCAATTCGCATGATGAAGCTGTCGCGGCGATCGACAATCACACGGTTCACAAGGGACACGTCGTTGTCATCCGCTACGAAGGCCCAAAAGGCGGACCCGGTATGCCGGAAATGCTGGCACCGACTTCATCGATTGTCGGCCGTGGTCTGGGCAAGGATGTCGCCTTGTTAACAGACGGCCGTTTTTCCGGTGCGAGCCGGGGCATTTCTGTCGGGCACGTCTCACCGGAAGCGGCAGACGGGGGACCGATTGCGCTCGTCAAAGACGGGGACGAAATCACGATTGATTTGCCGCGGCGCACAGTCGAGCTGAATGTCTCGGCTGAAGAACTCCAGAAGCGGCGTGCTGCACTTCAGCCCTTTGTGCCGAAAGTCCGTTCCGGCTATCTGGCTCGTTACGCCGCGCTCGTGACCTCGGCGCACACCGGAGCCGTGATGAAATTGCCCGAAGCCTGGGCACCTGAATCTTCGGCCAACGATAAAGTACCCACGACCCGCTAATTTTTTTCAGAAGCGATAGACAGAGAAGGCTTCACGCTTTTGCAAGACTTTTTCGAAAACAGAGAGGATGAAGGAAAAATGAAAGCAATTGCATCAATCGGTCAGTTTCTCGGAAAATATATGGCACTTTTTGTACTCGGTATCGCTGTACTTGCCTATTTTGAACCTCACCTGCTTCTCTGGGTCAGCCCTTATATCTCCTATTTGCTCGGTATCGTCATGTTCGGCATGGGCATGACACTGAAAAGGTCAGATTTTGCCGCAGTATTTAAAAGGCCGAAAGACGTGATTTTCGGTGTTTGTGCTCATTATCTGATTATGCCTCTCGCTGCGCTCGCCCTCTGCTTTGCCTTTCATCTGCCGAGTAATGTCGCGGTTGGCGTGCTGCTCGTCGGCTGCTGCCCAAGCGGCACCTCATCCAACGTCATGGCTTTTCTTGCTAAGGGCGATGTCGCGCTTGGTGTGTCAATCGGCGCGGTATCGACACTAATTGCACCGGTCATGCTCCCTTTCATGCTCTGGCTGCTCGCCGGACACTGGGTTAAAATTCCGGTTTTCTCATTGTTTATCAGCGTTCTGGAAATTGTCATTCTCCCGATTGTCCTTGGCGTGCTGGTTCATACCTTTCTTGGTGCTAAAGCGGAAAAAGCCGCTCTGGCCCTGCCACTTGTTTCTACCGTGACGATCATGCTGATTGCCGGCGGTGTTGTTGCGGCCAATAGCGCAAGCTTGTTCAGTGCCGCCAATCTGGTTATCATTCCGGTGGTCATTCTTCATAACCTGATCGGCTATGGTCTTGGCTTTGCCTTCAGCCGACTGCTTGGCATGAATCATCCGAAAAGCCGAGCGATCACTTTCGAGGTCGGCATGCAGAACTCTGGTCTCGGTGTGTCACTGGCGATGGCCTTTTTCTCACCGGCCGCTGCGATCCCGGGCACGCTGTTCAGCGTCTGGCATAATATGTCCGGCTCGACCCTTGCCTCCTATTGGGCGGCGAAGACAGAACGTGATCAAGCGGATGCGGATGCCCGTTCAACAGAAGCGGCAGCGAATTAAAGATTACTGGAAAAGAGCCTATGTTCAGGCTCTTTTTTTGTACGTTAAGAAAGTATATAAAATTGAAGAGGAATTAAGTATAAGAAAAACTAAGGCGCAGCCGGCGTTCAAACGACTTGGCCGCCAAGTTTTTCTAACGTGCATCGCTTTTGTCTGTATTCTCCTTTTTCGTCGTTCATGCTATGATAAACGAGGTGTTATTTTTCACATTCTGAGAAATCTAATGAACGGCGAGTTGATTCTGAGTGGAAGTTTATGTAGCCCGTCAGCCTATTTTCGATAAATCAATGAATCTTTACGGCTATGAACTGCTTTATCGTAAAAGCAGCAACAATTTTTTTGAGGAAACAGATGACGATCAAGCAACAGCTGCCGTTCTGGCCAATTCGACCCTCGTGATGAATTTTTACGAATTGATCGACCGAACACGCGGTTTTATTAACTTTCCCCAGAATTTTCTGACTCATGAGCTGCCCCGGCTTCTACCGCCGCAAAAAGTCGTTATTGAAATACTGGAACGTGTGGACGCGACTGCAGAGGTGGTCGATGCCTGCAAAATGCTGAAGGCTTACGGCTATACGCTAGCGCTCGACGATTTTAATTTCAATCCGAAAACACGGACGTCCGGCTTGATCGATCTCGTGGATATTATCAAAGTCGAATTCCCGCTGATCGACTTGTCTCAGCAACAAGAACTGATTCAACAATACCATTCACAGATTACCTTTCTCGCGGAGAAAATTGAAACAGCCGCTCAGTTTGATCAGGCAACGGACCTTGGCTATCAACTCTTTCAGGGCTATTTTTTTGCCAGACCGGAAGTCCTGAACCAAGCTGACATCCCGTCCCTCAATCAGACCATTCTTCGCATTTTAAAAGAATTGAAGAAAAAAGAACCGGATTTCTACAAAATATCCAAATTATTAGAAGGCGATGTCGGGCTGTCGTACAAAATTCTGCGGATGGCTAATATGATTGGTTACGGCAGCCTACTGCCGATTCGTTCCATCCGTCAGGCTCTGGCCAGAATCGGGCTTGCCGATTTACGCCAATGGATGAATCTGATGTTGCTGCAGAATTTAAAGAGTTCGGAGAATAATGAGCTGATTAAAATGTCAACGATCCGCGGGAAAATGCTGAGTCTGGTTGCCCGTGAATGTGGTGAGGCCGAACGGGAGTCGACGTTTTTGCTGACTGGTCTCTTCTCTTCACTCGATAATCTGCTCGACGAACCCATGGAGCGTGTCGTTAAAAAGCTCTCGCTTTCAAGCGATGTCGCTGGCGCGCTTCTCGGCCAGCCAAATGATCTCCGGGTGCATCTGAATGCTATTCTTTCATTTGAACAGGCAGATTGGCCGACGCTCAGTGAGTATCTTAACAAAACCAGTATCCCGCTCAAGTCTTATATGAAAAACTATCTGTACGCCCTTCGCTGGCAGCAATCTCTTTCAATCTAAAAAAAGTCCGCAGCAAAATTTCGCTGCGGACTTTTTTTATGGAATGCTTATTTATTATACGTTTTGATCAGCGTGCTGCCTGCTTCCGCCTTGCCGGTTTTCGGCACAACAGCCCCGTAATCGTTCGTATTCGTAATCAGAACCATCGTTGTTGGGTCATAGCCAGCATCCTTAATTTTGTCCGGTTCAAAGGTTCCGAGCAAGTCGCCCTTGCTGACCGTGTCGCCAACTTTAACAGAAGCTTCGAAGTACTTGCCATTCAATTCGACCGTGTTGATTCCGATATGAATCAGCACTTCGACGCCTTCCTCGGATTTCAATCCGTAGGCATGTCCGGTCGGGAATACCACACTGACCTCGCCATCGATCGGAGAAACCAGCTGCCCGGAATCCGGAATAATGCCGACCCCTTTGCCCATTGCTTCTGAGCGGAATACGGGATCATTGACGGTTTTCAGCGGAACAGCCTGTCCTTCAAGCGGGCAGTAAATCGTGCTTGCCAGCGTCATTCCGGTCGTATCAACCACTGGCTCTTCGTCAGCAACTGCCGCTGCCGCTTCGTTATCCGTTGCCTGGCTCGCTTCGACCGCTGCCGTCTTTTTCTCGGTCAGGCTCTTTTTTCCTGAAGTGACCTTCGCAAAAAGTTTTTCCGAGTTGCTTTCGTTGAAACCAAAGGCAAGGACAAGCAGAAACGCGCACAACCAGGCGACAACTCCGGCAATGCCGGCCCACAGTACACTGGAATTGTGGCCGATAAAGAGCGGCATTTCAAAAACGTTCATGATTGGCGTGTACTGGAAGCATTTGACGCCGGCTGCACCGATAATCGCACCGCCGACCGCACCGCCAATCAATCCGAAAATGAATCCCTTTTTAAATTTCAGGTTAATGCCGTAGATCGCCGGTTCAGTGATACCGAAGAAGGCGCTGATGAGGGCAGAAATGGCAATTTCACGGTTCTTCGCTTTTTTCGCGCGAATTGCTGCGGCGGTAACCGCACCGAATTGACCGATGACGGCAACAAACATCACGGCAAGCAGCGTGTCGTAACCATAGGCCTTGATATTAATCAGCGAAATCGGCAGGATCCCCCAATGCAGACCAAAGATAACAAAGATCTGGAACGTGCCGCCGAGGATCGCACCAGCCACGAGCGGGCTCAAATTATAGAGAAACTTATAGCCATAAGCCAGCCCCATGCCAAGACCGTTGCCCAGCGGTCCAATGATAAAGAAGGTCAGGAGCCCCGCCACGATTAAAGTCAGGAATGGGACAAAGACCAGCTGCATAACGTCTGGAATATGTTTCTTGAACCAGCGTTCAATATAACTCTCCATCCATATCGCCAGGATCGTCGGAATAACCGCCCCGCCATACGTTTTAAAATTGACGGCATAGCTGCCTAAGTGAGCGATGCTCGGGATCGTCCCGTCCGTGAGCGGATAAATCATCGCTGCCGCCAGGGCTACGGCGATAAAGCGGTTGGTATTGAATTTGTCGGCTGCCGTAATCGCGATGAAAATTGGCAGCAGTGTGAATACCCCGCTTGCCAGTGCATTGATACTGATATAAATCGGCGAATTCGCCGGCAGCAAATGAAGCGTGCTGATGAGAATGGCTAACCCCTTGAGTACACCAGCCCCGGCCAATATCGAGATAAACGGGGTAAAAATACCCGAAAGGACGGCGACGAATTTCTCAAACCATTTCTCTTTTCCCGCGGCTTCCTCAATCGGGTCCTCGCCGTTTGCATTCAATCCGGCCGTTTTTTCGCCATCTGCAGCGCTGAAATGGTAGTTATCCATGATTGCTTCATAGACTGGAACAACTTCATCGCCAATAACGACCTGGTACTGTCCGCCAGCACTCACTGCGGTCAGAACCTTTGGCAAGTCTTCCAATACTTCCTTATTGGTTTTTGACGTATCCTTCAGTCGAAAACGCAATCGAGTGGCACAGTGAATCAGTGAATTAACGTTCTCCTTACCCCCAACATTAGCGACAATATCCTTTGCCAGCTGAGTGTAATCTTTTTTAGCCATCTCAAATCCTCCTATAAAACGTTTACAAAATATATTTTACATTATGAAGTCTATTTTATCAAAATATATTTCATTATTTGTGTCAACAGGGTGACTGTTTTTGCTCGATATTGCTCATTTCTACTCTTTTATTTCTTCCTTTTTGGAATTATTTCGTTATTTTTTGCTGTATTAACCGATTTTTTCTGTTTGAAGCTGAAAGATCAAGAAATATAATGAACGTTTTTACAAAATTAAATTTTATAATTTCCCATTTTTTATAAAATTATTTTTCTCAATTTAACTTGTCTCTCCACTGATTTTTTATTCAAAGCCGCTATTCACGTTGATTGTTGCTTTGTATCCCTGCCGCGCTCCTCTTCGAATAAATGGAAATCTGCAGGGCCGCGGCTTTTTGCTAAAAAATTATATGAGATTTAAACATAGCCTATCCAAAAAAGAAGGAGACATCCAATGGACATCTCCCTCTATGATTTATTTATCTGGAAATCATCAGCCGTCTCAACCATAGCTGGTCATGGTCCAACGACCGATATCGACAAAGCCAAATTTCTTATAAATTCGGCCCGCCGCCGGATTATCATAGAAAAGGCAGGGTTCTTTACGCTCTGCCGTGAGTACAGCAATCAGTTTGGTCAGACAGCTCGTGGCAAATCCTTGTCTTTCGCAATCCGGACGCGTACAGACCCCGACAATCATCGCCGCGCTGCGTGTTTCGGCCGCCGTGGAAACCGCACAAACCGGCTCATTGTTCTTTTCAATATAAAAGGAGCGGGAAAGGCCCTTTTCCATATTCCTCTGAACCACATGCGGATCCTCGATATTCCCGCTGAATTCGGGAATCGTTTCGCGAAACCTGACAATCCGGTCTGCTTCTTCCGGAAAGAGCATACGAACCTCGCGCTGCAGCCCCTGCTTATTGAGCGGAACCTCTAAGCTGCGCTTGGCGTAATAACATTCCTTCTTCTCTTTCTGCGGCTGCCAGAGATAGGGAATAATCCGCCGAACGATGGGTTCAAGACCGGAAAAACGTTTCATCCTGCCATCATGATTAATGACTTCGGCCCACGCCTTGCCATCCAGCAAATCGGCATTTTGCGCATAGGCAATAAAATTTCCGAAATAACGCAAAAGCACAGCCATTAAAATTCCCTGCTGATCAAAATCTCCCCAGATCGTCACCGGGTCCGCAAAACCGAATGCCTCGATGTCGCCAATGATAAAAAGATTTTCCGCTGCCTGTTTGGTGACAAATTGAAGAACTGTGTCTCTGTCTTTTTCTGTTAATTGACGAATCACTTGAACCGCCTCCCCATCGTTCATATCCTGTCGTTCTGCTGCCGATATTTCGCAGTAGTGTCTCTATTTTAGCATTCAATCACTGGATTTAAGTGACGAATAGCACAAGCCCAAATTATCCGCGGCGGGCCCGCAAAAAAAGAAAGATTAGAAACAAGCACTTTTCTATCCGGCGGCTGGATCAGCTGTTATAATTGGCAGGTGAGAACATTCCACGGGAAAAGGCGATGGATGATGGCAGCTCTCTTGCAACAACCGACTTGGCGAGTGATTGATCAGTCTTCGCTCGGACCGAATTTTGACGGAAAACAGTCCTTCGCTATCGACGACGTGCTTTGCGAATCTGTCGGTAGCGGAAATTCTCCAGCGACTGCACGGCTGTGGACGCACGAGCGGACAATTATACTGGGCATTCAGGATACCCGCCTGCCTCATCTGCGCCATGGGCTGCGTGTCCTGCAGGCTGCCGGCTATCGCTGCATCGTACGAAACTCCGGCGGCCTTGCTGTTGTGCTCGATTCTGGGGTTCTGAATCTTTCGCTGCTTTTTTCTGAAAAAGATCGGCCATTATCCATCGACGAAGCCTATCAGGCGATGGCCGCATTTATTGAAAAACTCTTGTTGAATTATCATTTAAAAGTGGAGACTGGTGAAATCGTTCATTCCTATTGCCCCGGTCGCTATGATCTGAGCTGCGGCGGTCGAAAATTTGCCGGCATCTCGCAGCGGCGGGCCAAAAAAGGGGTCGCCGTCCAAATTTACCTGTGCGTTTCGGGCAGCGGTTCCGAGCGAGCGGAACTTGTCCGGCAATTTTATCAAGCAGGAATTGGCGGAGAGACAACTGGTTTTATCTATCCAAGCATCGATCCAGCATCAATGGCCTCGCTGGAGGAGCTTTGCGAAAAAAAACTGACGGTTTCGCAGCTGTCAACGGACATCCTGAAATTACTCCAGTCTTTCGGCACACTTAACACGGCGCCGCTGACGGAAATGGAAAGCCGCGCGTTTGGCTTTTATTATGAACGGATCATTCGCCGTAATGAAAAAGCATTCGACTGTCCAGCTGATTAACTCCAGCGGCCGCCTTAATAAGCGTCTCTCTGACGAAAGTTTATAGATGTTAGATATCGGGTATTCTGTTAATGGCGCACTGTCCATTGAGAATTGTCATATGTGGAGAGGAAGAACATTTACTATCATGAATTTCATCAGAAAAGGTGGATGTGTCTTATCCGCTTTGATCATCGGATTGAATCTTGCTTCATGTTCCCTGATCAACAGAACGACTGAAACCAATCATGCACCGCAGCAGCACACCGCTTCAAAAGCCGTCAAGAAGGACAAGCCGCCCGTAACCGCAAAAAAACCAAGCAAGCCTATTCATTGGAATCAACCCTCAGGAGGAACCTATCCTAAGCTTCAAAAAAACGAAGCTATCCAACTGGATGTTTCTGTGAAAAATCAGCGTGTCTATGTCAAAGACGGCGACCATACGCTTTATACCATGGTCATCTCAACCGGACTCGACACGGAGCCGCAGAACTCGACTCCAACCGGCACCTACCATATTCAGGGAGAGCGTGGCAAATGGTTCTACGCGCCGCGCTATAAGGAAGGCGCAGAATACTGGGTCTCTTGGAAAAATCACGGCGAATTTTTGTTCCACAGTGTTCCAATGGATCAAAACAAGAAAGTCATTGACGCTGATGCTAAGCGGCTCGGCCATAAAGACTCGCACGGCTGTATCCACCTGACTGTGCCCGATGCCAAATGGATCTATGAAAATATACCTTTTAATACAAAAGTCGTGATTCATTAATGAGTCACGACTTTTTTTGATCATTTGGAATTTGTTCTCTACAAAAAAGGCACCACAGTTTTTTTCTCTGCGATGCCTTTTCGTCTATTATTTCTCAGGCGAGACCTAGCCGCGTACTCATTTGCGGCATCATACTCCCCATCATTTTTTTCAATTGGCTCGTATGTTCGCCTTCGATCACAATCAGGCAATCATCATCTTTTGAAAAAGAAACGAGCAAAAAGGAAAGAAATTGCGGCAGTTTATGAATCTGCTCGAGCTTATTCTTGCCGGAAACATAAATCGTTTCGCCCAATTTCTCGCACGATTGATAAAAACGAATCATATTTTTTACATGAAAAATATTTGGATTCACTTTAAAAGAAAAAATGTTTTTCATTTTATTCCCCTCGAATTCTTGAAATGTTTTGGGAGTACTGCTTTGAATACTTTTCATCTTATCCCTCCAACATGAATAAATGATTAATTCCCGCTATTTTTACAAAAACATCGCAGAAATTTTAAATTCCGTATAAACAAGGATGGTCATATTTACCCGCTTTTCAGCGGCGGTAAACCTTGCCGATCAAAAAAACTGCCCCTTATGCAGAAATTCGCTTGGGACAGTCGGGTATTGAAATCAGGCTTTGATATCTCTTTTTGTGAAGAACAGCCAGCCAATCAGAACAAAGATAATATAATAAACGGCAAGTGTGATAAGCGAAAAACCAAGCGTCATTTCCGGACGCGGCTGCTGACCCGAATTATATTGCGTCAGGTCTGTATTAGCGAACAGAATATATTTGACCCAATCATAGCCGGAGAGGATAGCAGTTGCTGTTGGTCCGGCCAGCATCATAAAAATGGAGATACCAATTGCCAGACCGCCGTTGCGGAAAGCGGCGGCAATCAATCCTGCTGCGGTCACCGTCATCACCAGTGATACACAGTCGAGCAGATAATCCTGCCAAATGGCGAGAATCCAACTCGCCCGATGCACCTCGCCTGCTGCGTACACGAGATGTGCTTCGGCCGCACCGCCAAATCCGAACAGGATGCCACCAATCAGCCAGGAAAAAATAAAGAGCACAATTAAACTAAATACGGTAAATAAGAGGGCGGCAATATATTTGCTCAGTAGGATTTCGGTCCGGTAAATCGGCCGGATCAGCAGCAATTTAATCGTCCCCGAATCAAACTCGCTGGCAATCGAGGTCGAAACGACAATAACCGTGAAGACGCCGATAATGGTCACCATATTGGCGGCAACCTGCGTGACAAAGTTCCATAACGTTTCACTCTGCGCCGGTTTCAGATTGTGATCGATCCGGTATTGATTGATCGCGATGCTTCTCTTCAAGTTTTCTGTATTCGTCCGATCGGACCGAACGGCCTGCAATTGCTTCTTGTCCTGACTGACCTGAGCAGCAAGCTCCTGCTTCCAATGCGAATCTGTACTTGCCTGCGGCGCATTCAGTCTCAAAATCAAGCCAATGGCTAGGATCAGACCGATAAGAATGATCATCATCACTTTAAAAGAGCCGCGGCGGTAGATTTTCATATTTTCATTCTGAATCAATCCCCAAAAATTACTCAACACTCTTCCCCCCTGTCACTTCAAGGAAGCGGTCTTCCAGCGATTTCTGCACGGAGACGACCGCATAGATTTTCACTTTTGCAATTACCAGCGTATCAATGACCACTGGAATTTTTTCACGGTCGATAGCTAATCGCAAGCTCCCCGCTTCGTCAGGCACCGATTCGAGCGATAATTTGTCCTTGAGAACTTGTGCGGCCAGCGCCCGGTCGTCGACGGTGATTTGTACGGTTTCTCCGCCTTCTTCGACGAAGGCGTGTACCGATTCGACACCGATCAATTTTCCCTTCTGAATAATACCAATGCGATCGCACATCACCTGCATCTCCGATAGAAGATGGCTGGAGACGATGACGGCAACTCCTTCCTTGCGCGAGAGCTGATGCAGATAACTGCGCAAATCATGAATACCCTGCGGATCAAGACCGTTCGTTGGCTCATCGAGGATTAGAACGGACGGATGATGGAGCAGTGCCTGGGCGACGCCAAGCCGCTGCCGCATGCCCAGCGAATATTTTTTTACTTTTTCATGAATGCTGCTTTCCAAATGAACGATCTGGACAACCTCATAAATCCGCTCCTTATTGATCCCCGGCACCATCCGCGCATAATGGACCAGGTTCTGATAGCCGGTCAGAAACTTGTACATCTCCGGATTCTCAACGATGGCGCCAACCTCGTGCATCGCCTGCTTAAAAGCGCCGCGCACACTGTGCCCCTGAATAAAAATATTTCCCTTCGTCAGCCGCATCAGACCAACAAGCATCCGAATGGTTGTCGTCTTCCCCGCACCATTCGGGCCCAGGAATCCAAAGACTTCACCGCGATTAATCTCGAAACTCAGATCATCAATAATTGTTTTCTTTCCGATTCTCTTGGTCACATGTTCCAACCGGACAGCCGGCTGTTCCCGCTCATTGCTCATAATTTTTCACCATCCAATCCACCAGATTCAGATTTTCTTTACTGCGGATTTCTTCAACACTGCTTTTGGCCAGCAGCCTGCCATCCTTAATCAAAATGACTGTATCCAGCAATGGTTCGATTTCCTGAAGCTCATGTGTCGTCAGAATCACCGTCTGTTTTTTAAGATCGATAAAGGAGATCAGGCCGCGAATGATCGACTGCCGCACCATTGGGTCAAGACCGGAGAGCGGTTCGTCCATCAAAATGAATGGCACATCGCGCGCCAGCGTAACGACAATTTTTAGACGGCCGCGATTCCCTTTTGAGAGATTTTTAACTTTCTGTGTGCGATCCAATTTCATAAAATCGAGAATTTCTTCCGCCCGCTCCCGGTTAAAATCGGAGAACGTCTCCGCATAAAAGTCGACCGTCTGAGCAACCGTGTAAAATGAATAATAAGCATCCAATTCGGAGAGGTAAGCGACTTTTGTGCAAATTCGCCGACTGGCCACCTCCCCGTCAACAAGTACGGTTCCTTGCGACGGACGAATCAGTCCGGAAATCAGTTTCAATGTCGTCGATTTCCCGCTGCCGTTCGATCCAATCAGGCCGACGATATGACCCGGTTCAATTTGAAGATTAATAGCTGTCAGTGCCTTTTTCGTCAGATAGCGTTTGGATACATTTTCAAGCTGAATCATGCATGATCCTCCCCTTCGCCTCTTTGTATCAAATAATCCTGCAAACTGGTGAGCAGTTCGTCATCCGCACAGCCGATCGCCCGCATTTCCCGAACAAAATTCACGGTGTGCCGCATTTTAAGTTCTTCCCGAATCCGGTTCAGAATTTGCGGATCCTCCGTTACATAAGTGCCTTGCCCTCTCTGTTTCAGCACAATGCCTGAGTCTTCCAATTCGCGATAGGTTCGCTGAACGGTATTCGGATTCACACCTGAATCAATTGCCAATTCCCGGACAGACGGCAGACGTTCACCACGCTCAATTTCCCCGCGGATAATTCGGTTCTTGATCCGATCAGCCAGCTGCAGATAAATCGGCGAGGAAGGATTAAAAGATTCTGTCATCGCTGAGTCCTCCTGCCTTTTATGACGCTTCCATATAATGATCCACGAGAAATGCCGAGAGCATGAAAAAAGCGATCATCAAAAGGACTTCGCCCACTGTACTCCCCGCATAAAAACTTAAGTAAATAGAAGAATGATTATGACCGTAGTGCTCATTAAGCAGAACAATCTTCCCCCAGTGTGTCAATGAAGCGAATACTTTCTTTTCTGCGAGAGACACGAAAAGATAAGGCAGTCCAATGATTATTCCGAGCATCACAAGCCAGACCCATTTCCCGATCCTTGAGCGCAAACAACGATACAGCACCCAGAGGAAAAGAAAAGCAATTCCCAAACTTAGTGCCTCCCAAAAGATATACAACGTCACTGCCGCAGAGACTTGATAGATAGGGAAATGCGCGGGTATGGTTCGAAAAGTATTCGCAACCAGCATGCTGATCCATGTAAAAATACCCGCCAAAAAGAAAGACGGAATCATACTAACGATACCGGCTGCGAGTTTGGCCGCCAGCATTTTCCAACCGGGTTGCGGATTGTGCAGCCATAAATGGAAGGTTCTTCGCTCCGCCGTCGTGTTCGCCAGCAGAAATGCAACGAGATAAAAAAGATGCATGCCGACAAGCAATCCGCCAATCGTAACTGCTATGTCCTTGTTACCCCAACGAATGGCGGCAAATATCGTCAGGATCATCACGATCACTTCTAATAACGGCACCAGTCGTGCGCCGCCAAGCAACCATTCTTTCTTGAATAAAGCCCACCAAATACGCATCATTCAACCTCCGAAATGTTATTCAGACGTGTTTGTTTTTGTATTACTGTATGAGTTAAATAGTACGCTAGAGAGGTAGCTCTGTCAATGGTCGCTTGAAAAGACCGTTTGCTCCGACCGTTGAGTACTGCGAGCCCGACCAGTTATTTTTTTTCAATGCCCAGAAGCATCATGAGGATGTTGCTGAGCACCAGAATGATAATCGGACAGGAGGTAAAGAAGCTGATGAAGACCAATTTATTCGGACGGTGCCGGCGAAACCAATCACGAATGGCGCGGCGGTAATACCAGATGAGCCCAATCGCTGCCAGCACCGGCACAATGGAAAAGGCCAGATTAAGCACGTTTCCCCACAGCCCAGCGTTCGGAACAAAATCCGAGAAAACTTCACTCAGTATATTGTTAGCCATATGCAAAAGAATGGTCAGTTTAATCGAGTAGGTCTTTGCCAGATAGCCGAAGATCAGACCGATACCGAGTGCATAAGGAAATTGAATAATGTTTTCATGCATCAGCGCAAAGAGCAGCGCCGAGGCTGAAATTGCAAAAAAACTGCCGAACCGTTCGAGACTACGCAGAATGACCCCGCGATAGAGCGATTCTTCAAAAATCGGTGCGATCAGACAACCATAAACAAACATGCTGACATTATCCGATCCCTTCAGCACATCGGTTGACGGTTTGTCGGTAAACCCGATCAGATTCAGAAGTGCTTCAACCGGAAAACGAAGTAATCCAAGAACGGTATTGACGCCAAGCACAATGAGTAAAGCGATGAGAAAGACTTTTACCGTCAACTTACGCCTGTGCGTTGCCAGATCATATGTAAAAAACTTTTTTTGACGGTAGATGAGTACCGGAATAAAGGCAATTAAAACGGCAAAAATCATTGGCATGCCGTTTGCCTGTATAAGATCGATCACATGATTATATCGCGTTTGCGAGCCGCCAGATTGAAAAACGGCAATCGCACCTCCAATCGCGTAGGCCAGCACGACCAATTGAAGCACAAGCTGCTGCACGTTGAGTGTCCAGCCAAAACCCCTAATCTGTTTCTTGATTGCCCTTCTCTTAAGCTTTTTTTCGCTGAGTTTCTTCATTATCGTTTTTTCCTCCAGAGAGCATTGCCGCTTTTTTATGTATTAGACAAAACTTCGCTCCAGCAGCGGAAAAGTCCTGCTTTCCATCAGCAAAACTCCCGGCAACTCGAGTTTTTTCGATTTGTCTCTCTCCTTTATGCTATAATGAACCGAAAAGAACAGTCAAACAGGAGCTGAATGCATTTCTATGCTTGATTACCAGCAAAAGTTATCCATTATTGAGAACTTCCCGGAATTGACGAAGAAAGAGGTTTCGCTTGGCCGCCTCAATTTTCAATATGAAGGAAGTGTATCTGAAAAGAAAAACATCGTTTATCACCTGCATCCCAATGGTAATGGATATGTCTATGCCAAAGATGCGGAAGGTTACGAAACCGATAATAAAGGCCTTGTCAATATTCGCGATTTTTCTGAAGATGAACTGCGCGCGATTCTGCACGCGGCGATTCACGCTTTGTCAGCGGAAGGCGCTTATGAAGCGGCCACCGCTGACGGGAAGGATCACGAGATTTGGGCCACGCGCAGCGGCCAGCAGCTCGAGATTATCTATGAAAATGAACTCTGGAACGTCTATGCTGGTGATTTGCTCGACGGTACATTCCGCACCTACAAAGAAGCCTGTGAATATTTAATTGAAGAAGGATTTCATCCTTTAGCGTAAAAGGGATGCCGCTCACCGAATCGTGAGCGGTTTTTTATTTGATTAGAGGGATCATATGGCTTGATATGGTGGAACTTTTCCCCTCAAATTTGAAGAAAAGTTCCTTCATTTGTTGACTTGGAAAGAACTTTCCTGATCGGCTGGAGGGAAAGTTCTCACTTTTAACGAAGGAAGAGAGAGAGAATTTTCCCTCCATAAGCAAGAGAAGCAAGAGAAAATTATTTCAATTTTTTGATTTTGGCGGATCTACTTAGTTTCGGTCTAACTTTCATGCGGTTAGGTCTTACTTTTTGCGGATTAGGTCTAACCTCATGGATTAGGTCTTACTTTTCCGCGGTTGGGTCTTACTTTCTCTCGGTTGGGTCTTACTTTTGTCGGATTAGGTCTAACCTCGTGGGTTAGGTCTTACTTTTCTCGCATTCGGTCTAACTTTTCCTTATTTTAGTTCAACTTCCTTATTTTGGTTCAACTCCCTGATTTCGGTTCAACTTTTCTCGATTCCGGTTCAACTTTTCCGTAATTCGGCTCAACTTTTCATCATTTCGGTTCAACTTGCTTACGTTTCGTCCGAATCTCGAACGTTAGGTAGGGTGCACTTCACTCTTTTCTCCTCTGTTTTTTCCTTAATTATTTATTCAGTGATTTTTATCACAAATATTGTGGGATTTTATTGACATTTATTGTAGAGGTGGGTAAACTTAGATTGTTCCACTGATAATGATTCTCATTACCAATTGAACCAATGAAACAAATGGATGACTTGCTTATATTCGTCGACTCTGCCCCAGCGTGTGGTAAATCCATACGGAGTTAAATTTGAATTTCCAGGAGATGGTCTTCATGTATCTGCGGCGCATCTGCTGCTTGCTCATTGTTTGCTTCTTTCTCAGTCCTGCGGTTTCGGCAGCGCAGGCACCCGTACATCTCGCTCCGGCGTTAAAAATACTGGCGCAGACTCAGCAGGCACTGAAGCACAATCGAGCGGAAGAAGCTGCACAGCACTTCAACACTTTCAAGCGCTGGTGGGAACAAAATCGCGCCAGAATAACTGCTGATTCAGCGGATGCCTCAATTGATATGAGTCAGGAAATCAGCCTAGTTTCTCTCAATCTCTTAAACAATGAGAATCGGCAGGCTTCCGCAAATCTCTCGAATCTTGAGCAGGCGCTTCAGGATTATCAGAGCGGTTTATACGGCGGCAAGCATGCAAAGTCCGGGCATCAATCGCTATCCGCCTATATCGGCCAGCTCAATCACGTCAAACAAACCATGGCAAATAAGGATTGGACCGGCGCCCGGACTGAGGTTCGACAGCTGCAACAAGACTGGCTCTCTGTCGAAGGCGATGTTGTCAGTCAGTCGCAGAATGTCTACACCGATTCCGAAAAAAATTTGGTGATGATTGATGCCTATCTGGCGCGTCCCTCCACGCGGGAAAAAGCGCTGCCGCTGACTGAGCAGATGATTGCCCAGCTCAAACCGCTGGCCGCTTCAAACTATGGGCTCTGGGACGCGGCGTTTATCCCGATTCGCGAAGGACTTGAGGCCCTGCTCGTCATTGGTGCGCTGCTTTCATTTGCCAAAAAAGCTCAATCGCGCCAGGCAAAGATTTGGATCTGGAGCGGTACCGCGCTTGCCCTTCTCGTCTGCATGATCGTCGGAGCAACGGTCACCTTTTTATTCTCAGTCGCTGCTTTTGGTAATAATAATTCGCTGATTAACGGCTGGTCCGGCATTTTCGCCAGCGTCATGCTGCTCTATGTCGGTTACTGGCTGCACCGCCACTCGGATATCGCCCGCTGGAATCACTTTATCCAGTCTAAGAGTGAGCAGGCTGTCGGACGCGGACGCGTGATCACTTTCGCCCTGCTCGCCTTTATTGCGGTGCTTCGTGAAGGTATGGAAACGGTCATTTTTCTGATCGGCATGGCCGGACGAATGCCGGGATCACAGCTTGCAGGAGGCATCGCCGTTGGATTCGGAATACTGGTGGTCATTGGATTTCTAATGCTCAAAGCCGGTGTCCTGCTGCCGCTTCGCCCATTCTTTCTTGTATCCAGTCTGATTGTCTTTTATCTCTGCTTCAAGTTTATCGGCTCGGGTATACATAGTCTGCAAATGGCCGGCGTGCTGCCCTCTGCTGTCTCGGATTATCTGCCTTCAGTCAATAGTCTGAGCGTTTTTCCATCCTGGTACAGCACGCTGCCGCAGTTCGTTTTTCTTCTGCTCATCTTTGCTGTTTATTGGTCTGGACGTCCATTGTCCATTTTGTTCCATAAAATCAAACCATCCGCCAAGGAGGCACACTCATGATTCAGCAAAAAGCCCTTATTCTTTTACTCTCATTAACACTGATCCTGGTACCCGTACTCAGCGCCTGTTCCTCAGCATCAGGAGATAAAAGCACGAAAACCACACAAAAAACAGTCGATCCGGTCAAGCAGGGCACGAAAACAATGCAGCAATTGAACAGTAAGCTGCAAAAAGCACTCACGAAAAAGGATATCGCCGCTGTGAAAAAACAGGGCAAGGCGATTAACTCGATGTGGTTGTCGTATGAAAACGGCGTCCGCGATAGATTCCCACTTCAGTATGCCAAGATCGAGCGCTATCAGCAGCCGATTTACGCGCAGTCAAACCTCTCCAAGCCGGACCTCGCTCAGGTGAAAAGCAATAGCGACCAGCTGACTGAACAATTAGCCGATCTGCTCGCTGCCAAGGAAACGAAAGCCAAACCATCGAAGCAATTGAAACAGGCCGTGACCGCCTATAAGAAATATGTGAATCAGCAGATCGACCTGCTTGTTAAATATACAGATCCCTTCGCCAAAGCCGTTGAAGCCGGCGATATAGAGAAAGCAAAACAGCTCTACAGCAAACCGCGCATTTACTATGAACGCGTTGAACCGGTGGCAGAAAGCTTTGGCGATCTCGATCCGCGCATCGATGCCCGGATTAACGACGTCGATGATCCGTCTAAATGGACCGGATTTCATGAAATTGAGCGGGCAATTTGGGAAAAGAAAAACCTCAAGGGCCAAGCGAAGTACGCGCGTCAACTTGTGCGAGACGTGAAGGAACTTCAGACGAAGGCGCGCACCTTTGATCTCCAGCCAAAAACGATGGTCGCTGGCGCCATGGATTTGCTCGAAGAAGCGGCGACATCGAAAATCACCGGTGAAGAGGAGCGCTATTCTCATACCGATCTCATTGATCTGCAGGCTAATGTTGACGGCTCCGAAGCCGTGTATCAGGCCATTATTCCCGCGCTCAATCAAGGGCATAAGGAGCTGGAATCCTCCATCGATCATGAATTCCAGCAAACTGATAAGCAATTGCTGAAGTATAAGATTTCCGATGATCGTTATGTGCTTTATACCCGTCTGAACAAAAAGCAAATCCGCGAGCTCAGTAATGAACTTAGCCAATTGTCCAAATTGATGGCTCAGACCGCTAAAATTTTCTAAAAAGGAGATCCAGACATCATGAGCGAAACATCCTCTGGAACACCACACGAACCACGAAAAGGAATCACCCGCCGGGAAATGCTGAAAATGACGGCCATGGCAGGCGGCGGTCTGGCGCTTGGAGCCAGCGGGATCGGTGCCGTTTTCCAGGCGCTTGGAAAAGAATCAGAGAAGGCCGGAGATACACCTGTTCCTTTTTTCGGCGAGCATCAAGCCGGTATTGTCACTCCGCACCAGACCTACGGTTATCTCGCGGCGTTTGATATCGATCCGTCAGTCCATGATGTAGCAAAGGTAATGGCGCTTTTCATCTCCTGGACGCGTCTCGCCTCCGCGCTGACAGCCGGCCAAACAATGACGGACAGCAGCAATCGCTCCCTGCCGCCGAACGATACCAACGAAGCCAGAGGACTCGGCACTGCTGATTTGACGATCACATTCGGCTTCGGCCATTCCTTTTTTATTAAAAATGGGAAGGATCGCTTTGGACTGGCTGGCAAAATGCCGAAACAATTGACGCTCATGCCGAAGATCGCGCATGAGACGCTCGATCCGGCTCTGTCAAACGGAGATATCTGCGTGCAAGTCTGTGCCAATATCCAGCAGGTCGCTTTTCATGCTCTGCGCAATCTGATTAAGGAATCCGTCGGCACCGCCAATCTGCGCTGGATGGAAGCCGGTTTCCTTAATGGTCCGAAAGGCAAGACACCGCGCAATCTCTTCGGCTTCAAGGACGGTACCGCCAATGTTTCAGGCAGCGATCGTGAAGGCCAGAAACGAGTGATTTGGGCAGGCAAGGATGAACCCTACTGGATGCGCGGCGGCAGTTATCTCGGTTACCGCAAAATCCAGATGCATTTGGAAACCTGGGATCAGGATTCCTATCAAGACCAGGAAAACGTCTTTGGCAGAAAAAAGAACTCCGGTGCCGCATTCGGCCAGACCCATGAGAAGGATCCCGTGCTGCCGCATCGAATGCCGATGGATGCTCATGTCCGCCTGGCTCACCAGGCGGGCAAGGAGCTCTATCGACGCGCTTTTTCCTATACGAATGGGATTCAGGCATCCACGGGGCAGCTGGATGCTGGTCTGCTCTTCATTGCTTTTCAGAATAAGCCGCAGGAAAGCTTCATTCCGATGCTGAAGCTGCTTGGGCGGATGGATGCCTTAAACGAATACACCGATCACCGGGCAACGGGCCTGTTCGCTATTCCCGCCGGTATCCGCAAAAATGAATATATTGCTCAGCATTTATTTGAATAACAAAAAGGCCTCCGGACCAGTCTGATCCGCAGGCTTTTTTATTCTCTTTGTTTATTGCATCTGGTGCTGCAAGGAGGTTATGGCCTGCTTGCCTGTAATCAATGCCAATTTGTACACGTCACCGCTGGAGCAGCCGCGCGACAAATCGTTAACCGGCTTGTTCAGGCCCTGCAAAATGGGGCCGATAGCCGTGTAGCCGCCCAATCGCTGGACCATTTTATAACTGATATTTCCAGCATCGATATTAGGAAAAATAAAGACATTCGCCCGACCGCCGATAGGCGAACCCGGCGCCTTCTTCTGAGCAACTTCCGGAACATAGGCCGCGTCAAACTGCAATTCGCCGTCGATTAAGAGATCCGGTTTCTGCGCTTTGACCTGAGCAAGCGCCTCCGTGACTTTGTCGATCGACGGATCTTTCGCTGATCCTTTTGTGGAAAAGCTGAGCATAGCAATTCTCGGATCAATGCCGAACATGATTGCCGTTTCCGCCGACTCCAGCGTAATTTCAGCTAATGTTTCGCTATCCGGCGAAATATTGATGCCGCAATCCGCGAATACAAATCTTTCTTCCCCTTTAACAAGAAGGAAGGAACCAGAGATCCGCTTCTTACCCGGCTGTGACTTAATGATCTGCAGCGCTGGCCGAACGGTCTCCGCCGTCGTGTGTGCGGCGCCGCTAACCAGTCCGTCCGCCTCATTCAAATACACTAACATAGTACCGAAGTAACACGGATCGTGCAGCCATTCACAAGCTCCGGCAGCGTCAATTTTTCCTTTTCGGCGGGCAACGAGCGCTTCAGCCATCTTATTCCGGTTGGGATCAGTCTCAGGATCACGGACAATTAATAATTTTTTATCTGCGAGTCCCCTGATTTCCGGATCCATCTTTTCCTTTTTCCCAATCAGGATGGGCAGAACAATTTCCTCGGTCGCCAATCGGAGGACCGCGCTAATGACACGTTGATCATCACTTTCAGGAAATACAATGACGGGTTTATGCGCTTTGACTTCTTCTCTCAGTTCATCAAACAAGTCGGCCATAAGACTTTAACCCCCTGTAGTAAAATTCAATCTGTTCACGATTCAAGGCTCCATGCCTTATGAATTTATTCACACATTCTTTCATTTAGTATAAACCAAAAATGCACCAGAAACAGAAAGAAATATAATTTCACTGCCCTTTTTCTATATGTAAAAATTTTTGTGTCGGAAGAGTGATTAAACGGGATATCGAAGTGGGGTATGCCTGCGATATGAACTCGGATTGTGAATTATGCTATAGTAAATATTGAGTGAATTTAAAGGAGTGAACAACATGGCAGAACCTGCAGAAACGCTGGACGGATGGTATTGCTTGCATGACTTTCGTACGATTGATTGGTCAAAATGGAAAACGTTTTCATCCATTGAGAAACAAGAAGCGATTCATGAATTAGATCAAATTTTCTCAGGCTGGACTATTAATAATGAAATTCACGAGGGCAGCTCCGGCATCTATTCGATACTCGGCCAAAAGGCTGATTTCGCCTTCATGCTGCTGCGTCCGACAATAGATGAATTAAAGAAACTGGAAACTCAGTTCAATCAATCGAAATTCGCTGAAGTAACCGAGCCTGCCTATTCCTTCGTATCGGTCGTCGAGCTCAGCAATTACCTTGGCAAAAGCAGCGGTGACCCCTACGCCCATCCGATGGTTCAAAAACGGTTGAAGCCGGCCCTGCCGAATATGAACTATTTCTGCTTCTACCCGATGGACAAGAAGCGTCAGGGCGACGATAACTGGTACATGCTGCCCATGGATGAACGTAAAGAGCTGATGAAAAGCCACGGACGAATCGGCCGCAGTTATGCTGGAAAAATCACACAGATTATTACGGGTTCCGTTGGCCTCGATGATTGGGAATGGGGCGTGACCCTCTTCTCGGATGATCCGCTGCAGTTCAAGAAAATCGTCTATGAAATGCGTTTCGACGAGGCCAGCGCCCGTTACGGTGAATTCGGCCCATTCTATGTCGGCCTGCACCAATCGCCAGACGCGTTTATTCAAACCCTGTCCTTATAATGATTTGCTGATTCCATAGAACCAACTGATCTCATCCTCCCGCTCAGAGGATGAGATTTTTTGTGCAGGCAGAAGTTTTCCTTGATGATCGGAAAATTTTATTAAACCGAGTAAGATTCAGTATCGGTCATTTTCCATCGGATTTAATATTTTCGCATTAAAAAAGACTGACGAAACGAAAAATATCGACCCTTTTGCTAATATACCCGCCTCTTCTCACCTTTTATTGACCACTTTTTCAGTTAAATCCTCAACTTTTAATGCAAAGATCAAATTTTGGATAAGCGATTAATGCTGAACGGAGCAGGGCAATTTAAGGATACTAAAAAATCAGGAGAAGGTCGCAACCTTATGGAGCTCTATAATGGCCAACCCTATTGGCAAACAACAATTGAGACGCTGCGGTTGCCTCAGCAAGGCGCCGCCAGCCATTATGACGCACTGATTGTCGGCACTGGCATGTCCGGATCGCTTTGCGCATTGACACTGGCCAATGCCGGACTTCACCTGGCGATGATTGATGAGCGCCAGGTCGGTGCTGGCAGCACAAGTGCAAATACTGGCCTCTTGCAATATTCCAATGACATCATGCTTTCAAAACTAATGAGTCAAATCGGCGAAGAAGCGGCCGTCCGCTTCTACCGGCTCTGCCTGGAAGCGGTGAACGAACTTGAACAGGTGGCGCATTCGCTGACCGTGCCCAGTGACTTCATCCGCCGGGACAGTTTTTATTACGCGAGTACGCTTTTGCACCTCCCCCGTTTGAAAAAGGAGTTCAATGTATTAAAAACACACGGCTTTCCTGTCCGCTATCTGGATCATGCACAGATCGAGTCGGAATATGGATTTTCAAAGCATGGGGCAATAGTCACCGCTGGAGACGCCGAGGTTAATCCCTTGAAATTCAGCCGCTCAATCATCCGCACTTTACTTGAGCAACAACGAACAGACATTTTTGAAAGAACGGCGCTGCTCGATGTGCAGGATCGGGGCAACACCCTTGTTGCGCAGACTTCAGCCGGAGAAATTCGAGCCTCAGCCATTATTCTCGCGACGGGTTATGAAAAAACACCGCTGCTGTGGAAAAAGCGGGCAGCAATCAATCGTTCCTATGCGATCGCGACGAAACCCATTGAACAGCTCAGCCGCTACTGGAAAGAGCGGGCCTTGATCTGGGAGACGCGGCGGCCCTATCTTTATTTGCGGACGACCGTCGACAATCGGATTATCGCCGGAGGTTTCGATCAGGAAAAAGCGGAAGCACCATCCGCAGACGAAATCTCAAAACAGGCTTTGCGTCTGAAAAAAGAATTAGGTGCCTTGTTTCCCATGCTCCCGATCGAAATCGATTATGCCTGGGGCGCACTCTTTGGCGAGTCCACAGACAACCTCCCTTATATTGGGCGCCATCCGCGGCAGAAAAATATTTATTATCTGCTGGGTTACGGCGGAAATGGAACAGTTTACAGTATGCTTGGCTCCCTCATCCTGCGTGATTTATTAGCTAAAGGATATAGCAGCAACGCCGATCTCGTGCGGCTTGACCGCTAAAAAGATTATCTGATTGCCGGATAGTCTTTTTAGTCATCATTTCTAAGGTTGGGCATACGTTTAAATGTATTGATCGTTAAAGTTTATCTTCGTTCACGCAGATACAAGAAGTATTAAAAAGGAGGGCGGGGATATATGCCATCCGTACAGTTTACCAACAATGATGTCTCGCTTCTCGCACGTCTGATGCGCGCCGAAGCTGAAGGGGACGGACAGCTGGGCATGCTGCTGGTCGGCAATGTCGGCGTGAACCGTGTGCTTGGCAATTGCTTAGATTTTCAGGATATACGGACGATCTCGCAGATGGTGTTTCAGAGTCCGGGTGGATTTGAAGCGACTCAGAAGGGATATTTCTACCAAGCAGCCCGATCGCAGGATAAGCGGCTTGCCCGCAGAACGCTCAATGGAGAACGATTCAATCCGGCAACGAACTCGCTTTGGTTTTTCCAGCCGGTAGGGGCTTGTCCAGGGCAATGGTACAATCAGTGGAACGCCGGCCGCTTTAAGGCGCATTGCTTCTTCCAACCGACCCAAGGCGAATGCCCCAATGTTTACTGATCGGCTTTCATCAGTTGAATCTCGCATTTTGATCGCACGAGTCTCGATTTCTATACTCGGTCATTCGTCAGCAGAAGAATTCATGAAGCAGGAGTTGATTTTATGAGTGAACAATATCCACCGGAAAACTGGCCGTATGGTGCCTCGTTCGGAGCCGATCCGGATCAGGCAAATGGCGCGCAGCGGCAAGCTTCTCAGCCGACCGGGCAGCCGCAGACAGGCAGCGCTTCTTCTCCATTTTCAAGCCAGTTCACCCAACCGGTCGGCAGCCCATCGGTACCGCCGCTGCCTTATATGTATCCGCCGTATACAACGACTCCGCCGGGTACTCCGGGTACAGCCGCTCCAACGGTACCGGCCCAAATGCCCATGCAGCCGGTAGCGCCGACTGCGATTCCACTGCCGCTCGTCGAACAATCCTATATTGAGAATATTTTGCGGCTTAATCTTGGTAAAACGGCGACCGTCTACTGCACCTTCGAAGGAAATAGTGAATGGAACGCCAAAAGTTTTACTGGAACCGTAGAAGCCGCAGGCCGGGACCATGTCATTATCAAAGATTCAGGATCGGAAACGCGTTATTTAATTCCGATGGTCTTCGTCAATTATTTCACCTTTACCGGTCCGATGTCCTATAGCTACCCGTATGCACCGCCAGTTTCAAGATGACTCGTGCAAAAGACTTTGCCTGTAAAATCCGGGCAAAGCCTTATTTTTCAGATGATTGGGAAGACGGAGAGGATTTTCCTTCCAGCAACAAGTGAAAATCCTATCAAACTTTGCATTGAAGCGGAAATTTTGTTTAGCTTGGGGAACTTCCTGAATTTGGTTTACCTTTTCTTGATTTCGGTTCAACTTTTTCGTGTTTCGGTTCAACTTTTCATCGTTTCGGTTCGACTTCGCGATTTCGGTTCAACTTTTCATCGATCCGGTTCAACTTTTTCGTGTTTCGGTTCAACTTTCACGCGTATAGGTCTAACCTTGTGTATTAGGTCTAACTTTTCCGCGTTTGGGTCTAAGTTTTTTCGGCTTAGGTCTAACCTTGTGCGTTAGGTCTAAGTTTTCCGCGATTCGGTCTAACTTTTCCGTGTTTCGGTCCAACTTTCATGCGTATAGGTCTAACCTTGTGTATTAGGCCTAACTTTTCCGTGTTTCGGTCTAACTTTCTCGTGGTTGGGTCTAAGTTTTTTCGGCTTAGGTCTAACCTTGTGCGTTAGG
>JBDNRY010000022.1:0-20947 GCA_047718855.1 Sporolactobacillus sp. | reverse complement strand
TTTCTCGTGGTTGGGTCTAAGTTTTTTCGGCTTAGGTCTAACCTTGTGCGTTAGGCCTAAGTTTGCCGCGATTCGGTCTAACTTTCTCGTGGTTGGGTCTAAGTTTTTTCGGCTTAGGTCTAACCTTGTGCGTTAGGTCTAAGTTTTCCGCGATTCGGTCTAACTTTTCCGTGTTTCGGTCCAACTTTCACGCGTATAGGTCTAACCTTGTGTATTAGGTCTAACTTTTCCGCGTTTGGGTCTAAGTTTCTCGTGGTTGGGTCTAAGTTTTTTCGGCTTAGGTTTAACCTTGTGCGTTAGGTCTAAGTTTTCCATGATTCGGTTCGACTTTTCGCGATTTCGGTTCGACTTTTCATCGTTTCGGTTCGACCTCCGAATTTTGGTTCGACTTCCTGATTTCGGTTCGACTTTTCATCGATCCGGTTCAACTTTTTCGTGTTTCGGTTCGACTTCGCGATTTCGGTTCAACTTTTTCGCGGATGAGAGGGAAGTTTGATTTTGTTTGAAATTTCCCGCGAATAGGTGGAAATTTTCCTTTTTCAATGGGATTATTGAATTTTAATTTAATCTTTTCTGATCGTGTATTACCTTCCCGCTTGAACTGAACTTCCCCTCTGATTAGGGGGAAGTGTCTTGAAGCGTTTCTTTTAGCCTTTAGCGATGGCGATGATCACAAACACCCAACTGGCGAGAAAGGCAAGCCCGCCGAATGGTGTAATCGCGCCCAGCCAATCCGTTTGGGTCATGCTGAGTACGTATAAACTGCCGGAGAACAAGATGATCCCGACTAGCATTAATATTCCAGCCGTTTGCAGCAGGCCCGCTGAACCGCGAAAAGCAGTCAGTGCCAGTAAACCAATCAGTATCAGACCGAGACTGTGATACATCTGATAGCTCACACCCGTTTGATAAATCGAAAGATAATGCTCGCCGAGACTCTCCTTCAACACATGGGCCCCAAACGCGCCGAATGCCACCGACAAAAAAGCGAGAGCGGCGCCGACTATGATCAATATTTTCATTTAAAAGCCTTCTTTCTCCCAGTGGTTCGTTAACAGTTTGCCCGGGTTCCAGTCTTAGTCTAATTGCCCTTATCCTCATTTTATCATGAACCGGTAAGAAATCCGTTTCTGATGTTTCTCAGACTTTTCTAATAAAGTCACAATAAGTTCGTTTGACGCTTCCCACCCCGCTTGTTAAAATATTCCTGAGCGACAGTACGGAAAAATCTTACAAACTCGCAAATTTCATTCAAAAAAGGAGCTGTTCACGAATGAAAAGAATCATTTCTTTAAACACCATGGATCTGAGAGAATCAGCAAAACACGGCGGTCGTGGCGAATGCATGACCTCCTGCCAATCCGCATGCAAGACTTCTTGCGGCGTTGCCAATCAGCAATGTGCAGAACCCGCAAGCCGATAATGATCAGAAATGCACCGCCCTCTGATTGCAGACGGGCGGCAATTTTTTGGGGCTAGATAAAGGAGAGGAAGAGCCTGCCATGATTCACCAATATAAACTGAATGGATTCAATATTGTGCTCGATACCTACAGCGGCGCCGTGCATGTCGTCGATGACCTCGCCTACGATGCAATCGCTTTATATGAAAAAACAGCAGCAGATGATATCGTTCGTCAACTGCGATCTAAATATCCGGAGGCCTCTGAAGCGGATGTTCGTGACACACTGCAAGACATTGAGCAATTAAAAGCAGAAGAGCATCTCTTCAGCGAAGACAGTTACCAAGATTTGTCTTTTAATTTAAAAAAACGCAAAACCTATGTCAAAGCACTTTGCCTGAATGTCGCCCATACCTGTAATCTCTCCTGTGAGTATTGTTTCGCCAGTCAAGGAAAATATCACGGCGACCGCGCGATCATGAGCTTCGAAGTCGGCAAACGGGCGATTGATTTTCTGCTCGAGAACAGCGGCTTCCATCGCAATCTCGATGTTGACTTTTTCGGCGGCGAACCGTTGATGGACTGGAAAGTCGTCAAACAGCTGGTTGCTTATTGTCACAGCAAAGAGAAAGAATGCAATAAAAACTTCCGTTTCACGCTGACGACAAACGGGATGCTTCTTAAAGATGACGTCATTGATTATCTGAACAAGGAAATGCATAACGTTGTCCTGAGCCTCGACGGACGCAAGGAAGTTCACGACCGGCTGCGCAAAACGATTACCGGAAAAGGCAGCTATGACTATGTCGTGCCCAAATTCCAGAACTTCGTGAAAAAGCGCGGCGATCAGGAATATTACGTACGCGGCACGTTTACGCATAATAATGTTGATTTTACCAATGATCTTTTTCATATGGCTGATCTCGGATTCGACCGTTTGTCGATGGAACCTGTCATCTGCGATCCGAAAGAGCCTTATGCGTTAAAAGAGGAAGATCTTCCGGAGATTTATAATCAATACGAAATCCTCGCTAAAGAAATGCTGCGGCGCGAGGAGAACGGCCATGGCTTTATTTTCTATCATTATATGCTTGATCTGACGGAAGGCCCTTGCATCCATAAGCGGATCTCCGGCTGCGGCTCAGGTACCGAATACATGGCTGTGACCCCGTGGGGCGAATTATTCCCCTGCCACCAATTCGTCGGTGATCAGGCCTTCAGCATGGGCAATATCTGGGACGGGATTACCAAACCGGAGCTGCAGGATCAATTCAAAGAGGTCAACTGCTACTCCAAACCGGAATGCAAGGACTGCTGGGCGAAACTCTATTGCAGCGGCGGCTGCCCGGCTAACTCACTGCACGCCACCGGTTCGCTCAAGGGTAATTTTCAGTTCAGCTGCGACATCTTCCGCAAGCGGATTGAATGTGCGATGATGATCAAAGCCGCCGAGTCGGTACGCGCGCAGGAAAAAGAGCAGGCAGTGAATTAAAGAAAAATCCATTGTTTTCTGCGGTGAATTCTGCATCGTTGCCTGTTTAACGTGAATTTGTTTATGGTTATCGATTTGACATCGGTTTAGCCATACACTTATCACCGATGCCTATTTCAAAAGAGCAAAAAGAAGATCCTCCGATTGGAAGGATCTTCTTTTTCTTTTTTTAAATGTGAACGTCTGCGGATCAGATCATTTTTAAAACCACACGATCCTGCATATGATCAATCATTTTTTACCCTCCCCGTATTGTGGGTGATTCCGTTTACGCCTTGCTGCAGGATTCAGTTGAGCGATTCGCTGCCTTCAATGGTGCGTGCTCGCGTTTCTTATTTCCATCAAGGACAAGCCAGAAAAAGGTGACTATCGCGGCAAGCAGAACCATCAAGGATCCAAATACGGGTGTAAAAGCGAGACCCATTCCGGCCGTTATCCGCCCGCCCAATTCCGCTCCAAGGGCAATGCCGATATTGAATGCTGAAATATTTAAAGCGGACGCCATTGGAACGGCTGTCGGTGTATAGGTTTCGGCCAATTGCACGGCATAGAGCTGCAGACCCGGCACATTCATGAAGGCAAACAATCCCATCAGCAGCACCATGACTAGTCCGATGACATGCGCGTGCAAAAAGATAGAGATGCCGAGAATACTCGCAGCCAGCGCCAGAAACATAAATAATAGCGAGAATAATGGACGCTTATTCGATAGATGCCCGCCTAATGTATTGCCGATTGCCACGGCGATTCCGTAGACGACCAGGATGATGACGACCGCTCTGCTTGAGTAGCCCATGAAACGGCTGAGTATTGGTGAAACGTACGTATAAAGGACGAAAGTCCCGCCGTAGCCCAAGGCCGTAATCAACAAAATCAGAATGAGGCGAAAATTGCTGAATACCTTCCCAACATCTTTTAACGAAATCGACTCCCCTTGCGAGAGGTGCTTCGGCACGAGGAAGAGATTGGCTATCAGCGCAATCAGGCCAATAAATGCGATGAAGAAAAAGGACATCCGCCAATCGGTAATCTGGCCGATAAATGTTCCTAATGGGACACCGGTGACTGTGGCCACTGTGAGTCCGGTAAACATAATCGCAATCGCACTCGCCCGCTTATTGGGTGCTACGACATCAGCTGCAATCACCGATGCGATTGACATAAAGACGCCATGAGCAAGCGCCGAGATGACCCGTCCAGCTAAAAGCACCGGAAATATCGGCGAAACAGCGGCTAATAAATTGCCGGCAATAAATAATAACATCACGAACAGCAGCACATTTTTGCGGGATAGCTTGGCTGTCATGACCGTTAGCAGCGGCGCACCGATTGTCACGCCTAAGGCATACATCGACACGGTCAAACTCGCACTGCTTAATGAAATGCCTAGATCTTTTACAATCAGCGGGAGCAAGCCGACACTGATAAATTCCGTTGATCCAATCCCGAATGCGCTGATTGCCAAAGCAAGCAGTGTCAGTGTTGGATTAATTTTATGATTTTGATCCATAATCTCTCTCCTTTACTTTCTCAATATAGTGTATAGTATTGTTTATAGCGTGATGGTTAACAAGTAGGGATTTATTTGTTATATAGGTACCTTTTGGTTTCATATAGGATAGAAGGGGCGTTTTTATAATGAAAAAAGTTTTCAACATTGGTGTGGAAGCCACGCTTGAAGTCATCGGAGGAAAATGGAAAACCGTTATTCTGTGTCATTTGCGGACAGGAGCCAAGCGGACGGGTGAGCTGAAGCGCTTGATTCCAGACATCTCGCAAAAAATGCTAACCAAGCAGCTCAGAGAATTAGAGCAATCCGGCGTGATCACGCGAAAAGTCTATAGCCAGATCCCGCCAAAAGTCGAATATTCGTTGAATGACTACGGAGAAAGTTTGTCGGTGATTCTGAATAAATTGTGTCTATGGGGCGAACATCACGTCGATTATCTGGAATCTGAGGGCAACGATGTTGTGCTGCTGCAGCGCGAAAGCCTAAAAGAAAGCTGAATGATTGACTCGCGCTTCAGTGGTCGGTGGTCCATAAATGCAGTATAGAGCCCATCACTCATTAAGATAAGGAGAATGTTGGGCAAGATCGTCAATAGTTGCTAACTTTGAAAAAACAACATTTGTTATTGTTTCAGCGTATGTAGTAACAGAATTTATAAACTTTTCTATTTCACGATTAAGCGAGTGAATTTGCAGAGTTACTCCGTTCAGAGGAAATCTTACGGATGATAACTGAGGCATATCGAGGAGACTTAGCGATGATAAATACCGCTCTATTAATCATTGACGTACAAAATTCCATGTTTTCAGTGGACAATCCTGTATTTGATGGTGAGAAGCTTATAAGAAATATTAAGTTTCTTTTATTAAAAGCAAGGAGCAAAAGTATTCCTGTCTATTATATACAGCACAATGGTTCTGCAGGCAGTGTTTTGGAGAATGGAACAAACGGATGGAAAATTCGTCCAGAAATTTACCCGTCTGCTACAGACACCCTGATTCAGAAAACAACCCCGGACTCATTTTTGAACACCAATTTAGATGAATCACTAAAGAGCCAAGGTATAACAAATTTAGTATTAACAGGTATCCAAAGCGAAGTCTGCGTCGATACGACCTGCAGAAGAGCATTTAGCCTGGGCTATGAAGTTACTCTAGTTACCGACGCGCATAGTACTTGGGATACTGCTGAATTGACGGCAAAACAGATTATCAATCATCACAATCAGGTACTAAAATGGTTTGCAAGCACTCAGACTACAGAAGAGATCTTGTTTTAAAATTAGCGATTTAAACGCTTGTGCCGGTTCTTCTCACCTGCTACTCTCTCGATTTTAGGCGCGTGCTTCAGTTCATTAATTATGATTCATCAGCATGTATCGGTAATAAAAAGTCTCTATATCCACAACTGGGACAAGTCACTTCGCGCTTACCCATCCTATGAAAGGAAACCATATATGTTGCTACAGATATTTTGAATGCAGATCCACATACCGGACATTCAAGCGGATCAGTTCTGAGGAGTAAATTGAATCGTTCCTGCGTGTTCTCCGGAATTGATCGTTTAACCTCATGATGTGTGCATTAAAAAATATAAATTTCCTTCAATCCTGAAAAAAGCGCATGTCACATCTCTCCTTTAGCCTGTCTGTTACTCCTCATCCTCTTTCTCGCGTTTTTTCCGGAGATAGTACATGACTGAATAACTGCCCAGGAAGCAGATGAAGAAGATAGCTCCGCTGATCAGTGCACCAATTGGGTGCTGCCGGTCTGAAATAAAAAAAACCAAACCCATTAGGACACCGACGCCTAATGAGAGGAGAATAAATGCCGAGTATGGCAGAGGTTTTCTATGCTTTTTCTCCGTTGCTTCAATGTCAATAGAGACCCTCAACTGAAGACAAATCAAAACCATGTTTGACAGCATCATAACAAAGAATAACGGTGACTCAAAAGCGGCGTCCGATCCACTGGCAAATCCTGTGTAAATTAAAATGGCAAGGATACCCAAGGTTTGAAGGACATAAGCCATTCGAACATTTTTCAAAGTGATCAGTATCAAGCGTTCATCTTTAATCTTCTTCATTGATTTTCCTCCCCCTCCCCGATCCAGAAAAGTTCATCGAGTGATTTCCCGACGGCGTAACAAATCGCCAGACATAACTTCAAAGACGGGTTATATTTCCCTTTTTCTATTAAACTGATCGTTTGTCGCGTGACGTCAGTCTTTTCAGCGAGCTGCAGCTGTGTCATACCTGACTCGATGCGGGCGATTTTTACGCGATTTTTCAACGCAATGGATCACCTCCATGTTTCAATTGTAATATATATCTTACATTAAATGCAAGATATATATTACAATTATTGTATGCAAAACGGCTAAACCCAACGAATTGGCTTGCTTCACCATCTCTCTTCCCTGCATACCAACCGTTAACGTCCTTTTAGTAAGTAAAAAAATCCTCCTGGCAGTAGAATTAATTTCATCTATCCGCCTGAGGAGGAGTGTTCTATAGTCCATCTATTGGTCTTCTGATCTCATTCGTATTTCTTGAATATCGCCTGGGTGCCGCTGTTTTCCTCGCCTTGCTGCGCGAGTTCGTCATAGATTTTTTTAGACAAGGCAAGTCCCGGCGTCTCAAGACCCATCTGCTTCGCCGAGTCCAGCGCAATCCTTTCGTCCTTAATCAAATGTTTGACATAAAATCCGGGTTCGAAGTCGCCCTTCAGCATCTTCCGTCCGAGATTGGACAGCGACCAGCTGCCGGCAGCTCCTGTTTCGATGCTCTCCATGACTGTGTCTGTATCCAGACCCGCATGGCGCGCATAGGCCAACGCCTCGGCGACACCGATCATGTTGGTGGCAATGGCAATTTGATTGGCCATTTTTGTATGCTGGCCGGAACCTGCTTTCCCTTGATAGACGATTTTTTTACCCATCGCTTCAAAGACCGGCATGATTTCTTTTGCATCCGCTTGTTTACCGCCAATCATGATCGACAGGGTGCCTTCTTTGGCGCCGACATCGCCGCCGGATACTGGTGCGTCGAGTGCATGCAACCCTTTTTCAGCGGCGGCCTTGAAGATTTTTTCCGCCAGCTGTGGTGAGGAGGTGGTCATATCAATCAGATAGGCGCCTCCCTTCGCATGATCCAGAATACCATTGTCGAAATAGACAGCCTCTACATCTTTCGGATAGCCGACCATCGTGATGACGACATCGGCATTTTCTGTTGCTTCTGCCGGACTGGCCTTCCAGACTGCACCATCTGCGACCAATTCATCCGCCTTGCTCTTCGTCCGGTTATAAACCTGGACAGAATAACCTTTTTTCATCAGATTGCGGATCATCCCGCGGCCCATGACTCCGGTACCGATAAAACCAATCAATTTTACACTCATCCTATTCACTCACTTTCCTTTGTCGATTGTGACAATCAGAACTTAATTTCCATTATAAGAAGTTGTTGCAAGCCTGACTTCACCGTCTGGCGAGGTTCTTGGCGGGGAACCAAGTATTTATCCTCTACATCACACGGCTTTCTTCCACGCATATTCCCCGTCATCTCTGAAGCCATTTCAGATCAATTCCTGCCCATAGATAAGCATAGCGCTTAAGTGTGATATCTCGCAAGGAAGTGACCCAACGTAACGGCAAAAGACGCTCCGCTCGCTCATTTATACGGAATAAAGCGACAACGGATGACCGCAATGAACTGGAAAAGTTAATCGCTGAACATCGGCAGGCGTTTAATGATCCTCCGTCTAATAATTAAGCAAGGTACCGGTCAGTATTGAGATTTTGTTTATAAACTTTTGCATCAATCCGCAAATTTTGTGTATAATGAATGTAAGAAAAAAACGAATCCGCCAGTGCTTGCACACTGACGGGATGGCAATATCCGCAATGAACGGATGCAGTGCTTGAACAAATTACACAAATTGAGGGTAATCCGTCTTAGCCACCGTGGATGGTATATGAGACGGATTATTTCTTTTTATTTGACAGCATCACCAAGATGCTGGTGATCCCTAAAATTACCGAGCAAAAAACACTCGTAATCTGGGAAGCAAGCATCAATGCTTGGTACACTGCCATCAGCTTCACCCCCTTCCACAAGGGTGTCACCGCATCCGCTCATATCCATCATCTATTGTCTATGGCAAATTATCGCATGATTCTATGAATCGATGTATGCCCGATCAATGCTGGAGATTTTTTTATGTATGAAGAAAAAGAGCCTGCCTTGGTGTCCACAGCCTCATAAATAAATCAGAATTAGTGGTTTTTAAGTTTATTAATAAATTCTTTTGATGGTTGGTATTTTAACTTTTTGTTTAGTGAATCGTGTACACCAATCCAATATATGAAAATATATAAAGATATTTCTATTATAAGGGACGGTATGCCAAAGAACCGTCCAGTCCTCTAAGGTACCGAGATCGGACGGTTCTCTGTTAAGCCAACTCAAAGTGGGCGATATAATCGGCAATCATCCGGTGCGTCAACAGACTACTGGCAGGCGCCACCGGATTATCCCGCGTTCCCCGCACGGCGGCGATGAAGGCGCGCACGAGCGGCGCAAATCCCCGCGTCTCAAGCATTGGTGACCACTTATCTGCTTGACTGACCTGCGTACGCCCACTTCGAATCACCGTGCTGGACTGCAGATCTTGCACGCGGTAGACGCCATCCGTTGCAATGAGGCTGGCTTCTTCGTAATCGCTTCCCGCCATCAGGTCAAGTGTGGCAGTTGCGTGCAACCGTCCGGTATCGAAGCAGATGCTCGCATACTTCAGCTGCCCCTCCGAATTCAGGTGCATCGCATAGTGAGGCGATTGCGGAACTTGAAAATGTGTCAGCGCCAACATCGTGTCTAGCGGGTGAATGAACATGTCGCATAGAAGCGGTGCAGGTGTTCCGGCAGCGCTTCCTGTCGTCTTCACCACGCTGACCGCGTTCTTGAAGCGATGATCTACCAGATCAGCGATTGCTGGAGCAAAGCGGCGATTGAAGCCGACAGTCAGCAGGCAGCCCTGTGCTTCCGCGAGCTGGTATAATGCTTGCGTCTGCGCGAAATCTTCTGTCAGCGGCTTGTCAACGTAGACATTGACACCGCGTGTCAGGAAATGTCGAACTAACGCCTCATGAGTCTGTGTAGGCGTGTGGACCATCACTGCATCCAAATGAATGGCATCCAGCGCGTTAAGATCTCTCCCCACAGGATTCAGGTGATATTTCGCCGTGATTGGATTCAAGTGTGCAGAGTTGCGTCCCATCAGCAACCATTCCACTTCGTCCTGTGTCCCGGCGTACAACGGCAGATAGGCTTTTTGCGCGATGTTACCTAGGCCAATCACGCCAATACGTAGGCGCTGGTCCATCAGCCTAGGTCCTCACCATTAGTTGCGATCACGCGCTGGTACCACGCGAAGGAATCCTTGCGACTGCGGGCCAAGGTGCCCTCACCCGCATCGTTCTTGTCGACATAGATGAAACCGTACCGCTTATCCATCTGCCCGGTGCCTGCCGACACGAGATCGATGCACCCCCACGGCATATAGCCCAGAAGATCCACGCCATCCTCGGCGACAGCCTTGATCATTTGCTCAATGTGGGCACGCAGGTATGCCATGCGATAGTCATCATGTACACTGCCATCGGGCCCGACTTTATCGTAAGCGCCGAAACCGTTTTCGACAATCATCAGCGGGCGCCGATAGCGCTCTGCAAGCCAGTTCAGACTAAACCGCAGGCCGACCGGATCAATGGTCCAGCCCCAATCACTGGTTTGTAGGTTCGGGTTAACCACTCCAGCTTTTTCACCGTCAAAATCGTAGGCAGGGTTCTCGGCCTGATGTGCCACGGTGTTGGAACTATAATATGAGAATCCGATGTAGTCCACTGATCCTGCCGCAAGCGCAGCGCGGTCGGCTTCAGTGATGTCCGGCCGATAATTCGTGCGCTTGAAGTAGGCTTCCATATAGCCAGGATAGGCGCCGAATGCCTGAACGTCACTCCAATAGAAGCGCTTTTGCATCGCCTTGTCTGCCATCAGGACGTCTTCCGGCTTGGACGAAGCAGGATACTGCGGCGTAAAATTGACCATGCAACCAATCTGGGCCAGCGGATCGATTTTGTGGCCTAGCTGCACAGCCCGTGCGCTTGCCACCAGCTCGTAGTGGGAAGCCTGATACATCGCAGCCTCACGTTGCATCGGCGTGGCATTTTTATCGAACAACAATCCAGAGTTCGTTGCCAGTGTAAAATCGTTCATGTAGCTGCATTGGTTATTGATTTCATTGAAGGTCATCCAGTACTTGACCTGTCCCTTATAGCGTTTGAAGCAGGTCTCGGCGAAGCGGAGGAAAAATTCAATCAGCCGCCGATCCTGCCAACCCCCGTAGGCTTCAATCAAGTGGTACGGCATCTCAAAATGTGCCAGCGTAATGACCGGTTCGATACCGTACTGATGGCAGGTTGCAAATAGATCGTCGTAGAACTGCAGTCCAGCTTCATTGGGCTCAGTCTCATCTCCATTTGGGAAAATGCGTGTCCAAGCAATTGAAGTACGGAAAGCCTTAAAACCCATCTCTGCGAACAGCGCCATGTCTTCTTTATAGTGATGGTAAAAATCGATAGCCTCATGATTCGGATAGTTTTTCCCAGGCAGTACGCCTGCCGTTATCTCCCGATTTACACCGTTCGCGCCAGCGGTCATTACATCAGCAAGTGACAGCCCCTTGCCCTCTTCCTGCCAGCCGCCTTCCAGCTGGTGCGCCGCGACAGCACCACCCCATAAGAATTCCTTTGGTAACTTTGCCATTTTTCTATTCTCCTAACCTAATTTGATCTGGGCGTCAGCCAGTGCCGCATCGACGACCTGCATCACGGCCATGCTATGCGTCATGCGGCGCTCTGCTTCATCGGTATCATGGGTGCGTACGAGACGCTCGAATGTCACGAACTCTTCATACATTCGGTGCGGATTAAGCTTCTTGTCGACATGCTGACTGGCCGCACCGTTCAACTGCTCGTCATAATCGGACATCACATTAGTTGGGCCGTTCACCACGATTGAGCCTTTGTCGCCTTGAACTGTCGAGCGCACACTAGCCGCGCAATCCTTGGCAGCGATGCAGACGACCTTTGTCTCTGAGTAATCGAGTACCAACACGCCAGAAGTATCAATGCCACGCGTCACATTAGCGTAGTAGTGCACTGCGGTTGGTGCGCCAAGCAAGCCAACGACAAAATGAATGTTGTAGATGTTCAGATCCATCAGCGCGCCTCCGCCCTTTTTCGGGTCGAACACGGGTAACGTCGTCCCCGCCAGGAATGCGTCATAGCGGTGCGAGTACTGCGAATAGTTGCATTCGATCACCTTGAGCGCGCCAAGCTTTGGCAGATCCTCCTGCAGCTGTGCATAGTTCGTTAAGTACTGGTTGGTGATCGCTTCGATGAGGATCACGCCTTGCACCTTCGCCAGCTCCTGCAGCTCCAGAAGTTCGGACGCGTGTAATGTGAATGGTTTTTCGCAGATGACGTTCTTGCCGGCTTGCAAGGCCAGCTTGGCAAAGCGGTAGTGCAGAAAGTTCGGTAAAGCGACATACACGGTGTCGATCACTGAATCTGCTAAGCACTCATCCACGTCCGTGAACACGCGATGAATGTGATGCTCGGATTGCATCTGGTTCATTGTCTCGAGATCGCTAGGCACCCCCATAATCGCTTCCAGCTTAATACTCGGAATGGCCTCAATCATTGTTAGGAAATCCTTAACGATCATTCCCGCACCAAAAATGGCTAGTTTCATCATCATTCCTTCTTTCTCTCATTCCGCTGCTGGATCAGCACTGTTTCCAGTGCTTCTACCAGCACGCGATGATCATCTTCATGGTTCAGACCGGACACAGCCAATACCCCGCGCAAGACGTTTGCGACATGCAGCGGGAACCCGCCGCCGCACACGGCGTACTGTGGGTCCTGCACCCATTCTTGGTACGGCTTTTCCAGGCGGTGCAGGTAGGTGTACATGGAGCTATGCTTCGCAGCCAGCACGGTGCGAACCTTACGCGCCAACCATCCGCTCCCCTGTCTGCCAGTGGTCCGGTAGTCGAGAATCGTCTGACCATCCAGTGTGACGCACACGGCCACAGGCTTCTCGTGCTCGCGAGTGATGATTGCATCCACGCATTCGGCGAACCGCAGCGCGAGGGTGTGGTCAAATGTGGTAAATCTAAGGTTGTCTTCTTGTTGCTCAAGTATTTTGGGTTTGATCATTGTGTGACCGCTTGACCTTCCTTTATTTCATTTTCATTTTCTTTTTCTGTCTTCAACGCCAATCGATCAGCGGTGCGGAAGAACGGGTAGTAGATTATACCTGACAGCACGATCTGGAACACGTTCAATAGTGCCCCACGCCAACCACTGACCAAGAATCCGGAGATGATTGGCGGAGTCGTCCAAGGTATATTCACGCCGTTAGTCAGTGGCACCAGCCCCCACGCCATTGCACCGTACGCGACCAGCACCATAATCAGCGGGGTTAAAATGAACGGCAACAGCATAACCGGATTCAGGACGATTGGCATGCCGAAGATGATCGGCTCATTGATGGTAAATATTTCGGGAAAAATTGCCAAACGCCCGATTGCCCTCATCTGCTTCGACTTGGCGACAAAGAATAGGAGCAGGACGAGACCCATGGTGGCACCAGAACCGCCAATTTTGACAAAGTTATTGTAGAATTGATAGTCAACGATGTTCGGAAGCGGTGTGCCATTGGCAAGCGCCTCCGCATTCTGTGCCGTTAGTGCCAACCAGATCGGTGTCATCACGCTGCCCACAATGTTGGCGCCATGAATTCCGAATGACCAAAGCACACCTTCTATTAGCAAGACCAGCAACGTTGCCGGCAGCGAAGCCCCAATCGAGGTCAACGGAGTCTGCAGATAGGTGAAGATGAAGCTCTGCATACTTCCGAAGCTGGTTGCGGCAAAGCCCATCCGCACGAAGTTGAAGACCAGAATGACTACGGCAATGGGAATTAATGAAGAGAACGAACGCGAAACGTTTTCTGGCACGGAATCCGGCATCTTGATTGTCCAGCCCCATTTATCGATCAGATGCACGAGTTCAACCGCTAGGATGGATACGAGGATGCCGACGAACAAGCCTGATGCACCGAGGTTACTCAGGGGCACACCAATACCATCGACGGCCCTTTTGAAATCGATCATCGGTGTCAGTACGAAAAACGCAGCGATTGCAGCGAAGATTGCTCCCATCCTGTCAAGCTTATAGCTATGTGCCAGCTCGTTCGCGATGCCGATGATGACGTAAACAGTCATCATGCTCATCGAGATATTGTTGGGTACGGTGAAGAAGGTCTGCCACGACTGTCCGAAGGTGTGGGCCATAAAAGTCGAATACCCGGGGATCGGCAAATTCGCAAACAACGTGAAGAACGAACCAATGATCAAAAGCGGCATTGCGGCCATGAAACTATTCTTGACTGCGGACAAGTAGCGATTGTTATCCAACTTCCCAGCGATCGGTGTCAACACGGCATCGAGTTTCTCCATCAGATTATTCATTGCTCATTCCTCCTAGTCAGCCTCGGTGATTTCTTTGATGCCAGTTTCCAACATGTGAATCTGGTAAATGGTCTCCTCATCCTTGACCAACTTAGGCTTGCCGTTGATGATTGTCTCGTAAAGCCCGGCGTAAACGCGGCTGTAATCCCCCACTTCCGAGATGACCTTCTCCTGGTGGTAAATGCCCGCGTCGTCAACATATGTCAAGGTCCCGTAGTCTTCCGGCCGATCCAGACCGAAGTCCTCGTGATCCGGCAAATAGAAGTGCTTCAAGTCGATTTCTTGGCGATCCATATCCTGCTTCAAAAAAACACCCTTCTTACCGTAAACGGTAAAACTAGGCCGCGGAACAAGGCGAAAGTAGCTGGACTTGACCGAAACTTTGGTGATGCCGTAGTACATGTCGATGTCAAAGTAATCGTTCATACGATCCTTGCCCAATAGCTGACGCACATCATAGTGGACATCATCCGGCTTACCAAAGTAAGAGATGATCTGATCCAACGTGTGGCAAGCATGACCGTACAGATAGCTGTGACCGATGCTGAATTTTTTCTCGCCTTCCGGCAAATAAGGACGGAAGTAATCGTAGGTGGACTCTACTTCCAGAATGTCGCCCAGTTTGCCGCTTTCAATGACCTTTTGAACGGTCAGAAAGTCGGAGTCATAGCGCCGATTCTGGTAGCACTGGATTAATAAGTTCTTGTCCTTAGCCAACTGAAATAATTCCCTGGCCTCTGCCTCAGTCGTGGTGAAGGGCTTCTCGCACAGCACGTCCTTGCCGTGATTCAAAATTTCCTTGGCTAACGGGTAGTGTAACTGTGCCGGTACGGACAGAACCACTAGCTGAATCTCAGGATCTCCGTAAATGTCATCGATTTCGGTCGTGTAGTTGACATCGTCGATCCGTTTCCATGCGTATTCTTCTTCCGGTGAGTAGATAGTCTTCACACGAATCTTGTCCTTTAGCTTCAGGGCAAATGGTAAATGGTACCGATTCGCGCTCTTCCCGTTGCCGATATAGGCAACAGTCAGTTTTGTCATAATGATCCCTCCCTCGTGTACGATTTCAGTGTAGCGAGGCCCTAATACGTTTGCAAGCGCTTCCATTAAAACTGGTCATAACTATCAGACTATCGTGAAAACATTGTGAAAGCGCTAAACATTTTGTTCAGAATCAGGTATGGTAGGTGTAATCACAAAGGGAGGGAGTATAATGCTATTCATAGACAGACTCAAGCACGCCAGCAATCTCACAGAAAACGAACAGCAAATCGCCGCATACATCGAGGCAAACCTCGCCGCAGTCTCTGAAATGTCGATCCAGGCGCTGGCAGCGGCAACTTACACCTCGCATTCAGCGATGGTTCGCTTTGCCAAGAAGCTCGGTTACGAAGGTTTTCGGCCACTGCGATATGCCATTTCTGAGGCTGTTCAGATGAACATTGCGCAGCTAAATGACGTCGACGCGAACTTTCCGTTTCGCCCCAGTGATTCAACGATGGCGATTGCTAAGAACATGTCCGATTTGACGATCAACACGGTCAAGCGCACCTTCGCCCAGCTAGATGAGAAAATGCTGTACGAAGCCGCCACCCGCATCATCAAGGCCCAACGTCTCTTTATCTTTGCGATTGGCGACTCCCAGATTCGTGCCCGCAGTTTCCAGAACAAGCTGGTCAAGATCAATAAGTTCGCCGTGATCGCTGAAGAATACGCAGACGAGGCATGGACGGCTGCCAATCTCGACGAAAACGACCTCGCGATTTTTCTTTCTTATGCAGGTGGCGGTAAGCAGCGTGCCAGAATTATGTCGTTCTTGTCTGATCGGCATGTACCTACGCTCCTGCTCACGGGTAACCCGAAAAGTGAGCTTGTGCCGTACGCCGCCCAGACCATCGCAATCACGCAAACAGAGTGCGATGTGTTAAAAGTCAGCACTTTTGCCTCGCAGATCACCTTTGAGTATCTGCTAGACACGCTGTTTGCTATCGTTTACGCCCGCTCGTATCAACACAACTTGGTGAAGCTCAAGAACGACTACTTCCGCATGGGTCAGGTCGATATCTTGGAAGATACCAACAAACACGGTTGAAAGAGCAACAGATGTGGCTTAGGTCTGTCTACCTTCCAACCATTGTCCGGCCAAACTAGATTATCGCAAAGGAGTGACTCGCATGGCCATTCAATCCATCATGCATATTTCTTTTTACACGCAACACCTTGCTGAGATGCGCGAATTTTACGAACACAATCTTGGTGCCACTCCGAAGGTCATCGTGCGCTACGGCGTATATAAAGGCGTCAAGAACCGCGGGACCTGGGCAGAGTTGGCCGAAACCGATCCCAACGGCATCGCTTATATGTTTGAGGAACTCGCACCTGGCCAGTTTTTGGAACTCTTCCCGACCAATCAAAAAATTCGCCCAGATGCAACAACAGAAGCGGATCCGTTGGGGATTAACCACTACACCCACTTCTCACTGCTTGTCGACGACATTCAGAAGATCTATACGGCGTTTCAGCAACAAGGCGTGCCGATTGATGTTGCTCCAAACATTGGCAACTCTCACACTTGGCAGATGTGGACCCGCGATCCCGATGGCAACAAGATTGAGATTATGCAGTACACGAAGGACTCCTTCGAACGGACGGGTCATATTGATCAGCCAAATTTTTGATTGACAAGAATCCATAAGTCCCTCATTGTCTTGTCCCGGGATCACAAAGAAATCCTGCCAAGTTTTTCTGCCTTGGCGGGATTTTTGGCAATACACTTTTTCTGAATTGATCAGAACCCGAATGCTGTCCAACTCACTTCTAGCGGTCATTTCCCCATCTGGTCGTTTCTAGATCAGGCGCATCATGAACCATGGACCGGCTCAGTTTTCACATCAGACCAAAGCCACTCGGTTAGACTTTCCGAATTTGAAAAAAGTGGGTAAATACCCAGGGATATTGCGGCATCGCAAAATTGATTTGCCACGTGCCGATGCCCCCTAATCGATCCCGATCGACGATTCGCGACTTGGCAAACAAACTACGCACATCCTCGAACCAGACGACATGATTATTACCGCTGTCATCTGTGTAATAGAAATAGGCCGCTTGATCCGGCTCTGAAAAATTGATCGTGGCCTGCTCGCTCATCGCCAGATTGATCGCTGCCGAATACGTGATTGCCCGGCCCGGTGTCTGACCCGTATAGGGAATCACCCAATCGTAGCCGTAGAACGGGGTACCCATAATAATTTTCGAACGATCCATCAGACTGGCTGCATAATTCACGGTCTCCTGGACATCCGCAAGTGGTGCGGTCGGACCCGGCTCGCTTCCGGCATGATGGAAATCGTAAGCCATAATGAAAAACTGATCAACGATTGCGCCGATCGCCTCATAATCATAGCCGCGTACCCACGGAACCGAATCATTTGATTTGGCAGGAACGGCAATACTCAAATTCAATCCCGCCGCCTGCGTCCGTTCTTTCAGAGCCAGCAGAAATGCGGTAAACGCGTCCCTGTCTGAGCCCAGAACGCCCTCAAAATCAATATTAATACCGCCATATCCACGCGAGACGGCCCGGTTAATCATATTATTAATGAGTGCAGCCTGAACATCCGGGGTATTGACAATATGCTGCACCAACGCCGCATTGAATCCCGAATCGGTTAGGTTCGTCACCGTCATGACCGGCGTCACGCGGCCGCGCCAGGCTGCCAGAATTGCCGCGCCGTCGTCGAGCGGGCTCAGGTCGCCGTTCCAGTTAAAATGAGTTTCAAACGTGCCAATATAGGTTAAGTAAGGCGCATTATCGGAAATGACTGCCTGATCCATTGACGGCGTCCGTAACTGCGAATAACTGAAGTGCGTCGCCGGATGCGTTTGATTTGGCGGCAGATTAAGACGCATTCCCGGTTGCAGATTTTCCGGGCGTACGGAAGGATTGGCCTCAAGCAAGGCATTCAGCGGTACATGAGCCGCACGCGAAATCGTCCAGAAGCTGTCTCCGGATTGTACGGTATAAATATTACTAACAATCAGTAGTGCCTGACCAGTCACGACATTGGTTGCCGACAATCCATTGACGGCGCGCAGCGAATCAACGGTTACATTAAACTTTTGGCTGATACCAAATAGCGAGTCCCCCTGTTTCACAACATAGACAAACATTTTCCCACCCTCTCCGCCCAGGTTCGCTCCAACCGGGCGCACGCGTTTCGCCTTCACTTGAAAAACGAGGATCTCTCAGCCAGGCAGACCGGCTTTCTCCTCTTTCCAGTAGGCGTTTCGTTCTATTTTATTCGCCCATGCCGTGAAGGTGCGGAAAAATTAATCAGCTGTCTGGTGCAAGCTTCCACTGACCGGCGGCGCACGATCAGCCACAAAACTTCTGCTCAAAGCGTGAACAATCCCTTGCCCACCGCAGAAATCACCACGTCCTGTGGGGCGGGATTTCTGTTCAAAGCGTGAACATTCTGTGGAAGCAAGCACGAAGATAGCGTACAATGTAATGTACTGATTCATGAACGTTTGGGCACTTTTTTGAATAAACTAATCAGAGTGTCACAAAAAAATGCGATTTTTCAGTTTTAACCTTTTGTACTCTCGTGTCTAGCTATATTTTTTAAGGAGGTTCATCCAATGACCCATTTTCATCCCTCCCGGCTCGTCCAAGCGATGCCTAGCAATTATTTTGCCGATGTCGATCGTAAAATAGATACGTATACCGCTCGCGGAATCGATCTTGTTCATCTGGAAACCGGCAGTCCCGATCAACCGACACCGGACCACTTAGTGAAGGAACTCGACTCTGCGTCGCGTCTCCCCGAGAACCAGGGCTATCCGCCCTATGACGGCAAACGGTCGCTTAAAGAAGCGATCAGCGAATTTTACCAGCGGGCTTACGGCGTTTCGATCGATCCGGAAACAGAAGTGACCGTTTTTGCCGGAGCAACCGTGGCAATTGCGGCTCTGCCCCAGGCCTTGCTGAATCCGGGCGAGGTCATGCTGACAACTGATCCCGGTTATCCGATGTACTTTATCTGCCCGTTGCTTGCACATGCGTCGGTTTATGGTATGCCCGTTGACGCCGCACATGATTTTCTACCGGACTACCGGACAATTCCCGCCGATGTGCTGGAAAAAGCGCACCTCCTGATGTTGAATTATCCGAACAATCCGACCGGAGCCGTGGCGACAGAAAAATTTTTCGCAGATACGGTCGCTTTTTCGCGTGCCCAGCAGATACCCGTTGTTCATGATCTCGCTTATGGCGCATTTGGCTTCGAAGGTCACAAACCGCTCAGCTTTCTGCAAACGCCCGGGGCAAAGGAGCAGGGAATCGAACTCTATACCTTTTCTAAAACTTATAATATGGCCGGCTGGCGGCTGGGTTTTGCTGTCGGTAACGCATCCTTGATCCGCAGTCTCAGCGATTTTCATGATCTGGCGCACAGTGATGTCTTCGGCGCCGTACAGGATGTCGGGGCAAAGGCACTGCGCGGCCCGCAGGACAGTGTCGATCGGATGAGAGCGCTCTATGAACGGCGGCGCAATGTTTTGGTTCAGAGTCTGCGCGCCATCGGTTGGGACGTCCAGTCACCGAAGGGTTCCTTCTTCTGCTGGTTCCGCGTGCCGGACGGTTATAACTCGGAGACTTTTGCCCAGGCCTTACTTGATCAGGCCCATGTCGCTGTCGCACCAGGCGCCGGCTTCGGTCCGCACGGCGACAAATTTGTTCGCGCCTGCCTGCTCGAACCGGAAGATCGGCTGCGCGAAGCGGCGCGGCGGATCGCAGCTTCCAGTGTACTCAAGAAGGTGCCAATGACCGAAAAAAATAATTAAAAACGTACCCACTCGCTTTGTTCATTGAGACGGAAGTTGACCAAAACACGAGAGAGTTGAACCGAATCATGAAAAAGTTGAACCGAATTCAGAGAGTCGAACCGAAATCGTGAAAAGTTGAACCAAAACACAAGAAGTTGAACCGAATCGCCGAAAAGTCGAACCTAATCATGAAAAAGTTGAACCGGATTCAGAGAGTTGAACCGAAACACGAGAGAGTTGAACCAAAACGCCGAAAAGTTGAACCGAATTCAGAGAGTCGAACCAAAACACAAGAAAGTCGAACCAAAACGCCGAAAAGTTGAACCGAATCGTGAAAAAGTTGAACCGAATTCAGAGAGTTGAACCGAAACACAAGAGAGTCGAACCGAAACACGAGAGAGTTGAACCAAAACGCCGAAAAGTTGAACCTAATCATGAAAATGTTAGACCCATTATCAGAAGTTGGACCTAATCCATGAAAAGTTAGACCTAACTCGCAAATTGTTAGACCCAACCAAGCAAAAGTTAGACCTATTATCGAAAGTTTGGCCTAATCCTAGAAAAGTTTGGCCTAACTCGCAAATTGTTAGACCCAACCAAGTAATAGTTAGACCCATTATCGGAAGTTGAACCTAATCCCAGAAAAGTTGGGCCTAACTCACGAATAGTTAGACCCAACCAAGTAATAGTTAGACCCATTATCGGAAGTTAGGCCTAATCCTAGAAAAGTTTGGCCTAACTCGCAAATTGTTAGACCCATTCAAGCAAATGTTAGACCCATTATCAAAAGTTAGGCCTAATTCTAGAAAAGTTTGGCCTAACTCGCAAATTGTTAGACCCAACCAAGCAAAAGTTAGACCTATTATCGAAAGTTTGGCCTAATCCTAGAAAAGTTTGGCCTAACTCGCAAATTATTAGACCCATTCAAGCAGAAGTTAGACCCATTATCGGAAGTTAGGCCTAATCCTAGAAAAGTTTGGCCTAACTCGCAAATTGTTAGACCCAACCAAGTAATAGTTAGACCCATTATCAGAAGTTGGACCTAATCCATGAAAAGTTAGGCCTAACTCGCAAATTGTTAGACCCAACCAAGCAAAAGTTAGACCCATTATCGA
>JBDNRY010000021.1:0-50326 GCA_047718855.1 Sporolactobacillus sp. | reverse complement strand
TATTTTAAAAGTGGTTTCGCTTTTAATATAAGATAAACTCATTTTTTATCCCCTTTATTTTCTTAGTCTGATTTTTTGGCATGAATGATTCTCCCCAAACACTTTTTTTGGCAAGAAAGAAAGCTGCCCACATGATATGCTGACAACTTAATAGATCCAACTAGTGGATAGTAGCTAAGATTTCTAGTTTAATTGTAATACTTTCCCTTTTTTGATAGAATCTAGTTAAAAAGGTAAAATGATGCGTCCCATAAAATACACGGTTGCTTTAACTGACGACGAAAGAACACGACTTGAAAAAATCATCAAGAACAAATCAACGAATCAAGCGATCAAAAAACGTAGCCAAATTTTGTTGGATGCTGATCTCAATCACGGAGTAAAACTCCATCGTACGGAGATCGCCAAATACAATCGAGTCAGTGCAGCGACTGTAGGAAACGCCATTAAGCTTTTTCTTGACGGCGGTCTTGATGAAGTGTTCACTTTTAAACGCGGGGAAGGCTCGAATCACTCACACCAAAAAATCGATGGCGCGCGGCCGAAGCAAAAATTATCAAGCTGGCTTGTGGACCGGCACCCGAAGGCTATTCGCACTGGTCCTTACGACTTTTGGAACAGGAATGCCAAGTGATCCTGGATGTGCCTGTGAAAAAAGACGCGATTGGTCGGATGTTAAAAAAAATGAACTTAAGCCTCACCGCGATGACTACTGTGCCATCCCCAAAAAACAAGATGCCGAATTCGTAGCGCATATGGAAGATGTACTGGATGTCTATTCACATCCGTACGATCCACAAAAGCCGTTAATCTGTCTCGATGAAAAGCCCTACATGATGCATGCCGACAAAATCGTCTGGGTCATGGACAATCTGAACACACACCGCATCGGCTCGTTGTATAAGAAGTATCCACCAGCCGAAGCCAAACGGATTCTGGATAAGCTGGACATTCACTATACCCCAAAACACGGCAGTTGGCTGAACACTGCAGAGATCGGGTTGAATCTCTTTTCAAAGCAATGCTTAAATCGCAGAATACCGACCCTTGAAGAACTGGATCGAGAGCTACAGGCTTGGTGCGACGATCGTAATCGTCAATCAATTGCGATCAAATGGCAATTTACCACAGCCGATGCCCGCATCAAGTTACACTCGTTGTATCCTAAACTTACGGTGGAAAATTAAAATCGATATGGTGGCTACGATGCACTAGTGCAATCTTATTGTGATAAATCGAGATTTTGCCATCCACCGATTGCTTTAATAAATAACTGATTATCTTTATAACTAGGATCTTGAGCACAGATCTCTATTGCTCGTATTAACTCATCCTCATCTATTTCATCGTTATAATAAGCTAAAAAAATTAAATCTATATACTCATAATTAGAGATATCGTCTTCATTATATTCTGGCATACCCAATGAATGTGCAATAAAATATTCCAGATCTATATTTTTACAGTCCATAGATTCAAGAAATATCGTTGCAAAACCATTCGAGTGAATTTCATCATACTTATCAATTTTTGTATGTGGCATCTTTAAGTATCTCTTTTGTTTTAAAACCGAATACATCTCATACTGAGCATCGTCTATACTTCTTAAGAATTGTAATAGATAGTGTAGATCCAATGTAATTGTTTTTTTCAAGGATATCCACCTTTCCTATGATTAAAATGGTTGTTTACGTTCCAAAATAAATCTTGGTGGAGGACCAAGCCCCTCCTCGCCTTCAAAATAGGCGAGCTGTCCTGGTATACAAGAGATAATGAGTGGTTCTCCTTTGTATACCATTGTTTTTATAGCTTCTTTTAAAGGGATATATTTCCCATCAAATGGAGAAAGATTACACATAATATAAACCATTTGGTCTGCTAAAGCTCCCTTTTCAATAAGCTTTTTTAATATATATGAACTATCGTTATCTCCCATTAATGGAATTGGGTATAAATATCTTGAATCAATTACTTCATAGGGATCGCTAGCCAATCTACCAAATATTTTGCTTCTTTTTTTCGGTATTGTTAATTCATAAAACAACCTTTTTCTTAGTGCCCTCCTAAAAAAGTTTTTAACAAGCTTCTTTTCGTGTTCAATATCCATCTATCACCATCTCCTCTTGGGGAAAAAATAGTGATCGTGACTATTATCTGGATGATAGTGTGGTCTCTTTTTTCCCTTTTGGTTTCTATCTGCCCTTATTCCATTTTTGGCTCTTCCTTTAGCAGCTTCTAATGCTTTCTTTCTAGTATTATATACATACCTTCGTCCAATTCTATCTTTACTTCTTGGTTTAGATGATATTTTTTCTTTTATTTTTTTTGTAAGATACCAAGTCCCATAGCCCAAGGCTACGACTCCAATTGCTACCCCCGTTGCTGCCAAAGCGTATTCACCCACACCAGGTATAAAGTAAATGACAAGTGCCCCCGCGAAATTTCCATCTGGATCAACATTCGTAATCGGATTGTTTTTCGCATACGTATATCCATTCTGCGAAAGTGTATCGTCATCATCGCCTGAATCCGGATCCATGGCCAAAAAGTTGCCGTTTTGCGGATCGTAATACCGCGCTTGTAAATAATAATGCTGCGTTTCCGAGTCATAGTAATAGCTGGCATAACGCACCGCATTTTCTTTGGCAATGTCGCCATCTGTACTCAGAATATTGCCATACGCATCATAGGTATAGGAACCGACTTTGTCGCCGGATTGATTGACAATCTGGAGCACATCGCCGCGTTGATCCGTCAGGAAGTAGTAAGGCGTCGTATTCCAATTTCCTGAAGAGTCCTTCTCACGGATCACCATACCGACGACATGACCGTTCGGATCCCATTGATAATAGTGATAGGACTGGATGGCGTTGCCTTTTTTCAAGACTTCTAAGATTAAATTGTTGGTCTCACTGTCATAGTAATAATCGGTGGTTTGATCGCCGATCGTTTTACGTGTACGGAGCCCCTTTTCGTCATAAGCATAGCTGGCCACGCCGGTGCCATCAAGCTTGGTGACTTTCGTCTGATTGCCAAGCGCGTCATAGGTGTATTTAAACTGATCATCCTGCGTGAGATTGCCGTCTGCGTCATAGTTAAAGGCCGTTCCGTTCTTCGTCACGATTTGGTTCGCGTCATTGTACGTATAGGCAGCGGAATGACCAGCGACCTGGCTCGCGGTTCGGTTACCAACGGCATCATACGTATACGTATTCGTCGTTCCATCGGGTAAAACCTCTTTAGTTAACTGACTATTCCCATCATAGGTGTAGGACGTGTCGCCATCCAGGTTCGACGCTTTCGTGATATTGCCCGCATGATCGTAGCTATACGCCAAGTTGAGCGTCGGTGAACTGTCGCTCCCCTTCGTATAGGATAGACCGGTTAAGTGATTCGCCTCATCATAGCTGTAACTGCTGTTATACAGATTATCCCCTAACTGGATAGCCGTTTTATTATGCGTCAGGTCATAGGTATAAGCGAGCTGCAGTAAATTTTTCCCGTCGGAACCCGCGACATGGACGCTGCTGACTTTTCCTTCCGGTGTATAGCCGAATCCTTGATCCAGCTCCAATGGCTGACTGCTGTCATCAACCGATATTTTCTGCGTGGTGAGCTGGCTATTGTCGTCATAATTATTAGTGGTTTGAAAGTTTCCTTGCGCAAAGTTCGTGACCAGCCCTTCCGCTGTATAGGTCCACTTTTTAGTGACGAGCGGCGTGTTGGTCGTGAGATCGGAATAGCTGCTACCCGTTAGATTCCCAGCATCATCATACGTGTTCGACCAGCCCAGGACATTTTGGCCGCCTTTTTGAACGGTTGCCTTTGTCAGCTGATTAACGGCGTCGTAGTCATATTGAGTCGTGATTCCGGAATTAAGTGTTTCTTTTGCCAGATTTCCATTATCATCATAAACATCGGTCGTTTTCAGGGTTGTTGATCCACTAACCGGCACTTCAGCGGTCAGCAGCTGATCATTCCCATTGTACGTAAAGGTTTTTGTCTTGCCGGCCGCGTTCGTTAAAGACGTCATATTTCCGTTGGCATCATAAGTATAACTCGTTTTATTCCCATTGCCGTCGGTGACGGAAGTCTTCAGATCAGGATTGACGAGATCATAGGTGAACTTGGTCGTTCGACCATCGGCATCGGTCTGGCTAATCGTTTGCCCATAATCATTGTCAACGGTTGTCGTTGAATTTCCCTTAGCATCCGTATCGACTTCTTTCAGGTCGCCATCCTGATAGTCCGTCGTACTGTAAGTTTGATTAGGGTAGGTAACCTTGGTTTGTCGGCCATAGCTATCGTAGTCGTAGGTTGTCATTTCATCACCGGTCTGCGATTTCGTTAGATTATCCCCCGTGTAATCATTGGTGGTCTTCGTTCCATCAGGCGCTATTTTTTGAATTAAATGATTTTGTCCATTGTATTGATAGGCTGTCTTATTGCCGTCCTTATCGGTATCGCTCAGGATATTTCCTTGATCGTCGTACGTATGCGCAGCTGTTTTCCCGTTCTCATCCGTATCACTGAGCACATTATAGTTACTGTCGTAGGTGACTTTGGACGAAGTCCCATCGGCATTCTCTGTGTCTGTCACCGCATAGGTATTGTGATTGGTATCTCGTGTATAGGTCGTCGTTCGTCCCGTGGTATCGGTCACCTCATACGTGTTCGGATCATCGCCATAACTGTAGGTGGTCGTCACGGAATCCGACCCAGACTTTTGTGGTTCTAATATCGAAAGCCCATCATCACTATAGGTGAGCGTATCCACATTTCCTTTGGAATCAGTGAACTGATTCAGTCGTCCTTCTGAGTCATAGCCAAAACTGTTTGTGAGTGTTGTGCTCAATCCAGCTGCGCTCACGGTTGTCTTCGTCAGTTGGTTCCCGTTGTACTGGTAGGCAATGGAGCGATCCTTAAATTGCTCCTTGGTTACGTGGCCATCCGTATACGAAAGCTGGATCGGATTCCGAACGACATTTCCTGAATGATCAACTTCTGCAACCTGCGTCAGCTGATCATTGGAATTGTAGCTGAATAAAATTTCATTCTGGTTCCCATCTTCATAAGCATAGAGACGATACTGCGTCGCATGATTCGGGTCCTGCTCAAAAAGCTTGGATGAGTTATCCGTTGCTTTCAATCGATAACCAGTTGTTCCGTCGACAGTCTCACGAGTGAGTGCCGCATAGGTGCCGTTTGGTGGGACGTATCCATTTTTAGATGCATCATAGGTGTACAAATGATCCGTTCCATCCTCATCACTGAAGGTGATAGGCGCTTGATCACTCGTGTCACTTTCTGTTAAACGCTCGTTTCCTGTAAAAGTCCATCCGGTTCCAAAAACGGAGTCCTTGGTGGACAGTGAGTTATAGGTCCGCGTCAGCGTATAGTCGATGGGGCTTCGCGTAAATAAGGACTGATCATCCAGTTGCATAACGACATTGCCCGTGGTCACATTCACTGAAGTGTCTGCATTCCCCATTTGATGCTTGTCATAGGTAAAATAATCTTCCAGACCGAGCAGCTCCCCTTGATTCACCGTGGAGAGCGTCCCTGTGACTTCACCGGATGCCGGACTGCTGCCGCTCGGATAGTTGGCAACTACTCGAAAACCATAGCTTTTTCGTGTCGTGCTCGTCCCACTGACGGCGGAATAGAAGGCACTCGGATCACTGACCAGCTCCTGACCGGATCCATCGGTCTTAAAGGTTGAACTGCTGGAATAAGGGGCTTTAGGAAAGATGTTCTTCCCTTTGCTTGACCAGCTGGTATCAGTGCCGGTGTAGACGTTTTCGTAGGTTTTGCCATCAAACATTTGCAGGGTATAGGAAGAAGCGCCCTCAGCACTCGGCCAGTTAACCTTGGTATAGCCTGTACTTTTCCCGTAGTAGGTCTCGGTGTCGACAGACGGATTGCTCATGGTTGGATAATGATAGGTTAAATCAATGTATGCGCCATTCGCGCTTTCAGCAGCGGTAATTTTTTTCCAATAGGTTTGTCCATTTCCGTTGGTATGAAATTTAAAGCCATAATTGGGGTAGGTCCCATTCACCCAATCCTGAACCGTATTCTTCACATCGAAGCTGGCCCATTGGTCGCGTGCAACAGTGGTGCTGGTAATAGCGGTCGAGCTTGGTTGATTTTTCCAGGTTAAGGAATCGACATACCACTGATCGTTGGCGCGATCCACCCATAATCCTGTCTTTTGCGTTGCGTAGTAGGCGTGCGTCACATAGGCTTTTAAATTTGCGGAATCAATAGTAGAACCTTTCAGGGCATCCACAATACTGAACTTCATAAATGCATAGTTGGTCCCCGTTGTGCTATCGTAATAACCCACCTTAAGTACATATTCGCCTTGCGTCGAGTCCCATTCTTTATTGTAATTGGTTGTCGGGTAGGCACTGGCGGTGAAGGTATCCCCGAGCACGTCGATCGTTACCGATGGGTCAATATAAACCGGAAAAACGCGTTTAGCTGAAGCCAGCCAATCTTTATCCGCAAGGAGTGAAATTAAATAGCTGTGATTTCCCTGAGCTTTCAATTGATAATGGACATTATTCGACTTCGCACCCTCACCTAAATGCGGATCAATATTCGAGTCTTCCATGACCGGTGCCGGCAGTTCAAAAACTTTTTTCGTGAGCTTGGCATCTGCATAGAACCCAATAGAACCATCTTTATCATGGTGAGCGGTTAGATCTGTATGAAGGGTGTATTGGAATTGATGAATTCCTGTATATTTATTTAAAATCCAATCCTCCTTAACCTCATGATCTAGGGTGACGTGACGAAGATTTATATCAGGGAAAATATTTTGATAGATTATTTGATTCTTGTCATTTTTCGTTTGTAACGATGGATTCATGGATGCCTTTTCTTTTCCTTTAAAAGCCTTTAGGTTTGAGAACTTAAGAAAATGCGATCCATACTGGTAGGATATCGCTCGATTTTTCGTCAGTTTTTTGGGAAAGTGAGCGTTTAGCGTGGTATCCTCGGTTTCCAGAGCTGTCGAATGATCAGCATTGACCAGTTGATCCGAGATCTTAACCCATTTGCCGTGCATCTTGTGTTGAATGGGCGAAGCATAGATACGTTTTTGAAATTTACCCGGGGTTGTCTCATAGGTTTTTGAATAGGCATTGCGCTTCGATAGAACTTCTCTCTTTTTAAAAGGTTTCGCCTTCTCGTGGCTACGCGTTGTTTCCCAGAGGAAGGCTTCGCAAAAGAGACGGCCGGTACCAAGCTAATCGTTAGCGCGGCGACCAATAGCATCGAAATCCATTTTCTGAAAAGGTGTCCTCGTTTGGAGTGGGACATGTTTTTTCCCCCTTATGTCTTTCTTCTGTCTCTATGTAAAAAATTCGGTGGCTACTCGGTAAAGCCTTTCACCGAGTAGCCACCGAATCTGTGTTCTTATTATAATTCCATTGATGGAAGTCCTACCATAGTCGAATGACCCATTTCTTCCTTATATCTTTCGACAAATTCAGACACATTCTCTCATTAATTCACATCTTTTTACCCAGCTCGATCCGGTTTTCAGGCAAGTCACTCTAAGGCAGAAGAATTAATCTTAGAACGTTCAAGAGCAAATAGCGCTAATATCGAACAATAATTATCGACAAGAATCGCTAATTTATTTTTCCTTAATTTATTTTTCTCCTTATCAATTTAATACCTTCTAAAGATTCTATTGGCGATATAAAGGGAATCGTATCGAAAATGAAGAATCTATAATTAATCGAAAAAATCTGAGGGGTTCTCGAGTGAAGAAATTGTCCCAATCCTGGAATGCAAATAAAATATTGAAGATGTACGAGGCAGGTACACTTCGTTTTGATTATCCCATTTAACGACCAGGTGACCAGTGGAAGGAAGAACAAAAATCTTTATTTATTCATTCCCTGGTTGATGATTATCCTATCCCACCTGTTTATTCTGTGAAGGAAAAAGACATTTACTATATTCTTGATAGCAAACAAAGATTATTCTCCACAATAATTTCCTATCTACATGATGAATTTGCTTTACTAGATGAGTTGCCTGTAGCAACAGACGATGATACCCATGAGATCTATCACTTGGCAGGGAAAATGTTCAGTTTTAAAACATAAAAAATTTCCCGCCAAAAAGTAGAACTTTGGGGAAGACCTGTTCTTTAAACTCGGTCTCCAGTAAGGTTCCAGAATGCCGTTATAAAAAGAATGTCCGGCATCTCTGCCGGACATTCTTTTTAATTTAAAATCGGCTGATCGGCCGCATCCTCCGCGATACTGCCCCGTGGCTGCGACGCTTCTTCGAATGACGCCTTCAATTCCCTCGCATAACGCTCTTTGACCTCTGGCTGCCAATTCAGCCGGGCGGCCATATAATTCAAAATTGGCGTGGCCCATTTTCTGGCCCAGCGGATATCAAAGAGTGTTTTCCCGCTTCTGCGTGTGAAGTAATCGACCGGCGAGACCACTCTTTCTTCCTCAATCGCATACTGAATCGTCGCAAAAATGGCTGCGGTCATTTCATATTTCTCAGCTTCCTCAGTGTTTGAACGAATATAATGAAAGAGTTCCGGAACATTCGTGCCGTATTTCGTCACCAAATCAGCGGCTGTTTCTTTACTGAGTCCGAATGCCTCACCTTTTCTGGTCTGCTCGCGCACATAATTCAAATAATTTTTTGAACCTCCGAAGTGACCTCCGGATAATTCCAGCTTTTCTGTCTGGCAGCTTGGATAGGTCTTCCCGCTTTCTTTTGAAAGCTGTGTGGTGACTTCATTGACGACGCGATCAGCCATTTTCCGATAACCGGTCAATTTGCCGCCAGCTATCGATATCAGGCCGGAAGGAGAAAGAAAAATTTCATCTTTTCTGGAGATCTCAGACGGTGATTTGCCCTCCTCCTGAACGAGCGGCCGCACCCCTGCCCAACTGGACTCGACATCCGAGGCCGTGAGGTGAACGGTTGGAAACATACCGTTAATCGCATCTAAGATATAGTCGCGATCCTCAGCCGTTGGTTTCGGATCGATCGGCCAGTGAGAATAGGTGGTATCTGTCGTTCCCGCGTAGACTTTACCATCACGAGGAATAACAAAGATCATCCGTTTATCGCCATTGGTCGTATCAAAATACAGAGATTGCTCCATGGGAAATCTTTTCCCGTCAATGACAATATGAACGCCTTTTGTCAGATGCAGATGTTTGCCTTTATTCGAATGATCTTTTTCACGCAGCGTATCGACCCACGGACCCGCCGCATTCACAATCTTTTTGGCTGTAATACGGTAGCTTTTTCCGCTAATCCGATCTTTGACGAGAACGCCAATCAATTTCTTATTTTCCTCATAGAGGAGATCCTCAACCTTCGCATAATTAACGGCGCGTACACCGCGGGCTACCGCCTCTTTCATGACTTCAATAGTCAGCCGGGCATCATCCGTCCGGTACTCGACATAATAGCCGCCTCCTTTAAGCCCTTCCTTCTTCAGCAAAGGTTCTTTTAGCAATGTTTCCTCGCGGCTCAGCATCTTTCTCCGCTCACTGCGTTTGACGCCGGCCAGAAAATCATAGACTTTTAGACCAATTGACGTTGAAAAGCGGCCGAATGTGCCCTTTTCATAGATCGGCAGCAGCATTTTTTCTGGTGCCGTCACATGCGGAGCATTTTCATAGACGATGGCCCGTTCTTTGCCGACCTCAGCGACAATCCGAACCTCAAATTGCTTCAGATAACGAAGACCGCCATGCACCAGTTTTGTTGAGCGGCTGGACGTCCCGCCTGCAAAATCCTGCATATCTACCAGACCAACCTTCAAGCCGCGCGTCACCGCGTCAAGGGCAATACCAGCTCCCGTGATCCCGCCGCCAATGACAAAAAGATCAAGTGGTTGAGTACTCATTTGTTCCAAATCATCTGCGCGTTCCAAGCTGGAAAAAGTCATCTTTCATTCCCCCTTTAGATTAGGAAAAAAGGCCGGCGAAAGCCACCCTCTGCCAAGCTCTTTATCATTATAAAAAGCTGACGAATGTGTTTCGCGGCCTTTTGCCTATGCTCATGACCTGATGATTAACTTGTATTCCAACCGATACCCGCTCGTGAAAATGGTTAATCATCGCTTATTTTCTGGAGTAAGATTTATTTGAACACCCGCGTTGCCGCGACCGCCTTGGTCCAGCCCTGATAAAGAGTCTGACGCTTCTCATCAGCCATATGAGGGTTAAAGCTGGCGCCGACTTTCCAGATTTCCGTCAGCTCCGCTTCATTTTTCCAGAAACCAACGGCGAGTCCTGCCAAATACGCTGCGCCAAGTGCCGTTGTTTCACTGCTGGTCGGGCGTTCAACAGCCACGCCCAGAATATCGCTCTGAAACTGCATCAGGAAATCATTCATTGATGCGCCACCGTCCACTCTCAGCTTCTTCAATTCAATCTTCGAATCCTTATCCATCGCATTCAGCACATCCTTGGTCTGATAAGCGAGCGATTCCAGCGTTGCGCGGATAAAATGTTCTTTTGTCGTACCGCGTGTCAAGCCGAATACAGCGCCGCGCGCATCGGCATCCCAATATGGCGTTCCGAGACCGACAAATGCTGGAACCAGATAGACACCATCTGTACTTTCAACCTTTTTCGCATAGTCTTCACTCTCAGGCGAGTTTTTGACCATACGCAGTCCATCGCGCAGCCATTGAATCGCCGAACCGGCAACAAAAGTACTGCCTTCGAGCGCATATGAAATTTTGCCATTCAATCCCCAGGCAATCGTTGTCAGAAGTCCCGTAGTCGAATGGACAGCCTGCTCGCCTGTGTTCATGAGCATAAAGCAGCCGGTGCCATAAGTGTTTTTAACCATACCTTTCTCATAACAAGCCTGCCCAAATAGCGCCGATTGCTGATCTCCGGCAATCCCGGCAATCGGTACTTCCTCACCGAAGAAATGGTAGCTAACCGTACGAGCATAGATTTCTGAAGAAGAGCGGACTTCAGGAAGCATTTTTTTCGGGATATCCAGAATCTCCAGCAGTTCATCATCCCACTTCAAATCATAAATATTATAAATTAGAGTCCGCGACGCATTGGTGTAATCCGTAACATGAGTTTTACCGCCGGACAGCTTCCAAACGAGCCAAGAGTCAATGGTTCCGAACAGTAAATCACCTTTTTCTGCCTTTTCCCGTGCACCTTCGACGTGATCGAGAATCCACTTCACCTTTGTTCCTGCAAAATAGGGATCCAGCAATAGCCCAGTTTTACTTCTGAATCTTTCTTCGTAGCCTGCTTCTTTGAGTTGGCGACAAATCTCCGCTGTCTGCCGCGATTGCCAGACAATGGCATGATAAATCGGATGACCCGTATGACGATCCCAGACAACTGCCGTTTCCCGCTGGTTCGTGATACCAATCCCAGCAATATCTTTGGGATCAATTTCACTGGTTGAAAGGGAGTCAGCAATTACGGATAAGATGGAGCCCCAGATCTCATTAGCGTCCTGCTCCACCCATCCGGGATTGGGAAAAAACTGGGTGAATTCTTTTTGAGCCATTTGAACGATTTTTCCCTGCTCGTCAAAAATCATTGCCCGTACACTAGTTGTTCCTTCATCAAGTGCTAAAATATATTTTCCCATCTCGAAACCCCTCTTCTCTTTTCATCTCTTGTGCGATTAACGATCGGCCATCCGCTCGCCGGGTATCCCGTTTTGTACCGGTGCAGCGCTTCTGTTTCCGGCCATGGCAGCCACAATTAGGACAACAAGAACGGCTGCGACTACCCAAAAAGCGACCGTTAGATGACCGAGGAAAAACGCCTTGTAAAACAATGCACCAAAGACCCCGCCAAGAATCGGGCCAAAGACCGGAATCCAGGCATATCGCCAATTTGATCCGCCCTTCCCCGCAATTGGAAGCAGAGCATGGGCAAGGCGCGGAGCAAAATCACGTGCTGGATTTATCGCGTAACCTGTTGTCCCGCCAAGCGACATGCCAATGACAACAATCAGGAAACCGACAATTAGCGGATTGACCCCTTCAGCAAACTTATTGGCTCCGATTGCCAGGATACCGACAACTAGGATAAAGGTGCCGATAACTTCGCTCAGCAGATTGGCCCAAGTCTGCTTAATTGCCGGACCTGTACAGAAGACACTCAGCTTTGCGGCCGGATCACGAGTTTCCTTCCAATGCGGCAGGTAGTGCAAATAGACAATGCAGGCACCAAGGAAACCGCCAATGAGCTGAGCAGCAATATAGACTGGAACTTCTTTCCATGGAAAATCGCCGATTGCTGCCAGTCCAAGTGTTAAGGCGGGGTTCAAGTGAGCACCGCTGAATTGGCCGACAGCGTAAGCACCTGTTGCCACCGCGAGACCCCAGGCGAAAGTAATGACAATCCACCCAGAATTCTTTGCAAAGGACTTCGTCAATGTCACTCCGGCGCAAACACCGTCACCTAATATGACTAATATCATTGTGCCGACTAATTCTCCAAGAAATCCTGACATTTGTTCCTGCCCCCTTAATCAAGCGTTTTAATCTTCTTTACCCCATGCTACAAATTTTCAAAAAAATATCCACAACAAGGTTCTACGGGGTAGCCGACCTGTACCCGTATTCCTGCCGTGGATGATCTGGTTCTCATATCCGTGGTGGAGCATTAACCTGACAATCACATGTTAATCCATAATGTAAGCGTTGTCAATAAAGTGTCACAAAAAAAATAAACTTTGTTCACATTTAGCTGGAGCGAAAAAATTTGCCTTCAAAAGGCACCAATCAATCTCCCATTTCCCATAAATCAGGTTTCGATGTCGAAATAGCCGCTGCCCCCGCATCGAGTGCCTCCCGAATATTTTGCCTAGTCCGAATCAATCCTCCAGCAATAACCGGCAAGCCCGTTTTTGAAACAACCTCACGAATCATTCCGGGAATAACGCCCGGCAGCAATTCGACCATGTCCGGTTTCACCTGTTCAAGCACGCGGTAGCCGGTCTCAAGAGAACGCGAATCCAGCAGGAAGATCCGCTGAACCGTTTTCAGTCCTCGTTTACCAGCAATCTCCAAGACATTACTCCGTGTAGAGATCACGCCATATGGCCGGAGGTTCTGACAAATGAATTCCGTCGCCGGCAGATCATTTTTCAATCCCTGAATTAAATCCGCATGCAGAATGATTCGTTTATTATTCTTTTTGCCCATCCGGATCATCGTTTCAACGATTGAGATATGACTGTCCAGAATGATAATGTAGCGATAAGGTCGATTCATCAATTTCTCAAAATTTTTCATCGTGTTGGCGGCCGGTACAATCATTTGTCCTTCAAGCAGCATCTAAAATTCTCCTCCTTTGTTTAGCAACGTTTATAAGCAGCAAAAAGACAGGCATCCCTTGCTGGACACCCGCTTCTTGCTTCCCTGTTAGCCGATCAATAATGGATCGGATGGTATTCCCCATTTTTTCCCTGTAATCTCCTGTTCTTCTATTATACAGACATCATTGACCTAAGAGGCAATCAGTATAAAGGATCCTGAGCCGCGGCATCCATTGCGCGCCTGTGTCCCGCCGAACAAATCCAAGTTTCTTTTTCCCTCCCCCCAGGGGGAAAAAGTCCGGACTGCTATTGGAAAACATGGATACTGCCTCAGCATGGCTTTTCATGAGATGCCCTTCTGTCCCTGATGAACCCTGTATCTCTAGTTTATTAAGAAATCGAAAAAAAGGCAAAAAGCGTTTTCATGAAAATAACCACATATCTGACCATTTTTTAAGTTAATAAGTCCGCGATTGATAGAAAATAAATCGATTTTCTAATTTTTAATAGTTTTTTTTAAATTATCGCCTTATTATGCCAGCGCTCTATAATATATTTATAATGAAGAAATTGGGGGGGCGGAAACAATAACAATTAAAGAGTTCCTTTACTACTGCTTTAAAAGATATATAGTGTTAATTGTTCTTTTTGTTCTTGTAAACATTCTATTTGCAATCAGAGATCACATTGCTATCAGTACGTATTTTAATTCGCATTTTTTTCTATACCACTTTGGCTAATTCCGCTGGTTTTGATTGTAACGGGTATTCAAGTTTTATTTAAAAAGCATCCTAACAAAGGAAAAAAAGATAATATCCCAAAACCTCTGCACTGAATGAACAGAGGTTTCTTTTGTACCTGAAAGTCGAATTTTGTAAAGCAGGGTAGTGGATGAAAGCATGAACAAAATTTTGAGCGATTTACATTATGGTGATATCAAAGCCCCATGTAAGAATCACTCGCCTAGCCATTTTTGGGCACCATTGATAATTCCGTTTCTAAAAGACTTTCGCGTAAAAAAGAACGTCCTCTTGTTTCGACCTACAATTCCATCAACATATTCTACCAATTCTTCGGGGATAACAAGTCTATTATTAGCGATGTCAATTCCCAAGGTAAATATACTATCAATATCTTGGCCAATTTTTGTGACTGAAACGTCTATATCCAATAGATTTATCTCTCTATTCTTCCACTTAATTGTTTTTTCTAACGGAATGAGTATAAAGCCATTATTTGTTTGCAAATTATTCATCATTTCCTTAAGGTTATTGGTTTGTCGTATTTTTCCGTCCTTTGCTAGTGCTGACGAAATCATAGCTACATGATGAAGGTGCATATTCTATTGAGAAAATAAAGAACGGTTTTTAGTGAATGAATGATCGGAACAAACAAAGAGTCCTTCCTCAACAGCCTTCACTCATCCCCTTTCGTCGGAGATATCTTTAGAGGTCTCACGATTTTTATTTATGCTAATGAGTGGCTTCAAATGACGGATAATCAGTCCAGCCAGTAAATCATAGCCCTTATCTGACAGATGCAGACCGTCCGGCAGCAAACAAGCCGAATAATCTTTTTGTTCCAGCATCAGCTGATGAAAATCGGCCAAGTCGATAGACAAGGCACGGGCAACCGCGTCAATCGCTGAAACATAGTGATCAATTCTGGCATTGGTTCTTTTTCCGATCTGGCGCGATTCAATGACCGGGGGCGGTGTGAGCAGAAGAAGATGAGTTTCGTTTATCGTTCCGCAGATTTTTCTTAAATTATCTGTAAACTCATCGATTGGAATCCCTTTATGAAAAGAGGCATCATTGGAACCGAATAAAACCGTAACGAAGGGCGCCCGCTGACTGAGAACATCCGGGACAAGACGTTTCAGCGCCTGCCTTGTCGTCTCGCCGGGCACACCGGCATTCCGAACCGAAAGCCCCAGCCCTTTCTCCAATCTGCAGGTCAGACGCGGTGTTTCTTTCTGTCCGTCCCAACCAGCCGTCAAACTGTCACCGAAACAAACCAAATGGACCACAACAATTACCTCCCAATTGACGGACTGCCATTAAACAGGACCGTCATAAATCTCTCGTTCATCTTAGCATTTTTTGCATACGCGAGCATCTCAAGCAGTCCGTAAATGGCTATGTTTTGATTTTCACCTGATTTTTTACTTATAATAAACATAAGACATAAAAAATGAGGCGATCTTTTTGGAAACAACATCAATCGCAGGAACAGCACTTCATCCGTCTCGAATCGCGCTGGGGACATGGGCGATCGGAGGATGGATGTGGGGTGGCTCCGATGACGAGGAATCGATCCGAACCATTCATCAAGCCTTGGACAATGGCATCACAACAATTGACACAGCACCCGCCTATGGGCAAGGCCATTCAGAAACCATCGTCGGCCAGGCAATAAAGAGTTACGGTCATCGCGAAGATATCACACTGGCGACGAAGGTCTGCATGGACTGGGTGGGTACGGATGTTTTTCGAAACGGATCAAAGGAACGAATTATGAAAGAAATCGATGACTCGCTGCAGCGGCTGCAAACCGATTATATCGATATTTACCAAGTTCACTGGCCGGATCCGCTCGTTCCAATCGAAGAAACTGCTGAAGCGCTTAGATCACTTTATCAAGCGGGCAAAATTCGGGCAATCGGCGTCAGTAATTTCACAACGAAGCAAATGGAAGCCTTCCGCTCTGTCGCTCCTCTTCATACGGTTCAGCCGCCCTACAATTTGTTCGAACGTGAAATTGAACAGGATGTATTGCCCTATACAAAGAAGCACCATTTGACAGCGCTCTGCTACGGCAGTCTGTGTCGTGGCCTGCTGAGCGGGAAAATGACGGCCGATCGCAAATTTTCCGGCGATGACCTGCGCCTGTCTGACCCGAAATTTCAGGCTCCTAATCTCGACCATTATTTGAATGCTGTCAATGAATTAGCAGCTCTGGCCAAGGAACGCTTCGGCAAATCTGTCCTTGCACTCGCCGTTCGCTGGGTCCTTGACCAAACGGAGAATGGTATCGCTTTGTGGGGAGCACGCCAGCCCGATCAAATCACGGCCGTCAAAGACATTGACGGATTCCATCTGGATTCAGAGACACTTCAGGACATTGACCGCATTTTAGCGCAAAACATCACCCATCATTCTAGCATGGAATTTATGGCTCCCCCGACTCGCGAGCAGATTTCAAGATAATGCTCCTCTTCAAGGATGGTATTCATCGAGCGAATCGTTTGAAAACCCCCTTCCAGAAGTCTTCCAGGTTTCTCTTTTTACAGGAGTAATCTAAAAGAATAAAATAAGGATTCATTGGGAAAGGCTGGTTGTAAATTTTATATGGAGATTAATGACAACATCAAGAACAGCATGAATGCTGTAAAGAAAAAGCATTCAGGATTGACGTATTCGCAATTCGCTTTTAGGATTTTGATGATCGTCATTGGAGTAACCCTTGAGGCTGTTGCACTGGAAATTTTTCTTGTCCCGAACAGCATCATTGACGGCGGCGTCGTCGGCCTGTCGATCATGGCCGCCCATCTTTCCGGTTGGCCAATTGGTATTTTTCTGATTGTGATCAACAGTCCCTTCTTCGTCATTGGCTACAAGGAAATGGGTAAAACTTTCACCGTGACCTCTGCCGGAGCGGTCGTATTGCTTTCTTTCCTGACGACACTTTTCGGCCCAGTGCACCGGTTTACCAGTGATCCGTTGCTTGCTGCGGTGTTCGGCGGAATCATCATGGGCATCGGTGTCGGCCTTGTCGTCCGAAATGGCGGATCATCAGACGGAACTGAAATTCTCGCCGTCCTTTTTAATGAAAAAACACCCTTTTCAGTGGGTGAGGTCGTTCTGTTTATCAATATCTTTATCCTTGCCTCGGCCGGATTCGTCTTTAATTGGAATTCAGCCATGTATTCACTGATTGCCTACTTCATCGCCTATAAAATGATTGATATTACCAGTGAGGGACTGGATTCATCGAAGGCTGTATGGATTATCAGTGATGAGCATCAGGAAATCGGTGACGCGCTGAATGACCGGCTTGGCCGCGGCGTCACTTTTCTGAATGGCGAAGGGGCTTATACAGGAGATAATAAGAACGTCATCTTCACGGTCATCAGCAGACTGGAAGAAGCCAAGGTCAAAAATATCGTCGATTCGATCGATAAACAGGCTTTTCTGGCAATCAGCGATATTCATGATGTTAAGGGAGGACGCTTCAAAAAAAGAAATATTCACTGATTTTTCTTCTTCTCTTCCTAAAAAGAGCTGTTCTGCGAGTTCGCATCGCAAAACAACTCTTTTTTGCTTATCTGAAACTATGAGAAAGGACTTCGACCTTACGATCCCGTTTCTTTGCCGCATGTTCGGAAAAGAGAACCCAGCCGGCGTTGAGAATCAGCAACAGGCTCGTGGTAAAGAACACATATTTAATGCCGTAAGCTGCTGCCAGATGAGCACCCATCAGTGATCCGCCAAGTGTACCGATAAATTGCGCCGACTGATTATAACCAAAAAGCCTGCCAGTGATTTTATCCGGTGCCATTTTCTTGACAATCGTATTAATTGAAGGTAGAATTCCTGCCGTTGCCAGCCCCAAAATAAACCGTAGCACAGTCAGCTGCCAGGGATTCGTCACAAAGGCCTGCGGAATGAAAAGAATACCGGTAAAGATAAGTGCAAATACGAGAACACGACGCGGTCCGATGCGATCGGAAAGCTGTCCAAGGTAAGGGGCAGCGATAACACTTGCCAGCCCTGAAGCCGCAATAACAATGCCGGAAATCAAGGCCATATTCGTTGAATGAGGAGCGAGCAGTGTCACGTAGACGGTAATAATCGGCTGAATCGACATATTGGCCAGTTGAACCATGAAAGTCGTCAGGAACATCGCTAGGATCATCCCGACATGCGGAGTCATATTAATAACTTCTCTAAAGGTCGGCTGCTTCTCTGTTCGCACCGCAAATTTTTCATTAATGAAGAAAAAAGATGCGACAAAAGCAAGACCGAGCATCACACTCGTATCGATAAATACGAGCCGCATGCCCATCAATTCAGATAAAAATCCGCCAAGCAGCGGTCCGATTAATGTTCCGGCAACACCGCCGGTCGATAGCATGCCCAGAGCCCATCCGGAATGCTCTTTGGGGGTCTGCGTCGCGACGAGAATAATTGACGCGGGAATAAATCCGGAAACGACGCCCATAATCAGGCGAAGCGCGAGCAGCTCGTAGACATTCTGAGCGAAAGCCATGCAGAAAACCACAAGACACATACCCAGACTCGCGCGAAGCAGCATCGGCCGACGCCCATATTTATCCGCCAATTTTCCCCAGAGTGGAGAGACGACTGCTGAGACCAGAAAGGTTGCTCCAAAAATAAGTCCGGACCACATTTCCACGTCTGCTGTATTGCGAATGCCCAGATGCTCAATGTAGAGCGGTAGAAACGGAATGATTTGGCTCATTCCCGCCGCAGTGGCGAAAGCGCCAAACCAACAAACGTAAAGATTCTTTTTCCATAACGGTAGTGCCACAAATAAAGCCTGCCTTTTATTTTGAAATAGTCATTTCATCACTGATTTGATAATTGGGAATCCTTTCATTCCGTTCGCCATGAAGACGATAGAAAATGCGCCTGCGAAGGAACGGCGCATTTTTTCTTCAATCCCAATCATAGTAGTCATTGCTTATTAAAACAAATATATATATTATTATAAAAAGATAGCATAGAAGCTATGAATCATCCTGAAGCTTTAAGCACGAACATTCTGCCAGCAAAGGAAGCGATTTTTATGGAACTTTTACAGTTGAAATATTTCCAGACGGTCGCCCATTTGGAACACATGACTCGGGCAGCCAAGGTCCTGTCTATCGCTCAGCCATCGCTCAGCCAAACGATTAAACGGCTTGAGGAGGAGGTCGGCGTGCCTCTCTTTGAACGCAAGGGGCGCCGAATTAAGCTTAATCGCTATGGAAAAATTTTTCTCGATAAAACAGAAGCGGCCTTTTCGCTGCTGCAGGAGGCCAAACAGCAGGTCAGTGATTTGGCAAATGTTAAAGAAGACTCGATTTCGCTCGCCGTCATGCGGACACCGCTCATTCCAGATCTGCTCAGCAGTTTTCGCAAGGACCATCCTTTTGTGCGCTTCCGTGTCAAACAGATTTCTCGGCAGCTCGTTAGCCAGCAGCTTGAAAACGGCGATATTGATTTGTGTATTTCCCCTTACCGGCGCACAGAGAATAATTTATTCAATCGCGTCTTACTTCTTAATGATGAAATTTATCTCGTTGTCCCGCGTTCCCATCCTCTGGCGAACCGGAAGCAAGTTGAATTGCGGGATGTCGCCCATGAACCCTTTATTCTAAAAGCGGACGGTGCTTTTCGTGAAACAACCGATATCTATTGCCGAATGGCCGGTTTTCAGCCGGACATTGCCTTTGAAGTCGATGATTCAATCTCGATACGCGGACTCGTGCGGGAAGGCCTGGGCATCGCCTTTTTCTCCTCTCTAACGCTTCAAACGGTAAAAGATACATCGATTGTCCCGCTTAAGATTACCCGTCCGCATTGTTTCCGAACCATTAATCTGGCTTGGAATCAGGATCATTACCATTCACCAATCGTTAAACAGTTTTATCAATTCGTGAACGACTACTTCTTCAAGCTAAACGAAGAAATAAAAAGGGAGCAGGAAAAATGATCCCCTGCCCCTCTTCTTTGAATGCTTCCGGTTAGACAGCCTGATTTTGTTTGTGCTGCATGTTTGATTTATGGGCCTGCAAATGACCAAGGAATAGAACGGCAGCGATGATAACCAGGACAACAGGCCACTCTACCCAATTGACAAGGGCTCCAAAAAAATGACGGACGAAAGGTTCAGCAAACAACATTCTTCCTGCAGTCATTGCCAGAATTGCCGACCCCAGATAAATAAGCCATTGATAGCGATCAATGAGCCTCATGATAACCGCACTGCCACCCATCAATAACGGAACACTGACAAGGAGGCCAAGGATGACCAGAAGAGGATCATTCTGAGCAGCCCCTGCGACGGCCAGCATATTATCAAGACTCATCAACGCATCAGCAATAATAATGGTGCGGACGGCAGCCCAAATACTGGGTGCTGCTTCAATCTTCTTGCTGCTCTTCTTTGCTGGAATTAATAGTTTATAGGCTATCCAAACCAGCATAGCGCCGCCGGCAAAATGCAGTCCCGGTATCATTAATAAATAAACAACCGAGACGGTACAGAGAATGCGGATAATCACTGCCCCGACTGTTCCATACAAGACCGCTCTTGTGCGCTGCCCCCGCGGCAATCGTCCGGCAGCGAGAGCGATGACAATGGCATTATCGCCGGCAAGAAAGAGGTCAATGCCAATAATGACGACGAATGAGGACCAAAAAGCGAGTGTAAATATTTCCATGAATGAGGCAGCCTCCTTCTTTTTTAAATATACTCTTCTTCCCTATTAGCGTTAGACAATCTTCGAATCCTCGGCCTTCATTCTCTTCTTCGAACGCGATCGCTGCTGCCCCATTCTACCGAAATAGAGCACACCGGCGATAATCAAGAGGATGATCAGCCATTTCGCCCAACCGAATCCGGCAATTGCCTCATGCATAAAAGATTCTGTAAAAATCATTTTCCCCGCAGTAAAAGCCAGAATCGCTGCGCCCAAATCGGTGACCCAACGAAAACGTTCCACCAGTCCAAGGAAAAGGGCACTGCCGCCCATGACGAGAGGTATGCTGATTAGCAGGCCGAGGATAACTAGCAGATAGTGGCCTGAAGCGGCTCCGCCAATCGCCAGAACATTGTCCAGCCCCATCAGTGCATCAGCTACAATGATCGTTCCCACTGCAGCACCAAGGCTTGACTTAGCCGCTATCTTTTTATCCTTCCCATGATCCCGCAACAGATTGAACGCAATCCATACGAGCAGCAGGCCGCCAATCAGATGCAGCCCCGGAACTTTCAGCAGCCAGACAACAATTAATGTGGCCACTGTGCGGATGGCAATCGCACCCACTGTTCCAAAAATAATGGCCTTTTTCTGCTGCTTTTTCTCAAGCTTTGCCGCTGCAAGTGCAATAACAATGGCGTTGTCGCCTGCCAGAACAAGATCAATACCGATAATCAAAAGCAGAGAGGTGAAAAATTCCGCTGAAAAAAATTCCATGATATCATCCTCCATTTGGATTAGGGTACCCAAGAAAAACAGCCCCTCCACAAACGGTGGAAAGGCTGTGATCTTAAAAACCTTTGCCTTTTCATCCGTTCGAGGCAAAGGTCTCGCCTGGCAGCTGACACTGCCAGAGAATGCCGGGGAATTCTCCCGTAATGACGACATTTCTCTTTCGGCTACTCCCCTTCAGAGAGTGATTGACTTGTTAGCATTATTATACTTTGAAACAAGGAAACTGTCAAAGTCAACCAAATACAGGATATAGCGTGCCCGCCTATTCGTAGTATAATAGATGATAGGCACAAAAGGGTATCGGCGGATTCACACTCTCGCTCTCTAAGGCGAGGGGGTGATAAAATGACAGTATTCGAAGCAATCATGCTTGCAATCAACTCAGTTGGTTTATTCATATCAGCGCTATCAGTTGTCGTAAGCATCGCCGCCATACTGTCAAATAAAGACAAAAAATAATCCGCCGAGTTTGTTCCCACACACGAGACGGATTATTTTCATTATGTTGAGTGTGAATCTGCAAATGCAGTTTTGTTGTCTAGCCGTCAATGGTTGCACATTGGCGGTATTATTTTGCTCTCTTCATACATTCATTATACGTTCAGTTTCTCCAAAATTCAATAATTTCAAATACAGGTACGTGTCAAGTTTTATTCAGTAAGCCTTGAAGGAGATGAAAAGAAGATTCCTGAATGGGTACACCTAAAAGAAGGCCGACCGAATTTTTAAGTAGACAGCGCGATCAGGCTTCATCTCTCTTGATCACGGCCCCCATCAAAGAGATGTTTTTGATAAGCATCACCATCAAAGAGATGATTTCGATAGGCGTAGACAGCCGCCTGCGTCCGATCAGTGACTTCTAGCTTGCTGAATATACTGCTGACATGTGTTTTTACCGTTTTAATGCCGATAAATAAATCTTCGGCAATCTGAGCATTGCTTTTACCTTCAGCAATCAATCGCAGCACCTCGCGTTCTCTTGATGTGAGCTGTTCATCAAGACGAGGCCCCCGATGCAGGCCGGCCACCAGTTTCTGCGCCACCTTGCCGTCGATGACATTCTTGCCGCGATGTGCCTTGACGATCGACTGAATGATCTCCTCGGCAGAAGCCGTTTTAAGCAGATAGCTCATCGCCCCAGCTTCGATGGCTGGGAAGACCTGCTGATCGTCATAATAACTCGTCAGGATGATAATCTTCAATCTCGGATTTTCCGAAAGAATAGCTCGCGTCGCCTCAATCCCATTACCGTCATCCATAATCAAGTCCATTAAGATGACCTCCGGATCAACCGTCTTGCAGAAAGCAATCGCTTCATTGCCGCTGGACGCCTCTCCAACGACTTCGATATTCTCTTCACCGGATAAATAAGCCTTTAATCCTTTTCTGACCATGTCATGATCATCGACAATCATTACTCTAATCTTCAATCTGCTTCCCTCCTCTGAATGGGAACGCGAATGTGAATCGATGTTCCATCACCCTTATGCGTCGTTAATAAAAAATGGCCGCCGATCTCTTCCGCCCGTTCCCGCATCGTTTTCAGTCCGTAGGAAGCAATTTTATCGACTTTCGGATCGAATCCACAGCCATTATCAAAAATACTGAGTACAACGGCCTGATCTTTTTCAGTCAGCGATATTTTAACACGTGTTGCCTCTGAATGGCGAAGCGCATTGGACAAGGCTTCCTGACTTAGTCGGAACAGATGATTTTCGACTCCCTTGGACAGGCCGCCCACAGAATGAATATCTGCTTCAAAATGAATCGGCGTTTTCCCGTCCATTTCCTGAATTAAATGACGAAGTCCGTCGTCAAGTGATTCATCATTCAGGCGTACGGGCCTCAGATGCAGCAGCAACGCGCGCATCTCCCCCTGCGCTTTACGCGCAATATCGGAGACATCAGCTATATTTTCAGCCGCCTGATCCGGATTTGTCCGAATGGATCGTTCCGCGGCAGAAGCCAGCATCGAAAGCGCAAAGAGCTGCTGGCTGACTGCGTCGTGAAGATCTCTTGCCAGACGCTGCCGTTCTTCCGTTACCGCTTCATTTTTGACTCTGACGGACATTTCAGTATTTTCATCGACTAAGCGCTGCAGTGACTTCACCTGTGTTTCCAAACGATCAGCCAGCTCATTGAGCGACAATTCCATTTGCTTCAGTGTCCCGTCTTCATTCACCATCAGCCGTGCCGATAATTTACCGGAGGACAAGGTCTTGATAAACACATCAATTGTATCCAGTTTGTCTTTTGTCACTCGATATTCTTTTGTCAGTAACCCTGTCTCTATAATCAGCTGCAAAAGGAATGCACTAAAGGCAATGATGCAGCTCAGCCCCCATGAATTGGGCAAAGAATAGGAGGCAAATAAAATTTGCAGAAAAATGAACAAGGCGAGTGAAGAGAGACAACCGGCCAACAATTGAATTTTTATGGTGCGAATCCGATAGTTCTGCATAGTCACACCTTACTAATTCTTAAATCAATGACTTGAAAATCAAAGTTGAAATCAATACGCCTGCTGGATTCATTGTAGTTGGCTGTCTGATAAGTGATATTCCGCAGAACTCCGCTTTGTGAATCTTTTCCTATCTTCGAGTCACCGACTTTCGCCTTCAAATTTACCCGAAAATCCAGATCATCCGGCATCGTAATTTTTATATTGCCTACCCAGCCAGATAAGTGAATCGGTATCGTCTCATCAGGAATAAAAGCTTTTGTGAAATCAAAATTATAATCGCCAATCCGTACACGCTCATGAATCGGATGCGCGGTCCAATTTTCTTCATGATAGGAGGCGTCGCGGATAAAGTCCGGTCTTTCTTTTCTATTTTCATCTGCACCTATATCCCTATCAAAGATGCGCCCATATCGCTGATCGGCATGGTGTCGTGAGGCATGATGCCGATGACCGTCAGGTGAAAATGAGAAGGCCGTATGACCGAATAAAAGCGACAGCCCAAAGTAGATAATGAGAAAAGGCCATAACTTCCAAAAATCCTGCCAGTGAAAATCAAGCGCGTGGTGCTGTCCGGCAAGAAGAAGTCCTCCGTACGCCAGAAGCAGCAAGCCCAGGAAATAATGCGGATGCTGCCTGCTGAATAACGGAAAAAGAATTAAACAAATACCGAAAATCAGAACAAGAACGGGCAAATAGTCGTCAAATAGCGACATCATTCCCGGGGAAATAATATGGAGACTTTCAAGTAGCCAATAACAGCCGATAAATATGAAGGCAATCGCCGCGCCTATTTTACCTGCAGACATAATAAGGTTCAGTCCCTTCCTATCCTTCGATCAAATCGACCGTCAAATTCGTTACCTCTGTGGAATTTAAAGACATTCCTGCTTTCTATAATTCTACTATACAGAGTCCGAACATTCTTTTCTAGAGACCCAGAGCCGGATTTTGCTCCGTCTCAAGTCCTAGCCCTCGCATTCTGTCCACCATAATGTTAAGAATACGTGAACAACAACTTTTATTCCTCTGGCAAAGCGATAGGTGGTTTATTATAGATAATGGAAGGGTAGTCTACTATCGACAAATTTTATTTGAGGGAGTGTTTCTTGTGGATCAAAAAGTGCAAGGATTAATTGAAGGACTGAATGCTGATCTCGCCGGTGAATATTCAGCAGTTATCCAGTACACCTATTATGCAACAACCGTATCTGGACTTAATTACCAAATCCTCAAACCGTTCTTTGAGGCTGAAATCCCGGATGAATTAGGACATGCCGCTTATTTGTCTGAAAAAGTAGCAAATCTTGGCGGAGAACCGGTCACCGTACCGGCTCCGGTTAAAAAAGTCACCTCAGCCAAAGAAATGCTTGAAGAAGCCAAGAGAGCAGAAGCTCAGACTTTGGCGAATTACAAAGAACGCCGCAGTCAGGCTCAGGAATTGGGTATGATCGAACTGGTTGTCAAGCTCGAAGATATGATTTCGGATGAGCAAGGACATTTGGAAAAATTGTCTAAGACATTGAAGGATTCCGTTTTCGCCTGATTTTCCGCAAGATTTTTAAATCAAAAAGCCGCTGCAGAAGGATTTAAACTCTCCTGCAGCGGCTTTTTTATCGATCGGCAGTTTTGCTTAGCTTACGCGCCATATATCCATAGGTGAACAGATAATCCACAAGCGCTCCTGAAACCAAAAAGAGCAGGAAAGCGAGCAGATTATAATCGCGCAGCGCGCAAGCTGCACTAATCAGTAAATCCTCGGCAGCCAATAGTAAGAAAGCCAAACGAATAAAAGCCTTCTTCTTAATTAACCGGGGAATGGGGTACATTCCTTCAAGTGCCTGCGGGAAAGATTGATGCCACATCGGCAGAATCTGAATGCCGGTCAAATAGAGGGCAGAAACGACAATAAATACCGTGAAATAACCGAAATGGGCAGCATACCCTACCAGTCCACCGATGAGTGTCAACCGGCTATACATTCCCAGATAATCGTCCGATCGAATGAATGTTTTAATAAAAAGCTGACGATAGACTTCCTGTGGTTCGAAATGATTGATCGGGAAGAAACGCGTTAGCCATTTTCTGGCACGGATACGGCGGCGCAATTGCGGAACGTCTGTGAATAGATTAGCAAAGCGCAGAAATTTCATCGCCTGTCGTTCATCCATTTCAATGACACGAGCCCAATTCATCAAACCCGCCGCAGCCTGCCTATGGAACAGCACGACTGTGCAAAAGAGCAGAACGAGCAGACTAACCGCCGGTACGAGCAAGGAGACGCGTTCAAATACTGAAAACAAGAAAAGAAAAGATAAAGCCGTGCGAAGAAGGGTCAGCGGCAGTGCATCCGGAATACGCTGCTGTGCCCAGTACCCATCCACGTTCCACGCTTTAACCACAAAGACAGCGAGTGACGCAAAAAGATAATGGCTTGCGCCTGAATGGAAATAAAGCGGCGCGCCAATGATTAGAAACACAAGTAGAACCAGACTCTGCATGAAAAAGCTGTAAATACAGCTTTTTCTAAAATAACTTTTCAGCTCCGTCTCTGCTGGCAGCAAGAAAACAAGATCTGCTCGCTGAAGAAATGTGCGAATCGGCGATTGAACAACCAGAAATGTAAACAGAAGCGTCAGCAGAAGGCCTGCTGGAAAGTGAGGCGGAAGGCTGTCCAGCCATTTTTTATAATAAAAGCCGCCAGCCAAAATCATCGCATAGACAAAAAACATCAAGCCGCTGTTTTTACCGATCAGATTCCAGTAGCGCAGCTGCTTGCCAAAATTTTCCGAACATCGTCTTCCCCAGAGTTCATTCATCCGAGCCACGCCGTCTCACCCCTTGCCACAGACAAATAGATGTCCTGGAGAGAGGCCTTCGGATCACCATATTCCTTGCGGATTTTTTGCAGGGTTCCCTGAATCGCTATTTTCCCTTCATGAAGAATAATGAATTTATCACAATATTGCTCCGCTGTGGAGAGGATATGTGTCGACATCAGAATCGCCGCTCCCTCTTTTTTCATCTCGACCATTAAGTCAAGAAGCGACTGGATACCGATTGGATCCAGTCCAACAAACGGCTCATCGACAATATACAGTGCCGGGCGCGCCAGAAAAGCACACATAATCATTACCTTTTGCCGCATCCCCTTTGAAAAATGCGTTGGAAACCAGTGCAGACGCTTCCCCATATGAAAGAGCTCAAGCAGATGTCTGCTGCGCTGCTCAAAGACTTGATGGTCCAGATGATAGGCCATCGCGGTCAACTGAAGATGCTCCTCAAGGGTCATCTGATCATAGAGCTCCGGCAGTTCCGGCACATAAGCGATCTGCTGCCGGTAGGCCAGCAGATCCTCCTTCATCGTCCGACCATCCAGACGAATTTCTCCAGAAAATGGATCAAGAAGTCCCAGAATATGCTTAATCGTCGTACTCTTTCCGGCGCCGTTCAGCCCAACAAGACCGACCAGCTCGCCAGGGTTCATCTCAAAGCTTAGATCATGGAGCACTGGGCGCTGCCTCGAGTAACCACCGCTTAAATGATTGACTTTTAGAATCGTTGTCATTGCTTACTCCCCGCCTATCCTTGTCTGACTCGACTTTGCATTAAAATACCTTCTTATTTCTGCTTCTTTTGGGCCGGCGGCTGCGTGGTCTGCAGCTTTTGCACAACCGTTACAATTTCGGAAGTATCGTGATAAGACGCCGATACCGTATCCCCGTTTTCCAGAAAAACGGCATAGGGATTTTGATCAGAAGAAACCGTAAAGATCCGTTTATTGCCCTGAAGCATAAATTCGATCATCGTCTGATGCGTGTCATTGTCTTGATATTTATAGATCTTGGCCACCGTCCCGCTGATACGCTTTAGATGGGCACGTGCGGTAGGTACAGTCGTATCATCAGTCATTTTAGTCGCCAAAATATATTTATAATTGTCAAACAGGGTTTGTTTGTCCGTCTCCGCACTGTACACATTTTCATTTTTTGCATTCACGAGCATCATTTCACGCAGCACATCATTGGTATCCATCAGCGGTACGACCCAGGTTTCCTGTCCATATATGGTGTAGAGTGTCGGTATGCCTGCGTCATAATGATTTTGTTTAAAGGTTTTCTCAGCGATATTCATCGCCGATTTCCCGTTCAGCAGCCCGTTCGCTCCGGAATAATAGAACATTCTGCCGGTACGCGTATTCAGCATCGAGTAACCAACCATCGCGCCGCTACCCGATTTCGGCCGCGTAAAATCGGTAAACCAATTTAAATGCAGCTTCCGATCGAATACCCCGTTGACCTCATCGGACTGTGACCATGCCGTCGGTTTTTTTATATCTTCCTTTGAAAATAATTTATTCCAGAAACCGTGAACATTTTCACCGTACCACTGATTCCACATCTCGGCAACCGATGAAGGTATCACCTGATCGACGAAGGCCGGGACCTCGTTTACCGAATAGCGTCTGACCGCCCCGCTTTTAGGATCGACAAGAAACACACCCTTTATATCCGGAATCTGTCTTAATTTTTCATAGTAGCCATAGGGAATCACATAATAGGGTTTGCCCGAATCATCCGGCTCGAAACTTGCCGAAAACAAAACAGGAGATTGCCCGAAAAAGCGCGCATGGCGTTTCAGATTATCGTTGAAGTAAGCCGAAGGCACATACTTCATTTTCGTATGAATAAGTGTTGCACCGGCATTCTCGTCTTCAGCGCTCATTCTAATATATCCTGGCACCGATCGACTTTTCAGCCATTGAAAAAAGCCGCTGTATTCGATCGGGGTAACCCAGTAAAGGGAGCCATCTATTTTCTGCAGAGACGTGTGGCCCAGCTCATAGTAAGAGACATGAGCGATTTCACCGAGAAGCTTTTCACTCTTGTAACGGGCATACGGCTCAGGGACAACAGGAATATGCTGTTCATCCATCGATTCTTTTTCCTTAGCCACGATCGTCGTGTGCTGCGCGATATAACGGTATTTTGCCTGAGTCTGCGTAACCGGATAGATAAAATGCAGGAAGCAGAAGAAGAGCAGAAACAGGACCCCCACCAGAGGGGTCACTGCAAGACGTTTGCCCCGGATAAATAAAAAATCAAGCATCAGAAAAATACCGACAAAAAGCGATCCGTAGCTGAGCAGCGATTGCCAGTTTTGGTCAATGAGGCCAAAATAGGTGAGTATAAAAATAATCAGAAGTCCTGCTACCAAGCGGACAGCTTGCATCGTCAAGAAAAATCTGCTTTTTCGATACTTAATCCAAATCAGCGGATTCAGCGTCAATCCAAGAAGGGCGAACAAATAAATAAGCATCGTTTCCATCCTACTCTCTCCAATGTTTTTGCGACAGCTTCTATTCTGGCATACACGGCAAAATCAATCGTTGAATACCCCTTATCTATTTTACTGAACACGCGAGTAGAGAACAAGAAAGAGATGAACGGGTTACGAAACAATTATTTGAGAGCAAGAAAATTGTGATAAAATAGAAACATCTTACCGTATCTATTGATAAATAATAATGAATGAGCAGAGAGGAAGATTTTCATGCCGGAAGAAACAGATTGCATTTTCTGCAAAATTATTCATGGGGAAATTCCCAGCGCGAAGGTATATGAAGATGAAGCTGTTTATGCCTTCCTTGATTTGGGCCAGGTCACAAAGGGGCATACACTGATTATCCCGAAGAAGCATAAGAAAGATATATTTGATCTCGATCCGGAGACCGCTTCCCAAATTTTTCGCCGTGTTCCGATCATTGCTTCAGCGATCCAAAAAGCCTTCCATCCAGTCGGTATGAATATTTTAAATAATAACAGTGTCCTTGCCGGACAGAGTGTCTTTCATTACCATATTCATCTGATTCCACGTTATGGCAAAGAGGACAGCTTTACTTTCGGCTTTCAAACACACACAGACGCTTATTCAAATGAAGCACGGCTCGCCCTAGCTGCAGATATTGCCAAGAATATCGTCTTGTAAAAAAAGAGAACTGTGATCGCTTGCGGCCAGACTCCTGTGAACTTCTGTTTGACAAAAGTATAAATATATCGTTTGTATTTTTTCAAATATGAGCGTATAGTGTTTATAAACCTCGCAGCAGGTCGTCAGGGCACTGCCGGAGGAAAAAGAGGATAGATTGAGGAGAGAGTAGTCATGAAGCTTAGAAATCTTATTATTGTCGCTATGTTTTTAGCCATAGGTACTGTTCTGCACGCCGTGTTCCCTGGAATGATTTTGGGGATGAAATCCGATTTGTCTCTGATTATGCTGTTTCTCGCCCTTTTCTTTTTCGCGGATCGAAGGAGCTTTTTCATTATCGGACTGGTTGCAGGTATTCTTGCCGGATTGACGACATCGTTGCCCGGCGGCTTTTTCCCGAACATCATCGACAAAGTTGTGACCTCGACAATCGTATTTACGGCTTTTTCATTGATTTCACGTTCCTATTCAAGAAAAGGAAAATATATTCTCGGTGTGATTCTTGCTGCAATAGGCACGATTCTGAGCGGCACGGTCTTTCTGATTTCCGCAATTATCATTACGAATCTGACAATAGGCGCTTTTGCGGCCATGTTTGTTGGCATGGTTCTCCCAACCGCTGTTGTCAATACGGTATTGTTCGCGATACTGTATCCGCTCGTTGCCAAGATTGGCGAACGTGCCGGGTTCATAAAAATCGCAACGACACCTGTTTCTCATTGATTTAAATTGAGAATTTAAAAGTTAAAAACAAAAATGAAAAAGCCTCCGATCCATGCGGAGGTTTTTTCATTTTTTTCGAAATCCTGTCTGAAAGCACCGTCTGGTTTTCTTACGCTTTATAAGTGATAAACCCTAATCTATAGGGTATAATAAACTTAGTTGAACCAAATTTAAAAACTGAGGTGAAGGTTATGGGAAAGTTTTTTTCATATACTTTTGGTGCGATTATCGGCGGTGTCATCGGCGGTGCTGCTGTCCTGCTGACCACGCCTAAAAAAGGCGAAGAGGTACGCAACGATCTTAAAGAAAAAGCGACTTCCTTCCAGCAACCGTTAAAGGAGGCTGCAACAAACTTGACCTCTGTTAAAGATCGGGTTCTGGCATTAAAAGAAGACAGTGTCCCAGTACTTAAATCCACAGTCTCCGACATTGGCAACCTGCTTAAAGACTGGAAAGAGGATATCCAGCCTTATCTCACGCGCATAAAAAATAATGTGGTCCAGCTTGAGGCAGCAAAAGAAAAACTGAGCAATAAAATGACTGACGAAACTCCCGAAAAGAAACCTGGCGAGGAACAAACACCGCCCTCACTTTGATTGCAGAAATGAGAAAAAATACGGGTAGACCGGACCCCTGATAAAGGTTCAGTCTCCCGTATTTTTTTATGATTTCAGCATCCCCCAGCTTTAAAAGGCCCATAATCCCTTGCGAAATACAGGCTCCCAATTGCCATCTTCTGTCTGGCCGTCGATATCCATCTCTTCTGATCCGATCATGAAATCAACATGAACAAGGCTGTCATTCGCACCATGAGCCTTCAATTCCTGTTCGGACATCTTGTCTCCGTTATCGAGACAGGTCGGATAGGCCTTGCCAATGGCTAAATGACAGGATGCATTTTCATCATAGAGTGTCGTGTAGAAGACCCTGCCAGAAGCGGAGATCGGTGAATCATTCGCGACAAGCGCCACTTCACCCAAATAATGCGAGCCTTCGTCGGATTCAATAATCGTGCGGAGAACGTCTTCTCCTTGCTCGGCATGAAAATTGACGATTCGGCCATCTTGAAGTTCCAAAGTGAGCTTCTCAATCAGCGTTCCGGCGTAAATAAGCGGCCGGGTACTCGAAACCGTACCGGTAACCCCCGTTTTTTTTGGCAGCGTATACACTTCTTCTGTCGGAAGATTAGCAACAAAGGGGATGCCCCTCTGCGTCTTTGAAATGCCGCCATCCCAGTGATACGCAGAATCGAATGTGATCTCAAGATCCGTCCCGGGTGCCTGATAATGAAGCTTTCGATAGCTTTTCCGGTTAAGCACCTCTCTTTTTTCTGCCAATGTCTTTAAGTGCTCCTGCCAGGCGGCAAGCGGATCCGGACGGTCAATCCGGGTCATTTTGAAAATCACTTCCCACAGATCCTTGATCGCGAGTTCCCGTATCTTGCCGGGAAATAATTTTTTTGCCCATTCGACGGATGGATAGATTAAAATCGTCCAACTGACTTTATCAGACATCCGGTAATCGTAATAGGTGTGGAGTGCCTTCCAATAAGCCTCTTGGTCCACCGATACCTTGTGGGGATCAATCCCATCTGTCACACCGATTCCTGTTGTCCGGATATCAATACATGCCGCACCGCTCTTCACCAGATCTTCAAGGAATTCTGCCTTCCATTTGGGATATTCCTGCAAATCCTCAATTGTACTGTGCTCCAGCCGCAGATGATCGAGTGCATCATCGATCCAATTAAAATAGACCCTCCTGGCGCCCGCCTGATAGGCTTTCTCAGCAACTAGGCGTGCAAGTTCACCGGCATCGATCGGCACTTTGACAAGTACATCCTGACCCCTCTGTACATTGGCACCCACTGTAACCGCAAGTTCTGCATATTTTTCAAGATTCTCAGCAAATGTTTTCACCATTTGACCCTCCTCGTATAATAAGTTTTGAGCTTAAAAGAAAGTTACTGTTCAGCTCGGATACGGCGTGATATCCCCAAATTGTCATTGGAATGGATCCAACTCTCTCCGGTGCTCACTCAAAACGAGCTTCTTCTCTTTCATTTTATCATGCTTAAAACCAATTATTTTGCTTTTTGATGAACAGTAAAAGAAACGTCATTTCCAGGCAGATTGATTGTCTCCGCGTGCAGGTAGAGACCCTTTTGAACCTGGACACGTGTCAGATTAATATAGACTTGTCGTTTTGACGGCTGGATCACAACCCATTTTGGAAAACGCGTGCCGCTCTTCAGAAACGCGAGGACTTCCTGATCCGGCAGTTTCAGATTCCCGAGCCGGACATTGGTTTCTTTGAGAATAATATCTCCATTATTGACCTCAGGCGCGAAGCTGAGTGAAAAAGGAATTCCCGTAAACAGTAAACGATAGCTTCCTTTTAATACAACTTGATCGCCAATTTCCACATGATAGTTCAATCGTTTATCTTTGTTATCGGCAATCTGCTGATTGATCATACTCTGCAATTGTTTTTTGTTCGCCTGTACAGTGAAAATCGCGTCGCTTGTTTGCTGACTCGTGAAATTCTCCGGGGAAGTTTTGCTCGTCGAAAAACCACCGGTTAAAAAGGCCGCAAGAACCGCCAGCGCAATCACGACAAGAAAAAGCAGGGTAAAAAATGCTGCCCGCCAAACACTTGGCCTTTTTTTTGACACTTTCGATCGTCTCAATTCGCTCACAATGATTAACTCCTCTCGAGCCTAATACTTTTTTCAGCAAATTTTAAGTTTTATCCATTATACTTAATCATCAGTCGGCATTAGCGACCGCCTGTCCAAAGAAGGCCTCATTTCTCTATCTTATCTCAGAGATCTGCCGTTGAACAGAATGGCCGCCCACTTTAAGCTCTGACTCTGCATAACGAACTGAGGTGATTAGAAAATGTTTGGGACGCTGAATTTAATCATTATAGCGCATTTTAGGCATTAGGGAAAAAGAGTTCTCGTGAACTCATTCACTTGATCCGATCCGTCTCACGAGCGTCCTTCCTATGTAAGTTTCCAGTATTTTCTTGACTATCCTCGACAATGACCAATGCTTTCGGGTAAAATAGACAATGTTGACAGTAGCAGTGACGGTATCCGTGCAATAAGCTTAGTTTGCGACGGATAAAATCAGGTTCCTTCGAAACACTAATACAGAGGAACAAACTATAATAGGAGTGGACATAGTGAAGAAATTAATTATTATTCTTGCCGCGGTCATTGGCCTTTCCAGCCTCGCAGCTTGCGGCAATAATGGCGATAACGCTGTTGTTGTGCAAACGAAAAGCGGCAATATCACCCAACAGGAATTCTACAAAGCTCTGAAGAAAGCCAATGGAGAATCCATTCTTCAGAATCTTGTATACGAAAAACTGCTTGAGAAAGATTATAACGTCTCAAAAAAAGCCGTGGATTCCAGATATGATCAGGTTCGGAAGAGCTTTCCTTCAGAGGCTCAATTTGAACAAGCTCTCGCTTCCAACAGTCTGACTAAGAGTGCTTTCAGACGGCAAATCAAAGATTCTCTGATGATGACTAAGGCTCAGCAATCGGGCATTAATGTCACAAGCAAAGCACTCCATGCCTATTACAATCAGAATAAAATTCAGTTGACTGAACTCAAAGCTCGCCACATTCTCGTCAAACAGAAGAAAACGGCACAAACAATAGAAAATAAACTGAAGAGCGGTCAGGATTTTGCAACGCTCGCCAGAAAATATTCTACAGATCAGGGTTCACAAGCTAAAGGCGGCGAACTCGGTTGGTTCAAGCAATCCACCATGGTCGCAGCATTCAGCAATGCCGCAATGAAGCTGAAGGTTGGTCAAACGAGCGCACCTGTCTATGCCAGAAGCGACGGCGGTTATCATATCATTAGACTGGAAGGCAAACGCGACGACTATAATTCTCTCAAGTCTTCAGTTAGAGAAGCCTATCTCGCCAGCAAAGAAAAATCACAAGATGCTGTGATGAAAAGTTTAATTAAAAAAGCAAATATTAAAGTTAAAGACAGTGAATTCAAGGACCTCTTCAACGGTACATCTGTAGCACCAGCAGCACCTCAACAATAAGAAAATAAAAAGGCAGGATGGAATTTATTCCAATCCTGCCTTTTTATTTTTGTACAAAAAAAGAAGGCCTCGCTTACATGACCTTCGATTTATTGGATTGATGGCGTTTCTTTTTTTCTGCTTCCATCCTTTTCAGATAAACGTCACCCTGTTCTTCATTCCAGTCATCATCAATTTCTTTATCCGCCTTCGAGAGTGTAAACGCCTGATAGCCGCTGAACAGTATGCCAGCAACGACCAGATACACCCACCAAGCCACATTCCCCATTCTCGATAAAATTGGATCAATAACGCCGAATTGCTGTGCGATGAAAAGGAGAAAGAGTACCGCAACGGCAACCAGCGAGCGCTTTGCCTGTTTCATCTTCACGCCCCCATTCTGATTTTGACCTATTCCTTGAGTCTGCATTAATCCTTATGCCGCTGGGAGGACAAGTATGTCAAAACGGGCTGAAAAAAAACGGCTATCCTGAATCGTAGCCGGGCAATTCAATCGAGCAAGTGAAGTGCTTAGTCCTCGTCCTGTTCAAAAGTCGGACGGTATAGACTGCGATTATCCATCGCAAATATCCGCTCAGAAAATTCTCCCGGACGCGTTTTACGCACTGCACGAGTCATGATATTCATCTTTGCATCCATATCGTCAAGCATATGAAGAATTTCTGCCTCTTTGAAAAGCGGTGCCTTCGGGCTTCCCCATTCCGGCTTCTCATGATGACTGAGCACCATATGCTGCAGCAGCAGCACTTCTTCTTTGTCTGCAATGCCCAGTTCACGTGCTGCTTCGCCTAATTCATCGATCATAATCGAAATATGTCCAAGCATATTTCCTTCAAGCGTATAAGTCGTGGCAGTCACACCGGACAATTCCTTCAACTTTCCCATGTCATGGAGAATGATGCCTGCATATAAGAGATCACTATCCACTTCCGGATAAAGTGCGACGACGGCTTTTGCCATATCCAGCATGCAGCAGACGTGATAAGCTAAACCGGAAAGAAAATTATGATGAATGCTCATGGCCGCCGGATATTCAAAAAATGCGGTTTGATTTTTTTTAAGAAGTGCGCGTGTCAGACGCTGAATCACTGGATTTTTTATGTCAAAGAGATATTGCATCATTTTTTCATTCAGCGCTTCTGCGGACAGCGGCGCGGACGTGACAAGATTTGCCTTTATGACCCCATCATGTTCCGTAGCCAAACGAATATTTCGTATTTTCAGCTGGTTGCGGCCCCTGAAGGTATTAATATCGCCTTCCACAAGAACAACCGCACCGACTATAAAATTTTTCTCATCCTCGTTGCTGCTGCCCCATAATTTGGATTCAATGTCCCCTGTTTTATCCTGCAGAATAATTGTTAGAAAGGGCTTCCCGTTACTGGCGGTTCCCCTGGTGACGTCCTTAATCAATAGAAATTCGTGAATGCGCTCACCTTCTTTAAAGTACGCGATCCCCTTCAAAGTCATCCTTCCCTTCACAAGATTAACCTTTGCTATTTCCTGCCGGCAATTGTTTGTCCGCACGAGCTGGAATGCGAATGATGAAAGCCACACCATTCTCCAAATTCTTTATCTCAATCTGTCCGTGATGAAGATGAATAATACGTTGCACGATGGCGAGCCCCAGACCAAATTGGCCCTTCTCTCCCTTTCTGAACGGCTCAAACATTTTTACCCGCTCCTTATCAGGAATCGGTTCGCCATCATTTCTAATCGTGATCACCGTCTGCCGTTCTGATTCTTCAGCAAGGAGCCACAAATTTTGTCTGGCATAGCGAAGACCGTTCTCAACCAGATTCTCAAGAACAATCTGCATCTGTTCCTTATCCGCCCACAGCTTCGCTTCATGACCTTCGACATGAATCTGTATATCCGGGCGCTGCGTCACGAATCGCTGGCGAATCGGATCAGCCAGCGCATCGAAGGAAAGCTTCTCAATTGCCAATTTTTGATCGCGGAGCGAATCGAAACGGGTAAAGTAAAGTAGCTTTCGCACTCTTTTTTCCATCTGCTGCGATTCATGAATGATCACGTCCATCGAGCCTTCCATATTGCCTTTCGGGAAGATGCCGTCCTTAACCGACTGCGCATAACTTTGAACAACCATAATCGGCGTTTTCAATTCATGAGAAGCCTGCTGCAAGAAAATTTTCTGCGATCGATCATAATTCATCAGATTCAGACGCATCTTCTCAAATTGCGAGGATAAGCGTTCGAATTCCTCGTCCCCTTTCCATTCAAAGGGCTTTTCCCAATTCATGCGCGAGATTTCTTCAAACCGCCTGCCCAGGATATCGAGCGGACGTTTCAGGTATCTGGCCAGCCAGAAAGCAATGAACAGGCTCAGCAAACCGACCATCATAAAAATAAAAATCATCCGTCTCCAAAGCATATGCATCAGTGTATTCGGATAGGTGTCCCACATATAGGAAATATAAAACCCATTTCCAGTATTGTCGTCAAGGCGTTTCACGACATAATAGAGAGTTGCACCTTTATATTGAAGCGTATAATGTCCGGACGCGCTTTTCTGATGACCAGCCTTCAAAAGCATCTCATGGAAGATCGTCATGGCAATCGGATTCCCATAGACTTGATGATTATTCTCATCAACCTGCAGATTTCCGACGGCCTTTTCATTCTGCTGGCGCAGCGCATCATCCTTCGAATCCCCGAAGCTATAGTCACTGGGATAATGATACCCGTTTCTTTGCACGGATTCAATCGTTGCAAAAGCATCTTCGCTAAGTGCACTCTTAATCAGAAAGGGGTAGACAACAGCCATAATGAGACCCATCAGCAAGATCAGGAAGGCAAAAGAAAGCCAGATACGTTTCGTTAATGTCCATTTCAATCGGAACATCAGGCCACAACCCGATATCCGGATCCATAGACCGTTTCAAGGGATAGGCGAGCGAGCTTGCGCCGAATTCTCCGGACGACATCATCAACTGCCCGATCTGAACCGACATAATCGGCACCCCAGACTTCGGTCAAAATATCCCGGCGAGACTTGGCCACATTGGCATTCTCCACGAGGAAAAGCAAGACATCAAATTCCTTCGTCGTCAAATCAATGACGCCCTCCCCTTCATCAAACACTTTGCGTCGGACAACATCAATCTGATACTTGGAGATCGTCAGGAGACTTTCGTGAATCCCGCCGCCATAGACCCGGTGCAGCAATTTCTTCGCACGAATAATCAATTCCTTAGGCAGAAACGGCTTGGCCAGATAATCATCACTGCCGAGCTCAAGACCGATAATTTTGTCCAAATCCTGATCACGCGCAGAGATAAAAATAACGGGCTGTTCGGAATGATTCTCCTTGATTTTTTTGATCAAATCGTAACCGGACATGCCCGGGAGCATGATATCCAGGATCCAGAGATGTACCCCATTGTGCATGTATTTGACCGCCTCTTCAGCAGTATGGAAAACAGAGACTTTCCACCCCTCTTTTTCCATATAGGCTCGGAGCAAAGAAGCCAAGTTTTCTTCATCTTCGACCAGATTAATTTGAAATACAGGTTCACTCATCATCAATCATCCTTATTTTCACAAGATTTTCCGTGACCTTTCTTACGTTGAAATTATACCATGTGCCTGAAACAAGTGAGAGATATCTAATATTTTTCACATCCCAGACACGGATTGATTTATAAAAAGGAATAATTTCCCTATAAAACCATTTTATTCAACGCTGACAGGGGCAATATCGTCTCCGGATGTTCTTTCATAAAATCCGATTGATGACAGGTCAGCAGAATAATCTGCCGGGTCTCAGCCAACCGGGCCAGAATCCTGTATACCTGATTCATGCGCCGTTCATCAAAATTAACAAATCCTTCATCAACGATGATCGGCATTTGCTCCCCGTTCTGACTAAACGAATCGGCAAGAGCAAGCCGCAGCGAGAGGTACACCTGCTCCGCAGTTCCACGGCTGAGTTCTGCTGCGAAAAATCGTCTGCCGTCCTGACGGCAGGCAATGAAGCCCTCATTCTCCGTTAACTCAAGCGAACGATAGACACCCGAAGTAATTTCCGACAAATAACTTCCGGCCTTTTGCAGAATCTGCGGCATTCGCTCGATCCGGTATCTATCCTTCACTTTCTGTATGGCCTGTCTTGCTATCTGATAGACTGACCATTTTTCGGCCTTTTTTTGCAGTTCGGCAAGCAGTGAAGCATAACGATCCTTAACCTCGCGATAAGAATCATTATTTTCAATACTGCGACATTCCGCCTCCCGTTGAATAAGCAGAGCCCGTGTTTCCTTCTCTGTTTTCTCAATCGCAATCATCTGTTCATTAAACGTGTCTTCGGTGCAGTCCTGCCAGATTTGTTGGATCCATTCTTCCCGCAATCGGGCAAGAACAGCTTTTCCCCCTGCTTTTTCAAGCACTTCCAGTCGCAGCGTCTCCAGTTTCTGCTGCAAGGACCTGCGCTGCGCCACCATCTCAGCGATATTTTCGAAATCCGATCGATCTTTGGCCCCGGATGCTTCATACAAAGAGGCCTGTTGATCCCTCAGTTGTTCCAGATTTTTTTTCTGTCTCTGGATTTGTTTCCGATAAATGATCAGCTGACTCTCGCAATCCTGAAGCGTTCTCTGCATTTCTTTTTCTTTTTCCAACCGTTTCTCTAAAATCCGGCAATCCGCACCCGGCATGTCTAGGTATTGCGCTGTTTCGCTAAGCCCCTTCAGAAATCGTTGATGATCTTTCTCTCTCTCCGCCAGTTCACCCGTCATGCCATCCAGATCGTCTTTTTTCTTTTTCGTTTCGATAACCAGCCGTACAAGCTCCTCCAGCCAGTCAATCTGGCCGCGCGGATAACCACGATCGGCAACCCATTCTTCCAGTGCCTCTCTTTCATCATGAAACATTTTATCATTTTTAAGAACGGTCTGCTTCAATAGGTTGCACCGTTCCTGAGCCATTTCCGCTTGCTCGGCGGCTAGTGATTGCTGAAGCTGCTGGCTGCGCGACCGGTCATCAGCTGCTGCGGAGTCAGCAGCCGGGCGCCTCGAAGATAGGGCCAGTATGACGGTCCAGATGAAGCCAAATGCAAAAAGCACAGCTGCAGCCGCCCAATTGATAAATAGTCCTGAAAAGAGAGCAGAAATTCCGGAAGCGAGGAGCAGCAGAAAAGTTAAAGGATTTGTGTTCCGCTTCTCTTTGGGTTGCCGCAGATCAATCGAATCCGTCCGACTCTGCCTATGAAGTTGCTCTAGGCGATCAGTCAATTGCCGAACCTGCTCTTCTTGCAGATGGAGGGCATTCTCCGAGGCCTCTCTGTCTGCGCGGGTTTTTGCCAGATGACTGAGGAGATTCTGAAGCTTGCCGCGAAATTCCAAATCAATCGATGCTTTTTGAAGCCGTGCTGGAATCCACTCGGGTCCAAGGTGGCTAAGCAATTGCCGATATTCTTCAGCCGTCCTTTGACGCGCTTTTTTCAAGGGCTCAATCTGCCGAATATTCTCTTGATCGGCATCAGATAGACGGAATAAGCGGTTCAGTTTTTCTTCTTCGGCGAGCCAGCGCGGATCAGAGGAAATCGCTAGGCGTTGATCCTCGACCTGGTTCATTTGGCTCCGTAATTCGGTAAGTTCTGCCGTTGCCGCATCAAGCGCCTGAACCAGACCTTTATGACGTTCGAGTCCATCCGCCGGGAATGAGCGATAATCCTTGATCCCGCCGATCGCTTCTTCCAATGCCTGCGTGCTTTCAAAAAGCGGAACAAAACCAATGAACGCTGTCCAGCGGTTCAAGCGCTGCCGAATCGCTTTTTTGTTCACTTCAAGCTGATCAAGTTCCCGGTTGCCCGCCTCTATCTTCTCTTTCAGCAGGCGAAATGCGTCCATTTTTTCCTCCCAAGATTTCAAATCACGTGCTGCGCGCTCTAATTGATGAAACAATTGATTAATCTCCGGATTTTTACCGCCTTTTTTGAATAGATCGGCGAGGACTCTGTCCAATTTCTGTTCAAGTCCGTCCAGCGCCTGATTCCCCACCATCCCCGCTCCTAGGAGCAGATGATTCAAATCGGCGGGCCGAATCTTGTCGAGCGCATTGAGACCGTCGAGATCAAAACAGAAGACGTTCTCATAGAGAAGCCGGTCCATTTGCTGCAGCCATTCTTCTGTCCTATACGGCTCGCCATGTTCACTCGTGATCCGCGGTTGATTTTTGCTGCTATAAAAGCGTTCGAATCGGCATATCCCGCCGTCCTTGTCCTCCATAATCACCGAACCTCCGAGCCTATCCTCGGCATGCCCGCGACTCCAACGTGCCCATTCATTTTTCGATGAAAAACCAAATAAAACACTTAGGATGAAATTTTTCAGTGTGGACTTGCCCGCTTCATTCTCTCCATAAATCATGATCAACGAGGACTTAGGGAAGCGAATCACTTTATTTTCAAAAGTACCAAATTGATTAATTTCTAATGCCTTTATTTTCATAAAAAGTCCGCCTTTTATCCTTCCATTTCACTCGGATCGGCCCATATACATCTGTTTAAACGATTATTTCTTTCATTTTCTATCAAGTAAAGCATCGGCTACGATCTGCTGTGCTTGTGCTTTGATTCTTTCCATTTCGGCACTGTCCGGCAGGCTGAGATAGCGGCTTCCAAATCGGTGACGATAGAGCGGATTCAGAGCTTCTTCGGGGTCATTTTCCTCCTCGATCGCCCGAAACAGATCGCCAATAAAGTGAGGGCTTTGCAGAATCTCCCGGCGCGACCATTGCGGCTGGAGATTGACAGCTCCTTCGAAAATCCAAACAAAATCTGTCCGTTCTGTCTCCTCATCATTCATGGCTCCAAAGAGCTCTTCCAGAAAGGATTGAAAAGCCGCCAAACCAAGTCCAGAATCATCGGCCCTGAGATCAAGTTTCAGAAAAACGCCTCTGTCTTTCTCGCGCATTCGTTCCTTGATCTTCTGAATAGCCGCATTCGTCTGCTCCAAAATTTCCGCTCCATTTATGCGGATCTGCGATTTTTTCCAAATAATATCGGCAGTAGGCATAAAACGGATCTGCGTCTCATGATGGGCAAGCGTCACGAGCGAAACCCCTTTTTCACCAGTCTCCTTGATCGACAAACCCTGAATCGATCCGCTGTACCACACAGGCGGAACATCCGAAAGCTTCTGCCTTTTATGTATATGCCCCAGTGCCCAGTAGTCAAAGCCTTTGTCAGCCAAGCTTTCCAATGTGAAGGGCGCATACGCCTCGTCCTTCCCCGCTGCACGCAGAGCTCCGTGAAGAATGCCGATATGATAGTCTGCACCGGCAATTTTTTCATAGCCTGCGACGAGGCTCTCATGTTCATGGCGATGCCCGTAACTCGCTCCATACAGATGAACACGTTCACCCGCAGAGGTCAGCAAACTAAAATGGGCCGGATGAGCGGGAAACACATGAACATTATCCGGCAGCCGGAGCTGGTTCTGCCAATCACCCAATGGATCATGATTGCCGAAAATAACAAATGCCGGAATCGAGGCCTGTTTTAAATCATTCATTGCTTGGATAAACCGTTTTTGAGCCCGGATACTCCGTTGATGGGCATCAAAAATATCCCCGGCGATGATGATAAAATCCACTTGCTCGCGTGTGGCATAGCGGACGAGACGGTTGAGTGCCAAAAAGGTACTGTCCCTCATTCGTTCGTACAGAGCTGCAGGTAACCCGGACATTCCGGAAAACGGACGATCCAGGTGTAAATCCGCCGCATGAATGAACCGAATCATCCCATCACTTCCCTTTTCCATTATTTTAACATAACCGATCACACGTTCTCAATAAACGCGTGATCCTGCCGTGCACGAAAAAACAAAAAACTCCCCGCTTTGGGGAGTTCTTGCCCTATTTGATCGAATCTTCACCTGAAACTGAAAGGATTAATGGACGCGCAGCTGCTTGCGAAAAACTTCACGCACAACATAGGCCACACCGGCCATATCATTTGAGCGTGTAATCCAATCGGCTTTTTGTTTAACCTCAGGCGCTGCATTACGCATCGCGACTCCAAGTCCGACCTTTTCAACCATCTCTGCGTCGTTCGCTCCGTCACCAACGGCAACAATTTCATGAAGCGGGATTCCCAGTTGTCCTGCGAAAAATAATAAACCGTTAAATTTAGAAGTTCCTTGCCGCATCAGCGTCATATCCTGAGGTGAAGTTCGATCAACCGCCAATGCTGGAAAATAGTCAGCCATAGCCTTTTCGATGGTATCCATGGCCTGCTCATCGTTCAATTTTATTTTGACATCGGTTGCCCCTTCATAATTCTCGAGCAAATATTGACTTAATGTATCCACATAGGTCACCGGATAAAAGAGAGGCTCGTTCATACCGATGGTCATTTTAGCGATCAGATTCCGCTGACGCGGGCGGTTGCTGATCGAGAGCCGTTCATGCGAGATTTGGATCTGGCACGGATAAGTCTCCAGAAATTCTACTAATTGAATCAAGGCGCTATGCTCAATTTTGCTCGTGTAAACCGGATTATCCATGGAAGACGACACAAATGCACCGTTATGCGTAATAATCGGCTGCGTCAACCGCAGCGCCCGCGCCACCTTTGCTGCCGAATGGAAATGCCGTTCAGAAACAAGCGTTACTGTAATCCCCTTTTTACGAGCAAAAGCAATGGCTTCTTTTGTCTGCCGGTCCAGACGATCATTGCTGTTCAAAAGAGTCCCGTCGATGTCTAAAGCGAGTAAGCGATATACCAAGGTCCTCCCCCTTTTCGGAATCCATATCAATCGATCATTCCTGTTGAAAGCTTATGAACCTTCTCAAAAAAATAGAACAAGGGGTCGGATCCGGAGATCAAGAAAGAGAACGGCTGAAAGATCCGTTCTCTTTTATGGTTATGATAACCATTTAGTTTCTGCAATACTTATTTTGCGTAGCCACCGAACTGAGACTGCGCCTGAGCGACTAAACGCTTGGTGATTTCTCCTCCGACCGAGCCGTTAGCTCTGGATGTTGTGTCCGGTCCAAGGTTGACACCAAATTCGCTTGCAATTTCTTGTTTCATCTGATCAATAGCCTGTTGTACACCTGGCACTACTAACTGATTTGAATTTGCCATGTGTTTCACCTCCCTTATAAGCCTATTTTGCTCCGCTTTCGAATTCTATATGCGAAAAAACAATTGGAAATTTATAGGTAAAAGAAAGGGAGGGTTTCAGCTTACTGAACGCGACGGAGTGCGCCGGAAGTTGGATCAATGACCATTCCGTAGATTGGCGTGTTTTTCGGCAAAAGCGGATGGTTCTTTACAATCGCCACACTCGCGGCAACCTGCTCATCGACGGATTGGAAACCATTCAGCCAATGGGGCAGATCTTTTTCCTGCTCCTTGACCTGTTCAAGTGCCTCCGTGCTGACGCCTTGACGCTTCATATCATCAATCATTTTCTCGCCTGTCAGTCCATGCATGCCGCAATCCGTATGACCAATGACGTAGACAGCTTCCGAACCCAGCTCATGGAGAGAGACTAAAATGCTTTTCATCGTGCTTCCATAAGGATCTTCAATCATGCCACCCGCAGATTTAATCATAATCGCATCACCATTCTTGATGTTCAATGCCTGCGGCAAAAGTTCAATCAGTCGACAATCCATACACGTAACAATGGTCATCTTTTTAGCTGGCCGACCCGTGGCCTGATAAGGAAGATACCCTTTTTCACTCACAAAACGTTCATTAAAAACTAAAATATCGTCTATCTGTGACATTAATCCTATTCCTCCAGCATCGTTTATGTATTCTTTAAATTATGATAGAGGATCTGATCCAAATGATCCAGTCAGAAGCCCTCGAACTTTACATATAAGGTTCATGTTCAGAGCGATTCCATTTACCTTGGATCTCAGAGATAACCGACACGGAGATTTTTTGCTTACATGAAAAATGAATAAAAAAAAAGCCATTCTCCAATCGAAATCGGAAAATGACTTTTTCATTTAAAGACGCATCACAGCTTTGTAACGTTAGCTGCCTGCGGTCCGCGGTTGCCTTCTACAACTTCGAATTCAACAGCTTGGCCTTCGTCAAGTGTCTTGAATCCGTCGCCTTGGATAGCGCTGAAGTGAACGAATACATCGTTTTCGCCTTCAACTTCAATAAAACCAAAGCCTTTGTCTGCATTAAACCATTTAACTGTACCTGTTTTCAAAAAGAAAACCTCCTAAAAATTGTTATATGCGCATGTTTTATCTGGAAGCATTCCGCCTGCTTATCTTTGGATACCCGCACAACAAGCTCAGCGTCCTGCCCATGTAAATAAAAAATTCACATATTATAGAAAGATATCAATAAAGTAACAGTACATTGATAATCCTTTTATAATACATGAATTATAAATGCCATTCTTTATTCAGAAGCATGAAAATAAAATAATGAACCTAACATAAACAAACAAAATTCAAAACATCAAAGCACTCATCAGCGCCGAAACAACGAAAGCCCTACCTCTCTTCCATCCTTACGGTTCCTCTGACCGAGCCAGTATGATTCAGCGCACTCTCTCTGCTTTCATACTATCTCTCCATTCATCATAACACATTAAAGACAGTATATCCATTTCTCAATCAAAATAGAACAATCTTGCCATTCACACTAGGTCTTAACCTAGTATACAGGTATCAATACCATTTGTCAACTTTTTATTTTAGCGGCCTTATCACTCCCTTCCTTTATTTTTTTCAGTCCTTTATTTTTCAACAAAAATCTTCAGAATTTGTTCTAAGTCCTCAATCCGTTTTGCACTCAGCAGAACTCGACGTCGATCGGTATCAATCACAAGTATACCGTCTTCGGACAGCCGCATATTTTTCACCCGATTATAATCGATAAAACCAAAGCCGTAAACAAATCCGTGATCTTTGAACCAAGCTTTTGGTGCGGAAAAAAACGTGAAAAGCGCGAAAAGTATTGTAAAAACCAAAAGAAGAAGTGAAACACGCGAATCACCCTGCCGGACATCGTTAGCAATGGTCAGAACGATCAAAATGGCCAAAAAGATGAGCTGATCAATCCAATAACGTTTTCGAAGGATCACCTTTAGCACAGTCTTTCCATGGAGTAAAGGTGCGATCCCCTCATGGAATATCAGATGGGCGGCGAGAGCTGCTATGGCTACAATTAGAAAAAGAATGGTCAGATTCATTGGTATTTTCCTCGCTTCCGTTTCGATCCTGTTATTTACTGCTATTTCACGGATAACTTTATACTATTTAATAGAAATAAAAAAGAGAAAACAAAAATAAAATCTGAACTGAACCCTTGGTGTCTGATAAGCTTGATCGCTCCTCTCGAAGGACTTCCGTCAGTTTTTCCAAACGGATTCCGCTTGCTGACTACGACATCAATCTCTTTTCAGAAGTGTATGGGTTTAGGACACAGCTGATGTATGAAAAACAGATACGCATATAAATACTTACATTTACTTAAACTTTTAGCGATTAATAATTATAAACACTTGATAATTAAACGTTTTATTAATATAATGCTTATATAAAAGCATTAGGCAGGCGATTCAGGATGTATCAAGAAGAGAGACTCGCGGCTATTCTGGATTCTTTAAAAACAGAGCGGAGCATGTCGGTTAATGAAATTTGTGAAAAATTCCAGATCTCAAGAGATACCGCACGAAGAGATATTGTCAAATTATGTGAAAAACGGACAGCAATCCGCACCCATGGCGGCATTGCTCTGCCAGAACTCGAACAAACGCTGCTCGCCTATCGTGAACGTTTAATGAACTATTCATTGGAAAAAATGCAGATCGGTGCACAGGCCCTCAGTTTTCTACAGGAAAACGGCCACTATTTTTTCAATGCCTCAACAACGCTCTCCTGTATGGTCAGACAGATCGATCGAACGATTACGGCCTACACTCACGGTTTGGATACGGCACAGATACTTTCAGACCGAAGCAAAATTGAGATTCACTTATTTGGCGGCATGTTTAATTCGACAAATCGCTATTTCGCCGGTATGCACAGTCTGGAACAAATTCGGGCAGTGAATTTTGACGGTGCCTTCCTCGGAACCGCATCAATAACACCTGAAGGATTTTTCTACGATGATGAAGATGATGCAGAAGTCATTCAAACCGTCTGCAATCGCTCGGCATTAACGGTGATATTAGCTGAACAGACAAAATTTACAAAAAAAAGCCGGTATATGGGGACAGACTGGAAGACTGCCGATATCATCATTACGGATAAGGAGCCCTCTACTTTTTTCCGCAAACAGGCCGAGAAAACAGGTACTGAAATCATCCTCGCTCCGTTATTAACGACCTCCAATGAGCCGTCAAAAAACTAAAGAATAGAAGGGATATCTAATGCCGATACGATTAATTTTCAGCGATATTGACGGAACACTTTTGCAATCCAACCACCAAATCAGCCTGAAAACGAAGCAAGCCATTCAGAATTGCAAACATCAAGGGATTCCGTTCATCCTCGTCTCTGCACGGATGCCCAGCGGCATTTTCCCTCTGCAGGACCAATTGGGCATCCGCGATCCACTGGTCTGCTATGGCGGTGCGCTCCTTCTCGGATCCGCCGAAAAAGAGAAACCCCGTCCCGCATTATCTGGCTTTCCGTTTCCAGCCGCAATTGTCCCCCGTCTGATTCACTTTATTTCTGAACGTTTTCCTTCAATCTGTGTTTCCCTTTACAGTTTTGATCGCTGGATCGTCTCGAATCCGGAGGATCAGTGGATTCAGCAGGAACAGCGGATCGCCGGGACCGCTTTCGAGCGCCATCCTTTTGACTTAATAGAAAGCCATTCTCTTCTGCCGATCCATAAAATCCTGTGCATGGGTACGCCGGAAAGTATCAAACGACTTCAATCCAGCCTTGAAGAATCAGCAATCACAGCCAATTTTCATCAATCAAAAGCGACCTATCTCGAAATTACGGAAAAAAGCGCTACAAAATCTGCGGCTCTCCGCAAGCTCTGCAGCTATTACAACGTCAATCCGGCAGAAACACTGGCATTCGGCGATAATTTCAACGATCTCGATATGCTTGAGGCTGCCGGGATCGGTATTGCCATGGCCAACGCTCCAGAACCTGTTCAGGCTGCTGCGGACCGCGTCACCACTTCAAATGACGAGGACGGAATTGCTAAGGCACTTGAGCAGATCGGCTTGTCACGAATAGCGAACGACTGAGATGCGGGAAAATTTTCTTCGATGCTCAGAAAAGTACTGACTAAGTGCCACCTGATGAAAGATTTAACAGAAAAGACATAGATAATATGTAAACGTTTACAATTTTTCTATATACTAAAACTGTAATAACAGAATTATGCATCAATTAAAGAAGAAACACGCGAAGAGTTCATTTGATAGCAAGTTTTGACGGTCATTTAATTAAAGGGGGTCATCCTATTAATATCAATGTGTTTAACCGGGAAACATTGGTTGATGCGATGGATCATCCTGAAAAATATCCGCAATTGACCATTCGTGTTTCCGGATATGCAGTCAACTTCGTCAAACTGACCCGTGAGCAGCAACTTGAAGTCCTTCACTGGACCATCATCCACACCAATATATAAGGAGCCGTCCGACAGGAGATGATCGCTAGAGTACTGGGGACCATCGGCTTAAGATCGAACATGCCCATGCTGCTGTCGAAGCAAATAAAAAAACAATTGATTTCTGTACCTGAATCCCCCAGAGAAAAATCTGAATCGATTCCCTGACATTGGGTAACTCTGTCCAGCTTCAGGGGGTTTTTATTGTGAAACCGTTAGCGGATTGCATCATCCGTTTCCGGTTTCTTCGTCATGGCTACCCGAACCATTTTGAATGGGGAAGAATCCCTTTTTACAGAAACATCGAAATCTGATTCCGATTGAACCATCAAGAAATCGCCTTTGTTTAGCGTAATTAAAAATTCTTCTTTTTTACTTTCTAAAATGATTTTATCATCCAGCGCCAGAAATCCAGTAAATAAATCGGTACAGCGAAGCGTTATCGACCGCGTGATCTGCTCAAGCTGTCCGCTCCAGCCCCACTGCTGATTCACCATTAAATTGAAATCTCGGCATTGGCCAATAGATTGGGTCCTGAGCCCACCGTCAAATTCGGCAACCTGGAAAGCCGCCAACTTTTTCTCAATATGTTCATCGTGAATCAGGGTAATTGTGTTGTTTAGCGGCATTAAATAGCGATAAAATCCCGAAAGATCAGAAAAAAGTGACTCATTCTCAATAACGGTTGCAGATGAGAGACGAAATCCAAACCGGCGTTCAGGATAACTGCCATCTTCGGGATAGATGAAAATCTCGGTGGTCTCGCCCCCACTCCAGCGATTTGTCCGATAAGCATTCCTGCGTTTTAACCATAATTGTTTCAAAGTGATCAACCCATCCTCCGTGATATTTTTGTCGGACATCTCCCATTTTTAGAAACACTCAATTATTTCAAGCTCGCCTGTACATATGATTTCAACAAGTGACGGGTCATGCGTTTAATACGCGAGCGCCAGAAAAAGATTGAGGACTGTAGAATCGGCCCAACCAAAAATAGAGAGATAAAAGTACCTATGTATACAGGACCTCCCAGAACCCATCCGGCAACAAGTACACTCAATTCAATCACCGTGCGGATCAAGCGTATGGATCTGTCGAAATGGTCTGACAACGCTAAATTAAAACCGTCCCTTGGCCCCGCTCCGAGATCGGTCGCAACATACATTCCAGCTCCAAATTCAATAATAAATATTCCAACAACCAGCAATAGGAGTCGTTCCCAAATTATTGAAGGGACCGGAATAAAATGGAGCGATTGAATCAGATTGATGAATATTCCTGTAAATACAGCGTTGCATATTGTCCCTATTTCCGGCCAGCTCTTCTTCAGCAGACACATCAATAAAATTAATATTCCACCGACAATAATGACGCAGTCGCCAACGGTTAATCCTGTATGTCTAGATATCCCTATGTGCAGAACATCCCATGTCGATACACCCAAGTGGGCGTTAATCATGGCCACTGTTCCTAGAGCCAAAAAAGAGAGCCCGATAAAAAAGATCAGCCATTTCTTCACGTAAATATTCAGAATAAGAAACCATTTTTCGTTTCGAAAGGACTTGTTTTTATCATTTTTAAACATTTTTAAACCCCATTCCGAAAATCAAACGGCTCTCATTTATGCTCATTCAATTGCGAAAAATATTCTGTAAATTCTACAAAAGCTTATGATGAGGTTTTCAGAACAATTGTTCTGCCAATACAAACACCACCATGAGCATCTTGCTTGCATATATTGTATATCAATCAAGCAATAAAAACTATGGCGCGAAAAAAATTATTTTCATTTCTACTTGAGTGCGGGAATCGGAATGACAGCCGATAGAATATTAATTATCAGACAATTCAACGAATAAAAGAAAAATGAAGGTGAAGCAGATCGCCTGAAAAAATTGAGTGACCTACTCCGTAGTTTTGCAGCACATTTAACAGCGAGTAATCCGAAATCATTGATAGC
>JBDNRY010000020.1:0-50474 GCA_047718855.1 Sporolactobacillus sp. | reverse complement strand
GATAGAAGAAACAGGCATTTCTCAGTGATGAGCGGTGCCTGTTTCTTTTTTTATGAATGCGGGCAAGTTGTCCCTCGTCGATCGAAAATTCCAACGGAATTCAGACAGAGAAACGAATGAGACGGATATAAGGATTCAATCCATGCTATTTTTCTATTTTATTGTACAATAATATGAGGGCGTTTTCAGAGCCTGGAATGGATCAATTTTCTAGCCCAATGTTCATTCCATGTTCATAATCAATGGGTAAACTCATTAAAGTAAGTTGTAGAACAGATCTGCTGAAAATTTACAGATTTATGAGAAGGTTTATTCGGTTTAGCGGATGATTATGGGTTCCACTCATCCCTCATGATGAATAATAAGGTACCTTCAAAATAAGTATTGACTTTTTAGTAAGGTACCCATATTATATTTATCATAAGGTACCTTATTAACAGGATGTTTGAGGATAGAATGGAGTGATTAAAAGTGGTGCGTTTAGCAAGATATATGAAGCCCTATGGATGGGCAGCAGGAATATCCATATTTTTTGTCTTTTTACAGTCGCTGGCGAATTTGTATTTGCCGACACTGATGTCGGATATTGTTGATACAGGTATTGTCAAAGGCGATATGCCCTATATTTATAAAATGGGTCTTTATATGCTGCTAGTTACATTGTTGGCTGGTGCTTTTACGGCGATAGCCAATTATTTGGCTTCAAAGGTGGCCACGGGCTTCGGGCGGGATGTTCGTAACAGCATGTTCGCTCACGTCGAATCCTTTTCACTCAAGGAGTTTGATCAGGTGGGCACTAGTTCATTAATTACACGAACAACAAATGATATTGTCCAGATTGAACAGGTTTTTATGATGATGCTGAAAATGATGGCGATGGCCCCGCTCATGTGCATTGGTGGAATTATTATGGCGGTAAGCAAGGATGCCAAACTCTCACTTGTCCTTGTTGTAGCAGTCCCATTGCTGATTCTGGTTATTGCTATTTTGGGTAAGATAGCCATTCCGATTTTTAAGCAGATTCAGAAGAAACTTGATCGGATGAATCTGGTACTTCGGGAACAGTTGACCGGCGTTCGCGTGTTAAGGTCTTTCAACCGGCAGGCCTATGAAACGCAGCGTTTTGATTTGGCCAATAAGGACACGACCGATATATCGATTAGAATTAATAAAATTATGGCGGCGGCCATGCCGCTGATGATGCTGATCATGAATCTGGCGACCGTGGCAATTGTCTGGTTCGGTGGTTTACGGATTAGCAGTGGCCAGATGCAGGTCGGTGATTTAATGGCTTTTATTCAATACGCGATGCAGATCATGTTTTCAGTGCTCATGGGAGCGATGATGTTCATTATGATTCCGCGGGCACAGGTCTCCGCCCAGCGTGTCAATGAAGTGATGGCAATTCATCCGGACATTCAAGAGAAAGGCGCGCGAAAAGACGAATCGGCCGCGGTCAAGGATCAAGCAGCCGGAATTCGTTTCCAGGATGTAACATACCGCTATCCTGGTGCGGAGAATGCTGCTGTGTCGGTGATCACATTCACCGCCCTGCCGGGAGAAACAACGGCGATCATTGGCGGTACTGGCGCGGGAAAATCAACACTGCTTAATTTAATTCCTCGTTTCTTCGACGTTGAGTCCGGAAGTGTAGCGGTGGATGGTGTTGATGTGCGTGATTGGGATTTGGATGATTTGCGCCGGCAAATGGGTTATGTGCCGCAGAAAGTGCAATTGTTCAAAGGAACGATTGCGGAAAATATCCGCTATGGAGCGAGTCAAGCAACGGATGAAGAAGTGCAGGAAGCTGCCCGGGTCGCCCAGGCCGATGGATTTATTCGGGAGATGGAAAAAGGTTACGACGCACCGGTCGCACAAGGCGGGAAAAATATTTCCGGCGGCCAGAAACAAAGGCTGTCGATTGCCCGAGCCTTAGCGAGAAAAGCAAAAATCTATTTACTCGATGACAGCTTCTCGGCACTCGATTATCGTACGGATGCGAAGCTGCGTGCGGAACTGACAAAGATGACAAAGGATGCGACCGTGCTGATTGTCGCACAGCGTGTCAGTACGGTTCTTCATGCCGATAAAATCATCGTGCTCGACGATGGAGTTATCGTAGGTAGCGGGACACATGATGAATTGATGAGTTCATCTACCGTTTATCAGGAAATCGTTGCCTCGCAGCTGAATAAGGAGGAGTTGGCATGAGTGAAAAGAAGCATTCTTCGTCCTCTGGCGGGTTCGGCGGACATGGTCACATGCCGGTGGAGAAGCCGAAGCACTTCAAAAAGACATTCAAACGGTTAATGGGTTATCTGTTGCCGCATACGGGTATTTTGATTACGGTCTTCGCCGCCGCTGCACTCAGCACGATTTTTACAATCATCGCGCCAAAACTGATGGGTAACGCGACAACGAAGCTTTTTGAAGGCATGATGATGAAAATGCGCGGCGTACCGGGCGCACATATTGATTTTAATTATATTTGGCAGATTATTGTTGAGTTAATCATTCTCTACGTATTGAGTTCGTTGTTTACTTATGTCATGCAATATCTGATGAGCGGTATCTCGCAGAAAATGGTTTATACGATGCGCAAACAGGTCAATGAAAAATTTTCGCGTCTGCCGATCAGTTATTTCGATTCTCATCCCTACGGAGATTTGCTGAGTCGCATGGTCAATGATTCACAGAATATCAGCAATACCTTACAGCAAAGTTTAACGACGTCGATTACATCCGTCGTGACGCTTATCGGTGTCATCGTGATGATGCTGACAATTAGTCCGCTCCTAACCCTTGTTATCCTATTGACAATCCCGCTTAGCTTTATCGGGATTAAGATGATAACGGGAAGGTCGCAGCTCTATTTCAAACAGCAGCAGGAACGGATAGGTGCATTAAATGGCCATGTCGAGGAGATGTTCACGGGTCATCAGGTGATCAAGGCCTTTGGAAAAGAAGATGATTCCAAGAAAAAATTTCGTGAGATTAACTCTGGCCTCTATAATTCGGCTTGGCGGGCGCAATTTCTTTCCGGCATCATGATGCCGATGATGATGTTTGTCGGGAATATCGGCTATGTTTTGATCTCTGTCATCGGCGGAGTTTTGGTCGTCAGACGTTCCATCGAAATTGGGGACATTCAAGCATTCATCCAATATGCGCGTCAGTTCGGCCAGCCGCTGAATCAAATCGCCAATATTTCGAATATCATCCAGTCAACCGTAGCCTCGGCAGAACGGATTTTTGAGATTCTCGATGAACCTGAAGAAGAGCCGGATAAACAGGATATGGCAGTAATTGACCCTCGTGGTCATGTCCGTTTTGATCACGTCTATTTCAACTATGTGGCGAATCAGCCATTGATTGAGGATATGACTATTGACGTCAAGGCTGGACGTTCTGTAGCTATTGTCGGGCCAACCGGCGCAGGAAAAACAACTTTGGTCAATCTGCTGATGCGCTTTTATGATACAAGCGCAGGTACAATCTCTGTTGATGGCAGCGACATCAAGGACATGAAACGGGATCAGCTCCATCATTTATTCGGTATGGTGCTTCAGGACACCTGGCTTTTTCAGGGAACCATTCGCGAAAACATTGCCTATGGGAGAGAGGACGCTACGGATGAAGCCATTATCCAGGCAGCGGAAGCCGCTCATGCCGATCACTTCATTCGCACACTCCCGGACGGTTATCAAACGATTTTGAATGAGGAAGCGAGTAATTTGTCTCAGGGACAGAAGCAATTACTGACAATTGCCCGGGCAATTCTTGCTGATCCGGTTATCCTGATTCTGGATGAAGCGACGAGTAGTGTCGATACTCGGACGGAGGTCCATATTCAGTATGCGATGCAGGCGCTGATGCAGGGTCGAACCAGCTTTATTATTGCTCATCGGCTGTCAACGATTAAGGGAGCTGATTTAATTCTGGTCATGAACCACGGGTCCGTGATTGAACAGGGCACGCATCAGGAATTGCTCAAAAAGAACGGTTTCTATGCTGATCTGTATAATAGTCAGTTTGCGGGTCCTGAATTAACCCGCGAAGCAAAATAAATCGTTCAAGGGATAAGGGCCCAGTTCATCTGGGCCTTTTGTGATAGAAAAATAAGGGAAACTTTAATTTTAGGTTTTACTTTTGCCTAAGCTGTATTAAACTTTGTAACGGAAGTTAATATGGTGAATCCGGAAATGAGGATTAATTATGGTTAAGAGAATTATTTTTACAGGCGGCGGTTCAGCAGGACATGTTACACCTAATCTGGCGCTGATTGCCAAGTTGAAAAAGAATTGGTCAATTACCTATATCGGGTCGAAAAAAGGTATCGAGAAGAATTTAGTGGAAGCAGAAGGTATTCCCTACAAAGCAATATCCAGTGGGAAATTGCGGCGTTATTTTGATCTGAAAAATTTCAAGGATCCATTCAAAGTTGCGGCAGGGATCTTTCAGGCCTTTGCAATCATCCATCAGATAAAACCTGACGTTATCTTTTCAAAAGGCGGATTCGTATCCGTGCCGGTCGTCATTGCCGGCTGGATGAACCGGGTTCCGGTCTATATTCATGAATCGGATATTACTCCGGGCCTAGCCAATAAAATTGCGCTTCGCTTTGCGTCGAGGCTTTTTGTGACCTTCGAAGAAGCCGGAGCCCACTTGCCGAAAGACAAAGTGGTGCACACCGGTGCGCCGATCCGGGAAAGCCTGTTTCAGGGGAACGCGGGAAAGGGTCTGCGGTTTCTCGGATTTCAGGCGACTAAGCCCGTTCTCCTGATCATGGGCGGCAGCCTTGGAGCGAAGAAAATTAATGAAGTGATCCGTGAAGCACTTCCTGAATTGCTTAAAATCTATCAAATCGTTCACTTATGCGGCAAGGACAATGTGATCGATGAACTGAATGCTTATCAAGGTTACCGGCAGTTTGAGTATGTGAATGAACAATTGCCAGATGTGATGGCGGCTTCGACAATCATACTTTCGCGTGCCGGTTCTAATGCCATCTTTGAATTCCTTGCTCTGAAAAAGCCGATGATTTTAATCCCGCTCCCTTTACACGCGAGCCGAGGCGATCAGATTCTGAACGCCAGATCTTTTAAAGAAAAAGGCTATTGCGAGGTGCTGGAAAATGATACACTGACTGCTGATCAGTTGCTTGGTACGCTGGATAAGTTATACAAGAATCGCTTTGAATATATTGATCGGATGGCTGCCGCACCAGGGGCGACGAGCGGCTTGCAAAATATATTGAACTGGATTAATAAATGAAAAACGTTAAAACAGGAGATCTTGATGCATCTTCTGTTTTTTTTTGGAAAGATTAGCTGCTCTTTTGTGCAGCGACGGCAGTCTTCAGGCTCATGAATGAGTTGCTGTATCCTGAGTAACCGTGATGAAGTGCGCCCTGAGTGAATAGAAATGAGAAGAGGCCCGCGAACGAATTCAGTAGATCATTCTCAATAGTCTGAGAAAAAGAATTGATCGTTCCGCGGTTAAATTCCAAGAACACAGTCAGACTGGAGCCATGATACAGGCACCTGTCAAGCCGAGTTTCCATAGGCTGCAAATAGGCGGCATCATTCATCAGTGAATGGCTTTATTTTGAATAGATTAAGAGAAACTGGCTATCCTAGAATTGGAGGTGGGAGTATGGCAATGCAGGCACATGTACCGGCTAGCGAAATTTGTGTGATTTGCGGGCGGCAGAAAAAGGAAGGGATCCACATTCGCAATCAACTAATCTGTCATTCCTGTCAGCAGAAAATTGTGGAGACGGATGTGACCGATTGGAAATACCAGCATTTTGTAAACAGGTTATCCAAACTGCAAACCCAAATCAGGCGGCCGGCGGCGAAAACAAAATAAATCAGGGATGAAGCGGAGGAGCGAAAGGATATTGCTTCTCTTTTTTGTTGCCTAAAAAAGAGACAGGGGCATTCCAAATAAAATATATTCGTCTTTCCGGAGGCCCTGCTCAGATTGTATTCCCGGATATGCTAAAATAAAAGAAAATGATAAAACCTTTTGTTTTTTGATTGTCCGAAGATAGGGGTATACCCGTATTAGGGTAAATGCTGGAAGAGGTTGAATGATGGACCAAAACGATTTGCCCGTTTTTAATGGGCTGCTTCATTACAAAAAGACGCAGAGGGTATCTTTTCATGTGCCCGGTCATAAGGATGGCACGATATTCCCAGAGAACGCACAATCGATTTATCACGCCTTGCTTTCCATTGATGCGACCGAGGTTGCCGCATTGGACGATTTGTACCGGCCGACGGGTATTCTGCGCGAAGGAGAGGCTCTTCTCAGCGATTATTATCAAACAGAGGCCAGTTATTTTCTGGTCAGCGGATCGACCGGGGGCAATCTGGCGATGCTTTTTGCCTGTCTGAATGCCGGGGATCAGGTCTTCGTCCAGCGGGACAGTCACAAATCCATATTCAATGGGATGAAGCTGATCGGTGCCAATCCGATTTTTTTAGCACCGATGATTGATGAGGACTCGGGGCTCGCATTCGGACTCGGTCCGGACACGCTGTTGGCCGCTATTCGCCGTTATCCGGAGGCACGTGCTCTCGTACTGACTTATCCGAATTACTATGGGATGGCAGCACCGATCGAACCATTAATCCGACTGGCCCATGCTCATGGACTGATTGTTTTGGTGGATGAAGCGCATGGCCCGCATTTCGGTTTGGGTGCGCCGGTTCCTCAGAGCTCACTGGCTGCCGGCGCCGATCTGGTGGTCCAATCCGCACATAAAATGCTGCCGGCGATGACGATGGGTGCTTACCTGCATTTGAATTCAAAAAGAGTTTTGCCTGAACGGCTCGAGAATGCCCGAGCGATGCTGCAGACGTCCAGCCCGTCCTACCCGATCATGGCTTCGCTCGATCTGGCTAGATACTATCTGGCCCATCTCTCGCCGGACGCACTCGCAGCAATCTATGAAGAGCGCGATGCCTTTGTCGATGGCTTGAATCGTCTGGACGGCATCCATGTGCTGCAACCTTCCTCTGGCCGCTATCAACTCGACCCTTTTAAACTGACAGTAGGGCTGGAAACAGCGGAAAATGGTTTTGCGTGGCAGGAACGATTGATTGAATCTGGAATTTTTCCTGAAATGGCCGATCCGGATCATGTGCTGTTTACTTTGGGGATAGCCAGACGGAAGGATGATCCGGCCATTCTTCAGCAAATTGCAGCGAGTTTGTCCGGTTTCCACCGAAAATCCGTGCAGCGGGAAAGGGCAGCAGTCTATGCATTTCCGCCCAGTGGACAGCTGGCAGCTTCTTACACCGCTCTTTCCCAATTGAAGACGGAAGAAGCAAATTTGGAAAACACGGTGGGCAGGATCGCTGCTGAACCTGTGATCCCCTATCCACCGGGAGTGCCGCTGATTATTCAGGGTGAAAAAGTGACGGCTGGAGCCATTCGGTGTGTGCTGGAGCTGCTTCAGGCGGGCACTCATTTTCAGAATCAAACAATTGTACAAAGAAAACTATTGATTTACCAGTCAGGAGCATAAATATGAATACTAGAGGAAAATTTATTACTTTTGAAGGGCCAGATGGTTCCGGAAAATCGACACAAATCCGTCGTTTTGCCGAATGGTTAAAGGCCAATCAAATTCCTTTTATTCTGACGCGTGAACCGGGAGGCACATTAATCGGCGATCAGATTCGAGCGATGGTGCTCAATCCGGAAAACCGCAGGATGACCGGGAACACCGAGATCCTGCTTTATGCGGCATCGCGGAGTCAGCATGTCGAAGAAAAGATATTACCGGCGCTCGATCAGGGGCAAATGGTACTTTGCGATCGGTTTACGGATGCTTCAATTGCCTATCAGGGTTATGGCCTTGGTCAGGATGTGGCGATGGTACAGACCATTAATCAATTCGCAACAGGCGGTCTCATACCGGATCGAACCTATCTAATCGATGTGTCCCCGGAGATCGGCCGGCAGCGCATGAGGCAGCGTCAGGGAGAGCCAGAACGCGGAATTAATGCTTCTTCAGGAGATTTGGATCGGATTGAGGCGCGGGCACTCGCCTATCATGCGCGGGTCCGAGAAGGATTTTTGCAGCTCTACAGAGAAAATAAACAACGAATCTATTTGGTTGATGGCGCGGCAGACTCCGCGCAGGTGACGGAATGCATTGTCAAAGATGCCCGGCTCTTTCTTGGCGTTCATACTAAATAATGGATGAGGGGTGAGTGAAATGAAACTTGTTTTGGCAGTAATCCAGGACAAAGACAGCAATCAGCTTCAGAGTGCCTTAGTTGATGGCGGATTCCATGTGACGAAGCTGGCAAGCACCGGTGGTTTTCTCAAATCGGGGAATACCACATTCATGATTGGCGTTAAGGACGACCGCGTGAATGAATTATTGGCTATCATTCATGATCAGTGCAGAAGCAGGAAGCAAATTGTTTCACCCATTTCCGCCCTTGACGGCAGTCCTGAGGGTTATATCGTACCTCCGATCGAAGTTGAAGTTGGCGGTGCGACAATATTTGTCCTTGATGTTGATCGCTTTGAGCATTTCTGAAATCAGAGATTTTTCCCTCAGTAAGTTTCACACGATGATGAGGATAAAAGGAGAATAAGCAGATGGCCATTGAAATCAGCAGGGACTCGGCAATAAAAGAAACTCCTACAAAGCATGAGACCGCCTCGGTACGTCCTGCGGGTACATTTGAACGAACTTTATCTGCGCGGAAATCGTCAGGAGATGCGGATGTGCTGAAACATTTATTTCAGCAAATTGGCGATCAAGCGAAGCGAGTGTCTGGATCACGAACGATTCGTGATCTGCAAATTTATAAAAAATATGTGCAGTCTTTTATGCAGAATGCGGTGCAGCTTGGACTGAAGACTGATCAATTCCGTTCCTGGCAGCAGGGCGGCACGCAGCAGACGCTGATAAAAACGGTTGATAAAAAGTTAATGGCTTTGACGGATGATTTGCTGGACAAAAATAAGGATCAGCTGGATTTACTGGATCACTTAGATGAAATTCGCGGGATGCTGATTAATTTATATATTTGAAATGAGTAAGATCCGGGGACAGAGGCAGCCGCCGTTTTCCCGGATACATAGTTGTAGCTGTAAGACTCGCATCTAGTATTGAGGAGATGTACTATGGATTGGCAGACTTTAGGCAGAGAACAGACCATCGTTGAAAGAGTTCTTCACCATGCGCTGCACCGCGATGAATTGGCGCATGCTTACCTTTTTCAAGGGCCAGGCGGCACAGGGAAAAGAGAAACAGCGCTTCTGCTTGCACAAACACTTTTTTGCGAAGCCGATCAGGGAATGCGTCCTTGCGGTGAATGCCGTAATTGCCGCCGGATTGCATCGGGCAATCATCCGGACGTCATCCGCATTCGTCCGGAAGAAGGCGCAGCAACGATCAAAAAGGAACAGATTGCTTTTCTCATGAAGGAATTTGCTTACCGAGGCACTGAATCCTCTCGGAAAATCTTCATTCTTGAGGAGGCGGAAAAGCTGACCGTACAGGCGGAGAATAGCCTGCTCAAGTTTATTGAAGAACCGCATCCGGAAACATTGGCTATTCTAATCACTGAGCATATTCATCAATTGCTGGACACTATTCTATCCAGATGCCAAGTGCTGACCTTTGTTCCACTACCCGATCAGGCGCTGTGTCAACGGCTGGAGACGGAGGGGCAGCCTCATCCGCTGGCTAGGCTCGCCAGTGAGCTGACTCATGATTATTCAGAAGCGGTTCGTCTTTGCAAGGAAGAATGGTTTGCGGATGCACGTTCGGTGGTGTTACAATTAATTCAAAGACTCAATGTTTCTTCTGAACCGATACTTCCTTTTATTTATGATAAATTTAATCCGGTCTTTAATGCGGTAGATCGCCTGGCGATCGGATTGGATTTACTGCTTTTTTGGTACCGTGATCTTTTGTCTTTGCAGCTGAATCGCCTTGAAAGTCTGGTTTATGACGATCAGAAAAGCATTCTTGAGGAACAGATGATGAGCTGGACAACCGAGCAGGTTATTCAGGCAATGGAATTTTTTCTGAGTGCGCGCAGGCAGCTGGATGCTCATGTGAATGGTCTAAGTGTCATGGAGCGATTAGTGATCCAACTAGGAGGTATTCGAAGATAATGAAATACAATATAGTCGGCGTTCGCTTTAAGAAGGCCGGGAAGATTTATTATTTTGATCCGGGTGATTTGGCTTTTTCATGTGACGATCATATCGTAGTTGAAACGACTCGCGGCATTGAATGCGGAACAATCGTCATTGAGCGAAAATCAGTGGATGAAGAAGACGTTATTCTTCCGTTGAAGAAAGTGATTCGCCTAGCAACGGCAGAAGACGAAAGGCAAGTTCTCAAGAATAAAGAAGATGCTGAGGCGGCAATGGATGTTTGCCTGCAGAAAGTGTACAACCACCAACTGGAAATGAAGCTGGTGGATGTTGAATATACATTTGACCGCAATAAAATTATTTTTTATTTTACTGCTGATGGGCGTGTCGATTTCCGGGAGCTCGTGAAAGATTTGGCCGCGGTATTTAAGACGCGGATCGAGCTGCGGCAGATTGGGGTGCGTGATGAAGCCAAGATGCTGGGCGGAATCGGGCCCTGCGGACGGATGCTCTGTTGTTCGACATTTCTTGGCGATTTTGAGCCGGTATCGATTAAGATGGCAAAAGATCAGAATTTGTCACTGAATCCAGCGAAGATTTCCGGCGTCTGCGGACGGTTGATGTGCTGCCTGAAATATGAAAACGACATGTATGAATCCGCCAAGGAGGCTCTGCCGGACGTTGGTCAGCCGATTGTTGTCAGCTACGGCAAGGGCCGGGTGATCGGGCTTAATATTCTGGAAAGATTGGTGCAAGTTGAACTGAAAGAACAAAATAGAGTAGTTGACTATACACTGGATGAGCTTATTGAAGAAGGGGCTATTTCTTCGCAAGCCACTAAATAAGAGGTGGATGAACTTGGAGAAGAAAGATGTTTTCTCGCAAGTCAGTCATTTGGAGGAACAGTTAGGTCAGATTTATGTAGATTTTGGCAGTTTAAAAGCACAGCTTGCCCATCTTCTGGAACAAAATCAGAATCTGACGCTGGAAAATGGCAATCTTCGGAAAAGGCTGGAAAGAGAGAGCAAAATTTCCAGACAGACGGAGGAGAACACGCCGGATCCCGGGGAACCTGATGCTGCCGGTCGTGATATTGGCGAAGGTTACGATAATTTGGCCCGGCTCTATCAGGAGGGTTTTCATATCTGTAATCTGCATTACGGAAGTGTACGCAAGGATGGAGATTGTCTCTTTTGCCTTTCTTTTTTAAATAAAAAATAAGGGTCAAATAAATGGATCAATCTGGCTCGCCGTTTGGCGGGCTTTTACATATTTTGGTGGGACAGATGGTATGTGAAGCGACAGTGAAGGGAAGAAATGGCATGGGAATTCAAAGTGGAAAACAAGAACGGGTTGATTTTATTCCGGGAACCGATCTGCATGTGGTTCAGTCAGATGCTCTTTTCCCGTTCTCGATTGATTCCGTTCTTCTTGCACGCTTTGTCAACGTGCCTATTCAGCAAGGGCATCTGGTTGATCTATGCACAGGAAATGGGGTCATTCCCTTTATCCTCTCAAGCCGCAGCAAGGGAGAAATTGTTGGTGTGGAAATTCAGCAGGAAGTCTGTGCACTGGCTGAGCGCGGCAGGCATCTTAATCATCTTGAAGCGCAATTGCGGATAATCTGCGGCGATGCTAAAGCCTTGCCGGAGCAAATCGGTCCTCATCAATGGGATGTTGTTACCTGCAATCCGCCTTATTTCAGTCGTGAGACGTCGCGCGATCAGAAGTTGAATCCTCATCTGGCCATTGCCCGTCATGAACTGCTGATCTGTCTTCACGAGGTGATTGACACGGCAGCGCGGCTGCTGCGGCAGAACGGCAAGCTGGCTCTCGTTCATCGCCCGCAGCGGTTGGTGGAGATCCTGTCAGAGATGCGCCGTGCTGGTATTGAACCGAAACGACTCCGATTTGTCCATCCACGACCGGAAAAAGCAGCTAATATGGTCCTTGTTGAAGGGGCAAAATTGGGAAAGCCGGGGCTCAATGTCCTGCCGCCGCTCTTTGTTCATCAGGCGGATGGGAGTTACTCAGCGGAAGTGTGGGGAACAGCGTGAAACCATTCAGCGTTTATATTCTCGAATGCGAGGATGGAAGTTTTTATACCGGATACGCCGCCGATGTCGAAGCGCGTTTTGCTCTCCATCTGAGCGGCCGCGGTGCAAAATATACGAGAAGTCACCGGCCACGTCGAATTATCTATCGAGAGATGCTACCTGATAAATCGGCGGCGATGAGCCGGGAATGGGCAATTAAAAGGATGAGCCGGAAAGAAAAAGAGGGACTCATTCAAAGGAGCATGCATGATGTGGGAACAGAAAAGCTTTCAGGCGGAAACGAATAAGGGGACGCTTTACCTTGTGCCGACACCGATCGGCAATCTGGATGACATGACTTTTCGTGCGCTCGATGTCCTCAAGCAGGCAGATATTCTCGCTGCTGAGGATACACGGCATACCCTCAAGCTGTGTACACATTTCGATATTCATGTTCCCTTATGGAGTTATCATGAGCACAATAAAAAAACGAGCGGTGCGAAATTGCTCGCTGCGCTTGAAGAAGGAAAGACGGTTGCGCTTGTGACCGATGCCGGAACGCCCGGGATTTCCGATCCGGGAGCCGATCTGGCAGCGGCCTGTGCCCAGCAGCAGATTGCAGTTGTTCCGCTGCCTGGAGCCAATGCAGCACTCTCGGCGCTAATTGCTTCAGGGCTTGGCACCGATCATTTCTTGTTTTATGGATTCCTGCCGAGGATAAAGAAAGAACAGGAACAGGTCCTGCATGATCTGAGCCGGATCAGCTGCAGCCTCATCTTCTATGAATCTCCGTTCCGGATCAAGGAAACATTGCTGCACATAAAAAAAGTGATCGGTGATCGGCAGATTTCATTGTCCCGTGAACTGACCAAACGCTATGAAACAATCGTCCGCGGTACAACAGGAGAGGTTCTGACTTACCTCGAACAACTGGATCAGATTAAAGGAGAGATTTGCCTGGTAGTTGCCGGAGCGGATCCGGAAGCTCCCGGCAGTGAGGAAACGGCTCCTTGGTGGAGCGATCTGACACTCATTGAACATGTGGAGCGCTATATTGACGAACAGAGCATTCCGGCAAAGGAAGCAATTAAACAGGCGGCGTTAGATCGAAAGCTTCCGAAACGGGAAGTCTATCAGGCCTATCATCATCTCGATCCGAAATGAAAGGAGCCATGTTTCCAAGAAAGCGGAGCAGCGGCTTGCGGGAAGCTTTTTCTGCTTTTCGTTATCTTGACATTCAATCCGGTGAAACGTATAGTTTTTTACAGAAGCATGGCGGAATGGGTTCTTTAAGGAGGCATTTGAGAGACAAATGACGGAGAACAGGAAATCTTTTTATTTAACAACGCCTATTTATTATCCAAGCGGGCGTCTGCATATCGGCCACGCTTATACGACCGTCGCGGGAGACGCGATGTGCCGTTATAAAAGACTGCGCGGCTATGATGTGATGTTCCTGACCGGAACGGACGAACATGGTCAGAAAATTGAGGAAAAGGCGAAGGCAAAGGGCATTTCGCCGATCGCTTATGTAGATGATATGGTAGCTCAAATCAAACAGCTCTGGGATAAACTGGATATTTCTTATGATGATTTTATCCGGACGACTGAGCAGCGGCATACCCAGGCTGTTCAGAAGATTTTCAAACGGTTGCTTGACCAAGGTGATATCTATCTTGGAGAATACGAGGGCTGGTACAGCATTCCGGATGAAACGTATTATACGGAATCGCAACTTGTCGATATTGAAAAAGACGACAAGGGAAAAGTGATTGGCGGAAAAAGTCCGGACAGCGGTCATCCAGTCGAAAAAATAAAAGAAGAATGCTATTTCTTTAAAATGAGCAAGTATGCCGATCGATTGCTGAAGTATTATGAGGAGCATCCTGATTTTATTCAGCCGGAGACGCGCAAGAATGAAATGATTAATAACTTTATTAAACCTGGACTCGAAGATCTCGCGGTCTCGCGAACCTCCTACTCTTGGGGCATTAAAGTGCCAGGCAATCCGAAGCATGTTGTCTATGTCTGGCTGGACGCGCTCATGAATTACATAACAGTGCTCGGCTATGGCACAGATCATGACGAAAAGTTCAGGAAATTTTGGCCAGCTGACGTTCATCTCGTTGGCAAGGAAATTGTCCGTTTCCATACGATCTACTGGCCGATTATGTTGATGGCGCTGGATCTGCCGCTGCCAAAGAAGGTATTCGGTCATGGCTGGCTGCTGATGAAAGACGGAAAGATGTCCAAGTCGAAGGGCAACGTTGTCGATCCCGAACCGTTAATCGATCACTACGGCTTGGATGCGCTCCGCTACTACCTGCTGCGCGAGGTGCCGTTCGGTTCTGACGGCCTGTTCACCCCGGAAGCATTTGTCGAACGGATCAACTTTGATCTGGCTAACGATTTGGGCAATTTGCTGAACCGTACGGTCGCGATGGTCAAACAATATCGCGGCGATAAGGTGCCTGCCTGTGCAGATCCCGTCAGCTCATTCGATCAGGGACTGGAGGAGGCATTGATTGCTACAGTGACCACGGTGGAAGGGCAAATGGAAAATTTGCAGTTCTCCGTTGCGTTGGCAGCTATTTGGAAACTCATTGGTCAGATGAATAAATATATTGATGACACACAGCCCTGGGTTTTGGCGAAGGATCCGGCACAAACAGCTGCTCTGGATTCTGTGCTTGCTCATCTGGTGAATACGATCCGCTCGGTTGCGATTATGATCCAGCCTTTCTTTACATCGACACCCTCCAAAATTTTCACTCAGCTGGGGATCACTGACGACTCGGATAAGACCTGGGACTCTATCCGCCTTTTAAAAATCAATAAGGGCAGCTGGACTGTTCGAGGTGGGAAACCGATTTTTCCGCGGTTGGATATTGACGAAGAAGTTGCTTATATTAAGTCGCAGATGCGCGGTGCTTCAGCAATGAAACCGAACGGTAATAAAGAAAAGAAATCCAAAGCTAAGGATTCGGCTCCTGTTCCTGAAACAATCAATCTTGAGGCCTTCCAAAAAATGGATCTGCGAGTTGGGGAAATTCAACAGGTTGAAAAGGTGAAAGGTGCGGATAAATTATTGAAAATTCAAGTCGATCTCGGCAGCGAAAAACGCCAGATCGTCTCTGGAATCGCTGAATTTTACAAACCTGAAGCTTTAGTTGGTATGAAAATTATTGTTATTGCTAATTTGAAGCCGGTGAAACTGCGCGGAGAAATTTCCCAAGGGATGCTGCTGGCCGGTGATGCCGATGGAAAATTACATTTGGCAACGGTGTCTGGTCCCTTGCCGAACGGAACAAAAATTCGCTAAGCGGCGAACCCGGGTTAAAAAGAGAACATTCCGGACGGGAAGAGATGTGCTGTCAAGGCGTAGGCACAAAGCTTCCCGTTTTTTATGAACCAGTCGCAAAGACAGTACGCGAAGAAAAGGAATAATTTTTCATCGATCCGGAGGGATTTTCATGTTATTTGATTCGCATACCCATATTAATGATCAGGCATTTGATGAAGACTTTAATCAAATGCTGGAGCGAGCGGCTGCTGCCGGTGTCGGAAAGATGATCGTTATTGGCGTTGATCGGCCATCGATGGAAAGCGTGTTCCCGATTATCGAGCGGCACCCGGACATCTATGGTGCCATTGGATGGAACCCAGAGGATGCCATTGATATGACCGAATCCGATTTTAAATGGATCACGGAGCATCTGGCTGCGCCAAAAATCGTCGCCCTTGGCGAAATCGGTCTCGATTATCATTGGGATAAGTCTCCGAAGCCGGTCCAGCAGCAGGTATTTCGCCGGCAAATACGTGCGGCGAAAGCAGCCGGGCTGCCGATCATTATTCACAACCGCGAAGCGACGGAGGATACAGCACGTATTCTGCGCGAAGAAAAGGCGGAAACAGTTGGTGGCGTGATGCACTGCTATAGCGACACGGCAGAATGGGCACAGAAATTCATCGATCTGAATTTCTATATCAGCTTTGGCGGCCCGCTAACCTTTAAAAATGCCAGAGTTCAGCAGGAAGCGGCGGCCCAAATTCCACTCGATCGGCTGCTGATTGAAACAGATTGCCCTTTCCTGAGCCCGCATCCCTATCGCGGCAAACGGAATGAGCCTGCCCGTGTCCGACTGGTTGCTGAGAAACTGGTGGAAATTAAGGGCCTCCCGATTGAAGCCATTGAAGAGGCGACCAGCAGCAATGCGTTAAAGTGCTTTCATATTCATTAAATCATTCCATAGACTTAATAATAATCACGGATTAAGGGGAAAAGAAATGATTGTTAAAGAAATTATTGTTGTCGAAGGAAAAAGCGATACAGAGGCCATTCATCACGCGCTTGATGCCGAAACGATCGAAACAGGCGGTTCGCGGGTAAGCCGGAAAACGATCGAGATGATTCGCCATGCCCAAGCCAAACGCGGTGTGATTATTTTTACGGACCCGGATTATCCAGGGGAACGGATTCGCAAAATTGTCAGCCGAGAAGTTCCCGGCTGCAAGCATGCGTTTATTACGCGCAGCGAGGGGCAGGGCGGATTTCACGAGAGCCTGGGAATTGAGCATGCTTCAGAAGAAGCCATCATGAATGCTCTTGCAAAAGTATACACAGAAATTCAGGAGCCTGATGAGCAGATTAGCATCGAGACGCTGCGGAGCTACGGTCTCTTAGGTGGGAAAGATGCCCGGCACCTCCGCGAGCAGCTCGGCGAACGATTAAAAATCGGTTATACGAATGGTAAGCAATTGTACAAACGTTTGCGCATGTTTCAAATAACTCCTGAGCGCTTGGCACAGGCAATGGAAGATATTTCGCGGGGAGATGTGGCGAATGGATAAGCGAATAGCATCACCGAAATCGACCCAAGCGGTCATTCGTGACCATCATTTCACATTAAAAAAGAGCCTTGGCCAGAATTTTCTCATGGATGAAAATATTTTGAAAAAAATTGTCGATGCGGCCGATATCGATGAAAACAGCTATGTGCTGGAAATTGGACCCGGAGCAGGTGCTTTGACCCAGTTTCTGGCCGAAAAAGCGCGAAAAGTCGTTGCCGTTGAAATTGATCAACGCTTGGAGCCGATATTGAAAGAGACGCTTCAGGGATTTGATAATGTCTCTGTTCGTTTTGGGGACGTGCTGAAACTCGATCTGCAGCAAATCTTTGAGGAAGAATTCCCGAATGAAGTGCGGCTAACCGTTGTGGCTAATCTGCCTTATTATGTGACGACACCTATCCTGTTGAAGCTGTTGTCGCGTGCTCTGCCGATTCAGACGATTGTCGTCATGATCCAAAAGGAAGTGGCTGCCCGACTGGAGGCAGTTCCCGGCGAGAAAAGCTATGGTTCCCTTTCTATTGCTGTCCAGTATATGGCCGACCCAGCGATTATTATGACGGTGCCGAGAACGGTCTTTGTGCCGCACCCCAATGTTGATTCCGCGGTTATTCGGCTCGATGTGCGTCCGGATAAGAAGGTACAGGTGGCAGATGAGACCTTTTTCTTCCGGCTGATTCGTGCCAGCTTTGCTCAGAGACGAAAAACATTGATCAACAATTTGATGAATAATTTATTGACGAAAGAACAAAAGGCGGATATTCAGTCGATTCTTAATCAAGTAGGGATTGATCCGGGACGTCGGGGCGAAACGCTTTCGATCGAAGAATTTGCCCGTCTCAGTGATCGCCTGATGGAATTAGACGTAGAGAAACCTTAGATAATAAAGCGGTCCGCTGTGGCGGCTTTTTTTGTACGTTAAGAAAGTAAATAAAATTGAGAGGAATTAAGTATAAGAAAAACTAAGGCGCAGCCGGCATTCAAAGGACTTGGGGCTACACCAAGTTTTTCTAATAGCAAAAAAACGGTGGTTTCCTTTATCGCGATCAGCAATAATCTTTTCTCAGACCGCCTGTGCGGATATCTGGGCATATAGGCAATAGTCTGGTCATAGGATGGTAAGGATGGCTCTGATTTTCAGAACCAGTCTGCGGCATCTGGAGAGAGGGGATTGAGGTGGCGGTTCAGGTTGGAGATCTTGTCGCACGCACGTCGTATCATTGCGATCTGCCCTTCCGGGTGATGGTCGTCCATGATGATACAGGGATTGCAGAACTGGCCGGTCAGGATCTGCGTCTTTATGCGGATGCACCGATAGATGATTTGGTGCTGGTAACGAGGGATGAGCGGGCACAATTTGAGAAAACAATGCTTTCTTTGGAGGATGATTCGTTTAAGCTGTTCCGGCAGGACTATAAGCAGATGCAATTGAAGCGTCAATATCAAGCGACTAATGGGTATCGTTCGGAAATCGCTTATTTTGAGATGCCCGGACGTGTGCTTCATGTGGACGGAGATCCCTACTATCTGAAAAAATGTTTGATGGTTTATGAAAAACTGGGAGTTCCTGTCGTTGGCAAATACATGAACGAATCAGAGATGCCAGAGAGGGTGCCGGATTTAATTGCCCAAATCCGACCGGATATTCTTGTACTGACCGGACATGATGCGTTTATGAAAAACAAAGGTGAGGTCGGTGAGTTGAAAGCCTACCGTCATTCCGGACACTTTGTGCGAACGGTAAAAGAAATTCGTTTTCGCTGGCCAAGTCTTGATCAACTAAATATTTTTGCCGGTGCCTGTCAATCAAATTTTGAATTGCTGATCCGGGCCGGTGCCAATTTTGCCAGTTCACCCGACCGAGTGAATATTCATGCGCTTGATCCCGTCTACCTCGTGGCTAAAATCAGTTTCAGTTCATTCATGGAAAGTGTCAATGTCTGGGAAGTGTTGCGCAATACCCTGTCAGGAGCAGGAGGACTCGGTGGTGTGGAGAGCCGAGGGATGATGCGAACGGGTATGCCTTATCCCCAGGATGGGCAAAAAAATAGCGATTGAAAACGATCGTCATTTGTTGATTTTTATCTTTTTAGGAATTGTATCGTCTTCAGGAGCGCATCCTAAAGCTATCCAGAGCAAAATGGGCAGAAATTATCAGCAAAAAGATTGACAGCAATGAGGGTTTCCTGTTAGAATTTAAACTATTTGCTTTTTGACGTCCATTGTGGTAAACTTATAATTAAGCGAGGTGGATTGTCGAGATGGGAAAAACCATTGAAGATATCAAAGGCGCTTTAGATGAACGCGTGGGCAAGAGGCTGACGCTTAAGGCTAACGGAGGCCGACGCAAAACGATTCAGCGCATTGGTATTCTGGAAGGAACTTATCCGGCCGTGTTTATCATCCGGTTGGATAAAGACTCGAATGCTTTTGAACGAGTGTCTTACAGCTATACAGATGTATTGACGGACTCGGTTGAGCTCACCTTTTTAGAGGAAATGGCAAGCGGTCAGTAAGTGAAAAGGGCCATCTCCATTTTTGAACGGCGAACAGAATAATCGGAAGGCGGATACGCGCACCCTTGGCACGATGACGGGGCATGCGCGTTTATGCTGCCTGAAGCCCTTTTCAATATCATTATCTTATCACAGTTCATGCATAGAAGAAACCTTTTCCGCACATGCTATCGATGCTCGACCATTCAAAGGGGAGGCTGCATCCGATCATGTCCAGACGCAAAGGCATTATGTCCGATTCGTTAAAGGTTGAACTGGCCAAAGAGCTTGGTTTCTATGATACGGTGAAGCAAGAAGGATGGGGCGGCATACGGTCACGTGATGCCGGCAATATGGTTAAAAGAGCCATCGAACTTGCAGAAAAACAATTAGTGGACTCCAGAAAAGAATAGGGATTGAGTATAAAAAGGGGTAGCTGAAAATTCTCGGTACCCCTTTTTCTTTGCGCAAAATTCCGATACTATAAAAAGGATAATGGTTCATAAAGTGGGGGATAACCTTGAAAGTACTTGAGAAAGCACCTGCAAAAATAAATCTTTCCTTAGATGTACTTGGGATGCGTCCGGACGGTTATCACGAAGTACGGATGATCATGACGACTATCGATTTGGCTGACCGTGTGGAATGCGAAACATTGGCAGACGATATTATCACCCTGCATGCTTCGGTGCCTTATATTCCAGAAGACGCTCGTAATTTTGCTTTCCAGGCAGCAGCTCTGATCAAGAAGAAATATTTAATAAAAAAAGGCGTCGCGCTGACGTTGGAAAAACGGATTCCTGTTGCCGCCGGTCTTGCCGGTGGGAGCAGTGACGCAGCGGCGACTATTCGGGGCCTGAACCGTCTGTGGAGTATCGGGATGACCGATCACGAGATGTTGGATATCGCCGAACAGATTGGCTCGGATGTCGCTTTTTGCCTGCGCGGAGGGACGGCACTTGCCACAGGCAGGGGCGAAATCATTGAGCAGCTCCCGCCGATGCCTGCCTGTTGGGTTGTCCTGATCAAACCCGACGTCTCGGTATCGACCGCACAAATTTATCGGGACTGGGATCCCGAGAAGGCAGAACATCCGAACGTAAACGCAATGATCGATGCCATCCGTCGAAGTAATTTTTCGGACATTTGCAAGGAACTGGGTAATACATTGGAGCCGGTTACAATGGACAAAATCGCTGAAATTGCCCGGATTAAATCACATATGCGTCAGATCGGTGCCGAAGGGATACTGATGAGCGGCAGCGGCCCTACCGTCTTTGGTCTGACACAGAAAGAATCACGCATGCAGCGTTTACTTAACGGCATGAAAGGCTATTGCCCGGAAGTTTATGCAGTCCGACTCTGCCGATCGATTGAATACTTGTCTAAATACGAATAATGGTGTAGAATTACTTGTAAATTATTCGGATTTGGAGGGATATTATGAAACTGAGGCGTAGCAGCAGACTCGTCGATATGACTCGCTATTTACTGCAGCATCCCCACCAAATTGTTCCGCTTTCCTATTTTTCCGATCATTATGAATCCGCTAAATCCTCCATCAGTGAAGATCTTGCCATCATAAAGGAAAACTTTGAAACACTGGGTGTCGGCCGACTGCAGACTCTCGCAGGGGCTGCCGGAGGAGTTTGTTTTCTGCCTTGCATGAGCAGCAAAGAAGCTGGACAAATGCTTGAGAACCTGCGGGTACAGATGACGGAGCCGGAGCGGATATTGCCGGGCGGGTATCTCTATATGACCGATATTTTGGGAAGACCGGAATATGTGAACGCTATCGGGCGGTTAATCGCCTCTATTTACGTTGATAAGAAAATTGATGCGGTGATGACGATGGAGACAAAAGGGATCTCTATTGCTTATGCAGTCGCTTCGCAATTTAGCGTGCCTGTCGTTATTGCCAGGCGGAGCAGCAAAGTAACCGAGGGATCGACGGTCAGCATCAATTATATTTCCGGTTCTTCCAAACGTATTCAGACGATGGTTCTGCCGAGGAGGATTTTGAAGGCAAATGCCCGTGTACTGATCGTGGATGATTTCATGAAGGCGGGCGGTACGATGAAGGGCATGATGAATCTGACCAAAGAGTTCAGTGCCACGGTGGTCGGCGTTGCCGTGTTTATGGAACAGAGGGAAGATCGTCCCAAACTTGTCGATCACTATACCTCTCTGCTCAGACTTTCTATTTTTGAACAGGAAGCGCGTCTGGCCATTGAAGATGGAAACGCTGTTTCGCTGCTCTCTGATTTAGCGTTCGGATGATCCTCCGAACGCTTCTTTTTTCAGGATAATCTGTATTTTGTGCAGGAGTTTTTCCTTTTCTGTTGAAATCATTGTCATAATGAATTCTGCAATTTCAGAAAAGGATGGTGCTGATCAGTGGAAATTACTGATGTCAGGATGCGGATCGTGCATACCGAGGGACGCATGAGAGCGATTGCATCGATAACAATTGACCAGGAATTTGTAGTTCATGATATTCGGGTAATCGAGGGAAACAATGGAATATTTGTAGCTATGCCCAGTAAGCGTACACCAGACGGCGAATTCCGTGATATTGCACATCCCATTACTTCCAGTACGCGTGAAAAAATTCAATCAGTTGTGCTTCGCGAATATCAGACTGCGCTCGCTGAAGGGGCTGCCTATCAGCAGGCCGGCGCTTCATAAGTAAATAATAAATAAGTGAAAAAGGAACCTTCTCATACAGGTTCCTTTTTCGATTTTCGAAAAATATTTTCCTTTGTCGCCAGACAGCCGCTGGATCTTTAAAGCTTCCTTGAAAAACAGATATATTTAGGCTATAGTCTAAAAAGGACGCTTAAATTAGCGGTATGGGGGTAAGTCATGTCAAATCGTTATGCGATTATTCTGGCTGCCGGACAAGGCACCCGAATGAAGTCAAAGTTGTATAAGGTTTTGCACCCGGTCTGTGGTAAACCAATGCTGCGTCACGTCTTGGATCAGATTGGGCAGAGCGAGTTCAAAAGGACAATGGTTATTGTCGGTCATGGAGCAGAATCCGTTAAATCCTGTGTCGGAACCGATGCAGAATGCGTGCTCCAGAAAGAGCAATTAGGAACGGGTCACGCAGTGCTTCAGGCAAAGCCGCAATTAGGCAATTTGCAGGGAACGACAGTGATTCTTTGCGGAGACACTCCACTCGTGCGTTCTGAAACGATAGAGAAATTAATTGATTTTCAAGAAAAGGAGCAAGCCTCTGCAGCCGTCATGACCGCGTTTTTGGATGATCCGTCCGGTTATGGGCGGATTGTTCGGAATGCTTCTGGGGGACTGTCCCGGATTGTTGAAGATAAGGATGCGAACTCCGACGAGAAAACAATTAAAGAAATCAACACAGGAATCTATAGCTTCGACAATCAGCTATTATTCAAATTTCTGCAGGACGTCGGCAATGAGAACGCCCAGGGTGAATACTACCTGCCGGATGTTCTTGCACTTCTGATTCAGGCTTCTGAAAAAGTTGTGGCCTTCCATACGGATCACTATGAAGAAACCATCGGCGTCAATGATCGCCAGCAGCTCGCAGCAGCTGAAAAATATATGCGGACACGGATTAATCATGAACACATGATGCGCGGAGTCACACTCATTGATCCGGAGACTACTTATATCTCTGCCGGCTGCACCATTGGTCAAGACACGGTGATCGGTCCGGGAACCACCATCTCTGAAGGAACGGAGATTGGCGAGGACTGCAAGATTGGTCCGAATAGCCGAATTACGGATTGTCATCTGGGCTCAAATACTGTGGTGGAGCAGTCGGTTCTTGAAGACAGCTGGATTGGTGACGGAGTACAGATTGGTCCTTTCGCCCATCTTCGTCCTCAATCAAAAATTCATGATACCGCAAAGATTGGCAATTTCGTTGAGGTCAAGAATTCAGAGATAGGCGCGAGAAGCAAGGCTTCGCATTTGACCTATCTGGGTGATGCTGTACTGGGACGTGATGTCAATATGGGCTGCGGAACAATTACAGTTAATTATGACGGGAAGAACAAGCTAAAGACGCATATCGGTGACGGTGCCTTTGTGGGCTGTAATGCCAATCTTGTCGCCCCGGTAACGATTGGCAAAGGCGCTTATGTGGCCGCCGGTTCGACAATCACGCAGTCCGTTGAGGCAAATGCATTGGCAATCGCCCGTTCAAGGCAGACGAATAAGGAAAACTACGCCTTAAAACTGAATTACAGGGTAAATCAATAACTGGAGGGAACCACGAGAATGGTCAGCTATTTAGATCCGAATTTGAAAGTGTTCAGCCTGAATTCCAATCCCGATCTTGCCAGGCAAATTGCCGAGCACATCGGCATTAAGCTTGGAAATTGTATTGTCTCATCATTTAGTGACGGTGAAATTCAAATTAGTATCGAAGAAAGTATCCGTGGTAGCGAGGTCTATGTCATTCAGTCGACCTCGGCTCCAGTCAACCAGCATCTGATGGAGCTTCTGATTATGATCGATGCACTCAAAAGAGCCTCTGCTAAAACGATTAACGTGGTCATACCGTATTACGGCTATGCTCGTCAGGATCGCAAAGCCCGTGCCAGAGAACCGATTACGGCTAAGTTGGTCGCTAATCTGCTTGAGACAGCGGGTGCCTCGCGCATACTGACGATGGATCTTCATGCTCCTCAAATTCAAGGCTTTTTTGATATTCCGGTCGATCAGCTCCTTGGCGTACCAACACTTGCCGAGTATTTCCTCAGCAAAAGGATCGAAGACGTTGTCATTGTTTCCCCTGATCACGGCGGAGTGACCCGTGCCCGCAAGATGGCTGACCGATTAAAAGCTCCGATTGCAATTATCGACAAACGCCGGCCGCGTCCGAATGTATCGGAAGTGATGAATATTATTGGTGATATTCAAGGAAAAACAGCGATCATTATTGACGATATTATTGACACGGCAGGAACGATTACCCTCGCGGCCAACGCATTGGTTGAGCGCGGTGCGAAAAAGGTGTATGCTTGCTGTACGCATCCTGTGCTGTCAGGACCGGCAATCGAACGCATTCAGAATTCGGCCATCAGTGAATTGGTTGTGACCAATACCATTCCGCTGCCTGAAGAAAAAAATATTGATAAGATCGTTCAGTTATCCGTCGCGCCGCTGATTGGTGAAGCTATCATCCGTATTCATGAGAAGCTTTCCGTCAGCCGTCTGTTCAATTGACGAGGACTGAACATTTTGCTCTGAATGCCAGTTGCTGACTTCCTTATACACCGGACAAGCCGCTTGATCTCGCGCGATTTTTTGAGATTGCCAGACACCAAGGAAAGTATGAACTCTTTCCCGTAAGGCGGGAAGAATCAGATAAAAATTTATTGAATTTGAAAGGACGTGTTCTCTATGGCAACTTTAGAAGCAGCCATTCGTGATAGCTCAAAGAAATCTGTCACTCATGAATTAAGAAAAGAAGGTAAAATTCCTTCGGTTATTTATGGCAAAACAGTCGGTAACGAAACTGTTTCTGTCAGTGCCGGGGAAATCAACAAACTGTTCCGCAGTGAAGGACGGAATGCTGTCATTACGCTGGACGTTGAAGGCAAAAAGAGTTATACCGTGATGGCTCATGAATTGCAATATGATCACTTGAAGGGCAGTATCCAGCATATTGATTTTCTTGAAATCAACTTGAATGAAACACTTGATGCGGTTGTTCCGGTTGAGCTTACTCATACGGAAGCTCTTAAAGACAGCGACGCTGTGCTTAATCATCAGCTTGCCGAACTGAATGTTCGTGCATTGCCGAATGATCTTCCTTCTTCGATTGAAATTGATGTTTCAAAATTGGCAGTAGGCGATAGTATCCGGATCAGCGATATTGCTCCGGAATCTGGCTATCAGATCTTGGGCGATGCTGATGATGTCATTGTTTCGCTTTCTTATGGCGATTCCAGCAGTGAAACAGAAACAGAAGCTCCTGAAGAAGAAGCTCCTGCAACTGATGAAACACCAGCGGAATAATCTGCTGATTACGGCATAAGATCAAATCGGGCGTAACGCTTAAGTTACGTCCTTTTTGCATAATGGGACCTGACCGAATGAACCGCTGGTTAAGAATTGCGAAAGCGAGGAGACATCGTGAAAATGATTGCCGGACTGGGAAATCCCGGCCAAGAATATGCATTATCCAGACATAATATTGGTTTTGATGTGCTTGATTGCCTGGCAGAACATCAACAGATTGAAATACGAAAAAATAAGTTCAATGCTTTATTTGGTAAAGGAACAATTGGCGGAGAGGACGTCATCTTGGTTAAACCGCTGACTTATATGAATGATTCGGGGGAGGCTGTGGCACCGCTTATGCACTTTTATCAGCTCACTGCGGCCGATCTATTGGTTATTCAGGATGATATGGATCTGCCTGTCGGAAAAATCCGTGTTCGAGCCCATGGCAGCTCCGGCGGCCATAATGGCCTCAAATCGCTTATCCGCCATCTTCACACGGAAGCATTTGCCCGGATTAAGGTGGGTATCGGCCACCCTGAGAGGAATCAGTCAGCCGTCATCCAACATGTACTGAATGGCTTTTCAAATGAGGAGCAACCGCTGATTACAGACGCCATTGGCCGTGCTGCCGATGCGGCTGCCGATTGGATCGTTGAACCTTTTTCTAAGGTGATGAATACTTATAATGCGAATAAATAGGTGGAGCGGAGGGAAAGATCAGGAAGCAGTTTATCAGAACTTTCTTATTTGCCCGACTCTGCAATGGATGATAAGTGATTTACAGGCTTTGGCTGACTGCCAAGGCATTTTTCGGGTTAAAGAAAGCGGGGGGTGTCCATGCTAGGCCTCGGCACGTATTATCGGCAGAAACTGGAAGAAATTCAGGCGGTCTTAGAAGGTTATGAAGGCGGGATGACCCAGCAGCTCGTTTCCGGGTTATCGGGGAGTGCAAAATCACTTTTTATTTCGACACTTTATCATGAGCAGCCTAAGCGTTCCATGGTTGCTGTCACGCATAATTTATATCAGGGCCAAAAGCTGATCAGCGATCTCGAGTCCTTAATCGATGCTGATCAATTATACCTGTATCCGACCAATGATATGATTGCCTCGGATTTGGCCGTATCGAGCCCGGAACTGCTGGCTCAGCGTATTGATGCACTAAATAACCTTGCCATGGAAAAAAGGTGTCTGATCGTTGTTCCGATCGCCGGCCTGAAACGTCTGATGGCTCCGCTGTATTTATGGAAAGCCAGTTTGATGCAGTTTAAGGTAGGGGAAAGGATTGACCTGGATCAGATTGTCCGGAAACTGGCGGCAATCGGCTACGATCGTGAGTCAATTATCAGTGGACCTGGACAGTTCAGCCTGCGTGGCGGCATTATCGACATTTATCCGCTGACAGAGGAACATCCGCTGCGTATCGAGCTTTTTGATGATGAAATTGATTCCATTCGTTTATTTGACAGCGACACTCAGCGTTCACTGGAAACTTTACGCGAGAGTCCGGTGATTGGGCCGGCCAGCGAGTTGCTGCTCTATGAGGAATCTTATGAGCGGGCGGCTGCCGGATTGAAGGATCATCTGACAAAAACGCTGTCGAAGGTGAAAGACAAGCAAGTCCAAGCACTGCTTAGCGAGAAGATGAACGGTGAACTTGAATCGCTTAATCAGCAGCAGCCTTTTCAGGACATCGGCAAATATGCGGATTTGCTCTATCCTTCGGCAGCCGTGCTGGCGGATTATCTACCTGCTCAGACTCTCTTCGTTATGGATGAGATCAGCCGTATTCAGGAGATGAGCGACCAGCTGGATCGCGAAGAAGCCGAGTGGCAAATGGATATGCTGCAGAGAGGACAGATGGTCAGCGGGGTTCCCTTGATGCTCAGCAGCGCCGAGTGGTCTTCACAATTGAAGCAACCGATCCTGTTGCTTTCGCTTTTCTTGCGCTATCACGGGAATTTCCAACCCCAGAATGTGATTAATCTCAGCACTCGGTCCATGCAGAATTTCCATGGACAGATTAATCTTTTAAAAACAGAAGTCGAGCGCTGGATGAAAAGCGATTATGCCCTTGTTTTTTTGGCTTCTGACAAGGATCGAGCAGGTAGATTGGAACAAGTTCTGAATGATTATGGTATAGAGGCATCGGTCATCGATGACAGACGGCTTCCTTCTGCTGGGAAATGCCAGATCATGGTCGGCGAGCTGGAAAACGGTTTTGAAATACCGCTCAGAAAATTGGTGGTGATTACTGAAAAAGAGGTTTTTACCAAGAAAGTTGCCAAGACCTCGCGAAAAAGCAAACATCTTTCCAATGCGGAACGACTGAAAAGCTATAATGAGCTCTCCGTCGGTGATTATGTCGTCCATGTCGATCACGGGATTGGACGCTATGCAGGCGTCGAAACGCTTGAAGTGAATGGAATCCATAAAGATTATTTACAACTGATTTATAGGGGCAACGATAAACTTTATGTACCCGTTGAACATATTGATCAGGTGCAGAAGTACGTCAGTTCTGAAGGCAAGGAGCCTAAGGTTTATTCGCTCGGCGGTTCTGAATGGAAAAAGGTAAAGAGCAAAGCAAAGTCTTCCATTCAGAATATCGCAGATGACTTAATTAAGCTCTATGCGAAACGGGAAGCCAGCCGCGGTTTTGCTTTCTCTGAGGACGGACCCGATCAAAGGGCTTTTGACGCGGCGTTCCCTTATCAGGAGACCACTGATCAACTGCAGGCAATCGCAGAAATTAAGAAGGATATGGAGAGCGAAAGGCCGATGGACCGGCTGCTTTGCGGCGATGTCGGCTATGGAAAAACGGAGGTGGCTCTGCGGGCGGCATTTAAAGCGATCGCTGATGGGAAACAGGTCGCTTTCCTAGTACCGACGACGATTCTTGCCCAGCAGCACTTTGAAACGGCGCGTGAGCGTTTTGAAGAGTTCCCGGTATCTATTGGGGTATTGAGCCGCTTTCGCACGAGGAAAGAGCAGCAGGAAACCATTCGCGGAATGAGGGATGGAACGATTGATCTTGTGATCGGGACGCACCGTCTGCTATCGAAAGATGTCGCTTTTAAAGATCTGGGGCTGCTCATTGTCGATGAGGAGCAGCGCTTTGGAGTCACTCATAAAGAAAAAATCAAACGAATGAAGGCAGATGTCGATGTGCTGACACTGACCGCGACACCCATTCCAAGAACGCTGCACATGTCGATGCTTGGGGTGCGCGATTTATCGGTCATTGAAACACCGCCGGAAAATCGTTTTCCGGTCCAGACTTATGTGACCGAATATAATGGCAGTCTGATCAGGGAATCGATTGAACGGGAATTAGCCCGAGGCGGTCAGGTTTATTTTCTCTATAACCGCGTGGAAACGATTCAAAGAATGACGGAGAGGATTGCTCAACTGGTGCCCGATGCGACGGTCAGCTTTGCGCATGGACAGATGAAGGAGACAGAGCTTGAGTCGGCGATGATCGATTTTCTCGATGGATCGAGTGATGTGCTTGTCAGTACGACGATCATCGAAACGGGTGTCGATATTCCTAATGTGAATACGTTGATTGTCTATGATGCCGATCGGATGGGGCTGGCGCAGCTCTATCAGCTTCGTGGGCGCGTCGGCAGATCTAATCGGGTGGCTTATGCGTATTTTACTTTTAAGCGGGACAAAGTGATGAATGAAGTCGCCGAAAAAAGATTACAGGCGATTAAAGAGTTTACAGAGCTTGGGTCCGGATTTAAAATCGCAATGCGTGATTTGTCGATTCGCGGGGCGGGCAATTTACTCGGCGCCGAGCAGCATGGATTCATCGATTCGGTGGGCTTCGATCTCTATTCGCAGATGCTTCAGGACGCTGTGGCTGAGCGTAAGGGCGATTTGCCGGCTGCTCATGCTGTGCCACGGGCGACACTGGATATTGATACGGACGCTTATATTCCGGATGCTTACATTGAGGATTCAATGCAGAAAATTGACATGTACAAACGGTTCAAGGCCGCTGATTCTCTAGAGTATCTGGGAGAATTACAGGATGAATTGGTTGACCGTTTCGGCGATTATCCAGACGAAGTCACGAATTTATTAAAAATTGCCTCAATACGTGTTCTGGCCGACAAGCTGATGATTGAGGAAGTTAAAGAAAAAAATAATGAGCTTGTCATCCTTTTTTCCGAGCAAGGCTGGAAGAGTGTCGATCGCCAGGCTTTGTTCAAGACGATTAGCACCATGGGCCCCGGCATCGGTGTCGGTTCGGACGGGGCAAAGATGAAATTGACGCTCAGAAAGGGACCGGCCGGGGAGACCATGCTGGATCGGACGCTGAATCTAATGAAGATCATCGGAACGATGCAGCTTGCTGAGCAGACTGCAGGTTAAATTTGATTGATCATGCATAGCTTGGACGGTAGCGCAGATACTAATTGCAAGGAATAAAGATTATCCGTGAACATTCACGATGTGTTTTAATCTCCCGGGACTTCTTTGTCCGCGGCACACGTGGATGATCCGAAATGAAAGAGAGGACATCCTTGCATGAAAGCTACTGGTATTGTCCGCCGAATCGATGATCTTGGGCGGGTTGTCATTCCCAAAGAAATACGCCGCACCTTGCGCATTCGCGAGGGGGATCCTTTGGAAATTTTTGTGGATCATGACGGTGAAGTGATTTTGAAAAAATACTCTCCGATGAGTGAACTCGGCGATTTCGCCAAAGAATATGCTGAATCGCTTGCGGAAAACTCGGGGAAGCTGGCTCTGATCAGTGATCGGGATACAGTGATTGCCGTTGCCGGCGGGTCGAAAAAAGATTTTATTGACAAACGCATTCTTTCCGTTCCCGAAAAAGCAATGGAACTCAGGCAGACGATTCTAGAAAAAGACCAGGGAGAACCGCTGACCGAAGGAAATGACAGCTATAACGGGGCGTATGTTGTGGCTCCGATTGTTGCTGGCGGCGATCCGATTGGGACGATCATGCTGATTGACAAAGACAAGAAAGCAGTCAGCGATGTGGAACTGAAGCTTGCCGAAACAGCTGCGGGATTCCTCGCCAGGCAAATGGAACACTGAGGACAGCAGGAATCGATTCAGCAGTGGCTTAACAAAAAGAGAGAGACAAGCAGAAGCTGCCTCTCTCTTTTTGCGCCATTAGAGTGATCTGTTTGTTGGATCATTTACTGCAAAGACGGGCAATCGGCCTTCCGTCAGAGCCGGAATGATGAACCGAGAAAATGTTTATGATAAAATAATAACAGCAAGAAAAGAATGCGTTATTTATGGGCAGCTGGCGGAAGCTTGAGTTGTAGCCCTTTGTAAATGAACTTGCTTGGATGCCGATAACCATTACTCAGGAGGAGATTAAAAAATAATGAACAAAAATGAACTCACGCAACAAATAGCGGATAAAACCGGATTTGCTAAGAAGGATACAGAAGCCATTGTTAACGAGGTTTTCAATACGATCATTGATAGTTTGAACAAACAAGAGAAAGTGCAGATTGTTGGTTTTGGGACGTTTGAAGTCAGAGAACGAGCCAGCCGCATCGGCCGCAACCCGCAAACAGGCGAGACGATTACGATTCCGCCAACACAGGTACCGGGATTTCGGGCGGGCAATAAATTTAGGGATGCTGTGAAAAAATGAGACTTGATAAATATCTGAAGATTTCCAGACTGATTAAAAGGCGGACGGTGGCTAAGGAACTTGCCGATCAGGGACGGGTTTCAATTAATGGCCAACCGGGAAAAGCAAGTTCAAATGTTAGTGTCGGTGACCAATTGACGCTTCACTTTGGTCAAAAACAGACAACGATTCGAATCACATTGCTCAAAGAAACGGTGAAAAAAGAGGAAGCGGACTCTCTGTACGAAGTTGTTAGTGAAAAAGCGGCTGGCAAAGAAGACTAATCCATTCATCGGATTCAGTGCCGGTTTTTTTCATCTTTTCTTGCGGTTCTAATTTGGACAACACCCTCATAGCTTATGAAATGAGGGGGGAATCCACTTGAATCAATATTATCCGTCACAGGCTTCGAATAAAGACAAGCCGATACAAAATCATGATATTGTCGTTAAGAACCGGAAGACGATTGAAATCACAGGGGTCAAGCATGTCGAAAGCTTTGATCATGAGGAATTTCTTTTGGAGACGGTTATGGGGTATCTGGCAATCAAAGGCGCAGCACTGAAAATGCAAAATCTGAATGTGGAACAAGGCATGGTATCCATTGAAGGAAAGATCTTCGAAATCAGTTACCTAGATGAGCCGGGCGGAGAACCTTCAAAAGGCTTCTTCGGCAAATTGTTCCGATGACTCTGCGTGAGCAGTTCCTGTCACTCGCGCTGATGATACTGATGGGAATATGGATAGGTGCTTCTTTTTCTGTTTATCAGCGTTTTGTGCATCCCGGAAAAAGGATGCGCTGGATTTTGCTGCTGACGGACCCCCTTTTCTGGATCCTACAGGCTTTGCTCCTGTTCATTTTATTGCTGCCGGTCAACGAGGGACGTCTGCGCTTTTATATGTTTCTCGGAACTGCGCTCGGTTTCTCTTTTTATAAAGTGTTGCTGGAAAAACCTTTTTTACTCGTTTTTGATAAAATTGTCCGTTTAATTGTCCAAATCTGTTCTTTTATCGCGAAAACTATCTACCAATTAGTTCTTTATCCGCTTTATTTTCTATTGATGCTTGTCTTTAAATTGTGTAAGATGATAGTAAGCGTTGTATTTAAAATAATCGGTTTCATTTTGATTTTCCCGCTGAAATTACTGCGTGGTTTTCTCAGGCTGATTCTGCCCGAGAGATGGCTGATCGGTTTTAAAAATCAAATTCTTCAGTTTCACCAGTGGTTTCTACGGGGAATCGGACGATTATCAAAATTCTGGCCAAGAAAATGATAAAGGAGGGACAACCATGGCGGATGTCCGCATGCATGTGACACCGCTGCAGACGGAGTATCTTCAGTCGCAGCAAATCGTTGAGAAGAGGAAAGAGAAGAGACGTCGGGGATTATTCCGGCGGCTGACTGTTTTCACGGTTCTATTCACGATTGTATGCGTCGTTATGGCGGTCTCTCTCATTTCGCAGAGCCGGGAGATTAATAACGTGGTAAAGCAGAAGCAGACACTTGAGAAGCAGATTGCCGCTTCCACTGATAATGCGAAGAAGCTTAAGCAACATATTAAGCTTCTTCATAACAAACAGTATATTGGTGAAATTGCCCGTCATGATTACCTTCTGTCCAAAAAGGGCGAAATTATATTTTCTAAACCCGGGAATAAATAGAGAGCATTGACAGGCTCTTTTTTCACTATGTATAATATAATAATTAGAGATACCATATTAGGAGGAAGCTTTTTTTTATGTCAATTGAAGCAGGCAGCAAGCTGAAGGGTAAAGTATCAGGCATTACGAACTTCGGAGCCTTCATTGATTTGCCCGATGGAAAAACAGGGCTCGTTCATATCAGTGAGGTTGCGGATCGATACGTGAAAGACATTCACGATGTTCTGTCAATTGGTGATGAAGTCACAGTGAAGGTCTTGCAGGTGGCGCCTGACGGAAAGATCGGTCTGTCGATCCGTAAAGCTGTCGACAAGCCCAAACCGGCTCCGAGAGCTCCGCGAGGAAATAATGGAGGCGGTGGCGGCAAACGTTTTACACGTGCACCAAGTTTTGAAGATAAAATTTCCCACTACCTGAAAGAAAGCGAAGATCGTCTTTCAACGATTAAGCGCCAGACAGAATCGAAGCGTGGCGGCAGAGGTGCGCGCAGAGGCTGATCCGGTGAGGAACAATGGATAATTATAGAGTGAATCGAGAAGCATTCGGGCGGAGACCTGGATGTTTTTTTTTGCCGAGATAAACAAGAAAAAAACGGGAGAATCTAACATATCTTTCGAAAAAAAGACAACCTTCTGTCCGACTTTATGGGATGTGCCTGCTGGAATCCCGCTGAACGGCAGTCATCATGGCCGAGAACGATGAAATTCGTCGAATGATTTTCAGAAAACAAGTCTCAATTCTGACAAATTACGAATGCATCATGTGGTTTAATAAATCATACAATACTAAGCTGAAGGTGGGCGAGACGCATGATGCATCAATCGGTTCATTTTGCTGAAGGACAAACGAGTACAATAGATTCCGGAAATCGACTGACTCGAGGATCGATCCGGTGGGGGAATGCCATCCATGCCTTTCTTGTAAAAATGATTCTCCGCACGGATCTTTTTTATCTGGCTGCCGGCTTTCTGCTTGGCCGCGCAGTCATCCTTTCCAGTCTGACTCCGTTTACGGTTCCTTTTTTAGCAATGATTTTTTGGCTGAACCGTCAGAAGAGATGGTTGGCGGCATTTTGCACGGTAGCCGGGGCAGCGACTGTCTCACCGGGACAAGCCTTCTTCTCCCTGCTTGCCTTGCTGTTATTTGCGTCCTTGCGTCAGATTATGCTGAAGGTGACGCACGTACGGGAAGAAAAATGGCTGCCGGCACTGGTTTTTTTTGTCAATGCCGCCATTCGGCTGCTTTGTCAGGCGGCATTCGCTCTGAACTTGGTTTGGACCGACGTCCTGACTGCCGCCGCGGAGGCTTCGCTCGCCTTTCTCATAACCCTTATTTTTATGCAAAGTGTACCCCTGCTATCTGCCAAAGTTAGCCGTAAAATTTTTAAAAATGAAGAAATCATTTGTTTCGTGATCCTGCTTTCTTCGATTCTTGCCGGAACGATCGGCTGGCATGCTTTCGGTTTCTCGCTCGATCACGTATTGGCTCGCTACGTGCTATTGATTTTTGCCTGTGCCGGCGGAGCGGCAATCGGATCGACGGTAGGAGTCGTGCTCGGTCTCATTCTCGGCCTTGCCAGTATCTCCAGCCTCTATCAGATGAGCCTGCTTGCCTTTTCCGGTGTGCTTGGAGGACTGCTCAAGGAGTCCGGCAAACTAGGAACGAGTGTTGGACTAATGATTGCAACGCTTCTGATTGGACTTTATGGAGACGGTTACATGGGGCTCACTGGGCAAGTCATTGATTCGCTGGGTGCTGTGCTGCTCCTCATGGTGACACCGAAATCTTGGATCCGGCATCTGGCTTCATTCATCCCTGGGACTGGTGAATATCATAGGGAGCAGCAGCAATATATTCGTAAATTAAGAGACGTGACCGTCAATCGGGTCGAGCAATTCTCCAGTTTATTTCAAACGCTGGCCAAGAGCTTTAATCCGCCGGCAGCAGAAGAAGGGCTGCAGGAGGATCTGTTTCTCAGCCGTGTAACAGCGCGGACCTGTCAGAAATGCTTTAAGAAGGAATATTGCTGGGTCAAGCATTTCTCAGAAACGCAGGAGATGATGCTCCAATTAAAAAAGGAAATGAGCGACGATGGGAAATTATCTGATCCGAAACTGCGTATTGCCTGGCGTGCTCACTGTGCAAAGCCGGATCGGACACTTGAAGCGATTGAAAAAGAACGAGGCCTAGCAGCCCTGCATGAAAAAATGAATTTGAAGGTCATGGAAAGCCGCCGGCTCGTGGCTGATCAGTTGCACGGCGTTTCCCAAGTCATGGGCGATTTTGCTCAAGAGATGAAGCGGGAACGAGGACTGCATGAATGGCAGGAGGAAATGATTTTGGCGAAGCTTAATCAAGTTGGTCTGCAGGTGGAGAGTGTGGAGATTTATAATCTTGAAGCCGGTGCGATCGATATTGAAGTGATCCTGCCGACAGATAGCTATGGGGCGAGTGAAAAGGTAGTCGCCCCGCTATTGTCGGATATCCTCGGGGAAACAATTATTGTTAAGAAGAAGGAGGCGACGGAACAGCCGGGCGAGCCCAGTCGAGTGACTTTTGCCTCGGCGCGGGCTTTCGAAATCGAAACGGGTGTGGCAACGGCCGCACGCGGTGGAGACTTTGTCTCAGGTGATAATTATTCATTATTTGATGTCGGAACAGGAAAATATGCACTCGCTCTGAGTGACGGGATGGGAAACGGCGAGCGAGCTGATGCCGAAAGCAAGGATACACTTCAGCTGCTGTCGAAGGTACTGAAATCGGGCATTCCGGAGACTCTGGCGATTAAATCGATCAACTCCATTCTTTCCCTTCGATCAACGGAAGAGATCTTTGCTACGCTTGATTTGGCTTTAATCGATCTGCAGAATGCCGAGTCCAAATTTTTAAAAATCGGATCAAATCCCAGTTTTATTAAGAGAGGCAGCCAGGTATTTATGCAGGATGGCGGCAATCTGCCAATCGGTATGATTGAAAATTTTGATGTGGATGTTCAGAGTGAACAGCTGAAATCAGGCGATTTACTCATTATGATGAGCGATGGATTATTTGACGCACCCAAAGCCGTCGAAAATAAGGAGGCGTGGGTGAAAAGAAAAATTAATGAACTGCAGACGAATGATCCGCAGGAAATTGCCGATTTGCTTCTAGAGGAAGTCATCCGCGTAGCGGGCGGTTACATTGAGGATGACATGACCGTAATTGTGGCGCGAATCCGTCACCATCTGCCCAAATGGTCTTCCATCTCGTCTGGAATCAAAGAGCGCAAGATTAAAAGAGCGGAGTAGACTCAGCAGGCAACCGCGTCATTCATAGATCTGCGAGCGGTGTGCTTTTTATCGACCGGATGGTATAGAAACTCGCTTTCCTGTCTATCATAATGCTAGATTCAGGGAGGAGCGAGCATATTTATGACTAAAGGGACGTTGAATCAGATTCTATTAATCACTGACGGCTGCTCGAACCAGGGCGAGGACCCGGCGGCAATGGCAGCGTTGGCCAGAGAACAGGGAATTACAGTTAATGTGATTGGTGTTTTGGATCATTTTGATGCGGAGGACAGCCGCGGACTTCAGGAAGTGGAAAGTATTGCCCAGGCGGGAGGCGGAATCAGTCAGATTGTTCAGACCCGGCAATTAGTCCAGACCGTTCAGATGGTGACGAAGCAGGCTATGACGCAAACGATAAAGGGTGTAATTAATCAGGAACTCCAAGGCATACTTGGCGATTCGGAAACCGTAGAGGATCTTCCCCCGGAAAAGCGCGGAAAAGTCATGGAGGTGGTTGATGAACTCGGTGAAACGGTTGATCTTAATGTGTGCCTTCTCGTCGATACAAGTGCCAGTATGAAAACCAAGCTGCCTACGGTGAAGGAAGCACTGACTGATTTGACGCTGAGTTTATCCGCACGGATGGGCAGCAATCATTATTGCCTCTTTCTATTTCCCGGGAAAAGAAAAGCAGTCAGCAAGGTTATTTCCTGGTCACCGGATTTAGATTCGATCGAACGGGCTTTTGAAAAAATCGGGACGCATGGCGTAACGCCGACCGGTCCGGCAATTAAAGAAGCCACGAAAAGCTTTGATCAGATCTCACGGAGGACGATGCTATCCAATAAGAGTGATGAGGCCTATGATGACGGCCCAAGATGATTTCAATTTTTATCCGGGGACATGGATTATCGGCAAATGGCATAAACGGCGCTACCAGCTGATAAAAAAAATAGGAAGCGGCGCGCAGGGAACGGTGTATCTGGCATTGGCGGGCGGTCAGAAAGCAGCGATCAAATTAGCGAAAGATCGCGCTTCGCTCATTTCAGAAGTGAATGTACTGAAACAGTTTGAAAAGCTCCAGGGGGATCCTTTGGGGCCTTCTTTATATGATAATGATGACTGGATAACGGGCGGACGGACAATCGGGTTTTGCGTGATGGAATATTTACGAGGAATTCCGGCCAGTGAGGCGCTGCAAAGAAAATCCTTTGACTGGACGATTGTTTTTTTAGTACAGTTATTAAAGCAATTGCAGAAGCTCCATGACTCCGGTTATATTTTTGCTGATCTCAAACCGGAGAACTTGATGATTATCGATCCAGGGCATCGGATCCGCTGTGTCGATTTCGGCGGAGCCACGCGGATTGGCCGTTCGGTTCGCGAATATACAGAATTCTATGATCGCGGCTACTGGGGGTTTGGCAGCCGGAAAGCAGAGCCCAGTTACGATTTGTTTGCCTGTGCGATGATCATGATTTTTGCAGCATCTGGTCAGCGTTTTAATAAATTAGGGAATCCACATGATCAATTGGTGAATAAGGCCAGAACGCTGCCCTTGCTCGAGCCCTATAAAAGGGCGGTACTCGCTGCATTGACTGGAAAATATCAGACGGCTGATCAGATGCAGCGGGAACTCATCCGGCTCATGATGGGGAAAGAAAGTCAGCTGGTCAAGCCGGCAGCCGCGGCAAGGGTGAGGCGCTGGAAGCGCAGAGGCAGAAATAGCTGGCTCGGGGCCTGGCTGACAGCCTCAATTCTGCTGACTCTTTATGTACTTGGTGTACTCGTTTATTCTTTGTAAGGAAGTTAATAAAAAAGACATAATTGAAATTTATAATAGATAAGAATAAAGTTAACGCAGGAGTAGCCGATGCACGGCTCTCATCTGGTGTGAACCGCCGGTGAACCTGGGCGACTTTATTTGGTGACAGAAAATAAGAAGTGAACAGCGCGGTGAGGAGAATCAGGAATGACTTTTGAAGAGGAAGTTACCCGGTTTATTGAGGATCATCACTTAATTCATCCTAATATGCGGCTTGTTGCCGGTGTCAGCGGAGGAGCGGATTCGATGGCGCTGCTTGCCTACCTGATTCGCAAGCGGAAGGAATGGGCACTCGAACTTGCGGTTGTCTGTGTTGATCACGGCCTGCGCGGCAACGAAAGCCGTGCCGATCTCAAGTTTGTCGCATCTTTTTGTAAAAAGGAACAGGTCGTCTTTTTTGGCCGGAATGTTGATACGGTCTCTTTTGCCCGAGAAGAACGGCTGAGTCAGGAAGCGGCGGCCAGAAAACTCCGTTATCAAGCGTTCCGGGAGGTGTTACACCTTTTTCAGGCGGACGCGCTTGCATTGGCCCATCATGGGGATGATCAAGTGGAGACGATGCTCATGCATCAGGTGCGCGGCAGTGTAGGTCTCAGTAAAGCAGGAATTCCTGTGAATCGGCCGTTTGCCGGCTGCCAGCTGATCCGTCCGTTTTTGACTCATACAAAGGCAGAACTTGAGGCATACTGTGAACGCAGAGGTATCCGATTCAGAGAGGATGCGACGAATAGGAGTGATGCACATACGCGAAATCGGTTCAGAAAATATGTGCTTCCCTTTCTGAAGAAAGAAAATCCAGCGGTACATCTGAAGTTTCAGTACGAAAGCGAGTGTCTGGCAGCGGATGAGACTTATTTGCTCGATCTCGCCAGGCAGCAGATGGACCGGCTGATTAAGGAGAAGGACAAGAGTCAGATTGCCCTATCGGTGCACGCCTTTTTGTCGGTTCCTTCGCCTTTACAAAGGAGGGTAATTCATCTAATATTAAGTTATCTGTATGAGGGACAGAATATAAAGCCCTTGCACGAGTCAATACATATTGAAAATCTGCTGCAGCTTTTGCGCTCAGGCCGGGCGTCTGGCAGTACCTCTTTTCCTAGTCATCTGATCGCAAGAAAGTCCTATGACTCCTGCCGGATTGGCTTTCTGCCGCCCAACCCCGGCAGCTATGAGACCGAGCTGTCTCTTCCCGGGGAAACGATGACCCCCGCAGGAATCTTTCATGCTTGCCTTCCAGATAAAGTCAATGGGGAGGGAGCTGCGTCAGACCAGCTATTGCTTGACCGCAGGCGGATCGCTTTACCGCTCAGGATCAGAACTTGGCATCCAGGGGATCGGATAGCGACCGTAGGTATGGAGGGGACGCAGAAAATCCAGCGAATATTTATCAATGAGAAAATTGATCGCATGAAGCGATCACTCTGGCCGCTGGTTGTCGATGCTGAAGGCACGGTTATTTGGCTGCCTATGCTTCGAAAAGCTCGCCCTGCAGAGCCGGCAAAAGAGAAAACGGCGGTCAATGTGCTTGTAACATTCGTTCCGCTGCCAATTTTGGGAGGACGATGGCATTGAGGGAAGATATCCAGGAAATATTAATAACAGAAGAAGCGATACAGAATAAAATCCGTGAATTTGGAAAGATTCTTTCTGAGAGCTATGGAGATTCTTTCCCGCTTGTGATCGGGGTGTTGAAAGGTGCGCTGCCCTTTATGGCGGATTTGATGAAGCATCTGACGATTCCGATAGAGATTGATTTCATGGATGTGTCCAGCTATGGCAATTCGACTGTTTCTTCGGGTGAAGTAAAGATTTTAAAAGATCTGGATACCTCAGTTGAGGATCGTGATATCTTAATTGTTGAAGATATCATTGACAGCGGTCTTACATTAGGTTATCTCGTCGAACTCTTTAAGACACGGAGGGCAAAGTCGATCAAAATCGTTACTTTGCTGGATAAACCGTCAGGCAGGAAGGCGGCAGTCAAACCGGATATGTCCGGATTTACCGTTCCGGATGCCTTCCTTGTCGGCTATGGTCTGGATTATGCAGAAAAATACCGAAATCTTCCATATATAGGTATTTTAAGACCTGAAATTTATACGCTTCATGGGAAAAAATAGAAGCAGACCGGATGCTCTGGAGGGATTAATTCTTGAGGCAACTCTTTTTGGTATGTTACTATGAAATATGGTTTGGTTTTAGAGCGGGAGGAGGTAAGGCATGAATCGACTTTTTAAGAATATCATTATATATTTGTTCATTTTTGTTGTCATCATCGGCATCGTCAGCTGGCTGACGGAGTCAAATAAAAGTGTCAAGCCCATGACTTTTTCAACTCTCGAGCGGAATTTATCGAAGGGCAACGTGGATAAGGCAGTTCTGCAGCCTGAGGGCAGTGTGTACTCCGTGACGGGGCACCTGAAAAACGATGACGCGAACACAACATTCAAAGCTTATATCCCTGCAAGTGAAAGAGCAGTGGATCAAGTGACCAATATGGCCGGGAAAAGTCTGGATGTCAAACCCGCGGAAAGAACAAACGGTTGGATTACGTTCGCAACGTCGCTGATACCTTTTGCGATTATCTTTTTCCTCATCTTCTTCCTGTTAAATCAGGCTCAAGGCGGCGGCGGAAGAGTGATGAATTTCGGCAAAAGCAAGGCGAAACTCTACTCCGAGGATAAGAAGAAGGTAACATTCAAGGATGTTGCCGGAGCCGACGAAGAGAAACAGGAACTCGTGGAAATTGTTGACTTTCTCAAGGACCCAAGAAAGTTCGTGGCTCTTGGCGCTCGTATTCCGAAGGGGGTTTTGCTTGAAGGCCCTCCGGGTACTGGTAAAACATTGCTGGCACGCGCAGTAGCTGGAGAAGCCGGTGTACCCTTCTTCTCCATCAGTGGTTCAGACTTTGTTGAAATGTTTGTCGGTGTCGGGGCTTCTCGTGTTCGTGATCTGTTTGATCAAGCGAAGAAGAACTCACCATGTATTATTTTTATTGATGAAATTGATGCGGTTGGCCGTCAGCGTGGTGCGGGTCTGGGCGGCGGTCACGATGAGCGCGAGCAGACGTTAAACCAATTGCTGGTCGAGATGGATGGCTTCGGTGCCAATGAAGGCATTATCATTATTGCGGCAACTAACCGTCCTGACATTCTTGATCCGGCCTTGCTCCGTCCAGGACGTTTTGACCGGCAGATTCCGGTTGGCCGCCCAGATTTAATCGGACGGGAAGCGGTACTCCGTGTCCATTCACGCAATAAACCTTTGGCTAAAAATATTGATCTGAAGACTGTTGCAAAATTGACGCCTGGATTCTCAGGCGCCGATCTTGAAAACCTTTTAAATGAAGCAGCACTTGTTGCGGCTCGTGCGAATAAAAAGGTTATTGATATGGAAGATATTGATGAAGCGGTAGAACGTGTAATTGCCGGTGTGGCGAAGAAATCGCGTGTCATCTCTAAAAAGGAACAAAATATTGTGGCCTATCATGAATCCGGTCATACGATTGTCGGACTTGCGTTGAACGGTGCTGATGAGGTGCATAAAGTGACCGTGATTCCGCGTGGTCAAGCTGGCGGTTACACCGTCTCACTGCCGCGAGAAGATCGGGGCATGCTCACCAAGCCCGAGCTTCTTGAGAAAATCTGCGGACTGCTTGGCGGTCGTGTCGCTGAAGAAGTCACTTTCGGGGAGATTTCAACTGGGGCTAGCAATGATTTACAACGAGTGACCAGCCTTGCCCGTCGAATGGTTACTGAATTCGGAATGAGTGAGAAGCTCGGCCCGCTGCAATTTGGCAATAATGATAGTCAGGTCTTTCTTGGTCGTGATTTGCAAAACGATCAGAACTACAGTGATACGATTGCTTTTGAGATTGATTCGGAAGTTCAGCGTATTGTCAAAGACGAGTATGCCAGGTGCAAGAAACTGCTTCTGGAACATCAGGACCAGTTGAATTTAATTGCAGAGACGCTGCTTAAAGTCGAAACCTTGGATGAAGAGCAGATTAAATCACTTTACGAAACAGGCAAATACATTGAACCAAGCAAAAATCGTTATAATTCAAAAAAAGAATCCACAAACTCCGAAATGAATGAAGAAGCGAAGCGTTCGGGGCAAGAGGATGAAACGCCGGATGTAAAAGTGAATATTCATCCGAAAGATGCGAATCTTCCCGATTCAAAAAAAGAGGATGACGCTTCTTCAGAAAATACCAATGGCCCGGACAATCATAAAGAGAGTTAAGCCGTCTCAGGTGAAATGGAGCTAAAAATGGGGCATTTCCGAATCTGGAGATGCCTTTTTTTAATGCACGGGCCGGTGAGGAGGAGCAAGATGATATTTGTTTGCGATGTGGGAAATACCAATATTGTAATTGGTGCCTATGCAGGCGATAAATTGTTTGAGCATTGGCGTATTTCGACCAATCGTGAAAGGACAGAGGATGAATACGCGATGCTGCTTCACGAACTTTTAGCTTATCGCGGGCTGTCTTTTGATGACTTTAGCGGTGCAGTCATCTCCACAGTTGTGCCTTCACTCCTGTTTGCTTTGGAACGCATGTGCCAGAAATATTTTCATATTGCGCCGCTCATTGTCGGCCCTGGAGTTAAAACCGGGCTGAACTTGAAATACGATAATCCCAAAGAAATCGGTGCCGATCTGATTGTCAACGCGGTCGCGGCGGTTCATGATTATCCGGCTCCGATCATTGTGATCGATTTTGGTACGGCTACCACTTATTCCTATATTGATGAACATGCCGATTATATTGGCGGAGCGATTGCCCCTGGAATTAATATATCAACTGAAGCGCTATACGAGAAAGCCTCCAAATTGCCGAGAATCGAGATTGCCAAACCTCCGCATATTGTCGGACGCAATACCATTCATGCGATGCAATCCGGAGTTCTTTTCGGATATGTGGGTCAGGTGGAAGGGATCGTTGCCCGGATGAAGCGGGAGGCAAAGAAGAGGCCTGTCGTTGTAGCAACTGGCGGTTTGTGCACACTCATTTCTCACGAGACGAGCAGCATTGATCACGTCGATAAATTATTGACGCTTAAAGGACTTTATTTAATTTACCAGCGGAATGCTCCGCAGACAGAAGGAGAGATCACATGACGGATTATTATCTGAAAGCATTGGCGTGCGGCGGAGAACTACGGGTACTGACCACGGTGACGACGGAAACCGTACGCGAGGCTCAGCATCGCCATGGGACGTGGCCGACCGCCTCTGCAGCGCTTGGGCGCACGCTGACCGCGACAATGATGATGGGCGTGCAATTAAAAGGTGAAGAAAAAGTGACCGCAACGGTTCAGGGAGGCGGGCCTATTGGCATTATTGTAGCGAATGCCGATACCAAGGGAAATGTCCGCGGTTATGTGACGAATCCTCAGGTTCATTTCGATTTGAATGATAAAGGAAAATTGGATGTGGCGCGTGCAGTCGGAACGAAGGGTTCACTGATTGTCGTTAAGGACATTGGCATGAGGGATAATTTTACCGGGCGGGTTTCGCTTGTTTCTGGCGAGATTGGTGATGATTTTACCTATTACTATGCTCGCTCAGAACAGATTCCCTCCGCTGTGGGCGTTGGTGTGCTGGTCAATCCGGATCATTCTATCAAAGCGTCAGGTGGCTTCATGATTCAAGTATTGCCTGGGGCGGAAGATTCGGTCATCACGCAGGTCGAGAAACGCATTAGCGAAATTCCGCCGATTTCCCGTCTGATTGATGCCGGAAGAACGCCTGAGGATCTATTAAATGATTTGTTCCCTGATCACGACTATCAGATTCTGGAAAAGCAATCGGTGCAATTTAACTGTTCTTGTTCCAAAGAACGATTTGGACAAACGATTGCTGGACTCGGCGCGGCAGAAATCCGAGCCATGATTGCCGAAAATCATGGGGCAGAGGCAATCTGTCACTTTTGCGGAAGCACCTATACGTATTCAGAAAAAGAACTTCAACAAATGCTTGAGAAGCAAGACAGCTGATGAAGGATTTATAGAATGCAGAGGAGTGTGCCACGTGCCCGCTCCTTTATTGTGTTTATTTGAATGGGATCAGTGTTTAGAATTGACGCATCAACAATTAATTGCTAACATTATATATATAAATCTTACATGATTACTACGAATTAAAAAGAGGAGTGAGAGGATTGACCGTAGCAAATTCAGTCACTGAACTCATTGGGAATACACCGATTGTCCGCGTGAATCATTTGACAGATGAAAATGATGCGGAATTATACGCAAAACTGGAATTTTTTAATCCGGGAAGCAGTGTGAAGGATCGTATTGCACTCGCCATGATTGAGGCTGCTGAAAAAGACGGGAAGCTGAAACCCAACGATACGATTATTGAACCGACCAGCGGCAATACAGGGATCGGCTTGGCGCTTGTAGCTGCTGTCAAGGGTTACCGGGCCATCCTGGTCATGCCGGAAACCATGAGTATTGAACGCCGCAAGCTTTTCAAAGCCTATGGCGCAGAAGTGATACTAACCCCAGGATCTCAGGCGATTAAGGGATCAATTGCTAAGGCACAGGAATTGGCGGATGAAAAGGGTTATTTCTTACCGCAGCAGTTTAAGAACCCCGCAAATCCGCAAGTTCATTATGAGACGACAGGCCAGGAGATTGTGGCAGCCTTTGATTCGCTGGATGCGTTCATTGCTGGCGTTGGTACCGGCGGGACACTCAGCGGCAGCGGAAAAGCACTTAAGGAACATTTTAAGGAGATCAAGGTCTACGCGGTCGAGCCGAAAGACTCTCCGGTACTGAATGGGGGGAAAGGCGGCCCGCATAAAATTCAGGGAATTGGTACAGGTTTCATTCCCGAAACGCTGGATACGGAGATCTATGATGAAGTCATTGATGTGACAAATGATCAAGCCTTTGAATACGCTCGTCTTGCCGGAAAGAAAGAAGGAATCCTTTCAGGCATTTCAGGCGGTGCAGCACTCTATGCCGGCGTTCAGGTTGCTAAAAAGCTCGGGAAAGGTAAAAAAGTGCTGGTCATCATTCCGGATAACGGCGAACGCTATCTCAGCACACCACTTTACCAATCAGAGGATTAATTACGGATTTCCAAATAAATAAAAAAGGATCAGCGGCTGACATTGACCGCTGATCTTTTTTTAAAAGATAAGAAAGTATAAAAAATAGAGCAGGGAAGCGAAGAAACGAGACGCCTGCGGGAAGAGCAGGCTAAGAGAGACCCCGCAGACTCGTGTCTGTCCGAGGAGGCTCTCAGACTGCCCGCGGCAAGCGAGTTCCTGGAGCGTACCTGCAAGTCAAAGGACCGGGCGTTTTTTGCCCGGTTTTTCTTATTCGATGAAGCAAACAATGCGAACACCTTGTAGCGATAAAGCCGATACCAATCAATCGTCGCATTCGATATCTATGTTATACTAATTTTATCAGAATATTAGCGGAAGGGTGTACAGGCTGTGAATGATTTTCAACGTTCTTCGTATCATCTGCTGCAGGTTAGAGGCAAGACCATTGATTATTCACGAAAGACAGCAATTATGGGTATTCTCAATGTGACTCCGGATTCCTTCTCCGATGGCGGCAAATTCAATCAGCTCGATCAAGCTGTGCAGCACGCGCTGGAAATGGAAAGGCAGGGTGCGGATATTATCGATATTGGCGGTGAATCCACGCGTCCTGGTTACCAACCGGTGTCTGTGCAAGAAGAGATTAGCCGGGTCGTACCGATGATTCGGGCGATTCGGGAAGCGTCGGATATTCCCATATCGATCGATACTTATAAAGCGGAGACAGCCTGCCGGGCCCTCGAAGCGGGTGCGGATATTATCAATGATGTCTGGGGAGCGAAGGCTGACCCCGATATGGCTCATATTGCTGCTGAATATGGCGCGCCGATTATTCTGATGCATAATCGTAAAAATAATCATTATCGCCATCTGATTGAGGATATGAAAGCGGATCTTAGGGTCAGCATTCATTTGGTGCGTGATGCCGGTGTTTTGCCGGAAAAAATTATTCTTGATCCGGGAATTGGTTTTGCCAAAGACTACCAGCAGAATCTGGCGGTGATGAATCACCTGGAAGCTTTCCATGACTTGGGGTATCCTCTGCTTCTCGGAACCTCGAGAAAAGGATTTATTGGCAGAACGCTGAATGTGACCGTTGATCAGCGGATCGAAGGGACGGGAGCCACCGTTTGTCTGGGTATCACGAAGGGCTGTCAGATTATGCGTGTGCATGACGTCGATGCTATCGCCAAGATGGCGAAGATGATGGACGCGATGCTCCAGGAGAAATGCAATGACTGATAAAATATTTCTCAATCAGATGAATTTTTACGGTTATCACGGCGCTTTGCCTGAGGAAAAAAAACTCGGGCAGCCGTTTATTGTTGACGTGGCCGTTGGTCTCGATCTTTACGCGGCCGGTAAAGAGGATGCACTTACAAAGACGATCAATTATGCTGAAGTTTATGACCGTGTACGTGCGATCGTCACAGGGGCTGCATGTGATTTAATTGAGGCTGTTGCACAGCGGATTGCCGATCGGATTTTGACCGATTATCCGCTCGCTGAATCCTGTCAAGTCAAGGTCAGCAAGCCTAACCCGCCGATTGACGGAAATTACAGTTCTGTGGCTGTAGCGATTGAACGTAAGCGCTCATCGGTCTATCTTGGCCTGGGTTCGAATATCGGGGATCGGGCCTTATTTCTGCGCCAGGCATTGGAGCGGCTGAGCCAGTCTGAAGGCATTCGTGCTGCCGAATGTTCATCAATATATGAGACGGAACCCTATGGACCAGTCAGCCAGAATAAATTTCTGAATATGGCCGTTCGCCTGGATACTCTGCTGCCTCCCGCGGCTCTGCTTGACGTGTTGCAGCGAATTGAACAGGGTTTAAGTAGAAAGCGGGAGATCCATTGGGGCCCGCGTACAATCGATTTGGATATCTTGGTTTACGGGCGGGAAGTCGTCTCTACGGAAAAAATAGCATTGCCGCATCCAGAGATTTCCCGACGGGCTTTTGTGCTGAAACCGATGGCTGAGATTGCTCCGCATCTGGTTGTGCCAGGTATCGATCGATCGATTATTGAGCTTTGGCAGATGGTTGAAGAGAAAGAGGGAGTACATCTATGGAGAAAGAACAATGGGGAAGGAGAATTCGGGCTTTTCGCAAATTAAAAGGTTTTACGCAGGCCAAACTAGCGAATGAGCTTGGTATTTCTTTATCACTTTTAGGCGAAATTGAAAGAGATAACCGTGCCCCATCAGAAGACCTTCTTTCAAGAATATGTCTGATACTGAATGTAACTATTGACGAGATGAGAAGAATATAGTATTTTGGCGAAGCCTATTTAAAATTTCTGTAGTAAAATTGTGAAATCGCCAGAGGTGAAGAAATGTTTAAAATCGGTTCTATCGAGTTGAAAAATCGTGTGGTACTTGCGCCAATGGCTGGAGTCTGTAATTCGGCGTTCCGACTAATTGCTAGGAGGTTCGGCGCGGGGTTGGTCTGTGCGGAAATGGTTGCCGATCGCGGAATCATTCATCACAATAAAAGGACCATGAATATGCTCTATATAGACGATCGTGAAAAACCGATGAGTCTTCAAATTTTTGGCGGCTCCCGAGATACTCTGGTTGAGGCAGCAAAATATGTCGACAAAAATACAAATGCCGATATTATCGATATCAATATGGGCTGCCCGGTTCCGAAAGTGACCAAATGCGACGCGGGTTCAAAATGGCTGCTCGATCCGGATAAAATCTACGAAATGGTTTCGGCTGTCGTGGCTGCCGTGGATAAGCCGGTGACTGTGAAAATGCGTAAAGGCTGGGACGACGATCATATCTATGCGGTTCGCAATGCTCAGGCCGTCGAGCGGGCAGGCGGGAAGGCCGTCGCGCTTCACGGACGTACACGTGTACAAATGTATGAGGGGAAAGCAGATTGGGAAATTATCCGCGAGGTGAAACAATCCGTCGGTATTCCTGTTATTGGCAACGGAGATGTCCGCACGCCTCAGGACGCTGCCCGAATGCTGGAGGTCACCGGTTGCGATGGAGTGATGATTGGACGCGCGGCACTGGGAAATCCATGGATGCTCTACCGAACGGTTAAGTATTTGGAAGAAGGTCTCCTTCCTCCTGAGCCGACGGCGAAAGAAAAAGTGGATGTCTGTCTCTTCCATTTCGATCAGCTGGCGAAGCTAAAGGGTGAACACCTAGCTGTTCTGGAGATGCGCAAGCACGCCGCATGGTATGTTAAGGGGCTGCGCGACGGCAATGAGGTTCGAAAGCAAATTAATTTATGCGAATCCGGTGAAGAACTGCGCCATATTTTAAGAGAGTTTTCAAAAGAATCTGAAGCCAAGACCCTTGCATTGCTGTGAGGTTGACAGTATTTGCTAAATTCTTTATAATGCGGTTAGCGATAAGACTGCCGGTGGCTTACTGGCAGTCTTATTTATACGATGAGAAGAATAAAAAAGCTGAGTAGCAATTGTATAAGAGCCATTCATGCTCTCTTTCATTTTTACGGATTGGCTCAGACCTTTCTTAACATTATGCGAGCTTTTTCGTAAAAACAGTTTGAGGATGAGAAACCGAATCATTTTTAATCGCAGACATCGCGAAATCCGGTTAATGAAATCAATGAAAAGTACAGGGGGCCGATGAGGTGAGTCAGGAAGTCGATTTGACCGATCAGCTGCAAGCGAGACGTGAAAAATTGCGCGAGCTGATTGAGCAGGGTATAAATCCATTTGGCGGACGCTTTGAGCGGACGCATGATACTGAAAAAATCCGCGAGCTTTATGGTGAAACAGAAGCGGACAAACTCGAGGAGATGGATGTTCCGGTCGTCATGGCCGGTCGCCTGATGGCAAAAAGGCGAAAAGGGAAAGCGGGATTCGCCGATATTCAAGATTTTGGCGGCCGAATCCAGCTCTATATTCGCAAGGATAATGTCGGCGACGAGCAGTATGAGATATTCAAACATATTGATATTGGTGATTTTGTAGGCGTTGAAGGAACCGTTTTTAAAACACATGTTGGTGAACTGTCAATTAAAGTGACCAAATTCAGTATCTTGTCCAAAGCACTTCGGCCGCTTCCAGATAAATTCCACGGATTGAAGGATGTTGAGCAGAGATATCGCCAGCGTTACCTTGATCTGATTGTCAATCCTGAAGTTAAAGATACATTTATTCTGCGCAGCAAGATCGTCAAAACCGTTCGCGATTATCTGGATGGACTGAGCTATCTTGAAGTTGAAACACCGACCATGCATTCGATTCCGGGTGGTGCCGCTGCCCGGCCGTTTATTACGCACCATAATGCTTTAAATATGGATCTGTATATGCGGATTGCTATCGAACTGCATCTGAAGCGTTTGATTATCGGAGGCTTCGAAAAAGTCTATGAAATCGGCCGTGTTTACCGCAATGAGGGGATTGATACTAAACACAATCCTGAATTTACGATGCTTGAGCTCTATGCTTCTTATTACGATCTGCGTGATATCATGAAGGTAACTGAAAATCTCTTTGCTTATGTTTCCGAGCAAGTGCTGGGAACAACAAAAATTACGTACGAGGATAAAGAGATCGATCTGAAGCCGGGCTGGAGAAGACTCCATATGGTCGATGCCGTGAAAGAAGCGACCGGTGTGGATTTCTGGCCACAAATGTCAGATGAGGATGCCCGGAAGCTGGCTGCCGAAAATGGTGTCTCTGTGAAGGCGGATATGACCTATGGACATGTTGTTAATGAGTTCTTCGAGCAGAAGGTCGAAGATACAATTGTCCGTCCGACTTTCATTACGGGTCATCCGGTTGTCATTTCTCCGCTTGCCAAAAAAGATCCACAGGATGCGCGGTTCAGTGATCGTTTCGAGCTCTTTATTGGCGGTCGCGAATATGCTAATGCGTTTAGCGAACTCAATGACCCGATCGATCAGCGTGAGCGTTTTGAACAGCAAATGCGTGAGCGCGAGGCTGGCAATGATGAGGCACAGATTATCGATGAAGATTTTCTTGAAGCGATGGAGTACGGTATGCCACCAACCGGCGGTCTTGGTATTGGAATCGACCGACTGGTCATGCTTTTGACTGGCGCTGCGTCGATTCGCGATGTTCTGCTGTTTCCGCAGATGCGTAAGCGTGAAGATAAGTAAACCCATTTCTTATGAAATCCAAGATGAACGGCTGAAACGTGTCTAGTCACGCTTCAGCCGTTCATTTGTTGCTAGCTGGGAATAATTACTGCACAACCGGTTAGACAGTTATTTCGGTAAATTTGGCAGATATGCGGAGAGAGCATTGACAAAACATCTGTATCCTGATAGTATCTTTATGTTACTAAAGAGGTTGTCTGCTTGTTAGAAAAAAACCATTGACTTTTTGGCCTCTAATCTCTATAATAGGTTAGGTCGCTGATTGAATCATACGAAATGTATGAGGAGACACTGATGAAATAATCGTGTGAAGGTCTATTGACAATGACATGGTTATTTGGTAAGATATAAAAGTTGCTGTTAAGGAATTGGCAGCACGGAATGCTCCTTGAA
>JBDNRY010000019.1:0-50791 GCA_047718855.1 Sporolactobacillus sp. | reverse complement strand
TTCTACAGTTCTCCACCGGCGTTCTACAGTTCTCCACCGGCGTTCTACAGTTCTCGCACGTCGTTCTGCAGTTCTCGCTCGAGTTTTGATTAATTTATAAAATATTTGGTATGACTTGTTTTTCCTTCTCTTTTTAATTGCATAGATTGCAGCAGATACCTTGCGGTCGATCCTGAATCTAGTTTCAGAAAATCTCTGCACTGACTATTATTGATTTCCGATCCATGAATCAAATGGTAGTCGTTAAGTGCCGCTTCGTAGGCTTTCGGCGAAGCTTGTCCACAAGTCGGGCAGTGCCAGTTTAGATGGGTGCGCATCATCGGAATGTGTCCACAGGACGGACATTGGACGCCGCTTAGCACATCGGATGCAGCCAAGGTACCGTCGCTAATCAAATTAATTTTTTTTGGCTGATGGGAGGAAAGCAATCGTTGGGAGAGTAATTTGAGACTTTTTGCAGAAGTCAGCCGCTCCGAGTAGCGTTCCGTCAGTGAGAGAATCTTCTTCTTCAGAAGCGGGCCGCGAATGACCTTCTGCACTTGTTCAGGGGTGCCATTGAAAAAATTGATATAGGTTCCAGGGGGAGAAAATACAACGAGATCTTCAACCGGCATTTCCGGCAAATAATCGCAATGGAGCGCAAGCCAATCTTGAAGTTGATGACGCAGCGCCGTTGACTGAACCGTCGGATCCTGATAGGTTTCGTATTTTCCATTGAACTTTCGCGTCAGGGTGTGCGTGGCAAAATCAAGACTCAGCGTTCCAGCAATATTCTTGACTTCCAAAATAAGGAAATAAGCTAACGTGAGAATCAAAAAATCCATCTGATAGCAATAGAGATTATTCGACAAACGCATATCATGAAAAATCCAATAATCCTTGTCCGGCAGCGCACGTAATGCCGGTTCAAGTGACTTTTCACCGTTGAATCCTGCCCAATAATTTCGTGACTGCTGCTCGATTTCTTTCTTCAGGGGGCCGGGCAGCAGCCTGCGAGCATAAGCATCGTACTGCAGTAAATGGTATGGAATTGTCACCGGTTTAATGAACATTGACCAACCTTCCTTCGTCAGAAATTTCAACTGCAAATAATCTTATTCGACGAAAAAAGTGAAATTCCTGCATGAGACTAAAAATATTTCAACATATTTCATCCAGACGAATTTTGACGAAGACGGCGCTCCAAGTCATCCAGAAAATAAGCACATCTTGCCCCCTTCGCTTTTCAACAATTTGCCTCCGTTTAACTAGGTCTCATCCTTTTGCCTGGCAGAAGTGCCGCAAACTCGTCTGAAAATGGTTGACGCGGCGGCGGTAACTGAACCGTTGGATCCTGATAGGCTTCGTATTTTCCATTGAACTTTCGCGTCAGGGGTGTGCGCGGCAAAATCAAGGCTCACCTTAGGAGCCCAATTAGTTGCGTATTTTCCATTGAACTTTCGCGTCAGAGTGTGCGCAGTGCATCGATTGAATGATTGGATCCTGATAAGTTTCGTATTCTTCGTGGCCCGTGTTGACGCGGCGGCGGTAACTGAACCGTTGGATCCGGATAGGTTTCGTATTTTCCATTGAACTTTCGCGTCAGGGGTGTGCGCGGCAGAGCCTAGGGATAGCATCGCGCTTTAAAAGTTGACGTCTGCATTGACCAGATTGTCCGGACGTTCATTTTTACTGAGACGCTGAACAAGTTGGGCGAGAGCAATTCTCCGAGCATTATAAAAGGAATCGTTCGATATAAATGCCGCGTGCGGCGTAATGATCGTGTTCTCAAGTGTGAACAAGTCACTTTTTTCCACTGCTTCATCCTCAATGACGTCGACCGCGGCTGCCTGAATTTCGCCAGTCTTCAGAGCATGCACAAGAGCGGCTTCATCGACAACCTTACCGCGCGCGGTATTAATTAAAAAAGCACTCTTCTTCATCCTTTTTAATTCCTGATCAGAAATAAGATGTGTGGTCTCTTCCGTCAGTGGGCAATGCAGCGAGAGAATATCGGACTCGGTTAACAGTTGATCAAAGGTTTCTGCCTTCTCTGCGCCATACGTTTGTAAAAATTCAGCAGTCTTTGTCGGTGCAAAAACAAGGACGCGGAGCCCCAGAGCTTTCAGCATCGGCATCATCATTTTGGGAATACTGCCAAAAAAATAAAGACCGATTGTTTTATTGCTTAACCGGTAGGTCCGGTAACCATAAAGCGGGTCCCAGCTTCCCGCACGGACTGTTCGATCCAGCAAAGTAATTTTACGAGATAGGTCAATTATTAAACCAATCGTATGCAGGGCAACCTCTTCGGAACAAAAACCTGGACAATTCGTGACACAGATCCCTTGCCGGCTCGCCGCTTCCAGGTCGACGTTATCGACGCCGATGGCCTGCAGGGCAACGATTTTCAGCTGCGGCAGCTGTTCGAGCATCGGGCGGGTAAGCTGTTGATATTCAACAACGACTCCATCGGCATCCCGCGCCGTCTCAATAAAATCAACAGCCGGATCTTTTGCCTCGACAAGCTCAAGGTCGGCGATCTTCCAATCCGCCAGCAGTTGATTTTCGTAATCCAGGGTGTCATCGATCTGATAAAACAGAATTTTCTTTTTCGCCATAAAAATTCAGTCCCATCTCTTGAATATTACCCGCCAAAGACCTCGCTCAGTGCTTGTTCAAGAATGGCCAACCCTTCATCAATTTCCGTTTTGGTCACGTTCAACGGTGTTGCAAAACGCAGCCCATTCTCGTGAACACCGCAGGCAAGCGTCAACAGATGTTTTTTCAAGCAGGCTGATCGAACCGCGGCTAACAAATCACCGGCCGGGGTGCCGTCTTCGTGCGAAAATTCAATGGCAAGCATCAGACCAAGACCGCGAACATCCGAAATCGAGCGATATTTTTTTTGCAAATTCAGCAATTGATTTTTCAAATAGGCTCCGGCATGGATCACTTGATCCAGAATCTGCGCCTGTTCAAATTCATCCAGAACAGCGAGCGCTGCCGCGGCACAAATCGGATGACCGCCAAATGTCGTTCCATGCATGCCCGGATGCCATTCTGACATGATCGTCTTTGTTGAAAGAACGGCGCTCATCGGCAGGCCACCGGCAATAGCCTTCCCAACAGTCAGGATATCCGGGACGACCTCGAAATGCTCACAGGCAAACATCTTCCCCGTTCGGCCGTATCCCGACTGAATTTCATCCATAATCAACAGGATTCCATACTGATCGCAGATTTTGCGAATATTTTGCACGAATCTTTTCGGCGGTACCACATAGCCGCCTTCTCCCTGAACCGGTTCCATGATAATCGCCGCCACTTGATCAGGAGCTGCCAGATAGCAAAAAATATTGTCCAGCTCGTTCAAACAAAAATCCGTTCGCTGCTCTTCATTAAATCCGGCAGGGCATAAATCCTTGGATGGATAAGGGGTGAAGTAAATCGAGCCAACCATCGGCTCATAATATTTCCGATATTTGGCGTTCGAACCGGTTACCGAAAGTGCGCCGAGAGTCCGACCATGAAAAGAACCTTTGAAGGCAATGATCACTGGCCGTCTCGTATACACCCGGGCCAGTTTCAGCGCCCCATCCACGGCTTCCGCCCCGCCATTTGAAAAGAAGACCGAATTCAAATCACCCGGTGCAATATCGGCAAGCCGCCGAGCCAGTTCCAAGGTTGCCGGATAATTGACCAAATTGAAGGAGGCATCGATCAACTTTTCAGCCTGTTTCTTAATCGCATGAACAACGGCCGGATGACAATGCCCGAGACTGTTCACGGCAATCCCCTGAACAAAATCCAGATAGCGTTCACCTTTGCTGTCCGTCAGATAACAGCCTTGACCGCTTTCAATAATCAGATCCGTTGCCTTGGCAAGAGCCGGACTTAAATATGGCTGATAATCGGCATAATCCATTTTCACTCCTCCGTTCCAGACCAAAATACTGTGTTCATTAGGTTATATACGCCGGGATGGGCCCAATCATGCACAGAAATGAGAGCGGGGTTTCGACAATCTTTCTCATTAATCATTGCAATAACCGCAGCAGCCAAAACCATCAATTCATCTGTCCAATAGACTGCCGCATCTTTTCAGTTCGCGAATTTATTAGAAAAACTGAGCAAAAAGCGCCCAGTACTTAGCCCAGCCAGATTTTGATTACGCTCCGGTCGCTCGCTTTCCGCGGGCAGTCCGGGAGCCTCCTCAAGCAAACTAATGCCTGCGGGGTCTCCCCTGGCCTGCACTCCCGCAGGAGTCTCGCACCTGCGCGTTTGGTTCACGACCTTGCTCGGTCGCTCTATACTTTCTTATCTTTTAAAAAAAGAACCGCATCAAAGCGATCCCTATCGATCATTATTTTTCATTTTTTTGTTCTTCTGTCCGTATCACATAGGCATCCAGCAGGATCCGGGCGATCACCATGATCGGCAGCCGGGAATGAACTTCATAATCGGGAAAATAGGAGATGCTTGATTTATAGCCCGAAATTGTAATTTCTGAGAGCTGCCCGAGCGGACTGTCACGATTTGTCGTCAGCGTAATGGTACTGACCCCGCTTGCCTTACAATTTTGGGCCGCTTCTACTAATTCCTCTGTTCTTCCGTTAAGCGAGATAAAAATCACCAAATCACTTGGCCGAATTCTTTCACTCATCGTTCGAATGATATTCGGATCATTGTGCATTTCTGAATATTTTCCCAAAAGCTGCAGCTTGATCGTCATTTCTTTCGCAATCAATTCTGATAATCCCCGGGCAAAGAGCAGAATTTTATCGGCATAAATCATTTTTTGCAGGGTATCCTCAATCGTCCCGCTGTCAAGCATCTGAATCGTCTGCGTCACCTCGCGGGCGTTCTTCAAAATGGCTTCCTTTATTTTATGATCCGCCTTTTCAACGGCAGAAAACATCGTATTTTCAGTATGCTCATCTTTAAGTCGAATCTTAAATGAAGTAAATCCGCTATATCCCAGTTTCTGCATCGCTCGGACAATCGTCGCCGTCGAGACATTCGCCTCCATACTTAACTGAACAATCGACAGCTTCGGGATTTGATTCAGATGTTCTTGGATATAATGAATCAAATACTTTTCACTGGTGCTCAGCAGATGACCCCGTTCCTGCAGAACCGTCTGAAATACTTCTGGCATGATTTCGCCCCTTTCAGTTTGTAAAGCCTTACAGAAATTATAGCATGTTTCGAAAATATTTTCGTCAGAGTTATGCGATACTTGATACATGGAGGACGGATGAAAGAAAGGAGTCAGAGAGATATGATCTACACATGCACGATGAATCCGGCAATCGACCTGTTTTGCGAGTTTCAGACATTCAATCCTTATGTTGTCAATCGCAGTCATTATGAAGATTATCAGGCCAATGGTAAAGCCATTAATATTTCACTGATACTCAAAAAAATGGGAATCGACAGCATAGCCACCGGTTTTATCGGCGGTTTTACCGGAAATTTCATCGAAGAGACATTAAAAAGGCAAGGCGTACGCACTTCCTTTATCAAGGTGGACGGGATCACACGAATCAACACGTTTATAAGATCCGGGGATTTAGAATACAAGGCTGTCAATCACGGCCCCGAAATTTCTTTTCAGGCACAGACCCATCTCCTGGAATTCATTGGCAATTTAAAAAAAGGAGATATGCTATTTGTTTCGGGTTCACTGCCAAAAAATGTGGAAGACAAGATTTTAATCGAGATTTCCCGATTAGCAGAAAAAATTGGCTTTCATCTAATCCTCGATGTCAGTTCCAAAATTCTGCTGGATTGTCTGCCCTATCATCCGCAGTTGATTAAGCCAAGTGATGAAGAGCTTGCTGCTTTTTTCGGCCAATCTTCTGAAGAAAAGATGACGGAAGAGGAAATCATTGCTAAAGCGCAGGAATTACTCCGTCGAGGTGCCCAGCAGGTGATTGTTTCATGCGGTGAAAAAGGAGCGATCTACATCGACCCCGAGCGAACCTTTTCCGTCAATGCACCAAAGGGAAAAGTCGTGAATACCGCTTGCTCCGGTGATACCTTGCTTGCCGCATTTGTCGGTTCACAGCTTAATGGAAAGCAATTTGAAGAGGCCTTGGCCTACGCCATTGCAGCTGCTTCTTCAACCGCATTCACGGCAGGATTAAGTGATTTGGCCGATGTTCCCGAATTACTGAAGCAGATTCATATCAAGAATAAAATTGAAAGTGAGGCTTAAAGATTATGACCAAAAAAATACTTGCCGCAACCGGATGTCCAACTGGAATTGCTCATACGTTCATGGCCAAGAAAGCATTGGAAGACGCAGCGCAGAAAAAAGGCGTTGATATCAAAGTCGAGACGCATGGACAAGTCGGCATTGAAAATGGTCTGACTGATCGTGAAATTGATCAAGCTTACGCCATCATCATTGCCGCGGACAAAGATGTCGAGGAAGATCGTTTTATCGGAAAACGCGTGATCAAGGTTTCAGTCTCCAAAGGGATTAAGGATGCCGATGAATTGATTGAGCAGGCATTAAGCGGCGATGTGCCTCCTTTTAAAGAAGGAAAACAGCGTACTCACGGTGCAGGCAATTCTGCCGCCGCGACTCATGAATCCTTTATTCACCAGATTTACGTTTATCTGATGAACGGCGTTTCGCATATGATTCCGATCGTTGTCGCCGGTGGGGTCCTGCTGGCCATCTCCTTCATGTTCGGTATTCATTCGGCAGAACCCGGCAACGCGCAATATAATCCATTTGCCTTTCAGTTGAATCATATTGGGGCAACAGCAATGGCCCTGATGGTACCGATTCTTTCTGCCTATATTGCTCAGGCAATCGGCAAACGTCCCGGACTGATCGTCGGTTTCATCACCGGGATGATTGCCTATACAAACGGTACAGGATTTCTTGGCGGGATCGTCAGCGGTTTTCTGGCCGGTTACACCATTCTCCTTCTGGAATATCTGCTTAAGAGTTTTCCGAAACAATTGGACGGATTAAAAGCTATCTTTCTGTTGCCTGTGATTGGCACCTTCATTGCCGGACTGATCATGTTCTTCCTGTCCTCGCCAATGTCTGCCGTGAATAAAGGCATGATGCATTTCGTCGCCGGCATGCAGAACTCTAGTCCATTGATTCTGGGACTTGTCATTGGCATGATGTGTGCCTTCGACATGGGCGGTCCAGTCAATAAAGCCGCTTATCTCACCGGTACCGCACTGCTTGCCCAGGGAAATTATTACTTCATGGCCGGCGTTTCTGCTGCCTGCATCGCGCCGCCACTTGCAACCGGTTTCGCGGTTCTGTTTGCTAAAAAATATTTTACAACTGAAGAACGTAATGCCGGTTATGTCAACTTCCTGCTGGGATCGACACATATCACCGAAGGCGCGATTCCATTCGCAGCAAAGCGGCCGCTGACCGTGATTCCATCCCTGATGGTCGGTTCATCAATCGCTGCCATTCTCACTTATTATATGAGGATTCAGGTACCCGCACCGCATGGCGGTTTCATCATCCTGCCGATCGTCAATCACCCCTTCCTTTGGGTCATCGATATCGTCATCGGTTCCTTGGTCGCCGGCTGTTTGATTGCCTGGGATCAGAAGCGTGCCATTCGCAAGCAAGATAAGGCAGAGAAAACAGAGAAAGCTGCGACGCCGATTCAGCAACAAAATGAAGACTCTCTGCTGTCCATGAGCAACGTCTATTTGGAAAATGACCAGATTAAGACAAAAGAAGAATTGTTTCAGTTTATTGCTGACAAGGCCCAAGAAAAGGGTTATGTCACTGATCGCGGCGCACTGATTGATGCCTTTAACAAACGTGAAGCGCAAAGTTCAACCGGAATGGAAAGCGGTTTCGCTATCCCGCACGCTCAATCCGCTGCCATTAATCAATCGGCGATGTTCGTGATTAAATTGCCTAATGAAATTACCGATTGGAAAACATTGGATGGACAGGGCATCTCGATTGCCATTGCTTATCTGATTCCGGAAAAAGGCAGCACGGCACACATGCATTATCTTTCGGACATGGCGCAAAAGCTAATGAACCAATCCGTCGTTCATGCTTTGCATCAGGCGCGAACCAAGGGTGACATCTATCAGGCATTAAATGCCTAACCTGCCAATAAATCTCCCGCATAAAAAAGCGCGATTCGCAAAAATCTTGCGAATCACGCTTTTTTCGTACGTTAAGAAAGGATATAAAATTGAAGAGGAATTAAGTATAAGAAAAACTAAGGCGCAGCCGGCATTCAAAGGACTTGGCTACGCCAAGTTTTTCTAATGTCGTTTATTTCCCGGTCCATTCTTCCGTTAGCGCGAGTTGATAGCTGATCGCTTTACTCGCAGCTAACGGCCATTGCTGCGTCATCACCTGACCGTCTTTGATGCTGACAATCTGATAACCGCTGTCATCCATAAATTTATGCACCCGTTTGTCCGTGCAGTCAATGCCATAGGACACGGCAGATACAACAGAATTCAGGATACCGGCGACTGGATAGGAGGCGTAGAAGTGAATATGCCCGCTGAGCACTGCCAGAACCCCTTTATTTTCAAGCAGGGGGATTAATTGCGCGGTATTCTGCAAAATACTATAGCGCATAAAATGAAGCGGTGCGCTCTGTAAAGGGTGATGCAGGACAATAATCGTCCCCATTGGTGCAGGATGATTTAACTGTTCACCCAGCCAGTTCAGTTGTTGATCAGAAAGTTCGCCTTCTTCTCTCCCCTCAGATTTACTGTCGAGAACAATCAGCCGAAGATCACCCAGCATGACCGAATAGTAATACTCGCGACGAGGATCCTCCGTTTGATTCTTATATCCTTGCCAAAATGCCGGACGGTCATCGTGATTTCCGAGACAGACGAATCCTGGAACGCCGAGCAAATCTTCTTTTTCTTCAATTAATTTTTTGAGTTCACGATAATCGTCAGCCGTTCCTTCATGAATCAAGTCGCCGCTGATGACAAAGAAATGCGGCTTAATCTGGCGGCGGAGAATATCTTCAAAAATCTTATGAAATTTTTTTGTCCGATCGATCGTCATGCCATAAATATTCTTATTCCTTGCTGGTGTCAAATGAATATCGGAAAGATGTACAAAGCGGATATCATCCATTTTAAACGCTCCTCAAGTTAGAAAGACATTTTGAATGCTTAATAGGGCTAGGTGTAATGAAAGGAGTTACTTCTAATCCAGCGAATAAAGCAGATCGCCGTTGACCTGATCGGGAAAACCGATGCTTTGTTCCGTTTCCCGATCAAAGAGATAAATATTCTGCTGGTCGAAGCTGAAATAAATTTTTTCTCCAGCCGTCCAGAATCGGGATTCGCTGATTGCCGTGAGTTGCTGGTTTTCAAAATTGAAAATGATGCCGTACTGGCTTCCGTATTCTTCTACCCGAACAATTGTTGCGGGCAATGCCGATTCAGAAGGCGATTTTGAAAGGGTGAGATATTCCGGCCGGATGCCGAGGAAAAAATGACTTTGATTCCGCTCCGTCAACAAACTTTTCCATATCGGGTCCAGAGGAACGGCCTGTGTACCGAGCAAAAGCCGCTCCTCTTCGCAATCGATCTCCAGTATATTTGTAGAGGGTGTACCAATGAACCGGGCAACGAACACATTGACTGGATGGTGGTAGACATTATAGGGCGTATCAATCATTTGCAGTTTCCCATCGTCAATCAGGACAATGCGGTCACCCAGAGTCATCGCCTCGATTTGATCATGTGTCACGTAAATCATCGTTTGGCCGTAGATCTGATGGATCTGCAATAACTCATGGCGCGCGCTGATCCGCATCTGCGCATCGAGATTGGATAAGGGTTCATCCAGTAAGAATACCGGGCTCTGTTTGGCGATCGCACGTGCTAAAGCCACTCTTTGGCGTTGACCACCGGATAACTGGCGCGGATAGCGATCAGCAAGGCCGCCCAAATGTAGAATAGTGAGTACGTCATTTAGCCGTTTGGTTATTTCTTTCTTGCTGACCTTATTGACCTTCAGGCCGTACGTAATATTATTTTCAACGGTCATATGCGGATATAAGGCATAGTCTTGAAAGGCCATCGCAATATTCCGCTCCCCCGGAGGAACATCGTTTTGCAGGCGCCCATTCATCGTCAGCTGACCTGAAGTAATCGTCTCCAGCCCGGCAATCATCCGCAGTGTCGTTGATTTGCCGCATCCCGACGCACCCAGAAGAATCAGAAATTCCCCTTCTTTTACCGAAAGCGACAAGTCATCAATCACGCGATGCTCTCCGTAGAATTTATTGATATGCTGCAAATCAATATAACCTTTTTCCAAGTCATCGATCTCCCTTCATCGCTTTATTTAATCCCGGATTGACTGAACGTACTGAGAATATATTTCTGGAAAAAGATATATAGAAGCAGCGGAATGACCATCGTCACGAGCGAAATCGCCATAGCAATTGGAAAATTGGTCCCGCCTTCAGAACTGATGAACAACTGCAAAACAAGCGGCAACGTGAAGTTCAGGCGATCTTTAAGGATCAGAGTCGGCCAAACGTATTCATTCCAGGAATTGATAAAGAACATGATCCCGATAGAGACAAAGGCGGGCCGGGTCAGCGGAAAGACGATATCTTTCATGATGCCAGCCGTCCGCACGCGATCCAGTCTGGACACTTCAATCAATGATCGGGGAATCGTCCGCATCGTCTGTGTCAGTAAAAAGATTCCGGTTGCATCACAGAGTTGCGGCAGGATGACGCCATAGATATTATTCAGCAGTCCGAGCTTTGAAATCACCAGATAGTTTGGAATCATCATCACTGTAAACGGAACGAAAATCGTCGCAATGAAAAAGAAATACAAAATATTTTTCCCGCGAAACTGGAGAAAAGTAAAGGCATAAGCAGCGAAGTAACTGGTCCCCAGTTTAAAAAGTGTCACGACCGTCGCAATAATAAAGGTATTTAGAATGATCTGTACCAGTGGCAGGGAAGTAAAAATGGTGACATAGTTTGAAAAAGTCGGGTACTTCGGAATCAGCCCCAGGATATTGTTATAGGATTCTGAAAGACTTTTAAAAGAATTAGCAATCGCAAAGACGATTGGAAACAACATCAGCAGAATAAGAAGAATGAGCACAAAATGCCATGAGAGCCGGTACAGGCGCTGTCTATTTCCCCGCATAATACACCTTCCTCTCGACAAAACGGAATTCCAGATAGAGCAGGAGAATGAATAGCAGCAGCGTCAGTGTCGATAAGGCAGCCGACTGCCCGGTTTTATACAAAACAAAGGCATCCAGATACGAATGATAGATTAAATTGGAGCTCCCGTAATTCGGACCGCCTTGAGTAATCACATTAATAGGCGTGAATACGTATTGCAGTCCCTGAACAATGGTCATGATGAACACATAGATACCCGTCGCACTGCTCATCGGCAGGACAATTTGAAAAAAGATTTTCGACAATGGAATATTATCAAGTTTTGCTGCTTCAATCACGCCAACCGGTACATTAGCCACCCCAGCAAGAAGCACAATAAAATTGTAGCCGAATGCTTTCCATGAAGTGATCAGGCTCAAAACAACAATGACCAAACCGTTCGTATTGCTCCAAGCGGGCATAGACATTCCCAGAGTCTTTAAAATAAGGGCAATGGGTCCAGAGACTGGGTTTAATATCCAGACATAGAGCATCGACCCGACGACGAGCGACAGAATACTGGGCAGAAAGATCAGCTTTTTATAAAGCGTCTTTCCCTTCCGGATCACATACTCTAAAACAAAAGACAGGATATAGGGAATCAGACCATTCATGATTAAGAGAATGAAAAGATAGACGGCCGTGTTTATCAGTACTTTCAACGTATTGGGATCACGAAAAAGATCGATATAGTTCTGAAAGCCGACAAATTGTTTGGTCGGTGAAATCAAATTCCAATTGAGAAAACTCAGATAGACCGTATAGATTGCCGGCCAAATCATGAAAATCAGAAAAATGATCAGTGACGGAATGACAAAAAGATAAGCGAGCCCTTTGCTTCCGATAATTCGCGCCTCTTTCATAAGTCCTCCTCTTCTCCTCCCATCTCCATAAATTATCCAAATGGGCAAAGTAAGCAATCTGCCCGCTTTGCCCAACCAAGACCATTCTTCGGATTATTTTTCCAGTTGATTGATTTGAGACTGCGCATCCTTTAGCGCTTTGGCGGCAGGTACCTGTCCATCCAGGATCTTGTCACGCGTATCAATCATAATCTGTTCTGCTTGAAGTCCGGAGTTGCCCGGGAAAGAAGTCCATGGAACGGCTTTATCCATTTGCTCCAGAGCCGCGCTAAGCATGGGATTCTTGGCCACAAAATCTTTGAGACCATCTTTAGCCTCGGCCACTCCCTTTTTCGGCGGAACATAACCCGTTCCTTCTGTCCAGATGGCTAAGGATGGATTACGATACAAGTATTTTTCAAATTCCCAGGCTGCCTTTTGCTGATCAGAAGACTGAGCGGTAATCGCCAGCATCGAGCCGCCGGCAGGCACTTTCGCTGCTTTCCCTTCGAAAGGCGGCGAAGGAATGGTTGCCACATTGAATTTTGCCCCTTTTTTCACATTGCTCATCTGGGCGATCGTCGTATAGAGCATCCCGACTTTTCCATTAATAAAAGCTGTGACTCCCTGATCCCACGGAAGATGGAGTGCCGATTTATCCTTAACCATGCCTGCATAGAGCTGATAGGCATCAATTCCATCCTTCGAGGCGAAAGTTGCTTTTCCCTTGGTGATGATTTTTGCTCCATTACTCAGCATCAATGCCTGCTGGGCCCACGTATCCGCCGGTTCTTGAACATACAGCCCGTAATTGCCCGTTTTTTTCTTAAGCGTTTCGGCAAACTTCTGTAATTCCTGCCATGAAGATGGCCCGTTTTGACTCAATCCCGCTTGCTTTAACATATCTTTATTTAGATAGAGGACAGGTGTACTGAGTGAATAAGGGATGCCAATCTGGCCCTTATTTGTTTTGGCCAAATGAAGGACGTTCGGAAGAAAGTTGTCTTTCAAGTAATTTTTATTTGACGGATCATATTTCTTAATCGCGTCATTCGGATTCAGATAGCTGAAGTTATTCGAAAAATAATCCAGATAAGCCCAGCCAACCTGTACGATTGCCGGCGTTTTCCCCGCTGCCTTTTCCGCCTGCAGATTTTGCATCAGGCCCTTATACATATCCGGATTATATTTGGCAACGACTTTAACATCTTTACTCTGCGCATTAAAATCTTTCACCAGCTGATCAACCGCTTGTCCCCCCTGCGTCTGCGCGTTCACATGCCAGTATTCAATCACTGTTTTTTTATGCGAACCCGAGGCATTGGAACTGTCGTTTGAGCTGCAGCCTTCAAGCCCAAGTGCCAGAACGCTGACAAGCAGAATGAATGTGAAAATAAAAGCTATTTTACGCATTGTTTTTTTCTCCTTTTATCCGTTTTTAACTCAATCGAAAGGATTTTTTCGGGCACAACAGTCAATGACTACAATTCCTTTTGAAGCTGATCCGGCCTCAGAATGGTCAATTTTCCTCGCGTGTAATGGATAATGCCGTTGGTGCGCCATTCATTAAATACTTCAGAAAGCGTCTGGCGGCTGCAGCCGACGATATTGGACATTTCCTGATGGGTGAGCAGAACAGGAAAAGACATTGGCTGGCGCTGCGAATGGCGATACAACTGACTGAGAAGCCAGGCAACGCGCGAAGATACCGATTTGGAGGCCAATTGTTCAACGGTCAGTTCTTGCTGCATCAAGCGATCAGTCATGGTTTGCAAAAGCTCAAGGACAATATCCGAGCGAGCGGCTAATGCTCGTTGAATGAAATGAGATGGAAGTATCCTTATTCTGCTTTCGCGCAGACATTGTGCATAGCAGGAGTGAGCTCGATGGAGAATGATCTCCGCCATACCGAAATATTCATTTGTTTTCCGGATAAAAAAAGTAACGTCCTGACCACTGAAAGTCATCTGGCATATTTTTAATAGTCCTTCCTCGATGTAATACACGTTATCTGCAGGCTCATCCTTCGAAAAAACCATCTCCCATTTTCCAAATGTTGTACATTTTCCATAGTCGATAAATAGTTGCTGCAGTGAGCTGATCTCCATTTTTTCAGACATCCGGAAGACTCCTCTTTGTTCAATTTTCAAGGAAGGATTCCACCTGAATGAATTCAGCAACAGCTCGGGACTCCCGTCTGCTCACAAGGCTGAGTATAATTCAGGGGATTCTTTGTTTCTGTCAGGAAGGCGACAATTTACAGAATATTAATAATATGGACCAGAAAAGAACTCTCGATCGCTTTATTCTTCAAGTGTACGGCGGCCATGTAAGCCAATTATTAAACAGATGTAAATTAACGAAGATCGGTAACTATTGAAAAAAATCAGGCTGGATTCTTCCTGTAAACGGCGTGAACATCGGGGGAAAAAATTGATCATCAGGTCACGACTGTCTCACAACACGTGCCCGATGATTGAAAAAGATTTCTGATATGGGCGCACAATAGACAATGCGGCCAGTTAGAGGATTGCAGAAGTTTTATTCACTATCAAATGCCCTATGGCAAAAAGCCATACAGCAGGATAATCTAATTCAGATTTTTTAAGAGTACGAAAAAAAGCAGCACAGCTGTAATCATCGTCAGTAAAAGCGGGAGAAGGTGATGGAGCAGCAAATGGCGTTTGCCTTGATGATCCACCTTTCTCCACCTTACAATTATCCAGGCTGCCTTGATCACGATAAAGGCAATCATTATGCCATAAAACAAAATAAACATGGCATTGGCTTGGCTCTCCTGACTCATCTTCCCACCGCTTTTCCTGTTAATGAACGACTGTAAAATCAATACCGCTCAATTGGCTTTTCATTGCACTAATCATACCATAGCAGGCGCGGTTGCGGCTTTATGTGAACAAATAAGCAAACGCCAAAATGGGAGATTTACTCCTGTGAGGTTAGGTTCACGGCCTCTATGCAAAAAAAGCGGGCATCCCGTTTGATGGACGCACCGCTTTTCTCAATTTTTATCGTAGCCTCTTATATATTCTCAATCAGTAGATCATCGGTTTCGTATTTGACGAAGGGATCGCCCATAACCATTGTTTGGGCTTCCGTATCGCTCGTCCCGGCGTACAAGACAAAAGTCCCGTCCATCTGACGAAGCCCGCCGCCGCTGAAAACAATATCCTTCAAGTCTTCCCGCTTAGAGGGTCCGTCAAGAAAATGACTTCGGGTCGCAATTATTTCAATCGGTGTATGAAAACCAGTCGCTGGATCAAACGCGAAAGTCATCGGAAAATAATGACGATCACCCTTTTTATCAAAATAAGCGATATGACCGAGTACACCGGCATCTCCATTTCGCAGTGGAAGAATCTCATTGGCTCCACCCCATTCTCCTTCAGCAAAGTGTCCCTGAAGCAGCGGAGCATCCTCAATTTTCCGGCAGTCGAGTTCATCAAGCGAATCAATCATGAAATAGCCAATCTTGCCGCGTCCGCCCTTCAGCCCCTGCGGGCGGGTCAGAACAAGAATGCTTCCCCCGATCAGTTGACCGAGCCGCAAATCTTTCATCCCGACTGGTCCTTCAAAGAATCGGGCAAGTGTTTTTATAGTTCTTCCTTTATATAAAATCGTTCGCCAAGTCACACCGCCGTCTGAATTCTTGATCACTTCCACACCGCCGAAAACCAGCAACCCATTAATCCGCGTCACAAATGGATCCTGCAAAGGAAACATGGGCAAATCTTCCCGCAGATTCCAAACGTTTTCTTCTTCCTCAAAAAAGCCAACAATCGCGTCCTCACTGTCTCTCGCTTCAATTCGACCGGCGATCAGTTTACCCGCCTCATCCATAAAAGGAGCACTGATGTTATAGACATCTTTGTCTCCCGCACCAGCAAACGTCAATTTCTTTACGGAATGTGCCGAATGATCTTTCTTCAAATAATCCTCCAGCAAAACTGTACATTCCGTCGCATGCTCTAAAAACATTGCTGAGCCCCTTCCGCTGAATGCTTTCGCATTTGTTATCTGCCTAGTAATCTCTCATCAATACTTCAAGAATTTATATTAGCAGTCTATGCCGCCAGAGTAAACCTATTTACTCAATAAAAAGCACAAATTTCTATTCAATAGGAGATGAATGGCTGACAAGCCGCTCTGAACCACTCTTTTGCCAAAAAAACAGCAGCATTCAAAGCGCAGCAAATGATCAGAAAGGAATTGAATGCCTGATTTCTATGTATTAAAAATCGAGTAGATAAGTTACTCTACTCGATGAATGAGTCATGATTCTATCACCAATTGAATCTTTCCGCTCAATGATAGCGATTGTCAGATGTTCTCAGCACTTTCTAAGACATAGGCCTCAGCTTCCTTAGACCAAAGCCCTTCATTTTGTTCGAGAATCTCACGGAGCCCTTTATAAAACGAATTTTTTTCGGAATCCGACAAAATTTCTTCCAAAGATTTCCGCGGCATATTCTTTTGGACGTAGATCAGCTTTTTACCACTCGGCAGGAGGGATGGCAATTCCAGTGTCGTTTCGGCAACAGCATTCAATCCTAAAATATGAGAAACTACTTTCTCAACCTTTAATTTTCTTTCTTCAACCAGCTTAATGGCTGCGCGCATATCATCGGTATTCCCGCCGGAGGTTCCCACATAATGGGTGAAATTATAATGAATATCGTACAAATTCACTTCAGCAAAAAAATTCTTATCCCGCGGCCCGGCAAAGAAATTGAGACAGCCGTCTTTTGCCAGCAAACTCGACGCCTGCTTAATCAACGGTTTTACCGGGGCAAGAACAAAGACATCATCATAGGACGTATTATTAACCACGGATTGGAGATAGGCCGCCTGATCTTCATGCTTTGCCACGTTCACGTAAACGAGATTCACACCCTCTTTGCGGGCCTCCTCAGGACTATACAGTCTGGCAGCGTTATTCAATTTGTCATCACTAAGATCGGTGACGACCAACGTTTTAGGCTGTACCGGTCCGTGAAGCGCATAATCAATCTGCAATAAGCCCATCGGTCCCGTTCCGCCCATGATTAGCAGATTGCCATTCTTCTTGATACCCATTTTATGGTCATAGGTGCCCTCAATGAGATGATAGTTTGCGTTAAATCCGCCGACAACACAGGAGAGCGGTTCAAGAAGCGAACCTTCGAAATAGCTTTCACCATTGTACTGGAGTAAACAATCCTGTTCCATCACTTCACGCGGAATAACAATAAAGGTTGCATCTCCGCCAATATATTGAAAGGAATATCCCGGGCAATCCGGCCGGTCAGGCAGCTGCAGATTAGGCTGTATCGCATATTTATTCCCTTCCTGAAATTTATCTTTCCATTTTGCCCCAACCTTTACGATTTTGCCACAGAATTCATGACCAACGATGATCGGTTTTTCGGCAACGTTATTAGGGACTTTCTTGTGATCCGGGCCAATCTTGGCTTCCTTCCAAGAGGACATGCAAATACTGTCTGTGACGACTGTTGCCAGAATCTCATCCTCTTTAATTTCCGGGAGTTCAAATTTTTCGAGCCGCAAGTCTTCTTTTCCATATAAGCGAAGTGCTGTTGTTTGCATGATTCATAGTCCCCTTTGATTTAATAGCCGTATTTATTTCAAGAATCCCAACCAGAAACCGAGAATACCCAGACCGAAAAGTGCGAATATCAGTAAAATCGGGCTCGCTTTCTTCTTTAGCAAATACATCATGAGCAGGGTTAACCCGAGCGAAAGAAGTCCCGGACAAAGTTGGTCAAGAATCCCTTGTACCGTCATCGTTGACTTCACTCCCGCTTGATTCGTTGTTTGGGAAATGATAATCGGCACATTTATTTTGGTCCACTTGGTCACCAACACGCCCATAATGAAGAGCCCAAGAATTCCAGCACCTTCTGTTAATTTTTTCAGCGTATTGGATGCCATGTCTTTAACAATATCCATCCCTGCTTTATAACCATAGGTCAGTCCATACCATTTCAAGGCGAGTCGGACGAGGTTGAAGCTTAGGAAAAAAATGATCGGGCCAAGAATATTTCCATTTACCGCAAAGGTGGCACCCAGTGCTGCTGTGATCGGTCGTAACGTCCCCCAGATCAAGGGATCTCCAACACCAGCAAGCGGGCCCATAAGACCTACCTTCAAACTATTAATTGCTCCATCATCGATTGCTTCTCCGTCCGACCGCGCCTCTTCCATCGCAGCGGTGACCCCGACCACTGGGCCGCAAACGGCAGGTGTTGTATTAAAAAATACCAGATGGCGTTTCAAGGCTTCCGCTCGTTCTTCCTCCGTATCATAGAACCGACGGATTGCCGGAACCATATCGAAACAAAACCCCAGAGCATGAATACGTTCATAGTTAAAGGACGCTTGCTGGAAATTCGTTCGCACAAACATGCCAAACAAATCTCTTTTCGTCAGTTTTCTACTTGTTTCGGCCATTTTGGCACCTCCTAGTCTTCCAGCATGTCATCCGCAAGAGGCGGTGACTGCCCAGATGAAGAATTCGAATGATTGTTTTCGTGATACTTCGGACTTAATTGAATATAGACAAGAGCAATAATTAAACCGATAGCCCCGAAAGCAACTAAACTGAAATTGAGATACGAAGCAAGCAGAAAACCCAGGAAGAAAAACGGCATGAGATATTTGGCACCCATCATATTCAAGACCATGGCATAACCAACCGTAACAATGAATCCGCCGGCTACATTAAGTCCTCCTGTAACCACTGAAGGAATGGAATTGAGCAGATGCTGAACACTTCCAGCATTCATAAAAATGGTGACCAGCAAGGCCGGAATTGCCACTCTTAACGCCTGAACGAGCAAAGCGGATAAATGGAGAAAGTCGATCAGATGAAAATTTGCTTTTTTGGCTGCGCGATCAGCTGCATGTTGAAAAAATACAGTAACCGTTCGCGCAAAAACAGTCAGGACCTGGCCTGCGGCAGCCACTGGAAGTGCGATTGCGATACCCGCCTGAATATCCTGCTTGCCGACGATGACAAGAATTGTCGAAATGATACTGGCCAGCGCTGAATCCGGGGATTGAGCGGCTCCAATATTCATCCAGCCTAAAGCGATGAGTTCCAGCGTCCCTCCGAGGATAATCCCTGTATGAAGATCGCCAAGAATCAGTCCGACAACCGTACAGGCAATCAATGGCCGGTGGGTCTGAAATTCATCGAGCACACTGCCCATTCCAGCGATACACGAAAAGATGAATATCAATATAATCTGTAAGAGGTTAATGTCCATCTCTTATCACCCTTCCCTTAGGTAAGTGCAATATTTTCAAGTTTTTTCATTAAATCGACGGCAGGATCACTATCAACAACTCGCAGGTCCAGCTTCACACCGCGTGCATTTAATTCTTTGAAAGCGGCAATATCATCTTTTCCGACCGATACAGCTTTAGTGATTTGTTTTTTCCCCTCGCGGAACGCCATACCGCCAATGTTAATGGTTTGAATAGGAACATCTTTTTTTACCAGCCTAAGAACATCATCAGGGCATGTAAACAGGAAGAAAACGGTTTCATCTTCATAAAAAGGATTAAAGTAGACCTTGCTTGCCTTTTCAATATCACAAATATTAACTTTGATGCCTGGAGGGGCAGCCTGTTTCAGCAAAGACTTTCGCACTTGATCGCCTGCTACTTCATCGCTGCAAATAATAATCCGTTTCGCATTCGCTTTTTTTGCCCAAACGGTGGCGACCTGCCCATGAATCAATCGATCATCAATTCTCGCAAAATTGATTTTCATAGAAGCTCATCCTCCTCATTCTCACTGTTTTTCAGCATCTCGCTAAAAAATTTAATTGTTTCCGATGAAACTTGTTTGAGATAGGCGATAATTCCGGTTAAATCTTTTTGATTCTGATTGGATATGGCCTCTAATAAAAGCGGTAGATTCACACCGGCCAAGACATCCAGATTCTTATCTTCATAGGCCAGCGCAGCCGCAGCGTTGTAAGGGCTCCCGCAAAACAAATCTGTTAATATTAAGCATTCTTGTAAATCATTCTCTTGCAAGGCCTGATTCATCTTTTTCTTAAGGTCATCCTGGTTTTCTCCTGGAACAAAACGAATCGGAGAGACATTTTGGACCTTTCCGAAAATCATCTCAGCAGAGCGCTTTAACGATTCAGCCAAATCCCCATGTGCGCAGATAATGATGGAATACATACCGTTCACGACCTTCTGACTTTAATTTCAATAATCAGTTAACTTTTACCCTCTCGATTTTCCCCCAGCGATATTATAGGTTGTACCGGTGATATAACTGGCACGTTTAGAGCTTAAATAAAGAACAAGATCAGCGACTTCTGACAGTTTTCCATCCCGTCTCAAGGGTATCGACTTGTTTGTATACCCCTGTCGCAGCTGATCAACTGTTATTCCTCTTGTGTAAGCCAGTGCTTCTTCATAAACGGGTGTGCGTAAACCTGTTTTTTCTAGAATACCCGGAGCAACACCAACAACACGAATATTATATTTCCCCAATTCTTTTGCCCATGATCTCGTAAAGCTGTATATCGCCGCCTTTGTCGCTGCATAGCCGCTCTGACCTTCGGAGCCTTCAAGACCGCTTTCGGAAACCATATTGATAATCACGCCTTTATCTGCCTTAACCATTTCTCTGCCGACAAGCTGTGAGCAAAGGAACACCCCTTTTTGATTGATATCGATCATTTTACCGATGGCCTGATCACTTAATTCAAACTTTCCCCCGTTTTCTTTTGAATCGACAAGCAGCCGTGGGAGATTAATTCCTGCGTTATTGACAAGAACGTCAATACCCCCAAATTTTTCAATTGCTTTTTGAACGAGGGCCTCCACGCTTTCACGCTGCGCGACATTGGTTTTAACAAACAATAATTGGTTATCCGCTGCCTTTTGGATCACTTCTTCCGGTGGTTCCTGCAGGTCCGCAACAACGACATTGGCATGATTTTCGAGGAGTGCTTCGACAATTGACTGACCAATTCCGGATGATCCCCCTGTAATAATAAACGTTTGGTTATTCAGTTCTAACCATTCTCCCAATTTATTCCCCTCCGTAAGAATCAAGTTAAATAAATGGCCTCAATCACAATTGTGATTTAAATGACCATTTGTGATTACATTTCTATTATATAGCGCTTTCATCAAATGACAACCCCTTATTATTGAGTATTTGTGACGATAGATCACATTTGATGATTTACATCAAAAAGTGACATGATATAATGAGACAGAATCACAAATGTTCAAATATTTTTTCATGTGTGATTGGAGGAGTTTATTATCGACCTAAAAACAAAAGAACTTTATCTTAAAATTGCGCAGATGTACTATGAACTGGATTTCACTCAGAATCAAATCGCCCAGAAAACGGGGATTAATCGCAGCACCATTAGTCGTCTTTTAAAAAAAATCCGTGATGAAGGGATCGTTAAAATCATTATTAACTATGATTTAACGGACCCCTCTCTGGCCAAAAAATTGCAAGATAAATTCTCACTCAAACAAGCGATTGTTGTTTCTGTTAATGAAGATCAATCCAACGATTTTAAATTGCGTACAGTGGGGCAAGCCTGTGCTAAACTTTTAGATCAAATCGTTGCGGACAATGATGTCATTGGATTTTCCTGGGGAGGCAGTCTGGCTGAAACGATCAATTCATTAGAGGTTTCAAAAAAGAGGAAGGCTATTCGCTGTGTCCCGCTTCTTGGCGGGCCAGCCAGTAAACTAGAAAGCAAATATCATGTGAATACGATTTGTTATGAGGCTGCTCAAAAATTTGAAGGACAATCGATGATGATCGACTTCCCGGCGATCGTTGAGAACGCGATCATGCGCAGAGATATTTTAGCGACCGATTATTATAAAAAAATAGTTAACACGTGGAAAAAGATTTCACTCGCTGTTTTTGGTATTGGATCAATTCAGATCGCTAAGCGTTCGACATGGCTTGCTTTCTATGGCAATGACACGGTAGAAAAGCTCTCGAGTGAAGGGGTCGCCGGCGATATCTGTTCACGTTTCTTTGACATCGATGGCAATCAAATTGACACCCATCTGACCGAAAGAACCATTTCTATCCCCTTGGAGAAATTAAGAGATTGCCGTTATTCTATTGGCGTTGCTGAATCCTTGGAGAAAGTTTCCGGCATGATTGGCGCTTTAAGAGGCGGTTATATGAATGTCCTGGTGACAACCGATGAGACGGCCAGAGAAATTTTAAACCGAACCTAATTTTTCGAGCAGCCCTTAAATAAACTTTATTAGAAAAACTGGGCAAAAAGCGCCCAGTACTTAGCCCAGCCAGATTTTGATTACGCTCCGGTCGCTCGCTTTCCGCGGGCAGTCCGGGAGCCTCCTCAAGCAAACTAATGCCTGCGGGGTCTCCCCTGGCCTGCACTCCCGCAGGAGTCTCGCACCTGCGCGTTTGGTTCACAACCTTTTGTTTTGGCGAAAATTATATGCTTTCTTTACTTGTTAGAAAAACTTGGCGTAGCCAAGTCCTTCGAATGCCGGCTGCGCCTTAGTTTTTCTTATACTTAATTCCTCTTCAATTTTATATCCTTTCTTAACGTACTGGAGAGTGAAAAGTTCTGTGTAAATAAAACAAAAGGATAACCCTTAAATGGGATTTTATGGTATCCTCTAATTCACCACAAATAGAGAGGAAAAATCGCCAAGGGTTATCGTTCTTCTAGTTTATCCTGTTCCTTCGCGATTGACTAGTGCCATGTTAAAATTTATCGATTCTGTACTTCTGTTATTCCGTTCTTGTTTCCATAGATTCTCCGCATTCAAATGGTTTGTTGTGATCATTGTCGGTTTGATGATTCGTTCCGATTCTCTTGGGGTCACTTCCGTGATTCGTGACTTGACCCTCAATCCTAAAGGTTATGAATCGATGATTCATTTTTTTCGCTCCTCTGCTTGGTCACTGGATGATTTACGCCAGAAATGGCTGCGCATTGTGCTCAAGTTTGCGCCACTCAAGCGTGAAGCGGGCGCGGTGATTCTCGTCGGCGATGGGGTCAAACAGTCGAAAGAAGCGCGACACATGCCGGGCGTTAAAAAGCTTTATCAAGAGTCCGAGGATGTGTCCAAATCTGCGTTCATCTTTGGTCATCTCTGGGGCGCCGTTGGCGTCCTGATAGGAACCGCAGGCAAAGTCCTTTGCCTGCCTCTATTCCTTAACCTTCAGGACGGGGTCAAAAGCATCTTTAGCTGGGAGAACGGTCACAAAGCGTGTGAAGATTCGCATGTGGTTCAGATGATCGACCAAGGTTATTCCGCAGCTAAAGTTCTGGGGCGTGCGCTGTTTCTCCTTGATCGTTATTTTTTATCTGTGCCGGCGCTTCAACGACTCGCTCTGCGGAATCAGGAAGGAACGGTGAAACTGGATCTGGTAACCCGAGCCAAGGCTTCCGCAGCGGCCTACGAGTATCCCGTTCAAACGGGGCGAAGGGGGCGGCCGAGAAAGAAAGGGGCAAAGGTCAAGTTGAACACCTTGTTTGCTTCTCAGAGCGACGCGTTTCAGGCGGTCACACTTCCGTTGTACGGTAAAGAAGAACCCGTGTCGTATCTCTGTCAGAATCTGCTTTGGGGTACGGGAATGTATCACGAACTGCGCTTTGTACTAGTTAAGATGTGCGGGCGGCAAGATATTCTGGCAAGCACGGATCTAACCTTGTCTCCCGAAGCAATCATACGTCTCTATGCTCGGCGTTTTACCATTGAAACCACCTTTCGGACGATGAAGCAGTCCTTGGGAGCCTTCACGTATCATTTTTGGAGTCGATCCATGCCGAAACTGAATCGCTATCTCAAAAAGGATGAATCTCAGCCGTTGGATCAGGTGATCGACCGGAACGACCGGAAACGAATCTTACAAGCCGTGAACGCCATGGAAGGGTACATGATGTGCAGTTGTATCGCGCTGGGCCTCCTTCAGATGGTGGCTTTACGCTACTCGAAGAAGGTGCCACAACTGTTTTTTCGTTATTTGCGCACACCATCGAAAGGTATCGTCTCTGAAGCGACCGTTATGGCCTATTTACGCCGTTCGATTTTTTGCCTGTTTGCGCGAAACCCACGTTTAACCATAACGCAAATAATTCGAGAAAAGCAGGATACGCCTGAAGTACAGGACGAATTACGAATTTCTTAGCAGCTTAGAATTTTTGACTGTCGAGTTAACGTATAAAAACATACTAACCTTAGTGGTGCAGAGAAGTACGACGGTACTCTCTGCACCACTTTTATTTTATAGTAAGGGTGAAGCATAAGGCCGCAGGTCTTTTGGGCACTTGATGCCGTAATAAAAACGGGCCGCTTCACCGATTTCACTGTAGTCTGTTCTAAGTATGTGGGACTCCAGAAGTCGTGTTTTGAAAATGAGATGAGTGAAATGTACGGTGAAAAGCTTCAAATCATGAAAAGAAGGGATTGGAATTGAAAACTAAAGCAGTGATTGGTCTTGATGTCAGTTCACAGACCACGGAAGTGGCGGTGATGACCGATCGTCAGCTCGTCGATCACTTCAAAATCACCAATGACGCCATTGGCTTTCAACGCCTGGTGTCGACCATTCAAAAATTCGCTCAAATGCCGGCTATTATCTTCGAGGCAACCGGCGTGTATTCCCGTCGTCTGAAGGCCTTGCTAGATGACCACGGCTATCGGTATACGCAGCTGAATCCGCTTCTGGCGAAGATGCAGCTGGATCGGCTCCATCCGAATAAAACGGATCCGAACGACGCCCGTCGGCTGGCCGAAACCGAGTTTCAGCTGAACCGACCACAGACAGACGTTCAGGCGCCGGTGTACACCCAATTGAAGGATCTCAACCGATTCTATCAGCAGCTGACAGGCGATAATGTTCAGGCTAAAAACCGACTTCACCGCGTCCTGCAATTGACGTTCCCCGAACTGGAACGACTCAATTTGAGCCATACCGAGCCGCTCTACTATCACCTGATGAAACTCTTTCCCCAGCCGCAGATGGTTCGCAATCATTCACTTGACGAAGTGACAGAGCAGATCCTCCAGTCCACGCTGAAACACATCGGAAGTCTGCGTGCCCAGCGGTTGGCCAAACAGCTGATCCAATCGGCTGCCCGCTCCTATCCAGCTGTCCCCATTGATTCACCGGTGGTGGAACAGACCGTTTACTGGGCCGATCAGATTCTGACGCTCTCCACCCAGAGAAAAGCGGTCATCGAGGAGCTGAAACAGCGAGCTGAAACGTTGCCGGAATACGCCATCTATCTGAGTATTCCCGGCTTTGCGGTCACCACGGCCGTAGCGGTAATCGCCGAACTGGGGGATCTGCGTCGCTTCGACTCGCCGAATCAAATTAATGCCTATATTGGCATCGACCTCCGTCACTATGAATCCGGTCAGTTCACGGCCGCCGATGCCATCAGTAAGCGGGGCGATGCCTTTGCCCGAAAGATCCTGTACCGATCCATCGGGACCATTGCCTCCGCCGCTCACTACCATCCCAATCACATCAATGATTATTACCAACGCAAAAAGCAATCCCCCGGCGCCAAAACCAAGAAGATTGCCATTGCGGCGGTACATCGATTGATCCGGACCCTATACTTCCTAGTGACGCATAATCAAAAGTATGACTACGGCCTCGCCACCAGAAGTTAGCCCATCTGTACACCTCTATCATACCCGCCTGGCTGAAAAAATTCACCCAGTCAGGCTTAGTTTGGTGTACCCCTTTTTAGGCAAAAGCTTGAAGATTCCACTATCTGCCGATTATTTTACTCAAGGGATTGACAAAGGGTAGAAAAAAAGAACTCTCAATTGAGTTCTTTTTTCTTACCCTTGATTACATCCCATTCGTGACATAATAGGAAATATCTTTGTCAACTGCGCCAACGACACCGCTCGCGTGGCCGCTGCTGGTGTATTGCCAAATATCTGCCGAAAACCCGGGTCCAAGATAGGTCTCTTGGCCTCGATAGCGGGCGACCCAAATCAAAAATTTAGGCTGTGCGGGCTGAGCCTGGGTGATCTGCGGCAGATTCAAATCGGTATTGAAAAAACTCATATCGGAATAGATGCCGAGCTGATTCAATCCATTCGCGCGCATCTGATCAAGGAAGGCGAGAACCGAATTTGTCAAAGCCGCTTTTCCACCAGCATTATTGATTTCGACATCGACAAATAAATACTGGAAGTGCACACCATCTTTCGCGGCGACATTTTTTACAGTCGTGGCAAAATGATTGGCTTCATTTCGCGCGGCTTCAGGCGAATTCGCGCGGAGAAAATGATACGCGTCAACCGTCAGACCGGCATGACTCGCTCCAACGCTATTTCTCTCAAAATAAGCATCCGGTGCACTGGTACCGTCAGTCGCTTTGGTGATGATAAAACTGTTTCCATCCTGTTTGATTGCGTTGAAGTCCACCGTATTTTGATAGTGAGAAATATCAATTCCAAACTGCGAAGAAGCGGTCGTCGGCGGATCAGATGGCGTGCGATCATACGAAACCGGCTTTGTGGTCGTCAGGTAACGGTTCTGCACATATCCGGAGGTACTGCTTGATCGGACAAGGGCATACTTATTACCTTTTCCGAGAACGGTCACGGACTGATTTCGGCTCAGCGTTCTGCGAACCTTATAGTGCGTGCTCGCCTGTGTGCGAATCTTCAAAGTCGGTGAAGTGACATATGCCGTATAGCTGTGAAATGCGGAACGGTTCAGGCAGGCATTGCGAACGTAACCGGTCGTTCCGCCATATTGAATCAGCGCATATTTATTTCCTTTACCGATTACGGTCACTTTATTCGCCATCGCCAGCGTGCGGCGCGTTGTATAGTGAATGCTTGCCTGACTGCGCATCTTCAGGGTATAGGAAGTCACGTAGCCTGTCTGCGATTGGAATTTACTCCGATTTAAATATTGTGCCTGGACGTATCCGGTCGTGCTGCCATAGCGCACCCGTGAATATTTGCCGGATCGTCCAATCACGGACACCTTATTTGTCATCGCCAGCGTGCGCAGCGTCCGATAATGCGTGCTCGCACGACTGCGAATCTTCAGAGTATATGTAGTCACATAAGCGCTGTAAGATGAACTCGCATGCGCCGTACCTGCTGGCGGTCCAGCCAGCATAAGTACCCAAATCAAGCCAATCAAGAGGCAGGGTATCCATCGCTTTACTCTTTGTTCCACTCTTCACGTTCCTCCTTTATTAGTAGCTCGCTAGATTCCCAGCCCTAAATACGAGAGATGGCTTAAAAACTACTATTCATCTATTATATCGGAAAAAGCATCTCAATTTACAGACAATTAGATGACAGGTCCATATTATTTGAAAATATTCTTTAATAATTGGAAGAAAGAGGGATTACTGTATTTTTCTCTTATTTCAAAGGTGCCTAATTGAGACCTTTTATACTGGAGCTAGGAATTGGAGGTGATCATATGGAACCGAATCTGCTTCCTTTTCAACCAAGGACCAACCCCCATCGTTTTTATTTGACAATAAAAACAAAATTTTGGATCAGTCATTCGGTTTCGATCATCTGGCTGATTTTTTCTATTTATCTTTCCCTGCCCTGGCTGCAGGATCTTGCAGACCTTGTGGACTATCCGGCAGCACTGTTAATAATCACCGGAATCGCTTATCTTCCCGGTTATATGAACGCCTTCCTGATTGTCAGTTTAGTTCTGGACCGGCAGCCATCCTTTGACACCGATTCCCCGAAAGAGGCGCTTACGGTGCTGATTGCGGCTCATAACGAAGAAAAGACCATTTTCAATACATTGAAGTATGTCGCTAATCAGGATTATCAGGGAAAAATTCGGGTCCTCGTGATCAATAATTGTTCTTCGGATCAAACTGACAAAGAAGTTGACCGCGCCCAACGCATGCTCAATCTCGACATTCACTTGCTTCATGAAAAAAATTCAGGAAAGTTTCATGCATTGAACACCGGACTCATGCGGGTCAAGGATCACTATGTGATCACTTTGGATGCCGATACGCTGATCCACCCGTCGGCGATCCGCTTCCTAGTCGCCCGAATCAAAAACAGTCCGGCAAGCGTCTGCGCAGTCGCTGGATCAATGCTGGTGCGAAACAGCCGCGAAAGTTTCTGGACGAAAATGCAGGAATGGGATTATTTTCTAGGCATTGCCTCCATCAAAAGATTACAAGGGTTGTATCAGGGAACACTGGTCGCTCAAGGGGCATTCAGCTTATATAAAACGGATTGTGTGCAGGCGGTGAACGGTTGGCCGGACGCGATCGGTGAAGACATTGTGCTCACCTGGCGTCTGCTGCGCCAGGGCTGGAATGTCTATTTCGAACCACTCGCCGCAGCGTTTACGGATGCACCGGCGACGCTGCCGCATTTTGCCAAACAGCGATCACGCTGGGCCCGGGGAATGATAGAAGGTCTGCAAGAAATCAAACCTTGGCAGCAGCCCGTTCCGTTCACGAAATATATGACCGGCGTTAACCTCGTCATGCCTTATCTTGATTTCACCTTCACCTTTTGCTGGATGCCCGGGCTGATCATCGCTTGCTTCGGTCAGTATTGGATTGTTGGACCGACGACTCTGCTCGTTCTGCCGCTCACCCTGGTCAGCTTTGGATTTCTCTTTCTCTATCAGCGGAATATCGTTTTCAACAAACTGAATCTGAAAGTTCGCAGAAATCTGATCGGACTAATCAGCTTTATCCTCTTTTATCAACTGATCATGTCGCCCGTATCCGTCTGGGGTTATTTGCAGGAATTCTTTAAACTGAAACGAAGATGGGATTAAAAGAACATTTGCCCTGCGCCGCACAATTTTATGTCAATCGCTATTCATCATGCGCATAATCCTTTATCCTTAATAGAGGAACAAATGATGAATTTGTTTAATTTTTGAATGATTCGAGGGATTTTAAATGAAGAAAAATACACATGCATCATGCACCAGTTTCCTTGCCGGCAAAAAAGCGACCTTGGACGGATCGACGCTGATTGGCCGGAATGAGGATAATTATGTCGTGCTCGCGCCGCAGCGCCTCGCTGTCCACGCGCATCAGGAATTGGATCATGAGGAAACGTATCATTCGCATCATAATGATTTCATGATCGACCTGCCTAAGATCCGCTATCGTTACACATCCACTCCAGATGCTGTCGATGATTATGACACCTACGAAGGATCAGGGATTAACGAGAAAAATGTGGCGATGAGCGCGACAGAGAGCATCTATGCCAATGCGCGCGTGCTCGGCTATGATCCGCTGAACCTCGAAACCGGAATCGCTGAGGAAAGTATGGTTACAGTTGTCCTCCCCTATATCCAATCTGCCCGGGAAGGCGTCCTGCGGCTCGGCAAAATTGTCGAAACGCACGGTGCGGCTGAATCCAATGGCATGCTTTTCGCCGACAAAGATGAGGTCTGGTATATGGAAATCGCCACGGGCCATCTCTGGGCCGCGCAGCGCATTCCGGATGATTGCTACGCCGTGGTGGCCAACCAAATGGCGATTCAGGAAATCGACCCGGAGGATAAAGATCATTTTCTGGTTGCTCCCGGACTGGTTGATTTTATCGAAAACCATCATTTAAACACAGGTTTCAGCACCTTGAACTTCCGCAATATTCTCGGTACACAGAACGAATTCGATCATCATTACAATACACCGCGTGTCTGGTACGGGCAAAAATACCTGAACCCGGAAGTGGAACAGGATCCGATCTCGAACACGCTCCCCTTTCTTCGCAAAGCCAATCGCAAAATCGGGCCAGAAGATGTTCAGTTTGTGCTGAGTTCCCACTATCAGGAAACGCCGTATGATCCGCTTGGCAATGGTTCGAAGGAGGAGCGGACGCGTTTCCGTGCTGTCTCGCTGAATCGAACGCAGAATTCGCATATCCTGCAAATTCGGCCGGACGTTCCCGCCGAAATCGCCGGAATGCATTGGGTGGCCTTTGGAACCAACGTCTTTAGCCCCTACGTCCCCTTTTACACTCACATTAATCGAATTCCGGAAAGTTACGCCGTCACTCCGGAAAAAATGTCGATGAAATCGGCTTATTGGCTGCACCGAATCATTTCCGTGATCGCCGAGCCGCATTTCCGAATGTTTCAAAAACCCGTCAATGATTTTAAAGATCAGGTGCACAGCCTCTCTTTGAATAATTTGGCAGAAACCGATGAAAAAGCAAAATCGGCTTCTCCTGATGATCGGCAGCAGCTGCTCGAAGCCGCAAATGAGAAAAATGCGGCAATTGCTATGGAGCAAACAATGGAGCTGCTGCAGCAATTAACAACAGACTCCTTGTCCCTGTCCAAATTGAGCTTCAGCATGGATGAGAATTTATAAACTTTATCTCGCGCTTAGAAAAGAAGATTTTCCGTTAAAATTGTCGGAAAATCTTCTTTTTTTCTCCATTTGGCTCCCAATTAATAGTTTCACTTGTTACTCACGTCTTTCGATTTTGTAACCGAGTGCCGCTTTACAAAATCGAAAGAGATGCATACACTTAGAATCAAAATCTTTTTTCATGCGAATGATTAATCGAGTTGCTAGCCTAAAGTTTGCATATTTTATTAAGGAGAATAGAAAATGGTCGATTTGCCAAGTATTACAGAACTTGAAGATTTTCTAATCTACGGGCGTTTAAAAAACTTTTCTCTCGCCGCCAATGAAGCCAATGTGACTCAATCCGCTTTCAGTTTTCAGATGAAAAAGCTTGAGGAAACAATTGGTGTTCAACTGATCGAACGGTCAAACCGCGGAAGCCGTCTAACACCTGAAGGAGAATTCTTCTATCGGAAACTTAATGAAATCCTGCCGAACTTGAAAGCGACCATTTATGACGTGCAGCAGATTAACGGGAAAAAGCCGCTGGAGTTAAAAGTTGGGGTACTGACCTCACTCGGTGATGTGTTAATGAACCAGCACGCGGCCTATTTTCATCAGAAATATTCCAATATCTTTATCACGGTATACAGCATGGAGAAAGATAGTTTGCTCCAATCGCTTGAAAGTGAAAACATTGACATTGCCTCCACCTTTCTTTCCTCGGATATCAAGGCCGGCAATTATAATCAAGCGTTTTTCAGAACTGACCGAATCGTCTACTACGCGCCAAAGCTTTCCATACCTGGGAAAGAGATTGCCGCGAAAGAGATCCTGCAATTTCCCTTTGTCAAATACCCAACACATTATTTAATGAGCGCTATTACGGATGCTTATCTGAGTAAACATGCGCACGCAGAGCCGAGGGCAACCGTTCAACTCTCCACGCCCTACGCCATTATTAACTATTGCAAGGAAAACGATGCCGGCGCCCTGCTCCCAGAACGCCTATTAACCGCGCTGGAAGAAAATAAGCAACTGGGCAAGCAATACACCCTTGACCCGGTCTTTGATTTGAAAACCTACCTGCTTTACAAAAAAGGAAACCCCAAATATCAAGTCATGAAGCTATTCATCGACTATGTCATCAAGCTTAATCAAGCCTTTCGTTTAAGCTGATTTCCCCACCCTTTTTTTACCCAATTTCTTTTTTCACCTTTATTTGAATTCCATTTTTTCTGATCGAAACAGCTCTCGATTTCATCCTTCAAATTTCTGTTCACAATATCTTCCCAATTTTTGACATTAATTTTTTTCATGACTGTCATCTTTATTATTTGTTATACAGGAGTGAAAGGCTGGGTGTATGCTTCTCATTGAGCTCAGGGCAGTCGCGGATTATCCGCATCGCTGCTTCCCAAGGGAAACAGACAATCTTTAAACGCCATTCCGAAGGAGTCATTTAAAATTGGCATTGATAAATTTACCTTATGACAAAAAGACATTGTCCTTAAACATCAACGATAAAAATTTAGCGGGTATTTTGAAATCGCAGGCAGATAATTTTTCAGCCGATCAGAGTGAACAGGCGATTGTCGAGGCCTCACTCGATCATCCGATTGGTTCACCAAAACTGGAGGAGCTTGCTAAAGGCAAGAAAAATATTGTTATTATCAGTTCCGATCACACACGTCCGGTTCCATCAAAAATTACGATGCCGATTCTTCTGCGCCGCATTCGCGCGGCCGAACCCGAAGCTGAGATTAAAATTCTTGTCGCTACAGGCTTTCATCGGCCATCCACTCATGAAGAATTAGTCAACAAATATGGCGAAGAAATTGTTGCCAATGAAGAAATCGTCATGCACGTGTCGAAAGACGATTCAGCGATGGTACAGATTGGCACACTGCCTTCCGGCGGACCCTGTATCATTAATAAAGTGGCCGTTAATGCGGATCTGCTCATTGCTGAAGGCTTCATCGAATCCCATTTCTTTGCCGGTTTTTCAGGGGGACGCAAATCCGTCTTGCCGGGTGTGGCTTCTTACAAAACAATCATGGCCAACCACTGCGGTGAATTTATTGATTCAAATGAAGCGAGAACCGGCAATCTGCATCATAATCCGATTCACAAAGACATGCTTTATGCGGCAAAGAAAGCCCAATTAAAATTCATTCTGAATGTTGTCCTAGATGAGCAAAAACAGATTATTAAAAGCTTTGCCGGTGATCTCGAAGAAGCTCATCAAACCGGCTGCCGTTTTGTCGAACAGATGGCAGAAGTGAAAAAAGTGCCCAGCGATATCACTATCGTGACCAATGGCGGTTATCCGTTGGATCAAAATATTTATCAGGCCGTTAAAGGAATGACCGCGGCAGAAGCGACCAACAAAGAAGGCGGCGTCATCATCATGGTCGCCGGCTGCGCAGATGGTCACGGCGGCGAAGGCTTTTACCGAAATATTGCCGATGTCGCTGATCCTGCTGATTTTCTCAAACGGGCAACCCATACAGCGCGTCAGGAAACCGTGCCTGATCAGTGGACCTCTCAAATTCTGGCCCGCATCCTGACGAAGCACCACGTGATCATCATGTCCGATTTAGTTGATCCGCAATTAGTGACTTCCATGCATATGGAACTGGCCAAAACACTCGATCAGGCGATGGAAAAAGCATACCAGCGCGAAGGTAAAGCGGCCAAGGTTACCGTCATTCCAGACGGACTGGGTGTCATTGTTAAGTAAAAGTTCGTCCTGTCTTTGAACTATTTCTAAAGGGGTTTTTCAACATGCTTCCCAGCTCTAGTGCCAAACTTGAGAAATTGAAACAATTGCTGCACGGTTATGGAAAAATTGCCATTGCCTTTTCCGGAGGAGTGGACAGCACCTTTTTACTTGCTGTTGCCAATGAGGAATTGGGCGATGGAGCGCTTGCGCTGACCATTCAGTCGCCGACGATCACCGATGATGATTTAAGAGATGTCAAAGCCTTCTATCTGAAAAATACGGTGAACTATAAAATCATCCATTTAAATCAGCTGGATCGTCCCGCGTTTCGTCATAATCCTGCTGATCGCTGCTATTACTGCAAACAAATGGAATTCACCAGTATGGCTGATGAAGCCAAAAAACAGGATATCCACTGGATCGCCGCCGGAATTAATCTCGACGACAAAGGCGATTATCGCCCAGGCATGCGGGCACTGAAAGAAATCGGTGTCGTCAGTCCGCTGAAAGAAGCCGGAATGACCAAGGCGGACATCCGCTATTTTTCCAAGCTGTATCACTTGCCGACATGGAACAAGCCGGCAAGCAGCTGCCTTGCTTCTCGGGTGCAGTATGGCGAAGTGATCACTGAAGATAAGCTCCGGAAGATCAGTGCTGCGGAAAAGTTTCTGAAAGTCATGGGCATTCGGAACCTCCGTGTGCGCTACCATCACGGCAACATCGCCCGGATCGAAGTGGCGCCGGAAGAACGTGCCTTCTTTTTTGACGCAGAAACGATGGACACCGTCGCTGCCGAGTTCCGGAAAATCGGCTTTTCCTATACCGCCCTTGATTTGCAGGGCTATCGGCGCGGAAGTCTGAATGAAACGCTCGATCCGGAAACAAAACAAAAAGTAAAGATGACTAGCCATGCTTCAAGATAATCTGACGGATTTATTAGAAAACGTGCAAAAAGGCACCTTGTCAATTACGGATGCCGTCAGTCGTTTAAAAACGCTGCCCTTCGAAGATCTGGGCTATGCCAAAGTCGACCATCATCGATCACTTCGCAATGGTTTCCCGGAAGTCATCTATTGCGAAGGCAAGACGACTGATCAGATCAAAGGCATTTTTCAAGTGTTGATGCGCCATGAGAACAATATTCTGGCAACGCGTGCTTCCTCTGAAGATTTTGCCGCTGTCCGGCAAATCGCGCCAAACGCGGTCTATCACGAGCAAGCTCGCTGCATCGTTGTCAATCCTGTCCGAAAGGCTCCGGATCCCGGCCACTCTATTGCGGTTGTGACCGCGGGAACCTCCGACATCCCTGTTGCAGAAGAGGCGGCGATTACCGCTGAAACATTCGGTAATTCTGTTGAACGGATATATGATGTCGGTGTCGCCGGGCTCCATCGATTGCTGGCCCAACTCGATCGGCTCCGAAAAGCGGATGTCGTGATCGTTGTTGCCGGTATGGAAGGCGCACTCGCCAGTGTCGTCGGCGGCCTTGTCGAACATCCGGTTCTTGCTGTACCAACAAGTGTCGGTTATGGTGCCAACCTGCATGGAATTGCCGCCTTATTGACCATGCTAAACAGCTGTGCGAGCGGGATCAGCGTGGTCAATATTGATAATGGTTTTGGCGCTGCTTACTCCGCCAGTCTCATAATAAAAGAAATCATGAATGGGTGTCAAGAATGAAGCTACTCTATTTCGATTGTTTTTCAGGAATCAGCGGCGATATGATACTCGGTACGCTGATTGATCTCGGTCTCGACCCCGCCTATCTGACTGATGAGCTCAAAAAATTGCATCTCGACGGTTATTCGATTGTTTATTCACAAAAAGTTACCGGAGGCATTGTCGGCAGTGATGTTGACGTTCGGCTTGAACATCCTGAATTCACTGACGGGCATCATTCAGCGCACCATCACCATCGCAATTTGAAAGATTGTCAGTCGATCATTAATATGAGTTCTCTCTCCGAATGGGTGAAGAAACAAGCCAATCAGGTATTCGCAGAAGTGGCACACGCCGAAGCCCATGTTCACGGCAAACCGGTTGAAGAAGTTCATTTTCATGAAGTCGGTGCTGTCGACAGCATTATTGATATTGTTGGTGCATTCATTGGCCTCGAGAAATTAGGCGTCGAAAAAATCTACGCCTCTACGCTCCACGACGGACACGGCTTTATTAACTGTGCACACGGACGAATGCCCGTTCCTGTTCCAGCGGTTGCTCAGATGCTCGCTTCCAGTTCCAGAAATATTCCGTATGAACAAGGCGATATTTCAACGGAACTCATCACACCAACAGGAATGGCGATCATTAAAACCATTGCCGCAGATTTCGGACTTCAACCTTCGATGCATCTCCTTAAGATCGGTTATGGAACCGGAAAGCGGGATACCGGGGGCATGAATGCGCTCCGGGGGATACTTGGCGAGCAAGTAGAAGCAACTGAAAATGATCAAGTCGCCCTGCTTGAAGCAAATATCGATAATCAGACCGGTGAAGTGCTGGGTTACGTGATGAATCGGCTTCTGGGCGCCGGAGCACTCGATGTCTTCTACACACCGATTTATATGAAAAAAAATCGGCCAGCGATCAAACTCTCTGTGCTCGCAGCACCGACTGATCAAGAAAAAATGATCGCGCTCATCTTAGCCGAGACGACAACACTCGGTGTACGTATCAGCCGTTGTCCGCGTTTTATCATGAATAGAGAAATAGTGAAGGTTCAAACCGAATACGGCATGATCCACGTGAAGCATGCTTCCCGGAATGAAATCGATAAATGGTCTCCGGAATTTGATGACTGCGCTTTTCTCGCTCAAGAATATCAGGTGCCGCTGGCAAAAATCTATGAAGAAGCTGAGCACAGTATTCATCTCTTTAAAGTGGAAAGAGAGATGCAGGAAAATCAAGCAAAGCGTTAAGCAAGCAATACGGATTCATTCAATAATTAAAATATACTATTCAATGTGAGGGATTTCACTTATGGTTTACAGTCTTGGCGTGCAAGGGCTCAGTGAATTACTAGGCACAGCAATTATGATTCTTTTTGGCAATGGAGCCGTTGCCAATGTTGAGCTTAAAGGAACAAAAGGTTACCACAACGGCTGGATGATCATCGCCGTAGGCTACGGATTCGGAGTCATGATTCCGGTCATGATGTTCGGGCCGATAAGCGGTGCTCAGATAAACCCGGCAATCACTCTGGGAATGGCTGCCAATGGCTTATTCCCCTGGTCTCATGTATTGATCTTTATAGTTGCTCAGATGATTGGTGCCATGCTTGGACAGTTCATTCTGATCCTTGCTTATAAACCGTTCTATAATCAAACGGATAATACCCAAGCCATTCTGGGCACCTGCTCGACAATCTCCGCATCCGGAAGCTACTTGAACGGCTTCATTAATGAGTTCTTAGGAACCTTTATTCTTGTATTCGGAGCCATGCTGATCCTGCATTCACAGGCTTTGCTGCATGAGGCAGGAGCTGCGCAAATGGGCGTTGGTTTTCTTGTCTGGGCACTCGTTGCCTCCCTTGGCGGCCCGACTGGACCTGGACTCAATCCGGCTCGTGATTTAGGTCCGCGAATCGTTCATGCCCTGTTCCCGCTCCCACAAAAAGGAGACTCTCAGTGGTCTTATGCCTGGATTCCGGTCGTCGCACCAATCGTTGCTGCTGTCCTTGCTGTCTGCCTTTTCAAAACGGTCTATTAATTTTTTTAAGCGACAGATCATGAAAAATATAAAATTGCCAATCCCGCAAACTCAAGAATGAGCTGAGAACGGGATTTTTGTTTCTTAAAATTCAATTGGCGCGTTCAAGTCTCTGTCTGCCTCCGCCTGATTCTTGCTCAATATCCATTACGTCGCATCCTTGATAAAAGATTCCACAAATTCCAATTGACTTTTTTTACTGGCCTCAATCCAATTCTCTTTCGCACTACTGATCACTATTTTGCCTTTATACAAAATGTGAACGACACAGTCGCTGAACTGTTCGATCTCTTTTATCTGGTGGGTTGCATATAAGACGGTCTTGTTTTTGTTCTTTAAACGGTCGATCTCCTCAACGATCTGGCTTGATGAAAGCGGGTCTAAGCCTGCAGTCGGCTCATCAAAGATATAAAGCTCTTTGTTTATCAGGCAGAATAAGAGTACAGAAAACCAGCGGCGTTCTCCTGGTGACATTTTCCCATATTGGGTCTCCCATAAGTAATTAATTTTATCGACAAACGCATCACCTCGCTGAAAAGAATCGCAAATCTTTTTTTTCGTCATTTCCCGGATTTTAAATTGCCCACTCGATCCTAGTATTAACTGAGCATAATCTTTCCCACGAATGGTATTCAAAATCGGTACACCCTGAATATGGTAAAGGATATTCTGCGGTTGAAATCTATCCTGGAAAATGCCATCTGTTTTAATTATTCCGGCAATGATATCGAAAAGTGTTGTCTTCCCCTCCCCATTCATCCCGAGAAGAATATTAAGCTTATGCGGGAGAATAGCAAACGACAAATCATTAAAAATAATTTTTGAGCTTTTCGGATAGCTGAAATTTAAATTTTTTATAAGCACGACTGGTTACCTCAACTTCTAAAAATCGGATTTATTCTAATTTTAGATAGAGAAAGCAGGCCAATGACTAAATAAATCATTGATACAACGATAAAAATAACAAGTGTCGATAGATGCAGGACATGATAATTGAGTAAAAAGCCGCCTAAAGTGTCTGCGTATTGGACGGGATTGATCAGCACCCAGGCGAGAGAAACGAATCGATTACTGGGCTGATAGTTTACACTCGTCAAATAGATAAAAAGAAGAAGGAGAATATTGACGAAGGGCAGCACCGTTTCCTGCCTTACCGGAAAAATCGTAAAGATTAGAAATAAAAAGAAAATGGGAACACTGCAAAAAATTAATAAGAGTACAGAAATGCCAAATAGTTTAAAAAATGGGAGAAAAAAGAGAAGACCGCAAAGCAAATCTAAAATGAGTACAGACACAAGCATCACGAGAAATTGAGCAACAAATTTAGCGAAAATAATTGTGTACGAATTCCCTGTAATAAAATGAAACATTTTCATAAACTGATCTTCTCGTAGGATGATAAAGGCAGGACCACTGCTTAATAAAGCATTGACAACAATCATATAGGCCGTCCAAGAGATTATCAGGCTCATGGAGTGATAAACGGAGGAATTGTGAAACAGCTCATTTCTCAAATTGTAGATTAAATAAAAAACAGGAACGCCTAACGAAGCGATAAAATTGATTTTATAATAAAGCATCGTTTGTAAGAAATGCTTGACTAATGGTAAAGATTTGACCATATTTCAGTCCCCCATACTCTGCAACAGGAAGTGTGTATTCCGAATTCAACAATTCTAATTGCTCAGAGAATCGAGCCACCCTCGCAAAATGTAACATTATTCCGGGATATTTTCGTTCTCAAGTTACAGAATACTCTAAAAGAAAAAGATTTGCATCCCTTACTCATCTGCGAGAATGCTGCTAGGCCCCTGATCCGGATCATTTATTTCCCCGGCAATAAATGACAAATTCTGAGGAGATCCGTTTATAGCGAACGTCTTACTCCTGTACTTAAAAATAGAGAGTGCTTTACTAAAAACAAGCACCCTCTTTTTGATCAGTGAAATAAACCCATCTTGTTCGTTTCACGCGTCACATTCACTTTGTCTCTTTTACCCGGTGTCATGAAAAGCGTCTTTCTGAATTTTTCATCTGTGTGCGGTTCCTTGAATGTCAAGCGCTGGACCTGAACCGGAATCTTATGATAAGTGCTGACATTCGTATTGATTTCATTCGGATCAATCGTTGTTTTCTGTTTTTGAAAATGATTGGGCTGGACCTTCGTCGCACTATCTCCATCGAATCCGGCGACTACCGTATATGAAAACAGCATGATCCCAGTCAGGATGCAGGACTTAAAGGTTTTCCGTCTCATCTTCCTTTCCCTCCCTGAAATAGTGAATGCCTTCCCGGATGCCAATGACCAAGAGAACTGGAGTCAGCATCAAGACAAGGCCAAACATGCCTCTAATAAATGGAAGATAATCGGTTCCATTGGCGATTGCCAGATAAACATCGGCTGCCGGATTCTGGTAGGCAAAACGGTCCAGACTGTTTCTCAGCAGCGGCAGCGTGAAGAATACAACCATCGCCACGAGTACGAGAACACCAGCCAGTTCGGATACTCGATAAGCTTCATGAATCCAGGCAGCAAGGACAACTACCAAACCGATAGTAAAGACACTCCACATTAAGACGTCGTTACCTTCCAGATTGTATTGCTGCACGCCGTAGTAAATAATCACTGCTGAACTGATAAGCGCCAGCAACCCGGAAATCAACCCATTAATGGTCCAATTCAATCGGCGATAATAGAAGCTGAAATATCCAGTCAGAATGCCAGCAATGAGTACAACCAGTAAGGTCAGGAAAGGCTGCTGGACCGGTACGGGCTCTGCTGCGGCCGTAGCTGCGTTCTGAGTATTATTGGATGCTGCTTTTACCGGATTCCCATTCTGCAGTCCCGCCAAACCAACCGGGCTGGTCAATTGCTGATAGACATTCTGATTGCGATTGCCCGGTACGCCCGTATTGCCCAGTGTTTGAGCGATCGTATTACCCAGTTGCGCCGTGGCGTTCACATTCTGCCCCCACGATCCGCTGAGCTGGTTAGCATCCCCCTGCACACCATTGACCATTGAATAAACATCCTGTGAATCCTTTAGAATAGCCGATTCATTATCGGAAACATTCTGCAACCCGGCATCAAGATCACTGAGCTCGGCAAAATCACTGTCGTTCACGGTCACTGCAATCCCATTATCCGCATCTGTTGCATCCGTAGTGTCAACCGTGATATCCGGCTCCGTCAACTCAATCGGCTTAACAATCGAAGCCGTCTGCTGCTGGATCGAGGACATATTACTTGCCAGATCATTCTCGACTTTTTGCAAATCAGATTGCTGATTCTGCAAGGCATCTTGAAAAAGTTTGATCGTTGAACTATTTTTCTTAGAAATGGAGTCTGTCTGAGTCTGAACATTAGTCTTAAAGTGATCAGCTGTATCATCATTAGTCTTTGCATCTGTAACCATTGATTCCAACTCACCCGTAAAGGCACTTCTAGTAGATTTGATAGATGTTTGATCGGCCGATATTGATTGATCACTGTTGATATCCTCATCACTAATGTCCACTTTTTTGAGATCGTCATCATTAATATTTTGGGCATAAGCATTTATTTCGCTATAATCGTTTAATGTTGTCTGCAAATCACTAAGTGCATCATAATATGACAGTAATTTGTTCTGATCATAGAGTGCCCAGTCTGTTGACTCTGGTGAGAGAGTAATTAAATTACTTTCTATATCTTTCACAATCTCACCAGTCTCTTGATCTGGTGTTAAATCCCCATTAGTTATTTGTTGATCTATATCACTAACTAATGAAGGTATAAGATGATTTAGATTAAGTGCTACTGATGAACTGTCTCCTTGTTGATCTCCACTTGAACTTGTATTAGGGCTAGAAGTCGGACTGGATCCTGAATTTGATAAATTACTTGGTGGGTCATCTGTCCCATCTGTTCCGGAAGAAACAGTTTTAGATTCGGCTTGATCATCTGATCCGCTTGGATTACTGTTCTGGTTTCCCGTTATAGTGGATTTGGATTTATCTAAATCTACTTTTGCATTTCCAAGATTGGTAGATTGGTTATTAATTAACCCTTTTGCAAGAATGTTCGCGTCACTCTTAACAGTATCAATAGCACCTAAATATGTTTGGTTGTAAGCTGTATAAGCTGCATCAAGGATGTACGATTTTTGGTGTCCAAGCTCATTTCCAAGATCAGTTTGATCGCTATCAAAATAACTTTGCAGTTCAGAATTAGGAACTGTAAAATTACTCGTAAATCCATTATATAGATCAGATAATTTCTGAAAATCATTTTCTGTTGAAAGATCACCGACTGTCACATTTGTATTCATCGGTTTCTGCATTGCATTTTGATATGCACTCACCAGGCTGTTCATGTTCTGTGCGGCTGTGGTTGAGGCGTCTTGAGCTTTTTGGGTAGCGTCATCAACCATTTGTTTGTTGGTGTCGTCTGTTTTTTGCAGCGTTTGAATTTGCTGCTTCAGCTGATCATTCAGTTGATTTAACTGATCGTTCAGCTTATTCATAGACTCTGTCTGCTGATCAATCTGTTTTTTGGTCTCAGTCAATGATTGCTGCTTGCTGTCTGCACTCTTTGCAGCCTGATTCGTCTCATCGAGCAGTTCATTAATTTGCGAGAGCTGCGAATTGAAGACCTGCGCCATATCCTGAGACGACGGCTTGTAGAAATTGGCCATGGCCTGCAGATACTGCTTGTCCTTCTTCAGCACATCGGCAAAATTTTGATTCACATAATTAATTTTATCGGAAACCACTCGCCAATAAATTTTCGAGAATTGCTGATTAAGCGTGCCTTTTACCTTCTGGAACTCCGACTGCACCTTCGCCGAATCGACGGCGGTCAATTTCGGATTGGCTTGATAGGTGATCACTGCTGATTTCGGTTTGGACTGATTGAAACTGAAGATATTCGCCGTGAAATTCGACGGAATATAAAATACCGCCTGATAATCCCCACTTTTCAGCCCGCTTTCAGCAACGCTGCGGCTGACTGGTTCCCAATTGTAGTCATCACCGTTGGAGAAAAGCGGCGCGACCTGATTACCGAGATCCAGTTTTTGACCGTCGACATTGGCCCCCTGATCCTCATTAACCAGTGCCAAATGACCGGTCTTCGGAGTCTGGGGTGTGACCGTTTTGGCCGTGTTGTTTTTTGCCGTCTGCGGCTGCTCGGCTGGCGGTGTCAGGTAACGAGGCAGGGCACCGGAGATGCAGACAATTATTATAAAGACGATAATCAATGTCCCCCACTTTCTTAGGCGACTGCTTGCCGGCTCATGCATCATGAAAGACTCCCTTTCTTTAGTTCAAAGCTCATATGATTACGATTGGACGGTTTTGATTAATACTCGTTTTGCACGCGGAATCATCAGTCGGCGGTCTTGGCCTTGATGCAGCAAATAGCCAAACCCAATCGCCAGTTCACGCTCCTTGCTGACAAAAGGAAGGGTAAATACCGATTGATCCGTTTTCTTAATCAGCAGCAAGCCATCCTTCACGGTCTTCAATTCAGTGATTAACGGATCGTATCCTTTCCATTCCAGCGCATTGCCCGCCGCAATCACATGGAAACCGATCGATGAATAGCGCTTCATCAGCTGAATAATCCGGTTTTGCATCGTGCCTGCCTTACGGATAAAAGCATCCAGACTGTCAATTAAAAGATAGTAGGCCGGATAGGCGGCAGCAAGCTCCGCCCGCGGCAGATCGTCATCGAGCATTTTCTCCTTAATCTCGCGTTCGCGAGCCGAGAAGACGGCCTCGATCTGATCGGCGTAGAGCTCAATGGCTGTTCCGTCATCCAGATAGGTCCAATTGTTCTTTTCCGCATCTTTGGCAAAGACCAGTTCCTCGGAATCGCTGATAGCGAGCGACGCATGGTTAAATCGCTGAAGCTGATCGATGATAAAACGCACCGCATTGGTTTTTCCTTTTTTCGGATCACCGATGATAATGAATGAACCAAGCTGCCGGCATTCAATCCCAATCGGTTCGACCGATTCCTCATCAAGGCCAAGATAGAGCGTATCCGCGAGCAGTGCCTCATTTCCAAGAAATTCAGCTGCATCGAGCTGCTCAGGCAGCATCGGAATATGATAAAGAGTAGACGAGATCGGATGGACCGCGTTGCAAGCATCCACCGCCTCGCGCCACTTGGTTAATTGCTCACCGGCCGTTTTCGCTTCAAATGGCAGGTAGATCTGAATGCTCTCTAGATCTTCCGTTTTGATTAATGCCCGCCCAGGGATTGCCTCGACCGTTTTCTTCACCGAGCCGCTGAAAATCGAATAGAATTCGGTTTGATCGACCATATAGTGGAACAAGCGGATCGGCAAACTGGTCAGCAGATTCGGCCGAATCCCGTTGGCCCGCGACACGGTCAGAATAAATTGCAGACCGAGGCTTCCGCCTTCACGTGCCCAGCGCACGAAGGCTTCTTCCAGGGCATCCGCCTGTTCCTCGCGCAAAGCCTCAAAATTATCGACGGCGATTTTCAGATAGGGCAGCTTTTCACTTTCCTGCTCATTATAGAGCTCAATATTCGGTACACCGTTGCGACGGAATAAGTCCTTGCGCCGCTGGATTTCCAGATTCAACCATTTGGAAAATTTGCCAATCTTCTCCTTTTCATCGATCCGAAAATAGTCACCCGTGTGATGCAGACGGCGCAGGGGTAATAAACCTCCGCTGCCGAAATCAAAAAGATAGAACTGAACCTCATCCGCCGAATAGCTTGCGGCAGCCTCCAGCAAATAAGACGAAAGTGTTGTTGTTTTTCCAAAACCGGAAGCACCGAAAATAGCGATATTTTTTGATTTCTTCAATGAGAGATACACCGGTGTCTGCATCTGTTTTTCCGGATGATCGGCGAGGCCAAGCAGGAAGGCATCCGCTTTTCTCTCTTTCGCCACCGGACGAACCTGATGAATCGGCAGCGGTGCCACCCATGGACTCGGCAGGCGTTCCACTCCATTTCGCTGGCAAATGTCGGCGATCGTCTGAACAATTTGCTCCAATTCGCTGATTTTTTTCGCCTGCACCTTTTTTTTCGCATGAGCCTCGGAAATCGGATAAAGTCCGGTATCTTCAACAGCGTAGACATCGTCCTCGGACGTATAAATCGTTTTTTCGTAAGGGGCGCCGCTCCAGGCGGATTGAAAGAGCTCATAAATTTCGTTATTGCCGACCTGCAGATAGCCGCGGCCGACCTGCTTCAGGCTGGCGGCATCGCCATTGCCGAGAATATCATTACTGTCGGCACTGTCCTGAACCCGCAGCGCAATTTTAAAACGTGAGTTGCTGCGGATCTGATCGTCGACTACCCCCGCCGGCTTCTGTGTCGCCAGAATCAGATGAATGCCGAGACTGCGTCCAATCCGTGCGGTTGTGACCAGCTCGCGGATAAAGTCCGGTTCCTCTTTCTTCAGTTCCGCAAATTCATCCGAAATGATAAATAAATGCGGCATCGGTTCACTGACCTTGCCCTGCCGATGAAGCAGCTGATAGTCATCAATATGGTTAATGCCGTATTTTGAAAAAAGCAGCTGACGTCTGCGCGACTCACTCTTAACAGCAGCCAATGCCCGATCGCTGAAATTTTTCTCATCATTAATATTAGTCATCGTGCCGAGCAGGTGCGGCAGCTTCTCAAAGAGCTGAGCCATCCCGCCGCCCTTAAAATCAATCAACAAAAAGGCCACATCATGCGGATGGAAATTAACGGCGAGTGACAGGATGTAGGATTGGAGCAGCTCGCTTTTCCCGGAACCAGTTGTCCCGGCAAGCAGCCCATGCGGACCATGCGCTTTTTCATGCAGGTTAAGCTCGAGTACATCATTGCGGCTGCGCAGACCGATCGGCACGGCCAGTGACTGAATCGGATCATGCTCACTCCAGCGCCGTTCGATATCCAGTTCATCCGCATCTTCGGCATGCATCATTTCCATAAAAGTGACATTTTCCGGAATCGAATTACTGAAGCTGCTCCGATGCTTCAGCGAAGCCAACCGCCGGGCAAACCACTCATTCCCGGCATTCACGAAGGGATCGATCTGAAAGCGCTGGCCATTTGCGACCTGCTTCAGAATCAGGACATCACCCGCATTCGCGTTCACATAACGGACGACCGTCTGTACATTTTCATTCAAATTATCTTTCGTATTCGCCAGAAAAATCGAACTGACACCGATTTCGGTATAATCTTTATTCAGAAATTCAGCAATTTCATGTTCATGGATCAATTGGTCAGAGGCGACAATAAATAACAAATGGGGAAGAAAGAGTTTCTTCTCTTTATGTTCCGTATGCTCGCGAATCTTGAGCTGCTCATAGAGACTAGGCAACAGCTGATCACGGGTCTGTTCGTTATAAACCATATTCCGGCCTTGCGTACTGAGACTATTCAGATGCGGCAGCCATTTGAGCCAGGCCCACTGGTCATACTCTTCCTGATCAAAAAGCAGCACAATTCGCAAATCGTGATAGCTGTGGAAGAAGGCCAGTTGCAAAATAATCTGCTGCACCGCCGTGCGGATGATTGAGTGTTTGCCCGTCAAACCCAGCGGGCCATCGGTTAAGGCAATCGTCAGCGGCACATCGCGAACCTGCCGGTAATGATCAACAATCGCTTTTGCTTCTACATAAAGTGCATCGAACGAGCGGTTGGACACTTCCTCTTCACTAGCCTCAATCTCATAATCCGCCGGCAAAGTTGTCGTTCCCAGCCGGATATCCAGAAAGTCTTCCTCCTCGCGGCTTCTTTCCCAAATTCGCGGACTCAGCCCTTCTGCAAGCTTCTTCAGCGCACTGCTGTCCGGAAATTGATAGCGCAGGACGAAGCGCTGCCGCTCATATAGCGTGTTCAATTCTTCCCGTTTCTCGACCAAATAATTGGTATAGTTCGTCTGCCGTTCCTTAAGGCGCTCCTTCAATTGACGTGACTCATGAAAATACTGAAAGGTTGAAGTCACAATCGTCGTCAAAAACATGACAATCGACAGCAGCATGTAAATGCCGCTTGGCTGGACGATCAGCACAATGCCCATCACGATCAGCATCAAAAGAGGCGGCAGTAGCGTCACCCAGAGATTGCGATTACCGCCCTTATCCGGATTGGTTGGCCAGGAAAATTTGACTTTTTCTCTTGGCCGCTCATAGATCAGGCGGGGCATCCGCTGATAATCCGGATAACGATCAGCTAAGATGGTTCGTGGGTTTTTCGCTGGGAAAAGAGCCGTGTGAAAGGTACTCGTTGTTCGAACTATCAACAAATCCTCAGATTGCAGCGTCCATTCACTGAGCGCCCAGCTCAGAACATCGCCGAGGGCAACCAGTGTTCGACCGCGAATGCGTCCCCCATTCAGATAAACCTGATTTTCCTCCTCGGCAAGCAAATACCAGTTCCCGCCCTCACGCGTTAAAAGAAAACCAGGCGGCGTATTCGCTTCAGGAAATGAAAAATCGGCTGTCTCCCCGCCAATGGTGATTTGTTTCCTCTGACCAATATAAAAGCCCTGCGGCCGATCAGAAATTGAAAGACCTTCGAGAATCAAAGTCAGCCGCTGCTTGTCTGCGCTCGGAAAAGTCACTGCCTTTCTTTCGGGCAAATCAAACCTCTGATCACCTTTTTGACCCACCCATTTCTTCTGATCCGTTTCCCACTTCAGATGAATCTTCTCTTCCATTTGCACAGGTACCGTGAGCGTGTCGCTTAAAGTCTGACCAATCTGAAGATCCCTTTTATGAAAAGGTGCAAGATCAATGACTTGCACAAAGCCTTCTGTATATAGCCACAGCTTTTCCATTTTTTTCTCCTCCTGTAGAGGCTGCTATTGAGGCACGAATTCTTCCGTACGTCTGTGTGACTACTTCCCGGAAGACTGATCCGACCCGCCTTTTTTTTGAGATTTATCGCTCTTTTTTGGCGAAGTTCCGCCGGATTGTCCATTAGGCGTGGAACTTGAAGAAGCGTCACTCGACTCTACAGACTGCCCACTTGTGCCGGTATCCGTTGTCGTACTCTCACCGTTTGTCCCGCTGGCCGGTGCCGTTTTTTGCTGCTTCAGCAAATCTCGATATTGCTTCAGTTGTCCATCGATGCGCTGCAGCCGTGCTTGTTTCTGAGCGCCATTCATTTTGAGATTATTCTGGATCGCTGACTGCTCATTTAGCAGCGCATAAGCGATCAGCATCCGATCATTAAGCGAGCGGGCTGTATTCAGTGCCCCCGCTGCATCGCCTCTCCCAGTCTGAATCCAGTATTGATAGTAGAGCGGGTTGCTTTGCAGCGTCACATCTTTTAAAATATTGGTTTTCTGCGTCTCATTGAGGTTCTGATTTTCAACGAAGGAAACAGCTAATTCATATTGCACAACTCGGGGCATCCGATTAAATGAAATTGGACTCAGCGTGGTCACAACATTACTGTATTGGTTCCCCAGAAAGTTTTCATGAGCGTTCTCAAACAAATCCTCCCGCGGCAGCTGAATCACGTAAGCATAAATGGTCACCGCGATCAGCGGCGCCAGCAAAACAAGGCTGCAGATGAAGAGCACTTTACGGATAAAATTCTTTTTCCGAGGTACCCGAATACTTTGTTTCTCGGCAGTCACTTCATTTTGCCGTCTTTTGGCGATCAGCCTGGCAAGGGTCTGAAAATCTTTACAATTGAAGATTTTTTTTATAAAAGATGTCGTTTTTGCCACGAAATCAAATTTGGCATATGTATCAAATGTTTCAGAAGGATCAAGCAGCGAAGCAATGACCGCCTTCACATGCTTCAACGCCTCTCCCTCCGCAGATTCAAGCGGCGGGAGGCTGCCCTTGACTCCATAATGTAGGAATACTGGTGCAAATCCCGGTGAAACAAAAAGATTTTCAGGGAAACAAACCGGAACCAGTCGTGATTGCGGATAGTGTTCAAAGAAATGAACCAAGTTACTGGCAAAAATCAATTTTTCTATTTCTGTCTCCGCTTTCAAATCCTCAAAAGGTTTGAGATCCGGGGCAGGCTCGATCTGGATCGTCACCTCATCCTCTGTCGTTTGAATCGTACGTGTCATCCCATCTGCCATGCTGCTCAACGCACCGAGCTCTGCATCTGCTCGTAAAGGAATCTTTACCCGCTGAAAGGTTAATAGATACTGTCCATCGCTTTCTTCAACCTCAGCGTCGAAAGCTGTCTGAAAAAAGCTCTGCGTTAATGCCATTTTCCTCACCTCATAAGACAATCAGCTTGTCTCCGTCTGTAATCCTTTTTTCACTCAGCACATCAAAGCCGCGGATCATTTCCCGCTTATTCGCCACGCGCACCCAATAACCGATACGCGGCTGCCGGTCGATTCCGGCAATCGTCCAGACGGTTTGTATTAACTGCTTGACCGGCTGCCGATCCGAAACGCGCAAATCGAGAGTCTCTCGATTGTAGCGGGATAAATCCAGCGACAAATTAATATACATTGATGACTCCTCCCCACTGCCTGAACAGTCCCTTATTCAGCAAAAAATCCATTCTAAATCCATCAATTATTGTGCTGATTAAGGACACGATATAAAATTCTGTCCAAAAATTATCCAATCACTGGCAACTGGATAAACATTCCTTTTTTGTATTATAGAATGATGTGACGATTTATTGAATACAACGATCCTCCTGATTTTCTTACCAAATGTTCGCAAATTCGGCCTTTATCGACAAAATACGACAAATTACAACTGTGACTTTTCTCCCATACGTACTTTTTAATACATCTTTTTGAAATAAATTCATAGCGGAAAAAGAGAACCCGGTTCCCAAAAATGGTGAGAATGGTTGATTAATAGATTCTGGAAAATAAATAGGGGCAATGGGTTTGAGGAGGAATATTCAAGATGGCGGACTTTGTGTGAAGCTGGAAGGAATTGCAGTGAATTGACAACTGGAAGGGTGGAGGCGCTGCTCGTGGAAACGCGAATAACCTCCTCATCTCTAAGCAGGTTCGGTTAAGATAGGCAGATGAATTTCGGCAATCCAATCGCCGTAAACAGGAATCATCACATGATAGAAGGTATTTCCCGGGCGGAGTTTCAATTTTTCCGCAGAAGCCTTCAACTCGCGATAGGTCGCTGAGAACGGTTTATTCATTTGATAATGACGCATTGCCAGCGTTTGATCGATCATTAACGATTTCTGATAGCTGCATTGGGCTTTTTCTGCGTTTTCAAAATCCGCATTCAGGGAATAATAGAAAGTGAAACGTCGGTCATCCTTCGAACCCTGAGCCTCGTCGATGGTCATAATCAGCGGACTGACTGGGCAAAGGCCGTGTTTAAGTGCTGTGTATTTTAATTCAAGCGCCCTCTCCAGCCACAACTCCTTAGGAAGCGTTTCTGCGCGACTGAGTACATGGAAACGGATTAATGAGCTTTCCCGGATCAGATCATCATTCTTCGCCATTTGCATCCTGAACCCCTACCTTCAGCTCCACATATTGGAAATCACGTGTTCCTTTAAAGAAATGAAATATCGGCGAAGCCATTTCCAAGCGGTTGACGCGCATAAAAAGCAATAATTCGGCATAGGATTTTTCAGTCAGCTGAGCAAATTGGCCAGTGAGACAGGTCATAAGCATATTGCTTACTGTAAAATAGCTGCGGAAAAACAACCCCTCATGCTTCGGGATGTCCATTTCTTCTATTGCCATAAAAAATTCAAGGGCCATATTCCCGTTGATCGGAACATTATTCAACGAGTAAAAAAAGGTCCCGGTAGGCGTCAGCTTCATCAGACTAATCTCCTGGAAAAAATCCTCCATGGCTTCCGCAAATTTGGAATAGTGGATGAAATAGCGTCGTGAAACAACATTTCGCAATTCTATCGAATCATTTTCGATAATCATTGTTCAGCGCCTCCGGTGATCAGGGCATGAATATCAAAATAGATATCTCCATTGATCTCAAGACAGACATGATAAAAGGGTTCAGCAATGGTTAATCGTTGCTGCTCGGCAAAATCATTGATTTCTTGATACGATTGTTCAAGCGGTATCGATTCCTCATAATGACGCTTCCATAAAGTATGAGGCAGATGCAGCGATTCTTGAAATTGGAGCGAATCCTCGCTTATCTCCACCGGCGAACTGAGCGGAAGCAGCAACGTATATTTTTTGAAAGCCGGTTCATTTTTCACATCCTGAATCATCAAAACGAGTGGACCATTCGGATAAACGCCGCCTTCCAGAGCCACCTGTCTCAGCGCTTCGCCTTCCTCATACCACTTGTCACCGGAACAAATCACAGACCGGCTCAATAAATTTAACAAGACCAGCGAACCTTGCTGTACTTCCACTTTAAGCACCTCTTCGCCCTTTAATGAGCCGATTATATCAAACTTGTGAGGCTTACAAAAATATTTTATCATATTTTAGGAAAACCTTCCCTAATAATACTTTTTGAGGCATCACAAGGTTTCAAGGCTGCCTCTGAAAATGATTGCAATCAGCTTAGAATAGAAAAAAACAGCTATTGGCTGTTACTGATGTTCCAACTCTCACTCATAAAAGCCCACTCTTTTGTTATTTACTTTTCCAATGCCTCCCTCTCCATTTCTTTCGCAACCGTTTTTTCACAAATCGGAAAGATCGAATGATTCCTCTTCTTTTACCGCATTAAACGATTTAAAACGAAACTTGCAGTAAAAAATAAATAAGTATTCAATACTTCCCCATCCAAAAATGATTATAGAGCATACGAAACTTGCAGTAACCAATAACATGGTTGAAAAATGCTGTCCCAAAAATTTAGAGACAATTATGGATATCACCACTCCTGCTGCTGAATAGGGAAGGATATTGATAAACCTACTACTCTCTTCACTAACTTGCCGCTTGAAGAATCCTTTCCCATTTTTTCTAAATGCCCCTCGTTTTAATAGAAAATAACTTCGTATTAATGTTACTCGACAGTGAAAAGTTCTAAATGACTAAGAAACCCTCAAATTCTTGTCTG
>JBDNRY010000018.1:0-51680 GCA_047718855.1 Sporolactobacillus sp. | reverse complement strand
TTCTTTTCCTAAAAAATATGATTTGTGAATGTTATGTAATTCTAGAAAAGCCATGATGTCTTCCCCCTTACTATTTCAACTAAATCCATTTCTTTCATCGATTTCAATGAGGCTCCGTTAATTAGAGTCTCACCTTCAAACTCCTTGCCCATTCCGCCGATCCTATTCATCAGCGCCGATTTTTCTCCACTAGATTCGCCTAAGCTCGAGGGGAACCCGCCACGGTCAAACTCTAAATCCATATCCTGTAGCACCGAAAATGTCTTCTCTACGGTCAGATGATAGGTCTTGTGAATTTCTTTCAATTCAACATCACTCACATAATTCCCTCCAATATGCGCCAACTTTGCTTTTTTCCTGTCTCTGCCCAATAGTTTCTGTCTGATAAACAGAAAAGAATCGATTCGACTCTGCTATTCATCTTACCTGAAAGAGAGAGACAAGGAAACATCCTCTGGATTTACTTTGAACTAAGCCTCAAGTCTTATAAGGGATGCCCATCCCTTTTTATAACTCTAGCTATTCTTTGTGAACAGGAAATGAATAAAGAATGTTTTTCTTTAATATGGCTGATTTTCCCGGGAAATAATTGACGAATGTTGTCGATTAATCGATCATTATCTGTTCAGTTTTCGAAAATCGCTGCTCTCCGGTTTGGAAAACGGCTGACAGTCTGAAGATTCATTCTCAGCGATTAAAACGGGTTGATAACCATCGGAGCTTCGTTTCATCCCTTCAATCATCAGGTTAAGCGCCAGAATCGTTAATGCGAACATGATGATTGGAGCAAAGAACATCCAAATTGAGCCGGTCATATAGGTTTCCCGATAATGACCGATAAGTCCCGACCACTCATCGGTGAGTGAATAGGGTTCGCTGCCCGTCGACTGATCTCACCAATTATATTTCCGACCTGCGCACTGACAACCGGAACGGCAAGCAGGGCGAGAACGAGAATCTCAGCGATCTCCCGTTCTGAACTGGTGTATCGAAAGACTTCCGTAAATTTATCCGAAGAGAGAACGGGAGTCAGAATAACGACGGCGAGAAGGGTGAACGGGGCATAGTGGAAGCCCTCACTGAGACCGTTCACAGAGCGTCGATAGCGATAGAAATAGAGACCATAAAGCGTGCCGAAAAGTGAGGATAATCCCATTCGGATAAACGTGATTAAAAGGGTCAGTCCTAACGTATATTTGGCACCAATCAGCATCATGATTCCCAAACTATACCCTCGATTTTCCGTGCCGAGCGGCGGAGCCTGCAGTGGAGACAGCGGAGAGTGGGCAATGACATGTCCGCCCTTATACAGAAAAAGTTTTGTCGGTAGGTAATTGTGGGCGATCAGACGATAGAGCACACTGCCGATCACCAGCGAGAAGAGGAAGAGAAAACCAATCATAAACAGCGGCTGCCTGTAGAGACGTTTCACCATCTTAGATCACGACCCTTTGTCCGGTAAAATGATCAATCAAGAAGGATAAAAGCGTAAAAAGCAGAAAAAAAGGAGTGCCGATCAACAGTAATCCGATTGTCAGAATGGCCGGTGTCGGACTGGCATCGATGAAGCTCGTTAAGCCGTGAATACCGAAGAGAAACTCCATCACGACCAGATTGGAAAGCATCATCCAGATAATCGTCTTGCTGTCGGTCAAAATGGGAATCAGCAGATTACGGAAAATATGGATGAGCAAAATACGACGAAGCGTTAGCCCTTTACTTCGGGCAAGCTCGCTATAGTCTTTTCTCAATTCCTCATTCACCGTCAGCATCATAATCCGGTAGAAAAAGCAGGCCGGCAGAACGGAAAGACAGAGAATCGGCAGTGCATAGATTTGCGAATGGTAATCCTCAGCAATATTCATCATCAGGAAGCCGGTTCTCTGAAAAAGCGTAATAACCAGGACCTGCAAAGCGACCATGAAAAAAATATCGGGCAGTGACTCACTGAGAAAGATCATAAAAGATAGGATCTGCCGAAGCCGGCGTGGGAGAAGAAGGGTCAAAAACATCGCGATCAATGCAGCAAGAAAAGAGAGCAGAAATGCCGCAAAAAATATTTTCATTGAATAGAAATAAGGGGTAAAAATATCCGGGAATACCGGCAGCCGAATTCCCCCATATCCCTGGTAAGTGAGCCTTTGCGGATGGAGAAGCTGTAAGAAAAGATGTCCGATGGCGTTTAAATAGGCTGGGAAATTAAGCGCGGTGCCTTGAAAAAGAGCAGGCAGACAGCCGGCGAGAAGCATGCTGATCACAATCATGATCCATTTACTGAACGGCTTCAAAATAAAGGACACGAGCAAGACCTCCGTGAAAGTGGAAGACAGGAGAAGAAGATAGATTCCTGATCACCGAAAATCGCAATTATTTAAATTCTTTGAATTATATTTTAATAGTTTAGAGGTGAAAACGAAAAATGTAAAGGGCTTGGCCAACTCGGTTGTAGAGCTAGCGGCCGCGGTTCAACTCGGCTTTCTCTGGTAGTATTTCGCCTGAGCATTCCAGAGCGAATAGTAGAGCCCTTCCCGATCCTGAATAAGCTCGTCATGAGTCCCGCTTTGCACGATCTCGCCGGCGTTAAAAACAAGAATATGGTCACAGAAACGGCAGGAAGCGAGGCGATGTGAAATATAGATCGCTGTACGCGATCCGACCAGTGATTGGAATTTGGAATAGATGTCGAATTCCGCGACTGGGTCAAGCGCAGCGGTCGGTTCATCGAGAACAACGAACGGTGCGCCTTTATAGAGCGCGCGGGCAATGGCAATTTTTTGTGCCTCGCCGCCGGAAATATCGACTCCCTCGGCATCGATCTTATAGAGCGGCGTCTTCAGCCCATTCGGCATCTGTCGCACGCGCGAGCCGATGCCTGCCTGATCGAGGCAAGCCATGACGCGTGATTGATCATAGTTTACTTTCGCCGCCACATTCTGCCCGGCAGAAAAGGCAAATAGCTGGAAGTCTTGAAAAACAACAGAGAATAGGCTCAGATATTCTTGGTAATTGTATTTTTGAATGGCGATTCCATTCAGTAGGATTTCACCTTCCTGAGCCTCATACAATCGGCAGAGCAATTTAATAAAAGTGGTTTTTCCCGATCCATTCGGACCGACGACCGCGAAATGAAGGCCAACCTTCAGCTTGAAAGAAAGATGGCGCAGCGCATAGGCTTTAGCACCCGGATATTTAAAAGAAACATCACGAAATTCAATTTCATAGTCATTATCGCTGCGTTTCTCGACTGGAAGGGTGCCTTGATATTTCGGATTCTCGGTATCAATAAAATCAAAATAGAGCTTCAGGTAATCAATATTTTGCCAGCTTCCAGTGGCTGAAGTAATCAGTTCAGAAAAACCGCTGGTGAACTGGCTGATCGCGCCGGCGTATTGAACGACTGATCCAATACTGATTAGACCCATTAGCGCCTTCATGCCGACAAGCAGATAGACGATCCCAGTGATCACTGAGGAAATGGCGGCATTGATTCCATTAAAACTGCCCTGCATGTGGGCAATTATTTGATCAAATTGATAAAATCGGCCGAGAAATTGATGATAAGCTTCTTGAATCAAACCCTGCTGCTGATAAATACGGACATCTTTACCAGTTTGATGGTCGTGCATCAAGTGCCCATAGAATTTAAAGATCCGATTGACAACCATGATCGTATCCATTTTTTGGAAGAAAATCCGACTGAAACGAGAATTGGAGAAGAAGGAATAGAGTGAAGACAGGATAACGATCGCAAGAAAGATCGCTGACATCCACGGTGAAGCGAGAAACGACTGCATGTGATCAGATGGAAGAAAGGCTGGGAAAGCGAGAAATATGGCTGTGATGACGGTACACAGATTGGTCAGAAATCGATGGCTTAAATCAGGAAGGGCCCAGATGCCCCTTCCGCTCATATTCGCCGCTTCATCGATTTTTTGCTTTTTCAGATGAAAGTCCGGTTTCTCAACATTCTGATAGTCTGTGCAGAGAATCGATTGATCCATTCTCTGCACGCTTTGATAATTTAAGAGCTCCTCGCCATTTTCCATGATTCTCTCTAGAATTCTTTGCAGAAAGAGAGCTGCAAAATTGAGCGATATCGTCAACAGGACGAGAGTGGTCAGTTGGGAGAACGAGCGTGCCCCAATCAATTCATCGATGATTCGTGCGGTCATGTAAATCGTAATAAACGGACAGAGTGCTTTGAGCAGCGCACTGCCGGCAACCGTCGGCAAGAGTGAGGGCACGAGCTTCTGAATTAACCGGATGCCGCGCCAATAAATTTTTATGTGATTATAAGATGAGGTCTGATCGTGAGTGTTTTTCATCCTTTTTCCCCTCCCGCTGTGACTTCTTCATTGTAATAATGGCTTTGAATTTTATAAAGCTCGGCATATTTGCCGCCTTTTTCTATTAATTGATCGTGAGTCCCTTCCTCGAGGATGCGGCCTTCGGAAAGGAAGAGAATCCGGTCGCAAAAACGCGTACTGGATAAACGGTGCGAGATAAAAAGGGAGGTGCGTCCGCTGGTCAATTCACCATAACGTTCATAAAGATCGTTTTCAGCAATCGGATCGAGAGCAGCGGTCGGTTCATCGAGAATCAGAATCGGTGATTTTTTGTAGAGGGCGCGTGCCAGCAGCAGTTTCTGCAGCTCGCCGCCGGAAAATTGGACAGCGCCTTCGTTCACCTCCTTGACGAGCAGCGAATCCATCCCCTTTGGCAGAGTGGCGACTTTATCTGCCAGTCCAGCCAAGCGCAGACAATGAGCCGCTCGCCGGCGATCAACGGGCTGGTGGATGTCCGGAGCAACCATCCGGGCAATCGATACCGGAATCAGATGGATATCCTGAAAGACAGCGGTGAAGAGTCTGTAGTAATTGTTGAGGTCAAATTGTTCCTGATCTTTCCCATCAATCAAAATCCGGCCGGATGACGGCTGATAAAAGCCGCAGAGCAGTTTCATGCAGGTTGTTTTGCCGGCGCCATTCAGTCCGACTAAAGCAATTTTCTCCCCTTTTTTAATCCGTACGCAGACGTCATCGAGAATTTTGTGCGAACTACCGGGATAGGAAAAAGTAACATGGTCAAAAGTAATGCTGCAGGGCCAGTTTTTTTCCTCCGGGAGCGGACAACCGTTTTCATGAGTAGACGGGTCGGGCAGGTCGAGATAACGGCAAACATCGCCGATCTCCAGACACATATGGCGAATTTTGGTCAGCTGCTCCGTCAGACCGGACAGCCATATCGAGAAGCCGCTGATCATTCCGAAGTAAAGGGTGAAGTTGGCAACCGTCATCCGTCCGTTGAGGACAAGAACGAGCAGATAAGCATAGGCAAGCCCATCGCGGAGCAGAGCCAACAGACCGGAAATCCCATCTGCCAAAAAATAACGCGACGCGACGCGTTTCAGCCACAATGCCCGAGCAGAAATGAGTCGCTGGAATTGATCGCTGAACCAATCGGTCATCTGATAAAGACGCAGGTCTTTACCGGTGGAAAAATCCTTGCTTTTTTCTGACAGGTAATCCAATTTTTTTTCGATCGGTGTCCAATCGGGCTTGTGGCCTTGTTCATAATTTTGGGCATGATTAAAAGCAAGGAAACCAAGGAGGGCAGTGCCTAGTAGAAAAACAAGAATCCAAACATTCAGCACGCTCAAAATTCCACCATAAAGGAGAAGTCCGAAAGAATTAGAAATGAAGAGAATCAGAACTCCAACAATGGCTTCCGTTCCTTTTCGATTCGCATTGGTTGCCTGTTCCGCCCGCTCCAGCCGCTGCTGACCTTCAGAACCTTCCAAATTGGCATAATCGGTTGTCATAATTTTCCGATAGATTAATTGAATATAATGCATCCGAACTGACGTGACATTCCAGATTATCCAGCCGTCCAGCGCCTGACTCGTTGCATTGCAAATCAGGATCGCCAGTGTGGTTAAGGCGATAACCATTGCAAAATATTGCGGTGAACGTCGTTCGGTCAAACAGTCAATCACTAGCTTCGGCATTAAAATGCCGATAAACGGAAGTAGGACAAGCACCGGAACTCGGGCCAGACAGAGCAGCGACAATTTCTTATTCCAATGCCACATATTGCTGAGATAATAATAAACATTCTGAAAGGTGCTGTATTCTGGCTCGTCCGCTGGCTTTTTTTCATTTTTCATGCGAACGCCTCCCTCGATGCCTTAAGAATACCCCGTCCATTTGAAGAAAAGAGAAAATGGGCATGAATGGCAGTGATCCCTGCACGAGTGGTCAGGAAAAAACGGCTTGTTTCAAAAGCGATGACGCCTTTCATTATTTTTGCCGAAAATAGTTGTTTCTTTTTCACAATGGCAGCATGATCTCTGTGGCAAAAACACCCGGTTCGTTCTGTCGATTGATGTAACCCCCATACTTTCTGACGATGGAGTCCACCCGCCTCAGCCCAAAACCGTGGCCGCTGCCTTTTGTCGTTCGGTACTCCACCTGCCTTTCCGTATTGACTGTGGCATTGGTAACCGAAAGATAGAGCTGCGCTTTAAGAATGCCGATATAGATTCTTATGAAACGATCATCGGGTTTTTCGATTTTCGCGCAGCTGTCTCTTGCATTGTCGAGCAGATTGCCGATCAGGCTACTCAAATCGAAATCATTGACGGTCAACTGAGAAGGGACCTGTGCTGAGGCTCTTATCTTAATCGACTCGCTTTTTATCAGTGACAGCTTGCTGTTTAAAATGGCGTCGAGCCGAATATTCCCGGTCTTGATGACCGTATCGACAGTCTGCAAATCCTCTTCAAGCCTGCCCAGATAATCATGCAGCGCATCGAGTTGGTTTAGGGACAGATAGGCTTTCATCGTCTGAATATGGTTATGGTAATCATGGCGCCAGCCGCGCATTTGTTGATAGATATGTTGAACCTCTTCATAATGCTTGCTCAGCAGTTCGTTCTGATAAACGGACATTCGCCGGTCAATCTGTCGGGACAGCCCATATTTGCAGAGAATGAAGAAAATGGCGGCAAGTAGCAGGAATAGCGAGATCCAGAGAAGACTCATTCGATGGTGCCTCCTCGAAAATAGCGGATAAAGGCCTGATTGGCTGCCCGATATCGCCTCCGGCTGACCGGAAGGCGGGTTCCGTCGTCAAGAATCAGTTCGCTTTTCCCCAATTGACGGATATAGCGCAGTCCAACGAGATACGATCGATGTATCCGGAAAAAAGAGAGCGGATTGAGCGCCTTTTCCATGGAATCGATGCTGACATGAACGGTGACGACTTGATTTTCTGTATGAATCTCAAGGGTATGGGCGAGTGATTCAATATAATTTATTTCATTCTGAGGCAGGCGCATTTGCTGGTCAGCGGATTCGACCAGCAGTATTTCAGGACGCTTTTCTTCCTCTGCCAGCGCCCGATCGAGGGTGGCAAACAGTTTTTGCTCATTAACGGGTTTGAGCAGGTAATGGAGAGCGGCAACCTCGTAGCCTTCGTCCATATAGTCGCTATAGCCCGTAATGAAAATGATCGAGAGCGTTTGATCACAGGCTCGTATCTTGCGCGCGAGATCCATGCCGTTCAAGTGATCCATTTGAATATCGAGCAGGAGCACGTCAAATGTCTTATCCGTTTCCCAGGCAAATAAGAAGGACTCTGCGCTTGAGAAAGCAATGCTCTCCATTTTATCTCTGCGTTTCTTTGACCATTTCTGCACAAGTGTTTGCAAATAATCACGTTGTGGTTTTTCGTCATCACAGATTGCAATTTTCAATTCATTCGACCTCGATCAAATATTCTGTCTCTATCATACAAGAGTCGGGCAGAAGCGAAAAGGTCCAACTCGTAAACTCCAATTTAAGAAAATAAATTTATCCTTTTGAAAAATTTGTCGAAATTTTTTTGACGATCATTTCTCATTTTTTGTAAACTCTTCCAATCTTCGTTTAACAGGATAAATTTTTTCGTACATGTTAGAAAATATAACAAATATATTTTTTTGCCGGACATTTGGACTTTTCTAAAGATTCCAAAAGAATTAATATGTGAGAGTTAAGAAAATTTCGCAGCATGATCCAGTTTGAAAGGAGAAGGTTTATGAAGCAGCTCAATTTGTTAAAGAGGCTGGCTATCGGGCTCGTCTATCCCTTGCTTGCGGTTATTATCTATCTTTTTTTTCTCTTGCTCTCACTGACTGGGTTTGGCGGCTTTACAGGTATCGCCCACACCTTCGGCTATTTCTTGCCGCTCATTCTATCCATCGGTCTAGCTGTCGGTCTTTCGCATGATCGAAGCGGGGCGGCCGCTCTTGCCGGATGCGTTGGTTATTTGGTTTTTGGTGCCTCATTTACCTCGATCATCAAAGCCAAATTGGTATTTGATATCACGACGCCTGTTCCCATCGGTCATACACTAACAGGAACAATGATTTTCTTTTTCTTGTGCGCTTGTTTGACGGGGATCGTTGCCGGATGGCTCTATAATAAATTTTATAAAATCCATCTTCCCGAATGGCTTGCCTTTTTTGGTGGACGTCGATTTGTGCCAATTATCACCAGCATCTACAGCTTATTTCTCGGTGCATTTATCGCTCAAATTGTGCTGGCACATTTATAAGAAATAGAGAGGAGATGGTACCATGGAAGGTTTGGGAGGACTACAAAAATTAGGAAAATCACTGATGCTGCCGATCGCGGTACTGCCAGCCGCCGGACTGCTCAATCGGCTAGGAGCGACCGACGTGCTCAATATTCCGTTCATCAACGCGGGCGGAAATTCGATATTCAGTTATCTTGCGCTGCTCTTCGCAATGGGCATTGCCATCGGTCTTTCGAAGGATGGGAAGGGCGCCGCGGCTCTGAATGGTGCGGTTGTTTATTTTATTTTGAATTTCGGGGTTATCGGTATCGATAAAAATATTAATATGGGCGTATTTGCCGGTTTTATCGCCGGGTTATGTGCACCGATAATTTATAATCGGGTTTGCGACAGATTTAATGACAATCCTTATTTTAACGGACGCCATCTGGCGCTCTTGCTAAACGCGGTGGCAGCCATTTTGCTCGTTGCCGTGTTTGGGGTTGTCTGGCCCTATATCCAGGACGTGCTGAACAATATTAATAGCTGGATCGTCTCAGCAGGTGCGGTCGGAGCGGCTGTCTTCGGGTTTGCCAATCGGATGTTAATTCCGACCGGACTTCATCATGTTCTCAATACGTATCTGTGGTTCGGTTTTGGAAAATATCACGGTGCAACAGGTGATATTAATCGCTTTTTCGCCGGTGATCCGACTGCCGGGACCTATCAGGTCGGCTTCTTTCCGATCATGATGTTCGGTCTGCCAGGGGCCGCCTTGGCAATGGTTCTGCGGGCAAAGAAGGAACGACGTAAAGAAACGTTCGGCATGATGCTTTCGGTGGCTTTGACTTCTTTTCTGACCGGTATCACGGAACCGATCGAATTTTCGTTTATGTTTCTGGCTTATCCGCTTTACGTGGTTCACGCGATTCTAACCGGTCTCTCAGGATTAATTACCAATTTGTTGGAAATTAAGCTCGGCTTCAGTTTCAGTGCAGGAGCGATTGATTTTGCACTTAACTTTACGCATGGAACGCGCGCTTGGGAACTCATTCCGATCGGACTTGCCTTCTTTGTCATTTATTTTGGCATTTTTTATTGGGCGATCGAGAAGTTTAATATTAAAACGCCTGGTCGTGAGGACGATGGCGAATTGGCTTTTGCCGGGGCAGGTCTATTTACCGATCAGCCAGCGGACGAAGAATCTGCTGAAAAAACGGCCGGCAAAGATAAGTATCAAATCATGGCTGAAAAATTTTTCGAGGCTTTAGGCGGTCAACAGAATCTCGACCAAATTGATCATTGCACGACGCGGCTGCGTTTAAAATTAAAAGACACGGGATTAGCTAACGAAAAGGCGATCAAACAATCCGGTGCACGTGGTGTTGTGAAAATCGATAAACATAATTTGCAGATTATCGTTGGAACGGACGTTGAGTTTGTTGCCGAAGAATTAAAAGAAATTCAGGGGACGTCGAAGAACATTGTTCAAACGAATCGTCGGAGCAGGGATCTGCACTCAACCCCGATGACGACAGCTATTGGATCGGAGAAGGTCTATGCACCGGTCAGTGGTGAACTCGTTGCACTGAACCAAGTGCCGGATCCGGTATTTGCCAAAGGAATGATGGGAGAGGGCTTCGCAATCAAGCCATTGGCAGGCCTATTTGTTGCCCCGGTAGACGGTGAAATTATTCAATTAGGCGAAACTCGCCACGCCTATGGCATCCGGACCTCGCTTGGTGAAGAAATTCTTGTGCATATCGGGCTGGACACCGTTAATATGAAAGGAGAAGGATTTACCGCTTACGTTAAGGAAGGCGACCATGTACGGGCCGGAGACAAAATCATTTCTGCAGATTTGTCGCTTATCCGTCAAAAAGCTCAGTCTGATCTGGTGATGATTGTCGTCACCAATAGTATCGAAAATCGATTTGATTTCGATTGGGCGGAACTTGGGCAGGTTACGCAAGGGAAAACGCTTCTCTTTGAATGCCGGACGAAGAAATCTTCAACAATGTAAATACCAGAAAGTCAGATGGAATATGAAATTTTCGGTTCAGGATCCCGTATCCTGAACTTTTTTTGCTTTCCGCCTAAGAGCCAAAAAATTCCGCCTAACGAGCACGAAATTCCGCCTAAGGAGCGAAAAATTCCGCCTAAGAGCCAAATTTTTCCCCCTAATGAAGACGAATGCGGACGAATCTAACAGGAAAAGCTGTCAACATAAACGAGGCTGTATCGTCAAAGGTCGATACAGCCTCGTTAGTCAATCCATCCATTTTTCCACACGCTGGCCGATCGGCCTTACAAATTAGCTTGCTTTGACACCTTGCTCGAGTCGCGACAGCAATTGGTCACGAAATGCCGGGTCGGCTTTATTCCAAATGACTTCCAGCAAAACACCGAGTCCGGGAAGCATCTTCTCTTCACGTTTCTGAATCGCATCGACAATGGTTTCCTGCAGTTCCTGTTTATTATTGTCCTTGACATTGTGCAGGACGGCGCGCCGAATATCTAAGTCCATCATAATCCCTCTTTTCTCACATCTTCATTTGCCATTTCTATGGTATAGTATGGATAGTTAAATCTGGATTATACGAATCGACGTTGCCAGTTTCATCCTCAATTGTATGCGAAATGTACCGGCGTCATATATGAGGAATTGCATAAATCTGTTGATCGCTTTCATATAAAAGGAGTCTTTGCTTTGCGAAGCATGGTATCAATGCAGAATGAAAAAGTTAAATTATGGAAAAAATTAAAACAGCGTAAATATAGAGAACGTGAACGTCTGTATCTGCTAGAAGGGCCTCATCTGGTTCAAGAGGCACTTTTTTCTTCACCGCATCTTGTTGCGGTGATTCTCGTCGACGAGGCGGTTCATTTGCCGAAGGACTGGCCGCTTGATGGCAGCATCGAAGTGTATCAAGTGACGCATAAAATTTTTACGGAGCTTTCACAGACCGAGACACCGCAGGGATTTATTGCGGTCTGCCATATGGTCCATCCGCAATTGGAACTGAAAAAAGGCGAGTATTTGCTCGTCGACGGAGTTCAGGATCCCGGTAATCTTGGAACGCTGATTCGAACTGCGGATGCTTTTGGACTGAAGGCTGTTTTTCTAGGGGATGGCTGCGTCGATGGCTATAATGGCAAGACCCTTCGTTCCGCCCAAGGCTCGCATTTCCATTTGCCAGTCGTTCATCGAAATTTGTTTGAATTAGCCGCCGAGATGAAGGAGAAGGGGATTCCCCTTTATGGGTCTTCTTTAAAAGGCCAGAATATGACAACGGTACCTGTTCGGGATTCGGCCTTCGGACTGGTAGTCGGTAATGAGGGAAACGGAGCCTCACCGGAATTACTCGCTGAAATGGACGAAGAAGTTAAAATCCCGATGGAAGGGCGCGCCGAGTCGATGAATGTGGCAGTGGCGTCCGGTATTCTTCTTTACTGGCTGCAGACGGGAGGACTTGCGCATCAGGTGTAAAATCCTTATACTTAAAGAAATACTTGTGAAAAGCTATGATGGAGAGCAGTACTTTCGCTGCGCCGGACAGGAAGAACGCGTCAATGACTGAGAGCGCGTTTCTGAATGCGGGCGAGAGGAATTCACTCCGGAGCTGCCGATTGAACCTTGGAGTAGATCGCGCCGGTTAATGATCGTTAATTCATTTTTGAGTGAACAGAAAATTAATCTGTTAACAAGGGTGGTACCGCGACGCTTCGTCCCTTTTTGGGCACGAGGCGTTTTTTGATCCCCTTTTTTAGGTTTCTGAAAATCAGATCATCCACGCTTTATCAAATAAAAAGGAGTGTTTTGCGTGATGTTGAAACAAAAGTTACTGGAACTCAGGGAAAAGGCTCAGCAAGAGGTACATGGTTCCGCGGATTTGAAGAAGCTACAAGAGATTCAAGTCCATTTTTTGGGCAAAAAAGGACCAATCACCGAAGTGCTCAAAGGCATGGGCAAATTGTCCAAAGAAGAGCGGCCGGTGATCGGCCAGTTGGCGAATGAGGTACGGAATGGAATTAGCTCGCTGATTGCTGCAAGAAAGCAGGAATTGGAAGAGCGGCTGCTTGAGCAAAAAATTAACAAGGAAAAGATCGATGTGACTCTGCCGGGCAGAAAAGCAGCGGCTGGCACGCACCATCTCCTCGGTTCCGTGATTCGCGAAGTACAGGATCTATTTATCGGTATGGGCTTTTCGATTGCCGAAGGACCGGAAGTCGAGACCGATAAATATAATTTCGAAAAACTGAATCTGCCCAAGGATCATCCGGCACGCGACATGCAGGACTCCTTCTATCTTTCTGAAGATATTCTGATGCGTACGCATACCTCACCGATGCAGGCGCGGACCCTCGAAGCGCATCACGGCAAGGGTCCAGTGAAGATCATCTGTCCGGGTAAAGTTTACCGGCGGGATAACGATGACGCGACCCACTCTCATCAATTCATGCAAATCGAAGGACTCTATGTGGACAAGAATGTCCGGCTCAGCGATTTAAAAGGCGTGTTGACTGTTTTCGCCAAGCATGTCTTTGGCGCGGATCGCGAAATACGGCTGCGGCCGAGCTTCTTTCCTTTTACCGAACCCTCCGTTGAAATGGATATTTCCTGTTTCCGCTGTGGTGGACACGGCTGCAATGTCTGCAAGGGCACCGGCTGGATTGAAATTCTTGGAGCCGGGATGGTGCATCCGAATGTGCTGCGCATGTCCGGCTTCGATCCTTCCGTATACACAGGCTTCGCTTTTGGCATGGGTCCGGAACGAATCGCGATGCTGAAATACGGGATTGAAGACATCCGCCATTTCTATACCGATGACCTGCGTTTTCTCAGCCAGTTTAAACGTTCTTATTAATGAGGGAAAAGAGAAATAAAGGAGAGAAAAAATATGCTTGTATCTTATAAATGGCTTCAGGATTATGTGGATTTAACGGGCGTTACGCCGGAAGAGCTGGCGGATAAAATAACGAACGCCGGAATCGAGGTTGAGCATCTGGAGTACCCGGGCAAGGGGCTGGAGCACGTGGTTGTCGGACAAGTTACCGTCTGCAAGCAGCATCCGCAGGCGCCGAAGCTGCATCTTTGCCAGGTTAACGTCGGGACAGAAACATTGCAGATTGTCTGCGGCGCGCCGAATATTGCTCAAGACCAGAAGGTGCCGGTTGCACTGCCCGGTGCGACAATCAGCGGCGGAGTGAAGATTAAGCGGACGCAGCTGCATGGAGAGGAATCCAATGGCATGATTTGCGCCTTGAGCGAATTGGGCATTGACAACACTTATGTACCGAAAGAATACGCGGACGGCATCTACATTTTTGATTCCGATGTTCCGGTTGGAGCAGATGCTTCACCTTATCTGAATTTGGATGACGCCATTCTCGATTTGGATATTCTTGTCAGCAGCGCGCATTGTATGAATATGATCGGGATTGCTTATGAAGTTGCGGGAATTCTCGATCGGAAAGTGACACTTCCCCAGCCTGAAGTCACTGAAAGCCAAAAACCCGCGTCGTCCAGAATCCATGTCAGTATTGATCCGGCAGCTGCAGATAAGGTGCCTTATTACGGAGCAAGGATGATTGAAGAAATTGAAGTGAAGCCGGCGCCGCGCTGGATGCAATTACGCCTGATGGCCTCTGGTGTACGGCCGATCAATAACGTTGTCGATATTGCCAATTATGTGATGCTCGAATATGGCCAACCGCTTCATACCTTTGACTATGAGGCCTTCGGTTCGGATGAGGTCCTCGTCCGCTTCGCTCGTGAAAAGGAAGTAGCCATCACTTTGGACGGTCAAAAGCGGCAGATGTCGGCGGAAGACTTGCTGGTTACGGATGGGAAAAGCCCGTCAGCCATCGCTGGTGTGATGGGTGGTGAAAGCTCAGAAGTGAGGCCAAATACGACGCATGTTCTGCTCGAAGCAGCTATTTTTGATCCGATTTCCGTTCGCAAGACATCGGCACGTCTCGGACTGCGAACGGATGCGAGCAGCCGCTACGAAAAGAAGGTCGATCGCAACCGGGTGGTACCGGCTGCTAACCGGGCGGCAGAACTCCTGGGGCGTTATGCGCATGGCCGTATTCTGAGCGGCATTGTCGCAGATGGGGAACCGACCGTTTCTGAAGCTGTGATTGAGATGCCTTGGCAAAAAATCAATCGGGTGCTCGGCTCCGATCTGCCTTGCGCGCAGATAACTGGCATTTTGAAACGACTGGGTTTTGCTGTGGCTAAGACGGGTGAAACGATTCGAGTCACAGTACCGACCCGGCGATTCGATGTTTCCATTCCAGAGGATCTGGTGGAGGAGGTCGGACGCATTTACGGCTATCAGCATATTCCGGCGACATTGCCCGAGGGAACGACGAAATATGCCGGATTGACCGTCTATCAGCAGCTCCTGCGTCGAACGGAAAATCTGATGGAAGGTCTGGGACTCTCGCAGGCCTACACGTATTCCCTGACAACACGCGAAAAAGCCGCTGCTTATACGGTCAATGATCGACAGGAACCTTCGAAGGTTGATCTTCCGATGAGTGAAGAACATGAAGGATTGCGCGAAAGCATTGTACCGCAACTCATCGATGTGATTCATTATCATCTGAACCGGCAAATGCCGGATGTGGCCTTTTACGAAATGGGCAAAGTGTTCATCCCGCAGGCCGGAAATGTTCGCCCCGCTGAGGAAGAACATCTTGCCGGAGCAATCAGCGGTCATCTTGTCGAACGCGGCTGGGAGGGCGAGGCACAGCCGGTTGATTTTTATACGGCTAAAGGAATCGTTGAATCGTTCTTCGAGATGCTCGGCATCCGTGATCGAGTCAGTTATCAGGCTGCCGCCCGCGAAGGTCTGCATCCCGGCCAAACCGCGAATGTACTCGTTGATGGGAAGGTGACGGGCTATCTCGGCGCCCTGCATCCGCAGGTTTTGAAAAAAGAGGATTTGAATGAGACCTTTGTTTTTGAACTTAATGTTGAATCGCTGCTTCGCGGTGAGCAGCGTGAAGTCATTTATCATGGGCTGCCGCGCTTTCCATCGATGACGCGCGATATCGCCTTAGTTGTCAAAAAGACAGTACTGGCTTCTTCGCTCGATCAGGTCATTCGCGAAAATGGGGGAAGCCTGCTGAAACAGGTCAACCTGTTCGATGTCTATGAGGGCAAGCATGTCGCCGATGATGAAAAATCGTTGGCCTTCTCTCTTGTTTACTTTGATCCGGATCGGACGCTAACAGATGATGAGGTCAGCAGTGTTCACAATAAAATTGTGCAGGCCTGCGAAGAAAAATGCGGTGCCGTACTCAGAGGTTGATTTAAAAGGAAGAACTGGGGGAGACTCTGGTTCTTTTCTTTATGCATTTTTGGAAATTCTTATTCTCACGCAACTTAAACAGAAAGTCTCGTGTTGTTCAGAAAAAAATACAGAACTGATTTTTCAAATTAGCCAGCTTTTGGTATGATAAATAGAGGAAGTCACCGAATTCTGTCATCGATCAACGTTGTTAACAAGATGTGGGCTCCAGCTTTCGCAGTTGGCCTGCGAATATTATAAAAAATGAATGTCGTTTTCGGCAGATTTAAGATAGAAGGATGGGATCTCATTATGCTCCTTGATTTAATTATTTTATTATTGCTGGCCTCGGGACTCTTCATGGGGTTTCGCAGAGGATTGATTCTTCAGGTCGTCCGTCTTGGGGGTTTTATTGTTTCATATCTCGTGGCGGTGTCGTATTTTAAGAAACTGGCACCTGTGCTGAAATTTTGGATACCCTTTCCTTCTTCAGCGGCGCACAGCGGCACCTTTGATTTTCTGGGACCCATGAATTTGCAGACCGCTTATTATCAGGCGATTGCTTTTATTATTTTGTTTATCGCTGTAAAAATCGTGCTGACCATTCTCGGATCGATGCTGGACTTTCTCGCAGAATTTCCGCTGATTCGACCGGTCAATCATCTGACAGGCGCTGCACTTGGCTTCGTCGAAATATATCTCGTGGTCTTTTTACTGCTCTACGCCAGTGCACTGACACCGATTTCTGGACTTCAATCGGCAATTAACGATTCATCGCTCGCTCAATCGATTATTGGGCATACACCGGTTTTTTCGCAGATGATCAAGAATATGTGGATCGCTTTTATAAATTTTAGATAAGAATGGGCTATCATGTCGGTAGCTTTTCTACTAAAAAAAGAGGATTTGAATGAATAAAAAAGAAATGGTCGACCATTTAAACCGAATCGCGCTGTATCTTGAAATCCGCGGGGATAATTCCTTTAAGATTGCCGCCTACCGGCGGGCTGGACAGGCTCTGGAAATGGACGAACGTCCGCTGACGGCGATCCAGGACTTCGGCCAGTTAAAAGGAATCGGCAAGGGGACGGCACAGGTCATTAATGAATTCATCGCTACAGGGGAGTCTTCTGTCCTGAATGAGTTGCAGCAGGAGTTGCCGGAAAGTCTGCTCAGTTTGCTACGTGTTCCCGGACTCGGCGGGAAGAAAATCGGCAAACTCTATCAGACACTCGCTGTGCGCAATCTTCAGACCTTGCGAGAGGCGTGTACGGAGGGAAGCGTTCGCGCTTTGCCCGGATTCGGTGAGAAGACGGAGCAGAAGATTCTGCAAGCGATCGAAAAGCTGGATCAACGTCCAAAGGAATTACCGATTTCTTATATGCTCGGTCTGGCGGAAAATATAGAGGAAATTTTGCGGCAGCTGACGGTGATCGATCGCTTTTCCTGTGCGGGCAGTCTTCGACGGGCGAAGGAGCAGATGAAAGATCTGGACTTTGTTGTCGAAACAGAGGATCCGGAAACGGCTGGGGAAGAAATTCTGAAGCAGCTCGGTTATTCAGAGATTGTCGGACGTGGTGAGGCAAAGATGACACTTCTGCTCAACGATCCGTACCATGTTTCGGTCGATTTCCGCTTTGCAGGTTCTGAAGCTTACGTGACGACGCTTCATCATTTTACCGGTTCGAAGGATCATAATGTGCTGCTGCGCCATCTTGCGAAACAGCATGGAGAAAAAATCAGTGAGTACGGCATTGAGACCGAAGAAGGGCAATGCCTGACTTTTCGCGATGAAAGCCAATTCTACGATCATCTTGGACTGCATTTTATTCCAGCTCCCGTACGCGAGGGTACCCATGAAGTTGAGCTTGCTCAAAAAGGGCCGTTGGGATTAATTTCCCTGGCCGATATTCGAGCAGACTTGCATATGCATTCGACATGGAGCGATGGGACGCAGACGATTGCTGAAATGGCACAAGCGGCGAAAACCCGAGGTTATCAGTATGCCTGCATAACCGATCATTCGCAGTCTCTGCGCGTGGCGAATGGACTGAGCGTAGAGCGTTTGCAGCGTCAGCGGGAAGAAATCGCTCAATTTAATGAGCAGGCCGGGGATTTTAAGCTCTTTTCAGGAGCCGAGATCGATATTCTGCCGGATGGTTCATTAGATTATCCGGACACTGTTCTGGGGCAACTGGATTTTGTGATTGCGTCGATCCACTCTTCCTTTACGCAATCACAAGCTGATATTATGAAGCGATTAGAGAATGCCTGCCACAATCCATACGTCCGTCTAATCGCTCATCCGACTGGCCGATTGCTCGGCCGAAGAAAGGGTTACGAGGTTGACATCGCTCAATTGATTCAGCTGGCCAAAGAAACGGGAACGGCATTAGAGATCAATGCCAGCAGAAATCGGCTTGATCTTTCCGCAGCATGGGCAGGCGAGGCGCAGGACGCTGGTGTGAAACTGGCGATTGATACAGACAGTCACTCAAGATCGGGTCTTTCGGAGATGGCGCTCGGGGTAAGAACGGCTCAGCGTGGCTGGATTCGTCCCGCGACGGTCCTGAATGCGATGACATTGGCTCGATTCACAGCTTTTTTACAGCAGAAAAAGCAAGGATAGTGGAGCAGAGGAAGTGAGGCAATAATCTGTGATTGCTTGTTGCCGAGCATCTGATGACGTATGGCTTCTGAAGGAGATGCACGCATTGAATGAACATGCGCTCAAAGCGTTGGAATATGGAAAAATCAAGCAACAATTAATGAATTATACCGCTTCATCGCTGGGGAAAGGCTGGATAGACGGCCTGCAGCCATCTGGAGATCTGGCGATTGTTCGCCAGCGTCAAGAGGAAACTGAAGAAGGTGCGACCGTGCTGCGGCTGCGCGGTTCTATCCCTTTTGGCGGGATAAGCGATGTTAGGCAAAGCCTCAAGCGTTCGAAGGTTGGCGGGATGCTGATGGCCAGAGAACTGATCGATCTGGCCGATACCATCCGCGGGATCCGTTTGATGAAGAATTTTATTCTCGACTTGAAAGAGGATAAAGAATTGGAATTGCCGATTCTCACGGGGATTATCGAGGAAATGGAAGCCCCCGGTCCTCTGGAACGCAAAATCCGCAGTGCCATTGATGACCAAGGCGGTGTGATGGATTCGGCCAGCACGACGCTGCGTCATATTCGCGGGCAGATTCGCACGTTTGACAGCCGTGTGAAGCAGAAGCTGGAGGCCATTGTTCACTCCAATGGAAAGATGCTGTCCGAGTCGTTGATCACGATTCGCAATGACAGGCAGGTTGTTCCAGTCAAGCAAGAGTACCGCGGTTCCTTTGGCGGTATTGTTCACGATCAGTCAGCTTCCGGAGCGACGCTCTTCATTGAACCTCAGGCGATCGTTGATTTAAACAATCAGCTGAGCGAAGCCAGAGCGAAGGAGCGTCACGAAATTGAACGGATTTTGCGCGAATTATCTGCCGAAGCTTCTGAACATGCGGACGGTTTGCTGGATTCGGTCGAACGTCTGGCCGATCTGGATTTTATTTTTGCGAAGGCTTCTTACGCCCACCAGATGAAAGCCACACGGCCGAAGCTAAATGATACAGGAATTATCCGTTTGAAAAAAGCGCGTCACCCGCTGATTGATCCGCAGCGCGTCGTACCGATTGATGTGGTTTTTGATGAACATACCCATGCCCTGATCATTACTGGTCCGAATACCGGCGGCAAAACGGTTTCACTGAAAACGACTGGTCTGCTGGCTTTGATGGCGCAAAGCGGGCTGCAGCTTCCCGTTGAGGAGGGTTCCGAAATCAGCATTTTCAAAAAAGTATTCGCTGATATTGGAGATGAACAGTCGATCGAGCAGAGCCTGAGCACATTCTCTTCCCATATGACGAATATTGTCGGCATTTTGAAAGAGGTGGATTTTCAAAGCCTGGTTCTTTTCGATGAACTGGGTGCGGGAACCGACCCGCAGGAAGGCGCGGCATTGTCGATCGCCATTCTGGACGCGGCATTCGGACGCGGAGCGACGATCATCTGTACAACGCATTATAGTGAATTAAAGGCATACGCCTACGAGCGGCCCGGTGTGATGAATGCCAGTGTCGAATTTGATGTGGAGACACTCAGTCCGACTTATCGGTTGCTGCTCGGGATACCGGGCCGAAGTAATGCTTTTGAAATCTCGCGAAAGCTCGGCTTGCCAGCCGAAATTATCGATAGCGCCCGGCTGCAGATCAGCCAAGAAACCAATAAAATCGATAAAATGATCGCCTCGTTGGAGCAGAATCGCAAGCTTGCCGAGCAGGAAGAAGAAAGTGCCAGACAACTGAGGCGCGAGGCAGAGGAAAGAGAAGCCGAACTGACGAAAAAGCTGGCTGATCTGGAACGCACGCGGGATAAAATTCTGCAGGATGCCCGTGAACAGGCGGAACGAGCAATGAAAGATGCGCGGCGCGAGGCCGATCAGATTATTGATGAGCTGCGTGATTATCAGCGCCATGGTACGGTGAAAGAACATCAGCTCATTGATGCGAAAACGAAATTGTCGCATGCTCTGGATGCGCTCGAACCTGTAGATAATGGACAAAAAAGGGCTGCCGTTCAGAAACCTGTCGAGACGGGGTTTAAACCCGGTGATCCAGTGAAAATTATTAGCTTTGGTCAGAACGGCTATATTGTCGAAAAAATCAATGATCAAGAATATCTTGTTCAAGCGGGTATTTTAAAGATGAATGTTCATACTAACGATTTGAAACGAATTAAGGAAGAAAAGAAGGTTCGTCCAGTGGTCAATGTGCGTACGGCAACGCAGACGGTCCGACCGGAGCTTGACTTGCGCGGCGAGCGCTATGAAGATGCGATGCTTAAGGTAGAAAAGTATCTGGATGAGGCGATGCTTGCCGGTTATCCGCGTGTTTCCATTATTCATGGAAAGGGGACCGGCGCTCTGCGTAAAGGGGTGACAAAGCTGTTTGAACGTCATCCACGGGTGAAATCCTTCCGGCTTGGTGCTGAGGGAGAAGGCGGCAGCGGCGTGACGGTCGTTGAATTTAAATAAAAATGCATGTCCAAGGTCTTTCAGGCTGATTAATGGAATCTGCCGGCTGGAGATGCTATACTTTGTGACATGAGCAAGAGTGAAATCATCAAGGAGGTTATGATAGATATGGCAATTAGTCAGGTAAACGATACAAATTTTGCGGATGAAACATCAAAGGGAGTCGTTCTTGCCGATTTTTGGGCAACATGGTGCGGCCCATGCAAGATGATGGCTCCGGTACTTGAAGAAGTGGGATCGGAACTCGCGGATAAAATTAAAATTGTCAAGCTGGATGTCGATGAAAATCAGACAACAGCCAGCAAATTTGGTGTCATGAGTATACCCACGCTGTTCATCTTCAAGGATGGCGAAATTGCTGACAAGGTTGTCGGTTTCACACCGAAGGAAGCACTGCTTGAGCGCGTTAATCAGCAGCTCGCCTGAAGTTTATTGATTAAACGAAAGGCCGGAATGGATGCACGAATGCTCTGTTCCGGCTTTTTTTGCGTATAGAATTTTTGCGAGTAAAAATAAGAAAAGGGCGAGCGCCTCAGAAATTTTCCTGACGCGCTCGCCCTTTTTTCATGCCGGATCAATCCGCCTCACTCGTTCTCATTCTTCATTGTGTTAAAACAATTGTGATAATGAAATTGAAATGACTCATTTTATCCGAAATTTCTTAAGCACATAAGCATAAAATCACAAAAATCCCGAACAAAACTATTTTGAAGTTTTGGTAATCCCGCCATTTTCATAGCTTGGTCAACAAGTGGATTGATATTGCAGCTGTTATTCAGTCCGCATGCATGAAACAAAAGTGTCTCATAGAGCACGGTTGCACGATCAGTTGAAATATCACAATGTTTGGATATAATCTGTAGGACTAAATCGAAGCCTGAGCTGACTTTTTTCTTAAATTCTACTAACCGTTCCAAGGTAACATGAGTTTCAATGATAGTGGTAAGAATGCCGTAATATTTTAAATAGTCATGATTCTTATCAAGAATGCCTGTCCATAAAACTGTAAATTCTTCATTAGATAATTGTTCCTTGTCTGCAAAAGCTGACGTTATGTTGGAGAAATAGTTATCCTGTTTTTCCAAATATAATTCCAGAAATATTTCTTCCTTTGTTGCCACATATTTATATAAGTTACCACGGGACCAATTCAGTGCATCAGCTATAGTGGTTAATGTGATTTCGTGATAAGTATGTTCACGAAAAAGGTGGTCTGTTGCTTTCATAATTTCATTCATGCGCTGTTTCTTTTCCTCGATACTACGGGCTCTGATAAATTCAGCCATTCCATTTTTCCTCCGATTTTGAAACGAGTCGAGTATAACACAAAAAAATATTGTTGAAAAGAAACGAAATGTCACTTATAATATAAAAATAGATGACGAAATGTCACTAAAACGATATTTGAAGGAAAAATAATGGAGTTTACAACATTAAATAATATTTCATCACAATGGGCGTCAGGGCAATCGGCAAAATTAGTGACACGGGAAACGAGTGAGCAAAGGGATGCCTGATCAAAGTAATCACATTAGCGAAGGATGACAATGGAATGCCAAAGAAGCAAGACAGCATTCAACCCGCTTCTTTCGCCTTTTAAGGAGGGGAATCAGGATGTGGAAAAATATGACAACGCGAAAAATCGTCATTATGGGGCTGGTTCTGTTCCTGATATTACTGCTTGTTGTGGCTATTGTCATAGAAAACTCCTTGAGTAAGTCGGCAACGAAAGCAGGAAAAGCACAGAACCAGAATCTCCTGGTGGCAGATCAGAACGTCAAGATTCCGAAGAAGATCGAAAAAATTCCTGATGGGTATTTTAAAGGATCGAAGCAGCCTGGGAAATTGACGGATCTCTATTACAATACCTATGAATCTTTTTCTTATGATAAAAAATCACAAAAGCTTAAGAAACACGCGGTCGTATATCTTCCCTATGGCTACAAGAAGAATCATAAATACGATGTGTTCTATCTGATGCATGGCGGTTGGAGCGATGAAAACGCGACGCTCGGAACCCCTGACAAGCCATCCTCTTTTAAAAACGTCATTGATCATGCGATTGCGGCGGGTGAGATCAAACCGCTGATTATCGTATGCCCGACCTATAATAACACCAATGAGAACGGTCTGGATTCGAACAACTTTTCTCTGGCGATGCAGCTGACGGAAAACTATCATAATGAACTCATAAATGATCTGATCCCGGCGGTGGAAGGGACATACAGTACCTATGCTGCAAGCATAAGCAGGGATGACCTGATCGCTTCCCGCGATCACCGGGGGTTCGGCGGGTTTTCCATGGGGTCGGTCGCAACCTGGCGAACATTCCAATACGGACTGGATTACTTTCACTATTTCCTGCCGATGAGCTGCGGGACAACCCTGGATGACAAAAAGATCTTTGCCGCAGCCGACGGACATAATCAGGATGATTACTTCGTCTTTGTGATGACAGGAAACGACGATTTTGCGTACGGCTACGATAAAGACAGAACAGATCTGATGCGAAAGTCCGCTGGTTTTACGGATGTCGATGATAAGGCAAACGGCAATTTTGCGTTTCGTGTCAAAAAGGGATATTCCCATGGCGGAACCGCTGCGATGGAATACACCTATAACGGGATGAAAGCATTCTGGAGTGGTAAAAGATGACACGCAGGAGCAACAGCGGGAGGAACGGTCAGACATGGGAAAGGATCAATCCAATAAAGCTTTTCAATGCAGATACAAGAATCAAAGATGTGATTCGGGATCCAGCTTTCGGAAGTCACGGAAGACTACTCTTTCCGGCAAATGAAGGATATTACAGAGGGAATACGCTTGGAAAACTCGCCCTTATATGGTATGGGAACATCAAACCGGACAGAACGGTGGAAATCGCAAATTGCCTGAAAGAACACGCCGTATCGGGAGACACTGTTTTCTATGATATTTATTCCGATGAAGAAAAAGCGCAGGACCCTGACAAAGAGGATACAGGGCTGTTCTTTTTTCGCGGCAAGGAAGGCGCTAAAACAGCGATTGTCAACGCAGGTGGGGGCTTTGTTTTTGTCGGTGCGATGCAGGATAGTTTTCCACATGCACTTGAGCTCAGCAAAAAAGGATATAATGCATTTGCCCTGATCTATCGACCCGGAGCTCAGACTGCCTGCGAAGATCTGGCAAGAGCAATTGCTTTCTTACATGAGAATGCGGATGAACTCGGAATCAATATGGAGGATTATTCTCTATGGGGTGGATCAGCTGGAGCAAGGATGGCAGCATGGCTCGGAATTTACGGAACAGAAAGCTTTGGAGAGGATGCGTATCCACGTCCGGCGACCGTTATCATGGAGTATACAGGTCTCTCAGAGGTGACTGGAAAAGAGCCGCCGACATATGCCTGTGTCGGTACCAATGATGGAATTGCCCCTTACAGAACAATGCGGAATCGCATTAACCGAATCAAAGCAAATGGTACCGATGCGGAAATAGAGATTTTCAAAGGACTTTCACACGGATTTGGACTTGGCGAGGGAACTGTTGCCGAAGGATGGATTGACCATGCGGTCGATTTCTGGGAGAGAGAAATGTGAAATTTGGTTGGCTTAGGTCATGCACTTCTTGTATAAATAACAAATGGGAACGAAGCATGCAAGAAGGCTGACTTGGAGAAGGACCAAACATAGAGTAAGACTTCAGTAGCAGAGCATTCGTTAAGAATTGACATGCATTGCTAGTGGGAGGGATTTCATCAATTGAGAAAAATAAAAGGCAGAATAGTAATTCTGATACCGATTATCACAGTAATGTTAACTGGATGTTCGTTTTTTGGAACAGCCACATCTCAACCCAATGAATACAACACCGCTTCGACGAAGGTAAAAACCATGACAGACTTTCAGATGGATAACGGAAATGAAGTATATGTTTATGGAAAAAAAGAAGTTTTAGGTGGTACTAAAAAGGTTCCCCTTGTTTTGTTTATGTGTGGAACAACAGGTGATCCGCAGGAACAAGCCAAAAGTTCAGGATGGGTGGATAAGGCTCAGTCGGAAGATATCATAGTGATTTCTCCAAAATATAATGATTATGCTACCTACGGTGAGGTGGGATATATTATTTCCGTTGTTCAAAGAGCAATTAAACTTTACCCAATTGATACAACGAGAATCTATTCACTTGGATTTTCAAATGGAGGCGCCACATCAGTTGCACTTACCAGTGAACATCCAGAGATGTTTGCAGGTATTGCTGCTTATGGATGGATGGTAGATCTGCGCAATCAGAATAATAAGTATCGACAGTATGGTATGCCGTTTCAGGTTATTCAGGGAACGAATGAATTTATAGAGAATAATGAGGATGGAAATCCAGTCGTCATGCGTGATGAGCAGGAAGCAATCAGATCGCTCCTCTTATATAACGATAGGATTACACAGGACGTTCAGCCAGATTACAGTAAAACTCCCTATTGGGGATATCACCCCGATGAAATCACAAAAGAGATCGTAGGGGGAAAAGTGTGGACTGTCAATAATTATTACAAAGAGAACTACGATAAACCATTTTCCCAATTTATTCTTGTGGAAGATGCAGCCCATATACCGCACATGCAGGATGCGGATTATTCCTGGGAATTTCTGAAACATTTCTCAAGAAGTGCAACTGGAAAAATTATGGAAGATTAAAAGGAGGAAAACGCAGTGCAAAAAATGCCTTAATGATTCCAGAAGTATATAGTAATAACATAAAGGATACGGAATGTTGGCTTAAGAAGAATGGCTTTAGTATTTGAAAAACTGTTAGGCGAGCGAGCAGGAATGCAGCTTTATCTCCAACTACTAAGTATACGAGGAGAATTGTTATGAAAAAATGTATTTCAGTATTGCTTTTCAGCATGGTGATGATTCCGCTGGTACTTCTGACCGCCTGTCACGGCGGCGGAGCATCATCCACCAGCAGTACCTCATCGGCCAGCAGATCGGCGGCAGCGGGAAACAACTCGTCAGCGCCTGAAAGTGTAGGACAGGAGCAATCCTCACCCCCAGCGAATTCAAAAGTTCTTGTCGCGTATTTTTCAAGAGTGGGTAATACAAACTTCAGTGATAATGTTGATGTCGAAACATCGGCAAGTCTGAATGCCAGAAAGAACGGCTTGGCTGGCAGTACAGAAATTGTTGCAAAACAAATTCATAATCAAGTTGGCGGGGATCTTGTAGAGATCCAAACCGTTAAACCCTATCCTGCCGATTATAAAAAAACTGTGCAGCAAAATGTTGATGAGGCTAAAACGGGATTTAAGCCGAGGCTAAAAACCAAGATAAAAAATATGGATTCATATGATAAGATTTATCTTGGCTACCCCACATGGGCAATGGACATTCCAAGGCCTATCGCTTCATTTTTATCGGAATATGATTTGAAGGGAAAAACAATCATCCCTTTCAATACAAACGGCGGATATGGACTGGGTTCAACGGTTAGTTCAATCAGGAGGCTTTGTCCGGATTCTACCCTACTTGAAGCTTTTGAAATGCCAGGCGCGAATGTAAGAGACGCAAAAGGTGTACAAAAATCTGTATCTGACTGGCTGAAAAAAATTGGTGCCACAAAATAGAAAGTACAGGGGTCCCCGGATCTAGAGACGGTGCCCATCCACAAAACGGCGCGCGGCATGGAAAAAAGGGCAAGCTCTGCAGAAATTCTCCTGAAGAGCTTGCCCTTTTTATGTCCAGCGATAAATCCAATAGAATAGAGAGATGAGATGGATGAATAATAAAGTACAGATTTGTGGAATAGACTCATTAATTGAAGAAGATATAGATTTTTTGGTGAACGAGCAAAAATTGACAGGGTTTTTTGCTTATGCTCCATATAAAATTGAGATAGGAAAGGAATATGAGGTAGAAATAGATATATTTGTAAGCAATGGTCTAACAATGGAAGTCCAAAAAAACAGTAAATTAAAAGAATCAGAACGGACTTCTAATGGAGGCTACCTTCTTTTTGGAAAATTGCTAGAAAATAGTACTTTAGATGTTGGATATTTTATAACAAGCGATTTATTTGAGGACTATCAGTACTTGATAGGACAATATGTCTTTTTGAAAGTTGATAGACTACAACTATCTTTTGAATAGATGCCTTACTTAAATTTTAGAGGTCGCTAAGTAGGGCTTACTGAACCAATGGGCTTTTTTAGTTTTCTAGTGGATCTATATGCTGGGGATAATCTAAGTGAAAAGGAACATGTGTTCCTAAAAAGTAAAAAAAGCACAGAGAAGCTCTAAGGCGTCTCTCAAGGTTCATGATCAGAAATAGGAGGGCGATCACTGTTTCACTGGTTTCCCCTGGCTGGGGTCCCCGGATCTAGAGACGGTGCCCATCCACAAAACGGCACGCGGCATGGAAAGAAGGGCAAGCTCTGCAGGAATTTTCCTGAAGAGCTTGCCCTTTTTATGGCCAGCGATAACTCAGAAAATATTTTATTTCGCCCATTGACCGAATCGGTTTATGGCTATATAATCAATTCATAAACCGAATCGGTTTAAAGCGAAAGAGAGGATACTATGAGCAACTTAGATAACTTTTTGAAATTGCCGAAAGAGAAGCAAGAACAGATTATTGACGGGGCGCTCAAAGCTTTCGGCAGGAGCGGCTATAAGAAAACATCCACCGCCGATATTGCGGCGGAGGCCGGCATTTCAAAGGCGATGGTCTTCCATTATTTTGGCACCAAGAAGAAGCTCTATTTCTACTTGATTCAATTGTGCGGCGATCTTTTTATGAATCAGATTAACGATCACAGAGATCCGCAAGAGACAGATTTTTTTGATCGGATTAGGCAAGCAGGTGAAATTAAAATTCAAGTCATGGAACGGCAGCCGTCGATTCTGCCTTTTCTAAAAAGTATGTTTCTTGAAACTGATGAAGAGGTAAAGGCTGAAATTAATACACTTTTCGCGGCGGGTCAGAAAGCTGAACGTTTCCGTCAAAGAATCGTTTTTGAAGGGATGGATGACTCAAAATTTATCGAAGGCGTCGATCCGCAGCTCATTTATAAAATGCTGATTTGGATGTCTGAAGGGTTTGCTAATCATTTGACGGGAGACATTGATAATCTCGAATCGTTCTATAAAGATTTCATCGATTGTCTGAACTTGCTCAAAAAAGCATTTTATAAGTAAGAAAAAGGGGAGGGAAACGGTATGAACGCTATTGAAATCAAACATTTGACCAAAACGTACGGAAAATCGCGGGGAATTTCCGATCTGAATCTGAGTGTCGGGCAAGGTGAGGTTTTTGGGTTCATTGGTCCCAATGGTGCGGGAAAGTCCACAACGATCCGCACCTTGCTGGGGCTGATTCATCCGACCAGCGGTGAGGCTTCCATTTTTGGACAGAATTGTTTCGAACATCCTGAAGTGCGGAAGGAACTCGGATATCTGCCTTCAGAAGTTTTTTATTATGATAATATGAAGGTCATCGATTTGCTGAATTATTCGGCCAGCTTCTATAAAAAGGATTGCTCGAAGCGGATCAAAGAATTGGCAGCGACCATGAATCTTGATCTGGGGCGAAAGATCAGTGACCTGTCGTTTGGCAATAAAAAGAAAGTGGGCATCGTTCAAGGACTGCTCCATGAGCCGAAGCTGATTATTCTTGATGAACCGACAGGCGGACTCGATCCGCTGATGCAGCAGAAATTTTTTGAACTGCTCAGGCAGGAAAATCAGAAGGGGGCAACGATTTTTTTCTCATCGCATATTTTAACCGAGGTTCAGAAAATGTGTGATCGGGTCGCTCTTATCAAAGAAGGACGGATCATTCGGCTTGAGAAGATCAGCGCGTTGCAGGAGAACACCTATAAAAGAATCAGCCTAGAACTGGCGCATGAGGCGCATCCGGAAGATTTTAAAATCGCGGGTGTCAGTGATTTTAAGCTGAAAAAGAATGCGGTCAGCTTTATTTTCAAAGGCAATATTAATCTGATCATTCATCAATTAGCTGGAGTGGAGCTTCGCAATTTGACGGTCGAAGAACCTGATCTCGAGGAAATCTTCTTGCATTATTACGAAAAGGGGGATTGAGCCTTATGAACATGTACTTTCATGAACTGAGGTCGCTGCGTAAGACGACGATCCTGTGGCTGATTGTCTTGATCGCTCTTGCGGCGCTCTTTCTTTCCATTTATCCAGGGATGGCCAGGGATGCCGAGGGGTTCAGAAAGTTACTCGCAAATTATCCGGCGCCAGTTCGGGCGATGCTCGGTATTAATCTCGCTTATATCACATCCGTTACCGGCTTCTATTCGATGATTTTTTCATTTATCACGCTTTGCGGCTCGATTCAGGCGATGAATCTCGGTGTTTCGATCCTGTCGAAGGAAGTGCGCGAACGGACGGCCGATTTCCTGCTGGTCAAACCGGTTTCTCGCCCGGCAATCGTCAGTTCGAAGCTGTTTGCTGCCCTGACGACGCTCCTTGCTACCGATGTTATCTATTATGCTGCCCTGCTCCTTATGGTTCATTGGGTGAAGCGCGGTGGTTTCGATCAGGAGACTTTTCTCTTGATTAATCTCAGCCTGTTTTTCCTCCAACTGATCTTTTTCGCCATCGGCATGGTCGTGTCAGTCTTTTTTAATAAAATCCGGTCGGTGCTGTCGATTTCCCTGGGGATCATTTTTGCTTTCTATATACTCAGCGCGCTTCTCGCTACCGGGAAAGAGGATCAGGTGTACCGCTATTTTTTACCTTTTGATTATTTTAATACCGCTTATATCATTCAACACACCGCGTATCAGGCCTCTTTTTTGATAATAGCCGGCTGTATTTTTGTAGCCGCTATCGCTGCGAGCTACGTGATTTACACAAGGAAAGATATTCATTCGGTTAGTTGAAAAAATATACAGGAGGTGGTTCTTGTGACTCTATTTTTCAGGGAGTTAAAAGCGAATCGAAAGGCTTTGATTATCTGGAGTATCTGTATGATCCTCGGTGTTCTGAGCGGGATGAGTAAATATACGACTTATTCATCAGGCGGTACCGCAAGTGAAGCATTGAAACAATTGCCACAGGCGATGCGGGCATTATTCGGCATGAGTTCGTTCAATGTTTCAGTCATGAGCGTTTTTTTTGCTTTCCTTTTTTCGTATATCGTTCTGGCCGCGGCCATTCATGCAGCCTTGCTCGGAAGCGGTATCCTGGCTAAGGAGGAGCGGGATAAAACGACAGAGTTTCTAATGGTGAAGCCGATTTCGCGAGCGACAATTCTGACGGCAAAATTAATTGCCGCCCTGGTCAATCTTGTCATTCTCAATCTGGTGACGCTGCTATCCTCTTATTACTTTGTCAATCTTTACAATAAGGGCGAGGCAATTAATGGCGAAATTACGGCGCTTTTTGTGACCATGCTGATTGTTCAACTCCTCTTTCTGTCGCTCGGTGCCTTCCTTTCCGCTCTTCTAAAAAATCCGAAGGCCTCTGGTTCGCTTGTTACGGCTATTCTATTCGGCGCGTATCTCATTGGTAAGATCACCGAATTGGCCGGTCACCTGAATGCTTTAAAGGTTCTGTCGCCGTTTCAATACTTCAGTTATACGGCGATTGTCCGGGGTGAGAGTCTCAATTTCGTTAATGTTCTGCTCACCCTGCTGCTTTCCGCCGTACTTGCCGCGGGTTGCTATTATTTCTATCGGAAGCGTGATTTGACCATCTGACTGAGCTCACCGTCGCTCTTCGATAAAAAAATAGTGAATTGAATTTTTCCAGATTAAATTTATTGAACAAATGGCGCCTCTCGTTGATAATAGAGAGGATGGCCTTTTTTCACTATCGAAAAAACGCTGCAAACGATTTTGTTAAAGGATGAACAGCATGCCCAATCAGAAAATAAAAGAAAAACTCGCGCTCTTGCCGAAGCAGCCCGGTTGTTATCAAATGAAGAACAGCCAGGGTGAGATTATCTATGTTGGCAAGGCCAAAAATTTATTTAACCGTGTCCACTCTTATTTCAGCGGCTCGCATGATGCGAAAACACAGCGCCTCGTTGCCGATATCGCTGATTTTGAATATATCGTCGTTTCATCCGAGATCGAATCGCTGCTGCTGGAAATTAACCTGATTAAGAAATATGAACCTCGCTACAATATCATGCTGAAGGATGACAAAAGCTATCCTTATATTAAATTGACGAGTGAAAAATTCCCGAGGTTGATTATTACGCGTAAAGTCAATCGCAAGAGCGGCAAATATTTTGGACCGTATCCGAACGTCACAGCCGCCAATGAGACGAAACGACTGCTCGATCATCTCTATCCGCTGCGCAAGTGCCGGACGTTGCCAAACCGTGTCTGCCTTTATTATCATATTGGCCAGTGCCTGGCGCCCTGCGTTTTTCACATTCCAGAAGAAACGTATACCAAAATGACAGAGGATATCACAAAATTCCTAAACGGCGGTTATCAGGAGGTCAAAAAAGAGCTTTCTGGGCAAATGACATTGGAAGCGGACCAGCTTCACTTTGAAAAAGCAAAGGAGCTGCGCGACCAGATTCGTAATATTGAAACGGTGATGGAGAAACAGAAAATTATTTTTAATGACCTGGAGGATAGTGATGTCTTCGGTTATGCCTTTGATAAAGGCTGGATGTGCGTTCAGGTCTTTTTCATGAGACAGGGAAAATTGATCGAGCGCGATGCCTCGATGTTTCCTTTTTATCAGGAACCGGAGGAAGACTTTTTAACGTTTATCGGGCAATTCTATTCGCGGCAAAATCATATTCAGCCGAAGCAGGTGCTGATACCGGATCAGGCGGACCAGGAACTCGTCGAGCAGATGCTGGACACGACGATTCTTCAACCGCAGCGGGGGCGGAAAAAGGACCTTGTGCAGATGGCCACGAAGAACGCTCAGATCGCCATTAAGGAAAAATTTGCGTTGATCGAGCGCGATGAAAAACGGACAGTCGGCGCAGTTGAACAGTTGGGTGAAGCACTGGATATGCCGGCACCCCATCGGATCGAAACCTTTGACAACTCCAATATTCAGGGAGCGGATCCCGTTTCAGCGATGGTTGTTTTCGAGGATGGTCGCCCAAAGAAAAGCGATTATCGTAAATATCGGGTAAAAACCGTTGTTGGGCCGGATGATTACGCGACGATGAAAGAAGTTGTCCGTCGCCGCTACGGTCGTTTGCTGAAGGAGAATGCGCCGCTTCCGGACTTGATTCTGATCGATGGCGGGAAGGGCCAGCTCTCAGCAGCTATCGATGTGCTCGAGAATGAATTTGGTCTTTATATTCCGATTTGCGGACTTGCCAAGGACGAAAAACATCGCACGTCGCAGCTGGTTGTCGGCGAACCGCCGGTCATTGTCCCGTTGGCCAGAAATAGTCAGGCTTTCTATCTGCTGCAGCGCATCCAGGATGAAGTGCACCGTTTCGCGATTACGTTTCATCGGCAAGTGCGTTCGAAAGCGATGCTTCATTCTGTGCTCGATGATGTTCCGGGCATCGGAAAACAAAGAAAACAAGCGCTTTTGCGGACATTTGGTTCGATGAGTAAGATCAAAGAGGCGACTAGCGAGGCGCTGCATGAAGCCGGTCTGCCAGTTAAGATTGCGGAAAACTTAAGAAAATATTTGGACAAATAGAGAAGACCTCCCTGCAAAAAGTGTTGTTTGTTGCGGGGAGTTTTGTTATACTTTAAAAACGATAGCCGCTTGTCCAATGCTTTGTAAAATTGGGAAATGGCGCGGCGTTTTTTTAGGGACAACTTAATTTTTCAAGAATCTGAAGTGATAGAGGAGCGGGTTTCATGAGTATGCCGCGCGAGGAGGATGACTCCGGCGACCGCGGCGGAAAGGGGAGACTGCCGAAGCTGGGTGAACGCATCATTCACCGGGGCTGGACCTGCATTGAAGAAGTGCAGGGCTGTCACACTTGCTTAAGTGTGGAGGACTATCTCAGCATGTTGAAAAGTGTCAGTTCAACAGCGGGGATGCTCGCTGTTCTTTTTTTTCACTGAAGATAAAAAATGGACAGAGGCTCATTCAATCGATCATCCCGATCTCTTTAGCGCGCCGCGGGAGCCGGACAGAATATCGGTCATAATCTAAAGGAGCGAGTGAAGCGTGGTTTTAACAGTGATGAAGTTTGGCGGTACTTCCGTGGCAACTGTGGAACGACTGCAGAAGGTGGCCGATCGGATTATTCAACAGAGAAAGAAAGACAACCAGGTGTTGGTTGTTGTTTCAGCAATGGGCAAAACGACGGATTCGCTAGTCTCTATGGCGGAGGAGATCTCTAAGGAACCTTCAAAGCGGGAGATGGATGTCCTTTTATCAACCGGCGAACAGGTGACGATTGCTCTGCTATCAATGGTATTGATCGAACGCGGCTATGAGGCGGTTTCGTTTACCGGCTGGCAGGCGGGCATTCATACTGAAGCTGTTCATGGCTCGGCGCGAATCGCAACAATTGATACGGCATCCGTGCGTGCGCAATTGAAAGCAGGTGCCGTGGTCGTTGTTGCCGGCTTTCAGGGCGTGACGGAAGATGGAGAAATCACAACGCTCGGGCGCGGCGGATCGGATACGTCGGCTGTTGCTCTGGCTGCTGCTTTCGGGGCCAAACGTTGCGAAATCTATACGGATGTCAGCGGTGTGTTCACGACAGATCCCCGCTATGTGAAGAAAGCACGGAAGCTTAAAGAAATTAGTTATGATGAGATGCTGGAAATGGCTTATCTTGGTGCCGGTGTGCTTCACCCAAGAGCGGTGGAATACGCGAAGAACAGCCATATTGAATTGGTTGTGCGTTCTTCGTTTTCGGATGAAGACGGTACGGTGATTAAGGAGGAAGTCTCAATGGAAAAAGCACAGACAGTCAGAGGGCTTGCTTTTGAGAAAAATGTGATCAAGGTGACGCTGCTCGGGTTGCCGAATAATGTTCCGGCGGTCTCCCGCGTTTTCGATGCGATTGCGGAAAAACATATCAATATTGATGTGATTGTACAGAATGTGCTTGATGAAGCGAAAACCAGTCTTTCTTTCACGGTTGATCGCGATTTGCTGACGGAAACGAGGAGTGTGCTCCAAGCACAAAAGGGTGCTCTTGATATCGGACAGATCATTTTCGAATCCGGTCTTGCTAAAGTGTCGATTGTCGGTTCAGGCATGGCTTCCAATCCAGGAGTTGCTGCGCAGATGTTTCATGCATTGGCTGAAGAAGCGATCAAAGTAAAAATGATCAGCACATCGGAAATCAAAGTGTCTACGATTATTGATGAGGAGCAATTGCTTCCGGCGCTGGATAAGCTGCATGAAACCTTCCAGCTCGCCGAGGAAGAATCTGTTCGGTTATAATCAAACCTGTGGGAGTTGAAAAAGTAGGATTGTGCCGTTTTTTCAACTGCCGCCCTGTATAAAACTAACAAAAAAACCCGCTAAATTTGCGGGCTTTTTTTGTTAATCCTTAGGGGTGCTTTCCACGATATCTCGACTATCCCATTTGACATTGAAAATTACCTTTTTATGATGACCTGTCCGGATATCCGAATAGGTTTCAGCTATGTATCCATGAATCATCTCAATCTGCTGGGCCAGAAATCCCGCTTCCATCGTGAACAGAACAGTTCCGGGATGGTCTTTGATTCTCGACTCAATCAGCGCAGACTGACATTCGAAAACCAATTTGTTCTTGCCCCGATCGGTCAGACTCAAGTTTCCCCAGCCCGCCTGATTAAAGAAAGCCGCCACCTCTTCTTCACTGGTCATCGGATAGAGACGCGCTATTTTCCTGCCTGACCAATAGAGAATGGATGCCGCCTCCTTGCCCAGAAGCTCAGGCAGCAATTCATTTCTTATCAATTCATAACCGAATGCCGGGACAGTCGCATCGCCGTAGTGCTCCGGTTTCGGGTAATTTTCGTCTTTTGTCATGTAAAAATCCCTCCGTTCTTTATTATACTATAAGCCGATGCAAAAAATCAGCGGAATCTCCAATCTGCTCTCAAACGAAAATAGCACGGAAAATTCACATGATTTTATAATTGATACAGGATTTTCATTCATTAATAGAGAAACCTTTCCAGTGAAAAGAAGCGAAGTGAAACTTCTTTTAGAAAAACTGGGCAAAAAGAGCTCAGTACTTAGCCCTGCCAGATTTTGATTACGCTCCGGTCGCTCGCTTTCCGCGGGCAGTCCGGGAGCCTCCTCAAGCAAACTAATGCCTGCGGGGTCTCCCCTGGCCTGCACTCCCGCAGGAGTCTCGCACCTGCGCGTTTGGTTCACAACCTTTTGTTTTGGCGAAAATTATATGCTTTCTTTACTTGTTAGAAAAGATAATCGACTCGCATCGCAAAAATTCGAGCGTTGTCCGCAAAAAAAGAAAATGATTAGTAATGAGAAAGAATTATCAATTAGTTAGCGCTTTCACTTTTCGATTGACTGAAAAATTGGCGAGGTTTACAATGAATTTGTGACAGATTTTGGTCATTTATTCCAACCTGTTTTACAAAAGCGAGTTTAATCAGAATTCTGTCAAACGGTAACATTTCATTTGGAGGAGGAGAAGCAACATGGCTGATCACGATTATGCCCGGCACCGTTTGCATTCTCTCTTGGGGGTCATCCCGGTCGGATTGTTTTTGGTTGTTCACCTGACAGTAAATTTTCAAGCAACAAAGGGGTCGGGCGCTTTTAACCAGGCGGCGGCTTTTATGGAACATCTTCCGTACTTGCTTTTTCTGGAAGTCTTTTTGATTTATTTACCGATTCTGTTTCATGCGGTATATGGCGTCTATCTCGCATTTACTGCCAAAAACAATGTCAGCCGATTTAATTTCTTCAGAAACTGGTTTTTCCTGCTGCAGAGAATCTCAGGTTTGTTTCTTGTTGTCTTTCTGGCTTGGCATATCTGGGAGACACGAATTGCGATGGCGCTTGGGACACCGCTTAACTATGAAATGATGGTGCATGTTCTCAGCAATACCGGCAATTTTATTTTCTATGTCCTCGGGGTATTGTGCGCGGTCTTTCATTTTTCCAATGGGCTCTGGGGTTTCTGCGTGCACTGGGGTATTCTGGTGTCGCCGAAATCTCAGCGAATCGGCAGCTATGTTTCTCTAATTATCTTTTTACTATTGGGCTACGTTGGCATTAGCGCGTTATTTGCGTTCATCTAAACCACACAGTCTATTAATCTACGAGGGAGTGAGCCCAAATGAGTAAAGGCAGAATAATAATCGTCGGTGGTGGGCTTGGCGGGTTGATGTCGGCTGTCAAAGCAACGGAAGCCGGCGTTGAAGTGGATTTATTTTCAGTCGTTCCCGTTAAGCGTTCACATTCGGTCTGCGCGCAAGGGGGCATTAATGGCGCAGTCAATACGAAGGGCGAAGGGGATTCACCGTGGGAACACTTTGATGATACGGTCTATGGTGGCGATTTTTTGGCAAATCAACCGCCGGTAAAAGCGATGTGCGAAGCGGCTCCCGGGATCATTCATTTATTGGATCGCATGGGCGTGATGTTCAATCGGACATCAGAGGGGTTACTTGATTTTCGTGCTTTCGGCGGGACAAAATATCATCGGACGGCCTATGCAGGTGCAACAACCGGTCAGCAGCTTCTCTACGCACTGGACGAGCAAGTACGGCGTGCAGAAACCAAGGGCTTGGTGCATAAACATGAATATATGGAATTTCTTTCGGCGGTCATTGATGAAGAAGAAGTGTGTCGCGGCGTCGTTGTTCAGGATTTGAAAACAATGGAAATTTCAGTTTATAAAGCGGACGCCGTTATTATGGCCACCGGTGGATTAGGTGTTGTTTTCGGCAAATCGACAAATTCGATGATCAATACCGGATCGGCTGCTTCCGCCCTTTATCAGCAAGGTGCTTATTTCGCCAACGGAGAGTTCATTCAAATTCATCCGACGGCCATTCCTGGCGAAGACAAGCTGCGATTGATGAGCGAATCCGCCCGCGGGGAAGGCGGACGCATCTGGACGTATAAAGATGGCAAGCCGTGGTATTTTCTTGAAGAGATGTATCCGGCATATGGCAACCTCGTCCCTCGTGATGTGGCCACTCGTGCGATTTTTGAAGTTTGTATTAATCAGCATCTGGGTATCAATGGAGAAAATATGGTTTATCTCGATCTTTCGCATAAGGATCCGCATGAACTCGATGTGAAGCTTGGCGGGATCATTGATATTTATGAAAAATTTGCCGGTGACGATCCGCATAAGGTGCCGATGAAAGTCTTTCCTGCTGTTCACTATTCCATGGGTGGCCTCTGGGTTGACTTCGATCAGATGACAAATATTAAAGGACTGTTTGCCTGCGGAGAATGCGACTATCAATATCATGGAGCTAATCGTTTGGGGGCAAACTCTCTGCTCTCAGCCCTCTACAGCGGCATGATCGCCGGGCCGAATGCGGTTCGTTATATTTCCGGATTGGAGACGGGCAGTGAGGCCTTGTCATCGGCTATTTTCGATGAGGCTCTCTCCCGCGAGAAGAAAAATTATCAAGAATTGATGTCCATGAATGGAACGGAAAATGCCTATATGTTGCATCAGGAACTCGGCGAATGGATGACGAAATATGTGACGGTTGTCCGCGAGAACAGAACCTTGCTGGAGACGGACGCTCATATTCAGGAATTGATGGAACGCTACAAACACATTAATATGGATGATACCTCGAAATGGAGTAATAGCGGTGTTTCATTCACCCGGCAGCTCTGGAATATGATGCAGCTGGCTCGCGTTATTACGCTTGGTGCTTATAACCGCAATGAAAGTCGTGGTGCCCATTACAAACCCGAATTCCCGGAACGCGATGATGACCATTTCCTGAAAACAACAAAAGCCAAGTTTAATCCGGAAAATCAGGGACCTGATTTAGAATATGAGGATGTGGATGTCTCGCTGATTAAGCCACGGAAGCGGGATTACTCGCATAATAAATAAGGGGGCAGGGAGTATGAGCGAAACGAAGGAATCGAGAACGGTGCGGCTGGTTATTACGCGTCAGGAGAGCCCCGAATCAGCCCCTTATGAGGAAACATTTGATGTGCCTTACCGGCCGAATATGAATGTGATTTCCGCATTAATGGCGATCCGCCGCCATCCTGTAGATATAAAAGGGGAGCAAACCTCACCGCCGCAATGGGAAATGAACTGCCTGGAAGAAGTCTGCGGCGCCTGTTCAATGGTGATTAACGGTCGTCCGCGCCAGGCGTGTACGGCATTAATCGATAAGCTCGATCAACCCATTCATTTAAAACCGATGCGGACTTTTCCGGTTATTCGTGATCTGATCGTTGATCGCAGCCGAATGTTCGATGCGCTGAAGAAAGTGAAAGCCTGGATACCGATTGACGGTACCTATGATCTTGGACCGGGGCCGCGTATGGCAGAGAGTAAACGGCAATGGGCCTACGAGCTTTCGAAATGTATGACCTGCGGCTGCTGTCTGGAAGCCTGTCCGAATGTCAACAGCAAGTCGGATTTCATGGGACCTGCTCCATTGTCACAGGTCCGCCTCTTTAATGCCCATCCAACTGGGGCGATGAACAAAGCGGAACGTCTGCGGTCAATCATGGGCAAAGGCGGTCTGGCCAGCTGTGGAAATTCACAAAACTGTGTTCAGGTCTGCCCGAAAGAGATTCCGCTGACGACCTCGATTGCCGCATTGAATCGTGACGCGGCGGCCCAGTCTTTCAAAGATTTTTTCGGCAGCGACAATATCTGAAAAAGCAGATCTTATTCGCGCCTGAATTGTTTTCAAAGGTTCACGCTTCCTTCAGTTATTCATAAACTATAAGGACTAAACGCCTTTCCCGCCCGCTCATCTGCTGAGCAAGGAGGGGGAATTGTTGAAGGAAGACTATCATCGTCCAAAACCATTACTGACGAAGAGGGAACGAGAAGTTTTTGAATTGCTTGTGCAAGACAAGACAACTCGAGACATAGCGAAAGAACTCTTCATTAGTGAAAAGACTGTTCGCAACCACATCTCAAACACCATGCAAAAGCTTGGTGTAAAAGGACGCTCCCAGGCGGTTGTTGAACTGCTCAGGCTCGGAGAACTCAAACTATAGCCCATCAGCCGGTCCCCTCAAAAGGACCGGTTGTTGTTTGCGCTATCACCCGATCATCTGGGAGATAAGATTTAGAAGAAATGGAATGAATCACTTTTAATGCAGGATGTTCGTGACAAAGAGTCGCGAGAACTCATACAAGTGAACCCATCCGTTGACTCAGCATTCTTCGGGTCGTAAGTAATAATGATAAAAAAAATAGTGCATAAGGTACTGTTGGACGTACTCTCTGCACTATTAAATTGAATATGGATGCTTACCGATTATTCAAAAGCTCTATAGTTACTTTGCCATTTTGGTTTAAAATTCCCTGGAATAGATAACAATTAGTTGGTTCGAGAGACGCAGCATTGTAAAAAACCTGATGGATGAATCCCTATTAACTAGAAATTATTCATAAGTTTTTTAAGAATGTCTTGTGAGTTATGACTGAACCTTATTCCTACCTATGTTGTTTGTAGACGGAATCTGTTTTTTTTGAAAGGTTACTTTTATTACCGTAATAAAAAGTGTAACACAAGAGATCAACAGCAAAAGCAATATATTATTTGTTAGACCTTGACCACCAAATAGTACAGTAAAATACCCATCAGCAACATGACTTGCAGGGAAATAGCCACTTAGACTTTGATAAAAATGAGCGAGCATGGTTTTGGGTACGATTACACCGGAGGTCACCAACTGAATAGAAAGTGACAGAATATTAAAAAGCATACCAGCGGGACCAAAAAGGATGATAAACATTTGAGTGAAGCTTAAAAATGAGAAATATACGAGTATTTGGAAAAGCCAGGTTTCAAGCAGTGAAGTTTGGAACCGGATACCAAAAATTTTCATCAGTATCATGGTGATTAATGCTAGAAATATTGACATCCCAATATTAATCATTTGCTTAGAAAGAAATAGTGACCATTTGTTAAATGAGTCATTCAGTTTGATCGAAACACTATTCAAGTTTAAGCTCATAATCATTGATCCGACAAAGGAAGCAAGTACGACTAACAGGGGAACCATTGTTACTGAAAAATCTTCAGCACGATTCTTTTGAACAATATTTGAAGTCACAGTATTCAAATTTAACGATTTTAGAGATTGTGATAAATTATTCGAGATATTTTGGGCCAGTTTTTTTGAAAAATCTGTATGACCAATGTGATTGGATAATTGAGTGATAAGTATCCTTTGTTTATAGTGATAGACAGCACCATTGATGTTTTGTGTAATATTTGTGGCTGCGTTAGTCATGATTTGTTTGGCCAAAGACGCATTAGCTTGATTAATCAGATAGTCAATTTGTATCTGCTTATCTTGTTGCAGATCTTGAGTAAACTGTTGAGGAATATTGATGACCATATCCAAGTTTCGTTGACTCATATCATTTTTTGCGGTCTTCACTTTTTGATATGTTTTTACTTTAAAGGGAAGATTTTTTTTCAGATCATCTGTTACTATATTCCCCAATTTATTATCATTATTGACCAAACCGATTTTCAACTGATTGGTCCGATTGGTCACCCCATGATAACCGGTCATCCAAATGCAAAAGAAAACTAGCATAAAAACAAAAGCAATAACAATTCCAACAATTGTCTCACGATACTTAAAAAATTGATTAAAAGTTTTCATTTCATGTCCTCCTCGAACATTTCGCTTCCATGATAAAATCCAGTAATGTTTTAGGCATTCATGATTTTTATCACTGTTGAATTCGACTGCAAATTGATTTGCGTCATCTGATACTTAATGTCTCACACGTGACACATGATTCAATTATTAATATACTTAAGTGGGATCAAAGAAACAACTGAAATGAAGCGTTATGGCGCAAGTGCTACATAATGACATATGTGTGACAGGAGAGTATTTGATGGCAGATGGAAAGCAACGTATCGCAGAACAATCCAGAATATGGTTAGTGGATGCTTTTTTTGAATTGCTCCGTGAGCAATCTTATGAAGAAATTACTGTTCGTGCAATCGCAGATCGGGCGCAACTATCACGTCGAACCTTTTATCGTTCTTTCAGCACTAAACAAGCCTTACTAAAATATTATGGTCAGAATTTGTTTGAGGAATATCTTGCACGATTACGGCTTGTGGATCAATTGCATTTTAAAAATGTCTTAACTATCTTCTTCAATTTTTGGTGGAATAAGCGCGATCAGTTACGTTTACTCATTCGTCAGGGGTTATTTTTTTCATTATTAAATTCGGCTAGTGGACATTCAGAACAGATTTACGAAGCTTTTAATGTTCCTTGGCATATTCAAGGTACGGAGCAGGAAATTAAGTATGTCATGCAATTTGCTACTGGTGGGTTTTGGAATGTACTCTTTCAATGGTTGACTAGTGATTATCCAGAAACGCCTGATCAAATCGTAGAAACAATATACAAAGGAATTAAATCTTTGGGCAATGGTATATAGGTTCCCCTCAAAAGGACCGGTTGTTGTTTGCGCTAATACACGGAAAGAATGATTCCCTTCATGCTGCTAAAGTTGCGTTTTTGTGATCCTTAAACGTATAAACGATTGAGAACAGGCGCCGCCGGGTATCCTTACTATGTAACTATTTTACGGAGGCGCATTGATGTTGAAGAAATACTTTTGTCTTGTCCTTGTCGTGCTAATCATCGGTTCGCAGGTCGCTTGCGGCAGTACACATAAGTCAGGTTCATCCTCTGAAAGCATGCAGGGAAGTCATCCCATGAGTTCCATGGCTATGGATTCGGGCAGCAGTCTGCCTGCGGGGTTGAAAAAAGCAGCGCATCCGAAGTTTCCAAAGGGAAGCAGGGTAATCCTGCTCGCGGATCATATGCCAGGCATGAATCATGCAAAGGCTACCATTGTCGCGGCCTACCGGACGCACGTCTATAGTGTGACTTATAAACCGATGACTGGAGGCAAAACGGTTCGTAATCATAAGTGGGTCGTTCAGCAGGAGCTCGCCACTCAAAGCAAAAAATTGCTTCCGACCGGTGCAAAGGTCAAACTCAATGCCAATCATATGCAGGGGATGAGAGGAGCAACCGGCAGGATTGATACTTCTCAGACAACAACGGTCTATATCGTCAATTACAAAAACACAAAGACAGGAAAATTAATGAAAGATCACAAGTGGGTAATAGAAAGTGAGTTGAAAGCACGTTAACGGTAGAGTAAAAGAGTTGTCGGGCATTCAGCTGAACGCTTACGGATGGGCGGATTTTAGCAAGCTTTGGATTAAACCCGCAAATAACGTATTTACTCCTGTGAAACGTTATTGAAGGATTTGAATACTTTTATTTAATTAAAAATTTGTGAACATCTTGACGCATGCTTTTTTGTGCAGGTTCCAGCGGCCGTCCTATTCGGACAAACATTTGGATCGTTTCGCCGGGCTGTGCATAGTCTGAATGAATCTGGTGATAGGGCCGACTCATCTCCGGATATTCCTCAAGGACTTGGCTCGGGGGCTGCAGGGAAAGACCCAGTCGGTGCGCCTCCAATACAAGGCGGCTGTAGATCATGCCTGCCTTCACCTGATCGATTCGGCTGTTGCCCTTTGTTTTTAAAATCGCGTAAGCTGGTGTATGAGTCGTTGCACTTTTCGTTGAATTGACGAAAATTGATGACGCAGCCTGATCGTTATTCAATGCCGGAAAAAGGGTGATCAGGCCCTGAAACAGCTGCATTTTAATTCCACTCATGCCTTGGCCTTCGAAGGAATAGCCGTAGCTCTTGGCATTCTTCTGATATTCGTTGGCGCGAAAGACGGCGGCCGATTCATCACTGATCCGCTTCACGGACGATTCAATTCGAGCGCCTTCGTTGGCAAAAGCATTCAAGCGTTTCAGATTGCGGGTATCCTGATAAAAGGTCAGTGACAGATCGGGGTCGTGAATGAGCCCTCGCAATTGCGACAGTTGTTCAGATGTCAGCTTTGCCAAGGCATAAGGCCCACGATTGGTATCCGGTTGAAAAAGATAGGGGTACCATTTACTGCCAGGAGTAATCCCTTTTGTAAGTGTAATTTTTGCCACAGGACGTACGGCCATGCTTTTTTTCAATTGGTGCTCATTATATGCCCCTTTCGGAAACAGGCGGATACGTACGTCGTAACCTGCATGTGCTCCGGCAACCGAGAGGTACTCCAGGAAAGTCCCTTGCGAGATCATTGTTTGGCGGGCGAAGGGATCAACTTGCAGAGTCAGCCGTTTGGGATCGGCATAAAGATAAAAAGACTGCGTTTCTTCATGATCCAGTTTGATTCGCCAGGGCTGCATATTGTGTCCGCTAGCTGCTAATTCCGCTTTGGCCACAAGGCGAATGCGGGGATCGCTGGCAGATGAGACATAATCTGAATTCCATGGGGCCAGATAGTGTGCCGACTGGAAAACACCGTCTGCAAGTGACAGCAGCAGCAGGAAAAATAAGAGTAAAAGAATGAGGCCTCCCAAAATGAATCCGATCATCTTTCTCGTCTTTTTTCGATGAATCATGCACAACACTTCTCTCTGATCGACTGTAGGGAATAAGTGCCAAGTGTCAGCTTGCTGACCGGAAGAACGGAATGTCAAGGATACTAGATCTGCTGATGCAGACGGTCTCTCGCGATCTGGCCGCAGGACTGATTATATGAATTTTAACTGAAAACAGGTCTGCCTGTCTTGCTTTTTTTGTAAAAGTTGAGTAAATGATTTGAACAGGAAAAATGATTCGAATGAATCTCTTTTACTTTTTTCACAATCAATGGTGCCTCTCACGGTTATTGCATATTCTGCGGCCTTTGTGGTTTCCAGAACATCCGCGGAATTAATGGGTATATAAGAAATAAGCGATGATCTGTGGCAATTTTTCGACGAAGTGTTTTCTCCGAGCGCATCGTTAGACGCAGAAATTCGCGAATGCTACACTAAAATTGATTAGTGAAGGGAGAGGTTATCGTGGTGGAAGCAATACCAGAGAAAACATTAAACGACGGGCTAACATTGCCGGCTATTGGTTTTGGTACTTATATGCTGAACGGAGCATCAGGAATTAACTCCATTCTGAGTGCAATCGATACAGGCTATCGATTGCTGGATTCAGCTTTTAATTACGAAAACGAAGGGGCACTTGGCGAAGCCATTCGTCGGAGCTCGGTACCGCGTGAACAGCTGCGGATCACGTCGAAACTGCCGGGCAGGCATCATCAATATGACGAGGCACTCTATACCATTCAGGAGTCTTTGCTGCGCGCGGGCCTCGATTATTATGATCTCTATTTAATCCATTGGCCGAATCCGAGCAAGGATCAGTATGTGGAAGCTTGGAAGGCATTGATTGATGCGCAAAAGTGGGGCTTAATTCGCTCGATTGGCGTCTGCAATTTTCTGCCGGAACATCTGGAACGAATTATTGATGAGACCGGTGTGACACCAAGCGTGAATCAGGTGGAATTGCATCCCTATTTTTCACAGGAAAAACAGCGTGCATGGGACGCTGAGCACGGCATATTAACCGAATCGTGGAGTCCGCTCGGACGAGCAAATAAGCTGCTGCGTGATCCGGATATTCAAAAAATTGCTGATGCCCATCAAAAATCAATTCCGCAGGTTATTCTGCGCTGGCATATTCAGTTGGGGGCACTCCCGCTGCCGAAATCTTCTTCGCCAAAGCGGCAACTGGACAATTTGTCTATTTTTGATTTTTCATTAAATGAAAATGAAATGCAGACGATCGGCAAGCTAAGCCATTCGAATGGCCGAACTTTTGATCAAGATCCTGCAAAATACGAGGAGTTTTAATATGAAAATAGGATTTATAGGCAGTGGACATATTGGTTCGACGCTGGCAAAATGTTTGATTCAGGCGGGGCACTCAGTGATCATGTCCAACTCCCGCGGACCGGAAACGTTGGCTTCACTCGTGGATGAATTAGGCCCGCAAGCAACGGCTGCATCGGCGGAACAGGCCGCGCGCGAAGGCGAAATCGTCGTTGTCACGGTTCCTTTATTCGCCCTTGAAAAAGTTCCAGTAGCCCCTCTAGCCGGGAAAACGATCATCGATACGATGAATTATTATCCGGGCCGTGATGGGAAAATTGCAGAATTGGAAAAGGGTTCAACGACAACCTGTGAGCTGACCGCCAAGCATTTGCCGGATTCACATATTGTGAAGGCATTCAACTCGATCTATGCCGCGGAAATCGCCACAACGGCGAAGCCAAAAGCTGATTCGGAACGACGCACGCTCCCGATCGCCGGTGACGATGCCGACGCAAAGGCTGCAGTGACGGCCTTGATTAACCAGATTGGTTTCGATGTCTATGATGCGGGTCCGCTTCATGAGGGCTTCCGCTTCCAGAACGGTACGCCGGCATACTGCGCACGGGCAGATCGTGAACAACTGAAACAATTATTGCAGCAAGCATAAAAAGTTGGCCTGATTAAAGCAAAAGCAAGGTGCTGTGCGACCAACTCCCCAATAAAAAAGGAGATCGTCTGTGAGCGGACGGTCTCTATTTTTTTACTCAAAATGAATGAAGCAGGTAGTGGTATTTCTTCTAAGAATCCGGTCACCTGTCAATCCTCTCTTAGTGACCTTTTCTCGGCAAATCCGTCTCGGCTCCCTAAATGGCCAGACTGCAATCGAACCCCTTAAGCGATTTTTAAGAAAGAGGTTGGATAATGGCTTTATTGGAAAAGCCTGTTTCAAACAGGGAATCGATTTCGATGAATGGGGAAGATAGATGATGAACGCTTTACGAAAAAAATCTTTGGATTACGCGCTAATTATTGTCATTCTTGTTTCAGCATTTATGAATTTCTTCCTGCTGAATCAGGCAGGCAGTAATGATTTTTACACGGTTGCCGTTAAGAGCATGATGAAAAATTTTCACAACTTCTTCTTTGCTTCTTTTGATCCGGCAGGTTTTATCACGGTTGACAAACCACCGATCGCCCTGTGGCTGCAGACGCTAAGCGCGAAAATATTCGGACTTAGTAATTCCAGCGTTCTGCTTCCCGAAGCCATTGCGGCAGTCGTCTCAACGGTGTTGGTTTATGGAATGGTGAAGAAAAAGGCGGGGAAGCTTGCCGCTTTTATCTCCGGGATAGCGATGGCGACAACACCGATTTTTGTCGCGGTTTCCAGGACGAATAACGTCGATAGCCTTCTTATTTTGACGCTTGTGCTTGCGGCCTGGTCGATCTTCAGGGCAGAGGCGAGCGAAAAGCTGCGCTGGCTGATCGGCAGCGTCATCTTTGTCGGAATCGGATTCAATGTAAAAATGCTTGAAGCTTTTATGATTCTTCCGGCTATTTATATTTTTTACTGGATAGCGATCAAAATCAGTTGGAAGAGAAAGCTGATCCATCTCGGGCTGGCGACAGTGGTTCTTGCGGTGGTTTCGCTTTCTTGGTCGGTGGTTGTTGATTCGATCCCGGCAAGCGATCGGCCTTATGTCGGTAGCAGCCAGACGAATTCTGAGCTGGAACTGGCCTTTGGTTATAATGGTCTTTCGCGGCTGACCGGACAACAAGGCAGTGGCGGACATTCCGGAATGGGCGGCCGATTCGGTAAAAATGCGGCATCCGTTCAAAAAGCGTTCTCCCAAAAAATTCAGGGCGGCAAGGTGCCGCTGGGAATGGAATCCCGGATGAGTTCAATGAGAAATCGCGGCGGAGCGCAGGGCAGCATGTTCGGAACCGGCAGCGCGGGTCCGCTTCGATTGTTCTCAAAAGCCCTTTCTGGTCAGGCAAGCTGGCTATTGCCTTTCGTCCTAGTTGGAATGATTAGCATCGCGGTCGACTGGATTCGTCGCCGAAAACTGACGGTGCAGCATACCTTTGCCATTTTCTGGCTCTCTTGGCTTGTTCCAGCGATGATTTTCTTCAGTGTCGCCGGATTCTTCCATCAATACTATCTGAGTTTAATGGCTCCGCCGATTGCGGCCCTCGTCGGTCTTGGCGCGTCCTTCATGATTCGTGATTTTATGAGACAAGGAGAACGGCTTTGGACCAGTTTCCTGTTGCCGATCGCTCTCGGCACGACGCTGCTTTTTGAAGCCTTAATTTTTTACGAAAACAATATTAATGTGGTATGGAGCGAACTGCTGGTTCTGGCGGCTCTTCTCAGTCTGTTTCTCGGACTTCTCTGGCGCAGCAGCGAGCAGAAGCGGATCAAAGGTGCAATCGCCGGGACAGGACTTGCGATAATGTTTCTTCCCGCGCTGTACTGGTCGCTTCCATCTGTGATGAATCAGACAAACAGCTCGATTCCGGTCGCTGGTCCAAATTCGACGCTGTCCGGGAGCGCCATGGGAGGCACTGGAGCAGGTGGAAAAAGTGCCTCGCAAGGATTTCAATCCGAATCGAGCCGCAATGAACAGATGCCGGGAGAAAAATCGGGAAAGCATTTTGTGGCGATGAAACAGCCGTCGATGCAAGAAAGCAGCAAATTTCAAGGCCAATCTGGCGAAACGCCTTCCCCATCTGGCCAGAAGAATTCCCGCGATAACCGGGGTGGCAATTTTACAGAACGGATGCGCGGGAGACAGGGCTTTGGCATCGGAGAAGAGGGAAATGCCAAACTATTAACCTATTTGAGAAAACATTATCATGGTGAAAAATTCATACTCGCTGTGCAGCGTGCCCAGTCTGCATACTCGATTATGTTGAAAACAAATTATGCAGTGATGGCAATGGGCGGCTTCGGAGGCAGCGATCCGGCGCTTTCTGTGAGCAAACTGGAAAAAATGGTAAAGGCCGGAGAAATTAGATACTTCCTGATTTCAGGAGGACAAATGGGCGGAACGAGCAACTCAAGTGTCACAAACTGGATTAAGAATAATTGCGCCAAGGTGCCAAGCAGTGAATGGTCGAATACGGCGGCGCAAGAGGGGGCTGGCTCTCAGACCGGATTTAGTCACCAGATGGGAAGGGATGGACAATCGACTCTTTACGTCTATAAAAAATAAACGGCAATATTGATCCGCCCAGCTTATCAAAAAAATTTTTTGAGCACGGATTTTTATGACTTTTTGATCGGATTAAAATTTTTGAGGCGGCTTGGTCTAAAATTCCCCCGGATTCGTATACATACTAGTACAACCTATAGGGATCAGGGGGGCAACAACTATGAATCGCCGGATTTTTACGAAGATAGCCATTCTTTGGATTGTGCTGTCTCTGGCATTGCTGAGTGCTTGCGGGGTCGCCGATCGAAAGCCGTCAAGCGTTGACTATGTCAAAAACAAAGCGGATTTGAGCAAGGCCACAAAAAGCTCAAAATATATTAAACGGGAATTATTCCTGACCGATGCGAATGGCTTGCTTGTTCCGCAGGCGGTCGGCCTACCGGAGAGCAAAACGCCGATCAAACAAGTGCTGAATTATTTGGTCGATGATGGGCCGGTATCAAATATTTTGCCGAACGGATTTCAAGCGGTTTTGCCGCCAGGAACAGAGATCAAGAGCGCTAAGGTCAGTGCACAGGGTCAGTTGACGGTCAATTTTTCAAAAGAGTTGCTGGATGCTCCGGCTGATGCTCAGAATGAAATCGTTCAGTCGATTGTCTGGACCGCGACACAGTTCGATACCGTCAAAGATGTGTCACTCACCGTAGATGGGCAGGCCTTGGGGAAATGGCCGAAGACGGGAACGGCCATCGGAACGGCTCTGACCCGGGCATCGGGGATCAATCAGACCTTTGACACCGTTGCGGATGTCACAGGCAGTAAGCCGGTTACTGTCTACTATTTGTCTGTCGAAAAAGGGAAGTCTTACGATGTGCCGGTAACGGTTCGTGTCAGTGATAAAGGCGATCCGCTGGAAACGATGGTGAATGCATTGATTCATGAGCCGCTCGGCACAGACTTTATTTCCACATTGAGCCCAGAGACGCAGCTTGTCAGCAAGCCTTATGTCAAAAACGGTATCGCCTATTTACACTTTAATAAAGCGCTATTTGAAGATAAGTCCTCCAGAACAATCAGTGATCAGGCCTTGCGTAGTCTTGTCCTGACGCTAACGGGTGTGAAAGGCGTCAGTAAACTCTCAATCAAGGTCGGCAAATCAGACAAGATAACCCGGGAGTCGGGAGGAACGATTTCCGGACCGGTGACTCGCTCTATGGTCAGCGCCGCTGGTCTCTAATAAAATATGGTATAGTAAAGAGGGCAGCGTGCTGTCCTCTTTACTGGCGAATGCTGGAAATTTTGAAGCTTTCATAAAGGACGAGTTTATAGTGAGACACGGAGGAACGATAAATGATACGCACAGACGGCAGAACAAATGATGAACTTCGAAAAATAGAGATAATCCCAAATTATATTATTCATCCTGAAGGGTCCGTCCTGATTTCAGTCGGGCAGACGAAGGTGATTTGCAATGCCAGCATCGAGGATCGGGTGCCGCCATTTATGCGCGGACAAAAAAAGGGCTGGATCACGGCGGAGTATTCCATGTTGCCACGAGCGACGCCAGAGCGGACCATTCGGGAAGCTTCGCGCGGTAAGCTGGGCGGGCGAACGATGGAAATTCAGCGATTGATCGGCCGGGCTATGCGTTCAGTCGTCGATTTATCGCTGATTGGAGAACGTACGCTTTGGATTGACTGTGATGTGATCCAGGCAGACGGTGGGACGCGGACAGCATCGATCACCGGAGCCTTTGTCGCCATGATTCTGGCCTTTAAAAAGGCTGTTGATCGCAGGCAAATAGCCAGAATTCCGGTAACGACTTATCTTGCGGCGACTTCCGTAGGCGTACATCCGCAATATGGCGAAATTCTCGATCTTTGCTATAAAGAGGATTCCACAACCAATGTCGACATGAATTTCGTCATGAACGGGAAAGGTGAATTTGTGGAGATTCAGGGTACAGGTGAAGAAGCCACGTTCAGTGAGGAACAGCTTGCTCAATTAATCCAATTGGCGAAAAAAGGAATTGGAAAATTAATTGAGGCTGAAAAAGAGATTATTGGAGATCTACTGATTGAACGAAAGGTGGAGAGCAAAAAATGACACGTTTGCTGATTGCTTCAAATAATCAGGGAAAGATTAAAGAAATCAAACAATTGTTGGCACCTTTTCATGTGACAGTTGTTTCTCTGAAGGATTTGCAGATTGAGGCGGATGTCGAAGAAACAGGAACAACTTTGCGTGAAAATGCCGCATTGAAAGCAGAAACTTTGGCTAATCAAACAAAGATGCTGACACTTGCTGATGACTCTGGATTATCTGTCGACATTCTTAATGGCGCCCCGGGAGTTTACTCGGCCAGATATTCTGGACCGGAGAAGGACAGCGAAAAAAATATAAATAAGCTGCTTGATAATCTGGAAGGCGTCCCAGACGCACGGCGCACGGCCCATTTCAGCTGCGTGCTTGCACTCAGCAGGCCAGACGCGCCGACTCACTTTGCTGAAGGACGCTGCGACGGTCAAATCACATTGGAAAGACACGGAAAGAGTGGATTCGGCTATGATCCGGTCTTTCTGATACCGGAAAAAGGACAAACCTTTGCGGAAATGAGCGATGATGCCAAAAATCTGATTAGCCATCGGGGACGTGCCCTGCAGCAACTCGTCAACCATTGGGCCAGCTGGGTAGGTGAGGACTGATGAAATGGCTGATTGTCAGTGACACACATGGACAGACCGAAGAGCTCGAAGTTCTGAAGAAGCGTTACACAGGAGAGGTTGAAGCCTTTATTCATTGCGGGGATTCCGAGCTATCGGCAGATAGTCCAGAGATCGCCGGCTATCTGACAGTCGAAGGCAATTGCGATCGGTTGGACGAATATCCGGATCAGCTGCTCCGCCAAATCGGACCGCTTAAATTTCTGATTACGCACGGCCATTTGTTTGATGTCGGCATTTCTCAGAAGCCCCTATTTCAGAGGGGAAGAGAACTAGGCGCCCAGATCATTTGCCACGGACACACCCATTTTGCCGGTGCGGTCATGCACGACGGTATTCTTCTGATTAATCCAGGGAGTCTGCACCTGCCGCGAAATTATAAAGAAGGTACATATGTCCTGCTTGAAAAAAATGAACAAACGCTGATAGTCCGTTATTATAATTTTGCAGGTCACTTGGTGAAGAAATTTTCAAACGAATTCTCAATAAAATAAAAAAGCTCGACTGTCCCAATCGGCAGTCGAGCTTTTTTGCACGTACAGTTTGATGCCACCGCTCCATGGTGGCACAAGGAGTGATGAGGAGGGCACTCTTTTGGCGGTTTTTATCAAGCAGTCCTGATTGTCTACTTGATACTGTATCATATGTCGCAGTTATGTAGGAAGAAAGGGTAGATGCAGGAGCAAAAACGCCTTTTTATTGTAAAATCGGCAGCTGTGGACGGATACGGCCCAGCGCAACCGGATGATTTGAACCTCAAGTTAGATAATCCCGACACAACAGGCCACGAGTGACTGCCTCAAGGTTAAACTGTTGAAGCTCGGGCCTGTACTGTTGAACCTCCGTGCTCAACTGTTGAACGATGAGCGAGAACTGCAGAACGCCAGGCGAGAACTGTAGAACGCCAGTGGAGAACTGTTGAACGATGAACGAGAACTGTAGAACGCTAGGCGAGAACTGCAGAACGACAGTGGAGAACTGCAGAACGATGAGCGAGAACTGCAGAACGCCGAGCGAGAACTGCAGAACGACAGTGGAGAACTGCAGAACGCCAGGC
>JBDNRY010000017.1:48939-55903 GCA_047718855.1 Sporolactobacillus sp. | reverse complement strand
GTAGAACGCCGGTGGAGAACTGTAGAACGCCGGTGGAGAACTGTAGAACGCCGGTGGAGAACTGTAGAACGCCGGTGGAGAACTGCAAAACGCCGTGCGAGAACTGCAGAACGACAAGCGAGAACTGCAGAACGACAGTGGAGAACTGCAGAACGCCGAGCGTGTACTGTTGAACCTCACCTGCCACGGAGGAAACCCTTTGGATTAATCTTCATCCAAAGGGTTTCCTCTATGATTTAATAGTGAATATCCTTTAATGCAATCGTTTTATCAAATTTTCCTTCAGGCCAAGTAGAAAATTTGTTCGTCATTCGGTTTTAAACGAATGGAATAAGCGTTAAACTGTTTAAAAGGTTGTGCTGGTAGAAATGAACTTTTACGAAAACGATTGGTTTGGAGACTCTGCATGGAATATCTTATCAAATTTGTCTACAGTTTTATCTTACCGCCTGGTTTGTTTGTGACACTGCTGCTGATCTTGAGCATCTGGCTGCTTCACCGCCGCAGCGCGATTTGGCGGGTTACTGCCGCCGTCTGCGTGTTGCTTTATCTTTTGCTTTTACCAATCACCGGCATTTTGCTCGTGCATCCGCTCGAGTATCGCTACGCGCCGCCTGTACATCCGAGCGGCGATGTGATCGTTATGCTCGGTGGTGGGGCAACGCTGGGTACGCCGGATATGAATGGGCGGGGACAGCTTTCCGGTGATGCGGCGAATCGCCTGCTGACTGCCTATCGCTTGTACCGAGCCACCCATCTGCCGCTGCTTCTGTCCGGCGGCAAGGTCTATCCCGATAGCGGCGTTGAGGCCAAGATCGGCAGACGTCAGCTTGTCGCACTCGGTGTCCCCAAGAGTAAAATATGGATAGAGGACAAAAGCATCACGACGCGTACCAATGCATTGAATACGCGGAAAATCCTTAGAAAGCATCACCTTAACCGGCCGATACTGGTGACTTCCGCCTTTCACATGCCGCGAGCTGTCCTTAATTTTAAACAGGTCGGTATCCGAGTGCAGCCGTATCCGACAGATTACCTCGTCAGTCGGCAACTGTTTCTCTATCCTAGTCAATTTGTCCCTTCATCGGGCGGTGTCACGTTCACCGCGCTGAAAGAGTATGTTGGCCTTCTGAATGCCAAGATCTAGCAGCAAAAAGCGGACGCTAATTTAATCTCCAGCATCGCGAAATAATCAATATCTATGGTATATTATGAGGGGAAAAAAGGGATTCATAGATTAAGTCATCAGCAAATTAAGTACAACACAGTTGGGACGGATAGACTATTTAAAAGATATAATGAGCCATTTGGTCGAATCTATTTTTTGGGTGTAACGGGCTCATTTCTTTATCGATGCACCGTGCGGGAGGGCTTGCAGCTATGGAAAAAAAGCGAAATCAACAGCAGTCACGGGCAAAATTGACCGATTTGTATCAACAAGAAGCGAAACTCGAGCAGCAGCTGATTCAGATCCGCAATGAAATCGATCGTTTGGAAGGCGAAAATGACGATTTTGATCAGCGGCATGCGGCCGATATGAAACGATTGTCCGAGATCGAAGAGAGTTTTGCCGCGATTCTTCAAGGAAAAAAGAATGATCCCCTTCCATCAGAAAAGATCCCTGGACCGGGAACGAAGCTTGAATGAGCGAGAGGATCAGATTTTCATCGGATTGATCCCCTAGAATGATCAGGACGCCGTGAACGAATCCGGGTCCAACTTTCAGAAACTCCTTCGAAACATGAATCGTAAATAGAAAGTCACCTCCGTGAAAAATAAAAGTGTACAAAAACCCCCTAAAGTTGAATTTTATTCGTCCAACTTCAGGGGGTCAGTTCATCCGCTAGGAAAACAGCTGTTTTTTTGTTGTGAAAGAAATTAGTTCGTGAAATACGTTTTGATCACTTTTCTCAATTGATCCGGTTGAAGAATAATTTGATCGTTATTTGCTTTCAGGACATCGTCATACATTTTGGCGCCATTTCCCTTAACCTGACGATACTTAATTTGCTGTTCCGGATGGAAATCACCCTTGACGCCCAAACCAATACTGACCATGTCTTCTGTGCTCATATTGGTTGCTACGAGGAATTTAGACATTGATCGTGAAAGAGCAGGGAAACGAGTGACATTGGACGGCTGCATCATTTTCTTGGCGATGCCGATTAGTGCAGCTTCCTGCAACTGTTGGCGGCCGTAGTCGGTACCGGGCAGTGAATAACGCTCATGTGTCACTTCACTGACCATTTCTCCGTTAAAATTGTGAACACCGGCAGCAAAAACTTTACCCTGATTGCGGGCGTGCCAAGCGTGTGTCAACCTGACCTGAAAAGGCAGATTCATTTGAATTCCGCCGATTGCATTGACCATATCCTGCAGACCCCAGTAATTGGTTTCTGCATAATAGTTAATCGGCACTCCGGTCAGCCTGGAGATCGACTTCACCGCTTGAACGATGCCGGCTTTGGTTCCATGATTCGCCTGTGCGACATACTGAACGCTGGTTAACTTTGTATAGCCGTAGCCGTCCATATAGACACGGGTATCACGGGGAATGCTGAGCATATTGTATGTATGCTTCTTCATATCTGCATGAATCAGCACCATTGAGTCCGTATGACTTGCTTTATCTCCGGGCCGGGCATCTGATCCAATCAGAAGGACATTAAATGTGCCCGCCTTCTGTTTGACACTGTTCTTGGGTGATCCTCCGATCGCTGTCAGATGGGCAAAATGGTTTTCCGGATTCAACTGATGCCATTTGACACCGCCGTAACAGACACCCGCAACAAGCAATACAGCCAGTGTCAGCAGAACGTAACGCAGGACGCGATGCTTTTTCTTCTTTTTTCGATAATCGCTGCGTGAGCGTCCGGGCATTTTTTCTTGATCCATGATTCGCTCCTGTTCTCTTAGCTGCCGGATAGTGACTCCCTTATAAAATTGATATAGGCATGAGGGCAGCTAAGTTCATCAATCAGAATATTAAAAAGATAGAGGTCAACTCAAACAATTTGACTATGAACATTATACTGGATAATTTATCTACTATTCAATACTCGCCTGAAAAATAGATTTTTTAATCACTTTTTAATTGTTCGTGTCGAAGCAAGGTATCAAGGGGGCGTCTTCTGATCTTTCTCAGGTCTTTGATGCAAATCAGTGCCGGGCATTTGAATCCCGGCACTTGTTAGCTCTTGCTATCCGATCAGAAGATTACGAGGCTGCCTTTAACTGTGCCGCAATATGACCCATTTGGCCGATTTCTTGCTGAGACGGACAAAACTGATTTTTAACGGATCAAAAGAGTCAAAGTTTAAATGAAGACACAATTTGATTCAATTCATCGGCGACCAGGGAAAGTCTGGAGGCGTTACCCGCCACTTCTTCAACGGAACCGGCCTGTTCTTCGGTTGCGGCTGAAATCGTCTGAGTGCCAGTGGACATCCGATGAGCGGAGTCTTCCATGGCCTGATAAGAAGAGGCAGCTCGGAAAGAGGAAATCGAAATCGTGTTGACATCTTTATCCACATTTTCGATTTGTGATTTAATCGATGAAAAATACTTTTCTATTTTGCGGAAGGACTGATCCGTCAGGTCAACGGCATTCATCCCTTCACTGACTTCAGACACGCCCGTTTCCATCGAATGAACCACTTGATCCGTTTCATCTTGTATTTTAGTAATAATCTGATGGACCTGCTGCGCGGAATCGGCAGATTGATCGGCCAGCTTGCGGATTTCTTCGGCGACTACGGCGAAACCACGCCCCTGTTCGCCAGCACGGGCTGCTTCGATAGCCGCATTAAATGAAAGAATCTGTGTCTGATCGGCGATATCATTGATCGCTTGAATGATAACATTAATATCGTTGGTTTGGCGACTGAGATTTTCAATAAGCCCAGACAATGTATGAACAGTTTTTTTTATGGTCGTCATGCGCTCAGTGGCCAGATGGACATTTTTTTCACCGGTTGTAACTGTCTCGGTTGATTCCTTTGAAGCATCAGCTAACTGGATCGTTTGCAGGGTTATCGAAGAGATCGACAGATTAATTTCATCCGTTTCTTTTCTGGCCGCATTGACCCGGTGCAACTGTTCGTCGGCACCCGAGGCAACCTCCTGCAGCGAGTGGGCGATTTCATCAGCCGTGGCCTTATTTTCTTCGGTCGAAGCGGTTAATCCTTGTGAAGATGCCGAGATCTTTCCGGATTTTTCATTAATCAGCCCAATCATTTCAACAAGCGATCGCGTCATTTCTTTCATATTCTGTTTCATAATCGAAAACTCTTTATTCGTTGCGACCGAATCTGCCAGAGGATGGGTCAAGTCGCGATTACTGATCGCCTGCATGTGAGCATTAAAATGAGCCATCGGTTTCAGAAAAACAAATTGAACGACGAACCAGACAGCGACGACAACGAGAACAATAGTGATCAGTGCGATCACGGCCACTCTGTCAATGATCGGCAGTGCAATTGCCTGAATCTGAGAATTGCTGATTTGCAAATGTGCGTGAAAAGATTGTTTGATTCCACGGTAGATGGTAAAAAAGATCAGAAGATTAGGAATCAGGAAGGCTAAAATAATTAATGGAATGAAAAGTGTACGGATATGTATTTTCGACATCACGGATAATATAGGACTGTTTGAATGATGAACCGCTTTCATCTGCTTTTCTCCCCTAACTTTCGAACTATATATAATTAACTATTGCCATTCAATATATCGGCATGATCTTCTAAAAATTATAGCGAGAATGAAAAATTAAAAGAATTGTTTTCTTGATAAAAATGATCGCAAATTCATAAAGAATCTACGTATTTTGCCGATATAGGAGGTAGCAGCTAACTATGAAAAGGATCTGGTGAATAAAGTGACTAAGAATCCACCCGAACAAGGTATGAGGAAAAAAAGTTTATCGCTGAAGGGCACGCTAATCGTTGCCGTGATTTTATTTACACTCGTTCCGTCGGCAGTCGTTGGACTGATGTCCTATGCCAATACTGAACGAATGCTTAAGAATCAGATGGAAAACAGTGCGCAAATCAGTGCCAATCTGCTGAATGAAAACATTTCGCAGGTGATCCAAAAAGAGTCGAATCGTCTCGATTATTTGTCGACACATGTTTCGGCAGCAACGATGAAAAACGGCGATGATAAGCAAGTTCTTTCAACATTATTGTCACAGCAGCAATCCGATCAAGGGTTGGCACAAGTCTATATCGGCAATAGCAAAGGCTATTATAACTACGCACCGCAGTCATTAATCAAGCCGAACAATTATGATCCGAGAAAGAGACCGTGGTATCGGCAGGCTTTAAAACATCCGGGGAAAATGAGCGTCTCGGAGCCCTACTATTCTCTCGTGGTTAAGGGTGTTGTGGTTTCGCTTGCAGAAACCACTGCCGATGAAAAAGGCGTGGTCGCTGTCGATCTGAAACTGGATGATTTAAAAAATATGGTTAACAAGGTGAAAATCGGCGATCATGGCTACAGTTTTGTCATGACCCGTTCTGGAGAAATCGTGGCTCATCCTACCGAGAAGGCTGGTTATCAGTCGACTAATAAGGGATTGCTGAAAAAATTAGGTGACAATAAAGCCATCTTTGATAATCAATATAAGGGGAATGAGAAGCAAGATTTCCTTGTTACCAACTCGGAGACAGGATGGAAGATTGTCAGCACGCTTGATACTTCCGATGTAACGAAGGCTACACATGCTATATTATTTAAGACAATTCTGATCTGTCTATGCACGACTTTACTTGCTTTCCTGCTCTCCCTCCTTGGTACCATGTATATTCTTCGTCCATTGAGAGATTTAACCCGGGTTGCCAGCAGTGTAGAAAAGAAGCAATTAACCGTTAATGCCGACATCCGGCATTTCCGTGAATTCGAGGCGGTAGGCAATGGATTCAAGCGAATGATTGAGGGCCTTCGGCAGGTACTTAGTAATGTTGATGAAAAATCATCGGCTCTTGCCGCATCCTCTGAAGAATTAACCGCTTCGACGGAAGAGAATAAAGCGACGGCAGATGAAGTGGCTCACGCGATCCAGGAGATTGCAACCGGTGCGGCCGATCAATCCGAAGCCGTGCGGAAGTCCAAAAACAATGCTGAAACAATCAATGCGGAAATTGAACGTCTGAAGACGAAGACCGGGACTCTTGATGAGGGGGCATCGACAGCTAAAGGAAATGTAAATGATGGGAAAAAATCGCTAAGCAAGCTGACTGGACAAATTCAAACGATCCGTTCTACAAATGAGCGAGTCAATCAATCACTGGATGATCTTGTCACACAGATGCAATTAATTGATGAGACAAACCAGTTGATTGGTGACATTGCCGGGCAGACTCATCTATTGGCGCTCAATGCAGCAATAGAAGCTGCCCGTGCGGGGGAGAATGGGAAAGGCTTTGCTGTCGTTGCTGAAGAGATTCGGAAATTGTCTGATCAGTCAACAAAATCGACTCATCAAATTATGGAAGTTGAGGAAAAAGTTTTCGCGAAGCTGAAAGAATTGTCACAATCGATTGAGACAAGTGATGATGAGGTGAATAAGGGGATTACGATTGCCGATCAGGCCGGCCAATCTTTTTCTAAGATCGAAAAAACCGTCTATTCCGTTTCTGATTCTGCCGATGAAATGATTGTGTCAATTAAGAAAATTACGACTGAGACAAACGAGATTGTTAAAACCATCGCCAACATTGCTCGTCTGTCGGAAAATACAAGCTCACTGACTGAAAATGTTTCCGCGGCCGCAGAAGAGCAGTCGGCTTCAATGGAAGAGATCGCCAATAATGCCTCTCAGCTCTCATCAATGGCCGATGAATTAAAACAAATCGTTAATCAATTCGATACAGGGAAAGAAAAAATAAAATAATGACTGCTAGGATATATGGCACGATAGCGAAAAAAGGGATCTGACCTGGTCAAGGGTCAGATCCCTTTTTGA
>JBDNRY010000017.1:0-48839 GCA_047718855.1 Sporolactobacillus sp. | reverse complement strand
GGTTCAACAGTACGCGTTCGAGGTTCAACAGTAGAGGGTGGAGGTTCAACAGTACGCGTTCGAGGTTCAACAGTAGAGGGTGGAGGTTCAACAGTACACGTTCGAGGTTCAACAGTGCAACTTTTGCTCCCTGAAACATAGGCACTGCTCCAAGAACATATATTTCAGAGCAGGAAGTCTGCTTCAATGAAGCTATGATTTGTCCGTATTTTTAAAAGGGGGGCAAACTTATTGGAACTCATTCAACAATCAGAAACGCTAGAACTGGTGCATGAAAATGGTAATTGGCTGCTCAGCAGGACGGTTGGTTTTTCTCCTGTTCAGATGGTTGCCGCTGCTGCGGCGGCATGCAGTACCTATGTTTTAGAAGAATTAATCGGCCGGGATCAGATCTCTTGCCGCTTGGTGCGTGTTCTTTTTGATTATTTGGAAGATCCGGCCTATCCTCATCCAGTATCGCAGATTAACGTCCTTTTTTATCTTCAGGCGGAGGAGAAGCTGCATGGAGAAATCAGGAAGGCTTTTCTGGAGATTCCTCAGAATTGTCCGGTGATCCAGTCGCTTCATCCGCGAATTCAGGTGAATGAATCGATTATTTTTGTTGCCGCCTGAATGGGTTCGTGGATAGAAAATAGAGTCGAAACAATGTCTGGAAACTGCTGAACGGTTTCCGGATATTGTTTTTTCTTTGAGCAAATTTGACAGATAAAGCGGGGAAATGAGAACCTCTGAAAGACTATTGACAAATATTTATAAAAATAGGAAAATAAAAATAATATATACGAAATTATTATCGTAATAAAAAATAATCAAATTATCTTTTTGAAAGGGGTGTATGTATGTCTGAATGTTCTTTTGATCGGGTTGTCTGTCGAACTCAAACCAATAGTGTGAAATGGGATGGTGCGGAGGAACGCTTCGGCCGTCCAGAACTATTGCCGTTGTGGATTGCCGACATGGATTTTCGCACAGCCGATCCGATTCTTGATGAAATGAAGAGGGTCTTCGAACACGGTATTTTTGGTTATACACGATGCCCGCGGGCGGTGAAAACAGCGATTCAGAGCTGGTTATCTCGGCTTTATCGATGGGATGTCGCCCGGCCGTCCATTGTTTTCAATCATAATGTTGTTTCGAGTATCGCGCTTGCCTTGCGCGCGCTGACTCTTAAAGGCGACAAGATACTGATTCTCAGTCCGGTATACAATCCCTTCTTTGAACAGATTGAGCAGCTCGGACGCCAAGTGGTGAAGTCAGAATTGGTTATCAAGGATGGCCGATATACCATGGACCTTGAAGATATGGAGGATAAAATCAGCCAAGAGAAGGTTCGATGCCTTCTCTTTTGTTCTCCCCATAATCCGGGCGGGCGTGTTTGGAATAAGGAGGAATTGGAGGCTGTACTCCGTCTCGCAGAAAATTACCAGATTCCGATTATTTCCGATGAAATCCACTCGGATTTAATTCTACCAGGGGGAACGCATCAACCGATCGGTCAGCTGGCGGCGGTCCGGAATGTCAAGGTGGTCACGTTAATGGCACCGACAAAGACTTTTAATCTCGCGGGTATCGGTCCATCCTATTTACTTATTTTCGATCCGGAAATTAGAAAGAGAATTCAGGGATTGCAAAAATCGATGGTCTATCCAGAAATTAGTCCGTTCCAAATCGCTGCAATAACTGCAGCCTACACAAAAGGAGAAAAATGGCTAGCCGAACTGCTTGACTATATTGCAGAAAATATCGCTTATGTGATCGCTGCCTTTGCGGGAGTGGATGAACTTTACTGCATGAGACCGGAAGCAACCTATCTGATGTGGGTCTGCTATGCGGATTTGGGAGTGACGGAATCCGAACTTAATACCGCTTTCCTGGAGAATGGTGTCGCGCTTCAAATGGGCAGCACCTATGGCGAATCGGGCAATGGCTATTTCCGGATGAATATAGCAGCCCCGCAGGCGACGATTGTAGAAGGGACACGGCGTATTCTCAATGCTGTTCGGCAATTGAAGGAGAGTCGAGTGAATCAAACATCTGCAGCCAAATCCTCCATTTGACTTCTGTAAGGGTTTATTTAGCAGAGGTCGAAGAAAATGATCGAAAATGGTGGGCATTGTCCTGATTTTTTCGGGAAGAGTGATCTTTCCGTTCTCCCGCCTCTTGAAGGAGCTGCCTTCCTGTGTTACGCTTCGGAAAGAAATACATCTGCGATGACGCATGAATTTTAAAGCTTTGATTTGAAAGAAGGAGCAGCAATGGTCATCCATAATGTCATGGAAGAAGCGGTGCAGGATCTTCTTGAGAGATATTGGGATCAGTTGCCACTATCCTGTCATTGCGAAACCTGCAAGGCGGATGTGTTTGCACTCTGCATGAACCGGCTTCAGCCGCGTTACGCCAGTCACTCGGTCGGCAGCATGTATGCTAAGGCGAATTTGATGACTGATCAAGCGCGCGCAACCATTTTAACGGCAATCACGGAGAGCGCAAAGACGGTATCCACACATCCGCATCACTAATGGACAAACTTCAAAACGGTTTTTTGAAAATCGACAAACAAGAGGACTGCCTTCGCGGACAGTCCTCTTGTTTATTTCATGTGCAATTCGTCCTCAAGGTTACTTAATCATCCGCCTTTTACGAAGATTTTTCTGACGGATGGTTTGCCAATGTCTTTAAAATGGCCGTAGTTAGAATGCGGACACCGTCGAACATCGCCTCATGGCGAAAATGCATTTTCGGATGATGCAGACCGGGTTCCAAACCGCAGCCCAGTCCAAGCATGGTTGATTTGATTTGCGAATTACGCACGGCATATTGATGGAAATCATCACCACCGCTAGAGGCTGCCGCGGGATCATAATGGTCGGATCCAATAACCTCCTTGATCGCCTCGCCCATGATTTCGATGGCTTCTGGAGCAGATATCGCCGCGACGCTGCCCGGTGTGCCGCCAAGTTCAATGCTGACACCATAGGCAGCTGCCACAGATTGAATGACTTGTTCGGTCTTTTGATAAAGCTCGTGCATGGCTTCATTTGTCTGCGCGCGAGCATCAAGGACAAAAGTCGCTGAACCGGGTATGATGTTCGCGGCGGAACCGGCATGGAGATTCGTCATTTTAATACTAAACGGAATCATCGGATTGAGATGGATATGACTGATTGCGTTGACAATTGAAGTCGCTACTTCGATGGCGTTTGTACCGAGGTGCGGCCTGGACGCATGCGCATCCTCTCCATGAATTGTTCCGGTAATCGATCGGCAGGCTCCATGAAGAATCGCCGGTTTTGCACGCCCGTCCGCCGTTTCCTGCACGGGCCGAAGATGGACACCGTAAAAATAATCAGCATCATCGAGAACTCCGCGCTTGGACAGTTCGATTGCGCCCCGCCCGATCTCTTCAGCAGGCTGAAAGACGAGCCGAATAGTTCCGGATGGGCAATTATCCATTTGTTTCAAGAGAATGGCCGTGCCGAGCACCATCGCCATATGCGCATCGTGACCGCAGGAATGGTTGGCCTGCAGTTGGCCATCGACTTCCTGCCAGAGGGCGTCCATATCCGCGCGCAGTCCGACGACTGGTTTTCCCGTGCCGATCTCGGCAATAACTCCCGGACAATCGGCGAAGGTGCGCGTCCGATACCCGATCTCATCCAACTGTTTTTTTATAAACTGCGTGGTTTGAATCTCACGCATACTAATTTCACCGTGTGTGTGTAAATAATCAAAATAATCTAAAATTTGTTTTTCTAATGCTTTGTTCAGTTTCACGGTCATCGATCAAATCACTTCCCAATTTGTTCGGATTTGTTAAGAAATTAATCACAATATTTTTAACCGGATAAGATAGTAAAATAGAGCAGGGAAGCGCAGGCGAAGAGAGACCTCGCAGACTTGTTCCTGACCGAGGCACTCTCTGGCTGTCCACGGCAAGCGAGCCTCTGGAGCGTACCTGCAAGTCAAAGAACTGGCGTCTTTTGCCCAGTATTTTTAAATTTATCAATCTATTTTTAACGTAACATGAAGAAGCAGTCCTGACAAGTTTAGAAAAACTTAGCGTAGCCAAGTCCTTTAAATGCCGGCTGCGCCTTAGTTTTTCTTATACTTAATTCCTCTCAATTTTATATACTTTCGTAACGTATAAAAAAATTCTCTCAGATTTGTAGAAACGGCGAGACCTGCTAAAATAAAAAAGTAGAGAATTTCATTGATAGATTTATTTTCGACAGAGAAATAACAGAAAATCACTGGGGATCGTGCGGAGACGGATTCAGAAAGAGGGCTTTGAGATGAATGTACTTTTTTGCGTGGGGAAATCCTATTTCCCGGTTCATCAATTAATTGTCAATAAGCTGGAAGCAACGGGTGCGCGGGTGACTTGCCTGATGTATGACGAAGCGCAGAATAAGCAGAATATTATTGAAAAAATTCACGACGCAGTGATTTATATCACGGCTGTCGCGCCTGCTGACCGAGCCGTCATTGATGCGGCACCCAATTTGAAGTATATATTGAAAACCGGCACTGGGCTTGATAACGTCGACATGGAGTATGCTACTGAAAAAGGCATCCGCGTGAGCAATGCGCCTGGAGAAAATGCGACGGCTGTCGCCGAGCTTGCGGTCGGGCTGATTATTGGTATTTCAAGGAAGATTCCGCAGCTTGATCGGGCAACCAAGCACGGGATTTGGACGCATAGCAATGGCTTTGAACTCCAGGGAAAAACACTGGGCATCATTGGCTTCGGAGCGATAGGCATTCATATTGCCCGCATGACTGCAGCCTTTTCGATGAAACGGATCGCCTATGGCACGCATAGGGATTATGAAACCGCGGGTCAGCTGGGGGTTACTTTTATTGAACTGGATCAGCTGCTTCAGGAAGCGGATTATGTGGTGGTGAGCACCGCTCTAAAAAAATCCAACTATCATTTGCTGGATGGAGCGGCAATTGCCAAGATGAAGCCTACTGCGTTCCTGATCAACGTTTCTCGCGGCGCGGTGATCGACAGTGAGGCGCTTTTTGCAGCTCTCAAAGGTAAAAAAATCGGCGGTGCCGCTCTCGATGTATTGGAGACGGAACCGCCGGCAGAACCCTTGCCCGATTTGGATAATTTGATTGTCACGCCGCATATCGGCGGCACAACACAGGAAAGTGTGCAGCGTGTGGCAATTGTTACGATCGATAATGTCCGCCGGTTTATCGATCAGGAACCGCTTCGTTATGTCGCCAACGAAAAAGAGTTAAACGGAGGGAAATAAGCTATGCCGTCAACGCGGCGTCTCATCGCGCTGCGGCTGCGGAAAGACGCGCTCCGGATCCAGCGGTCGCTCTTTGGCTGTTAATTCTTCTGAGGTTAGAGAATAGACAGCAGTGGCGCTGCCAAGCGAGGAACGATATTTTTCGACATGCTTCGCGGCAAGTGGATGCGAGAAGTAGCCGGGACATATTTATCCAGCAGTTTCTGCATCGCATCCGTCCGTTCACCGAGGTCGCTTAACCGCTTGACTTGGCCGAAGATCATGACGCTCAGATAGGCAGTATCGGTGTGCGCCGGAACGGGATGGGCAAGCGTCGCATACTCGTGAGCAACTGTGAAACAGGCAATCGGTTCTGTTTCCAGAATCGCCGCTTTTCTGCCGCTGTCGGCACCGTGAAAATAAATTTTCCCATTGGTCCAGACAAAATTAAGCGGAACAACATAAGGGGAAGCCTCATCATTTAAACCCAGATAACCAATTCGTGATTCGATAAGAAATTGATTGATTCTTTTCTCATCTGTGCAGGCCTGATTTTCGTTCCGAATCTTCATCGGTCGCTCACTCCAAATCTCTTTAACGGATTTCTTAAATAGGTTTATTATAATTGAAAAATATTGAAAATAGGGAAATCGTCACAAGATAGTCGTGAAAAAATGGTCTATCTTGAATTTTTGCTTTCGACATTGTTTTTTAATGATTGAGGAACGGTCTGCTTTTTTTATGGAAAGATGGCAGATGATCGGGTATTCTTGAAGAAAGACAGCAAAAAAATGACCATTCAGCGAGAGGAAGAGTGTAATATGAGCAATTTTAACAAAGAGCTGCAGCTTGCGCCGAGGACTCTATTCATTGGCGGAGAATGGGTGAACGCGATCAGCGGTGAAACGTCTCCTGTCGTTAATCCGGCTACCGGAGAAGTGATTGCCGAAGTTGCCTACGGTAATGCCGCCGATACTGAAAAAGCGATAGAGGCTGCGCAGCAGGCATTTCCGGCTTGGGCACAGCTGGCTGTCGATAAGCGTGTCGCTATTTTGCGGCGAATGGCAGATTCAGTCATCGCACACGCCGATGAACTGGCGAAAATCATGACCATTGAGCAGGGGAAGCCGCTTGCTCAGGCAAAGGGAGAGGTTCTTGCCGGGGCTGAATCGATTCGCTGGTATGCGGAAGAAGCCCGGCGAATCTATGGCGAAACGATTCCCGGTCCGAATGGCCATCTCTTTTTGGTGAAAAAAGAACCGCTCGGTGTTGTCGGTGCGATTACTCCCTGGAACTTTCCGTCATCGATGATAACGCGTAAACTATCGCCGGCAATCGCAACAGGAAATACCGTTGTGCTGAAGCCGTCACCGGAGACGCCATTGTCGGCAACGGCATTGCTTGTCCTCTTCCAAGAGGCGGGACTTCCTGCAGGTGTCGTGAATCTGGTCATGGGTGATGCACCGGCAATCGGCAAAGCCTTGACGGATAGTGATATCGTCCGCAAAATTACGTTTACCGGATCGACCGCGGTTGGGAAAATGCTGTTTAGTCAGTCGGCAAACACGGTGAAAAAGGTGTCGCTGGAGCTTGGCGGACATGCGCCGTTTATTGTTTTTGAGGATACCGATCTCGATCACGTTGTTTCTGATCTCGTCAGTGCCAAATTCAGGAATAATGGGCAGGTTTGCACCTCGCCGAATCGGATTTTTGTTCAGGAAAGCATTCTTGCGTCCTTTACCCAAAAATTAGTTGCTGCTGTGAAAAAGGTCAAGGTCGGCAATGGATTGAGCGGTGATGTGGATGCCGGGCCGCTGATTCGCGAAGACGCCATTAGCAAAATCGATCAGCAGATCGCCGATGCGAAAGAGAAGGGTGCCGCCATCTCAATTGGTGGCAAACGACTGACAATCGGCGATTATGCCAAAGGCTATTTCTATGCACCGACTGTTCTCTCCGGTGTGACCAATCAAATGAAAATATTTTATGAAGAAACATTTGGCCCGGTTCTGCCAGTGATCGCCTTTTCCAGTACCGAAGAAGTCATTGAAATGGCCAATGACACGGTATACGGACTGGCCAGCTATTTCTATACGCGAGACGTCAAGCGGATTGCCCGAGTCAGTGATGGCCTGCAATACGGCATGGTCGGCGTCAATAGCAGTAGTGTCGCTTATCCGCAGGCCCCGTTTGGCGGCGTCAAACATTCTGGTTTCGGTAGAGAAAATGGTCGCCAGGGTGTGGAAGATTACCTGAATGTGAAATTCGTCGATTTGAATTACGATCTTTGATCATAAAAAAAGAAAAACATAAATCAGGAAGGAAGAATAATGAAGATTATTCTTCCTTTTTTAACAAGTAAGGAAAGTAAATAATTTTCGCTAAAGCAAAAGGTCGTGAACCAAACGCGCAGGTGCGAGACTCCAGCGGGAGTGCAGGCCAGGGGAGACCCCGCAGGCATTAGTTTGCTTGAGGAGGCTCCCGGACTGCCCGCGGAAAGCGAGCGACCGGAGCGCAATCAAAATTTGGCAGGGCTAAGGACCAAGTGTTTTTTGCCCGGTTTTTCTAATCGCGCTGAACTGCGGTATAGAGGACGACACGTTCAGGTTTGTACAAGGTTTTAGAGATATTAAAAATCGCACCATTATTCAAACAAATAATTTCCGAGATCTCTAGACTGGAAGAACCTTCTGGAAGTTCCAATTGCCGGCAGGCCTCTCGGGAGAGCGGAATAACTGAAATATATTCATCGGAGAAACGAATATTCAGCTTCATATCGTCGACCAGATATTGGTAAATGGATTGTCTGGCGATATCTCTATTTAAATAGCGGACAATTTCTTTATTATAAAAGGCATCTTCAATCGAAAGCGGCTTTTCATCTAGAAACCTCAGCCTTTTCACTCGATAGATCGGTGTACCTTCCGGGCAATCGAATTGTTTCGCCAGCTTTTCATTGGCTGGAAGGATCGTGAAATCTAAAACTTTAGAAGTGATTTTGTGTTCCGGCAAAACGCTGCTTAATCCAACTTTTAAGGATAAATTAATGACGATCCGGTTGTTAATGATTCTTTTATTAATATAAAGTCCGCTCCCCTGTATCTTGTGGATACTTCCCTGCTTCACCAAGATATTGATTGCACTGCGGATGGTATTGCGGCTGCAGTGATAGATCCTGAGCAGCTCCTTCTCGGTTGGCAGTTTTTCTTGGAAATTTCCTTCTTGTATCCGCTTATTTATATCTTCGGCAATTTCTTTATACTTAGGCATGGCATGGTCACTCCTTGGCGTTTTCCATTTTATATTAACGGAGAATGGAGCTTTTCACAAATTATAATTGTTGGTACTTTACAAATTGGTACCAACAAATTATACTATATTTGTTTAAAAAGAAAGCGATTACATTTTGAGAAGGGAGCATCAAAATGAAAATTGTCTTGTGCTGTGCTGCCGGAATGTCTACGAGTTTATTGGTCTCAAAAATGGAAGCGGCCGCAAAACAGCAGGGGAAGGGTTACACCATTGTTGCTGTACCCGCTGAGCAGGTTGAAAATGAGCTTGGTTCCGCAAATATTTTGCTTCTAGGACCGCAAGTTCGCTATTTACTCTCCAAGTTTAAGAAGCTAGGGGATGAAAAGAATATCCCGGTTGCGGTCATCGGGGCGGTTGAATACGGGACGATGAATGGAGCAAAAGTCTTAGCGCAGGCAGAGAGTCTGATAAAAAAATAAGGCGTTTGGAGAGGGGCCGTTTAAAATGAGCGAAAAGGGAAATTTTCTCGATGAAAAAGTACTTCCGATTGCCGGGAAGATCGCCAGTCAGCGACATCTCGTTGCGCTGCGTGATGGAATTATTCTTGCGATGCCGCTAATTATTATCGGATCAGTCTTCTTGATTATTGCCAATTTTCCAATTCCTGCTTATCAGAACTTTATGGCTGCGCATCTCGGTAAAAATTGGGCAACAATTACTCAATACCCGGTGAGTGCGACTTTTAATATCATGGGGCTTGTCGCTGCGTTTGGGATCGCCTATCATCTTGCTAAGAGTTATAAAGTGGATGCGCTCTCGGCTGGAATCATCTCGGTCGCCGCTTTTCTACTAGCCATCCCGCTCGATAAGCTGGGCAATGTTCCGCTTGCGCTCCTGGGCAGCCAAGGACTCTTCATGGCGATCATTTTTGGATTAGGAGCGACTGAAATCTATCGATTCTTTATTCAGAAGAATATTACGATTAAAATGCCTGAATCTGTGCCCCCGGCAGTCAGTAAATCATTTTCAGCACTCATTCCTGGATTTGTTGTCGTTCTCCTTGTTTGGATTCTTCGGATTCTCATTGAACAAACATCGATTGGCAGTATTCCTAACGTGATTACATCGATTGTCGGCAAACCGTTAAGCATGGTTGGCGGGACGTATGTTGGCAGTTTGATTGCTGAATTCTTTATCGTATTTCTGTGGTCATTCGGTATCCACGGTGCAAATATCGTCGGCGGCATTATGGCCCCCATTTGGTACGGAGCAATGGACGCCAACCGCGTCGCTTTTCAAGCCCATCATGTCTTACCGAATATAGTAACTCAACAGATTTTTGATAATTTTATTAATCTCGGCGGTTCCGGAACAACCATTGCCTTGGCCTTCATGATTGCCTTTTTGGCGAGAAGCAAAGAATTAAAAGCATTGGGAAAACTGATTGTCGGGCCCGCCCTTTTTAATATTAATGAGCCGGTGTTATTTGGATTGCCCATTGTCATGAATCCCTTAATGATTGTTCCATTTGTCCTGACTCCAATGATCGTTCTGACTACAACCTATTTCTCGATGAAATTCGGCTGGGTCGCATTAACCGCAGGCGTCGCCGTTCCATGGACGACTCCGCCGATTATATCCGGTTATTTGGCGACTGGCGGACATCTTTCTGGTGCTGTCATTCAGGTAGTGAACATCATTCTCTCCTTCTTCATCTACTATCCTTTCTTCCGTGTGGTCGATAAGCAGAAGGTAATGGAGGAAACAGTGTACGAGAAAGAACATGGCATAACTAGTGATGATGACGGTGTTCCGCTGACAGACTAATTTATATTAAAAAGGTGAGCAATGATGAGACAAGAAAATGTTTTCCAATTAATTCTGCATGGCGGGAATGGGCGAAGTTTTGCGATGGAAGCCATTTTTCTGGCCAAAGAGGGAAAGATCCAGGAAGCCAAAGACAGTCTGAAAAAAGCCGGGGATGAACTCATCCAGGCACACCATATACAAACCAAGGCCTTGCAGGACGAAATTAACAAGGTGGACTCCGATGCTGTGAACGCCGTCTCTTTGCTGGAAGTTCATGGGCAGGATCATCTAATGAATGCAATGACTGTCCGGGATTTGGCAACAGAAATTGTTGATCTCTATGATTATATTGATCAGAAATTTAAGGAGCGATAAGCGGTTCCGCCGCTTGATCGGTTTAAGAATAGAGAGGGCTAGAAATAGAAAAGGAGACAGCTAGATAATGACACAACAAAAAGCATTATTTCCAGATAAATTTTTGTTCGGCGGAGCACTAGCCGGAAATCAATACGAAGGCGGGTATGACCAAGGAGGAAAGGGACTCTCGATCGTTGACGTAGAGCCTGCGGGCAGTCAGCGCGAGGATATGCTCCATCACCCCCAAAAATATCTTGAAATTCAGGATAATTTATACTATCCGTCGCATGAAGGCATTGATTTCTATTCCCACTACAAGGAAGATATTAAGCTGTTTGCGGAAATGCATTTTACGGCCTTGCGTTTCTCAATTGCCTGGTCACGAATTTTTCCAAACGGTGATGAAACGGAACCCAATGAAGAAGGATTCAAATTCTATGATCGGGTGCTTGATGAATTGGATAAATATGAAATTGAGCCGATTCTGACGATCTCTCATTATGAGACGCCACTTGGTCTGGTTAAAAAATACGGCGGCTGGAAGAATCAGCGGTTAATTGATTTCTATTTGCGATTTGCCGAGGCGCTTTTTGAACGCTATGGTTCACGTGTCAAATACTGGATGAGTTTTAACGAGATCAATTGCGTGACGACTAGCCCTTTTATTGCCGGTGCTCTGGTTCTGGATGATGAAGAAAATAAACTTCAGGCGATTTATCAAGCCTCTCACTATGAACTGGTCGCCAGCAGTCTGGCAACCAAGAGCCTCCACGAACGTGTGCCTGGAGCACAAATGGGTTGCATGCTGGCCTTTTCACCCTTTTATCCGAAAACATGCAGCCCAGAGGATCAATTAGCGGCACTGCAGCAAAATCGGGCCACCCTTTTCTATGGAGATGTCCATTCCAGGGGACGTTATCCGGCGTATATGCAGCGTTTTTTTGAAGAAAATGGCATTCACTTGGAAATAACGGACGATGAGAGGAGGATCCTCCAAGAAAATACAGTTGACTATCTTGCCTTCAGTTATTATATGAGTTTCACGACTGATGCGGCTCATCCCAATCCGCAGGCGAAAGGATTTTTTGAATCTGTCGATAATCCTTATTTGGAACAGTCAGACTGGGGATGGCCGATTGATCCGAAAGGATTGCGCTATGCCTTGAATTTCCTCTATGATCGCTATCAAAAGCCGCTTTTCATCGTCGAAAATGGTTTGGGGGCAAAGGATGAGGCCGGGGATGACGGTAAGATTCAGGATGATTACCGGATCAATTACTTGAACGATCATCTGCTGCAGGTCGCGGAAGCCATTAAAGATGGCGTTGAGCTGATCGGCTATACCTCATGGGGACCGATTGATGTTGTCAGTGCCGGTTCCGGTGAGATGGAAAAACGTTATGGTTATATCTATGTCGATCGAGATAATGAAGGCAATGGAACTTTTGAACGCCGCAAAAAAAAGAGCTTCGACTGGTACAGAGGCGTCATTGATTCTAAAGGAGGGACACTTCGATCCCAACGATGAAAGCTTCATTCGGAGTGATTTTTTTGGCGCGTGCTGCTTAAAGACGAGGTTCTTCCATTGATGTAACTTTTATAAATGAAAATTATCGGATTCAACTTTCAACACGGGAGGGAATTTTTCCTCTCGTTTATTTGATCGGATAAATCTCTCGCCATCTCAGCCATAGATGGCCTGATGCAGACGCTGAACAGCCGAATGGATTTGTTCAGTAGGTAGGTTGGCAAATCCAATGATGAAAGTGGGCTTATTTGTAAAATAATTTTCTTTTAAAATGCAGCGCTCGAAGCTGTACAATTCCAATTTTTCATTCGAGGCTCTGCTGACAATTTCCTGCATGGTGGAGTCGGTCTCAAATTCAGCCAAAAAGTGAAGGCCGGCATTGATTCCATAGATTTTCATCTTATCGCCAAAACATTGGGTCATTTCTTCAATCAACCGGATTCGCCGGGATTCATAGATCTGCCGCATACTCTTGATATGCTTATGGTAATCACCGGAATCAATGAACTGCTGGAGAGTAATTTGCGCAAGCACATTGCAGGTCTGCATCAGAAAGGAGTATCGTTCACGGGCCGCCCTGAGTAATTGCTCCGGCAGAATCATATAGCTTAACCGAAAACCGGGAAGCAGCGATTTGGAGAAAGATCCGAGATAAATCACGCGATTGAAGGTATCCAGTCCCTGAAGACAGGCGATAGAGTCCGTCTGATATTTAAATTCACTATCATAGTCATCCTCAATAATATACCGCCCCTGCTGCTCGCCAGCCCAGTTCAAAAGTTGAATGCGCCGTGAAATGGGCATCACAATCCCTGTCGGAAATTGATGAGAAGGCGTTATATAGACAATCTTCGGGTCCGCTTGCTTCAAATCATCGAGAGAAATCCCTTTATTATCCAGTTTTATTGTCTCTACCGGGATGTTCAATGTGCACAGAAGATGATAAATACGTTGATAACCCGGATCTTCCATCGCAAACAGCGTATTTTTTTCAAAGAGTCCTGACAGGATCTGCATGAGGACTTGCGTGCCGCTGCCCAAAATGATTTGCTCGGGAAAACATTTGACCCCTCGTGTGATCGATAAGAGCTGAGAAATGGAGCGGCGAACCGAATAAATGCCTTGAGGATAGGTAGCGGGATCATCATCCAAGGTGTTTTTCCAGAGCTTCAGTGCTTTATGCTCACCTTTCAGCCAGGCATCAAAAGGAAAGAGTGTCCGATCAATCGACATATGAGAAAAGGACAGCCAATCCTGCCGGCTGCGCGGGGGTTCGATGAGATCGGTATTTAGCATTTTTTCCTGATTTTCGGACAAAGGAATGGCATCCAGTTTCTCAACGAAAAACCCTTTGCGCTCGATCGCATAAATATAACCTTCTGCCAGCAATTGCTGATAGGCACCGCTAATTGAATTCACGCTGACATTCAGACTCTTTGCCAGTTCTCGTTTCGAAGGCAATTTTTGATCAGGAAGAAAATGGCGGAGCAGAATCTCTCTTTTCAAATTTTTATAAATTTGACGGTATTTATAGTCGGATCGGTTTTCAGAGCTCACTGTAAGAGAAATCATCAAAGTTACCTCCCTGATACCATAATTATTTGAAAATTGATACTATACATAATACCAAAAAATATTCAAAATATCTAATAAGGGGAGATGATGTAACGTGTTAAAGGAAAATATCCTGACATTATCGACAGCAGAATGGCAGAAAAAGCGTGATAAATATGTATCTGCCGCAGTAGGAAACGGAAATAGGCATCTGGCGGCCCATGCCTCCGGTGCAGAAGTGGAAACGATTGATGGAGCAAAGTTCATTGATTTTGCTGGAGCAATTGGTGTTCAGAATGTCGGGCATTGCCATCCCAAGGTTGTTGAAGCCGTTAAACGGGCCTTGGAAAAATATATTCTTCCGGGTTTCAATGTGATCATGTATCCCGAATATATTGAGCTTTGTGAGAAAATCTGCCAAGTGGCACCCGGTTCCTTTGATAAAAAAGCGATTTTGCTTAATTCCGGTGCTGAGGCCGTTGAAAATGCCGTAAAGATTGCCAGACGCTATACCGGCCGATCCGCTGTCGTTTCGTTTGATCGGGCTTTCCATGGCCGAACGAATCTGACGATGAGCATGACGAGCAAGGTCAAACCCTATAAATACGGTTTCGGACCTTTTACTTCAGAAGTTTATCAGGCGCCTTATCCCTATTATTATCGCAAACCGCAAGGAATGACTGATGAAACCTATGATCAGAAAGTGATTGAAGCCTTTGAAGACTTCTTCCTTGGGACAGTCGCCCCCGAAATGGTCGCTTGCCTGATCATGGAGCCGGTGCAAGGTGAAGGCGGTTTTGTTATTCCATCAAAGAAATTTGTGCAGTATGTCAGAGATTTCTGTACGAAACACGGGATCGTGTTTATTGCCGATGAAATTCAATCGGGATTCGCCCGAACAGGAAAAATGTTCGCGATTGAAAATTTTGATGTGGTTCCCGATCTGATGACAATCTCCAAATCATTAGCCGCCGGTTTTCCTCTCAGTGGGGTTGTCGGCAAGGCGGAGATCCTTGATGCCTGCGATCTGAAAGGCTCGCTTGGCGGAACGTATTGCGGCAACCCCTTGGCCTGTGCAGCTGCACTCGCTGTTCTGGAGATCATTGACGAGGAACATCTGCTCGAAAAGGCGGAGCATATCGGGAGTTTGTTTGAACAACAGGCACTGGAGTGGAAGACAAAATATCCGTTCATTGGAGATGTTCGCCGATTAGGAGCGATGGCGGCGATTGAATTTGTTGAAGATCCGCTGACAAAATCGCCGGATAAGGAACGAACAGGGAAAATCGTTCAGTACGCCAATGATCACGGCCTGTTGCTGTTGAATGCCGGATTGAAGGGAAATTGCATTCGGCTGCTCTGTCCGCTCGTCATTTCTGATCAACAATTGTCCCGTGGCCTGGCAATCATTCAGGAAGGCATCGAAACGACGCTGCCGAACAGCTGATGAGGACGGCATTGACTCATGAGAGAAATATAAGTATATTTATAACATTCTAACAATAAAAAGGGGAGGCTTAATTTATGAAAAAGTTTATGTTTTTATGCGTTGCCGCCATTCTTTTGATCAGTGTTTTATCGGGTTGCGGCGCGCAATCGGGCAGTTCGCCCAGCAAGCACTCATCGTCGTCGGATACCTTGGCTGCCGCCAAAAAGAAAGGCGTGTTGGTCGTTGGGTCATCGAACGATGCACCTTTTGCTTATATGGATCAGTCGACCCATAAATTTTCAGGAATCGACGCCGATATTATCAAGGAAGTTGCCAAACGGTTAGGTATTCCAAAGGTTGAAATGAAGCAGACCAAATTTGAAAATCTGCTGCTTGAATTGAACAATAAGAATGTTGATCTTGTCACCGATGGCATGTACATCAACCCGCAGCGACAGAAGATCGCGAAGTTTACCACGATATGGTATACGGAAGGCGAAGCGATTCTGATTCCAAAAAAATCACCAATCAAAAGTGTTGCCGATTTAAAGGACAAGACCATTGGTGCGCAAAAAGGAACAGCTTTCTTTGACCTGGCCAACAAAATGAAACAGCAGGGAAAAATCAAGCAAATTAATGTCTTCGGTTCTCAGTCTGATCTTGAACTGGCTGTAAATACTGGAAAAATTGACGGATGCATCACAGACGGTGCCGTAGCTGCTTACAGTCTCAAGAAGGATCCGACGCTGAATCTTAAAATATTACAGCCCTACAAACCGCAGGCTTCAGGCATGATTGGTGCCGCCGCACGAAAGAACGATACGAAACTGGTCACAGCGATCAATAAACAGATTAATATTCTAAAGAAGAATGGCTTTATCAAAAAAGAACTCAAAAAGTGGGGCATGCCTGCTAACTATTATGTGCCTGTTAAATAAGGTTTCTCGCACAAAGCCAGCAATAACTCCTTAGTGAGGTGTTTGGAATGGACATATTAAATAGTCTGGACTTTGGCACAGCAATCCGGCAATTGACGCCGCAGCTTTTGCAAGGTTTGGTGATTACCCTCGAAGCCACAATAGGCGGCTTCGTGCTGGCCATGATTCTTGGCGTCCTGATTGGTGTCGGAAGACTATCCGGTCATAAAATACTTAATGGTTTTCTTGTCTGCATTCTGGAAATTGTTCGCGGAACGCCGCTTCTCGTTCAATTAGTCTATATGTTTTACGTGGTCCCGCTGCTCATTTCTCTGGTCATCCAATTCTTTATTCCCGGATACCAGTTCCGCATGGATCCCTTGCTCTCTGGTGTACTTGGGCTTGGAATTAATTATGGCTGCTATATGTCCGAGGTTGTCCGCTCCTCTGTTATCTCGATACATAAGGGGCAGACCGAAGCAGCACTGGCGCTTGGCTATACACACAGGCAGACGATGTGGTCTGTGATTATTCCGCAGGCCACGCGAAATTCGATACCGGTTTTTGGTAATTATATGATCATGATGATTAAGGATACGTCCTTGCTTGCTTTTATAACCGTTAACGATCTGCTCCTGCGTACTCAGGCCTATGCCTCGCAAACCTTTCTGACGATTGAATCTTATACGCTACTCGCCGTCGCCTATCTGATTCTGAGTCTTCCGCTCTCTCAATTGGTTCGGCTGCTGGAAAAGAGGCTGAGAAGACATGCCTGAAAAAATGATCGAAGTCCTCAATCTTCATAAGTCTTTTGGTGATCAAGAAATTTTGAAAGGCATAAATCTCCAAGTTCAGAAGGGTGAAAAAGTTGTGATCATTGGGCCATCAGGCTCAGGGAAGTCCACCTTTTTGCGCTGTCTCAACTATCTTGAAGTGCCGACAACAGGTCAGATAAAAATCGAAGGGCAAAGTTTTCTTGATCAGGATGGGAAATATCGGGAAAAAAGAGTGGCTGCCCTTCGAACAGAGATTGGTATGGTTTTTCAATCCTTCAACCTCTTCCCAACGATGACAGCGATTGAAAATGTCATGGCTGCGCAAATAAAGATCAGGAAGAAGACGAAAGAAGAGGCTAGAGAGACAGCTGAGTTGTATCTGGACAAAGTGGGGCTTGCGGATAGAATGAATCATTACCCCAGTCAATTGTCCGGCGGCCAGCAGCAGCGGGTAGCCATCGCTCGGGCACTGGCGATGAAACCGAAGATGATGCTTTTTGATGAAGCCACCTCAGCGCTTGATCCGGAATTGGTTGGTGATGTATTGAAAGTCATCCGTAAACTCGCTGATGAAGGAATGACGATGATTCTGGTTACACATGAGATGCGCTTTGCTGAAGAGGTGGGCGATCGGATTATTTTCATGGATCAAGGTCAGATCGTTGAAGAAGGCCGTCCTGACGATATCTTTGTTCACCCGCAGCACAACCGGACTAAGATCTTCATTGAACGTGTGCTTCATCCGGAAAGTGTAGAGAGTGTTCAATAAAGAAAAAAAGAGCTGAAGTGACTTCGCATTCGGCTCTTTTTTTGATCGTCGGAAAGGTGACAAGGTTCTTGATGAAACGGCTCTCTGGTGAATGGTCGTTAAGGGATGCTTTTTTACACGCTCATTATAATTAGAAAAACTTGGCGTAGCCAAGTCCTTTGAATGCCGGCTGCGCCTTAGTTTATCTTATACTTAATTCCTCTTCAATTTTATATACTTTTGTACGTAAAACAAAAACAGGCAGCCGCCTGTTTTTGTTTTTATAATGAGAGTTGCTGGATCATGCTTTATAGGGTGTCCGCAGCTGCCATAGCTGATAGAGCATGGCGATGGTCTGGAAAACGGTCAGCAGAGTCAGCACGGCGAAGCCGGACTGAAAATACGGATGAGTGACGGCGATGAATGATTCGCTCTTGAAATAAGTGTTCAGTTTATAGCCCAAGTAAACAACGCTGCCGAAGAAAGCGGCGAGAAAGAGAAAGGCATAAGAAATTTTTGAGTGGGTCAGCCCTTTTTCAGCCGCATATTGATTGCCCCAGCCGTCGAATTCTTTGACGCTGAAGTGGCGCATCCAAGCGCGCATCCAGATGAAAAGGTTGACCCAAAGATAGATCTCGGGACTGATCAGCAGGGCGGACGTGATCACATCAATGGTGCGAATTCGGTAAGTCTTCAGAGCGAGAACGGTGTTCAGTACCGAAGCGACCACCGGCGGAATGGCCCATATCCAGGTCCACTGGTATTGATTGGTATAGACAGCGAAGATAACCATGGTAACAAAGAGAATCCGGGTAATCAGATCGAGAGCCATCTTCGCTTGTTCACGCCAGAGTCGACCGGTATGCTGCGTCTTGATCTTGTCCTGATTGGCAAGCAGTTCAATCAGGCCGCCTTTCCATTTATCCCGCTGCGCGACATACGATTTATAATTGCGCATGCCGTCAACGTAGCAGCGGGCGGTCGGTGAAACGAGTGCCTTATAGCCGCATTTTTCAATCATCCAAGTGAGCGCCATATCTTCTACCTGAGTATCGTCACGCAAATAGGAGACAGTTCCTTGCTCTTTGCGCACGGCTTCCAAGGCGTCGGGATTGAACATCGAGGTCTGGCCCCCAAGCACATAGGTTCTTCCCCGTCCCTTCGTAAATAGTTGAAGGGTCCAGGAAGCCATATCGATTTTCTGACGGGCGATCCACCATCTGGCCATCGGACCACCGTATTCGCCGCCTTCGACTTTTTCCTGATAGTGAGGATCATCAATGGCTATTTTTCGTTTGCTGACCGGATAGAGCATTGTGTATTTGGCCATGACTCCGCCAATATTGCTTTCTGATTTCAGCCCTTCCCAGAGCTCAGTCAGGCATTTCTTCTCCATCCGCGTATCGGCATCGATGGACATGATCGCCTCAATCGATTCAACATAGCGCTTATGGCGCCGGCTGATCTCTTTTCCATGAATACGCAGGCTGTTTCCGTGCAGCAGAGAATAGAGCTGTGTCAGACAACCGACTTTCTTCTTTTTATTATTCACGGTCTTGTAGACAATCAGGTTCAGATTCAAGTCACTGGCCGTTTTAACGGCGCGTTCTTCCGTTCTATCCGTGCAATTATCGAGGCCGAGCAGAATATCGACGGCCTGAATACCGAAAGGCAATTCCTGATCAGCAATACCGGAAAGGCAATTCGCGATCGAACTTTCTTCATTATGAGCAGGCAGCAGGACCACGATTCTTGGCGGCAATAGATCACTATGATACCAGCTTCCATTGACAACATCATCATAAGTGACATGGCGGACATTTTCTTTCTTCACCATAAAATATTGTGTTTTTCGCTCGACGTCAATTGTGCTCATCCTCTGATGTTCCTCCTCAGCTTTTTCTGCGGCTCTCTCTGAAAGATGTTTTATTGCTAACCTGCCGCTGACGATTTATTGGTTGTTTCTATCCTAAACATTAGGGCATAACACGAACGTTACATTTTTACAGAAAAAAATTCCGGAGGCTTCGTGACGAAGCTTCTGGAATCGGATAGGGTGCGTTATTCATCCAATAATGTTAATAAATCGGACAGATAGTTGCGGGCGTGAAAATGATCAATAATTTTCCGCCGGGCATTGCGGCTGATTCGTCGGCGCAGTTTTTGATTTTTGGCAAGGTAGAGGATAGCCTGAGCCAGATCATTAATCATTTGCGCTCCGGGTTTAATGAGCAGGCCGCAATCCTCTGCCAGCAGCTCAGGAATCGCGCCGGTACGGGTCGCAATCACCGGCTTCTCCATGCTCATCGACTCGGCGATCGTCAGACCAAACGGTTCATTCCAAAGCGAGGGAAGGACGACGAGGTCGGCGCGGGCTAGGTAGACGGGGAGCGAGTGATGGTCGATTGGCGGCAGTACGGTATAATGATCCACTGGAATCTTTTCGAGTGCCTTTTTTAATTCATGAGTGTACTGCGGATCCTGAGCCTTGCCAATGAGCGTGAGATGGAGGGCCGGTTCGCGGTCAAGGGCCAGACGAAAGGCCTGAACAAGCTCCAAAACGCCTTTTTGTGAAACCATGCGACCATAATAAAGTACCGTCGTACAGGGTTCAGTGAGAAGAGCGGGCAAAGCTTTTTCCTGCCCTGTTTGCGGGCAAAAGAGAATAGGGTCGATCCGGTTATATAAAAGGCAAACCTTCTCGCGATCGCGCACATCCCGCGCTGCCTGGCGGACACGGCGGCTGATAAAATCGCTGATGCAGAGGATTCGGTCGCAATCGCTGATCACCCGCGCCGCATACCATTTCTCATGGGAGAGCGTGTCGTTATGGAGATGGAGGGCGATCCGCGTCTGGTTGCCGAGCTTTTTGCGCAGCATCCGGATAAAAAGCGGACGATTCTCCACGACAATCCAATCGTAGCGCTGCTTGCTGATTTGCCGGATCACACGGTGGAGATAGACGTTTAGAAACAGATGTTGATGCATTTTGACTGCGATCCGATTTATCCAGTCAAAGATCGGATTAAGCGGATGCTGCGGAGGAATATAGTAGAATACTTCCTGAGTCTGCTTCTGCGCTTTTTCTTCAGCCTCTGGATCGTAGACGGAATAAACGGCCAGATCCACCGCTTTTTGGGTTTCATTGTTTTGAATCAGTAAATCGACGAGCGTTTCGACCGCGCCGCCGCGGATCGCGGGAACAGGGCGGGATTCGGGACAAATAATAGCCAAGCGCATTTTTTCACACCCTTTCATTTCACAGGGGATTTCGATTGTTTTTTAGCCGTAAAGTCCATAAGTCTTTGATCGTCGGCCATTGAACGGCTAGGATCAGAAGAAAGATGCCCCCATTCAGTAACGGCATGCCGGGGATCGGCAGCAGATTCAGGAAGGCCGCTGCCAGGAGAATAATGATCACGGTATAATGCCGCCGCAGTTTCAGATGCAGCCAATTTCTGCTGGAGAAAAATGAACGGGCAGCGAAAAAAAAGAAATAAGAAACAGCGGTAGCGATGGCGGCGCCGATTGCGCCCCAGCGCGGGACGAGCACAATGTTCAGAATCAGGTTCGGGATCAAAGCGAGCACCGAAACCCAGATGCTCAGATAACTGCGCTTGCTGAAGACGATGCCGAGGCCGGTTGTCTCGCTGACTGTATAGATGAGCGGCTGCAGGCAAAGAAAACCGATTAAGAAGCGAGCTGGAGCATAGTGCGCCGAGAGCAGGAAAACAATCCAGTCTTTGAAAATAAAAATGAAGGAAGCCATCAGCGACATGATCAGCAGAATGGCGTTACTGACGCGCTGATAATTGGCGATTCCCTGATTCTCGGCATACCAGCGATAAGCGGTCGGCACCCAAAAAGTGGTGAAGCTGGTTTGAACGATCGACAGGAGTGAGGCGATTTTCAAGGTTGCCGTGAAAATTCCGATTTCGGCAAAGTCACTCCAGAGCCTGAGCGATAACCTATTCATTCCGTTCAGTAAACTGGAAAGCGATGTGGCGACTAGGATCGGCAGACCGAAACGGAGCAGACTCCGCAGCAGCCGGCGATCAAGCACAAAATGTCTGACATTGAACAAGCGCCGATAGCGGAAAAGTAAATAGAGATCACCGCTGATCTGGCCCAGAACGGTCGAGTAGATGACTGCAAGAAAATCGCGGCGAATCCAGAGGACAAAGATAAGGGTCAGAATCAGCACCGTCATTTTTACAAAAATATTAAGAAGCGAATATTCGAGCGCTTTTTCCTGCATCCGCAGCGAAAGCAAAATGAACCGTTCAAGAACCATGAAAAGAATCATTAGACCGAACAAAATAGCCGCGAGCGGATACCTGCCGTGACCGAAAAGTGCGCGAGAGATGAGGCGAGGAAAAATTAAACTGGTCATAAGGACAAGGATGGAGAGAATGAGCGGCGGCAGCAGTGCATTCTGAAAAAGTTGAATTTTGTCTTTGACTTCGTGATAGTCGCGGGTATAGGCCTGGTCGAGTCCGAGAAAGAGGAAGGTGCCGATGATCATTTGAAGCAAAAGGAAGAGACCAGCTTTTCCGTACTCTTCCGGTCTGACAAATAATGTGGTTAAGGGAATGGTGATAAAGGAAATGGCCGCACCGGCGACCGGACCGACCGAGAACCCAAGAAATTTTTTAATTAACGCATTCACTCGCCTCAGCCCTTCCGCCTGCCTCTTTACATTATGCCAAGGGCAGAACGGTCTCATACCTGATCGGATTGGCGCCGCTGATTTAAATGCGAAGACTGGCGCGCGTGCTAAATTTCCGGACAAGCGATGTCATCGACAATCAAATGAGCTCGGCGTCGATCATGCGGCGAATGGCTTGTTCGATTGCGGCCGAATAAGCCATCAAGCTGCCATCTGAAGCATTGGTTGAGCCGGTGGCCGAGGTTCAACATTAGAGCGCTTCGGTTCAACTTTCTCGTGTTTCGGTTCGACTTTTCATCGTTTCGGTTCAACTTTTCGCGAATTAGGTCTAACCTCGTGTGTTAGGCCTAACTTTTCTGCGTTTCGGTCTAACTTTCTCGCGGTTGGGTCTAACTTTTCCACTATTAGGTCTAACCTCATGTGTTAGGCCTAACTTTTCTGCGTTTCGGTCTAACTTTCTCGCGGTTGGGTCTAACTTTTCCACTATTAGGTCTAACCTCATGTGTTAGGCCTAACTTTTCTGCGTTTCGGTCTAACTTTCTCGCGGTTGGGTCTAACTTTTCCGCGGTTCGGTTCAACTTTTCTTGACCTTGACCTTGATCTTGGCCTTGACCTCGACCTTGACCTCGATCCCGGCCTTGACCTTGACCTCGACGTCGACCTTGACTTCGATCTTGACCTTGACCTCGACGTTGACCTTGGCTTCGACCTCGACCTTGGCCTCGACCTTGGCCTTGAACTTGACGTCGATCTCGACCTCGATCTTGGCCTTGACCTCGATCTTGGCCTCGACCTCTCGCGTTCGGTTCAATTTTCTGCGGATGACCTTGGCTCTTCAAAAGAAGGAAAAAGAGGTGAGCGCTTTGAGGCTCACCTCTTCCAGTTAGTTATTCATTTTTCGCCGAAGCGCACGCAAAACGATTCTGCGCTCGCTACGCCGATCGGGAATGCGAGTGGTGAGACTGCCGGCAGCTATCAGACCCAGCATCGGGATGGCGATTAACGACCAGTAGGTCCACCGTGGAATGAGCGGCATATTATGCTGATCGAAAACCTGAAACTGCAAATCGGCTTTGGCCATTGGTTTACCATTCTGGCTAAAGTGTCCTCTGGGATAAATATCGCGCCGGTCGTGCGCGTTCAGCTTGAAGTCCAGTCGCGCTCCCGGCGATCCGCTTATCTGGCGCAGGGAAATCTGGTTTCTGGAGCCTCGAATGCCCCATTGCGGCGGCACGCGAAAACGATGGAAATGCCGCACGTGCACATTTTTATCGTTGAACGACTGATTGAGCAGCACTTCGCCGGTCTCAGGATTGCGCAGGGTCATCAGATAATTGCCGGTGCCTTTTTTATCAGCGACGTAAAGCGTGATCCGGTTATAAGAACGATCTGCCGCAAAGGTTTGGCTGACCATCCTTCCCCGCGACACGCGGGCCGGCAATGGTCCTTGAGCATGCGGTATATCGACAAGATAATCACGTGACGCCCGAGGCGAGGTGATGATGAATTGATTGGCGATTCCGCAGAGAAAAAGCAGAAAGATCAGTCCAGAGGTCAGCCTGATATTGAGTCTCCGGAATCGTGTGCCGGAGAGATCCCTTTGCCAAATTTTAAGCGTCAGTCGGTCAAGAAGACGACTATATTCTGCGAATCCATACATGGCAGCGATCATGAGATAAGGGGTAAACAACAGGCTATAGCGCGGTTCCGCTTCCCAGATAAACGTGTAAAAAAGCAGATTGCCGAACAAGCTGAGCTGGATCAGCAAAAGGATCGTAATTTTTTTTGTCCGGAAAAAATGAGCCGTAGAAAAAATCAGGAAGATCAGGCTGACGAGATAGAAAACCTGAATCAAGAACGTGATCAGTTGTCTTTTATCACCGAATAGATAATCAAAGGCACTGGACGGCTGGTTGGTAAATTCGGAGTACCAGTAATAACCGTGCCCACCCATAGCCCAAGTCCGTGCTAATTTATCTCCCCAAAGCAGCGTCAAGCCGGGAAGACCCCTTTGATCGAGACGTTGCTTAATCATTTGCAGATTGACCTGTTTTTTTGCGGCCTGCGTTGGCTGCCGAAATGTCCGTTCATAATCCACTTTATTGAAGCCGCCATCTTTCGAGAGACCGAGCATGATCCAGTGCGTATCCGGCATCATATAGGTCAGATTCTGATGATAACCAAGATGACGCTCATAACCGTGTACGACAGCACCGCAAGCAGCGAGCAGGACGGCAATGATCAGCAGATTGACTGCTGCTTTGCCTAAGGCTGCTTTCTTGTATTTCACCGTAAAAAGCATATAAAGCACCAGTGCCGGAAGAAAAAGAATCAGATTTGGCCGGATTTGATAACCCAATCCAAAGGCGAGCCCGAGCAGCACGACATAACGCCACTGACCCGTTTGCGAGTAGCGGTGCCATAAAAAGAGGAGCAGAACAGGAATCATCAAAATGGTCGTGTCTGTATAAAAATACAGAGTATAAAAGAAAAAGGGTAATGTTGTCAGTGTCATCAGCAGAAAAAGATTGCCCATCCGCCGATCAAATCGATCATTAATCAATTTCCACGAAAAATAGATGCCCAACATTAGGATCGTTCCGCAGAATACGCGGTCAATGATCATATAGCTGGAAATGTGAAACCAGGCAAAAAAGCGATAGATAAGATAGCGGAGCACCGTCACGGGAATATTATTCGGATAAACTTGGAAATAGGTATTTCCGGAAGCATGACGGTGTTCCAATAAATAGAGCGCTTCGGCATAAGTATGTCCGCCGTCAATCAGCGGAGGCATCATCGAATGAAAATAAAGAATCAATCCGAGTTCCAGAACAGTCATTAAAAGGAAGATCAGCCCGGCAATCCATTTTTGTCCCTTTTCACTGAAGCGAGCCAGGAAACGGTAGGCAGCAGTAAAAAAGAATAGGACAATCAATGCGCTGACAAGAAGAGTAAAAGTAATCCGCAATGTGCCGGGAAAATCACCGATTAAAATGGAATAACAGGAAGCCATGACGAGAACGGTACCAAAACCGGCGAGAAACATGATTTGGAAAATGGATAGAAAATGATGCTTAAATGACAAAGTAATGCACATCCTTACTCAGAAAAATCTTGACTGAATCGACCCATGCTAAGCGTCAGAAAGCAGTTTTCTTTATCTTTTCCAATTTCTCAAGTTTATCTCGTTTACCCGTCACTAATTTTTTTTCAATAATATAGCGCGGACGATGCTTGGTTTCTTTGAAAATTTTTCCAATATATTCGCCAATCACACCGGTTGCGATCAATTGCATGCCGCCAATCAACCAAATGGACAGAATAATCGATGTCCATCCGGAAGTTGCGTGACCGAGAAAATGCTGGATCAGCGCATAAATGCCGAAGAAAAATCCGAGACCGGCCACACAAACACCCAAATAGGTCACCATTCGGATAGGGGCGACGGAAAAAGAAGTAATGCCATCAATAGCAAAATTCAGCATTTTTTTGAGTGGATATTTGGATTCCCCAGCGAGACGTTTGCCGCGTTCATAATAGACCTTCGTGCTTCTAAAACCGAGCAGCGGAATCATGCCGCGCAGAAAAAGATTCTCTTCCTTATATCTAACGAACTGATCAAGGACGCGCCGGCTAAGCAGCCGAAAGTCGGCATGATTAGGAACCATCCGCACTCCGAGTTTTTGCATGATTTTATAAAAGAAGGCTGCCGTGTTCCGCTTAAATGCCGTATCGGTGGTCCGTTTCTTGCGGACGCCGTAGACCACGTCGTAACCTTCATTGAATTTAATCAGAAAATCATGGATGGCATGGACATCGTCCTGCAGATCAGCATCAATGGTCACGATACAGTCTGAATAGGGACGTGCACTTTCCATGCCGGCAATTAATGCATTCTGATGGCCAAAATTTCGGCTGAGCTTCAGCCCGGTCACTTCTCTATAGTTGCTCACATACTGGTTAATAATTTCCCAAGTTCGATCCGCACTTCCATCATCGACAAGCAGCAGTGTGCTGCCGGAGCCGATCAGCTTTTCTTTGCAAGCATGCACAAGCACAGAACGCAGGCGGGGAATCGTCTCATCCAGAACGTCCTCTTCATTAAAGCATGGAACAACAATTGTCAGAATGGATTCACACATTTTTTATAACCCCCTGATTCAATTCCGTAAATCCGCCAATTAAATATTATTATACGGTATTCCCTTTTTTTGAAAATTTTATAGTCTTAAAAATAAAGGAAAGGCTAAGTTATCTTTCACCGTCTATTGTAGAACGGAATTGTTTAGCTTATGCTAAATTTAAATTATTTTTGACAAGTTACGATTTTGCTGAAAAAATAGAGTTAATCATTTTTTCAGCCTGCAAGCAAAATTCAAACCTCTGTTTTATACAAAAGAAGATAAGCTGTTTTTTTGATCTTTCGTCCTTTCCTAACGGGAGCGGCTAATACTCATCAATTCGGCCATGTTAAGTAAAAACAGACCCTACGAGGAGTTATGTATAATGGAGCGCTTCGCGTTTTATGAGGAATATGACGGCAAAGGCCGCCAATTGTCTAAAGTTACTCATCCGAAAAAGATTATTGAAGCCGAGTCGATGCTGAATGCGATTCATGCGTATTGTCTTGTGAACGACCTTGAAATCAGTCATATGAACCGGCTTCCTGAACAGGATGCGCGTGTTTATCTGTTTCGGAGGAGTCTATTGGGCGAGCAGAAAAATTTCATTTTTTATGTGCGTCATTTGACCATTTCCCGCACGATCGAAGAAAGCTAAGACACAGTCGTTGAACTGAACAAGAGACTCAGAACCGAAGCAGAATATTGCTCCGGTTTTTTCGTCCCTCTTTTTTATCCCCTGCCTATTTTACAGAGCCTTCATATGTGCTTAACATCAGCGCCCTATAATCCATATTAATGCTTCTCAAGACAAAATATTCAGCAGGTAGCATGAGACAGGCTGAGCGCGGATAGCATAGATAGAGAATCATTTGATAGCGACGCCCGGTCTTTGAAACAAAGATAAAACAAATTGTGCGGATTTAATGGTACCAGCAATCACGAATCCGGACTTTTGATCGATTGTGAGGGATTATATTAATGAAAATAACAGTGATTGGAACAGGCTATGTCGGTCTGGTTACCGGCGTTGCTCTCTCTGAGATAGGTCATTCGGTGACCTGTATTGATCTGGATGCTGAAAAAGTCAAAACGCTGAATCAAGGGATCCCGACAATATACGAACCCGGCTTGGAAGAATTAATGAAACGAAATATGGATCGAGACCGCTTGTTTTTTACGACAGATTATGAACGCGGGCTTGAAAAAGCACGGGTTGTTTATCTCGCGGTCGGCACGCCGGAGCGGCCGGATGGATCGGCCAATCTCGATTATGTGGAACGTGCCGCCCGTGATTTGGCTGGACATATCCGCCAGCCGCTGATTGTTGTTCTTAAGAGTACCGTTCCTGTAGGCACGAATCATCGCATTCAGCAATTGATTCAGCAGAATATTTCTGCTGATATTCGTATTGAAATGGTCTCAAATCCTGAATTTTTGCGTGAGGGATCGGCCGTTCATGATACCTTTCATGGGGATCGGATTGTCATTGGAACAGAAAGCCAGTCAGCGGCTCAAGTGCTTGAAGAAATTAACCGCCCATTTGGGTTGCCAATCCTGCATACAGATACCCGCAGCAGTGAGATGATCAAATATGCTTCGAATGCTTTCCTAGCCACAAAAATTAGTTTTATTAATGAAATTGCCAATATATGCGAGAAAATGGGAGCGGATGTGGAGGAGGTGGCCCGCGGCATGGGGCTGGACCATCGCATTGGTCCTGATTTTCTGAAAGCAGGGATTGGCTATGGCGGGTCATGTTTCCCCAAGGACACGAAGGCTCTCGTTCAATTAGCCGGAAACCATCACCACGTCTTCAACCTGCTGCAGTCGGTCATTGAGGTGAATAATCAGCAGCAAAGACTGCTGCTGCAGAAAATGGAAAATCGTTTCGGTGATTTGAAGGGCAAGCGGATTGCTGTCCTTGGACTCGCGTTTAAGCCGAATACGGACGATATGCGCGAATCTCCAGCGTTAATCATGATCCCTGAGTTAGCACGCCGTGGTGCTGAGCTATTGGCCTATGATCCAATAGCAGTCGCACGTGCCCGGCAACTGCTGGGCAAGCAGACCGGCTATACCGATCACGTCGATCAGGCCTTGCGCGATGCGGATTGCGCAGTAATTCTGACGGACTGGCCGGATATTCGAAGGATGGATCCGGAAACCTATACCCGGCTGATGAAACAGCCGATACTGTTTGACGGTCGCAATTGCTATGCACCGGAAAAAATGCAGGCAGCAGGCATTGAATACTATTCGATTGGCCGACCATACCTTGCACCGGAATTCAGCCACTGATAAAAAAACTGCCGGATAGGCAGTTTTTTTGTTTAGAGGAGCCCATCTTTATCGATACTTAATATGGAAACAAAATTCCGGGATTAAACTGGGAAACATGCGAACCGCAGAAATGAGGAACGGCTATGAAGATTTTATTTGTCGTCGGCGAATTTCCAAAACTTTCGCAGACGTTTATTTTGAATCAAGTGACTGGACTGATCGATGCCGGTCATGATGTGAAGATACTGGCGAAACAGCCGGCGATCGATCAGAAGGTGCACGAAGCCGTACGGCGTTATCACTTGCAGGAACGTGTCATCTATTATGGCAAACCGGGACGGCGCGGTAAATGGAATAAAATGCTGCAATTTATTTCCGGTTTCGCAGCGCTATCGCTGATTCGTCTGATTCGGCGGAATCCGGATCGATCGGTGCCTCGTTTCCGCGATTTGCGGCAGCATCCGAATTTGATTTTAATTAGTCTCCGGTTGCACCAAGTCGATTTATCCGATCGTGAAATCATTCTTGCCCATTTCGGGCCGAACGGCCTGTTGGCACAGAAGTGCATGGAGCTTGGTCTTTTGCGAGGGAAATTATTTGTCGCCTTTCATGGCTATGATATGCTGCGCTACGTCAGGCAGAAGGGCCGGGCGATTTATCACGAGCTCTTCCATTCACCGGCGATATTGCTGCCGATCAGTAACTATTGGAAAAAACAGTGTATCGAGCTTGGCGCCAGTCCATCGAAAATTATTGTCCATCATATGGGGATTGATACGGAAGCTTTCCGAGCGGAGCCAGAGGTATTGAAGCGCCCGCTACGAATCGTTTCAGCTGCCCGGCTGGTCGAAAAAAAAGGACTGGCCTTTGCTATCGATGCGATCGCTCTTCTGAATGCTAGGGGTTATTCGATCCATTATTCAATTGCCGGAGAGGGACCGCTTGCTGCAGAATTGCGGGAACAGATTTTCTCTAAAGGACTCCAGCGCTCCGTCGAACTGCTGGGTTGGTGCACGCAGCAGGAATGGATCGCTCAGATGAAAGAGGCACATGTCGTTCTTGCACCGAGCGTGACGGCAAAAGGCGGAGATATGGAGGGGATTCCTGTACAATTGATGGAAGCGATGGCGATGGGGCGGATCGTTCTGGCGACCCGCCACAGCGGGATACCTGAACTGATCGAAGACGGCTATAATGGTTTCCTTGTCGGTGAACGGGACGCCGAGGCTCTCGCGGCAGGTATCGAAACGATCATTCACGCTTCTGAGCAATGGCCGCTGCTCGCTGAACACGCCCGGCAGACTGTTGCCCATGATTTTAATATTGAGCGGCAGAATCAGCGGTTGATTCGGATTTTCAAAGGAGAAACAGTCGATGAATGATTTTTTAAAGAAAATGGCTGGTTTTTCAATCGGTCCAATTGGCGGAGCCCTGCTCGCTTTTATAACCATTCCGCTGACGACTCATTTTGTTGTTCCCGCGGAATATGGCAAGGCAGGCATGTTCACCTTGATTCAGACGATGGCCGTGACTTTCCTGTATCTAGGCATCGATCAGGCCTACACCCGTGAGTTCCATGAAACCGGCGATCCGCTGCGCCTTTTTCAAAATGCTTTGCTCGTCCCGCTGACGGTCTCAGCATTCTTGCTGGCATTGCTCTGTTTTCGCGCTCAGGAGTTTTCCCGACTGATTTTTGGCCAACCGGATGAGCTGCCTGCCGTCTTTCTGCTGGCGATCATGCTGCTGTTCATGATCGTCGAGCGCTTTTTACTCCTGTCTATTCGCATGCAAGAGAAGGCGTTTGCCTATTCCTTTTTTTCGATTCTTGTTAAACTGGTCATTTTAGTCGCGACACTCTTTTTTGTGCTGATGATCCGTCGCGATTTTCTTGCAGTTGTCTATTCCACCGCGCTGGGACAGATTTGCGGGGATCTGTATCTGATGGGGCGCTATCGGCAATATTTGGATTTCCGCCGTTTTCAGATCGATAGGCCGTTAATCAAACGGTTGCTGATATTCGGTTTGCCGATTGTCGTCGCCGCTTCGGCTTCCTCCTTTCTCAATGCCTCTGGACGACTCGCTCTGCGCACCTGGAGCAGCTTCTACGAAATTGGAATTTTCACAGCTACGCTGAAAATATCGGCGGTTCTCTCGATCATTCAAACGAGTTTCACTAATTTTTGGGTACCGACCGCCTATCGCTGGCAGAGCGAGGGAAAGGAAATGCGTTATTTTAAAAAGGTCAGTGACAGTCTGCTCCTGGCGATGACGATATTATTCTTCCTTGTTTTGATTTTTAAACAGTTGATTGTCTTTGTCCTATCTCCGTCCTATGCTTCAGCGGTTTACAGCCTTGGTTTTCTCTGCCTTCAGCCGGTGATGTATACCGTCAGCGAAACAACGACGCTTGGTATTGTTTTTTCCCGAAAAAGCTATCTGAACATCTGGGTCAGCCTGATTTCGCTTCTTCCTGGAATGCTACTCTGCGGACTGCTTGTGCCGCCATATGGAGCAATGGGCGCAGCGGCAGCGACGGGGGTTTCCTATTTGTTTTTCTTTTGGAGCAGAAGCTTTTTTTCCAATAAAAATTGGAGCGGCTTTCCCTTGATCCGGCATTATACGGTCATGTTGCTGCTTTTTGCCGCTGCCTGCATTAATGCTTTCCCTGTTCGGTTTATAGTTCTGCTGAACCTGGGCATGCTACTGGTAACACTTATGGTACAACGGGGTACGTTGAAAGCTCTTTACACCCGTTTTCATTCCAAACGTTTGGACCAGCCCTCTGCCTTTCAGTAAGGCAAGCGGGTAGGAAATGGATCTTTACAGAAGCTTCATCTTACCAAAACAAATCCTATACATCTTCCCTTTATACTTCATACATGGACCTAAATATGGCATGGTTTCTTGAGGAGTGACTTTTCGTGAATGCAGAAAAACAGTTGAAATTCTTTGCTCATTATCCAATCGCCCAAAAAGCGACGAATGTGTCGCTGCCGGAAGGAATCCGATCGTATCTCAATGTCAAACGGCTGATTGATATTGCCGGATCGATTGTCGGTATTATCGTCGCCGCACCGGTTATTCTGCTTTTTTCATTGCTGATCGTCTGCGAGACTCCAGGTTCGCCTTTCTATATTCAGGAACGTGTCGGAATGGGTGGCAAAAGATTCAAATTGATTAAACTGCGTTCGATGCGTCTGAATGCCGAATGTTCCGGCGCGAAATGGGCAGAAAAAAGCGATCCGCGAGTAACGGCTGTTGGACGTTTCATCCGCAAAACACGAATCGATGAATTGCCGCAATTTCTCTGTGTCCTCAAGGGGGACATGTCGCTAATCGGACCGCGACCGGAGCGGCCGATGTTTACGGAAAAATTCAATCTGGAAATTCCCGGTTTCAAAAAACGTCTGCTCGTCAAGCCCGGACTAACTGGCCTGGCTCAAGTGAATGGCGGCTACGATTTGTCACCAAAAGAAAAGCTTGTTTACGATCTGGATTATGTCCGCCATTTGTCTCCGGCAATGGAGTGGGAGATTATCTTGAAAACCATTCGCGTCTTATTTACAGGTGAAGGTGCGCGCTAAAGCGAATGAGGAAAGCCATTGCCGGTTAAACTTGGAAGAGTGAAGGGAAACAGCAGACTGTTTTTGAAAATTTGCAGAGAAGAGACTGCGAAACTGGAGGAATCCTGATGAAAAAAGTTATCGTGACCGGTGGAGCGGGATTTATCGGTTCCCACGTTGTTGAAGAGCTTCTGCGAGAGGGTTATGAAGTTGCTATTATCGATAATTTCTCAACTGGCAGTAAAGAAAATATTGCCCATTTGCCTGTTGAACTCTATGTATGCGACATCGCTGATCCGCCCGTGACCCGGATCATTCAGTCCATTCATCCGGACTATGTGGTCCATCTTGCTGCACAGATCAGTGTGGCACAATCCGTCGAAGATCCGTTGTTTGATGCCCGCACGAATGTTCAGGGGTCGCTGAATGTGATGAACGGGGCACGTTATGCTTCGGTGCGCAAGATTGTCTTTGCTTCTTCGGCCGCAGTCTATGGGAATCCGGCTGTCAATCCAATCACGACTGCCTTTCAGCCAGAGCCCGAGTCTCCTTATGGCTTGGCGAAGCTGACCGTGGAACATTATTTGCAGTTATACGCGAAATACTATCAACTGCCTTATTGCGTGCTCCGATTCAGTAATGTCTATGGGCCGAGGCAGGACGCAGCGGGCGAAGGCGGAGTCGTTTCTATTTTTGCCGATCGTCTTCATAAAGGAACACCGCCGATGATCTATGGTGACGGCGAGCAGACCCGTGATTTTATCTATGTCAAAGACGTGGCCAGGGCAATTGCTGCCGGATTGCAAACGAATGAGAATGTTTGTCTGAATGTTTCTTCCGGTACATCCGTGACGATTAATCAATTATTTGCGGAGATGAAAGAAGCCGCACATTCTGATTGTGAGGTATTCTACGGTCCCGAGCGGGCAGGAGACATCCGCCACAGTTGTCTGGCAAATGATCAGACGAAGAAGGTTCTGGGATGGAAACCACTTGTTCCGCTGAATAAGGGTTTGCACGAAACACTGAATGCTTTAAGAAAAATGATCGAGGCGGAAAAGAAAACGGTGCATTGACAGCTTTGCATCGCTGGTATTCCGCCTCCGATGATCTGCAGGTGAACAGGAGCGAAAGTGATGACCAGCAAAAAGAGTGCTGCTAGCGGATTGATTGTGCTTATTACCGCTCATCTAGCTGCACTAGTCGGTATTTTCTTGTTAGAGGATCTGTGGCTGCAACTGCTTCTAGCGATGATTTGGATCTGGTTACTTCTGGCTTCCATACTTTTATTAAGGAAGCACGTGACCAGCAGGCAGATCATGGCTGCTTTGCTGCATGTATTTATTGTCAGCACCTTTCTTAATCAGGCGCTGCTCAGTCTTTCTGCCGGTTTCGTCACCTTATTCATCTATCGGCTGATGATGCTGGCCTGTTTGGCCTTTTTTCTAGGGATGATGTTTCGCCAACACGGGTTGACGGATTATTGGCAGGATCTGCCGGTTAAAGCCTATCTCGGTTTCTTCTTGGTTTGGGCCGCGTATGGCGCGCTTTCTCTGATTTGGGCGCCCTCGTTTGCTGAGGGCTTGAAATATTTGCTGCTACTTTTTATGGGGATACTGTTTGTCTTTTTCTCCGTTTTGATTTTCAGGGAGTGGCACGATCTGAATCTTTTTTATCTGCTCTGGCTGATCATGTCGGCGGTGCTGATTGTCCTCGGACTGATTAATTATTTTGCCCGAATCCAGCTGCCAACGTCGTCGCTCTATGGCGGACCGTCTTATAAGCAGGGCTATCCGACAGCGGTCTTTACCAATCAGAATGATTTCGCCACGTTTTTATCGATTTCTTTTTTCTTTTATCTGGCTTACGTCAGGCAGCGGCAAGCTTTTGCGGCTAAAGTTTTCGGTTATGGGGGCGCCGTTCTCTCCGCCTTCCTCATTTATCTCACAGATTCGAGAGCGAGTGAGTTTGCCGTCCTGATAGGCTTCCTTTGTTATTTGTTTCTGGCTTTGCCAAGAGCGATGAAAAAAACGGTGTTCACGGGCGCCGCCGTGTTCGCGGTTGTCGCCGGAATGTTCCTGGCCGGATCGGTTTCTGGGAAAGTTACCCGGCTGCTGACGGTTGAAACGAGTTATTCGATCAACGATGTGCCGGCTTCCGATACCGTGCGGATGCATTTGCTTGAGAGTACGGCACGCTACTTGGCAGAGACGTACGGCGCGGGAACTGGTGCCGGTAATTTGTCTTATGACCTGCAAACGCAGCCTGTCTATAATACCAATCATATCTATGAGGCACATAACTGGCTGGCGGAAATTACGGGCACGTTTGGCATTTTTATCGGCACCGGTTATCTGCTCATCTATCTTGCCCTTCTTTATTGCCTTTACCGGTTTGCCAGCCCATTGCCCAGCGGCGATCGCGGCCGGATATTGCGGGGTACGTTGGCAGGCATGATTGCTTTTCTGATCTCGAGTATCAGCCCAAGCTCGGTTAGCAATCTGTATTTTCAATGGATTTTTCTAGGCTTTATCCTCACGCTGGTCTCTGTACTCCGAAGAGAGACGAGCAGTCAGCAGATGCAACGGGGGAATGTGAAATGGCAATTATCCGAAGAATAGGCAATCGATTAAAAAAATATCTAGGGTGGGTGATCGCTGTTCCGGTTCTACTGGGCGCACTGGGCGGGTTCCTGCCAGTCGGCGGCGACCTTTCTCGCTTTCAGGCTTCAGCCACCATTCTGCTCGGTTCCTATGGTGACCCGCAGTTCAATGAACCAGAGAATGTGCAGATTTTATTGACGAACCAGCCTTTTTATCAGAAAAATTTTCCACATTGGACTGCCGATCAGATCAATGCGCTGCCGGCCAGTCTGAATGTGACGGTGCTGAAGAAAAAAATGATTCAAATTGCCTATACCTCCTCATCGCGGGATGAAGCGGCAGAGCACACAAACCGGATTGCCAGCCGGTTTATTCGGGAAGACCATCGGGCTTTTAATCAGAAAAAACAAATCCTGACCGCCTCCATCGATCGTCTGGAGAAGGTGCGGGATTCATCCGCAGCCGGCGATACCGCGCGAATGCTTTACCGGCTGCAAAGCGAGCAGCTTAGAGAGATGCCGGCACAGATTCTTCAAAGAGCAGTACCGGGGTCGGCACACGGGAGTGCAGCTTTTTCATCGAAAAAAAGAGCTATTCTCGGCATTGTGCTCGGTCTGACCCTTATTTTTTTTGCTGCGGCTTGGCCAGAGTTTGTCAGTGAATCCGCGGTAAGGAAGGACGGCGGAAAAGCATGACAGGGGTACCGGCGATCTCCGTGATCACGCCGTGTTACAATGCCGCCGGGACAATCCGGGCAACCATTGAGTCGGTACGCGCTCAGAGTTATCCCAACTGGGAGATGATTATTGCCGATGATTGTTCGACCGACCAATCACTGCTGATTCTGCAGGAAGAAGCCGCGGGCGATCGACGCATTCATCCTCTGGCGGCGGAGAAAAATGGCGGAGCGGCACATGCCCGCAACCGGGCGCTTCACCAGGCGCGCGGCCGCTATGTCGCCTTTCTCGACAGTGATGATCGCTGGAAACCGGAAAAATTAGAAAAGCAGCTCGCCTTTATGAAGGAAGGCGGCTATGCATTTTCATTCACCGGTTATGAATATATTGCCCGGGACGGGAAGCTGCTCGGAAAGCAGGTCGCTGCGCCTCGCACAGTTTGCTACCGGGATATGCTGAAGAATACCATTGTCGGTTGTCTGACTGTGATGATTGATCGGGAGAAAACGGGACCGTTTCAAATGCCTGATCTAAGAAGCCGGCAGGATTTGGCCACTTGGCTAACCCTGCTTAGACGGGGAATGGTTGCTCATGGCCTTGATGAGCCGCTTGCCGAATACCGGCTCAGCGGTGCACGGTCTTTATCCGGAAATAAATGGGAGGCCGCTCGAAAAACCTGGCAGGTTTATCGGAAGGTGGAGCATATCTCTCTGCCGCGTTCTCTCTGGTATTTTTCCCATTATGCGGTGAATGCTTTGATCAAGCGCTTTTGATTTCAAATGAGGCAGACAGGAGGATTTCGATGAAAAATGTGCATCTCATGGTTGCGTCTGGTGAGTGGGGGCAGGATCAGCTGCGTTACAGGCGGCACCGTCTTGCCGAATATTTGCGCCAGCAGCCGGAAACGGCCGAGGTGATCTGGGTTTGTCCATCGCCAGCCCCATCGACAGATGGTTTAACGACGCTGCCGAATGGAATTAAGCAATGGATCATTGAGGATCTGCTGCCTTTTAGGTTCTTTCGTTTTTCCCGCTTTATTGATCTCTTTTATAGAGAAAAATTAAATCCGCTTCTAGAATACGTGAGATCACTCGACGGACGGTATTATTTATGGTATACCTTTCCGGGACTGCCGCTGCTTGCTGATCTGCTGCCGTGGGAGAAAGTGATTTACGATTGCAGCGATTTGTGGACGGCGCCGATAGGCGGTAAGCGTTCGCTCCTCGCGCAAATGCGCCACCATGTCATCTACCGGGCGGAAAACCGAATTATTAAAAGGGCCGATCAGATTTACTGTACGTCAGATTATCTCAATCGTCAGGTTGCTGCTCGTTTACCCGCAGATGAGCAGACGCCGTTGCATACCTTTGAAAATGGGGTGGAGTTTGACTGGTTTATCCGCCGCAGGCATTGGGTCCAGCCTATCCTGCCGGATGAATTCTCCGGGCCGGTGCTCGGCTATATTGGCGGCATCAAACCGAAACTCGATTTTGAATTGATTCGCCAGGCGGCAGAGCGGAAACCGGACTGGTTTTTCCTCTTTGTCGGTCCGGATAAAACGGGCGGTTCTCATGATTTTCAGAGGTTGTGCCAATTAAAAAATGTCCGCTGGATCGGTAGTGTTCAGCCTGAAGACGTTCCTGATTATATGGCGCTTCTGGATATCGGCATGATGCCCTACAAAGAGTCGCCTTATAATGCAGCCGTTTTTCCTTTGAAATTATTTGAGTTTCTGGCAGCTGGCAAACCGGTCGTCGGAGTTTGCCTGCCTTCAACGAAAAAATATGCGGAAGACCAGGTCTATGCCTCTCTGGATCAGGGTGATCCCTCAGCATTTATCGAGGCCTGCGACAGACTGCTTGACTGTAATCAGCGAACAGATCGTGAACAGTTATGTGAACATCGCAGGGCGCTTGCCAGGCAAAAAGATTGGCCACTAATCTTTGAGCAAATGACTGCTTTTTTAAAAAATAAATCTGCCGTTAAGCGGGATCGGCGCAGCTTAATATAAATGAGAAGGACGAGAGAGACAGACTCAGAATCGGCGGATTTTATTCGTCGATTTTTTAACTTGACTTCATTTTCGTACTGTATATAATTAAGAATGAATTTTTGTCTGCTTCAATGATCAAAGCAATTTGTTCTTAATAATGGACTCATCCGAATACCCTGAGTCGTTTCCCCAAAAAAGATACATCTCCGGGCCCTGAAAATTTGGGAAAGGCTGTGAGGATAGGGTTGGAAAACAAACTGAAACTGTACGGCTTCAACAATTTGACCAAAGCGCTCAGTTTTAATATATATGATGTCTGCTATGCGAGAAGCGAGCGGGAACAAAAGGACTATATCTCATACATTGACGAGCAGTATAACTCAGAACGGCTGACCCATATTCTCTGCCAGGTCACAGAGATGATCGGTGCTCACGTGCTGAATATCAGTAAACAGGATTATGATCCGCAAGGCGCCAGTGTCACGATTCTGATTGCCGAGGAAGAGTTCCCCGCAGATAAGATTGATGCTTCGTGCAATCTTGGCAGGCTGCCGGGGAGAGACACCGTCCTCGGTCATCTGGATAAAAGCCATGTCACCGTGCATACTTATCCTGAATACCATCCCGGCAATGCGATCGCGACCTTTCGCGTCGATATTGATGTCGGTACCTGCGGCGAAATTTCTCCACTGAATACATTAAACTATTTAATCGGCAGTTTCGACTCGGATATCATTACGGCGGATTACCGCGTACGCGGATTCACCCGTGACGTCAACGGGAAAAAATTGTTTATGGATCATCATATGACCTCTATTCAAGACTATATTGATGCAGAGACACTGCAGAAATATGATGTGATGGATATCAATGTCTACCAAGCTAATCTCTTTCATACGAAAATGCTGATTAAAGAACCGGAATTGCAGAATTATCTTTTTAATCGCGACGTTCTGGAAATTCCGCCGAAAGAGCGCCTGAAGATCAGCAATAGCTTAAGGCGTGAAATGATCGAGATTTTCAGCGGTGCGAATATTTATTGATCGCTGGAAGTCGATGATCCGCCGCAGACTTGAAGCGGGAGCGCGTGCGGAAACGAGTGTCTAATGACTGGAGTATGATGCGTAAAATGAATTCTCTTTCACAAGAGCGGGCCCCGATTCTTGAGGCTCTGAATCGGTATAAAGCGATGCGGGTGGTTCCCTTTGATGTGCCCGGACATAAACGCGGGAAAGGCAATCGGGAACTGACCGATTTTCTCGGCGAACGCTGTCTGAGCGTCGACGTCAATTCGATGAAGCCGCTCGATAACCTGTGTCATCCGGTATCGGTGATTAAAGAAGCTGAAGAACTTGCTGCCGCAGCTTTTGGCGCGCGGCATGCTTTTTTTATGGTCAATGGGACGACCTCTGCGGTTCAGAGCATGGTGATGACAGCCTGCAAGCGCGGTGAAAAAATTATCATGCCGCGCAATGTGCATCGCAGCGCGATCAACGCCTTAATTCTGAGCGGCGCTGTGCCGGTTTATGTCAATCCAGGCATGAATCGCGATCTCGGAATTTCACTGGGGATGTCTCTGGCGGACGTCGAGCAGGCGATTCTTGAGAATCCGGAAGCCAAGGCCGTTCTCATTAATAATCCGACCTATTATGGTGTCTGCTCCCACCTGCGGGCAATTACTGATCTCGCACACCGCCATGGTATGCTCGTGCTGGTCGATGAAGCACATGGTACTCATTTTTATTTTAGTCCGCTGACACCGCCGTCCGCGATGTCGGTCGGTGCGGATATGGCTGCTGTCAGTATGCACAAATCCGGCGGATCGCTGACACAAAGTTCCTTGCTGCTTGTCAATAATCAGGTCAGCGAAGGCTATGTCCGCCAGATTATCAATTTGACACAGACAACGAGCGGATCTTATCTGCTGATTTCTTCATTAGATATCTCGCGTCGCAATCTCGCGCTGCGCGGAGAAGCTATTTTCCAAAAGGTGATCGAAATGGCGGATTATGCCCGTCGCGAAATCAATCAAGTCGGCGGCTATTACGCTTTTTCAAAAGAGCTGATTAACGGGAATACGATCTATGATTTCGACGCGACCAAGCTCTCGATACATACGCTCGATATCGGGCTTGCCGGTATTGAAGTCTATGATATTCTGCGCGATGAATACGATATTCAAATTGAGTTCGGTGATATCGGCAATGTACTGGCCTATCTGTCAATTGGCGACCGTGTTCTCGATCTGGAACGGCTGGTTTCGGCCTTGTCTGAAATCAAAAGGCGTTATGCGAAGGATAAAACCGGCATGCTCAGTCAGGAATACATTCGGCCGCATGTCGCGCTTCCGCCGCAGGAAGCCTTTTATGCCGAAAGTGTGCCGCTGCCGCTGGAAGAAAGCTTGGGGCATATCTGCAGCGAATTCGTGATGTGCTATCCGCCGGGTATCCCGATCCTGGCGCCAGGGGAAGAAATCACGCCGCAGATTCTTGAATACATCCAATATGCCAAGGAGAAAGGCTGCTTTCTGACTGGTACTCAGGATAGTGCTGTCAACCGGATTCAAATCATAAAGGGGTGAGCTTATGGAACTCTGGTTTACGGAGCAGCATACAGAGAATGTGAACTTCTCGATAAAGGTGAATCGCCAGCTCTACTCGGGGCAAAGTGAGTTTCAGCGCATCGATATTTTTGACTCACCGGAATTCGGCCGCTTTTTGACACTGGATGGCTATATGATGCTGACGGAAAAAGATGAATTCATTTATCATGAAATGATCGTTCATGTACCGATGGCTGTCCATCCGAATGTTCGGCGTGTGCTGGTGATCGGCGGCGGAGATGGCGGAGCCGTTCGCGAACTCACACGTTATTCATCAATCCAGCAAATCGATCTCGTTGAAATTGACCGCCAAGTGGTTGAAGTCTGCCGCAAATATTTGCCGCAGACGGCTTGCCGGTTGGATGATCCGCGTGTGAGCATTCATTACGAAGATGGATTGAAATTTGTTCGCAGAATGGAAAATGCCTATGATCTGATTATTGTCGACTCGACCGATCCATTTGGCCCTGGTGAAGGCCTGTTTACCAAGGAATTCTATGGCAATTGTTATAAAGCTCTGAAGACGGACGGGCTGATGGTCAATCAGCAGGAAAGCCCCTTTTATCCCAAGGATGCCGTAGCCATGCAGCGGGCCCATAAGCGGATCGTCGATTCCTTTCCAATTAGCCGTGTCTATCAGGCGCACATTCCGACTTATCCCTCCGGACATTGGCTGTTCGGATTTGCTTCGAAACAGTATCATCCACTGAATGACTTCAAACCCGAAGGCTGGAAAAAACTCGGCCTTGAAACCCGTTATTATAATCGCAGCATCCATACGGGCGCCTTTGCTTTGCCGAACTATGTCAAGCAGCTGCTTCAAGCGGTTGAATGATCCCGACTTCGCAAATTTCGTCTGGTCCTCGTGACTGTCTATTGAACCTGTCTCGTTTTTCCGGTACACTAATTTTGTTATGCACGATTGAAAATGGAACGTTGAAAAAGCAATCAGAGTTCCGATCAGTTGGTAAAATTGTCAATCTCAGGCTCTACTTCAGAATCTGGATTATCAGGAGGTTATATAAACATGGCTAGAGCACTGATTATCGGGGCGGGCGGTGTTGCCAGTGTTGTCGTTCATAAATGCTGCCAGAATGCGGATGTTTTTTCTGAAATCTGCATTGCCAGCCGGACAAAGTCGAAATGCGATGCCCTTAAGGCCAAACTGGATGGCGGGAAAACAAAAATTGAGACGGCTCAGGTGGATGCCAATCATGTCGATGAACTCGTCCATCTGATTAAACACTACCAGCCAGATATTGTGATCAATGTGGCGCTTCCTTATCAGGATCTGACCATTATGGAGGCCTGCTTGGAGGCCAGGGTTGATTATGTCGATACCGCCAATTACGAACCGGAAGACACCGCGAAGTTTGAATACAAATGGCAGTGGGCTTATCGTGAACGGTTTGAGAAGGCCGGCATCACGGCTCTGCTTGGCAGCGGCTTTGACCCCGGCGTAACCGGTGTTTTCTCCGCTTATGCCCAGAAACATTATTTTGATCAAATTGAACAAATTGATATTCTTGATGCCAATGCCGGCGATCACGGCTATCCGTTCGCTACGAACTTCAATCCGGAAATTAATATCCGCGAAGTGACGGCAAAGGGCAGTTATTATGAAAACGGCAAATTCATCGAGACCGATCCGATGGCGATTCGTACGGCTTACAATTTTCCGCAAATCGGCTCGAAAGACATTTACCTTTTGCATCATGAAGAAATGGAATCACTGGCGCTGAACATCAGAGGAATCCAAAAGATTCGCTTTTGGATGACCTTTTCGCAAAACTATCTGACCCATCTGCAAGTGCTGCAGAACGTCGGGATGACCTCGATTAAACCGATAAATTTTGAAGGCAAACAAATTGTGCCGCTTCAGTTCTTGAAGGCGGTTCTTCCGGATCCGGCTTCGCTCGGTCCGCGCACAAAAGGGAAAACGAATATTGGCTGCATTTTTCAAGGAGAAAAAGATGGCCAACCGGTAAATTATTATGTCTACAATGTCTGTGATCACGAGGAATGTTATAAAGAGGTCGGCTCTCAGGCCATTTCGTATACGACCGGCGTACCGGCAATGATTGGCGCCGCGATGATTCTGACCGGAAAATGGAAGAAGCCGGGCGTCCATAATATTGAAGAATTCGATCCGGATCCGTTTATGGATGCGCTGAATCAATTTGGTTTGCCGTGGCATGAAAGCTTTGCTCCGGAATTAATCCACTAAGAGGAGGCAACTATGGCCATTGATTTTAATGCGGCTCCTTCGCCGAGTTATGTTATTGATGAAGGCTTGCTGACGCATAATCTTGAAATTCTGCGTACAGTCGAGCAGCGGACTGGAGCGAAAATTCTGCTTGCACAGAAGGCTTTTTCGATGTTTGCTCTGTATCCGCTGATCGGCCGCTATCTCTCAGGGGTCGCCTCCAGTTCATTGTTTGAAGCACGGCTTGGTGCAGAAAAAATGGGCAAAGAGGTGCATGTTTACGCTCCGGCTTTCACGGAGGAGGATTTCGGCGGGATTCTGCATTATGCCGATCATATCGTCTTCAATTCCTTCAGCCAGTGGGACAAGTATAAAGCCCGGATAGCGACCGCGCCAAAGAAAATTGAATGCGGGATACGGATCAACCCAGAATACTCGGAGCTGGAATTAGGACTTTATGATCCTTGTGCGCCTTATTCACGAATGGGCGTCACAGCGGCTAATTTTCGGGCAGAGGATCTGGAAGGCATCAGCGGTCTTCATTTTCATTGTTTATGCGAACAGAATTCGGATGCTCTGGCGCATACGCTTGATGTGGTCGAACAGAAATTCGGCAAGTATCTGCAGCAGATGAAGTGGATTAATTTTGGCGGCGGCCACCACATTACTCGGCCGGATTATGATATTGAAACGCTTGTCCGCTGTATTCAGCGAATGCAGCAGAAATACGGGCTGGATGTCTATCTCGAGCCCGGTGAAGCAGTTGCGCTGAATGCCGGTTATTTTGTTACAACTGTGCTCGATATCCTTCATAATGGCATGGATTTGGCCATTCTCGATTCGTCAGCCACCTGTCATATGCCGGACGTGCTGGAAATGCCCTATCGTCCGGAAATCATCGGGGCCGACGAGCCTGGCGAGTATCCATATACCTATCGATTGGGCGGACCGACTTGTCTTGCAGGGGATGTGACGGGTGATTATTCGTTTAAGCAGCCGCTGAAGCCGGGTGACCGATTGGTTTTCTGTGATATGGCGATTTATTCGATGGTCAAGAACAATACGTTTAACGGCATCCCGCTTCCGGCGATCGCTTCCTTTAATGAAAAAGAAGGCCTGCGCGTGATTCGCCGGTTCAGCTATGAAAATTTCAAGACACGGCTTTCTTAAAGAAAAGTGTACCTGGCGATTCTGTGCCGGGCACGCTTTTTTGATGTCAGCGTATTTCTCTCGATCATCTCAAATCTCAGCAGGGGATATTATAATAATCCCTTATTGTGAGTAAAAATTATCGGATGGCAGTTGACTGTTTCAGTCCGTGGCGATATGATAAAAGTCTAAATAGTATAATTGATTGTACAAAATACTGATTATTCTATTATTTAGAACGGATTTGAAGTACTAGCCAATGCGTACGAATTCTACACAATACAGGATGAGAGTGAGAGGGTAAAAATGGAGCAGACGGAAGCTGTTGAGATGTTGAAAAGTCAGTTGAAAATAAACACGACCAATCCTCCCGGCAATGAGGCGGAAGCGGCCGAAGCACTAGCTGCTATTTTTACAAAGGCAGGTATTCCGGTGAAGCTGTTGCCTTATGCGGATGGACGGACTCAGCTCATGGCTACTCTTGAGGGCGAGCAGGAGGGGAAAAATCTGACTTTTACTGGCCATTTGGATGTCGTTCCGGTCGGCGAATTGCCTTGGGAGCATGAACCCTTTGGCGCTGAGGAAGCTGATGGGAAGATTTACGGGCGAGGCGCTTCCGATATGAAAAGCGGCCTAGTAGCAATGGCCTGCGCGATGCTGCAATTGAAGGAAGAACAGGCGCCGCTCAAGGGGAAATTGACTTTTATTGCGACAGTCGGTGAGGAGACGTCATCGATAGGAGCGCAGCAGCTTGTGGAACAGGGCTATGCGGATCATCTGGATGCGATGCTGATCGGTGAACCGACAGGCAATGAAATTTCGATTGCTGAAAAGGGCTGCTTGTGGCTGCGGTTGACCACGTATGGCAGGACCGGGCATGGCTCGACGCCGGAATACGGGGTAAATGCCAATGAGCATATGATCGCACTCCTCTCAAGATTTCAGTCGCAATTCACCTTCGAATTTGAGCCGGATGATCTGCTGAGCGAGCCCAGTTCAAGCATTGATGTCCTCCATGGCGGCAGCGGGACAAATGTCATCCCCGATAGATGCACGGTTGAGATCGATATGCGGACGCTCCCTTCTCAGAATCATCAGGATATTGTATTGGCTGTTCGGCAAATGATTGATTCTGTGCGGAAAGACATTCCGGATTTGAAAGCTGAAATCACGATACTCAATGATATGTGCCCGGTCAAAACCTCGAAAGAAGATCCCTTTGTCCAACTCTTAATTTCCACCGTGGAAGAAGTATCCCAGCGATCCGTAGAACCGTATGGATTTTCCGGCTACACCGATGGCGCTTATTTTTCGCAAGCGGAGGAAAAGTTTCCGATTGCTGTGGTTGGCCCTGGTTACCCTCCTGTTGCCCATCAGCCGGATGAATATGTTGAGAAGACGGTATTTTTCCAGGCCATCGAAATCTATAAGACAGTTGCTGCAAAATTTTTAAAATAAAACTTTTGCGGCCTTAATGCATATATCCGGCTTTTTGGATAGAATGATGAGAAAATGGGAATAGGTCTGAGAGAGTTACATGAATGGTTATCAGACACTTGGACACCTGATTGTCATTTTTCGTGGGGTGAGAAGTGTAACCAATGAATATTTTGCGAAAGTTTGAACGGCTACATAGAAAATATTTTGCAGATATCCTGAAGATTGTGGGTGATTTCAATTAATGCAGAGTTAAATCGATATAAAGAATTGGTGCAATTTCTTGGTAAAGTCATGGGTGACGACGTGGAAGTGATTCTGCATGACGTCACAGATCTGGAGAATTCGGTGATCGCGATCAGCGAGACGAATTTGAGCGGACGTGAAATCGGATCTCCGGTGACCAACCTGATCCTGAAGATGTTAAAAGAGGGTAAATCGAGCAATAAGCCATTTATCACGAATTATGAAGGTTTGTCGAAGGATGGAACCATCTTGCGATCATCGACATTTTTTATTCGGAATGACCGAAATGAGATCATCGGAATGTTATGCGTCAATGCTGATTTTCGGAGAATGGAGAACGTGGTCGATTATTTAAGCAAATTCGTTGGTGTCCATGGTTTGAAAAAGAAAAAGGAGGAACCAGTCGAAGAGCATCCGGTGAAAGTGGAACATCTGAGTCCGTCGATTGAAGATTTGGCATCATCCAGTATTAAGGAGATTGTCGGCCGTATGCATGTGCCGCCACAGCGCATGTCCCAAGAGGAAAAACTGGAAATTATAGATGAGCTGAATCAAAATGGAATCTTTCTGCTCAAGGGAATTGTAACCATCGTCGCCGAAGAATTGAGCACCTCAGAGGCATCGATCTATCGCTATCTCAGCAAGGTGAAACGCGGTGAAATGAGCCATTAAAAACTAATAAGCACGCGATCAATAAAAAAGGCCGTTCTTATCGATCATTAAATCGATAGAGACGGTCTTTTGAATTTGAAGTCTATTTCTTGTGTTTTCATGCGCTCTGGGCGTTCGGTTAGTCTTTCTTCAGTTTTTGCAGCATATCCGCCGCCAGGTTCGCAAAGAATTGAGCGCTGGGCAGAATGGCTTTCTCATCGATAATCAGATCCGGGTGGTGAAGGCCGGCGGTGCCGGAGACGCCCATGAAGAAAAAGGCACCGGGGATTTTCTTCAGATATTCGGCAAAGTCTTCGCCAGCGGATGAGGGTTCAGGAACAACGACGTTGAGTCCGGAACGCTTCGCTGTCTCAACGGCGAAGTCTGCCAGCCTTGAATCGTTGTGCAGCGAAGGACCCAGCTTCGTATAATGGAGCTCAGCTTTCGCGCCAAGGGCCTGAGCGACGCCGCGAACGACGCGATCCATTTTTGCGGGAATCCCGTCACGCACCGTCTCCTGAAAGGTCCGCACGGTGCCTTCCATTTGTGCGGTTTGCGGCAGAACATTCCAAGTATTTCCGGCTTCAAGCCTCGTTACACTGATGACGGTATTTGCGAGTGGTGAAAGGTTTCTGCTGACAATCGACTGCAGAGCGGTAACAATATGCGAGGACACGAGGATGGCGTCGATCCCCTTTTCCGGAGCAGCAGCATGCGTACCAATGCCCTCGACGTCGATCGTGAATTTATCGACACCGGCCATTAATGCGCCGCCTTTGATGCCAATCGTCCCCGTCGGGAGATGCGGCATATCGTGCATACCGAAAATCGCTTCAACGTCATCCAGAACATCGGTGCCGAGAACGCGAAGAGCTCCGTTGCCGTTCTCTTCTGCCGGCTGAAAAATGATTTTGACTGTGCCCGCAAGTTCGTCTTTGCGTTCGTTCAGTAGTAAAGTTGCCCCGAGAATCGACGCGGCATGAAAATCATGACCGCAGGCGTGCATTTTACCTGGAAGGGTTGAAGCAAAAGGGAGACCGGTTTCTTCTTGGATCGGCAGGGCATCAATATCGGTACGCAGGGCAATGACCGGTCCAGGCTTCTCTCCGCGGATTACGGCAAGAACGCCGGTTTCAAGCGGCAGGTCAAGCAGTTCGACAGAGGCCTCGGTCAGCCACTTCTTCAAGGAACGCGTGGTTTCAAATTCTTCAAAAGCGAGTTCGGGATAGGCGTGAAGCTGTCGCCGATAACCGATTAATTGCTGTTCAAATGCTGTTTCCTGCAAAGTATCTGTCATGGGGATAAGCACTCCTCTTAATAGGATTATGAGAAAAGATCGTTCGGCCTATTGCGCGTAACGGGAGCTGCTCATCAGAACAACGCAGAGGGCGTTGTTCCGGCAACCCCGGTAAGAGCCAGTACGGTAAGCAATATGGATTGAGGGCCGAGCCAGCTCTCCTTCGGATCAAAAAATTCCTCCAGAGTATGTTCTTTTCCGCTGATTCCGCCGCCACTCATCGTGACGGAAGGAATACCAAGGCTGATCGGAACATTGGAATCCGTGCTCGAAGATTTCAGGCTTGGCTTCAGACCTAGAGATGAAGCAGCGGCGCTAGCCAGTTGAACAATGAGCTGCTTGGAAGATTGGGTGCCCGCCGGTCGATCACCAATTTGTGTAAAGAACACCTGAATCTTCTGCGCTTTCCCCCACCGGCGATTCTCCGCTTCGACGGCTGTGCGGATTCGCTTAAGCGCTTCGTTTTCCAGTTCGAGGAGCGCTTCGCCAGATTCAGAGCGCAGATCCAGCAGCATCTCGGCATCTTCAGCAATGGTATTGATTGATGTACCGCCGCTGACTTTTCCGATCGTGAACGTTGTTCGCGGCGAAGCCGGAACTTGAAGATCACTGACGGCGGCGATGGCCCGTCCCATGGCATGAATGGCACTCGGCAGGCCGAAAGCCGCAAAGCTATGGCCGCCGGGTCCCTTGAAGCACACGCGGTAGCGATGACTGCCAACCGCGTTGCAGGTTAAGAGAGCCGCATTTCCCGGCTCAATAGAGATAAAGGCACCGATATCCTGGCGGCTCTTGAACAGTGCTTTGACCCCGCGTAAATCGCCGAGTCCCTCTTCGCCAACGGTAGCTACAAAAAGCAGAGAATGGAGCGGCTTAATCGCTCCATGGCGAATGGCCCGAATGATGGTCAGTATCGACGCCAGACCGCGGCCGTCATCGGAAATGCCAGGGGCATAGATGACACCGTCTTTTATTTTGGCGTGGACGCTGGTCTCCGCCGGAAAAACGGTGTCCAAATGTGCCGACAGAACAACTTTCGGTGCCTGACTTTCTCCTCTGAGTTCACCAAGCACATTCCCCTTTGCGTCTATTGTGACATCAGCTAATCCCAAGGTTCTGAACTGTTCAGCCATCCAGTCTGCTCTCATTTGTTCTTTAAATGGCGGAGCAGCAAGTTCAGTGACTTGGATTTGTTCCTTAGCCGTTGCGGCATTATCCGCCTTCAGAAAATTCAGTGCCTGCTTAATCTCGGCAAGTTTCAAAACTTTTTCTAGAGTCGGATTTTTCTCCTGTGATTTTAGTGTCTGATCGTCTGAGCGGGGCAAAAGCATGACCTCTTCCCTGTTATAGATTGCTGCAGTGCTAAAGCATATTTTCAGAGATTGCTTTCAAAAGCACTATGGGAGACTGGAAATATAGGGTAATAAATTTGACGAGAACAAATCTCTAGATATGAATTAAGAATACACCTCTCATTTCTATCAGACAATCCATTTAGAAAAAATATTGTCAAAATCCAAAAAATTTATTATTATAGTGATAATAAATTACAAATATCAAAAAATAGTGATTTATTATTCTTTTATTGCCTTGATTCGACAAATTTCGACCAAATAATAAAATTTGCAAAATATTTTTTCTGATGGTGGTAAAATTTTTAATGTTCGTTTTTTGTTCTTAAATAAACTTTTGTACTAGAAAATAAGGATATGAAAACTATAATAAC
>JBDNRY010000016.1:0-58048 GCA_047718855.1 Sporolactobacillus sp. | reverse complement strand
AGCCGTGCGGGTTCATGGCTGATTTTTAGTCCATTTAACTGCAAAAGTCAGGATACTTAATTCCTCTTCAATTTTGTATACTTTCTTAACGTATAAAAATAATAGTATACTTAATAAGCACAGGGAACAAGTGGATTACCTGCTTTTATCACTTCTATTTGAAGAAGCCTTACGACTCCTTGCGGACAAAAAAAACGTGCTCGTTATTTTTTTTAAACCAGCCTTTATCTGAGCAATAAAGACGCGCATTTCCGTCGAGTAACCGATCGATTTCATTAATCATCAATTTCTGTTTCAGAATAAACGAATCAACCGCCTGCTGCAAAGAATCGGTGATAATGCGAGTGTTCGGCTCTGAAAGATTGAAAGCGGTTGGCCGGCCGTTTTGCGACTCCTGGTAAAATGCGAATGTTGACAAAATTTTTCCCCCTTGATCTTTCTGTTCTCTATTAAGCATAACCAATCAGAGTTACACGCACATTACACACTTATCAAGAATCCAAGTTTCATTTTATCAGACTATTCATACGATATATAGCAGAGTGCTTTTTCTTAAAACTGCCGCTGATTCTCTGGAGGCACTAGCGAACATTGACTGCTTAATTCTTATGTACTTTACCTTTCAACCCATTCATGCCATAATTAGACCAAGGTTTAATAAAATTTAGAAACCGTAAACAATTTCAGCACGCACGAAGGCCTGCAGGCGACTCATTTCGCTTAAGCAGCGAAGCATAATATTATTCCATAGGGTTCACATGAATCGCAGGGCTGTTCAGATCAAGCTTAGGCAGCCGCGGCACCGGCCGTTAAACCGGCCAAAGGTTACTGAATAACGAAGGTACCTTTGGGGTGAAACCGCAAAAATATTCTCTGCTTCGCAGGGATTTTTTTTATGTCGATTTCAGCAATTTATCAGAATAAAGTATAAAAGGAGTGCTTCCGCATGTTCAAAAAAAATCTGGCTCATTTGAAAGCTTATGATCCTGGTCCCTCACTTGAAGAAATAAAAGCCGCGTATCATCTCAGCCGAATCATCAAACTCGATTCCAATGAAAATGTTTATGGCGCCTCACCAAAGGTCCGCGCAGCGATTACTTCCGATGCACTTCTCCCTGAGCTTTATCCAGACTGCCGTGATTCTCTCCTGCGCCGTCAGCTCTCCGAACAGCTTGGTATTGATGAAGATCATTTTCTCTTCAGCCTTGGGCTCGATGAAATGATTGTCCTCGCCAGCCGTGCCTTCCTCGATCAGGATAGTGGCATTGTCATGGCTTGGCCGACCTTTTATGAATATTATTGTCACGCCGCAATTGAAGGTGCCGAAACCAAAAAAGTTCCTTGCGACGATCAGGGCAAGCATGATCTCGAAGCCATGCAGGCCGCCATCGATGAGAAAACCCGGATTGTCTGGATTTGCAACCCGAATAATCCAACAGGCACTTACCTGAATGAGCAAGAGCTTCTCCACTTTATTGACCGCGTTCCTGAAGATGTCGTCATCATGCTCGACGAAGCCTATATCGATTTTGTCTCAGCAAATGATTTTCCCGATTCACTGAAGATCATGCAGACTCATCCGAATGTACTCGTTCTGCGCACCTTTTCAAAATCTTATGGCCTTGCTTCCTTCAGGCTTGGTTACGCCATCGGCAATCCGCAGCTGATTAATGAAATTGATAAAGTCAGGCCGCCATTCAATAACCCGCGGCTAAGTCAGGTTGCCGCCCTTGCGGCTTTGCAGGATCAAGCGTTTATGAATGACTGCGTCCACAAAAATCAATCCGTATTAAAAATGGTCGCTCGTTATCTCGATCAGAAGGGCATCCCCTATTATCCGAGTCAGGCTAATTTTATCTTTGTAAAAACGGATCGCGCGCCGGCCGTAGCGGAACACTTAAAAAAGCAGGGTTTTCTGATCAATCCTTTCCAAAGCGGTGTCCGGATCACCATTGGCCAGAAAGATCAAATGGAACAATTTTTGCCGCTTTTGGAACAAGCGCTGGAAGAACAAGAGGCCGGTGTTTAAGTAAATTCTCCCCTGATCGGGCACAGATATTCACGAATTTCAGAATATATTAAAATATTTTTCTTTACAAAAGCCCTTTTTACTGTTACAATTTGGGCACATTAAAAATTCAGAAAGTAAGCGGCTTGTTCGCCCCGCTTTCTGTCCATTCAAAAATTAATGTGATGAAGAAGACAAGAACTCTGAGATGAGATGCAACAGAGAACCGGCAATGCTGAGAACCGGTGCATGTCACTCAATGTTTCAGCACTTTGGAGCAGATAGGCTGAAATAAGACTGCAGTTTATTCGAAAAAAGGATACTGCGATCAAAGTAGGCTTATCCGGTGACGTTTCCGTTATCGTTTTAATGAAGACCGGCAAGTTCATCTGTAGCCGGCAAATGAGGGTGGCACCACGTGATCAACGTCCCTCGCAGAATGATTGCATTCTGCGAGGGACGTTTTTATTTTTCCCAGCAGTTGTTAGATGCAGCAGCCTATCAAAAGAGCAGAAGGGATGAATGACATGTTTTTAGATCAGCAATATCTTTTTACACCCGGGCCGACTCCGGTTCCTGCCCGAGTGAATGCCGCAATGGCCGCACCGATGATTGGCCACCGCAGCCCTGATTTTTCGCGATTAATTGAGGAAGTTGCTACCCATTTGAAACCAATCTTCGGCACAACCCACCTGGTCTATGCGCTGACCAGCAGCGGCACATCTGCACTGGAGGCAACCGTTGTGAATACTGTTGCTGAGGGTGATCATGCCGTGGCCATCGTGGCCGGCTCCTTCGGCGATCGTCTGGCAACCATTGCTGAACACTATGGTGTCCACATTCACCGTCTGAATATCGAATGGGGAAAAGCCTGCGCGCCGGATCAACTCCGTACCTTTTTAAAAGATCTGGCAGGTACCCCGATTAAAGCCGTATTCGCTACTTATAATGAAACGTCGACCGGTGTTCTCAATCCGATTCACGAATTAGGCCAGATCGTTGCCGAGCAGACGGATGCCCTGTTTATCGTCGACGGTGTCAGCTGTATCGGCGCTGTCGCCGCTGATATGACGGCCGATCATATCGATTTACTTGTGACCAGTTCCCAGAAAGCCTTGATGCTTCCCCCGGGGCTCGCTTTTATCGCTTTCAGCGATCGCGGTCTTGAAGCCATTCGCCAGACGCCGACCAAACGCTTTTATCTGGATCTGAATCGCTACGTCGACGCTTATGAGCAGCAGAGATCCACTCCATTCACTCCTGCTGTCTCCTTAATTGCCGGCGCTCGTGAAGCTTGTGCGATGATTGAGGAAGAAGGTTGGGAAAATGTCATTAAAAGGCATCAACTGCTGCGTGACATGATTCGTTCGGGCATTCGCGAACTGGGATTGCCGCTTCTGGCCCGCGATGAAGATGCTTCGCCAACCGTTACCGCCGTCTGTTCAGGCGCAATAGAGGCTCCGGTCCTGCAGAAAGCGCTAAAGACCCATTATGCGATGACGCTCGCCGGTGGCCAAAAGAAATTAAAGGGAAAGATATTCCGAATCGGCCATATGGGATACTGCACACCGTTCGATGTTCTGAAGGTCCTCACCGCGCTGGAGCTTGAACTGGCAGGCCATGGGCAAACGGAACTTCTTGGTGCCGGTGTAAAAAAAGCAGAGGAGGTCTGGGCTCAACATGTATAAAGTGATTGTGACCGATCCGATTAGCCAGACAGGGATACATGCCCTGCTCGCCAATCACCATTTTGAAGTGACTCAGTTGACCAACTTAACAGAAATCGAATTAATCAGTCAGATTCCGGAGTACGACGCGCTGATTGTCCGTAGTCAAACACAGGTGACCCGTGAAATCATTCAGGCGGCCGACCGTTTGAAAGTCATCGCCCGCGCCGGCGTTGGAGTGGATAATATTGATATTGCTGCCGCCACCGAAAAAGGTATTATTGTCATTAATGCGCCTTCCGGCAATACCATGGCGGCAACAGAACATACATTAGCGATGATACTGGCTCTCGCCCGCAATATACCTCAGGCCTATCGTTCATTGACTTCCGGCAAATGGGAGCGCAAGCTTTTCAAGGGAGTTGAACTGTATCAGAAAACATTAGGTGTGGTCGGCATGGGCCGAATTGGAACAGAAGTCGCCAAACGCGCCAAAAGCTTCGAGATGAAAATCCTTGGCTATGATCCCTTTTTAACTGAGGATCGGGCGAAGAAAATGGGTATCATCAAGGCTGATTTGGAAACGATCGCCCGTGAAGCGGACTTTATTACGGTACATACGCCGCTCACTCCCGAAACACGCGGTTTAATTGACAGCCGTTTTCTTGAAAAAACAAAAAAAGGCGTTCGCTTAGTCAACTGTGCCCGCGGCGGGATCATTAATGAACAGGCACTCATTGAAGCAGTGAATAGCGGTCAGGTCGCCGGTGCGGCCATCGATGTCTTTGAACAGGAACCTCCGGAAAATACCGACCTGATCCATAATCCCAAAATCATTGTCACCCCGCATCTTGGCGCATCAACGACGGAAGCCCAAGAAAAGGTCGCTCAATCGGTCAGCGAGGAAATTGTCGATATTTTCACAACAGGCGGTGTGCAGCACGCCATCAATCTGCCACGTATCTCTGCTGCTGTCCAGCAAAAAATCCAGCCCTATCTGACCTTGAGCGAGCAAATGGCCGAATTGTTAATACAGATCTTCAAAAAAGCACCGGATAAAATTAAAATCAATTATTACGGTGAGCTCTTTCTTGAAGATACCGGCTTGTTAACGCGGCAAATGATTAAGGCTCTGCTTTCTTATTATCTCGATACGTCGATCAATATTGTCAATGTGATGCGTGTACTCAAGGCTCATAGCCTTTCCTACAGCGTGCAGAAAAACGCTGCACATAAAGGCTTTACAAATTTCATCGAACTTGAAATCACGCACGGTGATCAAAAAGCGGCAATTGCCTGCACCTATCTGCCCGGCTTTGGCGGCCGAATTGTATCGGTTAACGGATATCGGCTGGATATGGAGCCCGAACGTTATTTGCTCTATATCAGCCATGCGGATGTCCCCGGTATGATTGGTAACGTTGGATCGCTGCTTGGAAAAGCAAAGATCAATATCGGCAGCATGCATGTCGGCCGCCAGACAATTGGTGGTGAAGCGGTGATGATCCTGACCGTTGATCGCAGTGTGCCTGAGGAGATCCGGCAAGAAATCCTTGCCCTGCCCGATCTGCATGACGTTCAATTTGCTGAAATTGATATGCACTCCGAAGAAGACTGAAGCCCTGGCGTTTGAATTCATAAATCGTCTCAGTTAAATTTATTAGAAAAACTTGGCGTAGCCAAGTCCTTTGAATGCCGGCTGCGCCTTAGTTTTTCTTATACTTAATTCCTCTCAATTTTATATCCTTTCCTAACGTATTAAAAATCCCGGTCCCTCTTTTTAAGAGAGATCGGGATTTTTAAATGATTTTAGCGGGAATTTAGCGTCTCCACCAGGTCGCCGACATCAGCAACCGAGTCCAGAATAAAATCTGCCCCCTGTGCTTCGAGCCCTCTCCGTGCTTTTTCCCCGGAGAGGCCAGTCAGCACGCCGGCAAATTTACAGCCCATCTGACGTGCACAGAGCAGATCAGCAAGTGAATCACCGACAATCAAGGTTTCGCTGCCAGCCAACATTTCTGGATCTGGCGTCAGTAAGCGCCGCTTATCGACGGATTGGCCATGATAAGCCAATAAATAGGTAAAAGGATGCGGTTTTGCAAGTGGCGCTACGTGATAAGCATGCTCAGCCGCCAGAACATCGTCTGCTGTCGCGATCCGTTCTGAATCCAGTAGACTCAGCCAGCCCAAATCTTTAAATGGCTGGTAGGTCTCAAGCGCCGGACGGCCTGTGGCGATTCCGATCGTGATCCCGCGGTGATCCAGAGACTGAAGCAAGGCGATGATTGATTCTGGCGTGGTCAGCGTTTCTTCCTGGCTCAGGAAGCCTCGCTTTCCCAGCTGCACAGACGGATCGCCTGTGGATTGCAGAACATGTGAATCACCGACATACCACTCCTGAGAGCAATGCTCCCCAATATGCCACAGGGCACTCTTGGGTTGAAAGATAGCAGTTTGAACACCGAGATAACGTTTGACAAGCTGATTTAAATAGGGGATCAACTCCTGCTTCGTTACCGCGGCCCCGTCGAAGTCTGGCAGAAACACATTAAAGTCGATCTTTACCGGATATGTACGGAATAATTCTTTAAAGCGAGAAAGCGTTTCACGGTCTATCGGTTGAAGAAAGAGTTCCGCGGCCCTGGCCTGAGCCGGAAGTTGGGCAGCAAGATGAATCAGCTGCACCGAAAAAGCGATATCAATCATATCCCAATTCGCATTCATTCCACGGGACTTCAGTTCATTCAAAACCTGATCATCCATGAAAACTTGGGAGCGAATGGAAGCAATCTGTTCTTTCGTCAAATCCGTTTGGAATGGTTTTTCATCACCAAGACCCAAGTAATTCTCACTCATTAACAGTTCCCAGACTGTCAGAGCAGAGGCGTCGAAGTAATGTTCTTCACTTAAAAAAACACCGTCCACATCGAATAAAATCGTCTGAATCATTCCTCACAGGTCCCCTTAACGTTAGATTCTAGTCATTTTTTTGTTATTTTGCCTGAAGACCTCGACCTCTCTGAGCGATAATCGTCCAGTTCTGTCCACCGTTTTTTGTCTGATAGCCATAGTCCCCAGCCGTTAGAACCACAGATTCCTGCGGATGCACAGGGCTGGTCAGAATTTGTGTCACGCGGTCATTTGCTATCGTATCCAAATCCAAATTGATCGCCTTTCTTTGATCCGGGATGACATGGTATAAAAAAGTTTCTTTCTGCTCTTTATCAAAAGAAGCGGCAAGCAGCGACGGCTGTGAAGAGAAATTATAAGCAATGCCTGTCACTTCTTTCCCGCGGAAATAGGTCTGAAAAGTCGAACCACCGTCCGAGGTTAAATAAAGCCCTTGAGTCGTCGCGATGGCGAAAATCCGGCTGTTTCCGGGATTCACCGCGAGCTTCCGCACCTTGCCATGAATCCCGCGCAGACTCCGGTGATGCCATGACTTTCTGTTTTCAGTTGACCATTCGATTAAGTAGCCCCCGCCAGAAGCCGACAGATGATAGAGCTCATGGGTGTGATAATCCGCCGCCCATATCCCGGATCCGTTTTGAGGCAGATGAATAGTGTCCTTTTTTTTACCATTCGCATTTATTTCTTCCGCCTGATCGGAATGACGCTCCATGCGGATCCAGCCATTTTCAACAGACAAAAAGCGGGTCTGCCGCGGTATCGGCTTAACCGACTTGTTTTTCCAGCGGCTTTCATTATAGGAAACAATCCCATGGGTCGAAGCCAGCCAGAAATGGCTGCCATGAGAGGCATAACCGCCACCGAGTACCCGATGAAAAGTCACTTCGTTCTTGCTCCCCGTTCCGGAATGCGTCATGAAAAAAATGAGCCAAATACCGCCAATCGCGCAGAGTGCAATAAAGGCAATCTTTGCGACAAGCAGCCAAAAAAGAAACTTGAAACTTCTTTTCCGTGATTCTTCCTGTTTCTTGTCTGTCCTTGATTTCAATAAAAACAACTCCGATTTAAAAAATTGATCAACCTCACGCATAAGGCCCGAGTATTCATGACCCTTCTACTCTGTTTACTTTTCCCCAATCGCAGATTCCCGCGGTTTATTGGCCAGAATATAATACTCCCTCACGGGTTCTTCAAAGATCCCCTCCGGATTTAATGCTCTGAGCCGCGTGCTGAGATCTTTTTCAAACAATGGTGCTTTCTCTCCCAGAAATGTTTTATGGCATTTGGAGGTAGAGTACAGATAGCCAATGATCGAATGGATATCTCTTTTTCTCATTGTTTTGATCCTTCCACTGCGAATTCCGCTAAAAGAAGAGCGTAGAAGCAGGCGTTCATGCGTCTCGCCAAACTGGGGCGGTTCAGCCGTTTCCGTGCCAAACCAACGGGCAATGACTTCCCGTACCGTTTGCTGCCAGGGCAGCACGCAATCGCCAAGCAGATGACTTTGATCGACCAAAGCCAGCGTCCCGCCAGGAACCAGCCGATCATAGCAGAGCGGCAGAACTTTTTCTCGTTCCATCCAATGAAAAGCGTCTCCCGCCGTGATCAGATGGAAGCTGCCGAAATCCTCCGTTAGCTCCTCTGAACGCATGCGAATCCATTTCAGATTTTTCATTCCCAGCAGCTCTGCTTGGCTTTGCGCTTTCTGAACCATATCCTGACTGACATCAATGCCCACCGATTCTTCAAAGTAGCGGGCTAGCGGAAAAGTCAGTTTGCCCGTGCCGCATCCAAGATCAAGCAATCGCCCTTTCCCATTTAATCCGCAAGATTCGGCCAGGAGCCGGATTAAATCGTTGCTATAATGACCTCTGTATTTTAAATAATAATATGCTGTTCCATCAAAGCTATTTTGAAGCTGTTGCCTACTTTGCACACAATCACCTGTTTTCATCAGAGTCGTCCAGAAACGTATCTGAGGATGCACGGAAACGGCTGCATTTTTTCACAAAGAAAATTCATCCTATACATTCAGGAAGAGCAATATTGCGAACCACTTTTTTATTTTAACATACTATGCCCTTTAGGGCGGTCAGTTTTGTGACTCGCTTGATCAATAGCAAATGTACAAATGAAGGGATGACGCAAATGTCTTGGCTAATGATTCTGTTCATTGGACTCGCTTCCAGTATTGATAATTTCGCAGTCGGTCTAACTTACGCAATAAAAGGAAAGAAGATTACCTGGACAGCTAATCTGCTGATTGCCGGGATTGCCCTAGTCATATCATATGTGGCACTCTTGATTGGACAATGGCTGGGCTTGACCTTATCCCCCTCACTGACGGATATTTTCGGTGGGTTGATTATTCTGCTCATTGGGGTGTGGAGTCTGATCGATGCATTGCGGCATCGTTCTTCGGCGCCGATCCCGGAGGCTGACACCGTTGACAAAGATAAAAATAATATCATCGTCTTCAATGAGGTTTTCATTCTCGGAATTGCCCTCTCAATCAATGCACTTGGCACTTCATTCGGTGCAGGAATGAGTCATCTGCAGCCGATCGGAGTCGCTCTTTTTGTCAGCATCTTCTCTTTTGTATCCGTAGCCGGCGGTCAATGGCTGGGTTTTAGAGGACTCCAATCCAATTTAGGAAAAGTCTCTGAATTTATCGCATCCTTTTTATTGATTGCTATCGGCCTCTATTCCATATTGGCAACTTCAATTTGAATAACATCTACGCGCGTCCCTAAGGAAAAATCCACTCCTTCTGAATACAGCAAGCAGAAATTGCACAGCGCTTTCGCTCATTCATGAACGCAAAAAAACATCACGGGTAAAATCACTCGCGATGTTTTTCATTCATTCTATCGAATTATCCTTCCGTGACTTTAATCTCTTTTTCCAAATCTGACCGGGACAGATTCGCATTGAGAAAGGCCTCAGTCTTAGGTGTATACAGACTCTGGTGTGTTTTTTGATCAATCTGAACGCTGCCATGATCCAGCACATAATCCATGACGTGACCGCCGCCTTGATGCTTTTCGTCAATGAAATGAAAATGATAACCCGAAACGGCAATGCCCTGCGCGAAGGCCGGTGTCCAGAAGCCGACAATCGTTCCCTTAACATTTTTAAAGTGAAAAACAGGCTGCGTTTTTACCGCTTCAGTCATCGGCACTGGTTTTTCCTGATAAGCGACCGTCCGCGTACTGACTTCCTTAAAAAGGCCGTCAATCCGGTACGCATAGAATAAATTATCGCTTGGAACCAGTCGATGCAATTCTTCCTCGAAGGCGGCTTTATTCATCGGTTGGTCATAATTTTTCGTCAGCTGCGGGCGAAAATAAGTCAGTGAACAGAAAGGCGTCATCTCCTCGCCTTTTAGCGGTGTGGCGGTTCCATCGCCGCGAAGCCGGTAAAATTGATTCTCAAATCCAATCATCTCGCCATCCAGATGATCAAAGGTGCCAATTCCGAAGTCTCCGTGAGCTTTAATCTCATCGTAAGACATCGCACCGTCATAGACTCCGTCAAGCAGTGACGTCATGGTCGAAAGCTGGAAAATTTCTCCGCTATCTTTACTCACTTTTTATCTCCCCTTTCAAATATTACAGACCGTAATCGTCCTCAATAAGCAATGCTGCTTTTTATATTTACATGAGCTGGTTTGGCAATAGACTCTTACCCAGAGCAACATTATCGCTGTAATCGACCGGCACGTCAATGATCACCGGTCCATCTTCATAGTCAAGCCCTTCTTTTAATACGGATTCCAGTTCTTCAGGCGAATGAACCCGCAGGCCCTTGGCTCCAAAGGCTTCCGCATATTTCACGACATCAATCTTTCCAAAATCAACACCCGATGTGCGTTTATACTTCATCTGCTGCTGAAAAGCAACCATATCATAGGTCCCGTCGCGCCAAACGATATGAACGACCGGCAATTTCAGACGGACTGCTGTCTCAAGCTCCATCGCCGAGAATAAGAATCCACCATCGCCAGACATGGAAATCGTCTTGGCGTGGTTGTTCACCAGCGATGCCGCCATTGCCCAAGGCAGTGCTACACCAAGCGTCTGCATCCCGTTGCTGAAAAGTAAGGTTTTCGGCTCGTAGGAACGGAAATGGCGGGCCATCCAGATGTAATGGGAACCGACGTCGCAAGTCACGGTTGTCTCATCGCCGATCAATTGACGTAAAGTATGAATCAGCTGCAGCGGATGAATCCGATTATTTTTTGTTTTCTTCGGCGGCTCATCGCGAGAATCCAGGCGACTGCGCATCTTATCCAGAAAATCCAGACTCTCTTGGCCAAGATTCAGAACGGCCAGTTTCTCCTTAATTCGCTGTACGGTCGATGGAATATCACCAACCAATTCAATCGCCGGCTGATAATAGTGATCAATATCCGCACGGACTTCGTCCAGATGAATGATTGTCCGCTTGCCGTCTTTATTCCAGAATTTCGGATCATATTCCACCGAGTCATAGCCAATCGTCAGAATTACATCCGCTTTATCCAGCACAAGATCACCAGGCTGATTGCGGAATAGGCCGACACGGCCGAAGAAATGCTCTTCCATATCGCGCGGAATCAGACCTGCTGCCTGGAAAGTTTCGACAACCGGGAATGAAAGCTTGTGAAGCAGCGATCGTACGGCCGAGACAACGGAGAAACGATTGGCACGCATGCCTGCTAAGATAACAGGCATTTTCGCATGCTGCAGAGCTTCCACAGCGCGGTCAATGGCCTCTTCTGATGCGGTACCCAGCTTCGGGCTCTCAAGCGGTCCCAATGCACTGACCGTCGTTTGCGCGGCAAGAACGTCTTGCGGAAAACTTACGACACTGGCCCCAGCCTGAGTCGATTCCGCCGCGCGAAAGGCGTTGGTCAGCACTTCCGGCACATTTTTCGGATCAACGACCTCAGCACTGTATTTCGTGATCGGCTGGAATAAAGCGGCATTATCCATTGATTGATGCGTCCGTTTGAGGCGATCCTCACGCGGAACAGCACCCGCCAGAGCAACGACCGGATCATTTTCAACATTTGCAGTCACAATACCGGTAGCAAGATTCGATGCTCCCGGACCCGAAGTGACCAGAACGACGCCTGCCTTGCAGGTCAGACGGCCGACAGCGGCTGCCATAAAGGCGGCGTTTTGTTCATGACGGCAAACGATCAATTCCGGTCCGCGATCCTTGAGCACATCAAAAATCGTGTCAATTTTCGCACCAGGTATACCGAAAATATACTTCACACCTTGTTTAATCAAACAATCAACCACGAGCTCCGCTCCGGTCGTTGTTTTTTCCGTTTCATTCTGCTTCTCTTCCTTACGGATTTCATCCATTGAAGTCCACTCCTTTTTTAATCCTTCATTTATTATCGACAATCAAGCGTTTTCTGCTGGCAGCCATCATCTCTCGTAATTGTTCCGTTCTCTTCAAATTTATTGACATTTTCTTCATTACACTCGTGTTTACTCTCATTTTACCGCTTTATAAAACATCTGTGAAATATATTATTGAGAACTGTGTAATACATAATATATATTAATTGTTTTTGAAAACGCCACCATTTATAATAGAAAGACAAGGCTTATCCAATTAGGAGGAAAAGTATCCATGGAACTCCGTCACCTGATCTATTTCATCACGGTTGCAGAAGAACTGCATTTTGGCCGGGCAGCCGCCCGTCTGCAAATGACCCAACCGCCTTTAAGCAAACAGATTCAGCAGTTTGAAGAAGAAATACATGTTGCTTTATTTAAACGCAATAAGCGCCATGTCGAACTCACAACGGCCGGCGAACTCTTTTTGACTGAGGCGAGACGCGTGTTATCGCAGCTGAACCAGGCGATCGATACCGCCCAGCGTGCCCAGCGCGGTGAATTTGGCAGACTCGTGATCGGATTTGTCGGTTCGGCTACTTATGATATATTACCCGAATTTATCCGCGAATATCGCAAGATGTTTCCAGATGTGTCGGTCATTCTTCATGAATTATCCACACCGGACCAGATTCTGGGGTTGATTGACAAACGGATCGATATTGGTTTGCTCCATCCACCAGTCAGTAACTCACTGATCGATGTTGAACCCGTCAAACGCGGCTTTGCTGCACTCTCTTTGCCGAAAAACCACCCACTCGCCTGCAAAGAAAAAATACAGATTGAGGATCTGCGCGATCAATCGTTTATCGTGGTTTCCCGGGAAATATGGCCGGGCTTATACGATGAATTTCTTTCTTTGTTTCAGTCGGTCGGCTTTACCCCGCGAATCGTCCAGGAGGCCACGGAGTATCAAATGGTCGTCGGTCTGGTCTCTTCCGGCATCGGAATTGGTGTCGTTCCATCCACCGCGGAGAAACTGTTTAACCTTGAAGTGGTCTATCGCGATATTGAAAACCATCCTCTTCCTGCCGTACTTTCGATGGCTCATCTGAAGAAAAATAATAATCCGGCAATGAAGCAATTCATTGCCCTGACTCGGTCGCTGCGGGAAAGTCACCAACGAGAGGATTGAAAGCTAATCTTTGATCAACGAATCGTCCTTGCTTTGCTTTCTCAGACGGAGCAGACGGATCAGGTGCATAATCACCGTTTTAATCATGGCATAGACCGGGACCGCCAGAATCATTCCCAGCGGGCCAATCCATTTGCCTGAAACAAGAAGAAGCACAATGATCGTCAGTGGATGCGTATTCAGCCGCTTCCCCATGACAAGTGGGGAGATTAAATGGCCATCTAATTGCTGGACGATGACAATCACGGCAAGGACAAAGAGTGCCTTCACCGGTGAATCCATTAAGGCGACGATAATGGCCGGTGTTGCTCCAAGGATCGGTCCCATATACGGTATGATATTCGTCACTCCGACGATCAGCCCCAGCAGCAGACTATAAGGCAAGCCGATGATCGAGAAACCAATGCTTGAGGTGACCCCGACAAAGCTTGCCACAATGATCAGTCCGTGAATATAGGAGGAAAGGGTCGCGTTCAAGTCCTCCAGAATATGGCTGACCTCATGATGGTATTGATGCGGGAAGAAACGCATCACCGCGTGCGGCAGTCGATCTCCGTCCTTCAGCATATAGAAAAGGATGAAAGGCACCGTAACAATCGTCAACGTCAGGTTGACAATCACACTGAAAAAGGTGGAAAATCCCGAACCGGCGTGTTTGCTGTAATCATTGACCATGTTTAGTAAGCTTTTCTGAATTTTATCGATCGAATAATAGTCCTGGGTAATCAACCATTTGAAGCCTCTCGTATCGGCCAATTGTTCAATATTCTGGCGCCAATAAGTAATATAGTCAGGCAAGTGACTGAACAGCGACTTGACCTGCGTGCCAAGCGGCGGTCCAACGATACTGACGAGCAGTACAATCAGACTGAGTAAGATCAGATAGAGGATCACAATGCAAAGCGGGCGTGGCAGCCTGAACTTCTCAAATAAAGTGACAAATGGACTCAGGAGAAAAAAGAGAAAGCCGGCAACAAGAATTGGGAAAAAAAGCGTCGTTATCAGGGTAACCACCGGAACAAAGATAAAGGTTATCTTTGTTAATACGAAAATAAGTAAAGCAAGGCCTAGCAACTCGGCCGTCCAAAAAACGATTGATCCATGTTTTTTCAGCACGTTGTCATCCCATCCTTCCGCTCGATCATCCTGTTCCTCAGAAAACGGCAGCCAAGCCGCCACGTCGCACAGCAAAGAAATATGCTGTCCTTTTATTATTTAATGCCCAGTCCTTATCCGCGGGTAATTCCTCACCTTTTTGAAAACACTAACTTTATTATAGCCTGCTAGGTCCGTGAATTGCCAACCTGAAGCCGTTTTCGCCCCATAACTGAGAATAGTGACGTATTTTTCATTTTCCAGGGGCTGACCATTGATCCTTATTGGTCAACGGTTCAGACTAGCAGACCGCTTCCCTTTAGGTTTATAATTCTATTAACATCCACCTGAGAATAGTCAACACTTGGCAGATTCCTGCCGATGGACGGATTTTCATTTATTCCTTTGAATCATCCGCTGCAGGACACTTATAATCCGCATGTTGCTTTCTTCCTTAATACGGATGTTTTAGTACGCTGGCCTTCATTGCGCAAAGAGGATGTGGACAAATGACACTGACAACCGTCTTACTTGCTATTATCATTATTTCGAATATTCTTTTGGGCTTTACTGTCGTATTTCTCGAACGAAAGAGTGTCAGTTCAACATGGGCTTGGCTGATGATTCTAAATTTCATTCCGATTGTTGGTTTCTTTTTTTATCTAATCTTCGGCCAGAATCTGAGCCGAAGGAAAATTTTCAAATGGGATCATCTGGTTCATGAGCGAACGAAAGAAAGAGTTGCCGGACAAATGCAAGCGATCCGTGACAAGAGCGCTCCGTTTACTCAACCGATCCTTAGGGACTATCATGGCTTGATCTATATGAACCTGAATAATGATGAAGCCCCCCTTTCACTGAATAACAAACTCGATATTTACACCGACGGCGAGCATAAGTTTCGCCAGCTACTGGAGGATATTCACAATGCTCAGCACCATATTCATATCGAATACTATATCTTCCGCAGCGATTTTCTCGGTCACGAAATTATTGACGCGCTGGCGGAGAAAGCTCGTCAAGGAGTGACGGTCCGTCTGCTTGTGGACGACGAGGGATCGCGCCAGCTCTCCAAGAAGCTGACCCGGCAATTGGTTAGGTGCGGCGGAAAATTTCAGACCTTTTTCCCGGGCCGATTGCCGCTTCTGAATATGCGAATTAACTATCGCAATCACCGTAAGCTCGTCATCATTGATGGGTTGATTGGGTATATTGGCGGATTTAATGTCGGTGATGAATATCTCGGCTTGAATGCGAAATACGGTTATTGGCGCGATACGCATCTGCGGATTATCGGCGGGTCAGTGAATAGCATTCAGGCCCGCTTCCTGCTCGACTGGCGTCAGGCATCCGGCGAAAAGGTACCCTTTCAGGAATATTATCATCTGGATGATTTGCGGCATTACGGCGATGTCGGCGTGCAGATTGTCTCCAGTGGACCCGATCGCCGCTGGGAGCAGATCAAGAATGCGATTATTAAAATGATTCTTTCAGCTAAAGACTATGTCTATATTCAAACGCCCTATCTGATACCCGATGATAGCCTATTGAACGCCATTTCAATTGCCTCGCTCTCGAATGTCGATATCCGGATCATGATTCCGAACAAACCGGATCATCCCTTTGTTTATTGGGCGACCTATTCTAATATTGGCGGACTTCTAGAGGCCGGAGCTCGGGTATTCCTTTATCAAAATGGATTCTTGCACGCAAAAACCATTGTTGTTGACGGACGTTTGGCTTCGGTTGGAACGTCAAACATTGATTATCGGAGTTTCAGCCTGAACTTTGAGGTGAATGCCTTTATCTACAATGAAGCAACAGCCTGTGAATTGGCAGCGATTTTCCTGAAGGATATCAAGCTTTCCAAAGAATTAACGATGAAGGATTATCGCAATCGTCCGATGAAGATACGCTTTAAAGAATCGATTTCGCGGCTGATGTCGCCGATTCTATAAAGAACGATGATCGCAAACAAGCAGCGCCCCATGTTGGGATGCTGCTTGTTTTTTCAGTCTGAATTTATCGCTTTCTTGTTGCTTAAAAAAAGCAAAAATTTCATTAGGAACGCTGCGGTGATGCCTCGGCGAAACGGATCTGACGAAGTGCCGGCGCTTGATCCGGAGCTGCTCGGTGCCGGTTTAAGACCTCTTTGATGTTCTCTGACAGCGGAACAGCCTTCTTCGTCGTGTAATCATAGCCAATCATCGTCACACGGCCGCGCGCATGCCAATGACCCGCTTCATCCGCAATCGCATGCTCCACATCAAAGCTGGAGCGGGATACCGTGCTAATCCAGGTATAAACAGTGATTGTTTCCCCGTAGCTAATCTCATGGATATAATCACAATGGGTCGAAGCCACGATCACGTGAAAATCATCGAGACGCAGATCGGGCGTAAACCATTGGAAAATTTCCCGTTTTCCTTCTTCAAAATAAGTATAATAGACCGCGTTATTAACATGACCCATACCGTCGCAGTCTGCAAAACGAACCGGAATTTTTGTTGTAATCACCGTTTCTTCCCCCTCTGTCGGCCGTTCATATGCTTACTAGTTTAGCATATGAACAGCCGCGGGTTAAGGCCGGTCATTTTTCTTTCAGTGCCAATGTGGAATTTTGCAGCGCTGCTCGATATTCGGAAGGCGAGATTTGCTCATATTTTTTGAACATCCGCGTGAAGGAAGCATTATACTCATAACCGAGCTGATAGGAGATGGAAAGCATACTGAGTTTCGAATCCTGAAGCAGCTCCTTCGCCCGGTGAATCCGCAAATAATGAATGTATTCCAGAGGCGTCATGCGCATTTTCCGTTTGAACCAGTCACAATAATAGGAAGGGGTATAATGCTCCATTTCTGCTAAAGCGCGGACATCGATTTTTTCAGTGAAATGTTTTTTTATAAATTTCAAGGAGCCTGTACCTGTTTGCCGCATCACCTTATGAAGTAAATAGTTCAGCAAAAGGATGGCCTCTTCATCATTTCTCAGAGTGACTTCATGAATCATTAATTCCTTAATAGGCTGCAATTGATCATCGATCTTCCAGATCAAATCTTCGTTACCGGTTAATCCCTGCTGCAGAAAACCTTCAATATAATTTGCCGGCAAGCGAATGAAAAGAACTTCATCCATCGCTGTACGTGCAGACAGTTTTTTGCAGTTGCCGTGCAGCAGACAAATATTCGCATGATTGACGATATGTGTGCCATGGTCTGTCACCCACACGACGTCATCAAGAATTGGCAGAAGCAATACGTTATCATTGGAAGACTTGTCAGATAACTCCTCATCTGTAGATGCAAAAGAAAAACAAATCTGTTCCAAAATAAATCGGGCTCCTTCCACAAATATGTGGGCTAATTATCATGCTTCACTTAAAGGAGTATATCAAATCTAAGCCGCTGAAAAAGTGACAAAGTTGTTACAGCCACAGTTATTTATTGGAAATTGTGTCGAAGTCTGCAATAACATGTCAAAGAATGTGCATTTTGTAAGCGCGTTCTATGAAATTCGGTTAAATCTTCACCACATTTCGGTTAAGAAGCGTCTTTCAAATCTCTATATACTCATTCTGTAAAACATTTATCAGGGGGAAGTTTAAATTGATGCACCAATTAATTGCGGAATTTTTGGGAACAGCTTTAATGATTGTCTTTGGTGTAGGCGTACACTGTTGTGAGGTATTGAAAACCTCTAAATATCAAGGATCCGGCCATATATTCGCCATCACGACATGGGGATTCGGCATCACGATTTCGCTTTTTATTTTTGGGAATGTCTCCATCAATCCTGCAATGGTTGTCGCCCAGGCTGTTCTTGGAAATATTCCATGGGCCAATGTGATTCCGCTCAGTATTGCTGAAGTACTTGGTGGTGTTTTCGGTGCAATTATCGTTTACATCGCCTATTACGATCAATTCAAAGCTTCTATTGAAATCGATCGCGTTAAAATCAGAAATATTTTCTCAACAAATCCCAATGTGCGCAATTTGCCGCGTAATTTTTTTGTCGAATTTATCGATACGTTCATTTTTATCACATCGATTCTTGCCATTGCCCGCATTCATACACCAGGCATTGTTCCAATTGCTGTTGGACTGCTTGTTTGGGCGATCGGCATGGGCATGGGTGGACCGACCGGATTTGCGATGAACCTCGCTCGTGATATGGGGCCGCGTATCGCGCACGCAATTCTTCCTATTCCCGGCGGTAAAGCAAATAACGATTGGCAATACGGAATTATTGTGCCGGGTATCGCCCCTTTCTTTGGCGGAGCCTGTGCCGCACTATTCGCTCGCTATTTTCTGGGCATCTAATTAAACATCGCGCACCGCAAAAAGCCGGTAGACATCATCTGCCGGCTTTTATTTAGCGAAAAAATAGATGTTAGAAAAAAGATACCCCGAGCAGGGTATCTTTTTTCTTGCCAGCACCTATCAATCGTCGGACAATTTCCCGCCAAACCTATTTTTCAGCCAAACGAAGAGAACCGGCAGCACGGAGATGAAGACAATTGCCAGCATGATTGCTGAAAAATGTTCCTTGATCAGCGGTATCCTCCCGAAAAAATAGCCGGCAAGCAGGCCTGCCACTGACCAGACCGCTCCGCCGAGTATATTATAAAAAAGGAAGAACGGATAGTGCATCCTGCTCCCTCCAGCGATAAACGGGATAAAGGTTCGAATAAACGGAATAAAGCGGCCGAGAAAAATGGCAAAACCGCCGTATCGGTTAAAAAAGGCTTCCGCTTTTTCCATTTTTTCCGCATTGATCAGCCTTTTGAACAGGTGATGATTCTGCAGCGTCAGGCCGAGTTCACGGCCGATCCAATAGTTCAGCGTGTCACCAAGCACCGCCGCCAGAATGATCAGCAGAATCAGCAGTCCAAGATTAATGCCGGAACTGTTATGAACGGCAATCGCACCGGCGGCAAATAAGAGGGAATCCCCTGGTAAAAACGGACAGATGACGAGTCCTGTCTCAATAAAAATCACGCAAAAAAGGATCACGTAAGTCCACGTACCATATTGATTAACGATTTGAAGCAGAAATTTATCAATATGCAAAAAAGTTTCAATCAACCATGCTACAGAATTCATTCAGCTATCTCCCCAAGATAAATTGAAAGACCATATCTCCATCCTACCGAATTTTGCAACGATAGGAAAGGATATTTTTATTAGATTTCAATCTACACCTTAAATCTTAAACTTGCTTAATCATTGGGAAAATGCGCGATGATCTGAAAAAGGAAGGATGGGCTTTTGTCCATCCTTCCTTTTCAAACCCGGCATCGCGAGTCAGCCGATGGCTTCCTTCATAAACTGGGTAATGGTTTCTTCCTTGGAGTCGCTAAGCACCTTGCCCGTCTGCCGATCAATAAAGGTCGGAACGGTCATGAACTGATACTTCTCCTGTAATTCATTGAAACGCTTCTCGTCATCTTCACGAACAAACCTTTCAATTTGATCGTTGTACCTGCCGTCCAATGCGCCGTTTAATACCGCTTTCGCCCGATCACAGTACGGACATACCTGTTTCGTGATCATTAATACTTTTTTATCTGCCATTGCCATACCCCTCCTTATTCGTATTTCTCAACTCTTAGTGTACAAAATACAGGGAATCTTGTCATAATATCTGCTTGGCGAAGGTTATTCATGCATCTCCCCTATGAAAATCCCGACAAGTCAGGCAGCGGAAAGACCTCGCTCATTCACAGCGTTGACAGCCCTCTGGATTGGTAGTATGATTTAAAGCAAATCATTTCCTTGTAATTTACTAGGTTTTATCGAATTTATCAAATTTTATTTTTTTAGGAGGAATTATTAGTGAGTCAGGAAAAAAAATCTGTAGGTGTCCGCGATATCGTTCTCGTGGCCTTGTTTGCTGCCATTACTTACTTAGGCATATCCGTCATGAGAATCCCGCTCCCAGCAGCTGTCGGTGCACCTTTCATCCATTTTGGAAATTCATTGCTCGTTTTGTCTGTCCTGCTGCTCGGCGGCGTACGCGGCGGTCTGGCGGGAGCAATCGGTCTGGGGTTCTTTGATCTAACCAGCGGCTATGCTTCCACCTCTCCGGTAACTGTTCTTTTAGCTTTTATCGTTGCGGCCATTGTTGCGGGTCTGTTTAGACTCTTCCAACACAAGGATAAAGTCCAGTATATTTTCATCATCGCCCTCATCGCCGGGATTTCCAAAATCATTCTTGAATTTATTCACGGATGGATTACCCTGCTCATTTCAGGCAGTGCTTTTGCGGCAGCAGCAATCGGTTCTTTTGCCAGTCTTCCGGCGACAGCAATTAATGCCGTCTCAACAGTCATCATCGTGACTATTTTATACGCCCCGCTGAAGAAAGGTTTGGAAGTTTTTGACTCCAACAAAGGGGTTTCCAAAATTTAACGAACATTGTATGATCGGTTCGGACAGTTATTTTCTGTCCGAACCTTTTTTATACGTTAAAGTATATAAAATTGAAGAGGAATTAAGTATAAGAAAAACTAAGGCGCAGCCGGCATTCAAAGGACTTGGCTACGCCAAGTTTTTCTAATATCTACAAAAAGCGGCTTTGCCCTAGCGGATCATACGCTTGAAGCTGCTATTGCCGTGAGTAACTGGCAAGGGAGAGAGGTGTATGACTGCATTGATACAAATCCATGACTTAAAATTTCAATATTTGCATCAAGAGAACCAAAAAACCTGGATTCTGAACGGCATTAATCTGCAAATTAATCAAGGAGAGTTTCTTGCCATTCTCGGTCCGAACGGCTGTGGAAAATCAACGCTGGGTAAACATTTGAATGCCCTGCTGATCCCGTCCTCAGGAGAAGTGCTGATTGACGGCATGAATACTTGTCATGAAGAGCAGAAGCTGGCTATTCGTCAGCGTGTCGGGATGATTTTTCAAAATCCGGATAATCAGATTATCTCGACGATTGTCGAAGAAGATGTCGCCTTCGCGCCGGAGAATCTCGGTCTGGATCGAAAGGAAATCAGAGAACGAGTCGACATGGCACTTCACTCTGTCGATATGTACGCCTATCGGCATCAATCCCCCTTCAATCTCTCCGGAGGCCAGAAACAGCGTGTGGCCATTGCCGGGATACTTGCCATGCAGCCGGAATGTCTCGTGCTGGATGAGCCGACCTCGATGCTCGATCCAGAAGGACGCCGAGAAGTGATGAAGACGCTGCACCAACTAAACCGCGAGCTTGGAATCACGATTATACTAATCACCCATTTCATGGAAGAAGCAGCGGCGGCGCAGCGCCTCCTTATTCTGGACCAAGGACAGATCGCACTCGATGGCTCGCCTGCCGATGTATTCAGCCACTCAGAGCTTCTAAGGGCACTCCACCTCGATGTACCCCAGGTCACCGAGCTCGCCCGGCGCTTGTGGGAAAAAGGAATCGCTTTGCCCGCGTCGATCGTTAACGTGGAACAATGTGTCCAAGCCTTGCGGTCAGCATTGGAGGCCAAAAATGGGACGGATTGAGCTTCGCGGCATCTCTTATACGTACAGTAAAAAAACTTCATTTGAGAAAAAGGCCTTGAATCATCTGTCTTTGACGATTGAAAATGGCGACTATCTCGGGATCATCGGTCATACCGGTTCCGGAAAATCAACTTTAATTCGCCATTTGAATGGCCTTCTTCGCCCGGATGAGGGCAGTATCTGGCTGGATGGCAAGAACATCTGGCAGAATCCAGCGCAAATTCGTTCGATCCGTTTTCAGATCGGCGTTGTCTTCCAATACCCGGAAATGCAAATTTTCGAAGATACCGTCGCTAAAGATATTGCTTACGGGCCAAAAAATATCGGATTGGATAAAGAACAGATTGATCAGCGCGTAGGCGAGGCGCTCTCATTTGTCGGCCTGAATGCTTCCTATTCAGACCGCAACCCATTCCGGCTCTCCGGCGGAGAAATGAGGCGCGTGGCTATTGCCGGCGTCATCGCTATGAATCCTCAGGTTCTTGTTCTGGATGAGCCGACAGCGGGTCTGGATCCGGACGGTCGTGATCAGCTCTATGCACAAATTGACGCTTATCGGCAGCAGACCGGACGAACGATCATTCTCGTTTCACATAGCATGGAAGAGATTGCTCAGCGCGCGAGTCATGTCCTCGTCCTTCAGGATGGACAAGCAGCCATGTACGGCAGTACCCGGGAAATTTTTGCACAGGCAAATAAGCTGCATGCACTGGGCCTTGACGTCCCGCAGATAACCCGCGTTCTTGAACAACTGCAGCAGGCAGGTTATCCTGTATCGACTGAAGCACTGACACTCGATCAGGCAGAGCAGGAGATCCTCAGACTTTTCAAAGAGAGGCGGCCGTTCGAATGAGCCGTGACATAACCGTTGGCCAATATTTGCCGGGCCGTTCTATCATGCACCGGCTCGATCCGCGTCTGAAGATTGTGATCACTTTTCTCTTTATGATCTTGGTCTTCCTCTCAAGAAGCCGTTCCAGCCTGGCTGCCCTTGTGCTTTTATTTATTGGTCTGATCATCTGTGCCGGGCTTTCTCCGCTGAGAGTCTTGCACGCGGTCCGACCGATGCTTCCAGTGATTCTTTTCTCAGCCTTTATCAATATTTTTTATGTGTCCGGACCTGTTCTTTTCCATTTCTATTTTATTCATATCAGTACAGCGGGACTGCAGGTCGGCATCAGTCTGGCCATTCGATTGACCATCTTAATTGCCGGAAGCTCGCTGATTACCTATACGACCTCGCTCAATGCGATAACCGCAGGAATGGAGCAATTACTCAGCCCATTGAAAAAAATCCATCTCCCGGTCGGTGAGCTTGCCATGGTGATGATGATCACTCTCCGCTTTCTCCCAACACTTGCCGAAGAGATTGATCGCATCATCGAAGCTCAGAAAGCTCGCGGAGCGGATATCGGAACGGGTGGAATCGTGAAACGTCTGCGATCCTATTTCCCTATTATTCTCCCGCTCTTCATGTCCGCTTTCAGGCGCGCTTTTGAATTGACCAATGCGATCGAATGCCGTTGTTATCACGGAGATGAGGGCCGAACAAAACTATTCCGTCTCCAATTGCGCCCGCTCGATAGCCTCTTCCTTTTCCTGTTTCTGACGGCCTTTCTGCTGATCCTATTGTTCAACTTCTGGGCATGAATTTCGGAGAGTTTCGTAAATCTAATCGCAAGCAGAGCCGCCCTGCATATAATACACCACTGAGAGAATTGGAGGTGCCCATGTATGGGTGATTCTTGTGAGAATGGCGTACCGGCTGGAGGCATACCGGAATACGGCGGCAATGAGGGCAATGGATTTGCGTTAATTGTTGTTCTTTTCATTCTGTTAATCATTGTTGGAGCGGTCATCTGCTACTGATTTTTATCTGATTAGAAAAACTTGTCGTAGCCAAGTCCTTTGAATGCCGGCTGCGCCTTAGTTTTTCTTATACTTAATTCCTCTTCAATTTTTTATGCTTTCTTAACGTACAAAAAAGGTTCACCAGTCAGTCTCATTCGAGAACTGATTGGTGGACCTTTTCACAAAAAGAGAAGGAGCCGTTAAAAGAATGACGGCTCTTTTTTCAAGCTATTGCGATTAGCTGCAGATTCATGAAAATCCGTTAGCCTTGTCAATATGATTGGTTTTATATTTATCCCAGATAACTGCTGCGACCATCGGCAATACCGTACAGACCGTACCAAAAATCCCGATAATTGTCATCATGTTTCATGCACCTCTTTAGAATTGATAACGCTTTCAACATTTATAGTATACCCGCTTCAGAGGAAAAGATGCAAGGTTTCTGCACTTCTTTTTAAAATAATTTTTAATAATTCTTTTAATTAATTTTCCCTTATTCTATCAGGTATTTCCAGTACAATGAGATTGACTTATATGTAAGATATTCTAACACAATCGAGCCGGATTTTCTCACACAGTTTTTTATTAACTTACTATTCTGATATTTTTTCACAAATGATAGCTACGCCGTTCTGTCCGCACAAATAAAAAACAGGTGCCGCTGCCGATCACCCGTGATCGACAGCCCCCCCTGCGGTTGCAACGAAGCCTACTCCACTGTTTCCGAAATCCCCAGTGAAAATAAAAAAAGGAGCGGTTACATTAAAATATTCAAAGCAATGGTCAGCGTCAAAATGCTTACCAAGGTGGTCATCAATGTACAACTCGACACAAATTTAGGCTGAGCATTGAATTGAATCGCGTATAGAGTCGTATTGGCCGCACTCGGCATCGCAGACATCAGCACAACGACATCTGTCAGAAGCGGATTCAGCTGAAAAAGAATGCAGATACCCCAAGCGATGAACGGCGATGCAAGCAAACGGATCAGCAGGACAAGACTCATTCGGCCAAGAGGAACACTTTTCAGACTTACTGTAGCCAATTGCATACCTAGGGTAACCATGATAATCGGAATGGCTGTATTTCCGACAAGCTGCGTACTCTGATAAATCGTTGCCGGAAGATGTATATTCATTTGCTCCATGAAAATGCCCACAAGGACTGCATAATTGGCTGGTTGACTGAGAACGGTACGGATGGCGACTCTGAGGCCGCCTTTGCCTTTTGCAGCAAAATAAACACCGAACGTCCCCATTAACACGTTATGGATGATCATGATTGGCATTCCATAGAGGAGCGCCTTATGTCCAAAAGCGAATAAAACGACTGGGATCCCAAAATTGCCGCTATTTGGGAAAACCGTTGAAAGCATCAGGACACTGATATCTGACTTACTAAAACGAAAGATTTTCCCAATCAAAAGAACAATCACAATCAGGACGAGCATGATGATAATGGCTGTCAAAAAGACATACAAGAAGCTCTGATCAATGGCTTCCGTGTAAAACGTATTAAAAACAAGCAGAGGCAAGAGCAGATAAACCGCTAAAGTCGAGATGGGCTTAATATCCAGATGGAAAATCTTTTGCAATAAATAACCGCTGGCAAAAATCAATAATACCGGAAATAAAACATTCCAGAATACAAGTATAGACTCCACCCTCTTTGAGAAGACCATTGATAATTCATTGCTTTCAACCCACACAAAATCAGGTAAAATAAAGGGACTTAATAAATTAATTCAATCTGGTTCTCACGCGTAAAGTCCAGCCAATCATTAGCCGGTTTCATGTCCGTTACAAGATAATCGATCATGTTCAAGGGCAGCAGATTCAATAGAGAAACACGATCAAATTTGTCATGATCAGCGACAACAATCACTTTACTCGCGCGCTCAATCATCACTTTTTTGACATCTAAATCATAATTATTAGATTCAGTGATCCCTTCGGTCAAAGTAATTCCTTTACAGCCAATGATTGCCGTGTCGACATTGTACTGATTCAATGTCGTAATCGCATGCGCACCAACCAGCGAATAGGAGAGCGGCCGCAGAATTCCTCCTGTTGAGATAATCTGCTGATCATTTGTCGAGCCGAGGCGCAAGGCCTCGATAGAATTTGTCAGGATTGTCAAATTTTTTTTCTGTTTATAGAGTTCATGAATGGCTGTTAAGGTTGTCGAGGACGAATCGACGACTAATGAATCGCCATCCTTGATCAGGTGCGAGACTCTCCGAGAAATATATTGTTTTTCTTTCTGATTATAGGTATTGCGTTCTTTATACGAAATTTCTTCATTTGTATGCGTGTTGAGAAAGGCGCCTCCATAGATGCGTGTGCACACTCCCTCCTGCTCCATCTTCTCCAGATCACGCCGGATGGTTTCTTCTGTGACGTTAAACGAAAGCGCAAGTGCCGATACAAAGACCTTTTTTTCACGCAAAAGTTCGGATTTGATCCCTTCATATCTTTCAAAAGCCAGCATAGATGAATTACCCTTCTTCCTCGACGAATTATATTTAGCAGATGATTTTTAAAATCAAATGGTGATAAAAGCCAGGCACAAAGATTTGTGATTAACATCTATCATATCATTGAAATATTATCACAACAATCAAGATAATCGCAGATAAAGAATCTTTGTTTTTTTAGCTACAAAAAAAGACTTCATCCGCTAAATTCTGAATGAAGCCGCTAAAAAATGTCCCTAACTGACGTTCCGATATCTTTTACCTGACGTATTCATTTTCTTTGTTTGGCCGATTTATCAAACATCCAGATAACCTTCCCGCGGAGTCACATGAAAGGATTTAGCCAGATCGCTTAAATTTTTATCCGAAATGGTTTGTTCAAATTTGCCTCCTTGCTGCTGAATAATCGACCAGATTTGTGCCGCTTTTTCGATGGTCTCAATGAGCCCGAATGCTTCGTCGATCGAGGTGCCGGAAGCAAACAATCCATGCTGCGGCCAGATTACCGCTCGAAAGTCTTCCAGTTTGGCAGCCGTTGCCATCCCGATTTCAATCGTTCCCGGTACCATCCAAGGAAGAATGCCCACACCCTCAGGAAAAACAACCAGAGATTCAGTCTGCATTTTCCATAGAATCTTTGTAAACTCCTTCTCATCCAATTTCTGTGTAAAAGTCATGGCAATGAGGTTGGTTGGATGGCAATGCATGATCACGCGTTGCTCATCATTTTGTTTCAAGCGAATCTTGTGACCCATCAGATGGGTAGGAAATTCGCTGGTCGGGCTCGCTCCGTCATTAAATCCCCAGAGCAGATCGACACTCTTGCCGTCTTCCGCAATTCGAACTAAACCAGCATCACGCTGCGGGAAATCAATCACGTTTTTAAAATAACGGCCCGTACCGGTAACGAGAAAATATAATCCGGCCAACTCTTTTCCATCAAAGGCAATCGGAATATTTCTTAATACTTGTTTGGTATCTTCATACGGTTCGACCTCTTCAGACGTCAACCGGTAGCTGACGTTTCCCCCATTGCGTTCATCCCAACCGTGAGCGAATAGACGAAAAGTGATCTTCGAAAATTCCTTAATATAGGGTGAATCAATAAATTTTGTCATTGTCGATAATCCTTTCTGATCCATTAATTAATTAGCGATTCAATAAGGCGCCTTTTTCATAACGGCGGACTTCATTTAACCAATCCGCTCCGACTGGAACCTCATTCTGCAGGCAATAATAATCCCAAACTGCGCCGAATGGATAAAACTTGAGCGCTTCGGTTACGGCGAGCCGTTTCGTATAATCGCCATCAAGCTCAGCCTTCTTCAGATCCTCAATCGGTGCCAGAAGAGCCATCAGCAGCGCCTTCAGTGTATCTCTGGATCCGACCACCCATGCCGCCAGGCGATTAATGGTGGCGTCGAAGAAATCCAAACCGATATTTGTTTTACTCAATTCATTATCTCTAACCAGTGAGCGCGTGATCCGAATGAGCGCGTCATCAAGGATCACCACATGGTCGCTGTCCCAACGTACTGGACGGGAAACGTGAAGCATCAATCCTTTGCCAAAGGGCAGGAAGGCCGAGAATTTATCCGATACATCTTCTGTCGGGTGGAAGTGACCGGCATCAATCGTCCATAATTTTCCACGAGTCAGGGCATAGGCCTCATAGAATTCATGTGAGCCCACCGTAAAGGATTCGACCCCAGTGCCGAACAACTTACCTTCAACGGCTTCAATCGTATTTTTTTCATCCATTTTTTCTTCCATAATCTGGTCAAGCGAATCGAGCAGCCGCAACCGCGGTGACAATTTGTCAATCGGATTGTCTTTATAGCCGTCAGGAAGCCAGAAGTTGTTCACGGATTGCTGACCCAATTCCTTACCGAAATATTCCGCAATCTTGCGGCTACGTTTCCCAACTTCGATCCAAAAATCACGAATACTTTTATCCGGATGAGAGAGTGTAAAACCGTCTGCTGATTTCGGATGCGAGAAGAAAGTCCCATTCATGTCTAGGCCAACGCCTTCTTGCTTTGCCCAGTCCACCCATGATTGGTAATGACGCGGTTCCAACTGATCCAAATCGACTTTTTCATCTGTATCGGCATAAATGCTGTGCAGCTGCACTTTATGCTTGCCAGGGATCAGCGACAGCGCCTGACTCAAATCCGCTCTCAATTGTTCAGCAGATTGCGCACGTCCCGGATAATTGCCGCTGACAGAAATACCGCCTGTCAGATCCTGATTCGGAAACAGGAATCCTAATACATCATCGCCTTGCCAGCAATGCACGGACAATTTTACCTTCTTCAATGTCTCCAAAGCCTTTTCTGTATCGACCCCGATATCAGCATAACGTTCCTTCGCCAGTTCATAAGCTTGAGTTACTTTTGTCTCGTTCATCGAATGATACCTCCTGTTTTTTAATTGAGATGAAATACTTCTTTTAAGTCCAGAGCCACCGGGCTATTATCCGAATGGGTTTTCATCAACGGTTCCATATAAGCCCACCATTTCTTACAAATAGCGGTTGATGCAATTTCATTGTATTTTTCAACATCCGGCACTTCCAGATAAGCAAACAGCTCACCATTTTCTTCGTTCAGAAAAATGGAGTAATTGGTCGCCCCGTATTCCTTCAGCGTCTGCTTCATCTCCGGCCATAATTCTGCATGCCGTTTCTGATACTCATCGTAGGATTCTTTGTACAAATACATGATTTGTCCGATCCTCTTCACGAGATCGCCTCCCTTAAGCGAAGAAATGCTTGATATTTTTCAAAGATTTCCTTGTAATTCTTATTCTCTGGAAAATAGCTCTTAATTTTAAACGAATGGGCAATCAGTTGGCGTGCTTCATTCAGATCTTTGACTTCACCAGCAGCGATCATTTGAACCAAGAGATTTCCGACGGCAGTGGCTTCTGAAGGTCCTGCTTTCACCACACGATTAGCCAATGTACTCGTCATCTGGTTCAAGAAATCGACATGACTACCGCCGCCGACAATATGGAGCACATGAATGGGCTGCTTCACAATCTTCTCCAATTTATCCAGCTCATTTGCATAAAAGAGAGCAAGATTGCAATAGGTCGCGCTCACCAATTCTCCGGTTGTTTGAGGGACCTTTTGCCCAGTTTCGCGGCAATAGGCCTGTAATTCGGCGATCATGCTGCTCGGATTACTGAACCGGTCATCATTGATATTGATAAATTGTTGGAATGGCTCGACCTTTTCTGCTTGTTCGGCCATTTCCGCAAAAGAATATTTATCACCTTGCTCTCGCCGGATGCTTTGCACAATCCATAATCCCATGATGTTTTTCAAAAAACGATAAGTCCCGTAGGCTCCCCATTCATTCGTATAATTTTCTTTAAAAGCCTCAGTCCCGTTCTCGGGAATATTTAACTCTTTTCCGAGTAGAGACCAAGTGCCTGAGCTGAGAAAAGCCCAATCATTACCCTCACCTGGGGTACCGATGACTGCAGAAGCGGTATCATGAGTTGCGACCGTAATCACCTCGCAATCGGGAATCTGATACTGCAAACGCCATTTGTGCCGAATCGGTCCCAGAAATGTGCCGGACTCGACTAATTTCGGAAATTGTTCAGGAAAAACATTCACTTTTGCCAGAAGATCCTGATCAAATAATCCCTCACGCAAATTCAGCATTTGTGTGGTCGATGCATTCGTCACTTCTGTTACGGCATTCCCTGTCAGAACATAACCGATATAATCCGGAATCATCAAAATTCGGTCTGTCTTTTTCAAGTCTTCTTTGTTCTCTTTGTACAATTGATATAAGGTGTTCAGTTCCAGAAATTGAATGCCGGTTTTTTTATAGATGTACGCCTTCGGTAAGTCAAGTGTCAGTTCATCGATTGCGTGATGGGTCCGCTCATCCCGGTAGCTGATCGGGTTCTGAATCTTATGCCCGTCCATCCCGAGGAGCACATAATCCACCGCCCATGTATCGATACCGACTTTTGCCTTTTCAACTCCCAGTTTTTTAGCCTTTTCGAGCCCAATGAATATTTCCTGGATCAGGTGATCGATCGCCCAGCGATCATGCCCATTTTCCTTCGTAAAACCATTGACAAAGCGGTGAATCTCTTTTAATTCCAGCTTATTCTCTTCATTTTTTATGCCTAGGATAAGCCGCCCACTGGAAGCACCGATATCAATTGCGATAAAATGATTCATGTAACCCTCACCTCTAAATTACCAATCTGTCCTCTTGTTTGAAAACGATCAGCTGGACCTTTTTTTCAATCATCAATAGTCGTACCGTAGCGTTCCTTCGAAATCTGTTTCAGTGATTTTCCTCTGGTTTTTGGCGTCCAAATCACACCAATCAAGAGCGAGAGGAGCAGCAAAACGATCATAAAAGTTCCGGCAACTTTGAAACCAAGTGACGTCAAGATGGTTGGAAAAATAATGGACCATATACCGGCACTGCCGCGGACAAGGAAGAACATAATTCCCTGAGACGCTCCGCGTACTTTTGTTGGAAACAACTCCGTTGCCCATAAGGCGTAGAATGCCTGAGCACCGATACCAGCAGAAATTCCCCAAGTCACAACAAAGATCCAAAGGGCTGCCCAGTTCATGCCAGCGAAAGTCAGTACAATCCAAGAAAAGAGTGCCAGTGCTGCTCCCACGAAAAACAATCCGCGCTGACTCACTTTATCCCCAAGGGGTACGAATATCGCATAGGTTGCCAGAGCTGTAAAAATCCACAGGACTGCCTGCAGGAGGTTCGCCTGAAGATTGGTCAGGCCTCCGACTGTCGAATAAACAAACGGCATGAAGAAACCCATGGCGCCGGCAACCAAATTCCAGAACATATACACACCGACCAAAAATAAAAGTGATTTCAAGCTGACAGCGTTTGCAAAAAGCTGTTTATACGGATGATACGATTTCCCTTTCCCTGTTTTAGCGGCTTCAGCCTGTTTTTTCTTCTCTTCTTCCCATATTTTCGATTCATTCAATTGTCTTTGCAACATCCAGGCAATAAAAGCAACAATAAATAATGAAGCGAAGATAATTCGATTACCGAGCAGGCCGAGCGGCGAGAAAATAATCCCGAGAATGAAGATAATGGCAGGACCCAAGGACCAGGCGAATTGGGAAACACCGATATGCTTTGCCCGATTAGATTCATCCGAGATCTCAGAAATATAGGTCCAGGAAGCCGGAACACCGATGCCAACGGCAATTCCGGTGATAAAGAATCCAATCAGCAGCATTGGAAAATTCATCGAGAACATGATAATCAGAACGCCGAGCATGTACACAAGCATGTTATAAGTATAAATGAATTTACGACCATACTTGTCCGCCAAACGTCCGCCAATCAGAGCCCCAATAGCCGAGCCAAATGCATTCGCGCTGATGGCCCCAAGAAGACCAACTTGAAGACTGCTGAGATTTAATTGCTTGGCCCAAAGTGTCAGGCCGCTTGCTCCGGCAACAATCGAACCAGAATCCAAATAATTGGTCAGAGATACGGAAGCTGTCGCTTTCCAGCTTTTCTTTTCTGTTGCAGTACTAGAATCCGCCATTTTGAATCTTCGCCTCCCAATTGAAATATCATTAGTAAACGTTTACATTTATTATTAAACACTGTTTCAATTTGTGGTACAATGTCAATAGCAAAGATAAATGTATCAAATAAACATAAACGGGAGAAATAAAATATGGAAACCCAAAATTTCCAAAGAATTACCGACCATCTGTTGCAATTATCTGAGATTGAAAAAGAACAAAAAGAAAAAGGAAAATTTGTTCAGGACTTTCCGGATTCAGCCACGCGGATCGAAGACGATAAAAGAGAGCTCTTAAATAATTTCTTTTTTGAGAATCGTGAGATCTATATCAGCAAGCATAACCGTTTTGCAGATTATCCGCTGCATTCTCATCAATTTACCGAATTGAATTATATGGTCAGCGGTTCCTGCCGGCAACTGATAAATAATGAAACAGTAGAACTAAATCAGGGAGAGCTTCTGTTAATCACTCCCGGTACGAGCCATAAAATCAAAGCTTTGGGCGCAAATGATATCCTGATCAACATTTTATTTAGGGGCAATAGAATCAGTCTATACTGGTTAGATCGGATGAAAGAGAGCAAAAGCAGAATCTTTCAGTACCTCTTAACTTCGAAGATGGGTGCTGCTCACTGTGAACCCTTCCTTATTTTCCGAGTCGAAAATTCAGCAAACATACAAGATACGCTCAGAAAAATGATTTCCGAGTATTTTTCACCGCTCGCTTATTCAAACGTCTTGGTTGATTTATATTTGCCCATTCTTTTTACCGAACTTGCCCGTGAATACAATTCGCAGACGGCTCGGACAAGCCCTATAGAGTTAGATCTTCACAATAAAAAAATTCTGCCGATTATTCAGCTTATCGAGGAGAATTATAAAGTGATAACACTTGGAAACGCAGCCAATCAATTGGGTTATAACAAGACTTATCTAGGAAATCTAATCAAAAAGCTCACCGGCTTTACTTTTACAAACCTTGTTGTGAAGCGCCGGCTCTATCAAGCCCGTCTTCTACTGAATACGACAGATATGACGATTAGTGACATTGCCCAGGAATCGGGTTTCTCGAATAAAACCTATTTTTACAAAGTGTTTAAAAAATCATTCGGCTATTTGCCAAGCGAGGAAAAGCGAACCCTCGAGATCGGTTAGACCGCTCACAAATGCATACAAAAAGTCGTGATTCATTATGAATCACGACTTTTTTCTGAAATGAGCACTCAATTCTGATCGGGTAATAACGAGCGGTACAATTGGACGATCTCCTCGACATTGGTCTCGCGCGGGTTGCCGCCAGTACAGACATCGGCCAAGGCATCTTTGGCAATTGCCGGGATATCCTCTCCTTTGACACCCAGTTCAGCAATATTCTGCGGAATGCCGACATCTTTGCCAAGCTGCCGGACAGCTGAAACCGCTTGATCACGCACTTCTTCAAGCGTCATTTCACTGGCACCCGGTACGCCCATAGCCAGTGCAATCGAGCGATATTTTTCTCCGGTGTCCTTTTTATTATAATCCATAATAGTTGGCAGCAGTGAAGCACAGGCAACGCCATGAGGAACATCATACCAAGCACTTAACGGATGGGCCATGCCGTGAACCAGGCCAAGACCGACATTCGAAAAACCCATACCAGCAATGTATTGCCCCAGCGCCATTGCCTCGCGCGCTTTAGGATCCCCCGCTACAGAATCCCTTAATGAGCGGCTGACGATCTCTATCGCTTTAAGATGCATCATATCCGTTAATTCCCAAGCCCCTTTTGTCACATAGCCTTCGATCGCATGAGTCAAAGCATCCATTCCCGTCGCCGCACATAATCCTTTCGGCATCCCCATCATCAGATCGCTGTCAACAAAAGCAGCGACCGGAATATCATGCGGGTCGACGCAAACGAATTTCCGGTGATTGGCACTATCGGTAATCACATAGTTAATGGTGACTTCGGCGGCCGTCCCGGAAGTCGTCGGGATCGCCAGAATCGGTACGCTTGGATTTTGTGTGCCCGGTTCGCCTTCGAGGCTGATAATATCTTCATGTTCCGGATTTGCAGCAATAATGCCGATAGCCTTCGCTGTATCAATGGATGATCCTCCGCCTATGGCTAGGATATAATCTGCCGCAGCATTTTTAAGCGCTGCCAATCCACTGCGGACAACTTCCATCGTTGGATTAGGAACAATCTGATCATAGATTTCATAATCAAAACCGCATTGATCCAATAAATCGGTAACCTTCGTTGCCACATGGTATTTCATTAAATCCTTGTCAGTGACCACCAAGGCCTTTTTAAAATGACGCTTTTTTACTTCATCGGCAATTTTGGCGATCGAACCGCTTCCAAAATACGAGGTTTCATTTAAAATCATTCGACTGACAACCATCATCGTTCCTCCTAATTGTGATTTTATTCACATGAATATAAAAAAATAAATGGACTTGTCTTTCTGCAAATGAGCGAGTGACTCAACAAGAAACTGGCCAAATCAATCATCATCCAACATTTATTTTGGATCGTTTTTTGAAAAAGGTCAATGAATAGTTGAGATTTATTTTTATTAATTTTGTTTTACACAAATATTTATTTTTTTAAGTTGTTTTATTTGTGCTTATGATTCGACTGTGATAACTTCTAAATGTAATCCTTTTCATCTGATTTAAGCGTGTTTTTCGCTACTTTATTTGTCCATAGGCAGAGCATTTGCTCCCCCAAGTTGTATGACCAATCGAAAATTTATAGGAGGTAATCAAACAGATGGTAAAAAAGTTATTGCCCTTTGTTAACGGAGAATTCGTCGAAAGTCATAGCGAACAATGGATTGACGTCCTGAATCCGTCGACAGAAGAAGTGGTATCAAAAATTCCAAGCAGCAATGCGGCTGATGTCCACGCAGCAGTTGATGCCGCCTATGAAGCGCAAAAATTATGGGAAAGAACCCCTGCTGTTGAACGTGGGGTATATCTCCATAAAATCGCTGATGGCGTGCGCAAACGCGGAGCGGAATTGACAGATATTATCATCAAGGAAGGCGGGAAAACCAGAGCGCTGGCAGAAACAGAAGTTTATTTTACCGCCGATTATCTCGACTATACGGCGGAATGGGCACGCCGTTTTGAGGGAGAAATTATTCAAAGCGACCGGCCGAACGAAAATATTTTCCTATTCAAGAAGCCGATCGGCGTTGCGGCCGGCATTCTACCTTGGAATTTCCCGTTTTTCCTGATCGCCCGCAAAGCTGGCCCGGCTCTGATTACCGGTAATACCATCGTTGTCAAACCAAGTCAGCAGACTCCCGAAAATGCTTATGTCTTTTCGGAAATTGTTAAAGAATCCGGTTTGCCCAAAGGTGTATTCAATATGGTTCCAGGCAAAGGTTCTGTCGTCGGACAGGAACTAGCAGCAAGCAGCAAAGTTGGCATCATCAGCCTGACAGGCAGCGTCCCCGCCGGACAGAAAATAATGGAAACAGCAGCTAAAAACGTGACCAAAGTTTCTTTGGAACTGGGTGGAAAAGCTCCTGCCATCGTCATGGATGATGCCGATCTCGATCTGGCTGTTCAGGCGATTGTCGCTTCACGAGTGATTAACACCGGACAAGTCTGCAATTGTGCTGAACGTGTCTATGTTCAGCATCAGGTCAAGGAAGCCTTCACTGAAAAATTAGTAGCGGCCATGCAAAAGGTTAAGTATGGCAATCCGGCCGAAAATAGTGATCTGGACATGGGCCCACTAATTGAGAAGGGGGCATTGAATACGGTCGTTGAAAAAGTGCAGCGGGCGGTAAAACAGGGAGCAGTGCTTGCGACAGGCGGCAAACAGGCCTTTGACAATGGGTATTTTTTTGAACCAACCGTACTTACTCAGGTGACAAATGAAATGGACATAATGCATGAGGAAACATTCGGGCCGGTCATTCCTGTGGCAGAGTTCACGACACTCGATGAAGCCATTGAACTAGCAAATGACTCTGAATTTGGCCTGACTTCATCCATTTATACAAAAGATCTCGAAAATGCATTTATTGCTGTGCGCGGTCTCCACTTTGGTGAAACCTATATTAACAGAGAGAATTTCGAAGCGATGCAAGGTTTCCATGCCGGTTGGAAGAAATCGGGTATCGGAGGTGCAGACGGCAAGCACGGTCTGGAAGAATATTTGCAAACGCACGTGGTCTATTTGGAAACTTCAAAATAAAATTCACCGATAAAATAATTTTTCTGACGAGCCTCGCCAAAGTGGATGAGGCTTTTTTCTGATCCTGACCGGATTCGCAAAATCTAGTTTTCAGAGATGAAAATTCTTGATAATTTCTCTCAAAACACGCTTTCCTTCAATCAGAATTAAGGCAGAAAGAGAAATGATACTCAGAGAAGTGCAGATCACAGACGGAATCACTGGTCCGACAAGTCCTGCGATATAGAGAATGAGCGGGGCGATACCGAAGACGATATCGACAACCAAATTGACAATATAATCCTCAGCGGGCAGCTTTATCACTTTTGCAATAATGGCCAAAGAAAGCAGCGCGACACTAAAAGAGATTGGCAGCACATAATTCACTGACCATCCATGCCATCCGGTAAACCAGTCCCAGCCCACACTTAAGATCGAGAGAATAAAAACCTGATTGCTGATGCTTTTCGGTATATTATCCTTTTTTCGGAGCGCATAGGAGAGACTTATCCAAAAACAAAGAATACCTAATAGAACGAACACGGACCAATAGCCGCTCTGCGGCAGAATGAGATTAATGGCAGCACAAACTACACCGGCCGTGATCGTTGAAAAAATTAAGGACTTGAAAAAGAGTTCATTTTGCTTGTATACTGTCGGAATCGAAGGATAGACATTTTCCTCAGCAGAGCCTGTTAACCTGTTCTGGCATAAGGGACAACGGGTTTCTTCCCCGCGAACCTTCACTCGGCATTTCTCACAATATCTCATGCGTCATCCTCCCCATTGCCGACTTTATTTGTCGTAATTTCGACCTCAGCATCCAGACTGGTCAACGCCCGGAAAAAACGTCTCTGAATTTCAGAGCTGACAAAAGGCGAGGAGAAACTGACACTCAAATGTTTCTGATAAGAACACATACAGACCTGGAGTCCATTTGTTCCGAAACAGAGATCGAATGAACGAATATACGGTTCAAATTCATCCGGCATCGAAATGATCCCGAGGTTGGAAAAGCCAGCCGTCTCCAAATGCGAGGAATAATCAAAGGCTGTTTTTAGCGCAAAATCTTTGATAAAAAGCGGCACAATTCGAGCAAAAAAATTATGTTCGACAGCCGAGTACGTATCGATGCTTCCTGCCAAATTTTCTTTTGAGAGACCTGCTTTCAGGTCATTCTCCACCTTATTCAGAATCTCCTCAAAAGAAGGATGATCATGCCGACAATCATAAGAAATGAGCAGCACACTGAAAAAATTTCGCGCCGATGCGGAAGGAAAATGGCTGCGCAGATTAACTGGCAAATTTAAAACAATTGGCCGTCTTTTTGATCGGGCCGGAACAGAAGCATTGATGGCATCTATCAAGCAGGCACAGAGAAAGACCGTAAGTGTTGTATGATACCGATGTGCCGCCTGGAGCAAGGGTTGAAGCGCGATTCGTCCATTTATGATTTTCAATTGATTTTCCGGATACCGGCGCCCATGCAGCCGGCAAGCAAATTTATGGCCTGAACGGCCGGTATGCGAAAGGTGCTGTTTACCGGCATAGTACATCCGAAAACTGTCATCACTCATTTGTACCGCCGACGCATCATAATCCAGAAAGGGTTCGTCCATATGATAACGCTGAGACAGATATTTATTCAAAAGTGTCCGAAGAAAATGCATGGCGCCCGTCCCGTCAGAAAGAACATGAAACACTTCCAGATTGATTCTTTTTTGATAATAGCTCACATCAAACAGTAAATTCTCCCTTTTTTTGCTATAGAGGGTGGCGCAGGGCTGTCGGTCTTCTTCATGAACAAGGGGCTTTGTATCTGTCCTCTCGAGGTAATACCAAAAGAAGCCCCGCTTCATGATCGACTGATAAAAGGTAAAAATTTGCAAGGTTTGATCGAGCGCGGCTTGCAAAATAGACGGATCAATCTGAGCATGCAGCGTGCAGGAAATCCGAAAGACCTGTGTGTCCGCTTTTTTTGCTGCAGAAGGAAAAATAAGCGCTGCGTTATCTAGATTATTCCAATTATCTTCCATTTTCATTCTCCTTAATCTATACGCTAATCCAGCAGCAGGAAAAATTGAAACACGACCATAGAAAAAAGACGATAACCCTATACTGGATAGGTTATCGCTGCTATCACTTGATCGGCCTCTTACCGCTATCTATTTTCCCGCATATTGCCTGACTTTTGGCGGTGTGTAAGATTCGATGAATGTTTCGATTTCACTTAAAGAATCCGTCACCAGAATTTTCTCACGATCCTCGCCGGTCAGAAACCCTTCATCAGTCATTTTATCAAAAAGAAGAATGATCGAATCATAATAGTGGTTAACATTATAGAAAATGCAGGGACTGCTATTTTCACCCAGCCGGGCCCAAGAGATCGCTTCAGCAATTTCTTCCAAGGTGCCCGGGCCGCCGGGTAACGCGATGCAGCAATCAGCGAGCGTCATCATTTTTTTCTTTCTTTCTGCCATATCATCGACAACAAGCAGCGTGCTTAATCCCTCATAAGCCAGCTCCCTATCGACAAGCAGTTTAGGAATAATCCCCGTCACGAGACCTTGTTCACTCAGGACGGTTCGGGCGATGATGCCCATCAGGCCAACTTTCCCGCCGCCATAAACAAGATGATAGTGATGTCCCGCAATCCATTGACCAAGCCGAATAGCACTTTCCTGATAAATGGTCCTTTTTCCGGTACTTGCGCCGCAATAAACAGCAACATTCTTCAATTCAGAAGACCTCTGATTCTTTTCTCACTTGTATCGTACCATAGTTTGATATTCGGAAGAGGACCTTGGGGAATATTTGTTGAGCGCTCCTCTCAGCAATCATTTTATCCGCTAGTAAACGCAAATATAAAAATATTTCTGACTCAAAAAGAAATATGTTTCCATACAGCAAGTCCTTAGTCATTCAACTGAAACCTTTTTTTCTCTGGAATGATAGTCCTTTAAGAGATCGACAAAGGATTCCGCCGCTTTCGATAAGTGACGGCCTTTTAAAAAAATAATTTGCACCAGTTGTGAGAGCTCTTCGCCTGTGATAGGAAGAGAAAGAAAATGATCGCTGTCGATTTCTTGGACAAAGGAATCTGGTAAAATGGTGGCAGCCATCCCGTTCTCTGCAAAATCAATCAAGGAGTCCATTGTCGAAAACTCAAACTTGGGCTCAAGAGTCATTCCTTGTTTTCTCGCTTCCTGATCAATCATTTCACGAATCAGAAAACGAGTGGGATAGAGGGCTAAGGGTAATCTGGCAATATCCCGAAGCGATAGGCTCTCTTTCCCAATTGGCAGATCCTTTAATAACGATTTGGTCGCAACGACAGAAAAATGCTCCGTATAGAGCGGAATCGATGTCAGTTCAGGTTGATGATACGAAGAACGAACCACACCTATTTCTTTTTTATTCTGCTTAATGTCCTCAATCGTTTCCTTTGTCGATTTTTCTGTTGCTTGAATCATAATTTGGGGATGAAGGCGATTGTAGCGAATCAAAACACGCCGAATCGATTCGTTGCAGGAAAAACCAATCCGCAGAATACCCGTAGAATTGCCCTGTAATTTTTTTAAATTTCTGCCGAACTCGTCCATTTCAGCGAAAATTCGAGAGCCTGTCTGATACAGAAGATCCCCGGCTTGTGTCGGATAGATCTTCTTTCCGACCCGATCGAAGAGATTCGTGCCTACCTCTACCTCTAAAACTTGGATCTGTTGACTCAATGTGGGTTGCGAAATGCCGATTTGTTCCGCCGCTTTTGAAAAATGAAGGGTCTGATAAACAACCATAAAATAATGCAAATGGCGAATTTCCAAAGAGATGCCCCTCCTTATTCATTATAATGTATAGTTAAAAACTATTGTTTTAATAGAATAAATAGGATTGAACTATAATTATAATCCTTTTATACTTGAGAGACAAACCCAAGGAGGACAATCACTCAATGAAGATAAAAGCTTGGCTGCTTCTAGTATTCTGCAATTTGTTTTGGGCAGGTAATATGATTGTTGGCAAATTCGTCACCACCCACTTTCCTACGGTCTGGATAATCTTTTTCAGATGGTTGATCGCCTTTCTGCTCCTATGGCCTCTCGCCAGCCTCATCGAGCATCCCAAATGGTGGAAAATGATTAAAGAAAATTACCTCATCCTTCTGTTTCTTTCGATCATTGGAACTGTCCTGTACAATTGGATAACCTATACAGCCCTGAGATATACTTCCTCGCTCAATGCTTCATTGATTAACGCCCTGAATCCCGGAGTAATCCTGCTATTTTCAGCAATCCTTCTGCGGCAGCGGATGTCGATTCGGCAAATGGTTGGACTTATCCTCTCATTTATCGGTGTATTGATGGTTATCACCAAAGGACAGCTATTTTCCGTTCTCCATACCCACTATAATCGCGGCGACGGTCTCATGCTGATTGTCATCGGTATGTGGGCAGTGTATTCCATTGCCGGCCGCGCAGCAAAAAATATACCCCCAATAACTTTGATTGCGATCACCTCGTTGATCGGTTTCATGGTCACGCTGCCTTTTCTGCCCTTTTATCCGCTGGACATGCAAGGGCTTAATTTATCGGCGATTTCAGGAATGATCTTTCTCGGAATTTTTCCCTCTTTTCTCTCGTTTGTGTTCTGGAATATCGGCACCCGTCGACTCGGTGCAGGCGTCGCCGGTTTATCAATGAATTTTATTTGCGTTTTTACTGCGATTATCAGTGCATTAATGGGTGAGCGGCTACTCTTCCCGCAGATTGCCGGGGGTTTAATTATTATCTTCGGTATCGTACTGAGTTCCGGAGCACTCGTCCTTCATAAAAGAACACCGCAGAACAAGAAAGAAGAAATCAGTTGACCAAGCGGCAACATCTAGAGCGTTGGAAAAAATTCGTGGATTTTTTCCAACGCTCTTCACTTCGCCAAATCACAAACTTTAACTGTTCTCTAATTTTTCACATCTTTCATTCCGCTTTCCTTGCATATTAAGATTCACAAATACTCGGAGGTCAATCAGTGATTTATCTCATCTTAAAAAAAAGTAGACTAATCAGCAGAGCTGGGACACTCACTGCTGAAAGGACCCCGGTCAAAGCAAGAAAGTCCATTTCAGTGATCGTTTGAGCGAAGAGGACCCCAAGGACCGCTGAAGCGCCGATCGACCCGATAAAGCGACAGGTCTGAAACAATCCGGCGCTGGTTCCGACCATTTTTTCCGGTGATTCGAGCAGCATCATTGTCTGTAGAGCCACATTACCGATGCCATAACCACAACCGATCAGCAAAAGAAACAAACCAATCAGAATCAGTGAGTGATCGAAGGCAACGATGATCAGCAGCATGGAGCCCAGTGCCGTAAGAGCCGCACCCAGTTTCAAGAAACCGGAAGGCCCCAAATGATCGATCCCGTGTCCGCAGAACAAGGAAGCCGCAACTCCGGCAAGTGACATCGACAACATCATCATGCCACTTGTACGCACATCCAGATCCATTCCACTTTGAAAAAAGGCCGGCATTCCGTAGAAAAGGCAGTAATTAGCCACATTCAGCAGGATAAAAAGCAAATAAACGAGAGTCAGTCGGTGATTATTTTTCAGCAAATGCAAGTCGATAAACGGCGTTGGCGATCGCCAATCTCTCCAAATAAAAAGGACCATTGCAACCAACCCCACACCCAATATCTGGAAATTTGAATGGTCTTTAAAGGTGAGCAGGAACCAGAGCAGACCAATGATACTGATTGAAAAAAGAAGAATTCCGGGAAGATCCAGCTGTTTCAGGAAATCTTTTAAATGATAGGCGTGATTTCTAACATCCTTCGGAAACACAAAAAAACCGAGAATCAGACTGATGAAAATAAATGGAAAATTCACGTAGAAAATACTTGGCCAGCCGCCCCATACAATCAGAAACCCGCCGATCGTCGGACCAAACGCTGTCATCACCGATGCACAAATCGCCAATGCGGCTAGAGCAGACCCTTGTTTTTCCACACTGACGGAGCGATGGACCAAAGCGACACTTGAAGGATATATTGTGCTGTTGCCCATTCCCTGCAGCAAGCGCATCAGCAGTAAGATGAGAAAAGTCGATGACAGCGGTGCCAAAAAGCTGGCTATTGCTGAAAGAAACAGCCCGCCGATAAATAACTTCCGTCTCCCAACCAGATCACCTGCCTTCCCCGTAACCGGTTGTCCGACGGCACTAATCAAATAGAAGGCTGAGACCAACCACGAAACGGTCGCAAAACTCAAATGGTAATCCCGCTGGATGCTGTGCAGAGCCAGAGCGATCATCGATGAATTTAACGGATTCAGCATAGCACCGGACAAAATGGCTGTCATGAAAACCCGGTGACTCTTTCTCCAATCGCTCAATCCTTTCCACCTCTTCTTGACCCGATCAATTCCAGCTCCCTTTCATTATTCTATAAAATGATTAGAAGAACGGTTCCATTATTGATTCAATTTTACAAGCGTTCTCCCGCGAGCCTCGCCTTTTAACAAAGTGGGGAGTGCACCAGGAAGCTGATCCAGCGTTACTTCGTTTTGGATGAAGTTTTCAAGGTGGGAAGGTTTAAATTCACCGGCCAAACGGCGCCAAATGCTCTGCCGCACGCTCATCGGACAATATGCAGAATCGATACCGAGTAAATTAATCCCTCGTAAAATGAATGGAAATACCGTCGCCCGCAGCTGGGTACCAGCTGTCAGTCCGCATGCGGCGACTGACCCGCCATATTGAATTTGACTAAGCAGCGCAGCAAGCGGATCACCGCCAACCGAATCAACAGCCGCCGCCCATTTCTGCCTTTGCAAGGCCTTTATCGTCCCCTGATACACGTCGCTGCGATCGATCACTGTCGCTGCACCGATTGCTCTCAGATAATCAGTGGCTGTTTTTTTCCCAGTACTTGCCTCAACAATGTAGCCGCGTGCCGAAAGGATCGCAACCGCAAAACTGCCGACCCCTCCTGTCGCGCCTGTCACAAGTACCTTCCCCTTCCCGGGCTCCATTTGATTTTCTTCGAGTCGCTGAACAGATAATGCGGCCGTGAATCCGGCTGTCCCGATAATCATGGCCTCCTTCAGACTCAGTCCGCTGGGCAGTGGCACAATCCAGTCCGCCGGGATTCGGGCAATCTCGCTGTAACCGCCAAAATGCGTCACACCTATTCCGTAACTCGTGGCAATGACCTGATCGCCCGCTTTGAAACGAGCGTCCTCTGAAGCGATGACGAGGCCAGCTAAATCAATACCGGGAACAAAAGGATAAGACCGCACAATATTTCCGTCAGGAACTGCGGCAAGGCTGTCTTTATAATTCACTCCCGAGTAACAGACACGTATCAATACCTCTCCCTTGGGAAGATCGTCAAGGGTCAACTGTTGAATACCTACCGAAAATTCTTTCCCCTGCTTATTTACAACGAGTGCACGGAAAGAGTTGGTCATAAGCCTTCTTCCTCTCATTTAATTTTCTTATTGAATGGTTTCTATTGCTCCAAATGCATCAGTTGCCGGAATTCTTTCACTTTACTTCTGCTGACAGGGATTTCTGCCGACAGATCCTGCAGACGAACCATGTAGGTTTGATTAAACCAGGGAACAATCTCCCGGATCTTAGAAAGATTGACTGTATAAGAACGATGACAACGAAAAAAGAGCCGCGGCGGCAGCATCGCCTGAAATTCGGATAGACCGATCGGCATGGTAAAGACTTCATCATTCGTATAGACTAACGTCACTTTTTCACTTGCTGCCGCATAATAAATTTCATTGACCTCCTTCACAATGATTTTCTCATTTTTTCTTAAGTTGATACGGTGCATGCCATTGATCGAATCGCCATGATCAGCCGCTGATTGGGGCCAGCCCGTGCCACCCTTCGCCGCTTCATGATCGCGTTCAAAGACTGCCTCAAGTTTTTTTAGCATCGGCGCGATCCGTTTTTCGTCATAGGGCTTTAAAATATAATCAAACGCCTCCAGTTCGAAGGCTTTCGCCGCATGTTCTTTATACGCCGTCGTAAAAATGATGTAGGGCTTCTTCTTGAACTTGCTTATATTACCGGCAAGAAGCATCCCGTCGAGCGATGGAATATTAATATCTAAAAAAATCGCATCTGTTTCATTTTCTTGTAAGAATTTTAGGACCTCAAGTCCATCTTCAAAGCAATTGGTGATTTCAATTGAGCTATACGACTGAATCAAAAATTCAAGTTCTTCGCGAGCTAATTGTTCATCCTCGACCAGGATCGCTTTCATTAAACCACCTTCTTTATGTCAAAAGAAACATCGGTTCCTGATGCCGAATGATGAATCACAAGTCCGTTTCCATAAATCAATTTTACGCGCTGATGGACATTTAGCAACCCGATTTTCTTAGCCGGAGCTTGATTATGATATAAATTATCAATCGTTTTCTGATCAATACCGGGACCGGTATCTTTGACATGGACACGAACAGAATCCTGCAAATCCTCCACCACAATCATGACCTGACCATTCCCATTGGTCTCGAGGACGCCATGCTTGATCGCATTTTCCACAAGCGGCTGAATCAGCAGGCTGGGAATCCCGATATTCACTTTGTCAACGTGATAATCAATCGTCAGTCGATGACCGAACCGGGCCTTTTCAATTTCAACATAGTCTTTGACCTGTTGGATCGCTTCATCCATGGTGATTAATTCATCCGTGCGCTCAATATTGGAACGCATATAGCCGGACAAATGAATGATTAATTCACGGGCTTTTCCCGGATCTCGGCGAATTAATGAAGCAATCGTGTTCAATGCGTTGAAGAGAAAGTGGGGATTAATTTTCGACTGGAGCGCTTGCAATTCAGCGCGGCTCGCAGCCTCCTTAATCTGTTCCAGGCGGGAAATTTCCAGCAAAGTCGAGATCATTTGTGAGAGCCCGATGGCCAAGGTTTGCTGAGAATAAGTCATTCTTGTCGTTTTTTGATAATATATCTTGAGTGTGCCCGTCACCTCGTCCTTTTCTTTTAATGGAATAATCAGTACGGATTGTATTTGTGGCAGGTGATGCTCCGACGGATCATTAGAGAAGGTAATTTTCCCCTGTTGAATCACCCTTTTCGTCAAATCACTGACAATTTTCTTGCCAATGGTGTACCGTTCATCGCCAAATCCGACGTAAGCCAGAACATTTTCTGTATCGGTCATCGCAACAGCATCCGCTTGAATGTCTTCTCTGATAATACCGCAGATCTTCGCCAGCGAATCCCCATTCACCGAACGGAAATAAGGAAGCGTCTTATTGGCAATATCCATAGAAAGCTTGGCCTGCATGGCAGCAATCTGCTCCTTCTCCCCTTCAACACTCATCACCAGCAGAACAATGAAGCCAATGTTGATTTCACCCAAGATCATCGGGAGGGCAATCTGCGACACAATGCTCCATCCGTGATCAAACGATCCCGACATAAAAAGGATCAGGATCATCGTCAGGATCTCGCAGAACATCCCGCCGGCAATGCCGTAAATCCAGCGCAAAGATTTTTTCACTTTTCGATGAATCCAGGCGGAAACAAGACCCGCTATCGCACTCGTCAGAAAACAAGGAAGCGCCGTCACCCCGCCCACGATTAAATAGCGATGGAGGCCAGCCACCAACCCGGTAATTATGCCAACGATTGGTCCAAATAAGATGCCGCTGGAAATAATCGTGGCAATACGGACGTTCACCAGCGATCCTTCCACATGAATGCCCGAATACGTACTTAGAATTGCAAAAAAACAAAAAGTCAGCGTCAGAATCACAAGCTCCGTGGCCGAATGCTTTTCGCGCTGCAGGATTTCTTTAAATCGCGGAATTCTTGTCAATAAAAAGAGGAATACAATAAGCAATGCAGCGCGTTCAAATAGTTGAAAAAGCATGGTCACAAAAGATGCCATGAGCATTTTCTCCTCCTTCCACTTATCGCTGGTTGCTATTCCAATCAAGTGTAACAGACTTTTTAACCAGAGATGAACGATTTTGATCAGCATTTTGAATGGTGTTTCTGAAAAGCCGTTCACCGGGTCAAACAACAAAAATTCTGCTTCGACTCCTCTTTGCAGACGAGCGTTCTGAAGCAGAACGGCAAGTGAAAATTTTCACTCGATGATGTTATAAAAAGTTCTATTTTTCAACCTTCACAGGTAATAGACGTCCTTCCTGCCTGCGCCGCAGCAGAAGAATTCGCTTGGTCCCCGGTACATGTAAAACCAGAGCAATGATTGAAGCGAGCACGCAAACCAAGGCAATAAAATTAAAGGTCGGAGCGAATCCGCCAAGCATCCCCGAAATAAAGGAGACGCTGAGCCCGCCAATACCGAAGCCTTGATAAATGATGCCGTAATTTCGACTTTGGTTTTTCAGGCCAAAGAATTCGGAAACGATGGTTGGAAAAATCGTAATATTACCGCCGAAACAAAAGGCAACGCTAGAAACGCAGATGAAATAAAGAGTGAAATTCAATTTCATATCACTGAGCACGAGTGCCGCGGCAGCGGTGACAGCGAGGGACACAGCAATGACCTTCAAGCGTTCAAAATGATCCGATGCTGTCCCTAGAACAATCCGCCCAGTCGTATTGAAAATGGCGACCAGCGCTACGGCGTTGGCAGCCGCCGCTGCATTCAATCCGGCCAGACTGACACCGATATTGGTTGCGCTGCCAATCAGATACAAACCGCTCATGCAGGCGGTAAACAGAACAAAGAATAAAAGATAGGCTTCCTTTGTCCGTAACATTTCTTTCAACGAGTAATCCTTTTGGAGATTTGATGTTGCGCCCGGCACCGGCACCACTGCCTGCGCCTCTTTAACGAGAAATGCACCGCCAATGATCATCATCATAACGAGGACTCCCCAGTAAAGGAAGCTCTGAGTGACTCCCACATGAGCCATCAAAAATCCAAGAACGTATTTGAATAACAGACTACCGGTACCGTAAGAACCCACGGCGATCCCCGAAATCAATCCCTTTTTTTCAGGAAAATATTGAATCGCATTCGAGAGCGTTGTCATGTAAGCAATCCCATTCGATGCACCCACGAGGACTCCAGCGAACAGATAGAGTACCCAAAGAGACGAAATAAACGAACTAATCATGAGGCCCATACCCATTCCCGCTCCGGTCAGAATCAGGAGTCCGCGAATCCCCAATTTTTTCTGCAGACTGCTTGCCGATAAAGTCGAGAAAGACAGAGCAAAACTGAGAATTGAGAAAGTCGTCGCCACCGCGCTAACATTCCAGCCGTACTTGTCAGCGAGCGGTTGATTGAATAAACTCCATGTATAAATCGTTCCCAAACCAATCATCACAATAATCGTTCCGATGAGGACAGACCCTCGCGATTGTTTGAAGCTTCTGATTTGATTTGCCGCCATTTCAATGACCTCTTTTCGCTCAAATTATCCGAGTTAGTAGTTAAAATTGCTTCGGAAGGTCACTTTCTTCCTCCCTCGCTTTTATTTTAGCAACAAGGTCCTTTCAGGAAACGTTTTCACCGTGAGATGACGAATAATCCGCATGAATGGCAAGAATTAGGGAACGACTGACGCCTTTAAATCCGCAAAAAAGCGAGCGGCGCCTTATGCCGATCGCTTAAAAAACAGTTAATAGTCCCACCGCTTAAGGAAAATATCGCCGGTGATCGATTCTCACAAGGAGGGTCCACCTTTTGAGTTGAAGCCGTATCATTGTAAATTAGAGTTTATCAATGTGAAAACGCAAAGACATGTGGTTGATGCGTTATAATGAGGGAAAATAAGAAGATATCATGCAGTCCCCAAGCTGAACAGAGAGTTATTATTAAGTTTAAAACTTATTAGACGAGGGGGATTTGGATATGAACAAATGGACAAAATCAGTAATGGTTTCAGTCCTTGCCTTAGCGAGCTTATTGACTCTAACATCATGCCATACATCCAATAAACCCAATAAACCAGCAGAAACAATTAAAGTGGGCTACACGCCTTTAAAGACAGTGGGATCCACTCGTAACGTGGCTGCTACGGGGAAATATGCCCTTTATACGAAACCCGGCACGGTAAAAGGGGCTAAACTAGTGGCTTCCAAGAGCCAAATGGCAAAATTTGCTTCTTATACTCATGCAGATGCTCGTTATTACTACTGGAATAATAGGAACCACGCTTATAAGGGTTCCACTTATTATTTCCGTGCCTACGGTTATAAAATCACCCACACCGGTTCCGTTTATTATCGTGTCGTGACGATGAATGGTTACTATCGGGGTTACGTCTATGGGGGTAAAAAAGTCGGTTTATTTACCGGCGGAGTTAAAAAAGCAACGACTACCCAAGCCACAACCATTCCGGCTATCTATAAGGATCACGTCGTCGGGATTCACACTGCAGGTATTGTTTGGAATTATCCTCCTTACACTCAATACAAGACTAAGAGCTTTGGTCGAAAAACTGATTTTATAGGCTCAACGATTCCAAGTAAGGCTGAATTTAAAGTCACTAAGGCTGTAAAACGGACTCGGGAACAAGATATTTACTACTACCTTAAATCTCAAAAGAGCTCAGTACCTTCAGGTTGGGTAAGTTCCCGTCGCATTCTTTCTTACTTTGAGATTCAGTGAATTGAAGATAATGAAGGCATTATTCATAATTGATCGCTCTAACGCGTCATGACATGTACTATCAACGATCAAATAATCAAAACCACCCTTCAATGATGCGTTCCTCAAATGCGGGGTTTTTATCTTTCCCGCGCTACGCGTGCTCAACAGACTAAAGTCCATCTTGACAATGGGGCCCACTTTAATAAAAACTCACAATAAGTTACCTCCTAACAATAATAGTGGGCTTGGATCTGGGCATACAAAAATCCCTCCAATTGTCAGATGAATGATAGCATTTCATCTGACAACTATGGAGGGATTATAGCAAAATCAGCCGGATTTTGCGGAGCTTATTTGTGTTTTTCGGGTTAACCGTTGATTGACCCTAACGGTGTGTAGAAGGTCTTGCCGCCGACTAAGTAAAGGGTGTAATAGGCTGGCCCGCTGTCCTCGTCTTCAAACGGCTGTACAACCCGGTACTTGTGCTGGTTGGTCAGGTCCAAGCGGTACTGGGTCTTTCCTTGGTACCGGACCTTGGTGGTCTTGAAGCCGCTCAGTTTCTTATTTAAGAAGAGCTGACGGGTGTGGTTCTTAACCACGGTACGTTGAATTTTAGCGGAAACGGTCGGCTTGCTGTAGTAACTGGCGCTATTGGCATTGGCCACATTCTTGTGGACTTCGACGTAGCCGTTGGATGTGACGACGATACTTTGTTTTGACAGCTTGGTTGCCCGGTACTTGATGGCGGTGGTGCTTCCAAGATACAAGTCCCCATAGCTATAACTTGGCAGGTAACTCGGCCGTTTGATTTGCTTGAAGTTCTTGTTCGGTGTGAACTGAGTCTGCCAATCTCGAGAGGCGACTAATCCCGCGGCGTACCCCGATTTTAAGAGGTTGGCACTCAGGAGGTTGCTATGAATGTCGATCACCTTGATATACTTGCCGTTGACCTTCGTTCGTCTGATGCCATCGCTGGCAACCACCGTGCCCTTCGGCAGTGTCACGGTCTTGGTCAGGCTGGCGCCACCATTATACCCGGTGAAGGGGACCTGAATCTTGACGGCCTTGGTGGTCTTGTAGAAGGTGTCGGTGTTGAAGAACACCTTGTCCAACTTCTTGAAGGCTACCTCGCTGAGCGTGGTCGGCGTCTTCGGGGCGTCGTAGTTTGGTAACAGGGAGGCGGAGGCCCAACTGTAGAAGGCCTCGCCGCCGACCGAATAGTTGGCCAGCGCGTAGCCGGTCATGTCGGTCAACTTGGCCTTCTTTTTGATGGTCAGTTGGTATTCGGTCTTGCCATTAACGGTCACGGCGGTGTCCTTCAGATCGGGGATGGCTTGATCATAGGTCACCGTGACGGTTTTGCCGCTGGTCGAGCTCCTTAAGATCTTCCGACTGGTTGGCGCCCCAATTGGGTACGTGGCTGTGGATTGGTGGGAACCATTGTTGTAGAACTCGAGGTACCCGTCCGTGGTGATCCGCAGGCGTTGGGTGTTTGCGGCCTTTTCTTTGCTGCTGGGGAACAGGTCGTTGTTCCAGACCGGCGTGTTCTCATCGTTGGTGTTCGGCAACATATAGCTGGGCTCGCTGATTTTGGTCCAATTGACGCTCGACGCCAACCCGGCACTGGCAGTCATGTCATCGTCGGCGATGCCCACCTGCTTTTTCAGGGTGTAGCTGAGGTTGTTCAGCGTAACGGTCAGGTATTCCTTCTGGTTCGCCACATCGGTCGAGGCCCGAACCAAGGTGTCCTTGGGCAAGATGAAGGACTTCTTGCCAAACGTCACCTTGGTGGCGGCGTTCAGGCGGTAGTAGTTCCCGTCGTTAATGGTGGTCGAGACGTTCTTGCTGTAGCCCTTGGTTAAATAGCCGTGCCACACGTAACCGACTTGCCGTGAAACGGGTGAATCGGTCGCCACGCGGTAATAGACGGCGGACTTGCCATCGTGCTTGAGCGTGATTTGTTGGTCGGCGTACCAGGAGTAGGAGCTGGCATCGGGATTGATAACCTGTAGTTTCTTAGTGTGGCTCTTATTCCAAGCGTAGGTCGTCTTTTTTTCGTTGGTCAGGTAATAGGGAGTTTTGGTCATAGCGCTGGTCTTGGTGACCGTATAGCCAGTGGATTTCGCGCAGCCGGTAGTCGTGACGCCACTGAAACCGGCGACAATGACCGTGACTGCTAACAGGTGAAACCATGATCTCTTCACATAAATCTCCTCCTCGATAAATTCGATTAGTTTAGCATGGAGCGGGGCAATCGAAGCTGGCATTTAAGTATTCGTGACGGAAACGATATATCCGGTCAAGACGATCGAGTTAAGGGATGGGAAAGTCAGAAACCTGTTCGCCTGTCCATTGAGTTGGAAAAGTAACTGATCTTTTGGTGGACATTTTAGCACAGATTGGTGGATATAAGTCAATAAATTGGACACAAAAGTATAGCATCAAGGTTTTTCATGAACTGGGTATTAAAACAGGGGCACACTCAAAAAAAACAGCCCGACCCGGCAAGTGGGCGAACTGTTTTTAGTCGATCTGATCAATCATATCGATGATTCGATTTTCTTTCAGGCTCTGCGGCACATCGATGATCCGTTGATTAGACGAGCCGCGGAATTTCAGCGAGATATCGCGCAGCTTATGAACAAAACGGCCGTCCACAAGCACATCAATATAAGGAAGAATTTGCGAGAGCACGGGTGATTTTTTAACGAATTCCCAGCGATAGCCGGTATAAAGCCAAATATTTTTATGGTATTGCGTTTTTAAAATCCGAGCGGCCTCCAGCGCGTTATCGAATTGATAGGTCAGCGGATCGCCTCCGGAAAAAGTGATCTGATTATTTTTTGTCTGCGTCGCGAGCCGTATCAATTGCTCCATCGCGAGTTCTTTGCCGGAGGATGCGGACCAGGAATCCGGATTCTGGCAGAGCGGACATTTCGGATTCTGACCGCAACCAGCGAAAAAAATCACCGTGCGCAGGCCGAGTCCGTCCGCTACCGAATCGCGGTAGATCTGAAGAATCCGCATGGGCTTTACCTGCTGAACAAGCTGCGGCATGATTAGTCTCTCCAATCAAAAAGGATGTGACTGTCCCCTGTATGCTTCACCCGCTCTGCAACCTCTTTCTGCTTACCGGTGTTCATATGCTCGACACTTCCAGTCAGATAGCCGGTAATCCGTCTCAGTCGTTCGATGTCCGTGCTGCCGCATTTCGGGCATTCGTGATCGATAATTCCTTGATAGCTGCATGAACGGCAAGTATCGATCTGGACATTCATCGCGAAATAGGAAATGTCGTGATCCATCGCGTCACGAACGAGCAGCTCCATTGCCGGGATATTATGCTGCGTCGATGAATCGACTTCTACATAGGTGATTGCCCCGCCTCTTGAAATCTCGTGAAAAGGGGCTTCCTTACGAATTTTTTTTTCGGCGGAAATCGGATACCAGACCGGGCAATGAAACGAATTGGTCAGGTAGCCGTGATCGATAACGCCCTTGATTTCACCATATTCCTCAATAAGCCGGTTATAGATCGAGTAGCAGCAATTCTCTGCGGGGGTCGAATAGACTGAGAAATTCAGATCGTATTCTTCAGACATCTCCTTTTTAAAAGTTTCGACATGCTGGTATACCGAGTAGGCAAAATTCCAGACATCATCATCTTCAAATTGATGCTTGCCGAACATAGCAGACATACAATTGGACAGACCAAGAAGTCCAATCGCCAGAGTGCCATGTTTCAAGACATCACGGACAGGTTCATCTGGTGCCAGCTTTTCCCCTTTCATTAATTGATTTTCATACATGAAGGGTGCCGATTTGGCCGGTTGCCGACCCTCGTAATCGAAACGTTCCAGCAGCGCCTTTGCTGTGATATGGAGAACGTGATCCAGTTCGCTCCAGAATCCATCGATATCCGCGGACTGCCGCTTGCCGAGACAAATCCCATTCTCAATGCCAATTTTAGCCAGATTAATCGTGACTGGAGAAATATTGCCCCTGCCCTGGTTGCCTTTAATTCCGAAGCGATCCTCGGCGATTTGCGTCCGGCAGCCCATTGTATTAAAAATCTCCTGCTTGCAGGTCGGCTTTTTAAAATAGCTGGCTGTACAATTCGCGTAATTCGGGAACATGCGCAGTGCCGAGCATTTCAGTGCCAGTTGGAACAGGTCATAATTCACTGTTCCCGGTCGATCATTGATCCCTTTATAATACTGGAAAACCTGAACCGGGAAAATCGGGGTCAGATGATGTGCACCAACACCCTCAATCGTCGCGTCAAGGATGCTTTTCGAAACCAGCCGACCTTCTGCTGAGGTGTCCGTACCATAATTAATCGAAGTAAAGGGCAGTTGATCAGCAGCCCGTGACTGCAGGCTGTTCAAATTATGGATCAGGGCTTCGGCGCCCTGGTGCGCTTCCTCGACGGTCTTATCCCACGCATATCTCAATGCCCGCAGATAAGGATGGTCTTTCGGATAATCTGCTTTCCGGGACAGAAAACGGACATCGGCGAGGCGATCGCCGCCATCCTCAATTTCGTAGAGATATTTTAGTCCCGTGCGGTAATGCTTACGGAAGGATTTGTCAACATAGGGCGCGAGATCGATGTCCAATGTGCCCACGGCAATGCCGCCAAACTGTAAATTGCTCTGGCACTGCATGATCACTGCCGTCAGCTGCATCGCACTCGAAATCGAATTAGGCTCGCGAATATCAGCATTATTCGTTTTAAATCCGCCCTTCAGAACCTCGGCCAAGTCAAGCGTCAGGCAATTGTGATTTCCTGAGGCATAGGCATTGAAATCGTGGATATAGATCCAGTTATCCTGAAAGGCCCTTCTGACATCGGCGGATAACAGATGTTCCATGGCATATTTTTTTGTCACCTGATTGGCAACGCGAACATTACGTGCAGAAAAAACGTGCTCTGCGAGATTGGCATTTTCATTTTCGATATTTTTCAGATCCATCGTATTTTGGACCATTTCCATCACTGGATCTTCTATTAGTGTGGTCATTCTATCATCAGCCTTCCTTCACTCATGTACCATGTACATTTAACAATTAAGATTCATTTCAGGTACCACCTATTCATTATATCTACATATTGTGTCAATTGGAATAGATATAGTACATATATAGACAAATTGTCACAAATCCTATTCTCGCCAAATAAGGAAGCAGCGTTTATAACCGGATCCCTATGAAAATTGCAGGACAGTCTCTCATTTTTTTCCAACGGTCGGATCCGAGCGAAAAGCAATTTTTATATTTTTCATTTTCTCATTAACATTCACTAATTGACAATTGCATGACTCGTATTATCAACTGAGCATTAATAATGATTATCATTATTAATAGCGATTTATCAACGATTTATCTCATTTATTTCTTCCTTATCTGCTCGATTTTTTTCTTAAAAATAATTAATTTTATTAGAATTATTATTGACATTGTCGCCCTATTAAACTCATAATTAAATTAACCGGAACGTTAAGGGAGATGAGTAAAAAAATTCCGAGCAGCTCTTATTTGTGACTCTGTTCCCCCCTTTTCAAAGGATCCGCCCTCAAGATCCCCGCGAGTCGCTTTTTTTGAATGGGGTTGGAACTGGTGATTGGGATCAGCAATCAGTAAAAAATTATGGAGGTTAGGACTTATGGAAAAATCAACTGAAGAAAAAATTGAGCTGAAAGATTATGGAAAAGATCCATTCGCTATTTCTCTGGCCAAAGCAGCGATGCAAAATTCACGTTATCGCACAACCTTATGGACAGGTGACTACTTCCAACTGACACTGATGTCTATTCCGGCAGGAGGGGGCGACATCGGTATGGAAATTCATCATGGCAACGATCAGTTTCTCTACCTGATTGACGGCGTCGGAAAAGTTGAGATGGGCAAAGAAAAAGATAAGATCACCCTCTCCCGTGAAGTGCATCCGCAAGACGCGGTGATCGTCCCCGCTGAGACCTGGCACAATGTGACCAATATCGGCGACAAACCCATGCAGGTCTTCTCTTTATATGCGCCTGTCAAACATGCAAAGAATACAGATGAAGAGACGAAGGCGGACGCCATTAAACAAGAAGGACCGCTGGAAGGGACGAAAGATTAACCGGCAGACTCCAATGTTTGGTGGATTCATTTTTGAACAATGGATTCTTAATCACGATTAAGCCTGTAATGACCGGAACAGATAACGCTCCGGCCATTATGCTGTTTCAGATCAAATCAAGGCCAACAAATAGATTGGAAGAATAAGAATGGATGAAAAAATGACTACTGAGTCCGATAAACACAGCTATAATCGGTTTCTTTTTATCTTTGTGCTTCTTGCCGGAACATTCACGATGTCGATCAGCCAATCCTCGCTCTCGACCGCTTATCCGGTACTGATGAAATATTTTGGTATCCCGGCATCAACCGTACAATGGCTGACGACAGGATTTATGCTCGTGATGTGTATCCTGATGCCAATCAGTCCCTGGCTGCTCCATAATGTAAAATTTAATGTGCTGTTTCTCGGAACCGTTGCCCTATTTGATATCGGAACGCTGATCATTATTCTTGCCCCTAACTTCCCCCTAATGATGACCGGCCGGATTTTGGAAGCTGCCGCAGTCGGTATTCTGTTCCCCTCCTTTCAAACCGTACTGCTAACGATCACTAAGGATAACCAACGCGGCACAACGATGGGAATCGCTGGACTCGTCATGGGGTCTGCCTTAGCCTGTGGACCGATCGTTTCAGGAATCGTCCTGCACAGCCTCAGTTGGCGCAGTTTATTTATCGTTTTTCTGATCGTGATCACTTGTGTCCTCATTCTCGCCTTCTTCTTCATTAAAAATGTAATGCCGTATCATCCCTCTCACATCGACATTTTATCCGTTATTTATTCGATCGGGATCATTGGTATTCTCTATATTATCAACGGGATCGGCAAAACGGGAACGCAATGGGCGGCTAATTTTCCCATTCTGGCGATCAGCCTGATTGCTCTTGTTCTCTTTGTCATCCGCCAGTTGAGATTAGACACCCCGCTGCTGCAGCTTCGTGTCTTTAAAATTTTTCATTTTGATTGTGCGGTCATCTTGACGGCTTCATCTTATATCGCATTGATTGTCACGACGATTATCTTTCCACTCTATTATCAGGGAATTCTTGGTTTATCGCCATTTGCCTCCGGTATGTCACTTGTACCTGCTGCCCTTTTATTAAGTCTGCTTAATCCGCTGACTGGCAAACTTGCCGATAGTATTGGCTATAAACGGACGATGGAAATTGGAATGAGCCTAATCGTTATCGGCTGGCTAGCTTTAACACTCATTGCCGGTAAGATGAATCTGCCGCTAATGATCTTCCTCTCCATGATTATTGAAGGAGGGAATGCCTTCGTAATGATGCCAGCCGTTACACTGGGGGCAAATTCACTGCCTCCGCAATTGACTGCGGACAGCACTGCAGTCATTACAACGATGCGGCAGATTTTCGGCTCCACCGGTGTTGCTGTTGCGACATTGATTCTTACCAACGTCACTGCCCAGCGAATAAGTATTGGCCAATCCGAGGCGAATGCCTCCATACAGGGTTATCACGCGATTTTTCTAACCTTTTTAATCGTTGAAGCCGCGGCACTCCTCTTTTCCTTTTTTATGGAAAAGGACATCCCCGACCCTGCTAAAAATTAAGGAATTAAGGACGTTGCCGAGTGCCCCGCGCCTCGGCAAATGCCTTTTTTTATTCACTTCAGACAGCCCAGCGGACCCGCGTACCACCGGGCGCACAAATAAGTGGGGCAGAGAGTATAGTTGTCCTTCTCTGCTCCACCAAGTTTAGTATGCTTTTAAATCTTATTTACAGATTTTGACCTTTTTCATAAGTAAGCAGCATTGCGTCACTCGCCTGCTTAATTAAACGATCAAACAGGGCATAGGTCCGCTTCGTTACCTCAGCGGCAGTCATTCCATTTTGCTGGGTGAGAAAAGAACTGAGCGCCTCGCCGGATAATTCGGCAGCTTGTTTGTCTGCAGAAGCGATGCGGCCGCGAACATAACTTTGCGCCTCATCTTTAAAGTCATTGACCTCATTTATCACCTGATGATAATGCGGTTCCGCGAGTGCGGCAATCGTTTTGTTCAACCAATAAACGTTATTCATATCGGCGATGTTCGTTGTGTTCTTATAATTTTCAGGCGTGTCAAACACATTCGCATAGAATGGCACCTGGGCATTGTAGAGATTGACACCGAAGGCCAGCCAGTGAATCGCGGCGTATTCTGCTGGGACATCATTTCGAATCTGCAAAATATGAAATTCCTGATTACGGTCGATGCCAATCGGACGGAAAATGTGTTTTTGTTCCTCTGTTCCCCTGCCAAAGGCATCATATGGCGTTTCCTGATAATGAGAACCCAGGATATACTGCAGATCCTCAATCGTTATTTTATGATCCGTGCGCTGAATGAACGGCAGGTCATCACTCATCGGATCTTGCTTGATCTCGGGATTAAGATATCTCTGACCGTACCAAGTGCGCGGCGTGTTGTAATGCCGGTCTGCCGCCGTATGCGTGCCAAAGATGTTTCTGAAGTTGAATTCGGTTCCGCTCGGATTCAAATGATAGTTTTCAACGAACTCCTGCAGGTCGGTCGCCCACATGAACTGATCCGGTTTTGAAAAATCAATCGTCTGCAGGCCGGTCTGATTAGGTGCAATGGCATAAGCATCATCCGGAATCCGCTCGGCTGCCCAGTGATGACCGCCAACAGTCTCCATATACCAGACTTCATCCGCATCCGAAAAAGCAATTCCGTTGCTCTCAAAGGTCCCGTATTTTTCAATGATTTTGCCGAGACGTTCGACGCCTTCGCGTGCCGTACGAATATAGGGCAAAACCACGGATTCCATTGCTTCCTCGCCAATGCCTTCTTCCACCAAAGGGTCATAACCCAGTACATAAGGATTGGTAAATTCTGTCTCCGTCGCGCTCATCGCCACATTTTCCGTATTGATACCGGATTCTCCCCACACGCCTTCAGATTCATCAGCACTCGGCGTAAAAGTATGGCGAAATGCATGCTCCGGCAAATCGATCGTAAAATTATTCACACGAGAAACATATTGGCGCGGATGATCCTCCGATTTCAAGACGGTAAATCGTTTCGGGTTAATCGCTCCATGTGCATCTTCATTTCTGGCGATCATCGTGGAGCCATCAATGGAAGCAGCCTTCCCGACAAGGACTGCCGTACAGCTAGAAAATTTTGATTTTGACATCGTAGAAGCCTTCTTCAATCGTATTCCAGTTTAAGGATAGGAAACTGGTCCATTAGATACATGCAGCCGTGCAACAGTCTGCTGTTGCAGATTTTAAAAGATTTGCATCTATCCGATTCCTCTCATTGTCTCATATCTGCTATATATTTAAAGCTTTTCTCGGTAAATTCGCTTCACTTTTTGACTGAACTTCGGATTGCTGTTGATAGAAATAAAAGGATAAGATCCTTAGAAAGACTATATTCAATGACTATCTGGAAGCCTAATGGTCATTCTGCAGTTCTCGCCTGTCGTTCTGCAGTTCTCGCTCGGCGCTCTGCAGTTCTCGCTCGGCGTTCTGCAGTTCTCGCCTGGCGTTCTGCAGTTCTCG
>JBDNRY010000015.1:0-58942 GCA_047718855.1 Sporolactobacillus sp. | reverse complement strand
TAACAGCAACTTTTATATCTTACCATGCTGTCTTCGGAATGTCAACATCTTTTTTTCATCATCTATCAGACGACTTAAATTATTTTACTCTGTTGGGGCGCTTTTGTCAATCCTTTTTTTCTTCATCCGGATTCACTAATTGCAGCGACAACGTTATTCATTTTACCAGCTCTGAGGATTTTGTCAATCCTTTTTTTATAAATCTTAGTAGGACCGTCAGTTAGTTCGGCAAGATTCCCGCAAACCGCATCTCTTACAGATCGCATAAACCGGATAACTTGCCCATAGAATGGTACAAACATCAGAAACGAGGTGGACGCATATGCTCTGGATCATTAATGGGAAACGCCTAAAAAACATCCTGTTTATTCTTCTCGCTGCATTCTTCGCCGCACTGATCCTTTTTGTCCAGCGACAGGATACCAGTGTTTTTACACCAATAAAGGAACCCGGAGCATTGTCCCGGGTCGAAACCAATCAAAAACAATTAGCTCTAACTTTCGACAGCAACTGGGGGGAGCAGCAAATTAATTTAATTCTCAGCGTATTAAAGAAGGAACATGTCTCCGCGACATTTTTCTTTTCGGGGGAATGGGCTGAGCGCCATCCAGATATCGTTCAACGCGCTATTAAAGATGGAAACGAGGTCGAATCGCATGGCATGCGCCATGAAGACTATACGCAGCTGAGTGATGCCGATGTGCGCCGGGACATGCTTTTTGCCACAGAGGGACTCTATAAAGCAGGCGGATCCCGTCCGCAAATGATCCGTCCACCTTATGCCCGGATAAACGAATCTGTTCTGAGGACAGCGAGTGCGCTTCATTTACAGGTTGTACTCTGGAGTGTCAATCCCCAGGATGAAACAAATCCCGGCTATAAGATAATTGTTCAACGGGTACTCGAAGACGCGGGAAAAGGCGACATTATTCGTCTGCACGCTTCGGACTCTGCGAAACAAACCTATCGCGCGCTCCCACTTATTATCCGAGAGATGGAAAACAGAGGGTATCATTTCGTCTCTCTGAAAAGTCTCATCGCTGATTCGCAGTCCAAGCATCATCTTCTCCAATAAAGCGAGCAGCCATTTATGGTTTTTCCGATTGCTTTTTCAGTGTTGCCGAAATAGCATCCATCAGTTCTTTCTTGAAAAGAGGCGAAGCGACCATCTCCTGCATATCCTTTTGAACCTGTTCTCGGAACGGCCTGGTACGCAGCAGTGTTAAATATTGCTGCTGAAGTTCGGGTGCTTTCAGGACATCCATCATCATCCCCTGGTAGCCGGGATCCTTCATCATTTTTTTCAGCAGATTTTCATTTTCCTTCTGCATCGATTGAGCGAGTTTCTCGGAAAAGCCAGGATCCTTAAGCAAGTCCGTCCAAAGCTTCTTTCCCTGTTCAGACTTAAAGGTTTCAAAGATTGTGTTCTTGATTGCCGGTTCATCAAAGACAATCGCTGTCTTCATTTCTTTGTCTTCCAGTAATTCTTTAATCGTTTGCTTTCCATCATCAGTCTTCAGCATGTCTAGGACCATTTTTTTATTTTCCTGATAGGACGGATGAGCGGAATTGCTGCCGCCGCAGCCCGCGATTATAAGCAGGATCGGGAGCAGCAAAATGAGGAACGTGATTCTTCGCAAGGCGCCTTCCTCCTTAATTTGGCATTTCACCCGTTAATATGCCGGATTCTGGCAATTTTATGCGCTTGTTCGAATTCCACCGTCCGTTTCTTGAATTAGAAAAAAGGATTCCCCTCTGCCTGTGGGAATCCTTTCATGACATCCTTTTTTATGAAAGCTTATGAATCACTTGTTCAGCGATATCATCGTAAATGCCGGCAACCTTGTCTCCTGGGAAATAGACACCAGGAGCAAAATCTTCCGGATGATGGTCCGGCTGGCGCAAAGGCACACGCCCAAGAAGATCAGTGCCGAGCAATTCGCTCAGTTTATCCCCGCCGCCTTGACCAAAAACGTATTCCTTCTCGCCAGTTTTCCGGCTTTCAAAATAAGCCATATTCTCAATGACTCCGACAATCTCGTGTTCCGTTTTCACAGCCATCGCACCGGCTCGAGCAGCAACGAAAGCAGCAGTCGGATGAGGGGTCGTGACAATAATTTCTTTTGAATGCGGCAATTTGCTGTGCACGTCCATCGCGATGTCACCGGTACCGGGGGGCAAGTCAAGCAGCAGATAATCCAGTTCGCCCCAGGAAACGTCATTGAAGAAATTATTCAACATTTTCCCAAGCATGGGTCCGCGCCAGATCACCGGATTATTGTCCTCGACAAAAAAGCCCATCGAGATCACTTGGATACCCAGACGTTCAACAGGGAGTATTTTTTTATCTTTGACTTCGGGACGTTTTTCAATTCCCATCATATCCGGGACACTGAATCCGTAGATATCCGCGTCTAATAAACCAACTTTTTTCCCCTTCCGTGCCAATGCTAATGCCAAATTGACTGAAACCGTTGATTTGCCGACGCCGCCTTTCCCGCTGGCAATCGCCAGAAAATGGGTTGTCGTCTCTGGTGATAAGAGCGTCTTTCCCGGAGCAGGGAAACCACCAAGTGCCTCAATTTCCTGATTCGTCAGCTGTGTAAAACGCATACCGACCGATTTTGCGCCTTCTTTTTTCAGCTTCGTCGAGATTTCGACCTGAATTTGCATCTGTTTGACGCTGTCCGCTTTAGACAACGCAATTTTTACACTGACAAAATCCTCTTTAATCGATAAGTCGCGTAGTGCACCCGTATCTACTAAATTTTTATGTAAAAAGGGATCTTGAACCGTTTTCAAAACATCAATTACTTTTTGTCTCTCAAGCATCTGAAGAGCCGCCCTCTCATTAACAGATTTCCAGTCAGCCAAGACGAGCCGGTAGAGTCCCGCCCAAACTGATATGATGAAGTCACAGTCTTTTATACGTTTAGTATAGCAAAACTTGACCGGAAACAGTTGAAAAATGATTAGGACTTAGGGCCTTTGTTCAATCTTTTCCTTACTGAAATAGCGCATGATGCCCTGGCTGATTGATGCAGCTGCCGAGCGTTGGTAGTCCTTACGCACAAGAAGACCGCGCTCTGCCGGATTGGAAAGGAAGCCTACCTCTACCAGGGCAGCCGGAGGTACGGATTTTTTCAGTAAATAGACATGACTAATCGCTTTTGCCCGGCGATCGGTATTGCCAAGGTTCTGTTTCAGAGAATCTTGAATCAGCAGGGCGAGCCGTTCGTTTTTGCCTGAATTAGGATAGTAAAAGGTCTGTGCACCGCGCCAGCGCTCATTGGGAATGGCATTAAGATGAATGCTGATGAATGCATCGGGATGATTGCTTTTGATGATCGCTGCACGCCTCAACAAATCCTGCGTTTTATGGCGGCCTGTAAAATCTTCATCCGCCAAATCATCGTCCTTATCACGTGTCATGATAACTACCGCCCCTATTTCCTGAAGATAATCCCGCAGGTCCCTGGCAATCTGCAATGTAATTTCTTTTTCCACTGTATTTCCGCCCACCGCCCCGCCATCAATTCCGCCATGACCGGCATCGACAACAACCACCCGACCGGCGAGCGGCGTATTCCAATTCTGTCCAGTATGTCTGCTGACAATTAGCCAACGCGCACCGGCGATTGTCAAACACAGGGCAAGAATCAACAGGAGCCCTGCCAGCCATTTCCGTTTCATAAGAATCCCTCCATGATCAAGCTTGTCTCTTGACCATGTATATGGATTCACTAACCATTTCATGACTGCTGTCTATCTCTTTTGCAATTTCAGCCGCCAGCGTTTTAAAGCACTTTCGTATCCTTCTTCCCACCATTGATGAAGGAAACTCCGGCAAGTTTCCTCTAATCCCTCGAGTGCCGGATCATCTGCTGACCAGAACAGCCAAAATTCATAAAAGTCATGCTGAAGCAGCTCCAGTGTCTTCTCACTTCTTTTATAGACTGTTTCTTTATCTTCCCCATAGAAGCCGAATTTGGCCATTGACGATCCAAGCAGAAAAGCCTCTAGCGCATATTCGGCTGACATATCCATTCCGGTACTGCCGGATGAAGGAATTAACGCCAGATAACTGTCGAAACTGCTGTGTATCAAAGCCTCGATCTTCTCAAAAGAAAGCTCACGCAAAGCCTGACGTTCAAAATCCATTTGTTTGTGATATTTTTTTTCCTGAAAGTCCATAATGATCGCCATTCGCTGCGCCTCCTTCACCCTTATGTTTTTCAAATCAGGCGCGTTCAACCGTAACAGGTTTTTCCATAAGCAAAAATCGTATCTGTATCAAGGCCTGTATCAAAAAGAGACAGGATTCTTCATCCTTTACTCAAGAAATTAAAACGGGCCCCATTTAAGGGGCACCTAAGGAGGAAGCTGTTACTGCAGCTTCAATTCTCATTATGTCTTCGGAAACTTAATTTTTGCTTAATTCAATGTAGCATGCCAAACAATCTCTCCCAACTGGAAATTCTTTTAAAGGCCGCATTTCTGAACGGCTTTGCAGTTTTCGCTCGACTACGTATAAAAGAGTATCAAAATCAAGCACTCCTCAATACTTTCTGACTTGAGAGGATACATTCAGTCGCAAATGTACGCACTTGATGCCGGGTGAAGCAGTATGCGCAAATAGAATTCTTCCTGACTCTAATGATCCGAATCCGTCTCCGCGTAAATTTTCCATGTCTGTCCTGATAAATCATGTCGACGATGTCTCCCTTTTGCATAAGAGTCACTCCTCGTATGATAAGTTTTGAGCTTAATCGTAAATCCCAATCAGCTTTCCATAATTATATCGAACATTTGTTCGTAAATCAAGGTATCATGAGAATAAATGTTCGTATCTTGATTCTTAAAATAACCGTTTCTTTTCTGCGCTTCAAAATGGTTACCCTTTGCATAAATAATTTGTTGAAGACACATGCTAAACCTACTCAAAAGGGGGAATGGCAATCCATGAGCAAAATTCAAAAAATCACTGAAGTTGCTTTGGATAAAATGCATGCGTTAACGGATAATGATGAACCACCTGTGCATGCAGGAGAAGCAATGGCATGTTGGATATATCAAACTCAGCTCGATGGTGTTCTGGGTTACTGCGAGATCGCCCTTAATTTGACTCAGGACAAAGATGCTCTATCCATATTGAATGAGTCTAAACGGTTGGGCATGATTCATAAGAAAAAGCTAGATGATTTCATGAAAGCTGAAAATATTCCTTCATCTGATGGCTATACACAAAAAGCCTCAATCAATGCAAACTCTGTTCCAAGCGCAATTAAACAATCAGATAAAGACATTATTAACACGGTCCAGATTAATCTTATCGTCGCTTTTGGAATGACTGCCACTGCGGTTAGTCAGTGTTTACGCGTCGATCTGCAGATCCTATTTTTTGAGATCATGACGGATGTCATGTTATTTGGCCAAGAAATATTAAAAACATCTAAAAAACGCGGATGGCTTAGGATACCCCCTGCTTATCAATCCAAATAATGAGTCAAATTGCACTTGCCTGTAATATTGCCGCTGTTAATGCCTTAAATAGGAGATCTTTTTCAATCATCGCTGCATGAACCTCGTACGGAAAATCCGTACAAGATTATCTATATATGTACAAAAAAAGGAGACTGTGTATGCGTAGTCTCCTTAACATTCTTTAAAATAGAACGGACCAGGTTTTCGGTCCGACGATCCCATCAGCTGCAATTCGGTGTCTTGACTGATAGGATTTCACCGCTGCTTCCGTTTTCAAGCCGTATACGCCATCCACCGCTAATAAATTCCGCCCGGCGGCCCTATTCAACGCATTCTGAACTCGTTCCACTTCCTTCCCGCGACTGCCTTCCTTCAATGTCCCGGGGAAGGGGACAACCGATTTTTTCGGCGGTTGAGCAGGACTCTTTTTTAAAGCAGCCAGCGTCTTCGGTCCAACGATGCCGTCTACCGAAAGCCCGTGCTTTCTCTGAAAATCCTTCACTGCCGCAAGTGTTTGCGGACCTTGAATCCCATCAACCGTCAATTTGTATCCGAACTTATTGAGCAAGGTTTGATAAGTCTTTACTGCTGCACTCCCTTTTTTTCTTGCCGGCTTCTTCGTCCCTGACGGTTTTGGCTTTGGAGCTGGTTTGTTCTGATCTGCCGAAACGACCGCATCCGTGTAGGCGGTGTCTTCGTCAACATTTCCAGTGATCCCAGGCACCTGAGCGGCCGAGGTATGCTGCCAGATATCTGCATCTCGCCCGAGCGTTGAATGATAACGCGCAATCCATTTTAAGATGCCTGGACGCAAGTCGGATTCGTTCAAGCGGCTGTTCATAAATGCGAAGCCGGTGTAAATGCCGAGGCTTGTGCGGCCGTTCCTCGCCAATTCATCTAAGAAGGCGTTCACGTAGCCGGTCAATGCAGCCTTATCGGCTGTCAACGTCCCTGCCTCCACATCAACAAAGATATAGTCAATGCCGCTCACTCCGCTAATATTTTTTAAACACCATTGGGCTTCTGCACGAGCATCCGCCTCAGACACAGCGCGGAAAAAATGATAGGCATGTGTGGAAAGCTGTGCTGCATTCGCTTGAACCACATTCTGCTTAAAATAAGGATCCGAGACGCGGCTTCCTGCTTCGCTCCCCTCTGTCGCCTTCACAATTACAAATTCATAACCTGCTGATCTGACCTGTAAGAAATCGATAACACCTCGATCATTCTGATAGTGCGCGATATCTACGCCTTTGTGTTCTGCCATTCTGACCATCCTTTTCTTTTAGTATTCGATTAAACTCTTGACCCTGTCAGGGACCGGACGCATCCGCCTGGAAACAGGTCACTGCAAATAGATCGGATCATCCAGAGCAATGAAGCGGCTCATCTTTCCGTCTGCTCATATTCCATTGTTTTCTTCAGCACTGCAGCTGTCCCTCTATAAACAAATAGGTCGTTTTTACATTTCTAGGGGGTTCTTTCTTATAGTTTATGTTTGTACTCTTTTGCCTGTCTAGGTTTATAGTTGAAAGTTAAGGTGTAAAAAAAGAGCCCACAAAGTGGACTCGAGGGGGGGGTGAAGGTCATTACCTTCACGTTCTTTATCGGTCAAACATTTATTTTCCAAATAGGTAAATAGGCTTATTTATCCAGCAGATTCTATTTACATTACACATCTGAAATCACCCGTGCATTGATCTGATCTCCAACCGTTCGCGCACCCTTTGTCTGTAAGCGAGCGGGGATAATAATCCAAGAGGATAAAGTGATGAATATCAAGTGTTCATAAAAAATGTAGTCAAAATATGGTCACAAGCCTGTTTTTGGGCGTCAAAAAAGCCCCTTCCGAGCGATCGGAAAGGGCTTTGAAACAGTGATAAATCAGCGTTTTGAGAACTGCGGAGCGCGACGAGCGCCTTTGAGTCCGTATTTTTTACGTTCTTTCATTCTTGGGTCACGAGTCAGGAATCCGGCTTGTTTCAAAACTGCACGATATTCCGGATCTGCTTTCAATAATGCACGAGCGATGCCGTGACGAATCGCACCGGCCTGGCCTGTGAAACCGCCGCCGTCTACATTAACGAGGACATCGTATCTGCCTTCGGTTTCGGTCGTAACAAGCGGCTGCTTCAAGATTGAGCGCAGTGTTTCGAGATTAAAATATTCATCGACAGAACGGCCATTGACGAGCACATTGCCGTCGCCAGGAACGAGCCTGACGCGGGCAACTGAACTTTTGCGGCGGCCGGTGCCGTAGTATTGTACTTGTGCCATTTATAATTCCCTCCTCAATTATCCACGAAGCGTATAAGCTTCAGGTTTTTGTGCAATGTGTGCGTGTTCAGCACCTTCATAGACGTGCAGCTTATTGAACATTTTATGTCCAAGGCTGTTATGCGGCAGCATACCCTTAATCGTGATTTCCAGCATCGCTCTCGAACGCGTCTGGCGCATTTCCAGCGCAGAACGTTGTTTGATACCGCCCGGGAAACCGGAATGGTGTCTATATTGTTTAGTCAGCAATTTTTTACCTGTCAGTTCAATCTTGTTTGCATTGATAATAATAACATTGTCTCCGCAATCAACATGCGGGGTGTAAGTCGGTTTATTTTTGCCGCGAAGAATCGAAGCTACTTCACTGGCAAGGCGACCGAGAATTTGACCTTCGGCATCAATAACGAGCCATTTGCGGTCAACCGTCGCCGAATTCGCCATATAGGTTGTACGCACGATAATTTCCTCCCTGAATCCTTCAAGTTCTCCCCGCGACCCACAACCGCCAGGAGCCGGAAAGCCGATTCAGCTCTCCAAAAGTCCGTGTCTTCCGTAATCTATTTTGATCCAGTATCTTTGGGGCTAATAGTGGTCAAATTAGAATGCCGAGTTATATAATATATGATTGACACCCAATTGTCAAGGCCATGTCCATCTTTGAGCCCAAAAATACTCTGCTGGGAAAGTCTGTTGTTAATACGTAACCTGCCAGAGTATCAACCCGCCTGGTGGTGCTGTTTGTGATGCTGCCTCACGATTTGCGGCAGCTATGATCTCTGCTGCATGTGCCGGTGGAAATTTTCCCATTCCGATATCCAGTAAGGTCCCGGTTATAATCCGCACCATTTGATAAAGGAATCCGCTGCCTGTTATTCGAATCACGATTTCATCCGCCTCTCGGATTACGTCCAACTGGTAAATGGTCCGTGTCTTATCTTTGACGTCGGTGTTTGCCGCACAGAACGAGCTGAAGTCATGTGTGCCAAGAAAATATTGAGCGCCCGCCTGCATTTTTTCTGGATCAATCGGCTGAGGAACATGCGTCGTATAAAAGCGTCGGAACAAGTCAGGCTCCGGACGTGTTAGCAGGCGATAGTGATATTCCTTGCGCCGGACATCGAAACGCGCATGAAAATCGTCAGCCACCTGCTCTGTCTCCCGTATATAGATATCTGCCGGCAGCAAACTGTTCAGAGCTTTGGTCCAGTTAGGCTCCGGAATATGAAGGTCACTATTAAAATGAAAGACCTGTCCGTGGGCATGAACACCGCGATCCGTTCGTCCGGAAGCGGCAATCCTAATCGCCCGGCCATGATGAATTCGCGCAAGCGCGGTCTCGATTTCACGCTGAACCGTGCGCTTTCCCGGCTGCACCTGATAGCCGAAGAAAGCCGTACCATCATAGGCTACCGTACATTTTAGTTTTACCATTTCCTGCCGTCCCCTGATTTCTAATTTCTAAGGAAGAGGAGCAGGGCAGTAAGCAGCACAACGACAATGAGCAGTACCGAATCCCGCCCTCCCCAATTCAATTGGTGAAGCTTTGTCCGACCTTCGTCGCCGTGATAGCCGCGAGCCTCCATCGCCATAGCCAAATCCTCCGCCCGCTTAAAAGCACTGACGAAGAGCGGAACAAGGAGCGGAACGATGGCCTTAATCCTTTCCTTCAGCGGACCGCTTGTGAAGTCCGATCCACGCGCAGCCTGCGCTTTAATGATTTTTTCTGTCTCTTCCAGCAGTGTCGGAATAAAGCGCAGAGAGATTGACATCATCAGAGCGAACTCATGAACCGGAAGTTTAATTTTCTTCAGAGGATTAAGCATCGACTCCAAACCATCGGTGATCTGAATCGGTGAAGTGGTCAGCGTCAGCAGAGTGGTCATGACAATGATAACAAGAATACGGATCGAAATGAAAAAAGACTGAATAAGACCGTTCTGGTAAATATGCAGCCATCCCCATCTGACAAGAAGCGGCCCCCCGCCTGTAAAAAAGAGATTCAGTAGAAAGGTCAGAATCACAATTATAAAGACAGACTTTAATCCCTTGTAGATGAAGGTAAAAGGGAGCTTAGATGCCATTATTCCAACCAGGCTGAAAAGTATTAACAGTCCATAGCTTAACCAGCTATTTGCCAGAAAAACAATAATGACAAGCAGAAAAAGACTAAGCAATTTAGCCCGAGGATCCAGGCGATGCACATAAGAATCAAGCGGCACGTACTGGCCGATGACGAGATTAAACATGGGCAGCGTCCCCCTTTAGCAGGCTCACTGCAGCGTCCGCAGCCGCATCCATCGTGAATACAGGCACTACATCCTTGATGCCTAACTTGTCCGCCAGATCGCGAACAAAGAGCGTGGTCTCCGGACTATCGAGGCCAATCGCGCGCAGCTTCTCCGCTTCAGAAAATACTTTTTCCGGCGAGCCAGACATCACAAGCTGCGCGTGATCCATGACCAGCACTTGATCAGAATAGCAGGCGGCATCACTCATATTATGTGTCACCATCACAATCGTTCGATGCTCTTCGCGATGCAGCCGGACGAATAGATCCATAATCTCTCTTCTGCCTCGCGGGTCAAGGCCGGCAGTCGGTTCATCTAGGATGATGACATCCGGTTCAACGGCCAGTACCCCGGCGATCGCCACACGGCGCATCTGACCTCCGCTTAAATCGAAGGGTGAACGCTGCCAAAATGATTTCGGAATACCGACACGCTTCAAGCTCTCCTCTGCCCGATGAGCGGCCTCCGCCTGCGGTACACCAAAATTAATCGGGCCAAAGCTGACATCCTTGAGCAGCGTTTCCTCAAAAAGCTGATGCTCCGGATATTGAAAAACGAAACCAACCTTCTGGCGAAGTTTTTTTAAATTTTTCTTTTTTTCCCCTGCTTGTATGAGAAGCTCACCCGCCTGAACCGTCCCTTTCGAAGGAAGAAGCAGACCATTCAGATGCTGAGCCAGCGTGGATTTTCCGGAACCGGTATGTCCGATGATTGAAGTGAAGGAGCCGGACGGAATGCTCAAGCTGACATCCTTAAGTGCTTCACGCATATAAGGTGTCCGCGGGTTATAAATATGAGTTACATGTTCGAGCGTAAGGTCCATAACTGGTTCACCAATCCTTCCCTGGACAAAGGCAGTTCTCCAAATTGCAGCCCTCTCTGTCGCAATAAATGACCCATTTTGACAGCGAACGGGAGATCAAGCCCGATCTCTTCAAGCATTTTAGTCTGTTCAAAGATAAATTCAGGCGATCCCTCGCGGATCATTTTCCCTTCATTCATCACGATCAGCCGATCAGCATGGGCGGCTTCCTCCAAATCATGAGTAATCGAGAGGACAGTAAGACCTCGTTCTTTATTTAAAAAACGCATCGTCTCAAACACATCCCGTCGGCCTTCCGGATCGAGCATAGAAGTCGCCTCATCAAGAATAACAATCAAAGGCTGCAGCGCGACGATTCCAGCAATGGCCACCCGCTGTTTCTGACCACCTGACAACCGATGCGGTTCACGATCACCAAAGTCTTCCATTTTAACCAGTTTAAGTGCCTCATTCAAACGGCGGATCATCTCATCCCGCGCTACGCCGTGATTCTCCATGCCGAAAGCCACATCATCACGCACCGTAGCCCCGACAAACTGATTATCCGGATTCTGAAAAACCATACCGACACGTCGCCGTATTTCCCAAATCATTGACTCATCACTTGTTTGATAACCATCTACCGTGACCTTCCCCGCTTCGGGTACAATCAAGCCATTAAGACACTTCGCCAAGGTCGATTTCCCTGAACCATTATGTCCGATGATTGCTAGCCACTCGCCTTGCCTGACTGAAAAATTCACATGATCGAGCACGAGAGGCTGATCGTCATTATAGCGATAGGATAGGTCCTTCACTTCGATAATCTTCTCCATCTCTTGTTCCTCCCCTCAAACTCCGGCTATTCTCCGCTCATCTCTGCTAAAGAAGCTGACTCTGTGGTAACAGTATACCAGACTCCAGTCCACTTTTAATCCAGCAATGCATCGAGCTCTCATATTATCGTTTTTTCTTGTAATATTAGAAAAACTTGGCGTAGCCAAGTCCTTTGAATGCCGGCTGCGCCTTAGTTTTTCTTATACTTAATTCCTCTTCAATTTTTTTATACTTTTGTACGTATAAAAAAAGCAGAAAACAGGAGGATAAAACCCCGTTTCTGCCCTTGCATTTGAAAACTTTTATTTAACTAATTCAATGATCGCAAGTTCTGCGCCATCACCCTTGCGAGGGCCAGTCTTCAGAACACGAGTATAACCGCCTTGGCGTTCTTCATAACGTTTTGCGAGATCATCAAATAGCTTTTGAACGGCGTTTTGATTCGATTCGCTGTCAGCGACTTCATTACGGATGAAAGCTGCTGCCTGACGACGGGCGTGCAAATCGCCACGTTTCGCCAATGTAATCATCTTTTCAACGATCGGCTGAACGGCCTTCGCTTTCGGATGTGTCGTCTCAATACGCTCATTAATAATCAAATCGGTTGCCAGATCACGGAACAATGCCTTTCTTGCAGCTGAGTCCCGACCCAGTTTTGCGTATGCCATGTACCTGTACCTCCTTCTTCAATCTTGATTCTTCTTTTTTGCGCAAAAAAGAAAAATATTCCATTACTTTTCAAATTGCAGCTTATTCTTCGATTCTCAGCCCAAGACCGAGATCATTCAACTTCTCTTCTACTTCTTCGAGTGATTTGCGACCCAGATTACGAACCTTCATCATGTCTTCTTCCGATTTCTGCGTCAGTTCCTGAACCGTGTTAATTCCTGCACGCTTCAGGCAGTTATAAGAACGTACGGAAAGATCCAGTTCTTCGATCGTCATCTCAAGCACTTTTTCCTTCTTGTCTTCTTCTTTTTCAATCATGATCTCGGCTTTCTGTGCCTGATCGGTTAAGCCGACAAAAAGGTTCAAGTGCTCAGTAAGGATTTTCGCACCAAGGGCGATGGCCTCTTCCGGTCGAATGCTGCCATTGGTCCAAACGTCGAGTATCAGCTTGTCAAAGTTGGCAACCTGACCGACTCTTGTTTTCTCCACTTGGTAGTTCACCCGATGAATCGGCGTATAAATCGAATCAATCGGAATCACACCGATTGGCAGTTCTTCCGATTTGTTTCCTTCGGCAGGGACATATCCACGACCTTTTCTGGCCTGCATTCTCAAATGAAAATGTGCACCTTTATCAAGGGTCGCGATTTCCAATTCTGGGTTTAGAATTTCAACATCGCTATCGTGAATAATATCGGCAGCTGTCACTTTTCCTTCTCTTTGAACGTCGATTTCAAGTGTTTTCTCATCATCTGAATAAAGCTCCAAAGCAAGCTTTTTGATATTCAGAATAATCGCCGTTACATCCTCTACCACACCTTCGATTGTGGAAAATTCATGAAGCACCGTATCAAACTGAACGGTTGTAACAGCCGCGCCTGGGAGGGAAGAAAGTAAAATTCGACGTAATGAATTACCCAGAGTCGTACCGTATCCACGTTCGAGCGGTTCAACAACAAACTTGCCATAACTTCCGTCATCCGCAAGTTCAACCGTATCGATCTTTGGCTTTTCGATCTCAATCATCAAATAGAAACCCTCCTTCGAAACGTCGAAATTTCAGCCTGCTGCAGACCGAAATTCCCCGGTTAATTCTCGTTAAGGCATGCGGCGTGCTTTTTCTCATCGTTTCATAACGTATATTTTAATAATATAAGCATTATAAACAGATTAATAGCATGCTATACAGAGGCTTCCCGAAGGCTTTTAAAAGACAGCGGATGTTCTGCTTCTTTTAGATTTCCTTCTGAGAAACTCCTGAGGCCTGCCAATTAAACACGACGACGTTTTGGCGGACGGCAGCCATTATGCGGAATCGGAGTCACATCGCGGATAGTTGTAACTTCCAAACCAACTGCCTGCAGTGCCCGAATGGCAGCTTCACGTCCGGCGCCAGGCCCTTTGACAGAGACTTCAACAGATTTCATACCGTTATCCATTGCATTCTTGCCAGCCGCTTCAGCCGCAGTCTGCGCAGCATAAGGTGTAGACTTTCTGGAGCCCTTGAAACCAAGGCCGCCTGCACTGGCCCAGGAAATCGTATTTCCATGGGGATCAGTAATCGTAACGATTGTATTATTAAAAGTTGAGCGGATGTGAGCCACCCCGTTCTCAACATTTCTCTTAATCCGGCGCTTACGCGTACGTTGTTGTTTTACCATAAATGTTTAACCCTCCTTCACTTATTTCTTTTTATTAGCCATTGTCCGTTTCGGACCTTTACGTGTCCGTGAATTATTCTTTGTATTTTGTCCACGAACTGGCAAACCTCTGCGGTGACGAATACCGCGATAAGATCCGATTTCAATCAGCCGCTTGATATTCAGAGACACTTCTCGGCGCAAATCGCCTTCCACACGGTAGTGATCGACAACTTCACGGATACGCGTCTGTTCTTCTTCTGTCAGGTCACGGACACGAGTGTCTTCAGAAACCTTGGCTTCCGCGAGAATTTTCTTGGCAGTTGTTAAACCAATACCATAAATATAGGTCAGGGAGATAACAACCCTTTTTTCTCTTGGAATATCAATACCTGCAATACGAGCCATGCGTCAACGCACCTCCTTTATCCTTGTCTTTGTTTATGCTTCGGATTTTCACAAATCACCATGACAACACCTTTGCGGCGGACAATCTTGCATTTTTCGCACATCTTTTTAACAGATGGTCTCACTTTCATTGCTAAAGCCCTCCTTCGTGCACATGCAGAGCATCGTTAATTTTTATTTATGCCTGAACGTAATGCGACCGCGTGACACATCATACGGCGACAATTCGACTGTTACTTTATCACCTGGCAGGATACGAATAAAATGCATTCGTATTTTACCAGAAACATGAGCTAATATTTTATGACCATTTTCCAATTCAACGCGAAACATCGCGTTGGGCAGTGGTTCAATTACGGTGCCTTCAACTTCAATGACATCTTCTTTAGCCATCGGCTGACTCACCCTTCCTTTGATTACTCACTTCTCCGTCCAGAAAATGGGCAATGGCAAAACGGAGTTTACCGTTCGTCACACGTCCTGTCTCAAGGAGACTCTTCTGAACTTCGGCTGATACATACGTTTGAAGTTCCAGATGGCTGATGTTTTTCTTCTTTGCATTGTCGAACTTCCGCCGATCTCCATCAGCAATCATTACAAATCGGCGATCCAAAAGCTGGACAATTACAAAATAAGAACCGGTTTCTTTCCCCTTTAATACCTGAGCAAGTTGGCCGGGGACAGGCGGTGCCTGTTCGCTTCCCATCAATCATCACCTTCACTTATTGCTTTGTCAAGATTTCATTTCCTTTTTCCGTTATGACCAGTGTATGCTCAAAATGAGCACAATTTTTGCCGTCTTCCGTCTCGATCGTCCAGTCATCATCTTCAACCATCCAAATCGACCGGCTTCCCTCATTAACGAGCGGCTCAATGGCAAGCACCATACCAGGAACAAGAACGGGTCCCTGGCCGGGGTCGCCAAAGTTAGGTACATCCGGATCTTCATGAAGTTCCCGGCCGACACCATGGCCGGTCAGTTCATGCACGACAGAAAATCCATATGACTCAGCACAGGTTTGCACCGCATGAGAAATATCTGACAGATGAGCTCCCGGACGAGCCTTGGCAATTCCTTCGTAGAGAGCATCCTCAGTCGCCTTCAGCAGACAGCAGGCAGAATCGGATGGCTTCCCAACAGGATACGTCCAAGCGGAGTCCGCATGAAAATCTTCATACTGAGCACCAATATCGATACTGATAATGTCTCCGTCCCGCAAAACGTATGACCCGGGAATCCCATGAGCCAGCTGATGATTTACAGAAGTACAGATGCTGTATTGATAGCCGTCAAGACCCATAAACGACGGGCGCGCTCCAGCAGCTCGGATTAAATGCTCTGCCTGTGCGTCGAGTTCGATGGTCCGAATACCCGGAAATACCGTTTGACTAAGTTCCTGAAGAACCTCAGCCACGATCATCCCTGCCTTGCGGATTTTATCAACTTCGCTCGCTTTTTTCAACCTTATCAATCGATTAAAGTCCCCAGAGTTTCAGCAATATCAGTAAATACTTGCTGAATTTCCTGATCGCCGTTTACCCGTTTCAATACGCGTTTCTCTTCATAATAAGAGACAAGCGGCTGTTGCTGCTCCAGATTGACCCGCAACCGCTCCTTGACTGTGTCCGCACGGTCATCTGCCCGCTGCTTCAGCTCTCCGCCACATTTATCGCAAATCCCTTCTTTTTTCGGAGGGTTATAGATAAGATGGTAAGTAGCTCCGCAATTGGAGCAGATTCGCCTGCCGGTCAGACGGGCAATCAGCTGCTTGGGGTCGACTTCTATATCGAGAACCGCATCAATCGCACTGCCCTTATCTGCCATAATTTCGTCCAGCGCTTCCGCCTGATGAACCGTTCGAGGAAAACCATCCAAAAGGAACCCCTTTTGACAATCCTCATGGCTGAGCCGTTCCCGGACAATGCCAATCGTGACTTCATCGGGAACAAGTGCACCCTTATCCATGAAGGCCTGAGCTTTCTTGCCTAGAACGGTCTCATCCCTTATGGCTTGACGGAACATGTCTCCGGTCGAAATATGCGGATATCCGTATTTATCAACGATCTGTTCCGCCTGCGTGCCTTTGCCGGCGCCAGGCAGACCCATCAAAATAAGATTCATTTTTATGCCTCCCGCACGCCTAATGTGATTATCTCCTGATAAATCCCCGATAATTATTCTTCACCAACTGGCTTTCAATCCGTTTCATGGTATCCAGTGCAACACCGACAACAATCAGAAGACTTGTGCCACCGATTCGTGCACTCGTCGGCAGACTCCCAAGTTCGCCAAACACTATCGGAAGAAGCGAGATAACAGTCAGGAAGATTGAACCAAGAAAGGTCAGACGGTACAAAATCCGAGTGATATATTTCTCAGTACTTTTACCGGGACGGATACCAGGAATGTAGCCGCCCTGTTCTCCCAGATTCTTCGCCATTTTCTCCGGATTGACCTGCACAAACGTATAGAAATACGTGAAGGCAATGATCAGTATCGCATAGATAATCATGCCATAAACGGTCGAATAGTCGAAAATCCGGGTAATCCAATCCGTAACTGAATTGGTACCGAAAAAGCGAGCAATAGTCGGCGGCGTAATCATCAGCGAAATCGCGAAGATAACCGGGATTACTCCGGCTGCATTGACCTTAATCGGCAAATGCGCCGGTTCTACGCTGTAAGTCGTTGTCCCATTTGTACGTTTCGCGTACTGGATCGGAATTTTCCGAGTCCCTTGCTGAACGAAAATTGTTCCGACTACAATGAGCAAGACAACGACAACGATAGCCAGGAGCCCAAGCACTTCCATAAATGTGTTGTTTGAAGACGCAAACCGCTGGGCGTAAATCTGGTTAATAGCCGTTGGGATTCGCGCGACAATACCGGCAAAGATAAGAATCGAAATGCCATTGCCCACACCATGAGCCGTAATTTGATCGCCAAGCCAGACTAGAAAGGCTGTACCGGCAGTCAATACCGCGGCAATGAGGAGAAACGTCCAAATGGATGGATCATCAACCAGTCCTGCATAGGTTCTGCTAAATGTATAGGATAGACCGAGTGCTTCGATAAATCCCAACAGAATCGTTCCATAGCGAGTCAGCTGATTGAGTTTTCGTCTGCCCATCTCCCCCTGTTTTGACCATTCCGTCAATTTAGGGACAACATCCATCTGCAAAAGCTGCACGATAATGGACGAAGTGATGTATGGCATAACACCCATCGAGATGATGGAAAAGTTTTGCAACGCTCCACCGCCAAAGGTATTAAACAATCCAAAGGCGCTGGAATCACTAATATTAATCATTGCCGTATTAATTCCCGGAACCGGAATGAATGTCCCAATTCGGAAAATAACCAGCATAATTAAAGTAAAAATAATTTTCCTTCGTATCTCAGCTTCTCGCCACACACTAGAAAGCACCTGAAACATTAGATCACCTCAATGTTTCCGCCGGCAGTTTCAATTGCCTCTTTGGCAGAAGCAGAAAATTTGGTGGCCTTCACCGTTAATTTCGATTCAAGCTTGCCTTCACCGAGTACCTTGACACCATCATTTAATTTTCTAATGACACGTGTTTCAAGGAGCAATTTGGGAGTAACTTCTGTTCCGTTCTCAAAACGGTTCAGTTGTTCGATATTAACAATCGCATAAATCTTGCGGGTCGGATTCTTAAAACCTTTTTTCGGCAGAGTCCGGAGCAAGGACAATTGTCCACCTTCAAAACCCGGACGAATATTGCCGCCTGAACGGGACTTCTGTCCTTTTTGTCCTCTACCAGATGTTTTGCCAAGTCCGGAACCATAGCCACGGCCCACTCTTTTTCTTGTCGTACGTGAACCTACAGCCGGTTTCAATTCATGGAGTTTCATCTTGGCACCTCCTTGTTCTCAAATTCATTAGATTTTAGTCGTTCAATTCACGGACAGCGAGCAGGTGAGAGACTTTATTAATCATGCCACGAATGGCAGGAGTATCTTCCTGAACAACTGTCTGATAAGTTTTTCTAAGTCCCAGTGTCCGAACAGTCACACGCTGAGATTCAGGGTGACCAATGACACTATTTTTGAGGGTGATTTCAAGTTTTTTAGCCATTATCGCCATTCCCTCCTTAGCCCATCAGCTCTTCAACAGATTTGCCGCGAAGTTTTGCAACATGTTCCGCGCGTTTCAGACTTTTCAATCCTTCAACTGTTGCACGAACCATGTTGATTGGATTATTTGAACCCAGAGATTTCGAAAGGATATCACCCAGTCCGGAGAGTTCAAGGACGGCACGAACTGGGCCGCCCGCGATGATTCCAGTACCTTCAGATGCTGGTTTCAAAAGAACACTGCCGGCTCCTGAGTGGCCGACGATCTGATGCGGAATCGTTGTATGCACGATTGGCACATTGATCACGTTCTTTTTAGCGTCTTCAATAGCTTTGCGGATCGCCTCTGGAACTTCATGAGCTTTACCCTGACCAAAGCCAACATTGCCTTTTTTGTCACCGACAACAACCAGCGCGGCAAAACGGAAACGACGTCCGCCTTTTACAACTTTAGCCACACGATTGATGGTTACGACACGTTCTTCAAATTCTGATTTGTTGCGATCATTCGATTTACGATCATTTGATTTGCGATCATTATTGTAAGCCATGGATTCCCCTCCTTATGATTAGAATTTAAGTCCAGCTTCACGGGCGCCTTCAGCTACTGCCTGAATACGGCCGTGATAGAGATAGCCGCTACGATCAAATACAACCGTATCGATACCTTTTTCAAGAGCACGCTGGCCGATCATTTCGCCGACTTTCTTAGCGGCTTCGACGTTGCTGCCTTTTCCCATATCAAATGCTTTGTCAAGCGATGATGAAGAAGCCAGTGTAACGCCCTTCACATCGTCAACCAACTGAGCGTAAATGTTCTTTGAGGAACGGAATACGTTCAGACGCGGACGTTCGCTCGTTCCGTTGATCCGGTGACGAACATGCAAATGCCTTTTTTGGCGAATGGCATTCTTATCTTTTTTCGTAATCATGTGTTGTCGCTCCCTTCTACGCAGCGATGATTTATGGATTGGGGTTTGAATGCTCAATCCTTATTCTCAAACGCACATTACTGTGTGTCTCAATTACTTGCCCGTCTTGCCTTCCTTGCGGCGCACATGCTCGCCTTCGTAACGAATACCCTTGCCCTTATACGGCTCAGGTGAGCGTACGGAACGAATATTTGCCGCAACTTCGCCGACACGCTGCTTATCAATGCCAGCAACAATGATTTTGTTATTGCCTTCGACATTGAGCTCGATTCCCTCTTCAGGGACGATTTCAACCGGGTGGGAATAACCGACGTTTAATACCAGATTCTGGCCTTGCTTGTTTGCACGATAGCCGACACCGACAAGTTCAAGATTCTTGGAGAAGCCTTGTGTTACCCCTTGAACCATACTGCTTATCAGGCTGCTTGTTGTGCCGTGAAGCGCTTTGTGCTGATTTGAATCATCCGGCCGTTCGACTTTAATTTCGCTGCCTTCTTGCTTGATGATCATATCCTGATGAAATTTGCGGGAAAGTTCTCCCTTAGGACCTTTAACAGTTACCGTCTGAGCTTCGATCGTTACCTTGACACCTTCCGGAACCGCAGTGGGTCTTAAACCAATACGAGACATAAGTACACCTCCATTCTTATTAGCTGATTACCAAACGTAAGCGAGAACTTCGCCGCCTACTTTTTGCTGACGGGCTTCTTTGTCTGTAACGACACCCTTTGATGTTGACACAATGGCAATGCCGAGACCGCCGAGCACTCTCGGCACTTCATCGGCTTTTGCATAAACGCGAAGTCCCGGTTTACTGATTCTCTTCAGGCCGGAGATGACTCGTTCTTTGTTTACACCATATTTCAGGAACAGGCGCAAAACACCTTGTTTGTCGTCTTCGATGTATTCAACGTCTTTGATGAAACCTTCGCGCTTCAGGATCTCAGCGATTTCTCTCTTAATCCCGGAACCAGGCAATTCAATCTGTTCGTGATGAACAATATTTGCATTACGAATACGGGTCAACATATCTGCAATAGGATCTGTCATAACCATGCAAAATCGACCTCCTTCCCTATCACTATATTTTTACCAGCTGGATTTTCTGACGCCAGGAATCTGTCCTTTGTGAGCAAGCTCGCGAAAACAAATTCTGCATAATTTGAATTTCCTTAGAACCGAATGAGGACGTCCACAACGTTCACAGCGTGTATATTCCTGCACTTTAAATTTTTTCGGACGATGTGCGGATACAAGCATCGAAGTTTTTGCCAAAATTCATATCCTCCTTATCGATTATTATTTGGCGAATGGCATGCCGAGCATCGTGAGCAGTGCAGAAGATTCTTCATCTGTCTTAGCACTTGTTACGATGACAATATCCATGCCGCGCACCTTATCGATTTTATCATAATCAATTTCCGGAAAAATCAATTGTTCACGGATACCAAGTGTATAGTTGCCGCGTCCGTCGAAAGCTTTTTTCGAAATGCCACGGAAATCACGAACACGCGGCAGGGCAACAGCAATCAGTTTATCCAGAAAATCGTACATCCGATCTTTCCTGAGTGTGACTTTCGCACCAATTGCCACACCTTCACGCAGTTTGAAGGCAGCAATGGATTTCTTTGCACGAGTAATTACCGGTTTCTGTCCAGATAGAGCGGTGAGATCTTCAACTGCACTGTCAAGTACCTTCGAGTTGTGCACAGCTTCACCGACACCCATATTAATAACGATCTTTTGAATCGAGGGTACCTGCATAACCGATGTATACTTAAATTTATCAACTAAAGCAGGAATGACTTCATTTTCATATTTTTCTTTTAAACGTCCCATGAGTTTGCCTCCCTTCGTAATTAGCGGGATCAGTCAATTGTTTCGCCTGATTTTTTTGAAACACGTACTTTCTTACCGTCAACTACTTTATGGCCGACGCGAGTCGGTTCGTTTGTTTTTGGATCAAGCAGCATGACATTGGAAACATGAATCGGTGCTTCGCGTTCAATGATTCCGCCTTGCGGACTTGCTTGGGTCGGCTTGGAATGCTTTTTAATCACGTTCACACCTTCGACAAGAACACGTTCCTTTGCCGGATAGGCTGCAAGAATCACACCTTGCTTGCCCTTATCCTTACCGGTAATCACTTGAACTTTGTCGCCTTTTTTAACATGCAGTTTTGCCATGGTAAGTAGCACCTCCTTTTCCTAAATCGTTGGAAATCACAATACTTCCGGCGCTAGAGACACGATTTTCATAAACTGTCCATCACGCAATTCCCGGGCAACAGGCCCAAAGATACGGGTTCCGCGCGGACTTTTGTCGTCGCGAATCAGTACAGCGGCATTTTCATCAAAGCGGATATAAGAACCATCCGTTCTTCTCATACCATGTTTCGTACGAACAACAACGGCTCTGACAACTTCGCCCTTCTTAACAACGCCACCTGGTGTTGCTTGTTTTACCGAAGCAACAATGACGTCACCGATATTGGCAGTCTTGCGTCCAGAACCACCGAGCACTTTAATCGTCAGGATTTCACGGGCACCTGAGTTATCGGCAACTTTCAAACGGCTTTCTTGCTGAATCATAACTATGTGACCTCCTTTCGATCCACGGCCTCCCCGTGTGATCAGATAATGACGGATTCCTCAATAATCTTCACAAGACGAAAACGTTTATCTTTCGAAAGCGGGCGAGTTTCCATAATTTCAACGATATCGCCGACTTTTGCCTGATTTTTTTCATCATGTGCCTTGAATTTCTTAGAGAATTTGACATGCTTGCTGTATAATTTATGGGTTTTATAAGTCTCAACTAAAACCGTGATGGTCTTTTCCATCTTGTCTGAAACGACACGGCCGGTTAATACTTTTTTACGGTTAATGCGTACTTCTTCAGCCATTAAGATAACCTCCTTTTCAGCCGTTTTGAACATTCAGTTCACGTTCACGCAAAATCGTTTTCGCGCGAGCAATGGATTTCCGAACTTCACGAATACGAGCGGGGTTTTCCAATTGTCCGGTTGCAAGTTGAAAACGCAGATTAAACAATTCTTCCTTCAAAGACTTAACGTTTTGTTCAACCTCGGCAGTGGTTAAATTACGAATTTCTTCAGCCTTCATTTGCGTCACCACCCACTTCTTCGCGTTTCACGAGTTTCGTTTTAATCGGCAGTTTGTGGCTTGCAAGTCTTAAGGCTTCCGCAGCCACTTCTTCGCTAACACCGCCAACTTCAAAAAGAACACGTCCTGGTTTAACAACAGCTACCCATCCTTCAGGAGCACCTTTACCGGAACCCATGCGGACATCAAGAGGTTTCTTTGTATAGGATTTCTGAGGGAAAATCTTAATCCAGACTTTACCGCCACGTTTCATGAAACGGGTCATTGCGACACGGGCAGCTTCGATCTGACGGCTCGATACCCAAGACGACTCAAGAGCCTGCAGGCCGAATTCACCGAAAGTTACTGCTGCGCCGCCCTTGGTCTTGCCGCGCATTCTACCTCTATGCTGTCTGCGATATTTTACACGTTTAGGCATTAACATAATTATCTGCCTCCTTCCTTATTATTCGTTCCTTTCGTCGGAAGGACTTCTCCGCGATAAATCCACACTTTCACACCGATGCGACCATAAGTTGTCGCAGCTTCTGCTGTTCCATAATCGATATCGGCCCGCAAAGTATGCAGCGGTACAGTTCCTTCACTGTAATCCTCAGTTCTGGCCATATCGGCACCGCCCAGACGTCCGGCACATTGGGTTTTGATTCCTTTTGCTCCGGCTCTCATTGCACGTTGCAGCGTCTGCTTCTGAGCGCGTCTCCAAGAAATACGGCCTTCAAGCTGGCGAGCAATATTTTCAGCAACCAGTTTGGCGTCAAGGTCTGCCTGCTTAATTTCAAAAATATTAACATGCACACGTTTGCCCGTCAAATCATTCAGCGCTTTACGCAGCTCCTCAACTTCAGAACCGCCTTTGCCGATGACCATACCCGGTTTCGCTGTACGAATAGTGATATTGATACGATTAGCCGCACGTTCCAGTTCAATAGAGGAAACCGCAGCGTCTTTCAGCCTATTTTCAACGTATTTGCGGATTCTGATATCTTCGTGAAGATATTCCGCGTAGTTCTTATCAGCATACCATTTCGATTCCCAATCACGGATAACTCCGATCCGAAAACCGATAGGATTAATTTTTTGACCCACGCATTACCCCTCCTTTTTTTCGGATACGACGATCGTAATATGGCTCGTGCGCTTGTTAATCTTGCTGGCACGGCCTTGTGCACGAGGACGAAAACGTTTGAGCGTTGCGCCTTCATCAACAAATGCTTGTTCAACAAACAGGTCTTCTGTATCCATATCATAATTGTGTTCCGCGTTAGCGACGGCGGATTTCAGCACTTTTTCAATAATCGGCGATGCCGATCTCTGAGTGTTCTTCAGAACAGCCAAAGCGTATCCGACATCTTTGCCCCTGATAAGATCGATAACAAGACGTGCCTTACGAGGAGCAATACGAATTTGTCTGCCAATTGCTTTTGCTTGCATCAATAGTTCCTCCCTTCGTTAGCGAACGCTTGTTTTCTTGTCAGAAGATGCATGACCGCGGTACGTTCTGGTTGGAGCAAATTCTCCCAGTTTATGTCCTACCATGTCTTCCGTAATGTAAACCGGCACATGTTTGCGCCCGTCATATACGGCGATGGTATGGCCAATAAATTCAGGGAAAATCGTTGACCGGCGAGACCATGTTTTAATGACTCTTTTTTCATCTTTTTCGTTCAAACGGGCAACTTTTGTCATCAAATGATCGTCGACAAAAGGTCCCTTTTTCAAGCTTCGGCTCATGGGTAGGCCTCCTTCCAAAATAAAGTATCATCCACATTTATTTCTTACGATGTCTGATAATGAACTGTTCAGAAGCATTTTTCTTACTACGTGTCTTGTAACCCATCGTCGGCTTGCCCCATGGTGACATCGGAGACTTACGTCCAACTGGAGCTTTACCTTCACCACCACCGTGCGGGTGATCGTTCGGGTTCATAACAGAACCACGAACCGTCGGGCGAATGCCTTGCCAGCGAGAACGGCCGGCCTTGCCGACAGATACCAGTTCGTGTTCGAGATTGCCAACCTGGCCAATCGTTGCACGACAGGTTTCCAAAATCTTACGAACTTCGCCAGATACCAGGCGTACAATCACGTACTTGCCTTCCTTACCAAGAATCTGAGCAGAAGTACCAGCTGAACGAACCAATTGTCCGCCTTTGCCCGGCTTCAATTCGATATTGTGCACCGTTGTTCCGACCGGAATGTTTTTCAGTGGAAGTGCGTTGCCGACTTTAATATCTGCTCCGATGCCAGACATAATCTGAGTTCCGACTTTAAGCCCTTTAGGAGCGAGAATATAGCGTTTTTCACCATCAACATAGTGAACAAGAGCAATATTTGCTGTCCGATTCGGATCATACTCTACTGTTGCAATTTTGCCCGGAACGCCATCTTTATTGCGCTTAAAATCGATAACTCGGTATTGACGCTTATGGCCGCCGCCCTTATGACGCACGGTCAGTTTGCCCTGGTTATTGCGGCCTGCCCTCTTAGGAAGGGGTGCGAGCAATGTTTTTTCAGGTGTATCTGTAGTGATTTCGGCGAAATCCAATGACGTCATGTTTCGGCGTCCGTTGGTCGTCGGTTTGTACTTTTTAAGTGGCACGATTAATTACCTCCTTCTTTAGTGATACTTACTCTGCTGCGTAAAAATCTAATTCTTTACTTTCCGGTGTCAATGTGACAATGGCTTTTTTCCACTTGGATGTATGTCCTGAGTAGCGGCCATAGCGTTTCGGCTTGCCTTTGACAGTCAATGTATTGACCTTGACGACCTTAACATCGAAAATTTCTTCAACCGCACGTCTGACTTCAGACTTATTCGCACGAAGATCGACTTCAAATGTATACTTTTTGTCAGCCATCTGATCGGTTGTCCGTTCCGTCAGCACGGGGCGCTTAATGACATCACGCGGATCCTTCATTATCCAAGCACCTCCTCAAGCTTTTCGGCAGCTTCCTTGGTCACAATCAGCTTGTTGTGTGCAACAACATCGAGGACATTCACCTCAGTTGCTGTAAGAACAGTGACACCTGGGATGTTCCGTGAAGACAGAATAACCGTATCATCGAAATCCTGTGTGACAACAAGAGCTTTTTCCGAAACAGAAAGATTATTTAAAACAGCAACAAATTCTTTAGTCTTCGGAGCATCAAATTTCAGGCTATCCAATACAATAAGATCATTATCGATCACTTTTTCGGACAGCACCGATCTGATAGCCAAACGACGTACTTTCTTTGGCAATTTATAGGAATAGCTACGGGGAGTCGGTCCAAAAACCGTACCGCCACCTACCCATTGCGGCGAGCGAATGGAACCTTGACGAGCACGGCCAGTTCCTTTCTGACGCCATGGTTTACGACCACCGCCGCGAACCGCGGAACGATTTTTTACAGCATGTGTGCCTTGGCGACGGGATGCTTGCTGCATCACAATCGCCTGGTAGACAACGTGGTCATTAGGTTTAATTCCGAAAACGGAATCAGCCAATTCGACATTCCCTACTTCAGCACCTTTTTGATCAAGAACAGTTAGTTTTGGCATGGAAGTATCCTCCTTTCTTATTTAGCTTCTTTTGCTTTTAGAGCAGATTTAATCACAATATAACTCTTTTTTGCGCCAGGAACATTGCCTCTTACAAGCAGTAGATTCTGTTCAGCATCGACTTTGGCAATTACAAGGTTCTGAACCGTAATCTTTTCTCCGCCCATACGGCCGGCCAGCTTCTTGCCTTTGAAAACGTGTGCCGGGTCAATAACGCCCATGGAACCTGGACGGCGATGGTAACGAGAGCCGTGAGTCATCGGTCCGCGCGACTGATTGTTGCGCTTAATCGGTCCCTGATAGCCCTTGCCCTTCGACGTACCGGTCACATCGACCATTTCTCCTGCTTTAAATGTTGTTGCGGCAACTTCCTGACCGAGTTCATACTCGTCAAGATTTATATCACGGATTTCCTTTACGAAGCGCTTAGGTTCCGCCTTTGCTTTCTCAGCGTGACCTTGTGCCGGCTTTGTAATGCGTGACGTTTTCACATTGTCGAATCCGATTTGCACAGCTTCGTAGCCGTCCGTCTCTGTCGTCTTTTTCTGTAGGACTACATTGCCGGAAACATCGATTACTGTTACTGGAACAACATCACCATTCTCAGCAAAAATCTGAGTCATGCCGACTTTTTTACCTAAGATTCCTTTAGTCATCCGTAACACCTCCTGTTAATTTTGAATTTGATGATTATAATTTAATTTCAATGTCCACACCTGACGGAAGATCCAGTCTCATCAACGCATCTACCGTTTGTGGTGTTGGCTCAACAATATCAACTAATCGTTTGTGTGTACGCATTTCGAATTGTTCACGTGAGTCCTTGTATTTATGAACCGCCCGCAAAACCGTATATATCGATTTTTCAGTTGGGAGCGGAATCGGACCGGATACCTTTGCTCCGGAACGTTTTGCCGTCTCCACAATCTTTTCAGCGGATTGATCTAAAATACGATGATCATATGCCTTCAAACGAATACGAATCTTTTGTTTTGCCATTATATTCCCTCCTTTTTTCGTCCATTTTTGAAAAACAGACTTGCTCCGCGAAAATATCCGCATACCCCGCCTTGGCAAAGGAGCCGGGTGTATCCGCAACCTCCCGCATCATTGCTGAAAACCAACCATTCAATTATATCTGAAGTGAAGGCATAATGCAAGGCGAATGTTACATTTATCAGCGACTGTTCTATTATATAGATATTACTCTTCTTGGTCAAATGGCTAAGGTTTCAATCAGGAACTTTCTATTAGATAACTCGCTCCCTCTTAAACCGTTTGGCTTGGCTTTCTTTCATCGACTCCTTCTTTGAATAATTCGTGTTGCCGCAAGAAGGAAAAAAAGAGTATAAAAAAAGTGCCCCGTTAAGGACACCTTTTAAAAAACCAATCATTCAAGAATTTCAGATACTGAACCAGCGCCTACTGTACGGCCGCCTTCGCGGACAGTGAACTTTGTACCTTTTTCAACAGCGATTGGTGCAATCAATTCAACAGTCATGTCGACATTGTCACCAGGCATTACCATTTCAGTGCCTTCTGGCAATGTAATCGTTCCGGTCACGTCAGTTGTCCTGAAGTAGAATTGCGGACGGTAGTTTGTAAAAAATGGAGTATGACGGCCGCCTTCTTCTTTCTTCAGTACATAAACCTGAGCCTGGAATTTCTTGTGAGCAGTAACGGTACCTGGTTTAATCAAAACCTGGCCACGTTCAACATCTTCACGGCCAACACCGCGAAGCAATGCGCCAATGTTGTCGCCAGCTTCAGCAAAATCAAGCGTCTTACGGAACATTTCAACGCCAGTCACAATCGTTTTCTTAGGTGCATCAGTCAGCCCAAGAATTTCAACTTCGTCGCCAATCTTAACCGTTCCACGGTCAACACGGCCCGTTGCAACAGTACCACGACCTGTAATCGAGAATACGTCTTCGATAGGCATCATGAATGGCTTGTCATTTTCACGAACAGGAGTCGGGATGTATTCATCAACTGCATCCATCAATTCCATAATGTGCTTTTGTTCTTCAGCGTCGCCTTGCAATGCCTTCAATGCTGAACCCTTGATGACCGGTACATCATCACCCGGATAATCATATTCAGACAACAAATCACGAACTTCCATTTCAACGAGTTCGAGAAGTTCAGGATCGTCAACCTGATCCGTCTTGTTCAAGAAAACAACAATGGCAGGAATATCAACCTGATGGGCCAACAGGATGTGTTCGCGAGTTTGCGGCATTGGGCCGTCAACTGCGGATACAACCAGAATCGCTCCGTCCATTTGTGCAGCACCCGTGATCATGTTTTTAACATAATCGGCGTGCCCTGGGCAGTCAACGTGAGCATAGTGACGTTTGTCAGTTTCATATTCAACGTGAGCCGTAGAAATCGTGATTCCACGTTCGCGCTCTTCCGGTGCACCATCAATGGAATCGTAAGCACGCGCCTGAGCGTGTCCTTGTTGTGCCAATACCGTTGTGATTGCAGCAGTCAGAGTTGTTTTGCCGTGGTCGACGTGACCAATTGTGCCGATGTTAACATGCGGCTTTGTGCGTTCATAATGTTCTTTAGCCATGGATTTATATCCTCCTTTAATTCTTATAGCAGTGTTTTAATTTATATGCAGTAAGGAAACGGACAAGGACTTGTCCTATTCCTTAGCTTACAATAAAAAATACGGTGTGACAATCAGACTGCACATCTGAGAATTATGCCCCGGTTGCCTTCTTGATAATTTCTTCACTGACACTCTTCGGAACCTGTTCGTAATGATCAAATTGCATCGTGAATGTTCCGCGTCCCTGGGTCGATGAACGGAGAGTCGTCGCATAGCCGAACATTTCAGACAGCGGCACGTGAGCAGAAACAACTTGTGCACCCGCACGTGCTTCCATCCCGTCTACCCGTCCACGACGGCTTGTGATGTCACCCATAATATCGCCCAAGTATTCTTCAGGCATACTGACTTCAACCTTCATGATCGGTTCCAAGATAACTGGAGCGCAGACATTCTTCGCACTCTTAAGCGCCATCGAAGCAGCAATCTTAAAGGCCATTTCACTGGAATCGACGTCATGATAAGAACCGTCTACCAGACTTGCTTTCACATCAATTAATTGATATCCGGCAAGCAAACCATTCTGCAGAGCTTCTTTGAGTCCTTGTTCAACCGCCGGAATGTATTCACGAGGAACAACACCGCCGACAATCTTATTCTCAAAGACAAATCCTTCGCCCTCTTTGAGCGGTTCGAATTCGATCCAGACATGACCATATTGGCCACGGCCGCCAGACTGACGAATAAATTTACCTTCCGCCCGGCCGGCTTTGGTCAATGTTTCACGATAAGCAACCTGAGGGTTACCAACATTAGCATCGACTTTGAATTCGCGGCGCAAACGGTCAACAATGATATCGAGGTGAAGCTCACCCATACCACCGATAATCGTTTGTCCGGTTTCGTCATCGGTATGCGTTTTGAAGGTAGGATCCTCTTCAGCCAGTTTAGCCAATGCAATACCCATCTTATCCTGATCGGCTTTCGACTTTGGTTCGATGGCTACATGGATAACCGGATCAGGAAATTCCATTGATTCAAGAACAATCTGATGATCTTCATCACACAGCGTATCACCAGTTGTCGTATTCTTCAAGCCGACAGCAGCAGCGATATCTCCAGAATAAACCTCTTTGATTTCGCTCCGGTGATTGGCATGCATCTGAAGGATACGGCCAAGACGTTCCCGTGTATCTTTGGTTGAGTTTTGCACATAGGAACCGGCTTCAGCTGTTCCTGAGTATACACGGAAGAAGGTCAATTTACCAACGAATGGGTCGGTCATAACCTTGAATGCAAGAGCAGAGAACGGTGCAGAGTCATCTGCCGGGCGATCCACTTCCTCGCCGGAATCCGGCAGCGTCCCTTTAATAGCCGGAACATCCTTTGGCGACGGCAGATAGTCGATCGTTGCATCCAAAACATGCTGAACACCTTTATTTTTGAAAGCTGTCCCGCAAAGAACCGGATAAAATTGAACGGCACAGGTTGCCTTACGAATCGCGGCCTTCAACTCTTCAACCGTGATATCTTCTCCACCGAGATACTTCTCCATGATGTCGTCATCAACATCGGCAACTGCTTCAATTAATTTATCATGATATTCCGCGGCTTGTTCCTTGTATTCATCCGGAATTTCTTCCGCATCAATGATTGAGCCGAGATCATCTTCATAGATATAAGCCTTCATATTAACGAGATCAATTTCACCTTTGTAATCATCCTCAGCACCCATTGGCAACTGAATAGGATGAGCATTAGCCTGAAGTCTCTCATGAAGCGTCTTGCACGAATAAAGAAAATCAGCGCCGATTTTATCCATTTTATTAACAAATACAATTCTCGGTACACCGTAAGTCGTTGCCTGACGCCAAACCGTTTCGGTCTGAGGTTCAACTCCGGACTGTGCGTCAAGAACAGTCACCGCACCATCAAGAACGCGCAAAGAACGCTCAACTTCAACGGTGAAGTCCACGTGTCCTGGGGTATCAATGATGTTAATGCGGTGGTTCTTCCATTGTGCCGTCGTCGCAGCAGACGTAATCGTAATTCCACGTTCCTTTTCCTGATCCATCCAGTCCATCTGTGAAGCCCCTTCATGAGTTTCACCAATTTTATGAATACGTCCAGAATAGAAAAGAATACGTTCCGTCGTTGTCGTCTTACCGGCATCAATGTGAGCCATAATCCCGATATTACGGGTCTTTTCCAAGGAGAATTCCCTTGCCATGGTTTTCTCTCCTTCCTATAATTTAGATAATTACCAGCGGTAGTGAGCGAATGCTTTGTTCGCTTCCGCCATTTTATGCATGTCTTCGCGTTTTTTAACTGAAGCGCCAGTATTATTCGACGCATCAATAATTTCATTAGCAAGACGTTCCACCATTGTCTTTTCACCGCGAAGTCTCGAATAGTTAACGAGGTAACGCAGGCCCAGAGTGGTTCGACGTTCCGGCCGAACCTCGACCGGCACCTGATAGTTGGAACCTCCGACACGACGTGCTTTAACTTCCAGAACCGGCATCACATTTTTCAATGCCTGTTCAAACACTTCCATCGGTTCCTGATTCGTACGTTCCTTAATTAGTTCAAAGGCTTCATATAAAATCGTTTGGGATTTTCCCCTCTTACCATCTTTCATCATACGATTGATTAAGCGCGTCACCAACTTTGAATTGTAAAGCGGATCGGGCAAAACATCGCGTCTTTCAACAGGTCCTTTTCTTGGCATTGCAATTCCTCCTTTCCTTTGTCTTTAATTAGCCCTTCGGCCGTTTGGCACCGTATTTCGAACGGCTTTGTTTCCGATCAACCACACTGGCTGTGTCTAGCGCGCCGCGGATGATGTGATAGCGTACACCAGGAAGGTCCTTGACACGGCCTCCACGGATCAGAACCACACTGTGTTCCTGAAGATTATGACCGATACCCGGGATATACGCGTTCACTTCAATATTATTGGATAAACGCACACGAGCATATTTACGAAGCGCAGAGTTTGGCTTCTTAGGAGTCAGTGTGCCGACACGTGTACACACGCCTCGTTTCTGTGGTGCGAAATCATCGGTTAAAGACTTTTTAAAACTGTTGTACCCTCTGTTCAGAGCAGGTGCAGTGGACTTCTTGATTTTGGACTTGCGTCCTTGACGAATTAATTGATTAATTGTAGGCATTACCTGTTCCTCCTTTCAGAATTCTGTTACTTTCTAATACCACTGATCCAGGCGGTTCTTTTTTTCGCAAAAAATTGTTTTTGCGAGGAGAATCTCCCCACAAAAACATTATTTTTTTATCGCGACGGCCGATGCCCCGACTTCTATGCCGCAAGCCTGACCGAGCTTTTTCATCGAATCAACGACACAAACCGGCACATCGAGTTCTTCCGCAAGAGTCAGTACTTTATTGGTTACGCGGACATCCGCATCTTCAGCAATGACAACCTCTTTCACGCGGTTCTCCTTCAATGCCTTCAGCGCCTGTTTCGTACCAATAATGATTTCATTTTTTGCCTGTGTCACTTTTTCATAAGACATCGCAAATATATCCTCCAAAGTAACTAGTGTTCAAGAACACTCAGATATAATAGCACCAGGAGATCCCTGTTGTCAATACCTGATTAGCTTTCTTGGTTAATCAATTCGCCGGACGGTTTGCCGGTTTCTTTCTCTGCTTCATCCGCCGTTACCGGAACAATGTTGCGATACTTCGGCATTCCTGTTCCTGCCGGAATCAGTTTACCGATCGTTACATTTTCCTTCAATCCGACCAGTTCATCGATTTTACCCTTGATTGCTGCGTCTGTCAGCACACGCGTGGTTTCCTGGAAGGAAGCGGCCGAGAGGAAGGATTCTGTCTCGAGCGCTGCCTTGGTGATTCCAAGCAGTACCGGATGACCGGTTGCCGGATCCTTGCGGGCAAGCAGAACATCCCGGTTATCATCCTTGAAGCGATGGATATCGACCAAGGCTCCCGGAAGAACACTCGTATCCCCGCTGTCGATAACACGGATCTTGCGCATCATCTGACGAACCATGACCTCGACGTGCTTGTCGCCGATTTCAACACCCTGCATCCGGTAAACCTTCTGAACTTCACGCAGCAGATAATTCTGAACACCACGCAAGCCGACCACATGAAGCAATTCCTTCGGATCGATTGACCCTTCATTGAGTGCTTCGCCTGCCTTGACCTCGCTGCCTTCTCCTACCTTCATACGTGCGCTCAGCGGAATCGTGTAGCTTCTTGTTTCCAATTCCCCTTTGACGACAAGCTCGCGTTTATCCTTCAGTTCTGTCAACGATGTAACAACACCGTCAATCTCCGAAATCGTCGCCTGCCCTTTAGGATTACGAGCTTCAAACAATTCTTGGATACGCGGGAGCCCTTGTGTGATATCATCGCCGGCTACACCACCAGTATGGAAGGTACGCATCGTCAGCTGAGTACCAGGTTCGCCAATGGACTGAGCAGCAATAATGCCTACAGCTTCACCGACTTCAACAGTGGAGCCGGTCGCAAGGTTACGTCCGTAACATTTTTTGCAAACACCATGACGGGTCTCGCAGGTAAATACGGTGCGAATTTCCACTTCTTCAATCCCGGCATCAACAATCTTGTTGGCCATATCTTCTGTAATCAATTCATCTTTATGAACCAAGACTTCATCTGTATCCGGATGATAAACCGTTTGATTGGATGTACGGCCGACCAAGCGATCATAGAGGCTTTCAATTTCTTCTGTGCCTTCACGAATGGCGCGTACCGTCAAGCCGCGATCAGTTCCGCAATCCTCTTCCCGAACAATGACATCCTGAGCGACATCGACCAACCGGCGGGTCAGATAACCTGAGTTCGCCGTCTTCAGCGCCGTGTCGGCAAGTCCCTTACGAGCACCGTGTGTCGAAATAAAGTACTCGAGTACGGTCAGGCCTTCACGGAAACTCGAAATAATTGGCAGTTCGATAATTCGGCCGGAAGGATCAGCCATCAATCCACGCATACCAGCAAGCTGGGTGAAGTTCGATGCGTTACCACGCGCGCCGGAATCACTCATCATGAAAATTGGATTCGTTTTTTCAAGAGAATCCATCAGTTTCGACTGGATGGTGTCTTTAGCGTCGCTCCAGATACCAACAACACGTTCATAGCGTTCGTCTTCGGTAATTAAACCGCGCCGGAACTGCTTCGTGATCTTCTGGACACTTTCCTCAGCATCGTCGAGAATTTCCTTTTTCTCCGGCAAAACGATAACGTCAGACACACCGACTGTAATGCCGGCTTTCGTCGAATACTGGAAACCAAGTGCCTTCAGCCGATCGAGAAACTTAGAGGTTTCCGTAACCTTGTAGCGTTTGAATACTTCTGCAATAACATGTCCCAGATAGCCCTTTTTGAACGGCGAGATTTCATCAAATGACGCAATCTTCTTTGGAATATCTGTCCCCATTGGAACAAAATATTTATCCGGAGTCGCAATCTGCAAATTGTGATCCGTCGGTTCATTAATATAAGGGAACGACGGCGGCAAAATATGATTAAAAATCAATTTTCCAACCGTGGTCAGCAAGTACTCTTTATTCTGAGCATCGGTAAAGGTTGGATTATGCACCGAAATGGCAGGAACGGCAATCCGTGAATGCAGATGTACATAGCCATTTTGATAGGCCAGCATCACTTCATCAACATCCTTAAAAACCTTGCCTTCACCGATAGCGCCCTTGCGTTCAAGTGTCAGATAGTAATTGCCAAGCACCATGTCCTGAGACGGTGTAACAATCGGCTTACCGTCTTTCGGATTCAGGATATTCTGAGCCCCGAGCATCAACAGACGGGCTTCCGCCTGTGCTTCGCTCGAAAGCGGAACATGGACGGCCATTTGATCGCCGTCAAAGTCGGCATTATAAGCCGTGCAGACGAGCGGATGCAAACGGATCGCGCGCCCTTCAACAATAGTAGGTTCAAAGGCCTGAATACCCAGACGGTGCAGTGTCGGTGCGCGGTTCAAAAGAACCGGATGTTCCTTAATGACATCTTCCAGAACACCCCATACATCCGGGCTCACTTTTTCAACCTTGCGTTTGGCACTCTTAATATTATTGGCAATCCCGCGGCTGACCAGTTCCTTCATAACAAATGGTTTGAAGAGTTCCAGAGCCATTTCCTTTGGCAGTCCGCATTGATACATCTGCAGGCTCGGGCCGACAGCGATAACTGAACGTCCAGAATAATCGACACGCTTACCGAGTAGATTCTGACGGAAACGACCTTGCTTTCCTTTCAGCATATGGGAAAGCGATTTGAGCGGCCGGTTCCCGGGTCCCGTAACCGGACGTCCGCGACGTCCGTTATCGATCAATGAGTCGACTGCTTCCTGAAGCATCCGCTTTTCATTTTGAACAATAATACTTGGTGCCCCAAGTTCCAGCAGCCGTTTCAATCGATTGTTTCGGTTGATAACTCGCCGGTAAAGGTCATTCAAATCTGAAGTAGCGAAGCGTCCACCATCAAGTTGAACCATCGGACGCAGTTCTGGAGGAATAACCGGTAGAACATCCAGAACCATCCATGACGGCTCATTCCCTGATTCACGAAAAGCTTCAATAACTTCCAGCCGCTTGACGGCACGTGTCCTCCTCTGGCCCTGAACAGTCTTCAATTCCTCTTGAAGCATGCCAGACTCTTTGTCCAGATCGACATCTCGAAGCAATTTTTTAATCGATTCAGCACCCATACCCGCTTTAAAGATAGGGCCATATTTTTCACGGTAGCTGCGATATTCCTTTTCAGAAAGCAGTTGTTTCTTCTCCAGCGGGGTATCACCCGGTTCGGTCACCACATAGGAAGCAAAATAGATGATTTCTTCCAGTGCACGTGGTGACATGTCCAGCAAGAGTCCCATACGGCTTGGAATCCCTTTGAAGTACCAGATGTGGGAAACCGGAGCAGCCAGCTCGATGTGTCCCATGCGCTCGCGGCGCACTTTAGCTCGAGTGACTTCCACACCACAGCGATCACAAACGACGCCTTTATACCGGACACGTTTGTATTTTCCGCAGTGGCATTCCCAATCTTTTGTTGGTCCGAAAATCCGTTCACAGAACAAGCCGTCTTTTTCCGGTTTGAGTGTCCTGTAATTAATGGTTTCCGGCTTCTTAACCTCACCATGTGACCAAGAACGGATTTTATCCGGTGATGCTAAACCAATCTTCATGAATTCAAATTTATTAACATCCAGCAAGGGGGCAACCTCCCTTATATTTTCAATGTATGGTTTTCACGCCACCCGTTTGTCCGCCGAGTTATTCGGTATTTATCGGCTTTCTTTTTGAAAGTCGCCAAGATTCTTCGCACATGTAAAAGTTTCAGCGATCAGACTTGAACGTTCAAGCTGTCATCCAATGTCTCTTCCTCGTCCTCAAGTTCCTTGATGACAATTTCCGACTTATCAGCAGCCAGAACCTTGACATCCATACCCAGACTTTGCAATTCCTTAATAAGCACTTTAAAAGCTTCCGGAACGCCAGGATCAGGCACATTCTCGCCTTTAACGATCGCTTCATAAGTCTTCACACGTCCGACGACATCATCGGATTTTACTGTCAAGATTTCCTGAAGAGTATGCGCTGCACCATAGGCTTCGAGCGCCCAAACTTCCATTTCACCAAATCGCTGGCCACCGAATTGCGCTTTGCCTCCAAGGGGCTGCTGAGTAACAAGCGAATAAGGTCCGGTTGAGCGGGCATGAAGTTTGTCGTCTACCATATGAGCCAGTTTAATCATGTACATCACACCGACTGATACACGGTTATCGAATGGTTCACCCGTACGGCCATCATATAGGACAGTTTTTCCGTCACGGGAAAGTCCTGCTTCTTCCAGTGTGCTCCAGACATCCTCTTCACGTGCCCCGTCAAAAACAGGTGTTGCCACGCGAATGCCCAACTCACGAGCAGCCATTCCCAGGTGCAATTCCAATACCTGGCCAATGTTCATTCGAGAGGGAACCCCAAGCGGATTCAACATGATATCCAGTGGACGTCCGTTTGGAAGATACGGCATATCTTCTTCAGGAAGAATTTTCGAGATGACACCCTTATTGCCGTGACGGCCAGCCATCTTGTCGCCTTCATGAATTTTTCTTTTCTGGACGATGTAGACACGAACGAGTTCGTTGACACCCGGTGGCAGTTCATCGCCGGCTTCACGGGTGAAAATCTTAACGTCATGAACAATACCGCCACCGCCATGTGGAACCTTCAGTGACGTGTCGCGGACTTCCCGCGCCTTTTCACCGAAGATGGCATGGAGCAGCCGCTCTTCAGCCGTCAGTTCCGTAACTCCTTTTGGTGTGACCTTCCCGACTAGGATGTCCCCGTCGCGAACTTCAGCACCGACACGGATAATACCTCTATCGTCAAGATTTTTGAGCGCATCATCACCGACATTGGGTATATCACGTGTGATGTCTTCGGGTCCAAGCTTCGTATCCCGAGCATCTGATTCATATTCTTCAATATGAATCGATGTATAGACGTCATCCTTGACCAGCTTTTCGCTCATGATGACTGCATCTTCATAGTTATAACCGTTCCAGGTCATGAATCCGACCAGAACATTGCGGCCGAGTGCCAATTCGCCTTTATCCATCGACGGACCGTCAGCAATGATTTCACCTTTGTCGACAATCATTCCTGTTTCAACAATTGGCTTCTGATTGTAGCACATGCCTTGGTTCGAGCGTTCGAACTTTGAAAGCTTATAAGAGACAGTATCGCCTTCCGTTTCCTTGCCATCCACCGTTTCAAGTGTCCGGATACGGATCTGCTTGGCAGAAACATATTCTACACGGCCGCGATGCTTCGAACGAATCGCTGCCCCAGAGTCACGAGCGGAAACATATTCCATGCCTGTTCCGACAATCGGCGCTTCCGGATTGAGAAGCGGAACGGCCTGACGCTGCATATTGGCACCCATGAGGGCACGGTTCGAGTCATCGTTGGCTAAGAATGGAATACAGGCGGAAGCAACGGAGACAACCTGTTTTGGCGAAACATCCATATAATCGACACGATCTCTATGCACAACCAAGTTCTCGCTTCGGAAACGGGCAAGAATATGATCATCCGTAAAAGAGCCGTCTTCAGTCAACTCGGCATTTGCCTGAGCAACAACATAATTATCCTCTTCATCCGCAGTCAGATAATCAATATGTTCGGTTACTTTGCCGGTATCCGGATCAACACGGCGATAAGGTGTCTCAATAAATCCGTACTTATTTACTCTCGCGTAACTGGACAGCGAGTTAATCAATCCAATGTTCGGTCCTTCAGGCGTTTCAATCGGGCACATCCGGCCATAGTGGGAATAGTGCACATCACGCACTTCCATGCCCGCACGCTCACGTGTCAATCCGCCAGGTCCGAGAGCAGAGAGTCTGCGCTTATGTGTCAGCTCAGCCAGCGGATTCGTCTGATCCATGAATTGAGAAAGCTGAGAGCTGCCAAAGAACTCTTTGATCGACGCAATAACCGGACGAATATTAATCAATGCCTGCGGCGTGATGCTATTCGTATCCTGAATCGACATCCGTTCGCGAATCACACGCTCCATGCGCGACAAGCCGATGCGAAACTGGTTCTGCAATAATTCGCCGACTGAACGCAGGCGCCGGTTACCCAGATGATCGATATCATCCGTATCGCCGATTCCGTGCAGCAGATCAAAGAAATAGTTAATCGACGAAAGAATATCTGCCGGTGTGATGTGCTTGATCGATGTATCAATCCCGCAATTACCAATCACTTTAACTACTTTTCCTTTGTCTTCATCAAGCGGTGAATAGACACTGATCGACTGCAGCCTGACTGTCTGACCGGCGATTACGCCGTCATGCGGGGTATATTCAACATAACCCAGCTTTTTCTCAATAATCGGCAAAAGGCGATCCAGTGTCCGGCGATCCAGCAATGTGCCTTCATTAGCCACAATTTCTCCCGTTTCCGGATCGACAAGCTTCTCAGCGAGCCGCTGGTTGAAAAGCCGGTTCTTAATATTTAATTTTTTATTCATCTTATAGCGGCCGACGTTTGCCAGATCATAGCGTTTGGGATCGAAAAAGCGTGCTTCAAGCAAGCTTTTTGCATTTTCCACAGTCGGCGGTTCACCCGGGCGAAGACGTTCGTAGATTTCAACGAGCGCTTTATCCGTGTTATCGGTATTATCCTTTTCCAGCGTATTTCTGAGGAAATCATCCTCACCAAGAAGGTCAATAATCTCTTGATCGGTACTGAACCCAAGAGAACGCAAAAGAACCGTTACCGGCACCTTCCTCGTACGGTCAATCCTTACATAGGCAACATCTTTGGCATCCGTTTCATACTCCAGCCATGCCCCGCGGTTCGGTATAACTGTCGCACCGAATCCCTTTTTGCCGTTTTTATCGACTTTTTCGTTAAAATAAACACTTGGCGAACGAACCAGCTGGGAAACAATGACCCGCTCGGCCCCGTTAATAATAAATGTTCCCGCTTCAGTCATTAAAGGAAAATCACCCATAAAGACTTCCTGCTCTTTGACTTCACCAGTTTCTTTATTAATCAGGCGAACCTTGACGCGCAGCGGTGCAGCATAAGTCACATCACGAGATTTAGACTCATCAACTGAATATTTAGGCTCTCCCAAACTATAATCGACAAATTCCAGAATAAGATTTCCCGTAAAATCTTCCACCGGAGAGATATCCTGAAACATTTCCCGAATGCCTTCATCAAGAAACCAATGATAGGAGGCAGTCTGAATTTCAATAAGGTTAGGGAGTTCCAACACTTCTTTGATGCGAGCGTAGCTCCTGCGCTGGCGGTGGCGTCCGTATTGTACGAGTTGACCTGTCAACTAATTCACCCCTCAAATCGAGCATATTAAAAAAATCGGCAACCCAAACTTCCAGCTTACCGGAATCCAAAGATTATTTAATTAGCATTCCCAAAAACAGGGAATACAATACCCACAATTATATCAATGTTAGCATTAAAACATAATATCATAGTCAAACGACCATGTCAAACCTTTTTTGCACAGAAAATATAATATCCCTTCTTGCGCGCTACAATCTCAACCTGATCAAACAAAGATTGCAGCGCAGCAAGTGCAGAGGGTGCGCCTTGTTTCTTCTGAATAACCGTCCAGAATTCTCCCCCACGCAAAAGAAAGTCATGGCTTTCTGAAAAGATTTGATGCACGACCTTTTTTCCCGCGCGAATCGGTGGATTCGAAAGAATAGCCGCATAGGAGCCTTCAACTTTCTCAAACAAATAGCTCTGAAGTACGCGGGCTCTCACTTCGTTAATTCTGACATTCTCGCGAGCAAGAGCCGTTGCCCGATCATTAATATCCACCATGACGACTTCCCGATCGGCCATAAGTCTGCTGACACTGATACCAATCGGTCCATAGCCGCAGCCCATATCCAGTACCGGGCCTGAAACAGCCGGTTCACGAAAGGTTTCAATCAGCAACCGGGTTCCAAAATCAATGCCTGTTTTCGAAAAAACACCTGCGTCAGTCGTAAAAGTAAAGGCTGATCCGCGTAATGAGGCTTGAATCCGGTGCCGTTCGCTTTTTGATTGAGGATGTTCTGAATAATAATGCTCATCCATTGTGCTTTCTCTCCTTCACAGAATGCTCAACCAACAGGTTGAAAAACACTTATCTGTTTGGGTATTCCAAGAAAAATCATGCAGCTCTGATGCAGACGATATCCTTGTCATAAGTAGCAAAAAAGCCCGCGCACGCGCGGGCTCTCTTTAAGCAGAACTTATTTAAGTTCAACTTTTGCGCCGACTTCTTCGAGCTTCCCTTTGATTTCATCGGCTTCTTCTTTAGCTGCGCCTTCTTTGACAGCTTTAGGTGCACTGTCAACAAGTGCTTTTGCGTCTTTCAGGCCGAGACCGGTGATTTCACGGACAACCTTGATAACCTTGATCTTCTGAGCGCCAACTTCAGCGAGAACGACATCAAATTCTGTCTTTTCTTCTTCTGCAGCCCCACCGCCGGCAGCCGGAGCAGCAACCTGAGCAGCTGCCGTTACACCGAATTCGTCTTCAATTGCTTTAACGAGATCGTTCAATTCAAGAACGGACATCTCTTTAATTGCGCCAATGATATCTTCTTTAGTCATTGAAATTAATCCTCCCTGGATTTCACTATTTTTTCATTTACCACAAGTCATTTCAGCTTGCGATCAAGCCTCTTGTTCTTTCTTTTCGGCAACAGCCTTTACGCCGATCGCGAAGTCGCGAATGGGTGCCTGCAGCACATTGGCCAACATCGACAGCAAAGCTTCTTTGGAAGGCAGTTCAGCAAGTGCTTTAATCTGCTCAACCGGTGTAATCTTTCCTTCAATAATCCCAGACTTGATCTCAAGGGCTTCGTGTTCCTTAGCAAAATTATAAAGAACCTTAGCAGGAGCGATCACATCCTCTTTACTGAAAGAAACAGCAGTCGGACCCGTTAATGCTTCGTCAAAATCACTCAGATTAGCCGCCGCTGTCGCCCGCCGAACAAAAGTGTTTTTGTACACTTTATAGTCGACCCCTGCTTCGCGAAGCTGTTTCCGGAGTTCAGTCACTTCAGAAACAGACAAGCCGCGATAGTTAACAGCGATGACGGCAGCACTTTCTTTCAGCTTTCCAGCGATTTCGTCAACCGTCTGTTGTTTTGCTTCAATAATTTTCGCATTGCTCATGTTTGTTACACCTCCCTGTTCTAAGCTATCCGTATCCAGTACCCGAGAAGGAGCGTTCAGTAAAAAACCCTCAGTCCGGAGACATGAGGGTTTTATCTATCTAACACACGAAGAGTTATCAAGACGATGAACCTCGGCGGGGATAATTTAAGCATGAAACATGCCCCAGCTGTCTACGGTATTCAATCATTCGGTTATTAACAAGCACTTGCTATTCTAACTATTTTGCCCTAGATTGTCAACCTAGGAATGGTCTCTAGATTAGCGTGCTGCTCCAGCCGCAACCTTAATGCCAGGTCCCATAGTCACGGAAATGGCAACATTTTTCATATAAGTGCCCTTGGCAGCTGCCGGTTTAGCTTTAAGGAGCGTATCAATCAGAACTTGGAAGTTTTCAATCAGCTTTTTATCTTCGAATGATACCTTGCCGATCGGTACATGAACATTCCCGTCTTTTTGGGCACGATATTCAACCTTACCAGCTTTGATCTCATTGACAGCCTTTGCTACATCAAACGTTACTGTACCGGTTTTCGGGTTCGGCATCAAGCCCTTTGGCCCAAGCACACGACCAAGACGGCCAACCTGAGCCATCATATCCGGTGTCGCAACAACGACATCAAAATCAAACCAGCCGCCGTTAATTTTGTCAACTAATTCTTGTTCACCAACATAATCCGCACCAGCTGCTTCTGCATCTTTGGCTTTATCACCCTTTGCAAAAACAAGTACGCGTTGCGTTTTACCTGTACCATTCGGTAATACAACAGCACCGCGAACCTGCTGATCGTTTTTACGTGTGTCTACACCGAGACGAACAGCAACATCGACAGATTCATCAAAAGAGGCCGTTGCCGTTTTCTTAGCAAGGTTTACTGCTTCGTCAATCGCATAAATCTTTGAGCGATCAATCAACTTGGCCGCTTCAAGATATTTCTTTCCCTTTTTAGCCATTCAAAAGTCCTCCTTAGTGGTAATAACGGTTTGCATTCAGACCTCCCACCGATCTTAGGCAAAACATTTTATTGCTGTACAGTCTGTGCTCAGTCTTCGACGACGATACCCATACTGCGAGCCGTTCCTTCGACCATCCGCATTGCCGATTCGACATTTGCAGCGTTTAAATCAGGCATTTTCAGTTCGGCAATTGCGCGTACCTTATCACGCTTAATTGTGGCAACCTTTGTTGTATTCGGTGTACCTGAACCGGATTCGATCCCCGTTTCCTTCTTCAAAAGCACCGCGGCAGGCGGCGTTTTTGTAATGAAGGTAAAAGAGCGATCTTCAAATACCGTGATTTCAACCGGAATAATCAGACCTGCCTGATCCGATGTACGTGCATTGAATTCCTTGCAAAATCCCATAATGTTAACGCCCGCCTGGCCCAATGCCGGACCAACCGGCGGAGCCGGATTAGCTTTTCCTGCTGGAATCTGTAACTTAACAAGCTTAATAACTTTCTTAGCCATGAGAGCACCTCCCTGCAACAATTTGTGGTCCGGAGAATTTCCCCTCCCACTTTTCTCAAATCTCTATGGCACTGCTACTTTCCCTTAAAATCGACGATGGTGAGATCGGTACAATCATACAAACATTAGAATTATACATGTTCACCCGTCAAAAAGCAAGATCGGTTCAGCCACCCAAAAACTAGGCAACCCTAATCAGTCAAGTTTGCTGACTTGATTAAAGTCCAGTTCAACAGGCGTTTCTCGGCCAAACATATTCACATGAACCTTCAACTTACTCTTTTCAAGGTCAATCGTTTCCACGCTGCCGATAAAGTCAGCAAACGGACCTTCTTTGACCTTGACTTGTTCTTTCAGCTCAAAACTGACACTCTGTGTATGTTCTTTCAAGCCCATTTGCTTCAAGATTGTGTCCACTTCTTCAGGCAGAAGCGGGATCGGCTTGGAGCCCGCTCCGGACGATCCGACAAACCCGGTCACACCAGGTGTATTACGGACAACATACCAAGAATCATCTGTCATAATCATTTCCGTCAGAACATACCCCGGGAATACTTTTTTCATTGCCGTTTTTTTCTGACCGTTTTTTACTTCCGTTTCCTCTTCCATCGGAACGAGAATGCGGAAAATCTTATCGGACATTCCCATTGATTCCACACGTTTTTCCAGATTTGTTTTGACTTTATTTTCATACCCTGAGTATGTGTGAATAACATACCAGTTTTTTTCCATAGCGCTTTTCCTCCAGGAATTTCAATTCACGCATCGCGTGACTCAAATGTCATTATTGGGTAACAAGATGTAAAAGCTGTGTTATACCAAGGTCAACCAAAACAAAGAAAACAGCCAAAAAAACGACAGTGATGATGACCGTCACTGTATACTTTAAAAGTTCTCTGCCTGTAGGCCAAGTAATTTTCTTTGTTTCCGTAACAATGTTGTGAAAAAATTTACTAGTTCCCTTAATAATGCCAGACATCGTTCGCTGTACCTCCGCTCAATCAATCTACTTCGTTAGCTGCATTTCTGCCCCAGGCAACTTGGACAATTTCTTGCTTATATTCCATCAACTCATTCACCCGCTCAGACAAACGTCTGAATGGAAAGAACAGCCTTTTTCCACAAGGAACAATACCGCGACACTGCGGCATAAAAAGTTTCTAGAGAGTAAAAAGAAAGAAAGGCGTCGAACGCCTCTCTTTTTTGTCAATACACACTGTATATAATATATCAAATGCCGGCGTATCTGTCAAAGACTGAGTTCATGCAATTGCAGGCAATGTTCCAGTTTCCGTTTGACACGCTGAAGCGCATTGTCAATCGATTTAACATGACGCTTCAAATCAACGGATATTTCCTGATAAGAACGACCGTCCAGATATTGGCTAAGTACCTGCCGTTCCAATTCACTTAGAATGGCGGATAATTTTTCTTCGATGTCATCATATTCTTCCCGGTTCACAAGCAGCTCCTGCGGGTCGGAAGAACGATCCTCCCGAACCACGTCCATTAAGGTCCGTTCCGATTCTTCATCATAAATAGGCTTGTCCAGTGAAACATAAGAATTCAATGGGATATGCTTTTGCCTTGTTGCCGTTTTGACTGCGGTAATCATCTGCCTAGTGATGCACAATTCTGCAAACGCTTTAAACGAAGCCAGTTTATCGCCTCGATAGTCCCTAATTGCCTTATAGAGACCAATCATGCCCTCCTGAACGATATCCTCACGTTCGGCGCCTACGAGAAAATAGGCCTTAGCCTTGGCACGGACAAAGTTCTTATACTTGGCAATCATAAACTCAAGAGCTTCGCTATTACCGCTGTGAACAGCGATCAATACTTTCTCATCATCAAGTGAACGAAATATTGCTGCTGCAGTTTGAACCGGAATGCCTGTCATGTTTATCCCTCCGAGCACTATGATGGTCGTAGAAACATTATACAGCAAAAAAATCAGAATCGTCAAGAATATTCAAAATCCTCTTCGCATTTCTTCAAGCCTGCGCCAAGTCTCTTCATCCATGGGGATCTTCCCGCCTTTAAAAGGCGGCCTATTCAGCGTTTTCTCGGCAATTTGCCGATCAATCTGACGAATTTCATCGATGAGTTCGCGGGAAGGCTTTCGCAACGCTCCCTGTGAAAATACTGCCCATTGCTCTGCCATATCAGAAGTAGCCACATGGATCCGCGTTTTAACATTTTTCAGCTTACTGATCAGTCCTTCTATTTTCTGATCCGCTTTCTCACTCTTTTTTGTGTAGACGACCTCCACATTTGCTTTCCTCGACGTTGTCTCTTTACCGGGAAGCAGATAAGCATCAAAAATGACAATGACCCGCCAACCTGTCACCGCTTGGTATTCTGCCATCTTATCGACCAGCAGGTTTCTGGCATTTTCAAAATCATTCTTTTTTAACGTGCTTAATTCGTGCCATGCCCCAATAACATTGTAACCGTCTACAATCAGAATGTCATCCACGGGACTCACTCCTGCCTATGGCGCTGGCGGAAGACTTCATACATCAGCAGCCCCGCAGCGACTGATGCGTTCAATGAAGTCACTTCCCCGTTCATCGGAATGCTGAGAAGAAAGTCGCATTTCTTACGGACAAGCTGTGACATTCCCTCTCCTTCATTTCCAATGACCAGACAGAGCGGCAAGGAATAATCAGCAGAACCATATTCTGTTTCTCCGTCAGCAGCCGTACCGGCAAACCAAACACCGCGTTTCTTCAACTGCTCCATTGTACTGGCCAGATTGGAAACGCGAACGACCGGCACATACTCAATCGCGCCAGTCGACGCTTTCGCAACCACTGCTGTCAGTCCAACCGAATGCCGTTTGGGAATAATGACTCCCTGACAGCCCGAAGCGTCTGCCGTCCGCAGGATCGATCCCAGATTATGCGGATCTTCGATATTATCCAGCATAATAAAAAACGGTGGTTCTCCGCGCGATTCAGCTAATTGAAAAAGATCATCCAATTCCGCATAACGATAAGCAGCGATTGAAGCCACAACGCCCTGATGCTGAACCGTTTTTGCCAGTTGTTCCAGCTTCTGTTTCGGAACAAATTGTACGGCAATACCGTTTCCCTTAATCAGGTCAAGCAGTTCCCCAAATCCCTTTCCCTCTTTATTCAGCCATACTTTATTAATTTCACGCCCTGATCGAATCGCCTCCTCTACCGGGTGGCGTCCGACAATCCATTCATCATTCATTGCGCGCGCTCCCTTCAATTGGATGAATAGCAAACATTTTTTCCATAAGGTCATCGATCCTCTGTTTTTTTCCTGAGAAATATAAATAGCCGATCAAGGCTTCAAAACCTGTGCTGTAATTATAAGTCTGCACGTCTGTATTTTTAGGCGCCGCATGGGCCTTGGTATTCCGCCCGCGGCGCACAATTGCTTGTTCTTCTTCACTTAGAAAGCCTTCATCCACCAATTCATAGAGAAAGGCTGCCTGCGCTTTTGCCGAAACGTAGTCGACCGTTTGCCGGTGCAAAATATGGATTTTCGTCTTTCCGGAGGCAATCACGGCTTCGCGGACATAGACTTCAAGAACCGCGTCCCCCATAAAGGCCAAGGCCAGACTATTGACTTCATTGGGTTGAACGAATTGATCATATTTTTTCATTGATCTGACCTCTTCCAGCGGACACCCTGAGCTGTGTCTTCGAGGACAACTCCCGCTTGGCTCAATTGATCACGGAGCTTGTCAGCGAGCGCATAATTCTTCGCTTTCCGGGCTTCTTCTCTCTCCTGGATCAATTTCTCGACTTCTTTATCCAATATACCTTCCTTTTCCCCGTTAAGTTTCAAACCAAGCACTTGAGAAAGTTCATTCAGTACTTCCTGATACGAAAGCAGCATTCCCGTATCCGCCTTCGGATCCTGTAGCGCAATATTGGCATCACGAACAATATCAAATAAAACAGCCTCTGCATTGGCGGTATTGAAGTCGTCATTCATCGCTTCAGCAAAACGGTTGCGGAAATCGGCGGAAACATCGTGATCGGACTGCCCCTCCACTGCCCCATTTTTTAGGCGGTGCTTCAGATTATAGCTGGCAGTCTTCAGCCTTTCAAAGGCCTGCACCGCATCCTCCAAAAGCTCATCACTGAAATTAATGGGATGGCGATAATGGACCGACAGAATGAGAAAACGGATCACCTGCGGATCGTATTTTTTGACTAAATCATGGACTAGAATAACATTACCGATCGATTTCGACATTTTTTCATGATTGATTTGAATGTGTCCATTATGCATCCAGTAGTGAGCCATTGTTTTTCCATGCAAGGCTTCGGACTGAGCGATTTCGTTTTCATGATGCGGAAAGACGAGATCGGTCCCACCGGCATGGATATCAATCGTATCGCCAAGATATTTCTCAACCATTGCCGAGCACTCAATATGCCAGCCCGGACGTCCTTCTCCCCAGGGACTCTTCCAGCTGATTTCGCCTGGCTTTGCCTTTTTCCACAAAGCAAAGTCCAGCGGATCCTCCTTCCGTTCATCCACCTCAATCCGTGCACCGGACTTCAAATCGTCAACAGATTGATGGGATAATTTTCCGTATGCTTTAAACTTCCGAGTCCTGAAATAAACATCCCCGTCAGCAGAATACGCAAAACCCTTCTCAACCAGCTGATCGACAAAATGAATGATCTCATCCATGGTTTCAGTTGCCCGCGGATGAATCGTTGCTTCTTCCACATTTAATGCACCGGTATCCTCGTTGAACGCTTTAATAAACTGATCAGCGATTTGCGGCACCGGAATTCCGCGATCCTTAGATGCGTTAATCAGGCGATCATCCACATCTGTATAGTTAGATACGTAGACAACCGTGTATCCAAGATATTCAAAATAACGGCGAACGGTATCAAAGACAACGACAGGACGAGCATTGCCGATGTGAATATAGTTATAAACCGTCGGCCCGCAAACATACATACCCACCTTGCCCGGCACAATTGGCACAAATGTTTCTTTTTTCCGAGTTAGCGTGTTATAAATTTTAAGTTCCATTTTTATTCGCTCCTTCTTCAAGAACCTTGAGTGTGCGTACTTCTTCTGTCAGTTCATTTATTCGCCGCTCCAACTGAGCTATTTTGTCTGCGACTGGATCCGGCAAATCGGTATGATCCAAATCATGATGGTGCATTTTTACACCATTTTGACGCACGATGCGGCCGGGGATGCCAACAACGGTTGAATTGGCGGGCACATCGTGGAGAACGACCGACCCCGCACCAATTTTTGAGTGATCGCCGACATTAATCGAGCCGAGCACGCGAGCCCCCGCTGAAATCAGTACATCGTTGCCAATCGTCGGATGCCGCTTGCCCTTTTCCTTTCCAGTTCCGCCGAGGGTGACTCCCTGAAACAAGGTCACATCCTCGCCTATCTCGCAAGTCTCTCCAATCACCGTGCCCATTCCATGATCAATGAAAAAGCGGTGCCCGATTTGTGCACCCGGATGAATTTCGATACCGGTTAGAAAGCGGCTGAACTGAGATATGACCCGAGCTAAAAATAAACATTTCTTTTTCCATAGCCAATGAGCAATCCGATGTGCCCAAATCGCATGAAGCCCGGAATAGGTCAATATAACTTCAATTTTACTACGGGCTGCGGGATCCTGATCAAAGACATTGTTCAAGTCCTCATGGAACATCCTGAACATCCCTTGTTAACCTCCTCTTCTCCTAAGTCGATCTTTTCCTGAAAATTCTACCGCATGCAAAAATCTAGTCATGAGGCTTTTTCTCTTTGTTTTTTATAATAAAAAAATAGGCGTCTTTGTGTCGCTCTGACACAAAGACGCCTGATGACGCGGTTCCACTTTGCTTGGGAATTCATTCCCCTCTTCAAACCGGTAACGGAGTCATCCGTTTTCGCTTACTCCAAATTTCAGCGAAAAAGCTCCAGGGTGCATTTCGATAATTCGTTCATGAGCAACTTTCAGCAGATACATGCCCTCTCTGTCTATGAACGCAGATTCCTACTTAACCCCTTCAACACTGTAAATTATTTGTATTAACATATGCAAGTGCTCGAAATTTGCATCCGTTCCCGCATATTAAACGGTTTGCTGTTTTTCCAGATAAGCGTCCATACGCTGCAGCACGAGATCCCGCCCCAAGAGTTCAAGCGCTTCAGGCAATTCCGGACCATGCTGCGATCCGGTTGCAATTACACGAATCGGCATATACAGCTTCCAGCCGCGCTGCTTGGTTTCTTTTTGAACAACTTTGATCTTTGGAGCGATGCTTTCCACCGTCCACTCCGTCAACGACTTTAGTTCGCGATTGAACGTAGACAGAACATCCGTCACTTGTTCACCGGAAAGAATTTTTTCTTCATCCTTCGTCAGTTCCGTTTTATCAATCGTTTTGTTAAAGAACATATCGCTTAACTGAACGATTTCCGCACCATAATGAAGTTGTTCCTGATAGAGCAGAACAACTCGGTGTGCCCATTCTTGCTGCTCCGGTGACATTTCTTCAGGCAGAAGACCAGCTTTTATGAGATAAGGAAGAGTCAGAGCAATATATTCTTTCTCCGAGAGCTTGGTGATGTATTGCCCATTCATCCATTCCAATTTGCTCTTATCGAACATAGCCGGTGATTTGCTCAAACGATCAGCATCGAACAATTGGATGAAGTCCTCTTTATTGAAGATTTCTTCCTCACCCTTCGGCGACCAACCGAGCAGCGTAATGAAGTTAAAAAGCGCATCCGGGAGAAAACCCATATTTTTGTATTGTTCGATAAACTGTACAATACTATTATCCCTTTTGCTCAGCTTTTTGTGCTGTTCATTGACAATCAGCGTCATATGCCCATAGACGGGTTCCTGCCAGCCAAAAGCATGAAACAGCATAATCTGTTTCGGCGTATTGGAAATATGTTCTTCCCCGCGCAAAATATGCGTCATTTTCATGAGGTGATCGTCAATAACGACCGCAAAATTATAAGTAGGAACACCATTCTGCTTCACGATCACAAAATCGCTGACATCGGAAGAATGGAAGGCAACATGACCTTTAACAATATCATTAAACTCGATAGTTGCATCCTCTGGAACTCTGAAACGAATCGTTGGTTTCCGTCCTTCTGCTTCGAATGCTGCGATCTGTTCAGCCGTCAGGTGACGGCATTTGCCAGAATAACCCGGTGTCTGTCCATGAGCCATCTGCTGCTCACGTTCTTCCTTCAATTCTTCCGGCGTGCAATAACACTTATATGCGAGGCCTTTGTTAAGCAGTTCCTGCCAGTATTTTTTATAGATATCCAAACGCTCCATCTGCCGGTAAGGACCATAAGCACCACCAATATCGACACTCTCGTCCCACTCAAGACCAAGCCATTTCAAATATTTGAGCTGGCTTTCCTCACCGCCTTCAACATTGCGTTTCTGGTCGGTATCTTCAATACGAATGATAAATTTTCCGCCTGCGTGGCGGGCAAAAAGATAATTAAAAATTGCGGTACGTGCATTCCCGATATGCAAAAAACCTGTCGGGCTCGGAGCATAGCGTACCCGAACTTCTTCTGTCACGATATTCACCACTTTTTTATTATTCTTTTCCATTTTAGCACGGATAGAGAGCACAGGGAAATTTTTTTCAATTAATTTCCCGTCTTGCCTTCCTTACCTATCTCATTTGATCAAGCAGACAGACTGCCTCGGAGGCGATTCCCTCTTCTCTGCCGATAAAACCAAGCTTTTCGGTTGTCGTAGCTTTGACATTCACTTGATCTGCTGCAATGTTCAGAACCTCAGCAATGACCGCGCACATGTCTGCGATATAGGGCGCCAGTTTCGGATTCTGCGCAATGACTACCGCATCAATATTACTGATTTCATAGCCCTTCCCGCGGACAATCTCAGCAACCCGGGCCAGCAAAACCTTTGAATCTGCATTCTCATAAGCGGCATCCGTATCCGGAAAATGTTTGCCAATATCACCCTCGCTCACTGCGCCCAGCAAAGCATCGCTAATCGCATGGAGCAGAACATCCGCATCTGAATGACCGGCAAGGCCGAGCGTATACGGCACTTGAACACCGCCGATCATCAACGGACGATTTTCGGTGAATGGATGGACATCAAAACCATGGCCTATTCTCATTTTCTTTCTCCTCTTCCTCAAGGAACTTTTCTGCAATAAACATATCTTCAGGTGTTGTTAATTTAATATTTTTATAGCTTCCGCGGACAATCTGTACCGGCAAACCCGCCTGTTCGGCGAGCGAGGCATCATCAGTCACCTGAAAGGCACCGCGGTGCGCGGCTTGATGGGCCAGAATAATGGCAGACAGGCGAAAAGCCTGCGGGGTCTGTGCTGCCCACAAGCTTTCACGCTTCAATGTCTGTTTCACCCGGTCTCCTAAGACCTGTTTAACCGTATCCTTAACCGGAACGGCCAGAAGTGCCGCTCCAAGACTGCTCGCAGCTTCGGCAACCGCTTTGATTTTATCCCGCGAAATGAACGGGCGTGCCCCATCATGAATCAGGACGATTTGATCGGGACTACCCTCTATTTTGAGTAAACCATTATAGACACTTTCCTGACGTTCTTTCCCGCCGCTTGCGAAAGACCGAACCTTTGTCAGCCGTTCCTTTTCAACCAATGAGCGGAATATCTCTCTTTCTGCGGGCTGGACAACAAGAACAATTCCTGCACAATCCGGATCCTCTTCAAAAACACGCAGTGTATGGACAATCACCGGTGTCCCTTTCAGCGGAAGCAATACTTTGTTCTGTGCCGCCTCCATTCGCTGACCACGGCCCGCGGCAACCACCACCACTTGATAAACCATGACGACTTCCCAACTCTCCCTGAATGTTTCCCGCGCCGGATTACAGCGCCTTTTCCAGCATTTTTGGCTTCGCAAAGATCATTCTTCCGGCAGAAGTCTGCAAAACACTTGTGATAATGACATCAATTGTTTTTCCAATATAGCGACGTCCTTCCTCAACAACGATCATCGTTCCGTCATCGAGATAACCGACGCCCTGATTCTGTTCCTTACCGTCTTTGATCACCTGAACCTGAAGCTCTTCTCCTGGAAGAACAACCGGTTTGACGGCATTCGCCAGATCATTAATATTCAGCACAGGGACACTTTGGAATTCACATACTTTATTCAGGTTAAAATCATTCGTCACAACAATCCCGTTCATTGCCTTAGCCAAACGAACCAATTTACTGTCGACTTCCGTGATATCGTCATAATCACCTTCGTACAAATCGACATGAATGGAATGATCCTTCTGGATTTTATTTAGAATGTCCAATCCCCGTCGTCCTCTGTTTCGTTTGAGCACATCGGAAGAGTCGGCAATATGCTGCAGTTCTTCCAGCACGAAATGCGGGATCACCATTGTCCCTTCAAGAAAACCCGTCTGACAGATATCAGCAATCCGTCCGTCGATAATGACACTTGTGTCAAATATTTTATAAGGGATCGCCTGTGCAGACTCCAGCTTCGTTTCGCGTTTCTTCTCCTTACCCCTTGCCGGCAAGTGAAACAGACTGATGAGCTCATCCCGCTTCTTAGAACCAATACGGAAAAAGAAATAGCCCAACAAAATGTAGAGAAAAATCGGTAGAACCGTATTAAAGCCGGCAATATTCCAGCGCGAGAGCGGCAGTTGGATCAAAAAGGCGATCACGAGGCCAAAAACAAGCCCTAACGTGCCAAAAACAACATCGGTAATCGGAGCTTTAATAATCCGATCTTCGAAAGCCTTAAAAAAATTAAGTAATGAGTCCACAAACCAAAAAGTAACAAGGGCCATAATTATTGCTCCAACAATCATACCGACAAACGGTGATTCTATCCATCCAGGCACTCCATTTCCAAAATTCAAGAGCAAAACGATTTTTGGCAGATAAACAAAGCCCAATGTGCCGCCCAATAAAATAAAAAATAGCTGAATGATTCGTTTTAACATCTTTCAATCACCTCCTTAAATCATTATTGACAAAATGACAGAAATGAAACAACCGGCTGTAATATTTTTCAAATTACCGATCACAGCCTCGCACTCTACCATTTTTCCGGGAAGGAATTCTCCGGCTCAGGCTCCTGCGCTTGACCGCCAAGCGCCATTCGAATCGTCTGCGCCAAGGATTCAACGCCGACAACTTCCATTCCCTCAGGAGGCGTCCAGCCGCCCATATTCTTAGCAGGCAGGTAAGCCTTGAGAAATCCCAGTTTGAAGGCTTCGTTGACTCTTTGCTCGATTCGGGAGACACGCCGGACTTCTCCTGTCAATCCAACCTCGCCAATAAACACATCTGTCACTGCTGTCGGTCGATTGTTAAAGCTGGAGGCAATGCTGAGCGCGCAAGCCAAATCAGTAGCCGGTTCATCCAGCTTGATGCCACCGGCAACATTGATGTAGGCATCCTGATTTTGCAGAAGCAGTCCGACTCGTTTTTCAAGGACAGCCATGAGCAGGGAAACCCGATGATTATCCATCCCAGCCGCCATCCGGCGCGGATTGCCAAAACTAGTTGGTGTGACAAGTGCCTGCACTTCAACCAATACCGGGCGAGTCCCCTCCATGGCAGAAACGATGGCCGAGCCGGCCGCCCCCTTTGATCGCTCCTGCAAAAAAATTTCAGATGGATTAGCCACTTCAGTCAGCCCATCTTCCTTCATTTCGAAGACACCCATTTCATTCGTCGAACCAAAGCGGTTTTTAACCGCCCTAAGGATACGAAAGGTATGATGGCGCTCACCCTCAAAGTACAGAACGGTATCCACCATATGCTCCAGAGTACGCGGGCCGGCGAGTGCGCCGTTTTTTGTCACATGACCGACAATAAAAATTGCAATACCGAAATCCTTCGCCAGCCGCAGCAACTGTGCCGTGCACTCCTTGATTTGAGAAATACTGCCCGGGGCAGAAGACATTTCCGAGTCATAGATGGTCTGGATCGAATCGATGATTAACACCAGAGGATGGACCACCTCAATCTGATCTTTAATCTGCTGTAAATCGGTCTCTGCCAAAACGAATAATTCCTGTGAAGAAACATTCAGACGGCTTGCACGCATCTTCGTCTGCCGCACGGATTCCTCTCCTGAAATATAAAGAACCCGGCTGCCACCGCGGGCAAGCTGCTCAGAAACCTGCAAGAGGAGTGTCGATTTGCCAATGCCCGGATCCCCGCCGACGAGAGTCAGAGAGGCTGGAACCACTCCGCCGCCCATGACCCGGTTAAATTCCTCCATCCCGATCACAATCCGCGGTTCCTGTTCAAGGAGTACTTCATTCAAACGGGCGGGCTTATTTTCGACAGGCGCTCGTACCCCGCGTGTCTTGACCGGCGGCCTTACAGTTTCCTCCACCATTGTATTCCAATTCTGGCATCCCGGACAACGACCCATCCATTTCGCACTTTCATAACCGCATTCCTGGCAGACAAATACTGTTTTTGTTTTTGCCATTTGATCACCCGATTCCGGTTTCCTACGTAAACTTCAGTATTGAGACGCCGGGGTAACTAAAATACCTCGGCTTTTTCAATACTACGCTGCAAATCTTTAGTCCCTCTTAAAAAAGTTCGATCAATCCTAAAATTGTCCTCTGCAAATCATGGGAAAACATCAGCCAATCCCTTTATAAAGCAAGCAAAGAAGCCAAGGCTTGACGCAACTTTGGCTTCTTCGTCTGCACACCCGCTTTCCGCGAGCCATTTATGACTTGGCAACTGCCTGCTCTTCTTCAGTCTGAGTCAGAACTTGGTAATCGCCGTCTTTATAATCAATGACGACATTCGTTCCTTTGGCAATATTGCCTTTCAGAAGCTCTTCAGACAATTTGTCTTCAACGCGTCGCTGCAATGCGCGTCTGAGCGGCCGGGCACCATATTCAGCGTCATAGCCTTCTTCAACAATTTGCTTCTTTGCAGAATCGGTTAAATCGATCACGATTCCTTGACTGGACAGACGATGCTTTAATTGTTCCGCCAACAACGAGACAATCTCAAGCAGCTGCGGTTTAGTCAATTGATGGAAGACGATAATTTCATCAAGTCGGTTCAAGAACTCAGGACGGAAAGCTTTTTTCAGCTCAGTCATCACTTTATCCTTCATTTCTTTATACTCATGGCCCTCATTGCCAACAGAAAAGCCGACGTATTTATTACGCTGCAGTTCACTGGCACCAACATTCGATGTCATAATGATTGCCGTGTTCCGAAAATCAACCGTCCGCCCCTTCGAATCCGTCAATCGTCCATCGTCCAATACCTGAAGCAGAATATTGAAGACATCCGGATGCGCTTTTTCAATTTCATCAAAGAGGATGACCGAATAGGGTTTCTGGCGAACTTTTTCCGTTAATTGGCCGCCTTCTTCATGCCCAACATAGCCTGGAGGCGAACCTACCAGACGCGAAGTGGTATGTTTCTCCATATATTCAGACATGTCAATGCGGATAATTGCTTCTTCATCACCGAACAATGTTTCGGCGACCGCACGGGCCAATTCTGTTTTCCCGACACCTGTCGGGCCAAGAAAAATAAATGAGCCGATTGGCCGCTTCGGATCTTTCAAGCCAGCACGAGCCCGCCGAATCGCATGAGAGATTGCTTTAATTGCCTCATCCTGACCGACAACCCGCTGATGGAGAATATCCTCCATATGAAGCAGGCGTTCACTTTCATGCTGTTCCAGCTTGACAACGGGAACTCCAGTCCAATTAGCGACCACGAGAGCGACATCATCAGGTAGTACTTGGGTATTTTCCTTCCCCTGTTTTTCCTTCCACTCTTTATCGCAGATATCGACTTGCTCCTTGATCTTCTGCTCATTGTCACGGAGTGAAGCTGCTTTCTCAAATTCCTGACTCTGGACAGCTGCGTCCTTTTCCTTTTTAACGGTCTCAAGCCGCTGCTCCAGCTCTTTCAGATTGGGGGGCGCGGTATACGAACGCAGCCGAACCTTCGAGGATGCTTCGTCAATCAGGTCAATGGCTTTGTCCGGGAGAAAGCGATCGGAAATATAACGATCAGACAACCGCACAGCCGCTTCAATGGCCTCGTCAGTGATCTTCACCCGGTGATGGGCTTCATAGCGATCACGTAATCCCTTCAAAATCTGGATCGACTGATCCTTCGTTGGTTCTTTCACTTTAATCGGCTGAAAGCGTCTTTCGAGAGCTGCATCTTTCTCGATATATTTACGATATTCATCAAGAGTTGTCGCTCCGATACACTGCAATTCACCACGAGATAGTGATGGCTTGAGAATATTTGAAGCATCTATTGCCCCTTCGGCACCGCCCGCACCAATCAATGTATGCAATTCGTCAATAAACAAGATAATATTGCCGGCCTGTCGAATTTCATCCATCACTTTCTTCAGCCGATCTTCAAATTCGCCACGGTATTTCGTTCCTGCGACAACAGTTCCCATATCAAGAGTCATGACACGTTTGTCGCGTAGAATTTCCGGCACCTCATTATTGACGATTTCTTGGGCCAGTCCTTCAGCCACAGCTGTTTTACCGACACCAGGTTCCCCAATCAAAACGGGATTGTTCTTCGTCCGCCGGCTGAGCACTTCAATCACTCGTTCAATTTCTTTGCTTCTGCCGATTACCGGATCCAGACCTCCCTCACTTGCCATCGCAGTCAAGTCGCGAGCGAGGCTGTCAAGCGTCGGTGTGCTGGCATGAGCCGCATTTCTTCCCTGCGTGCCCCCTGCTGTCGCTTCGTGGCTGCCAAGTAATTGCAGAACCTGCTGTCTTGCCTTATTAAGACTGACGCCCAGGTTGTTCAGAACGCGTGCAGCCACTCCCTCTCCTTCGCGAATTAATCCAAGTAGAATATGTTCTGTACCCACATAAGAGTGGCCGATTTTTCTCGCTTCATCCATCGATAGTTCAATAACCCGCTTTGCTCTTGGTGTATAATGCGGCGTCTGAACCGTTTCATTGCCCCGACCAATCAGTGCTTCAACTTCCTTCTGAATTTTCTCAGGGCTTAAATTCAAAGCCATCAAGGCTTTTGCGGCAATTCCGTCACCTTCGCGCACCAAGCCAAGCAAAATATGTTCCGTGCCGATGTTATTGTGACCCAAACGCATGGCTTCCTCTTGAGAAAGTGCAAGGACTTTTTGTGCACGCTCTGTAAATCTTCCGAACATCATCGTTTTGGCCTCCTTTAATTACCTTTTCAATGGCCTTCATTGTCTGTGCAAGCGACAACTGCTGAATCTGTGAGCTATTCATCAAAAAAAGTTTTCTCTAACAACTTATGATCACGCAAAGCTTACCTGCGTAACCTGTATCCGTCTATTGTAGAGAACCTCGTAAGAATCTTCAAATATTTTCACTCAAAAGAATAAAATTCTGGATTTCTACAACCCGAACCCAGCACTACTTTTCCGATAAAGTAACGTAAACCCCTATTAAGAGTATTCCACATCTCTTCAGCAAAATCCTCTTTAAAAAAAGCAGGAATTGTTTTTCAATCCCTTTTATTCAAAAATCCGCTATTCTCAACATCAACTATACCCGAGTTTTATTCATCCATATGGTGAAAAAATTCAAATTTAGCTAAAGCCTTAGCGACTATAGGTCAGAGAAAGTAACATCGCCTTTAAAAGATTCGCACGCATTTCATCCCTTAGAGGGATATCAAGGTCAACTACCCCCTGATCAATGGCACTTAACATCAGCCTCGCCTCCCGATCATTGATTACTTCTTCTTCAAGCAGGTGGACAATAATTGAATCCGCCATATTTTCGGTTAATTTATAACCAATCAGCCGAATCATTTCGTCAATGAGATCAGCATCAGTGACCGGTCGCACTTTAATCACCTGGATATATCCTCCGCCGCCTCGTTTACTCTCAACGACATACCCGCGCTCAATGGAAAAACGCGTTTTCAGCACATAATTAATCTGTGAAGGAACGCATTGGAATTTTTCCGCCAATTCACTGCGCTTGAGTTTTATAATATCAATATCACTGGACTCCAGAATTTCTTTGATGTATTTCTCAATAATATCGGATATATTCCTCATCGGGGCAGATCCTCCCTGACTTTGACTAACTTTGACTATAATCTTATTATGACTTATTTTCACTAATTTATCAACTGATCAACCGATCCAAAATAATCTGGCCATTCAGCCTAATCGTGAAGTTAACGATAGTGTTCTTCTTCTCTTACCAAATGAAATAAAAAAACAGGACTGTCTGATCTCGTCAGTACAGTCCTGTTTTCTATTGAGCTATGATGGAGCCTAGCGGGATCGAACCGCTGACCTCCTGCGTGCAAAGCAGGCGCTCTCCCAGCTGAGCTAAGGCCCCAAAACAGAAATCGGGAAGACAGGATTTGAACCTGCGACCCCCACGTCCCGAACGTGGTGCTCTACCAAGCTGAGCCACTTCCCGAAATGGTGCGCCCTGAGGAACTCGAATCCCCAACCTTCTGATTCGTAGTCAGACGCTCTATCCAATTGAGCTAAGGGCGCATATACATTAAGAATAAAATAAATGGTGCCGAGGGCCGGACTCGAACCGGCACGGTAGTTACCCACCGCAGGATTTTAAGTCCTGTGCGTCTGCCAATTTCGCCACCCCGGCATACCAGATAAATGAAAATGGAGCGGAAGACGGGATTCGAACCCGCGACCCCCACCATGGCAAGGTGATGTTCTACCACTGAACTACTTCCGCATATATATAAATATAATCCATAGTGTAAAATGGTGAGCCACGAAGGATTTGAACCTTCGACCCTCTGATTAAAAGTCAGATGCTCTACCCCTGAGCTAGTGGCTCAAATCAAATAAAAAAAGCAGAGTGCCGGTCAGAGGACTTGAACCCCCAACCTACTGATTACGATTCAGTTGCTCTACCAATTGAGCTAGACCGGCATAAATAAATGGAGGATATAGGGCTCGAACCTATGACCCTCTGCTTGTAAGGCAGACGCTCTCCCAGCTGAGCTAATCCTCCATAAAGCCTGGCAGTGACCTACTCTTGCAGGGGGACAGCCCCCAACTACCATCGGCACAG
>JBDNRY010000014.1:0-73234 GCA_047718855.1 Sporolactobacillus sp. | reverse complement strand
CCTACGGCAAAATGCCGAGCGCAGTGAGCCCGGCTTCAACGGGCAAAGCGCCGAGCGCGCCACCGACAGCAACCAGCCCCGCATCGCAGGGCCCGAGTTGGGGTAAAATGCCCTATGGCAAAATGCCGAGCGCAGTGAGCCCGGCTTCAACAGGCAAAGCACCGAGTACGCCGCCGACAGCAACCAGTCCCGCATCACAGGGCCCGGGAAACACGCAGAATTTATCAGAAATACCTTTTTCATCGAATGGTTCAGTCTCGCCTGATCAGTCCTTTGTTTCAGGGTCATCTGCATCACCATGGATGATGCCGAATGGGGGCAACTCTTCCGGAATGACTACGCAGAATATGAATGGGCAGAGATTACCGGATAATTATAAGGGGACAATTGATGGATATCCCTATCCCTACATGCCGGCAGCACAGAGGCCATGCAACGGTTGCGGCTCTTCACCACAACCTTTTTCACCCTTTTATCGTACGCCTTCTGTCGGCTACTATGCCGGGAATCAGCCGCCTGCTCCCTATCCCGGATTCTCCGGGGCTCAATTGCCGCTAGATGATACAGAAAAAAAAGAAAAATAATACCAAATTACCGGTAAATTTTCTGAAGCGTAAAACCCCCTGAATCCACACAAGATAGAAGGTGAGGGGGGATAAATAGTGAAAAAAACTGTATTAGCTTTAGGCGCCGCATTAACCATGAGCGGTGTTCTTGCTGGATGTGGTTCCAACAATGCCGCTTATGAAAATCCGAATGGGACTCAAAATGTGACGTATCGTACCCATTCAACGGCTCCTAATTCGACAATGCCGAATGCCGGGAACCAAATAAATCAGGTACCAACGACGTATCAGATGAATTCGGATAAACGCTTATCCAAGCGAATCGCAGATCAGGCAGCAGCTGTAAATGGTGTTAAGCGAGCCCATGTTGTTGTGAACAACAATAACGTATTGATTGGTCTTGAAGCGGATCAATCGGTCAATCGCCTTGGCGCGTTAAGAAAGTCAGTGCATGATGCCGTGAAACCACTTGCAAGACATCGACATGTGTATATTACGACAGACCGCCGCTATGTCACCAAAATCACTAATTTGGAGACACGTTTCAATGCCGGAAAAGGCATGAATGAATTCCGATCCGATGTGGTTGGAATCATTAATGACCTTTCAAATGCCGTAAAACGTCCTTTTCAGAATAACAGCAAATAACGGAGGGAAAAGAACAGGGGGGAGTTTCTCTGTTCTTTTTCTATGTCAAGAGAATGAATGGAGACATTACTCTTTTTTTCAGGCATAAATAAATGTATAATGATTAACGGAAATGTACTCTGGTTCGGAATTAAAGATTGAGATTCAGTTTTTCGTTGCGCGGAACACTTCTCCGGGCACAGAAGAAGAGCCAGAAGGAGAGGAGAAATAAAAAATGTCAGGACATTCAAAATGGAACAACATACAGCATAAAAAAAACGCGATGGATGCGATTCGCGGGAAAATTTTTATGACGCTTTCTAAAGATATCTATCTGGAAGCACGGCGAGGCGGCGGAGACCCAGATATGAACTCGGGGTTAAGGCATGCGATCGAAAAGGCGAAAGCAGCTAATATGCCGAACGATAATATTTCCCGGGCGATAAAAAAGGCGACCGGTAATTTGGACGGAGTAACTTATTCTGAAATTACTTATGAAGGCTATGGACCGGGCGGTGTGGCTGTAATGGTCGATGTCTTAACCGATAATCGCAATCGTTCTGCTTCGGAAATCCGTCATGCGTTTTCCAAAAGCGGAGGGAATTTGGGCGAATCCGGCAGCGTTGCTTTTTTGTTCGACAAAGAAGGATCGATTGAAATTGAGAAGAAAGACAATCTTGATGAGGATCAAGTGATGATGGATGCCATTGACGCAGGTGCCGATGATTTGCGCACAGAGGACGATCGATTCATCATTTCAACCTCTCCGGAATCGTTTGAAACAGTAAAAAAGGCTTTGGAAGACAAAGGTTATGAAATAGACCGGGCAGAGGTTGCTATGGTACCGAAAACTAGGACCGCGTTAGCCGGCGAAGAGCTTGAGAAGATGGAAACGTTAATGGATGTTCTGGAAAATAACGATGATGTTCAAGACATCTACAGCAATCTCGAAGAAGAGGCTTGAGTGTCATTTGTCTGTGAAACTAGCAGACTAGGTAATGATTTTAGTCGGGGCATTCGGCAGCGAGTGCTCCTTTTTGTACGGCGATAACCTGCTGTTTTTTAGGAATCGCCGCCAAGCCTGTGTTATGATGAATGTAAAGACGCTTTTTTGAAAAAACATCAATTTATAGATTGTTCGCAGGTGAGGAGCCGGAAACGTGTACGATTATATACGGGGAATTTTGACTTATCTATCCGGAAATGGAATTGTTCTTGAACAGGGCGGTGTCGGTTATCAGATCATCTGCGGAAATCCGTTCAGTTATCAGCCGCTACTGAACAAGGAAGCAACGGTCTATCTCTATCAGTATGTGCGCGAAGACGCGATCATTTTATATGGTTTTAAAAGCCGCGAGGAACGCGAATTGTTTATTCGGCTGCTATCCGTTTCCGGTATTGGTCCCAAAATTGCGCTGGTTATTCTTGCTTCCGGAGAAACAACAGATATTATTGGGGCGATCGAAGCCGAAGATAATCACTATCTGACCCGTTTCCCGGGAATTGGCAAAAAAACAGCGGGTCAAATTATTTTGGATTTGAAAGGGAAACTTAAGGATTTCTCGATAGCCGGACGGGAAGGCCAGCAGATGCCGCCAGTTAACCAGGCGCTTGATGAAGCCGGTGATGCCCTGAAGATGCTGGGCTATACGGAAAAAGAAATTCAGCGTGTTCTGCCGCTGCTCGAGAAGCAGAAACTGACAGCTGAAAATTATGTCAAAGAAGCTCTTCGTTTGCTGATGAAGAGCCGATAAGGGGTTGAAGCAATGGACGACGAACGTTTGCTTTCAAGTGAATCATCGACGGAAGAACAAGGCCTGGAACAAACGATCCGTCCAACGGATCTCGCCCATTATATCGGCCAGGAAGAGATTAAACAGAACCTGCAGATATTTATTCAGGCGGCGAAAGCGCGTAATGAACCCCTTGACCATGTGTTGCTCTATGGACCGCCGGGTCTTGGAAAAACGACGCTGGCGATGATTATTGCTGCGGAAATGGGTGCGGGCATTCGCACGACATCCGGTCCAGCGCTGGAGCGCCCGGGTGACCTGGCGGCGGTTTTGTCTTCACTTGAACCCGGCGATGTGCTCTTCATCGATGAGATTCACCGGCTCAGCCGGAATGTGGAAGAAGTGCTCTATCCGGCAATGGAGGATTTCTGCATGGATATTATCATCGGCAAGGATGATACGGCACATTCGGTCAGATTGAATCTGCCGCCGTTTACCCTTGTCGGTGCGACAACCCGGGCGGGCTATTTGTCTCCGCCGCTGCGTGATCGCTTCGGCGTAGTCAATCGGCTGCAGTTTTATACAGCGGAGGAATTGGCTAAAATAGTGAAAAGGACCGCTTCGGTGCTGCATGTGGCCATAGATGAGGCGGCCTGCTATGAGATTGCTCGCCGCTCCCGTGGGACGCCGCGGATCGCTAACCGGCTGCTGCGCCGGATCCGTGATTTTGCTCAGGTCGAAACAAGCGGGCGCGTGGACTGTGCCATCTCGCAGAAAGGGCTGGCACGTCTTCATGTCGACGAAATGGGCCTTGATCGTGTCGATCATCAGTTGCTGCTCAGTATGATTAATAAATTCGGCGGCGGTCCGGTCGGCCTGGATACATTGGCGGCGGCGATCGGCGAGGAGCGCCATACCATCGAGGATGTCTATGAGCCCTATCTTCTGCAGCTCGGTTTCATTCAGCGAACTCCGCGCGGACGGATGGCCACGGCGCTTGCCTATGAACATTTCCAGATCGAAAGGAAGGGCTGATCATGGGAGAGTTGAGTCGGGTGCTGATGATTACGGGTATCGTTTTATTCATCGCTGGGCTCTGCCTGCCGCTGATTGGGAAAATTCCAGGCGATATTGTGATCAAGAGAGGCAATTTTACTTTTATGTTCCCGATCGTCACCTGTCTTGCGATCAGCGTGATTCTTTCTCTGATTTTTTATATCATCAATCATTGGCGGTAAACCCTTATTAAAAGAAAGCGAGTGCTTATTAATTATGGATGTTTCAGATTTTGATTATGAACTGCCTCAGGAACTGATTGCGCAGACTCCGCTCAAGGATCGGGCAGCGTCGCGTCTGATGGTGCTGAACCCGAATAAAGACCGGATCGCCAATCATCATTTTAGCGAAATTATTGATTATTTAAATCCGGGGGATTGTTTGGTGCTGAATGACACCAAGGTGCTGCCTGCTCGGTTAATTGGCCACAAGGAAGAAACCGGCGCGAAGATCGAATTGCTTTTGCTCAAGCAGACGGAAGGCGACAGTTGGGAATGTTTGGCCAAGCCGGCTAAGCGGATTCAGAAGGGTGTACATATTCAGTTCGGCGACGGCCGGCTGGTTGCCGAATGCACGGAAGAATTGGATGAAGGTCGGCGAATCGTCAATTTTCACTATGAAGGTATTTTTTATGAGGTACTGGAAGAACTTGGTAAAATGCCGCTTCCGCCTTATATAAAAGAACAATTGGATGATCCAGATCTCTATCAGACCGTCTATGCTAAGCATCGCGGTTCAGCAGCAGCGCCGACAGCCGGCCTTCATTTTACAAAAGAATTACTGGCTGAAATTGAGCAAAAGGGTATCCATCTTGTTTTTATTACCCTGCATGTTGGGCTAGGGACATTCCGCCCGGTAAAAGTAGATAGAATAGAAGAACATACGATGCATTCCGAATTTTACCAGATGTCGGCTGAGGCGGCTCAGACGTTGACAGAAGCCAGGGCGGCTGGTAAACGGATCATTGCCTGCGGGACAACGGTAATTCGCACGCTTGAGACGATTTGTGCTAAATTTGACGGTCATTTTAGGGAGGCCTCCGGTTGGACCGACATTTTCATCTATCCAGGTTTCACGTATCGCGGCATTGACGCGATGATTACGAACTTTCATTTGCCAAAATCGACATTGATTATGTTAGTCAGTGCATTCGCGGGTCGGGACTTTATTTTAAAAGCTTATCGCACGGCCGTTCAGGAACGCTATCGCTTTTTCAGCTTCGGCGATGCAATGTTTATTGAGGAAGGAATTCACGTCAAATGAATCATGCGGTCACCTATGAATTAATTAAAACAGATAAAAAAACAGGCGCGCGTCTCGGCAAACTACATACTCCACATGGAACTTTCGATACACCCATGTTTATGCCGGTCGGTACGCAGGCAACGGTCAAGACGATGAGCCCGCGCGAATTGAAGGAAATGGGTGCCGGCATCATCCTGAGCAATACCTATCACTTGTGGCTGAGGCCCGGGGAAGAAATTGTCCAGGAAGCGGGCGGCTTGCACCATTTTATGAACTGGGATCAAGGTATTCTGACTGATTCCGGCGGTTTTCAAGTATTTAGTCTCAGCAAATTGCGTGACATTACAGAAGAGGGCGTTCATTTTCGCAATCATCTGAACGGGGATAAATTATTTTTGACACCGGAAAAATCGATTGCGATTCAGAACGCCCTCGGCTCTGACATTATGATGGCTTTTGATGAATGCCCGCCCTATCCCTGCTCTTATGATTATATGAAGACGTCGACGGAGCGGACAAGCCGCTGGGCCGAGCGCTGCCTGAACGCCAACCGCAATCCAGAAAAACAATCCCTTTTCGGCATTGTTCAGGGTGGAAATTATAAGGACCTGCGCGAACAATCGGCGTGTGACTTAACCGCGCTTGATTTTCCAGGTTATGCCATCGGCGGTCTGTCGGTCGGTGAGCCGAAAGAAACGATGAACGAGATGTTGGCGTTTACTACCCCATTTTTGCCGGCAAATAAGCCGCGTTACTTGATGGGCGTCGGTTCTCCCGATTCGCTGATCGATGGCGTCATTCGCGGCATCGATATGTTTGATTGTGTGCTTCCGACACGGATCGCCCGGAACGGAACCTGCATGACCGAACATGGCCGGCTGGTCATTCGCAATTCGAAATATGCGCATGACTTTGGACCGATTGATGAACATTGTGACTGTTCGGTCTGCAAAAATTACTCAAGAGCCTATATCCGGCATTTGGTCAAGGCGAATGAAACGTTTGGATTTCGTTTAACCACTTACCATAACCTTTATTTTCTGATAAAATTAATGAAGCGTGTCCGATTGGCAATAATGGAAGATCGGTTGCTTGATTTCAGAGAAGCATTCTTTGAGTCTTATGGCTTTAACCGGCCTGACGCTAAAAACTTTTAAAAACGAGAGGAAGATTTACAAATGGGCCAGCTTATAATACCTTTAGTATTATTCGTCGCTATTTTTTACTTCATGCTGATTCGTCCGCAGCAGAAGCGTACAAGAGAAACACGTGAAATGCAGTCGTCACTGTCAAAGGGTGATAAGATTATCACGATCGGCGGTTTGCACGGAACCATTGAGTCCTTTGATGAGAAGACCATGGTGCTGAAATCCGGGAATAGCCGACTGACTTTCGACCGCGCGGCGATTCGCGAAAAAATAAGCAAGGCACAGAAGACTGAAGAGCCGAAGAAAGTGGAAGAAAAAAGCGAAAAAGAGTTACCGGCTGACAGTGCAGAAAAATAAGCGTTGTAAAGAAAATGATTCCCGCATCGTGCAGGAATCATTTTTTCAGTTGCCCGCGGGTTTTGCATCTGACCTTTGAGCCATAAGAATATCCCCTGGAGCTAGACCGCGGGCCTTAGATACGGGGCAGAATTACTATTTATGTTTGGCAGAGAAAAGATTGACGCCAACCGTGCCGCCCATTGCAGCTGCCGCAATATTGGCAAGGTAAAAACTGTATTGCGTGAAGGTGGGGGCTTGATCAAACCCCAGATACTGAAAAAAAAGACTGAACAAGCTATAAAGCAGACCGGTCAGAGCGCCAATCAGCAGGCCTTTCGATTTCATTTTCGAACCTGAAATCACGCCGCCGATAAATAAAGCGACAATCGAAATGATTATCGGTAACAGTGAATGGCCGTCATCTGAAAATGAAGTAAAGCGCAGCAGAGAAGCCATAAGAAACGCCGATCCAAGTACAATGAGGATCGAAGCGCAAATTCCGTAAGTCATCGCGGCCAACCAGTTTCGTGCCATAGAAAAGACCTCCCGTCATTTTTTCTTGTTGCAAGCGATCCCATGAAGCTTGTTCCTGTACAATCCTATTCGGAAAAAAGACAAATCATGACTGGCTGCTAAAGTCTGGCTCATGAATCGGCCATAATGGTTCATACTAAAAAAATCAGGCACGACAGATCTTTTTTAATGCGACAAGAATCCGTGATCAAAAAGGAGGCAGGACGAACATGGAGACAACCGTCGCGCGAACCCTTTTCTTGATTGTGTTTTTATGGCTAGGTTTCAGAAAAGCGATGGCTGAGCGGGCGGGTGATCGTCCTTTTTCTGAATGGCTGGTTTTGCTCGCTTGTGCAGAACTCGCCTTATTTTCGATTATCAGTCCAGCCCGGCCTTTTACGTATTATTTGATTCCGATGCTGCTGCTGCTCGGCATTTACCATTTGTTTCGTCTCTTGCAGCATTTTCCCCCCCATTTCCAACCGGCCTCAGGGCTGATGCCGCTGCAGGCGCAGAATTTTAAAGCAGGGGATCCGATCATCCCGGTTAGAGATGAAACGCCGATGCCGGAAATGGCCTTGGCGCTGATTGAAGGGGGCAAAATCCGCGCGGACAATCTTCGTAAAATCGGACGCACACAGCTATGGCTGCGTCAAGAATTGCGGAAATTCGGCTATCGCGACATTCGGCAGGTGAATTACCTAACCATGGACAGCACGGGAAATTTCTTTATGGATCTGAAAAAAGATAAAAATGATCGCTGATAAAAATCAACGATTAATAACTGTCAAACCATTTTCCAATAATAGGAAGCTGGCGCAACTGCTCTTTGTTAATCATGCCGAAGAGAAGAGCGAGCAGAAGATAGGCGACGGCCAATAATGCAATGAGCAGGCATGTGCGCGGAACGAGGCCCAAGTCAAGAAAAGTCCGCGTGATCAGGTAGCGGGCAAAAACCGCCGAAAGGATCATGACTGCGGCAGTTTTTACGTAATCGCGGATGACGAGCGAGAAGCCAATCGCTTTGAACATGACACCTGCGTGAAGCAAGGTGACCAGCACGACGTTGATACAGATGGCAAGGGCAGCCCCTTTAATTCCGAATTCCGGCTGACTGGTGAGAAAAAATAGAGCGACGGTTTTCACCACGGCACCGATTAAGGTGTTGTACATCGCTGGTTTGGCAAGATCAAGGGCCTGAAGAACCGCGTGCATCGGAGTCTGAAAATAAAAGACGAGAAAGAACGGCGCCATAATATAGAGATATTGTGCTGATTCGGCAGATTGATAAATGATCTGCATGAGCGGGGCGGCAAATAAGGTCGTCACAAGAACGGAAAGGCCGCCAAACAGCATCGCAATTCTTAGGGCTTGATTCAGGCGATAATGAATCATTCCATAATTCTTGCGAGCGAAGGCTTCGCTGACCGCAGGGACCAAAGAAACGTGCAGAGCATGGGTGATAAAAGTCGGCAGAAGCAGGAGCGTCATGGCATAACCAGTCAGTTGCCCATAGAGCTGGGCGGACGCTTTCAGAGAATAGCCGGCGATCATCAAGGCGTGCGAGACTATCATCGGTTCGAGAAAATTGCCCAGAGAACCAATCAGACGGCTGCCCATGGTCGGCAGGCCAATATTCATCAAGCGTCGGAGAGTCAATCGTCCCCCTTTCATGGCTTTCAAACCCTGTCTTTTAAGTGGCATCTGCGCTTCCTTGTGAAAATGGTACAGCATATAGAAAAGAGAGGCGCATTCACCGGCCGCACCAGCAATCATCGCACCGGCCGCCGCAAATTCGACACCGCGGGGCATCAGCATGCTGGACAGTGTAAATACGAGTGAGATGCGCACAACTTGTTCCACAATACCGGAATAAGCATAAGGCTTCATATTGCGAATGCCTTGGAAATAGCCGCGAATCACCGAGGAAACCGCGACAATCGGAATCACCGGCGTAACGGCAAGCAGCGGATAGATCACTCGCGTATCCGCATAGAGAAAGTGGGCTATAAAGGGAATGGATACCAGCATCAGCGCAGTCAGGGTGATGCTGGTGATACCGACAATAGTCAGGGACAAAGCAAGGATCAATTTAATCTTCCGCTTATCCCCAAACGTATCGGCCTCTGCCACTAATTTGGAGATAGCGACGGGAAGCCCGAGTTCAGTCAAGGTCACAACGAGAAGCATGGCGGGATAAGCCATCATGAACAGCCCGACGCCTTCATCGCCGATGACGCGGGCAAGCACCATACCATTGATCATGCCAAGGACGCGCGTCAGGAGCCCTGCTGCCATCAGGATGAAGGAGCCTTTCAAGAAAGATTGCCGTGTCATTGTGATCCGCCTTCTTTGTGCCGAGTTGCGGCGTTGGCCGCGTGCATATACCCTTACTATATGCATGAAAATGGGCCAGGCATGACAAGCTGTTTACAGATGGATGGATAAGTTCGTCCGGAAGCCGCTGTCTATTAGGTTGAAATAAGGGCGGATGATTTAATCCTGATCGGAAAAACCAAGAAGAGTTTTCATTCACCTTTCATTTTGTGTTTCGTATTACCTGGTAATTATGCTATGATAATCATTATGGGAGGGACGCAGCGTGGCGGATGTTCAAGATGAATTCGAAAAATGGCGGCCGGTTATCGGCCCGTTTATCAGCAGTAAATTAAATGAATTTCACTTGCTGGGACTAAGAACCCTGAATTCTGATGATTTCTGGCAATTCGTCAAAGAGACAATGGCGGCAAAAAAAGGAGAGAAACCTGAACGGATTCATGAAGTGGTGGCTCATTTGATGTCGCTGTCTGTCAATGATTACATGAATAAATTACGGATGGACATGTTCCGCGATACGTCCTCCGGTTTAGACGCGCTTTTTAATTCCAAACAAGATTGATTTACGGACAAGCTCTGAAGAAAATGAGATAATCGCCGGCTTCAGAGAGATAGAAGGGAGCAAGTAGAGTAATGGTAAAAAAAGGGCATATTTTTACTTTTTTTGCGATTTTAGTTGTCGCCGCAATTTTAATGGCGATGGTTGTACAGCCAATTATACATAATGTCAAATTAGGCCTTGATTTAAAGGGCGGCTTTGAAGTCCTTTACCAGGTCGAACCGCTTAAGGCGGGGCAGAAGATTGACAGTGACACCATGAGCAACGCTGTTGCCGCAATTAACAAGCGAATCAACGTACTCGGTGTCAGTGAACCGAATATTTCAATTGAAAACGGCAATCGAATCCGTGTCCAACTGCCAGGCGTTAAGGATGAAAAACGGGCGCGAAGACTGCTTTCAACGACGGCAAATCTAAGCTTTCGGGATTACAAGAATCACATGATGCTCGATGGTCAAGATCTGCAGCCGGGCAAAGCCAAGGTCGCTTTTGATGAATTGAACAAGCCGATGGTCACCCTGCAACTGAAAAATCCGGATAAGTTTGCCAGAGTGACGAAAAAAATTGCTTCCTATTCAGTACCAACAAACGTTCTGGTGATTTGGCTCGATTATCATAAGGGTGATTCCTATCTTAAGGAAGCGGGAAAGTCCAAGCATAAATACATCTCTGCCCCGGCTGTCGATTCCGTATTAAATACCAGCAATGTGCAGATTACCGGTATGGCTAGTGTTCAGGAAGCAACGAACCTGAAGGATCTGCTGAACTCCGGGTCGCTTCCGGTAAAAATGAAGGAAATCTATTCGAACTCAGTCGGTGCTCAGTTCGGACAGGATTCGATGCAGGAAACGCTGTTTGCCGGTGCAATTGGTGTAATTGTCATCTTCCTATTCATGCTGCTGTTTTACCGTCTGGGTGGCCTGATCGCCGATATCACACTCGTTTTCTATGTATTTATTGTTATGGGTGTGTTTGTCGGCCTGCAAGCCGTTCTGACGCTGCCAGGTATTGCAGCGTTAATCCTTGGAATTGGTATGGCGGTGGATGCGAATATCATTACTCTTGAACGTATTAAAGATGAGGTGCGAAGCGGGAAAACGATTCTTTCTGCTTATCGAGCCGGTAATCACCGCGCATTACCGACAGTTATTGATGCCAACATGACAACAATCATTGCCGCAGCCGTTCTGTTCTTTTTTGGCGAGAGTGCGATTAAGGGATTCGCTGTGATGCTCCTAATCAGTAATATTATCACTTTTTTAACGTCGATTTATGGGGCACGGCTATTCCTCGGACTGCTCGTTCACAGTAAAATATTGAATGACAGACCTTGGCTGTTTGGCGTCAAGAGGAGTGATATCCGTGAAAACTAATGGAAACATGAATTATAAACACTTTAATAAGTTTTATGGCCACCTTGATTTTATGAAACATCGCAATATCTTTTTCACCTTGTCGTCCGTTCTGATTATTCTGGGGATCATTTCACTGTTTGTCTTCAGACTGAATCTTGGCGTCGATTTTTCCAGCGGGACACGGGTGGATGTTCAGAGTCCTACGAATCAGCCAATGCCGCTCGCAAAAGTTGTGCAGTCTTTCAAGTCGATGGGCTATCATCCGGAGGAGCCGGTTCTCTCAGGCACACATCACAATGTGGCAACGGTTCGTCTGAATGAAGAATTGAATCAAAACCAAGTCGCCAAGGTAAGGAGTGCTATTCAGAACCAGTTCAAGGCCAATCCGGCAATCAGCACCGTTTCGCCGCAGGTTGGACGAGACCTGGCGAAGAACGGGATCCTCGCGTTAATTATCGCATCCGTTTTTATCATTTTCTATGTCTGGATTCGTTTTGAATTTCTGCAGGGTCTGACTGCTGTTCTGGCCTTGATTCACGATGCTTTTATCATCGTGACGGTATTCAGCCTGCTGCATATTGAAGTGAATATTTTGTTCATTTCTGCCATTTTGACGATCGTCGGCTATTCGATTAATGATACAATTGTGACCTTTGACCGTGTCCGCGAGAACATCAAACTCAGCCGGAAGCGCCTGTCGACAATTGCCGAACTCGGTGAAATTGTTAATCTAAGTATTCGCGAAACACTGACCCGTTCAGTGAATACGGTTTTAACAGTCCTGTTTCCGGTTATCTGCCTGATGATCTTCGGCAGTGAATCGATCAAAACCTTCACGCTGGCTCTTTTTGTGGGGCTGATATGTGGTGTTTATTCATCTATTTGCATTGCCTGTCCATTATGGGCAGTGATGAAATCGCGCTATCTTGCAAGTCGCAAAAGAAAAAGAACGGTGCAGGCGCAGAATTAAGCCTATTTCAGCGCCGCTTACCTTCCGGAAGGAGGGCGGATAATCATGAAAAAACAATGGTTTCTGCTATTAACATTAATTTTTGCTTTGCTGATTGTGCTTTTCTCAATCGCGAATGTGGACAACGTGACTTTTAGTTTTCTGCTTGGGAAGGCACGTCTGCCGTTGATTCTGGTGATCATTGGCTCTGTTTTGTTGGGGGCGCTTCTGGTCGGTTCCTTTACGTATATGAAATTATACCGGCAACAGCGGCGTATTCGGCAATTGGAACGCGAGATTCGCAATTCTAAAGAAAGGGATCCGGAAGGCCAAAAACCGCTTGAAGTGAAAAATACGGGGAGCGATGAGGCAGAGGAGTCCCGTTTTTCAGGAAGACGGTCGCGTAACCGAAAATAAAGAGATACCGCCTATGCGAGAAGTAAAAAGAAGGAGGAGCGGAGGCGGATGTTGCCATCAAAATATCAATGGGTGAAGAAACAAGCGGGTCAAGACGAAGTGGTGCAGCGACTGGCCGGCGCTTTGAACCTTTCACCTCTGACTGCTTATTTACTGATTCTGCGCGGTGCTGATACTCCGGATCGCGCAGATCTTTTTCTGCATCCGGAGAAAACAAAATTTTACGATCCAAAGCGAATGCTGGGGATGCAGGCAGCGGTGCAGCGGATCAATCAAGCTATTGCGAGCGATCAACGTATACGCATTTTTGGCGATTACGACGCGGATGGTGTGACTTCAACAGCGCTTGTTATTCGAGCACTGCGGCAGGCAGGAGCCGAGGTCTCGCATTATATACCGAACCGATTTAAAGACGGTTACGGGCCGAATACCGGTGCGGTGGAGACCGCTGCTGCGGATGGAGTCCAGTTGATTCTTACGGTTGACTGCGGCATTGCCGCCTTGCCAGCTGCTGAGCGGGCGAAGGAACTGGGTATCGATTATATCATTACCGATCACCATGAGCCGCCTGCGGTCCTGCCTGACGCCTTTGCCATCCTGAATCCGAAACAACCCGGCTGTAATTATCCCTTTAAGGACTTATGCGGTGCGGGTGTTGCCTTAAAACTACTCCAGGCGCTTTTCCCAGAGGACGAATGGGATCCGCGCTGGATTGATCTCGCCGCGATAGGTACAATTGCTGACCTCGTGATGCTGAGGGATGAGAACCGCTTGATTGCCTCGACGGGCTTGAGACAGATCAGCAGCGGCTCTTATTCTGGAATTCAGGCGTTGAAGCTGCAATCGGGCAGCGGTGAAATCGTTGACAGTGATCGGATTGGTTTTCAGATGGCACCACGGCTCAATGCTGCCGGCCGCTTAGAAGATGCCGAGCCTGCTTTGAAACTTTTACTCTCAGATGATCCAGACGAATCGCGTCTGCTTGCTGAAGAGCTCGATGCCCTCAATCAGAAACGGAAGTCATTAGTCGATACCATCGCTAGGGAAGCAGACCTCAAGGCGAAATCCTATCTCGCGCGTGGAGACAGGGCACTTGTCCTTGCAGGGAAGGGCTGGAATCAAGGGGTCATTGGAATTGCCGCTTCGAAAATGGTGGAGAAATACCATCGACCGACGTTGATTCTGAGTATCGATGAGGCCAGTGGAACCGCTAAGGGATCTGGACGCAGTGTTCGCGCGTTTAATCTGTATCAGGGGCTCTCGCAATGCTCGGAGCATTTGATTCAGTTCGGCGGTCATCAGATGGCGGCAGGCTTGTCGCTTGAGTCAGCATCGATTGAGCCGCTGCGCGAAGCCTTCGACCGGATTGCTGCAGAGGTACTGGCCGATAAACCGCTGACTCCGGAAATCGAAGTTGCCGCTGAATGTACGCCGGAGCAAGTGACTGTGGAACAAATCGATGAACTGGCCAAACTGGCCCCATTCGGGATGGGGAATCCCCGTCCAGTATTTGAACTGGAGCAGGTTCCCTTGACGAAGATCAGCGTGGTTGGTCAAGAGCAGGCACATTTGAAAATTGTGCTGAAAGGTTCTGAAAGCGACCTCGACGGAATCGGTTTTGGACTCGGACCATTGGCTAAAAAGATTGCCTCCGGGGATAGACTGAATCTGCTGGGCGAGTTATCGATTAATGAATGGAATGGATTTCGCCGGCCGCAGCTGATGGTCAAAGATTTGCGGGTTGATGATCTGCAGGTTTTTGATTGGCGTTCAGAGATGCGCCTGCGTGATAAAATTGGCGAGTTAGCTGATGAGTCGGTCGATTATCTGGCCTTTCAGCCAGAGACTCGAGCTCGTTTGAACCTCAATTTTGAAGTGACCTCTTATCAGGCCGGACTGATAACCCATGCGCCGGCCCTGGTGCTTTTGGATCTGCCGGATCAAGCGGGACAGCTAGCTGCTCTTCTTGCCAATAGTCCTTCTGTCCACCGGATCTACGCGGTATTTTCACATGTCCGCGATCATTTTTTCTCGGCCTTTCCGACGAGAGAGAATTTCATTTGGCTTTTTTCATTCATTCATAAACAACATGCATTTCCCCTGCGGCCGATGGCGGAACAAATTGCCCGCCACAAAGGCTGGAGTAAGCAAATGGTTAATTTTATGATCCAGGTGTTTTTCGAATTGGGTTTTGTTAGAATAGAAGAGGGCCTTCTGACTGAGGTTAAAGTCCCGAAGAAGGCGCCGCTTAGTGCATCATTGACTTATCAGAAAGAAAAGAATCAAATTAAGTTAGAAGACTTGTTTTGCTATGCCCCGATAACATCTCTGAAAGACTGGTTTAACGTCCAGAAGAAGCGTCGGGGACAAGAGGCTCTTCCGGAGGGAAACAGTAATGAATTATGAAAAGTATATTCAGTCAGTCATGGATTTTCCAACCAAGGGAATTAATTTTAGAGATATTACGTCATTGCTCGAAGACGGACCGGTTTATCGATCGGCGATTGATGAAATAGCAACCTTTGCCAGAAGCAAACAGGCGGAGATTGTTGTCGGCCCGGAAGCCCGCGGCTTTGTGATTGGCGGGCCCTTGGCTTATGCACTCGAAGTTGGTTTCGTTCCTGTTCGTAAGCCGGGCAAACTACCACGCCAGGTAGCCACGGTTACTTATGAAAAAGAATATGGAACGGATGAGCTCTGCATTCATCAGGATTCGATTCACCCAGGTCAGCGTGTGCTGGTTACCGATGACCTGCTTGCAACTGGCGGGACGATTGACGCAACGATTAAATTGGTGAAAGACTTAGGCGGCATTGTTGTCGGTGTTGCTTTTTTAATTGAATTGACCGGGCTTAACGGTCGAGAGAAATTAGAGAATTACGATGTGTTCTCACTGATTACCTATTAAATTGGATTTATCGGAGTGCCTGTAGCGGTACTCTTTTTTAATACGTTAAGAAAAAAGTATATAAAATTGAAGAGGAATTAAGTATAAGAAAAACTAAGGCGCAGCTGGCATTCAAAGGACTTGGCTACGCCAAGTTTTTCTAATAGGACGGCTCGGTTACCATTGCTTGTTGTTTTTTGTCATCTTTTACTCGTTGCTCGCCTGCCGCTAGTATGAAAATTAGGTTTATTTCCCTGCTTGAGTGGCAGAATGATAGAAAAAACTTTACTTTATCGTCTTTTTCTCTGATAATAATCACTACAAGGAATATGAGACTGGGACAAAGGATTCAGTGCCTGCTTTCATATATTTGTGAAGGTTCAGATCGAATGTTCTCTGAAGAAATTATTTATATCAATTCATTTTAAAAAGATTGAAAATCGATGGACCGGGCAGAAAGAGGGCTGGCCATGGATACAAGGATTAGCGTTTCTTGCTTTTTTCACAGGCTAACGACATTTTGAAATGGGGCAATAGCTAGGTGAGACAATTATGACAATGGAAGAGCTTATGAAGCAAGCAGCGACCTATCTCGATCAGAGAGATTTGGACCTGATTCAGGAAGCCTATAAATTTGCCGATAAGGCGCATAAAGGCCAAGTCAGGCGATCCGGCGAAAAATATATCATGCATCCGATTGAAGTGGCTGGGATTCTCGTCGATCTGAAAATGGACGTGACGACGATTGTCGCCGGTTTTCTTCACGACGTGGTTGAAGATACGCCCGTCACATTGGCGGATATTCATGCTAAATTCGGAGATAATGTGACGATACTCGTCGATGGCGTGACCAAGCTGCGTCATTTTGAATATACCTCGAAGGAAGATCAACAGGCGGAGAATCATCGCAAGATGTTTGTCGCCATGGCCCGTGATCTGCGCTGCGTGATTGTTAAGCTGGCTGACCGTCTGCATAATATGCGTACACTGAAGTATATGTCGAAGGAAAAGCAGATACAAAAGGCCAACGAGACACTGGAAATCTTCGCTCCTCTGGCCAATCGTCTGGGTATTTCAGCAATAAAATGGGAATTGGAGGATATCTCGCTCCGCTACCTGAATCCGCAGCAATATTATAAAATTGTCAATCTGATGAAACAAAAGCGGGATGAGCGTGAGGCTTATATCGCTCAGGTCGTCGATGAACTGCGCGAATATGTCAAATCAGTCCATATCGACGCAGAGGTTTCCGGACGGCCAAAACATATCTACAGCATTTACCGCAAGATGGTCAATCAACATAAACAATTTAATGAGATCTATGACTTGTTCGCTGTGCGAATCATTGTCCAGAGCATTAAGGATTGTTATGCCATTCTCGGAATCATTCATACGCATTGGAAACCGATGCCTGGACGCTTCAAGGACTACATCGCGATGCCGAAAGCGAATATGTATCAATCGCTGCACACCACCGTGATTGGGCCAAAAGGCGATCCGCTAGAGGTTCAGATTCGCACCGAGGAAATGCATGATGTTGCCGAATACGGTATTGCGGCGCACTGGGCTTATAAGGAAGGCAAAACGAAAAATCTGAATAATAAGTTTGAAGATAAACTGACCTGGTTCCGGGAGATTCTTGAATATCAGAATGAAACGGATGACGCAAAAGAATTCATGGAATCACTCAAAATGGACTTGTTTTCTGATACGGTTTTTGTTTTTACGCCAAAAGGCGATGTGATTGAATTGCCAGTGGGATCAGTGCCGATTGATTTTGCTTACCGGATTCATACCGAAATTGGCAATAAGACGGTTGGCGCACGGGTAAACGGCAAAATGGTTCCACTTGACTACCGGCTGCGAACGGGTGACATCGTTGAAGTGATGACCTCCAATCACTCCTATGGTCCGAGTCGCGACTGGCTGAAAATTGCTCAGAGTTCAGCGGTGAAGAATAAGATTCGCCAATGGTTTAAACGGCAGCAGCGTCAGGAAAATGTGGCAAAGGGCCGCGAGCTGATTGAAAAAGAATTACGCAGCCAGGACATCAGTTTGAAAAATACATTGACTGAGGAAAATATTGCGAAAACTTGCAAAAGCTATAATTTTTCCCATGAAAATGAATTATTCTCCGCGGTCGGCTATAATGGTATTCCAGCGAAACAGGTGGTCAGCCGCCTCATTCAGGAAAATAAGGCGCCAAAAGAACCAGAAAAGGTTGAGGATTTGCAGCAGCTTAATGAGACCAAAAGTTCCACGGCACAGGCACATCCGAGGAGAACGTCTCTCGGCGTCCGTGTGAAAGGCGTAGACAATCTACTCGTCCGTCTCGCGCGCTGCTGCAATCCGGTGCCCGGTGACCCGATTGTCGGCTTTGTGACACGTGGGCGCGGGATTACTGTCCATCGGGCCGATTGTCCGAACATCAGCAGCGAAGAACAGCAACGGCTGATGGAAGTGGAGTGGGAAAACAACGAATCGAAATCGAAAGAGTATAATGTCGACATTGAAGTGACCGCCTATGATCGCAATGGACTGCTTAATGAAGTGCTGCAATGTGTGTCGGATGCGCACACAGCGATCAATGCGGTCAGCGGACGCGCCGACAAAAATAAAGTGGCGATCATTCACATGACCATTGCGATTACCAACATCGATCATTTGCGCCGCGTGGTTGATAAAATTAAGCGAACTCCTGACGTGTACAGCGTCCGGCGTGTCATGCAATAAAATCATCGTCAAGGCGGTTTCTGTGAGAGAATTTAAGCAGGAAACGAGGGTCAATCAATGAGAGTTGTTTTGCAGCGCGTAAAGGAAGCACAAGTGACAGTAGATAAAGAAAAAATTGGACAAATTGGACAAGGCCTGATGCTGCTTGTCGGCATCCGCAAAGGCGATACGCATGAAGACGTCATCTACGTGGCGGATAAGATTGCCGGCCTCCGGATTTTTGAAGACGGGGATGGGAAGATGAACCGATCACTGCTTGATATCGGCGGAGCCATTCTCTCGGTTTCACAATTCACCCTGTATGGCGACACCAGCCATGGCAGACGGCCGGGATTTACCGAAGCGGCTCGGCCCGAAGACGCGAAACCGTTATACGAAGCCTTTAACCGGCATTTGCGTGCCGAATATGATCTCACCGTCGAGACGGGTCAATTCGGTGCGGACATGGCCGTGTCTTTAATCAACGACGGGCCTGTGACCTTGATTATTGAAAGCAAAAAGAAATGAGCGTAGTGGCGCAACATGCAAAGAATCCATGCTGGAGAGTTCCCTTTCCGGCATTTTTTAATGGAAACGGATAGGCTCACTTCGCAGGCAGCAGCGCTTGAAGCATGGGTTTGTCCCACTCACCGGTTTTGGAATTGTAGATCCCGAACCAGGAAGCTAGCTCCCAGTAACCCCAACTGAATCCTTCTTTTTCAGCTTCACGACGGACGGCGGCGGTCCAGCGAAGGCGCGAATCATCAGGCGCGTCTTTATTGGCGCCAAATTCGCCGAGGTAGACGGGAACATGATGTCGCTCGGCCCAGCGTCGAACCTTGGTAAATTGTTGATGTATCCGCCGAGTCTCCTGCGGGGTACCCTGCCAGGTGACATCGCGCGCCTGCGTGAATCCGAGATAGGGATTGGACTGGAAGGTGAATGTATTCGGTTCATAATAATGAAAGCTGACGATGAGATGGCGATCTTTAGGCAGCCGCAGCTCCTTTAAACGATCAAGCGCGTAAAAATGGTCTGGACCGACAATGAGTGTCCGATTCGGATTGGTCTTTCTGATCACGGAAACAGCATCAGCCATATAGCGGTTCCAAAGCTCACCACTCAGGCGATCAGTCGGTTCATTCAAGATTTCAAACATCAGCTGATCGGGTTGATTCTGATAGCGATGCGCGAGTTGGTTCCAGATACTCAGAAAACATTGATGGTATCGCGGCGGATCTTCCATCAGTTCATTAAAATGATGGAAATCGAGGATGACCGTCAGATGCTGCTGCAGCGCATCATCGATATCACCATCGAGTTTCTTCATAAAAGCGGGATCCAGTTGATAATTGGGATTATCTTTGGCATAATCGGAAAAACGGACGGGGATCCGAACCGCGTTGAAACCGGCTTTTTTAATGGCTGGGAAGTAAGCGGTTTTCATCGTGACACCCCAAGATGTCCCCCGCGGTGAATCCAGCGCGTTGCCGATATTAATCGATCGCAGGGCGACCGGCTTCTTTCTATCGGAATGATCAAAATGAATGATCAATAAAAACACCCCGCAAAACAAAGTCAGACAAATGATAATCATTCTTTCCGTTCGATGCGTCAAACCGATCACCACCACAACAATGAACTCAAGATTAAGTGTAAAGGAAAACCTGTTCAGAAGACAAGTCTGAGTACCTCATATTGGTAAGCTATCTGATGACAAAAAAAGACAAAATAATCGCCCAGACTAGCGAATTAACCTTGACTTTTTTGTCAATGATTCGTAATATAAAGGGACAAAACCAATGATAAAGAAATTTTGCAGATTCGCGGTCACAGAGAGGGAACGCCGCCGGCTGAAAGCGGTCCTGGCAAGAGCAACTGCAAAAAGACACTTTGGAGGCATTTTCCTGAAAGCTTGCGTGAGTAGGGGAAATCGTTAACCGGACGTTAACCGGATTTGAGCGGGAGCAGGCAGGTAGGCTTCAATTCAAGGGTGGTACCGCGAATGTCTATTCGTCCCTTGTTCGTCAGTTATTGATTGACGGGCAGGGGGCTTTTATATTTTTAAGAATAAATGGATAGAGAGAAGCAGAAGGAGGAAGAACAGATGCTGATTCAAATTCCGAGAGGGACATACGACGTCTTGCCTGATCAAACGCTTATTTGGCAGAAGATTGAGGCGACGGCCAGAGAAACCTGTACTTTATTCAATTATAAAGAAATTCGAACACCAATTTTTGAATCGACTGATTTATTCCAGCGCGGTGTTGGCGATACGACAGATATCGTTCAGAAAGAGATGTATAGCTTCAAAGATCGAGGCGATCGCAGCTTGACCCTGCGCCCCGAAGGAACCGCCTCGGTGGTCCGGGCATTTGTCGAACATAAATTATATGGTTTGCCTGAGCAACCGGCAAAAATGTATTATATTGGACCGATGTTCCGTTATGAGCGGCCGCAATCCGGTCGGACCCGGCAGTTTACTCAGTTCGGTGTCGAGGCGATCGGTTCAAAGGACCCGGCAATTGATGCCGAAGTGATTGCTTTGGCCATGACTTTTTACCGCAAGCTTGGTCTGAAAAAATTAAAACTCGTTCTGAACAGTCTGGGCGATCCGGAGAGTCGTGCGGAGCATCGTAAGGCCCTGATTGCTCATTTTAAACCGTCAATCGGTGAATTCTGTTCCGACTGTCAGGAGCGTCTGGAGAAAAATCCGCTGCGCATCCTGGACTGCAAAAAAGACCATAATCACCCCCTGATGGCAACTGCACCGTCGATCATTGATTTTCTGACCGATTTGGCGCGTGATTATTTTAATCGTGTCAAAGCCATGCTCGACGAGATGGGTATTCCGTATGAATTAGACCCGACTCTTGTGCGTGGATTGGATTATTATAACCACACGACATTTGAAATCATGGGAGCCAGTAAAGGCGTGATTTCGACACTGACCGGCGGCGGACGTTATAACGGTCTCGTCAGCGAGCTTGGCGGTCCGGAAACACCAGGCGTTGGATTTGCGCTAAGTATCGAGCGGCTGCTGATTGCGCTTGAAAGCGAGGGCCTGATCCTTGACTCCGCGGAGACATTGGATTGTTATATTGCAGCGATTGGCGCGCAGGCAGAGAAAAGGGCTGCGGTTCTTCTTTACGAATTGAGGCAGAAGGGTTTCCGGGCTGATAAAGATTATATGGAACGCAAGGTCAAAGGTCAATTCAAATCGGCCGATCGGGAGCATGCCCGTTTCGTTATCGTGATCGGCGAAGAGGAACTGGCCAGCGGAAGTCCGATTGTGAAAAACATGGCAGATGGTTCACAGGAAGCCGTGTCTTTTAATGAATTAGGCCATTATTTAAAAAAATGAAATTGAAATAACGAGGAGTGACTGAGGGTGTATCGAAATACAAATTGTGGCGAGTTGTCCGCGACTTTTGCCGGGAAGACGGTAACACTGGCCGGTTGGGTACAGAAAAGAAGGGATCTCGGAGGGGTTATTTTTATTGATCTCCGTGACCGCTCAGGAATTATTCAAATTGTTTTTAATCCGAAAGTGGCAGAGGATGCCTGGGCAAGCGCCGATAAAGTGCGTAGTGAATACTGCCTGTCAGTGACCGGCGAAGTCATGAATCGTGCCCAAGAAGCAGTAAATCCAAAGATTAAAAATGGTGATATTGAAGTGATGATCCATGAAATTAACGTTCTCAACACCTCCAAGACACCGCCTTTCCCAATTGAGGATAAGATCGATGCTTCCGAAGATGTGCGCTTGAAATACCGCTATCTCGACCTTAGAAGGCCGGAGATGCTGGCGACGCTGAAACTGCGCAGTCTGGTCACACGGACGCTGAGGCGTTTCCTTGATGACAAGGAATTTCTGGACATTGAGACGCCGATTCTGACGAAGAGTACACCGGAAGGCGCGCGTGACTATCTTGTTCCGAGCCGCGTCCATCCGGGTGAATTTTATGCGCTTCCGCAATCCCCGCAGCTTTTCAAACAGCTGCTAATGGCATCCGGTATGGAGAAATATTATCAGATTGCCCGTTGTTTCCGTGATGAGGACTTACGCGCCGATCGCCAACCGGAATTTACACAGGTCGATATTGAAATGTCCTTTTTTGAAGTTGATGTGTTTCAGGCGATGATCGAAGAAATGCTTGTTTATTTAATGAAAGAGGTTAAGGGCGTCGATATTCCCCGGCCGTTCAAACGTCTGACTTACGCACAGGCGCAGGATCTCTACGGCAGTGACAAACCCGATACACGCTTCGATCTGAAGCTGATAGATCTGACTGATATTGCTGCAGACAGTACACTGAAAGTCTTTAAAGAAGTCCAGCAAAGCGGCGGACTGGTCAAGGCGATCAATGTCAAAGGTCAAGCCGGACATTTCTCACGCAAGCAAGTTGACGAGGATTTGAAGGCTGTTGTCACGCCTTATGGAGCAAAGGGCCTTGCCTGGCTCAAGGTAGAGGAAGGCGCCATGAAGGGACCGATCGCTAAATTTTTCGATGAATCATTGAACGCCCGCATCCGTGAAAGAACGAATGCCGAGCCTGGAGACCTCCTGCTCTTTGTTGCCGACAAGAAGAAAATCGTTGCCGACAGTCTGGGCGCTCTACGGCTCCATCTGGGTAAAACGCTCGGATTGATCGATGAGACGATGTTTAACTTTTTGTGGATCACTGAATTCCCGCTGCTTTCCTACAGTGAGGAAGAGCATCGCTATGTCGCTGAGCATCATCCGTTTACGATGCCATTCCTTGAAGACATGGATAAAATCGAGAGCGATCCGGGCAGTGTCCGCGCACAGTCCTATGATATGGTGCTGAACGGTTTTGAACTCGGCAGTGGCTCCGAACGTATCTGCAATCATGCGATGCAGGAAAAAATGTTCAAGGTACTCGGCTTCAGTGAGGAACGCGCGGAGAAACAATTCGGCTTCCTGATGAAAGCCTTCGAATACGGCACACCGCCGCATGGTGGCATGGCGCTCGGTATCGACCGGATTGTGATGCTGCTTGCTGGCTCTTCCAGCTTGCGCGACACCATTGCTTTCCCGAAAACGGCCAGCGCTTCGGATATTCTGACGCATGCACCAAGCGAAGTCAGCGATGCACAGCTGAATGAATTGCATTTGGACGTCGCCGCATTATTGAAATGATTCGGCCGAGCGATGGACTGGTGACACCTGGAAAAAGCGTTTTCTTGAAGTACGGCTGCAGATGTGTTATGCTGTAATCAGAAATTGAAGAGAATCCTGGAGTGTTAGTCGAAAGCTGATTATGTTTTGACCGAACATTTCATTTTGATTGGGAGTCCGGTGTTTTCACTCGGAACGCATGCCCGCAGAGGGACTCGAGAACTGTGGAACAGGGCACCCACCTGCCACGAGCGGGTTTCAAAACTGCGGCTTCGCAACGGCACATTCGGGATCTCTTTATATGTACATGAAATCCGAGTCGGGGAAATCCTGACTCGGATTTTTCCTGTACAAAGGGATTGTTACACTGAGAAGGAGCAGGATAAATTCATCATGCGAGTTTCTCAAGTCTATTGCCAGACGCCTGATTCGCGGTGGAATTCCGCCTAACGAGGCAAAAATTCCGCCTAAGCATGAAAAAATTCCGCTTAACGAGGCAAAAATTCCGCCTAAGCATGAAAAAATTCCGCCTAATCGAGTTCTCAAACCGAGTTCTCAACCATAAAACGGAATTCTCAACTAATCGCTATTTTTTAGTCCGACAGGTGGATTTATCCACCGGAGTCTCTGCATACCTATCTACAAACCATACAGTAGCGGTCACGCAACTGCTGGTTGACAGATTGCTCCGATCAGTCGCTTTACTTGGTTCCATTCAATCTATAAAATTTAATAGAGGTTGTGCAAATGAGGAGTTGAGCGATCATTGGAGCTGCATCAGCGTATTAAATCAAAGCGTGAGGAATTAGGCTGGTCGCAAGAAAAATTGGCCGACGCATTAAACGTGTCACGGCAAGCCGTATCCAAGTGGGAAAATGGGAGCTCCTATCCTGACATTGAAAAATTAATTGACATCAGCGATATCTTTCAAATTTCTTTGGACGAACTCATTCGCGGAGAAGAAAAATATAAGAAGGATAGGATTATTGAAAAGACTTCGGCACGACCAAATTTTGGGGATATCTTTCAAAGTTACTGGTGGCTGATCTTTCCTATCTTTGGAATGATCATGGCAATTATTCGTGCTTTGACCTGAATTTCGTGAATCATGGATCAGAGGTTCAATCCTCTCGCTTGAAGGCCGGCTATCTGCATTTCCTTTTAAAATAAGAAAACGGTCCGGAAAACTTATCCTGGCCGTTTTTCTTATTTTTGCGATTAAAGAGTCAGTGTCAATGTTGTTTGTACCACCCAGATCGGCGGTTCCTAAGTTAGAAAATTAAATTCAGATAGATTTGAAGCAGACTATCTCCGAAGAAAAAGGCAGTGAGCATGCCTATTGCAATAAAAGGGACAAAGGGAATGGGCTGATGGCGCTGCATCTTCCCAGTGAAGAGCCCAATCATGCCGATGAGTGCGCCAAAGAAGGTCGAGAAGAAAAAACCAATCAGCACAAGCTTTGTGCCGACTAAGAGGCCAAGTACGGCGAATAGCTTGACATCACCGCCACCGATGCCGCCTTTGGAGATTAGGGCAATCAATAGAAGAAGCAGGAATCCAGCTATTGCACCAAGAGGAGCGTCCCACCAAAGCGATGTCGGGCAGATGATCCGAAAAATCATCGAAACAATAAAGAAGCAGAGAACGATTTTATCAGGAACAATCATTTCTTCAATGTCAGTAACTGTTACAATCATTAATAACGAAACGAGAAGCCAGCCGCTCAGCATCTCGGCAATGGAAGTCGAAGAAAGGAAACTGAACAGGAAGAGCAATCCAGTTGCTGCTTCAATGATCGGGTAAATCGGCGACACTTTAGCGTGACAAGTGCGGCAGCGGCCCTTGAGAAATATCCAGGAAAAAACTGGAACCAAATCCAGAAAAGTCAAGCGACGCCCGCACGACGTGCAGTGCGAAGGCGGCGTGATGATTGACTCGCCTAAGGCAACCCGCATCCCGACAACATTATAAAAAGAACCAAGGACAAGCCCGATAATAAAAATATAAAGGCATGAGATGATGAACATTATTTTCCTCTAGTAAATATGACGTTAAATTCATGACCGGCCTAATTTTCTCCGAGGACCGTGTTTTGATCATTTGAGCCAAGCTATTAATCAGCAGTCATCCAATAAATCCGCATTCTTTCTTTTTCTACAATCACATATGCCAAAAGTACTATTAGTATAGCATTATCTCGATACTTTTTACTAACCATATACCAACAAATTGAAGCTTAAATTGGTTGATTTGCTCTTGCTCTCATTGGCCGTTTGTTAATCACATCGTTTTCTAAAATTTGGTTACTAAATAACGAGTAATTTAATGCTATAATTAAAAAATATCCGAATGATTAATGAGATTATAGACATACGAAAGTCCTAAGTGATACGATAAAATCAAAATGATGGACATTACTTTATGACTACTACCTAATGCTTGTTTGTGAACGCTTTTGAGGGAGGAGATGCTTATTTCATTATTGAAAAAGGCTCTCATTATCGTGCCGCTGCTAACGGTCTTGTTGGTAGCCTGTACTCAGACTTATCCGACCGAACAAAAAGCAACAAGAATGGGGGCAACCAAATCGATGGCATTGTTACCACGGCACCGATATGATCTCGCTCTCAACAGAAAAGAATATGATCGAACACGGCATTTTATCAGAAGTCAACTTACGGGGCCTTATGGAATCGATACAAACTGGAAAGAGAGCGCTCAAATGGCTGCGCAAGCGACTGGCCATGAGGTACTGAGTGAATCTTATGGCTTGATGCTGGAATCCGACGTATTAGCCGGGAAGAAGCAGGCGTTCAAAAATGATTTGGCATCATTGAATCGGACGATGGCGCTTCAAGTTGGGTGGAGTTACAGATTTTCACCGAAACAAAAGAAAAAGTATCCGGCTAATGCCTCTGTAGACGATCTCCGTATTCTGCTCGCCATTCGTATGGCTGCTGAGTCTTTTCATCAGCCGGAATACAATGGATTGGCCGATAAGCTTGGCAAAAGATTTGTTACTTATATGCTAAAAAAGGATAAACTGGTCGATTTTTATGATCAACGGATGCAGACAGCCAATAATCGTATTACGTTATGCTATATTCGGCTGCGGGCGCTGAATAGCCTTCCGATCAATGCGGAGATGAAAAAACGAGTGATTCGAACGATGTCAGGGATTCTCAATAAAGGCTATTTGTCTGATCGGCTACCGTTTTATCAAGAAACGTATGATTATGCAACACAAACCTATCATTCGAATACTCGTATCAATACCATCGAGTCGTTGTTAACGATTCTGAATTTAAGTGAACAAAATCGAGAAAAGGCTGAAAGTATTGCTTTTATCAAAGAAAAAGTAAAACATGGGGATCTGTGCAATGCGTACGCGAGGGATGGCCGCACAGCAGATTCGAACCAGTCTGCGGCAAATTATGCACTTGCGGTAATGATCGCTGCGACGATTGGGGATCATGCTTTTTATCGGGCCAGTGTGAAACAAATGCAGAAATTCGAAGTACTTGATAAGAAGAGCCGCTTCTATGGCGGATTTGGCGATGCGGAGTCGAGGGATTTCTATTCATACAATAATCTCACAGCGTTATTAGCCTACCAATATTAATCTTTACATAAAAGTTTAGGCTCAAAACGTGGATCGGATATACAGATGACTGCTATTTTCAAATTCAAGAAGATCATGACGCCCAGTCTATTAGCCGCGATTGGCATCGGGATGGTTTGCGTGCTGACGTTATTCGTCGAACCGATTAAAGGAATGGCGGATAATGGTGATTTCTTTCGCGTGGCCTATAGTAATGGCTTGTATTATCTTCCACACTATGACAGCAATTATTTCGGCTATTTTGTGAGCCAATATGGGATTTCAAAGGATTTTAATGAAAATGGCTCGATGATTTTTACTTCTCAATCACTGATTATTAGGCTCGCAATCTTCATCAATAGATGGTTTTATAGTCACACAATTTTTGACATTCGATTTCAGGCGGGCGTATACATCCTTTTATTGATGACGGGTGTTTACCTGCTTGTCGAAGCATTAACTTATAAAGTACGGCGAATCTATGGCTATATTCTTGCGCTATTGGCTGTTCTCATTTTTGGGGACTCTGCGTATACAGAATACTTCAATTCGTTTTATGCTGAAAGTCTGATGTATGTCTCGATCATTTTTATTGTCGCTTCTTGGTTGTTAATCTATCGGAATCGGTATTCCCAGGTTTTTTTGACCATCCTTTATCTTGTGAGTTCGTTGTTTCTTATTACATCAAAGCAGCAGAATGCGCCAATCGCCGTTATTCTTGCTTTAATGGGTTTGATGTTATTGATTTTTGAAAAAAAGCATTTCTTCCGCTATGTCGTTCTGACTGGATCATTCATTCTATTCTGTTCTGGAGCGGCCGAGTTTTTTCTGATTCCCGATCAATTTGCGGAAATCAATCAATTTCAGGCGATGACGCGGGGAGCCTTGTTGAACGCTGATCATTCTGAACAAACACTTGCTGATTTTAATATTAACAAACAGTATGCCTTGTTGCGCAGCAATACCTATTATCAGGAATACAGTTCTGTAGGCGTTCATTCACAAATATTGCAGAAAAATTTTTATTCAAAATATGGATTTATTAAAATCTCTTTTTATTATGCCAGCCATCTTCACCAATTTGACGAGATGCTAAATACTGCTGCCCGTGATTGGTTTAAAGTCAGACCCGCAGAACTGGGAAATTATGAAAGAAGAGCGAACTTGCCCTTTGGTAAACGAACGGCTTATTTTTCGCTTTATCATGCATTTTGCGACATTTTAATGCCGCATCGTTTCGGCTTTATTTTTATCTGGGCGGCGGTAATGCTTGGCCTTTATTTGCCCTCCTTTATTCATGCTTTTCGATTCAAGGAAGAGAGACGGCTGCTGCTTCGTCTTCCCTTGATCTTAGGTCTTTTGTTGATGGAATTTATGGCGACAATTGTTGCCATCGTTGGTGATGGCGATGCAGATTTAGCGAAACATTTATTTCTGTTTCCAATCACATTCAATTGCCTGTTTTTCATCCTGATTTCAGATAGCTTAACGGGTCATTTATTCCATAATCATGATCTGAGACAGACAGATGAAAAAGTACAGCTTCCAAATGTAGCCCAATCCCATTCAGAGGTTGGGCAATGAGAGGGGCGCTGATATGAAGATCCGCTTGATTTTGCTGACGGCCATCTTGGTGATTTCTCTTTGTCCCTCTCCAGCTTTTGCAGCTGGCAAGAGCGCCGATCAGGGCAATGTACTGATTGTCTCTGAAGATCGGTCTAGTGGTGCATTACGATCAAAAGATTTGCAATTTATCTCAAATCTTGTCATGGCTCATGGAGAAAAAGTGACACTACTGGGCATCGATCAATTGACGCGTCAAAAATTGAAAAACTTTGACCGGATCATCTATCTTGCAAACGGCTACGCAGACAGAAGGCAAAAAAGAATCCTATATGACGGAATAGAGCAGCAGCGGAGTGCCTTTTTGCAAATCGGCGGTCCTCTGCCGAAAGCGTTCCGGCAACGGATGGGATTGAGACTGGAGGATCAGCAAGCGTCGATTGGACGGCTGGAACTCACTCACAAGGGTGTCGCTCAGATGGTTTCTCTTAAAAGATGTCGTTTAATTGCTGCCGGCAACGGATCGCTCACCGGTCGTTTTACTCATCCAGATGGTCCAATAAGATATACGGGCATCCTAAATAAAGGCCAGCGTCTGGGATATTTGTCTGAAACGGATAGTCGCTCGATACAATCCGCCATTGTTTCTGAGCTTCTCGCAAAATGGTTGAACAAGGAAGCGCAACAGGGAAAGATCTATTTAACGCTGACAAATATTACACCCTTCTCCGATTTTCGAAAATTGACGCGGCTTGCCGATGAACTTCATGATCAGGGAATTCCGTATCTTGTTATTGCGCAGCCGGTGACGTCAAATCTAAATTCAGCGGCGATGAAACGTTATGCGGCGATGCTGAATTATCTTCAATCCCGCAATGGCACCCTTTTTATCGGCGCGCCCTTCGTATACGGAGTGACTCATGAGGACGATCAGTTGTTAGAAAAATTAATGAGTGTTTTTGTTCGCCGTTTGACCCAGCAGCAGATTGCACCGTTGGGATTTGCGGCTGAAAATTACTGGCTTTTTGACAAGGATTATCAAAGGGAGAGTTTAAAGGCTTTTCACAGTCTGATAATCCTGCCAAACCAGGAGAATCTCATGTGGAGAAATCGGAGTTCTTCATCCTTGGTAATGGGAGCGATAATCCCTTCGATGTCCTTGCAGCAGGTGATCCGCTCCTCCTGGAAGCAAAAGGAGCTCGAGCATTCTTCGGTATCGCTGGCGCTGACAATTAATGTCGATAAATTGCTCAGCAGGCCATCAGAGAAAGCATTTGAAAAATTGCTTTACCAAAGCAATCTGTCTTTTGATGACTATCGACAAACGGTATTGAGGTTTAGAACGTATGGACAGATCATTCGATCAGACGGATGGACGATTTCTATTAATGGACAACCGATCAATCAAACTCGAACAGAGCAACCCAGTCCATTGAGAGAACAGAAAAAGGAAAAGAAATCATTAGGCAGTCCGCATAAGATGCTTATCCTGATCTTTTCGATCATTCTTATGCTGTTTATTCTTTTCATTATCATTGGACGGACTTATTACAAAAATAAATACAAAAGGGAATGAACCCTTATGTCTCTTTCAAACCTTTTATTAATTGTTTCGACGATCTGCATCTGGCTCCTGTTATGCATCAACATTGTTTTAATCATCAGCGGATATATTTATTATCTGCGGACGGAGAAAAAACGGCCAGAATTAAAACTCGATCATTTACCCTTTGTCAGCGTACTCGTTCCCGCCCACAATGAAGCGATTGTGATTGCTCAAACGGTCAATGCGTTGCTGGACTTTGACTATCCGCCAGAAAAATATGAGATCATCGTCATTAATGATAATTCATCGGACAATAGTTCTGAAATTCTGAGGGTGCTGCAGGAACAGCATAAAGACAGACAGCTCACGGTTATCAATACGGATGCGAAGAACGGCGGAAAAGGGAAATCGAATGCCCTCAATATTGGCTTGAAAGAGAGCAAAGGATCTTATATTGCTGTCTATGATGCAGATAATACACCTGAAAAAGAAGCGCTCTACTCTCTCGTTTCCGAACTTGTCGCCAATTTGCGATTAGGTGCTGTGATCGGGAAATTCAGGACACGCAATCGCCGGGTCAACCTGTTGACTAAATTTATTAATGTTGAGACTTTGTCCCATCAATGGATGTCTCAGGCCGGGCGGTGGCAATTATTCAAATTATGTACCATACCGGGAACAAACTTCATGATTCGTCGGGCGTTACTTGAAAAAATTGGCGGATGGGATGTTCATGCTTTAGCTGAGGACACAGAACTCAGCTTTCGCGTATATATGAATGGCTATTTGATTAAATTTCAACCGAAAGCCGTAACCTGGGAACAGGAACCGGAAACCTTGGCGGTGTGGTTTAAACAGCGTACGCGTTGGGTGAAGGGAAATATTTATGTCATTACCAAGAATTTACCTTTGATAATTAATAAAAGCGCTAAAAAAATAAGATTCGACATTTTATATTATGTGGCGATTTATTTCTTACTGGTTCTATCTCTTGTGACCTCAGACAGTTTGTTTCTGTTAAATCTGTCCGGATACATGCACACTTCGGTCGCAGGGATAGGCGCGATTCTTTGGATTCTTGCCATTCTGATCTTTATCACAGGGACTTACATAACGGTAACCACAGAAAAGGATGAGATGACCATTGAAAATGCAGCGATTATTGCTTTGATGTATGTGAGCTATTGTCAGATGTGGCTGATTGTGGCTGTCTATGGTCTCTGCACGTATTTTATCGACAAGCTGTTGAAACACGAAGTGAAATGGTATAAAACGGAAAGATTTCAGTAATTAAATGTGAATAGAGGTGAAGAGACAATGAAATATGGCTCAAAAATGACATTAATGATTTTAATCGTGACCGTCATCTTTATAATAAGCGGGCATGTGTCCGATGCGAAAAATCCAACAGATACGCTACCCGACACCTATACGTATCAGTTGGCAACGAATAATAGCGATTCGACGTTTTTAGATATCAATGACGACAAGACGTTTTCGTTTTCTGTCATGCCTTATTGGCAGGTGAGCACCGCGCAAATACAATTGGACTATAAGGCATCTCAGATTGCTCGTTCCGCTGCATCTGAAGTCACCTTGTCCTTAAACCGTCATCCGTTCTTCAGCTTTCATCCCAAAGTTACTCCAGCGGCTTCTACTAATGTCCAAAGCATCAGTACTCTTGTTCCTTCTCGGTATCTCCATAGTGGATCAAATACGCTAAGCATCAGCAGCAATGTAGAAGAGCGTAAAACAAATCAAATTTGTGAGACAGATAAAAGTAACGATTGGCTGACCATCTATAAGACCTCTTTGCTCAGAATAAGTTATCAGAAAACGGCTTTTCAGGATTCCATCCAACATTTTTTTGAACGATTTTCGGGAGTGGACACGCGTTCGTTGAATGAGAATCGAATCGCTGTGTCCGAGAAATCAGCGAATGCTGAATTAACTGCGGCAGCCTATAGCTTGACAGGATTGGCCAAGATCCCATCTGTCTATCCGAATGTTGCCAATCACCGACTGGAGATCAGCAGGTGGAAAGAGATGAAGGTGAAGCGGCAGGACTGGATCGTTTTATTCTCCCTATACCAGAATTTGCCAACTGCTATCAAAAATAAAATAACTTACCCAGAGGCTTCGTCGATGAAACCCGCGGCCTTGATCCAGTCCGTCAATTTGCAAAATAGGCACCTATTAGTTGTGACAGCTTCCGATCCCAAACTTTTGATAAAGGCTGGACGGATGCTTGCGAATAGGCAATTGATCACGCAATTGACACGAAATCGAACGATCGTGACGAGGGATACAGTGATTAATAGTGTAGGGAGAATGACTAAAAAACGGCAAAAATTGGTTCCATCTAGTGAAACACTCTCTGGGCCTTTTCATCAGGAAAGAACTTTTTATTTGCCATTGCCAAATGATCAACAATTGGCAGGGGGAAGCAAGATTCATTTACTGCTTAAGTATTCAAAAAATCTTGATTTTGATCGTTCCCTTGTTACGGTTTCAATAAATGGAGTCCCGATTGGCAGCCAGAAACTGAAATCTGATTTAGCAAATAAGGACTCGATAAACTTTCAGATTCCTTCGGATGTGAAGGTTTCCGGTAATTTTTCCGTCACGGTCGGCTTCGACCTGGAAATGCAGGGGGGTAAATGTATCCCACTGGGGAGTAAAACTCCATGGGCGTTAATTTCTCCAAATTCCTATGTTCAGCTTTATACAAAGGATCAGCAGAACATGCTCTTTCAAAATTATCCATTTCCTTTTATTACCAATGGTGAGCTGAACCAGATTGCTGTCGTTCTTCCCAAAAAAAGAAATGCAGAAGTTCTGAATACTGTTTCGAATGTGTTAAGTTTATTGGCTGCCAATTCACAAACAAACCTTGGTCAAATTTCGTTTGTCAGTGATCAGCAAATAAATGAGAAAGTATTGAAACAGGACAATATCATCACCATCGGATCGTATGCTAATAATTCTCTAATCAGAAAACTGAATCCTAAATTATTTATTCGTTATGCAAAAGATGGCAGCGGCTTTCTCTCCAATGAAAAGAAAGTTATTGAACCGGATTATGGGAAACAGATAGGTACTCTGCAGTTCATCCGATCACCCTTCAATTCAAATCGAGCCATATTGGTTGTCACAGCTCCTCATGCAGTCGATATGGAGCGGATTTCAGGTAAATTGACTTCACAAGCCCATCTGGATTCCATTTATGGAGATGGCGTGTACCTTGATCGAAACGATCATGCACAGTCAAACCGCTACAAAAAGGTCATTCGATTAGAGCAGACTTCTTTTTCATGGTTCAATGATCTGAAAAGCCAGAAGAATTTTGTTCCCCTTTTATTAATCGCCGGGCTGTTAGTACTCACGCTTCTTGCCGCAGTGGCTCTGTTTGTCTGGAAATATCGAAAAGGGGAGGGAAATGATAATCATGAAAAAGAATGATCTAATGACCGATCTGTCATTCATTGGCTTTATTGCGATTTGTTTCATCATGACTGGTTTTTCTTTTCTTTCACGAATGTCGAATCAGACGGAACCGATTATTTTTCTCGATGTTATTTTTCTGATTGTGCTGATTACTTATTTTACAGGCTTAACGCTTGGCTTGATTCTCAATCTGCTGTTCATTTTCAGTTGCGGAAGCTATGTACTTGTTCAATTGATTCAAGTGGGGAGTTTTCATAATTATGACCTTTTCTTTTGGCTGATTCTTTCTCCAGTTATCACAGCTATTGTTTCATTCATGACGTTGTCGCTTAAAAGACTTCAGGAAGAAAACGGTCAATTGAAGTCCATGAAAAACAGACTGGGGATGCTCGATGAACAAACCAATCTGCGAACCTACGTCGGCTTTCAGCAAGATTATCTGATCTATACACAGACTTCGCAGCGATACGCGATTCCTTTGTCATTGATGGTCATTACCTTGAGACATCAGACGGCACTGCAAGGCTTGCTCAGTGAGGGACAGATGGATAAGATCATGCGTGATATCACGCAAACTTTGCTTCAGAGCACGCGAAAAAACGATATTCTTTATCTGATCGATAAGAAAAAGTTTATTTGGGGATTGCTGCTCTTTGTCAGCAGCGAGCAGGCACCGATCATTATCAATCGAATAAAAAAAAATTATCTTGCTCTGACTGAGAACGGTGATATTCCTCTGGAACTGGATCTTCAAATCGGTTTCTCAAAGTATAATGCCGAAGACAATTATTCTGCAGGCCAGTCGATTACGGAAGCGATGAAACAGATTCAATATGATGTGACCACCTTTGAATCCTGACTCTTTCATCGGGTGCATGGTATTCGTTTGCCTGGGCTTGCTGCTGACTCTCATCTAAACACTTCTTTTTTAAAATTCTTGACCAAGGGTGGTTTTTCATCGTGTTGAATAAAATCATGTTTGTCTTTGGGACAAGACCGGAAGCCATAAAAATGTGTCCTGTTATTCTTGAAATGAAAAAATTGAAGGACTTTCATGTGATTGTGACCGTGACCGGTCAGCACCGGGAAATGCTCGATCAGGTGTTGGCAGAGTTTCAAGTGATCCCGGATTATGATTTGGCCATTATGCGTGATCGTCAAAGCCTGACAGAGATGACCGGTCATATTCTTCATGAACTAGGTAAAGTGCTGCTTTTGGAGAAGCCTGATCTGCTGCTTGTCCATGGAGACACGACAACGACATTTTCAGCGGCTCTAGCTGCCTTCTATCATCACATCAGGTTAGGCCATATCGAAGCGGGATTAAGAACAAACGACAAGTACAGTCCTTATCCAGAGGAAATGAATCGACGATTAGTCGGTGAATTAACGGATTTGCATTTTTCCCCGACGCGGACGGCGAAAGAGAATTTATTAAGAGAGGGCAAACGTGAAGATTCTATTTTCGTTACAGGAAACACAGTCATTGATGCACTAAAATACACGGTCTCTGAAACATTCAAACACACGATTCTTGAAAAGATTTATGAACAGGAAAGGCGGTCAAAGGAAAAGCAAAGAATCATTTTACTGACGGTACATCGAAGAGAAAACCAGGGAAATGGGATGAAAAATATTTTTCGGGCCGTGCGCCGTATTGTCAGGCAATACAAAAACGCCCATGTCGTTTTTCCCGTCCATTTAAATCCGAACGTTCAAAAAATGGCTTATGAGATGTTGGATGCTCAGGAGAGAATCTATTTAACCTCTCCTTTAGATATGCTGTCTTTTCACAACTTCGAATCCCGGGCCTTTATGATTCTGACCGATAGCGGTGGGGTTCAGGAGGAGGCCCCCTATTTTGGCATTCCTGTTCTTGTGTTGAGAGAGAATACGGAGCGGCCGGAAGGCGTTGCGGCGGGCACGTTAAGATTAGTTGGTGCGGATGAAAAGAAAATCTATCAGGCTGCCTGTGAATTAATGGACAACACGGAAACCTATGATAAAATGTCGCGATCGGTTAACCCCTATGGCGATGGTCACGCCTCACAGCGTATTGTGAAAATTATAAAAAATCAATTGGCAATAAATTCTTGAATGCTTCTGGATGCGCGCATTCAGAAAAAGAGTTTAAATGAAAAGAGTCCTTTGCGAACAAAGGTCGCAAGGGACTTCATGAACCCATTCCTGTTATTTTGCTAGTTTTTCCAGATTTCCGTTGGCGTCCATTTTAAATGTGGCGCCGGAATTGTTTTCCTGCTCCTGAAAGGCAACCATTCGCCGAGCTCGGTCCATGATTCCAATCAGTGCCTGATAGTCATCCTCCACCGATTGCTGGCGGCCTTGCAGCGAATTGACTTCATTTTCCAGTGTGCTGACTTGTGCGCGCAGCTGGCTATTTTCTTCCTGAAGATGCTTATTTTCCAATTCCAGCCGGCTACTTGTGGCATTGCCTTTTTGCAACGATTGCAGGAAGGCAATGACGTCCTTCAGGCTGATTTCGTGAGAGGCGGCTGGGGTCTCGGCAGACAATGGCTCGTTCGCCTCCATTGGACCTTCCAGCAGCTCCGGAGAATCCATTTCTTTGAGCTCGGAAGGATCCGGCAGATAGGCCGTTTCCATCGATGTATAGGTCGGTGCCGGGCGCAAAATTTTGCTGCGCTGCTCAGCCCGCTTCTTTTGTTTGCGCTGCTTCTTAGCAATCTCAATCGCCTGTTCGTATTTGCGTCGAACGATGGCGTTCCAGCGGAATCCGCAGGCGGCGCCGGTCCGGTTCAGCCGATCGCCGACTTCTTCGAATGCATCGAGTTGTGTACTTCCTTCTCGGATGTGGCGCAGGACGGTTTCTGCCAGCAGCAGATCGTCTTCATGCGACCAGGCATCTTGTCTCACTTTTGTCATGGTATCGCTCCTTCTTGCAGTCTCTTTCTCTTTTGTAGAAAGGATTGACAAGGTAAGAGTTTTTTATACTTGATCGTAAAAATGGAAAATTGCGGCACTCTGAGGCCCCTTAAAAAGTGAGTGATTTCTCTCTATTTCGCCTGATCGCGCAGTTACTAGCTTTCACACTATTTTCCCTGCCTATCTCTTTCTTGGAAATAGTCGAGCCGTTTCTGCACGGTCCGTTCATAACCCCGCGGCGACGGTTTGTAAAATGTCTTATTTCGCAGATGTTTCGGCAAATAATCTTGAGGAACGTATCCGCCGTCAAAATCATGCGGGTAGAGGTATCCCTCGCCATGTCCGAGCTTCGATGCTCCCTTATAATGAGCGTCACGCAGATGAATCGGTACCTCACCAATCCGTTCGTTTTTGACAGTCGCGAGAGCCTGATCGATCCCAACGACTGCCGCATTGCTTTTCGGTGCGGTAGCGACATAGAGGGCGGCCTCGGCGAGCGGGATTCGCGCTTCTGGCAGACCGATGAAGGTAACGGCGGTCACAGCCGCGTTGGCGACGAGCAGCGCATTGGGATCGGCTAACCCGACGTCTTCAGCGGCATGGATAAAAATCCGCCGGGCGATGAACTTCGGGTCCTCACCGGCCGTGATCATTTTGGCGAGCCAATAAAGAGTGGCGTCGGGGTCGGAACCGCGCATGCTTTTTATAAAAGCGGAGACCGTGTCGTAATGATTGTCGCCCTTTTTATCGTATTGCAGGACCTTTTCCTGAATCGATTCCTCGGCGACCGCTCGGGTAATATGGATCGTCCCTTCTTTATCCGGATCGGTCGTGAGCACGGCTAATTCCAGCGCATGAAGCGCGGTTCTGCTGTCGCCGTTTGCAACATTGACCAGATGCTCGAGGGCGTCATCGTCTGCTTGAATCGGATAATCGCCGTAGCCACGCGCCCGGTCTTTCAATGCATTTTCCAGAATGGTGCGGATAGCCTCTGAAGACAAAGGGACAAAGCGGAACAGGCGCGATCGCGAAAGGAGAGCGGGATTTATCTCAAACATCGGGCTTTCAGTCGTAGCGCCAATCAGAATGATTGTTCCTTTTTCAACCGAAGGCAGAAGCGCATCCTGCTGACCTTTATTAAAACGATGAATTTCATCAATAAACAGAATGGTTTTCTGCTGATCAAACTTTAACCGTTCTTCCGCTGCGGCAATGATTTTTCGCAAATCGTTGACACCTGCTGTCACAGCGTTAAGCTGCTCAAAATAACCGGCGGTCGACTTGGCGATGATGTGGGCAAGCGTTGTTTTTCCCGTTCCGGGTGGTCCGAAGAAGATCATCGGGGTCAGCTTATCTGCCTGAATCGCTCGCCGCAGAAGCCGGCCTTTGCCGACGATCTGTTCCTGACCGACAAATTCATCTAATGTTTGTGGCCGCATCCGATCCGCTAATGGGCGCCCACTGCGGGTTCCGGTGTCATCGGATGGCATATCAAAAAGATCCATCCCTGTCATCCTTTCCTGTCTGGAGATTCACCTGTGTGGCTGATGAATCTTGCCAATTTTTTCGGAATTTCTTGCTGACGTGCAAGTTATCCTTTTTTCGTCTATAATAATTTAGAGTTTACTCATAGTTTACCATAATCGGCGGAATCTCTCTTCTCAGCTTAAAAAGTGACAATTGCCATGGGGGAGTGAAGCTGATTTTCCACGGTCAATGTTTGAGTAGAAGGTTTATTTTTTTATCACGATCGAAAAATGCGGCATTTGCCGGATATTGAAGATAAAGAGGTGGCGGGCAGTGAAGATTTCGACGAAGGGACGCTATGGCCTGACAATTATGATGGCTCTGGCTAAAAATAAAGGAAGAGGACCGCTCTCGCTCAAAGCGATTGCCCAGGAACATAATCTTTCAGAACACTATCTGGAACAATTGATTGCACCGCTGCGGAACGCGGGACTCGTCAGCAGTATCCGCGGTGCCTACGGCGGCTATGTGCTGACGAAAATGCCGGGAGAAATTACGGCAGCCGATGTCATCCGTGTACTGGAAGGACCGATCCAGCCGGTTGAAGTCATGGAAGACGATGATCCGGCAAAACGGGAATTATGGGTCAAAATCCGTGATGCAGTCAAGGATGTGCTGGAAGGAACGACTCTTGATGACTTAATCCATTACGGCGACGAAGCCCAGGTGCAGGATCCGGATATGTTTTATATTTAATAGAGGGTGTTCGAAAGGTCTGGGAAAATGGAGATCTTTCCCTCCTTTGAAAGATTCCCTTCTTTTCGAACAGACTCATAGCCGAAAGATTTGGATCACGAATGATCATAAAACTATTCAAAAATTCGGGCCATCGGATCCGAAAATTATTCGAGCGCGCAATGGCGAGCGAATGGAAAAAAAGGAGTGATGGGCATGGATCCAATTTATCTCGATCATGCCGCAACAACCCCCATTGATTCTGAAGTGTTGGATATCATGGTGGAAACGTATCAAAAAGTCATCGGCAATCCGGAAAGCATCCACTCATTCGGACGAGAGGCACGAAAAGTAGTCGATGATGCTCGTCATGAAATTGCCAAATCGATCGGTGCCAGAAGTCGGGAAATTGTCTTTACCAGCGGCGGCACCGAAGGAGATAATATGGCGATTATCGGCGCGGCAAGGGCAAACAGTCATTTGGGCAAGCATATTATAACGACGCGCATTGAGCATCATGCTGTTTTTCGGGCCTGTGAATTTTTGGAAAAAAACGGATTTACGATCGATTATCTTGATGTCGATCGGACCGGCCGGATCTCGCTTGATGAGCTGGATCGGAAGCTGCGGCCGGATACGATCCTGGTCAGTGTGATGTATGGGAATAATGAGGTCGGAACCATTCAACCGATCCGCGAGATCGCTCATCTGCTTGAAGATCATCAGGCACTCTTTCATACGGATGCGGTTCAGGCCTTCGGGACCGTCGATATGGATGTCAAAGATACGCCAATCGATCTGCTGTCAATGTCAGGGCATAAAATCAATGGGCCTAAGGGGATCGGTTTTCTTTATATGCGCGATGGAGCGACGCTTGCACCAATTACGCATGGCGGCGATCAGGAAAGAAAACGGCGTGCGGGTACGCATAACGTGCCGGCGATTGCCGGTCTCGGCAAGGCGGTCGAGAAGGTTCGCGAAGGGTTATCGGGTCGAATTAAGACTTGCCTGAATTTGCGCCGGCTGCTGTTGGAGTCGCTCACGAAAGAAGGGGCAGATTTTCAGTTGAATGGTAATTCCGAGCATTATCTGCCTCAGGTGCTCAATCTTTATTTTCCGGGAACAAATGTGGAAACGCTGCTGACCCGTCTGGATTTGGAGGGCGTCGCCGTGTCCAGCGGCTCGGCCTGCACGGCCGGATCGCTGGAGCCGTCTCATGTGCTATCAGCTATGTTCGGTTCAGAAGCACCGGAGACGCGCAGTTCTCTGCGGATCAGTTTTGGCATAGAGAATACAGAAGAAGAGATTCGCCGGGCGGCGCAAATTATTGCACGTACCACTAGCGAAATTTCAGAATCAAGAAAGGCTGGTGAAAGCAAGTGAAGAAATCCCCCAGTCAGACGAGGGTCGTCGTTGGGATGTCTGGCGGCGTCGATTCGACCGTTGCCGCTTTACTTTTGAAACAAAAAGGCTATGACGTGATTGGTATCTTTATGAAAAATTGGGATGATACGGACGAAAACGGTGTCTGCACGGCAACGGAGGATTATGAGGACGTTGTTCGGGTCTGCGGTCAAATGGGTATTCCCTATTATGCGGTCAATTTTGAAAAAGAGTATTGGGATCGTGTCTTTTCTTATTTTCTCGAGGAATACAAAGCAGGACGGACACCGAATCCCGATGTGATGTGTAATAAGGAAATTAAATTTAAGGCCTTTTTGGATCACGCGCTGTCGCTTGGCGCCGATTATGTGGCAACCGGTCATTATGCACGGGTAGCTTTGGATCATGAGACGGGTCAGACATTGATGCTTCGCGCAGTCGATCAAAATAAGGACCAGACTTATTTCCTCAATCAGCTGTCTCAAGAACAGATTTCCAAGGTGCTTTTTCCGCTGGGTGATCTGGAAAAGCCGGAGGTACGTGAAATTGCACGTGAACATCATTTGGCAACCGCGGACAAGAAGGACAGTACAGGCATCTGTTTTATCGGTGAACGCAATTTTAAACAATTTCTCAGTCATTATCTGCCGGCTAATCGTGGCGAAATTCGGACAATTGACGGGGAGTTCAAGGGCTACCATGATGGACTGATGTATTATACGAATGGACAGCGGCAGGGACTGGGCATTGGCGGCCCCGGCGGTCCATGGTTTGTCTGTGGCAAAGATTTGAAGCAGAATATTCTCTACATTGCTCCCGGAGCGGATCATCCGGCTCTTTATTCTCAGGGACTTGTGGCGGAAAAGGTGAGCTGGATGAGCGGGGCACCGAAAGCACGAACCTTCCACTGTACGGCGAAATTTCGTTATCGCCAGAAGGATCAGCCGGTTACGGTTCATGTGGAGGATGACGGACGGCTTGAGATTGTCTTTGACCGTTTGGAATGGGCGATTACTCCGGGACAGGCCGTCGTCTTTTATGACGGAGAGGTTTGCCTCGGCGGCGCGACCATAAGTACAATTCTGAATCCCGGAACGGATGCAGCCATTGATTTCGTGGACTCAGCTCCTCTGTGAGGGCTGGGTCTTTTTCCGGTTCAAGTTGCTGACTGGATATTTAGAAAAGAGGCAGATGTGGTGAAGGAAACGGCGAAAAAAGTGCTGCGCTTAATTGGTGAAAAAAAATACGATGAAGCGGTTCGAGAACTGGATCAGGCGATCGAAACGGATCCGGATAATCCGCGAGGTTATATCGATTTTGGCAATTTGCTGATCGCGATGGGCGAGTCGCAGCGGGCTCCGGCTTTTTTCAATAAAGCGCTTGAACTCATGCCGGACATCGCTGAAGCCTCATTCGGTCTCGGCAATGCCTGTTTTGAACAAGGCCAGTATGAGGATGCCGCAAAGCATTTCGAACAGGCCCAAATGAAAGGTCTTTCTGATAATAATTTGTACTATATGATTGGCCGGACGGCTCAGCAGCTCCACAGGAATGCGCAGGCTCTGGCGGCTTTTCAGCGCGCGGTCGAGTTAGATGACGCGGATACCGTGTCGCGTTTTCAATATGCGCTGGCACTTGCTCATTTCGGACAGCTTGATGCAGCGGAACAGGAACTGTATCGCGTGATCGATCAGGAGGCACATCATGCCGATGCCTATTATAATTTGGGTGTGATTGCCATGTACCGCGGGCAGATGGCGGAGGCCAGAAGCTTTTTTGAAAAAGCATTGGCATTTAATCCGCAGCATCGATTAGCGGCTCACGGCATGAGCAACCTAACAAAGAAGCAGACGGATTAACCGGCTACTTAAAGAAATGAACGAACGGATACAAAAAAATTATGGGATTGCAAAATTGATCCAGAAAGGAAGATAAAAAATGAAGCAAGGCTCTCTCGATCTTTTTTCGGAGGATCACCCGTCGATTAAAGGCGAACCGGTGCGGATCGTTTTTCAGAATAACGACAATGGTTATACAGTGATGATTGTCCGAATAGTTGAGACGGATGAGCCGGTTCAAGGCAAGGAGATCACAATTGTTGGCTTTTTTCCCGATGTTCATTTAAACGAAACCTATCAGTTTTTTGGTAAACTGAAAAACCATCCGCGTTATGGGCAGCAATATGAGACTGACAGCTATCATAAGATGCTACCGCAATCGACTACCGGGATGATCCAATATCTTTCCAGCGACCTCTTTCCGGGGATCGGTAAGAAGACGGCGGAATCGATTGTGCATACGATAGGTGATGATGCGATTACAAAAATATTGAATAACCCTGTCTGTCTGGATACGGTGCCGAAGCTTGATCCCAAAAAAGCGAAAATGATTGCCGACACGCTGCAGCAGAATGAGGGATTGGAGCGGATTCTGATCGGTTTATCCGATTATGGTTTCGGGGCTCAGCTAGCGACAAAAATCTATCAGGTCTATGGTGAGGACACCTTACAAGTCATTGAGGATAATCCATATCAGCTGATTCAGGATATTGAAGGGATCGGTTTTCAGCGAGCAGATGAACTTGCGGCGACGCTTGGAATTTCCGGAAATAATCCCGCTCGAATTCAGGCCGCTATCCTCTTTTGGCTGAATGAGCGGGCGATGAATGATGGCCACGTCTTTATGAATGAGGACGAAGTATTGCCGGCAGCCGGACAATTATTGGATCATCCGGGAAGCTCCATCGATCAGGGCGATATCATCCGGGAGCTTGATGTTCTGGAGGAGGATGGGAAGCTCGTTCGTGAGGAAAAAGATGTCTATCTGCCGCAGCTTTATTATGCGGAAAAGGGAATTGTCACCGGGATTCAGAAACTGGTCGAGCAAGATACAGAGGCTGGTGAATTCTCCGAGTCTGAATTTCTACACGCGCTCGGCAAGATCGAAGACAAATTTTCGATGCAGTATGCGGACAGCCAGCAGAAGGCGATTCGGATGGCACTCAACGAATCGGTCATGCTACTTACCGGTGGGCCAGGTACGGGCAAGACGACGGTTATTCGCGGGATTGTCGAGGTTTATGCCGAGATGAACACCCTTTCGCTTGAGCCGAAGGATTATGATGACGAGCATCCCTATCCGGTCCTGCTCGTCGCGCCAACTGGTCGTGCCGCGAAACGGATGAAGGAGTCAACCGGGCTGCCGGCAGTCACCATTCATCGGTTGCTTGGCTGGAGCGGTGGGTCGAATTATGCTCATGACGAAGACAACCCGATTGAAGGGAAGCTGCTGATTGTTGACGAAATGTCGATGGTCGATATCTGGCTGGCCAATCAATTACTGAAATCGCTGCCTGAAGAGATTAAGCTGATCATTGTCGGCGACGAGGATCAGCTGCCGTCGGTCGGTCCTGGTCAGGTGCTCAGCGATCTCATTCAGTCAGAAACGATTCCGGTCGTGCGTCTCACGGATATCTTTCGTCAGGCGCAGGGCTCGTCGATTATCGAATTGGCGCATGAGATCAAGGAAGGCGCCGTCCATGACGTCACCACACCGCGGGCTGATCGGCGTTTTATCAGCTGCAGCCAGTCCCAGGTGATTGATGCCGTTTGTCAGATTGCCAAGGGAGCAGAAAAAAAAGGCTTTGTCCCGCGGGACATTCAGGTGCTTGCGCCCATTTATCGCGGCAACGCCGGCATTGAAAAAATAAATGTATCACTTCAGGAATTGTTTAATCCGCCTTCCCCGCAGAAACGCTCCCTGACTTTTGGAGACCATATTTTTCGAGTGCATGATAAAGTGCTTCAGTTGGTCAACAATCCGGACGAACAGGTTTTTAATGGCGATATCGGCGAAATTGCTGCGATCATCAAAGCGAAGGAAACAACAGATAACGAGGATACGGTTGTCGTTGCCTTCGATGCGATCGAAGTGAGTTATCTGCGCCATGATCTGAATCAATTAACGCTGGCCTATTGCTGCTCGATTCATAAGGCTCAGGGCAGCGAATTTCCGATTGTCATTCTTCCAATTGTTAGAGGTTATCACCGCATGCTTAAACGTAATTTGATCTATACAGCGATTACGCGCAGCAAGAATTTTCTGATGATGTGCGGGGATGAAACCGCGTTCAAGGAAGCCCTGCAGCGCAATGATGTCGATCGTCGCCATTCCAAACTCGCTCAGAAGCTGCGGGAAAGACTGCAGCTGAAACAGCCCAATAGTGGGCCGATTCTTGAGGACGATGAACAGGATGAAGCGATCGCCGATGAGAGTCCTGTAGCAGCAGACAACGAAAAGACTAAAAAAGGGGATAAACTGCAGGCTAGAAGTTAGCAGAAATGAGGGTGAACGAAAAAGGAGATAAAAATAAGGTTGAAACAGTGAAACGAGATTTAAAATGAAGCTTAGCCTACCTCTATTTGCCACGTTTGTCAGGAAATCTAACTTGCATTGAATAAAATAAGGAATATCTCTCTTAATTTGCTTTCCTCCAGAGATTTATAAGCATATAACTTTACAATCCTTGTTAAAATCCTTTACAATTTAAAATAACATATTATAAGAAATGTCTTAAACTTAAGACACCTTGTTTTCTTAAGCTTTTCACGGGTTTTCAATCCATGAGAAGCAATCCTATTTTCCACCGGTTTTTACCTCAGTTGTCACTGCTCGCCAATGTGTTTCCTCTAATAGCAAAGTCAGATCTTTTTTTTAATTTTTACGATAGGGATGTGCAGGTTAAACCGGAAACAGCGAAGGTGCAGGGAAATTTTTCTGCCTTTTCTCTTCTTTGCACCGGGTTGAGGGAGGAATGATAGCAGCCGAAAACAACTATCCGTTGATTTGAAGAAACGAAGATGATAAGAATACGTTTTCGGGCATTTCGCTGATGAGTGCATGAACATACGCTGAATAGCCCTGGAATCAGCACGATTCTTATCAGATTCAGACTAAGCAAAGAGGTGTATAGATTGGGAAAAAGGATGACAAATACAGTAAATGAAGAGCGATCACGTGCACTGATGAAGGTGACTCTTTCCGGATGGATGGGGACAACACTTGAATATGTTGATTTTCAATTATATGGGCTTGCTGCTGCGCTTGTTTTTAATGTGATTTTTTTCCCGGACGTTAGTCCGGCAGTAGGTCTTATGGCCTCAATGGCAACCTATGGTGTGGGTTATTTTTCGAGAATTCTGGGTGCCTATGTCTTTGGCAGATTAGGTGATCGTATTGGAAGAAAGCATGTCTTGATCATGACGATTGTCCTAATGGGCGGCGGGAGCACCTTAATCGGTATTCTTCCGACTTATGGAATGATTGGACTTTGGGCACCATTTTTGTTATTAATACTCCGATTAATTCAGGGCTTCGGGGCAGGAGCGGAGATATCTGGTGCAACGGTGATGTTGACGGAGCATGCGCCAACAAAGCGCCGCGGTATTTTGACATCATTTGTCGCATTAGGAACGAATTCCGGGACGCTCCTTGCGTCGGCAATCTGGTTGATTCTCACTTTAGTCCTGAGTAACGATCAGCTGGTTAGCTGGGGTTGGAGAATTCCTTTTCTGTGCAGCGCGTTGATCATGTTTTTTGCCGTTTGGATACGCAAACAGGTGGAGGAAACGCCAGTCTTTTTGTCCCGAGAAGATGTTGTCGACGGCAAAGCGCTTTCTTCCGCGGAGTTTAAAAAGTTAGCGGCAAGTTCGGAAAATAAGGATTTATTTGAAACAAACAATAAAAGAAAGGGTAAAGCCTTCTTCTTGGCACTGGGCCTCAGAATCGGGCAAAGCGGGAATTCGAGTATCATACAGACCTTTCTCGTCGGATATCTGGTGACGACGTTGCTTGTTAATAAGTCGATTACGAGTATGACCCTTGTTTATGGATCACTTCTCGGTTTTCTGACCATTCCCTTTATTGGATTTCTTGGCGATCGATTCGGCCGAAGAAAAATCTATTGCGCGGTTACGATTCTGTCTATCATTGCGGCGTGGCCGCTTATGCTTTTGATTGTGTCTGGAGAGACATGGGGCGTTATTTTGGGAATTGTGTTAGCCCTTAATATCTGTGTGCTGCATTTATTTTCACTTGAAAATGCAGCCATGACAGAGCTTTTTGGATCACGCAACCGTTATACGCAGCTTGCACTTTCCAAAGAATTTGGCGGGATCCTGCCAGCAGGTCTTGCGCCATTCGCTGCCTCCGGTTTTTGTGCTTTGGCGGGGTCCTGGTGGCCTATCCCGGTGATGCTGATCCTTTTCTCAGCAATTACTCTGATATCCGCATGGGCCAGTCCGGAAATTGCCGGCCGAGATTTAAATGAATTTAAAGATGCGGTGTAAATTTTTTCACTGGCTATCAGGTATAAATAAATGATTGAATGGGCAATGATGCGAGTAGCACAAAATCTGAGGAGCGCGCGATGCTTCTCTGCAAGATTTGGGGTGAAAGCAAATGCATTGTCCGAATTGCGCAAGTAAAAATATTGGTAAGATCAGCGCGAACCAGTTCTATTGCTGGAATTGCTTTATCGAGCTGACCTTAGAAGAAGGAAAATTGTCGCTCAGCCAGGTTGAAGAAGATGGGACGCTGACCACATTAGATGATTTGTTCGAAGAGGCTCAGCTTGAAGCGAAAGCAAACGGTTTCTAATCGGGCAGCTTGAATTCTCTGGCTGGTGCGTGGCAACTGATCGTCAGAAGATAGGGATCATCCGTAGATAGGAAACGGATGATTTTTCCTTTCACGGGCAACACTACGCATGGAGGGATGGAACATGCGGAAGTGGTCTGCAGTGCAATGGATGAAGGTATTAACGATTATTCTGCTTCTTTTTCTTAATGGTTATCTTTTTTACCGGCTCTTGCCTTTCATTGGTGTGATTACAGGTTTTGTACTGCGCGTGCTGTTTCCCTTTGCTGTAGCCGGAGTGATTGCTTATCTGCTCCATCCGATTGTCCGCCGTCTGCATCAGGCGGGGATGCCGCGCACCCTTGCTATTCTGGGAATCTACGTTCTTTTTTTTGGTGCTGCGGTATTTCTTTTCTATAAAGGCGGGCCTATATTCATGCACGAATTAAAGGGGTTGGATGATGATTTTGCCAAGTATCATCGATTGTATGATCAGAATCTTGATCATATCTATGGATCAACACCGGAAGCGGCCCATGATCAGGTGAATAAAGCTCTGGTGCGGATCCAGCATAGTCTGGCCGGGATATCCGATCGCGTGCTGGATTGGTGCTCGGGATTGATTCAATCTCTATTCACCCTGTTGATCATTCCCTTCCTCGCCTTTTATTTTTTGAAGGATGAGGATCGGATCCTAAGGGGTGCCCTACACCTAGTTCCCGCGAAATGGAGGGAGCGGACGGCAGCTCTCTGTATCGAAATGGATCGCTCGATCGGTGATTATATCCGCGGACAGCTGATCGTATGCGGGATTCTTGCCATTATGGGTTCGCTCGGTCTCTGGCTGCTTAAGATCCCTTATCCGATTGTCTTTGGTTTTTTCATCGGAATAACCGATTTAATCCCGTATTTCGGACCGATCATTGGTGCCCTGCCTGCCGCGCTGATTGCGGCGACCCAGTCGATCTATGCAGTTCTAGGTGTGGTGTTGATGATTCTTCTGATCCAGTTTCTGGAGAGTAATGTGGTTGAACCGCTGGTCGTCGGAAAGAGTGTCGATATTCATCCGCTCTATATTATGCTTTCTCTCGGAATCGGTGGTGAATTGGCGGGAATCGTCGGCATGCTGCTGGCGATTCCCTGCTTCATTATCGTTCGAACTTGTTTTCATCATCTGCGAGACCGCCATGGACAATTGACAAATAAGGGAAATGTCAACTATAATAACGTCAGAATGAAACCGAGACGAAAAGAATAGCGACAGTGAAGGGGCTGCAAGAATGGCTTGTTGATTGGCTGTTCGAACGGCAGACCATTCTTCGATGTTGCAATATCAGGAAGAGCAGTCTTCCGTACCAACCGGTTTCCTGTCAGAATGCGGAAAACAGCGGGATTCTGGCAGCTTTCGGCAATGGAAGTAGTTCTTGGCGAGATGCTTTCGTCCTTTCATGGTGATGGGATGGAAGCTTTTTTCGTTATTTGTTCGTTGCTCAGTGAACGTTATGGCGATGACGGCAATAAACAGACTACTTCTTTGCCAGCCGGTGGATGTTGTTTTTGGTTTTTGTAAAATGAGTGGGGGTTCGAGTGATGAAACAACTCAGTTCTTCTGAGGTTAGGCAAATGTTTTTGGATTTTTTCAAGGGGAAGGGTCACGCGGTTGAGCCCAGTGCGTCATTGATCCCTGTAGACGATCCGTCGCTGCTCTGGATCAACAGCGGTGTGGCTACATTGAAAAAATATTTTGACGGGCGTGTTGTGCCGACCAATCCGCGAATTTGCAATGCTCAGAAGGCGATCCGGACGAATGATATTGAGAACGTCGGCTATACCGCACGGCACCACACTTTTTTTGAAATGCTCGGCAATTTCTCGATTGGCGATTATTTCAAAAAAGACGCGATCACCTGGGCCTGGGAATTCTTGACCAGCCCGGACTGGATTGCCTTTGAACCGGAAAAATTGTCAGTGACGATCCATCCGGAGGACGATGAAGCTTATCAGCTCTGGCATCATAAAATCGGGTTACCCGACGCAAGGATAATTAAATTGGAACATAATTTTTGGGATATCGGAGAAGGCCCAAGCGGCCCGAATACTGAAATTTTTTATGATCGCGGATCGGCATTCGGCAATGATCCGGATGATCCGGAATTGTATCCTGGCGGTGAGAATGAACGTTATCTGGAAATCTGGAATCTGGTTTTCTCGCAGTTCAATCACAATCCGGACGGCAGCCATACGCCGCTTCCTAAAAAAAATATTGATACGGGGATGGGACTTGAACGCGTGGTCAGCGTGATTCAGGATGCTGAGACGAATTTTGATACGGATTTGTTCCTGCCGCTCATTCGTAAAATCGAAGAATTATCAGGATCCAAATATAAGAAGGATGAACGGAATATCGCTTTTAAAGTGATTGCCGATCATGCACGTACCGTCACGTTTGCCATTGCCGACGGTGCGCTCCCTTCGAATGAAGGGCGTGGGTATGTGCTGCGTCGCCTGATCCGCCGAGCCGTGCGCTATGGCATGGATCTCGGACTGAACAAGCCGTTTCTCTTTCAGCTTGCACCAATCGTCGGTTCGATCATGAAAGACTTCTATCCGGAAGTGCTGGAGAAAGCGGATTTTATTGAAAAAGTCGTCCGCGCAGAAGAAGAACGCTTCCAGGAAACCATCCATGAGGGCATGTCCATTCTGACCCAGCAGATTGAAGAGGCCAAGGCCGCTGGCAAATCCGAATTATCTGGGCGTGCGGTTTTCAAATTGTATGATACCTTCGGATTTCCGGCTGAATTGACTGAAGAATATGCGAAAAATCAAGGGCTGGATATTGATCAGCAGGGTTTTGAGCAGGAGCTTGATCAGCAGAGAAATCGTGCACGATCGGCCCGCCGCAATCAGAAATCAATGCAGGTACAGAGCGATACATTGCGCAATATTACAGAAAAAAGTACGTTTGTTGGCTATACAGAGTTTACGGTGAAAGAAGCTAAAGTATTCGCCTTGATTGCTGACAATGAGTCGGTGAATACTGCCACCGAAGGGGAAGAGGTGCGGCTGATGCTGGATCGCACACCGTTTTATGCGGAGAGTGGGGGACAGATAGCCGATCAGGGGACGTTGGTCAATGACCATGCACGTCTTCGAGTGACTGATGTTCAGAAAGCACCCAATGGTCAGAATCTTCATACCTGTACCGTAGAAAAGGGCGAGGTTCGCGTCGGCGATCGCTTTACAGCATCGATTGATCAGCAGGGCAGGCATGCGGCTCAAAAGAATCATACGGCCACTCACCTGCTGCATCAGGCGCTGAAGGATGTGCTGGGCAAGCACGTGAATCAGGCAGGGTCTTATGTTTCACCTGAACGGCTCCGTTTTGACTTTTCTCATTTCGGACAGGTGACAGAAGAGGAATTGAAGCACGTCGAGCGGATTGTGAATGAGAAAATATGGGAACAGCTGCCAGTGACGACAACCGAGATGCCGATCGATCAGGCCAAAGCAATGGGCGCGATGGCCTTATTCGGCGAGAAATATGGAAAGATTGTTCGACTCGTTAAAAGCGGCGACTACAGTCTGGAATTATGCGGTGGCTGCCATGTTGGCAATACGGCAGAGATTGGCGTGTTTACCATCGTTTCTGAGAGTGGAATTGGGGCAGGGACGCGTAGAATCGAAGCATTGACCGGTAAGAAGGCTTATGAAAAGCTGAACCAGGAAAAGATGCAGCTTCAGACCATCGCTCGGAGTTTGAAAGTAACGACAGATCAGTTGCCGGAGCGCTTGGAGGGCTTGCATCAGCAAATTCGCAATCTGGAGAAGGATAATGCGGCCTTAATGGCAAAATTAGGACATGCAAAAAGCAATGAACTTGAGCAGTCTGTTCGCAAAGCTGGAGATGTGGCTTATATCGCGGCTAAAGTCGATAAGATGGATATGAATCAATTGAGAACGATGGCTGATGGGTTGAAAAATCATTTTAAATCGCTCGTGGTGGTACTGGCTTCGGTCGATGAAGATAAGGTTCAACTGGTTTCCGGTGTGACACCCGATCTCATTAAAAAGGGTTTCCATGCTGGAAAAATTGTGAAAGAGGTTGCTGCAATCTGTGGCGGAGGCGGAGGCGGACGCCCAGATATGGCACAAGCCGGTGGGCGGCAGCCAGAGAAAGTTGCGGATGCTCTGCATGCAGTGACGGATTTGATTGAAAAAACCGTTGTTCATTAAAACGATTGACCGGCAGCGGTGAAAGAGATTCCAAGGTTGTTTTTTTGTTTTGACTGATCAGACATTGGGCATATTGGGGGATGATGGGCATATGGACAAAACGATGAAGTTCAATTTTGGCGAACCGGATCGGCAGAATGTCCGTGAGGTTTTGTTTCAGGTATTCGATGCACTGGAAGAAAAAGGATATAACCCGATTAATCAAATCGTCGGCTATTTGATTTCAGGAGATCCCGCCTACATCCCCCGCTATCAAGATGCCCGCAAATTGATTCGGCGAATCGAGCGGGATGAGATTATCGAGGAACTGGTGACCGCCTATCTTAAGAAAAAGTGGGATAAAGAATGAGAATCATGGGACTGGATTTTGGTTCGGTGACCGTCGGCGTGGCGATCAGTGATCCGCTTGGGCTGACGGCACAGGGTGTTGAGACGATTCGATATGTCCAACATCAGAAAAATTTACTCTTTGCTAGGATTTTGGAATTAATTGAGCAAAAGCAAGTCGGATTCATCGTTGTCGGTTTGCCGAAAGATTTGATTGGCAGTGAGTCGCAGCGAGCGGAGGCTTCGCGCGGTTTCGCAAAAAGCCTGCGAAAAAAATGCGGCTTGCCGGTCGATCTCTGGGATGAGCGCCTGACAACAATGGCTGCAGAACGCATTCTAATTGCGGCGGATGTCAGCCGTAAGAAAAGAAAAAAAGTGATCGATAAAGAAGCTGCGGTATTAATTCTGCAAAGCTATCTGGATAAAAAAAGATTGGAGCAAAAAAGAGATGAGTGAACACAATCATTATCCAATTATTCTTCCCAGTGATGAAGAACAGGAACGAATTGTCATTCCAATGGATGGGGAAGAAAACTTATTTGATGTACTTTTCTATTTTGATGTACCAGAAACCGAGAAGTCCTATGTCGTGTGCTCGCCGGTGGAAGAAGCGGATCCCGATGAGGAAACCGATGAAGATGAAGTTTTCGCTTTTCGTTACGAAGAGGGAAATGATGGAGAAGAATTTAAACTCTTTCCGATCGAGACCGACGAAGAGTGGGATATGGTCGAAGAGATGATCAACACCTTCAGTGACGAAGAAGACGAGGGAGAATAAATAAGCGGAGCCCAGATCATGACAGGGCTCTTTCTTTTACAATACCGGATGCTTCCATACCCGGGTGCCTTGAAAATGATACGTATGGAAAGACCAACCTCTGCCGGCATAAGTTATCGAAATTTGTCAGAAAAAGCACGAGCCTTGGAAAAACATAGTGTATAATGGGTGAGGTACTCGATTGAAGGGAGCGTCTCATTTGAAGCTGGAAAAGAAAAAACGGCGGCTCATTCTAGGGATCATAAGCGGCCTGATTGTTCTCGCAGCCCTTGGCGCCTGGGGCTTTTCACGTTATTATGTGTCCTTATTATCACCGGTCAACCCGAAAGATAATCATCCTGTGATCCTGAAAGTAAATGAAGGATCAGGTATTGGGACGATTGGCCGGCTCTTAGAAAAGAAAAAACTGATTCGCAAGGCCTGGGCCTTTGAGTTTTATGCCAGATGGAATCATCTGAATGCCTATCGTTCAGGGACCTATATATTTAATCGTTCATACTCGGTCGGCCACTTAATGGATGATTTAAAAAAAGGTAAAAATCGGCGAATTATTGTGGTTATCGGTGTTCGGCAGGGAATGTGGGTGACCAATGTAGCGGAACAGATTGCGACGGCTACCGGCCAGTCGAAAACGAAAATTCTTAACCAATTGGCTGATAAAAATTATGTAAAAAGCCATTATATGTCACGCTATCCGTTTCTGACGAACGCCATTTTGGCCAAAGGAGTTAAATATCCCTTGGAGGGCTATCTTGCACCGGGCAGCTATTCTTTTGATAAAGTAAATAACCCTTTAACGCTTGATCAAATCGTTGATAAAATGCTTGATCAAACCGGTAAGGAGCTGGATAATCTGGCGGGTCCGATTCATCGGAACAAACTGGGTTCAGTCCATAAAGTTCTGACCTTGGCATCGATGATCGAACAGGAGGCTCCGAATACAAAGGACAGGAAGAGAATTGCCGGCGTTCTTGAGAATCGTTTAAAGAAGGGAATGAGGCTGCAAACGGATCCCTCGGTAGCTTATGGTGAGCAGAAACAGGTTCAGGAGTATTCGCACCACGATTTTCGCCGAGCTTATAAAGTCTATAATCCGTATAATACCTATAGTCGGAAGGGATTGCCGGTCGGTCCGATTGGCAGTCCGGCTCTTGACGCCATTAAGGCGGTGCTTGATCCGGTCTCTTCAAAGAATTTCTTTTTCTATGCCCGCCCGAACGGGAAGGTCTATTACTCCAAGACCTATGCCGAGCATCAGAAAATTGTATCCAAATATCAGCAGGAATGGGCGAAATCATAAATGAATGGTTGTCACGTGTGCTTTGGAAGGGATAGATTTTGATTGACAGATTTTAAAGAATTATCGGCTTATGCTTCCGCTTTTTCATCAGCGGAAAATGATTTACTCCGGCGCATGGAAAAGCAGGCCAGAGAAATCTATATACCGATTATGCAGCCCTCTGCAGTGGCGCTGCTTCAACAATTGATTCGCTGGATAAACGCGGAACGTATTCTGGAACTTGGAACCGCGATCGGCTATTCGGCAATCCGAATGCGGCTTGCAGCTGGTTCATCGGCGAAAATCACCTCCATTGAACGCGATCCGGAAATGATTTGTTCCGCACAAACGCATATTCGTGAACTGGGACTCAGTGATTCGATTAAGATCGTCGAAGGGGACGCTACGGATCAGCTGGATGCGGTGAAACAAAACGCTCCCTATGATTTAATTCTGATCGATGCGGCCAAAGCGCAGTATGAGAAATTGTTCAATACCTATGCGCGGTGGTTGCGGCCGGGTGGAATCATTGTCACCGATAATGTTTTCTTTCACGGTTTGGTCTGTCATATCGATGACGTCCGAAAGAAACAATTGAACCGACTCGTCCATAAGGTAGACGACTATAATCATTTTCTCGCGGAACGGACCGATTTTGATACGGTCTTTCTGACAGTTGGTGATGGCCTGGCGATCAGTACAAAAAAGCGGCCGAAAGAAACGGAGGAGTCTTGACGATGAACAGGAGAAAGCCGATTGTGATCGGGGTTGCCGGTGGATCGGGTTCCGGCAAGACAACGGTTACCCGGGAGATTTATCATGGTTTCCCGGATAAATCGATTGCTGTGATTCAGCAAGATGCTTATTATAAAGCACAGGACGATAAACCCTTTGAAGAACGGCTGCTGACCAATTATGATCATCCGCTGGCCTTCGATACAGATCTGTTGATTGCACATATTCAGAGGCTGCTTCAGTTTCTTCCGATAAAAAAACCGGTGTACGACTATACAGTCCATACAAGATCTGATAAAATTGTACCCGTTGAACCAAAGGACGTCATTATCCTAGAGGGAATTCTAATTCTTGAAGATCAGCGTCTTCGTGATTTGATGGATATAAAAGTATTTGTGGATACGGATTCGGATTTGCGGATTATTCGGCGGATGCTCCGTGATACACAGGAACGGGGGAGAAGTGTCGAATCGGTCATTAATCAGTATCTGACCGCTGTACGGCCGATGCATCTGCAATTTGTCGAGCCGACCAAGCGCTATGCGGACATCATCATTCCGGAAGGCGGCAGAAATAAAGTAGCGATCGATTTGATGGCGACTAAAATACGAACCGTGCTGGATAAAGCCGATCATTTGAATCAAAAAGATTGATGATTTTTTAAATATAGCGGCATCGTTCGCTGAAGAAATGGGTGGCTATAAGAACCCAATCGGCCGTCGCCGTATTCTGTTGTATCATTTTTAAGTACAGGGGATCCCCCTATTCAGGTAAAATTCAGTCAGGAGCGTGAATGAGAAATGGCAGAAAAGCTTCACTATATGACAGCAGAAGGCAAGCAAAAGCTGGAACAAGAATTGGAATATTTGAAAACAGAGAAAAGGAAGGAAGTTGTCGAACGTATTAAAATCGCTCGTGGTTTTGGCGACCTTTCTGAAAACTCTGAGTACGATGCCGCTAAAGATGAACAAGCTTTTGTTGAGGCTCGTGTTCTGCAATTGGAACAGATGATTCGCAATTCAGTCATTATTGAAGACGATGAGACGACCGATGTCGTTAAAATTGGAAAATCAGTCACGTTCAAAGAATTGCCGGACGGTGACGAAGAAACTTATCAAATCGTTGGCAGCGCAGAATCCGATCCATTTACGGGAAAGATCTCCAATGACTCACCGATGGCTAAAGGACTGATCGGTCTGTCAGTCGGCGAGGAAGTCAGTGTCAGCACACCAGGCGGAGATATCCGTGTAAAAATATTAAAGGTTCAGTAAAACGGTGTGTTTTGATTTTTAAAAGGAATGATAGAAAGCGCAAACTTATCCTGTTTTGGCGTGAGGGAAGTTTCGCGCTTTTTTTGCAAAACAAGCGGGATTGACTTGTTTGATTTGAGGCCTATCTGTGAATGAATTGTAAAGCAGGGCATATTTTATGAAGAGTATCTTGTCTGTCTCGGACGGGTGACAGCCATGAAGCGGGCTTCAGAGCGAATGCTATAATTGACAGATTTTTTTTGAAAAGATAGGACGAGATAATATTATTAAAGGCCATGATTTTGATCAGGCCTGTGCCTGACGAACAGGACTTCTTCCATCGCTTAGGCCAGTCTTTTTAATGAGGAGGATAATCTACATGAGAAACCATAGAGGGGATGGGTCATCGCGCCTTGAACAGCGTAAAAGCCGGGCAGACCGACTGCTGAACTGGACGATCGGCATAGTTTCACTCTTAATTCTTGCTGTTGGCTGTATCATTCTTATTTCCATATTTACCGCGTCATCGCCCAATCGCAGTGCTGATCAAGCTGTGAAGACAAGCCAGAGTCAATCACATAAAAGTTCCACGTCAAGCAGCCGGGCGGCAAAGGATTCAAGCAAGGTATCCAATGATCAAAGCAGTTCGTCCTCGATCTCCAGCGAATCCTCAGAGAGTTCGGATGAAAATCATCAGGCTTCTTACGATAAGGGATCAGCGGATTGGAATGCTCAGATTCAGGCAATTGCCGAGGCGACGGGTATCGATCAGAATCAGATGACCATTCTTTGGCTCGGGAACGGAGGTTCTCCAAACAGTTCGCTTGCTCGTGTTGCACCGAAAAGTGCTTCAAATTCTGTCTATGTTGTTCATTTGGTTTATCAGAATGGCAAGTGGCAGGCAGATAACGTCAGAAAACCCTGAGAATAAGTGTGAAGAACAAAACCGATTGCGTTTGTGCAGCGGTTTTTCTTTTCCTGTTCGGGAGGGATCCCGGCGATCATTGATTCATTTTTTTTGTTAGGACAGGTGTTTTTCTTTGAATCTTTTGATGCCCTGTGTTAACTTGGAACCAATAAATCAATTAATCATACCATTATTATAAGATTTAACGGATATTCAAATACTAATGGATGATGGAGTGTGAGCTATGGGACGCGAATTTATTGAGGGATTTGAAAAATGGGCGGAGGACTATGATCAGACAGTAGCTGGCCAAAGCCGTGAATATAAAGAAGTTTTTGAACACTATCCGGAAATACTTGAACAGGTAGCGAGTCAGGCAAGAGGAGTGGTGCTCGAGTTCGGACCGGGTACCGGAAATCTGACAGCCAAGCTGATCGAAAAGGGCCTGACGGTTTATGGAATCGAGCCTTCAGTGAATATGCGGAAAAAGGCCCGTGAAAAAATTCCGGGTATTCAATTGTCTGATGGGGACTTTCTCGATTTTCCCCAGCCCAAGCAGCCGATTGACACGATTGTCAGCAGTTTTGCGTTTCATCATCTGACGGATCAGGAAAAAAGGCAGGCTTTATCGATCTATTTTCCGCTACTTTCGAAACATGGCAGAATAGTCTTTGCGGATACCTTATTTGATAACGCGTTTGAAAAGCAGAAGATTCAGAAGTGGGCGCGGAAACAAGGGTATTCTCACCTGCTCCATGATCTGCAGACGGAGTATTATTCTTTGCGTACGGATTTGTATCAAGCTTTCCGAAACTATCATTTTGTGCCTTATTTCAAACAATTGAACCGTTTTGTCTGGTTGATTGTCGCGGATAAGGAAGCTTAGACTGTCATTTTCTAACCTTATTGAGAAAAAGCAGGTTGCAGCTTTTGATCGTTTTTAGAAAAAAATCTTACGGGCAAGATTTGCGAGTGAATTTTTATTGATGGAGGATTGTTGACATGAAATTGGGCCTTATCGGAGCAATGGAAGAAGAGGTAGCCATTCTAAAGGAAAAAATGGTTGACCGAACGGAGCTGGAGATTGCCGGCTGCCACTTTTACAACGGGAAATTGCAGGGACACGACGTCGTGCTCCTGCAGTCAGGTATCGGTAAAGTGAATGCGGCAATCGGAACAACACTGCTGATTGATCATTATGCACCAGATCAAGTGATTAATACCGGCTCATCAGGAGGAACGGATCAGACACTCGCCATTGGGGATGTTGTCATTTCGACGGAGGTTTTCCATCACGATGTCGATGCGACTGCGTTCAATTATAAGCAGGGTCAAGTTCCCGGAATGCCAGCCTCTTTTTTACCCGATCAGGAATTAGTGGAACTGGCGACGGTTGTCGCGCAACAGATGGCAGAAAATCACCAAATCATTCAAGGGGCGATCGGTTCCGGTGATGCGTTCATGTCGGATCCGGAACGAATTGAGGCGTTGAAAAAGGTTTTTCCGAGGATGAAGACCGTGGAGATGGAGGCGGCAGCGATTGCTCAGACCTGTTATCGCTTTGACGTGCCTTTCCTAATCGTCCGGTCGTTGTCGGATATTGCGGGTAAGTCTTCGAATATTTCATTCGATAAATTTTTGAAAACGGCAGCTGCGCATTCGGCCAGCTTCGTTCTCGCTTTATTAAAGGAGCTAAAAGAAAAATGAGCGAATCTATACTGCTGCGAGCGGCAATTCCACCTTTCCAACAGCATACATATCATGGATTTAGTGAATTTGAGATTGCCAAGCGGAATGTGTTGGCTTATCCGGTTACGGTCTGTTGCCGTTCAACCGGGGAATGCAGGCAGTCTTAATAAAATCCATTTTCTATATTGAGGTGTATCTCGTGGTCGTTTACAGAAATGTTCATGAATTGGTCGGCAAGACGCCGCTTGTTGAATTAACGGCTTTTTCCCTGCCGGAGGGCGTGCGGCTTTTTGCCAAATGCGAGTATTTTAATCCTGGGGGAAGTGTCAAGGATCGGCTGGGGGAAAAATTTGTCGATTCGGCATTGGAATCAGGAAAATTGAAGCCGGGCGGCACACTGATTGAACCGACCGCTGGCAATACCGGGATCGGAATCGCACTTGCCGCAGTGGGTAAGAATCTGCGGGTTATTTTCTGTGTTCCGGAGAAATTCAGTGCCGAGAAACAAACGCTGATGCGGGCACTCGGTGCAGAAGTTGTTCATACACCGACCGAAAAAGGAATGGCGGGTGCGGTGGCAAAAGCTAAGGAATTAGCCAAGCAAATCCCGGGCAGCTATGTGCCGAATCAATTTGCCAATTCCGAAAATCCGGAAGCCTATTTTGAAACATTGGGCCCGGAAATCTGGGAGGATTTGAACGGTCAGATCGATATTCTTGTGGCCGGTGCAGGAACAGGGGGTACATTTACGGGAACAGCGAGCTTTCTAAAAAGCAAGAATCCCGCGGTCAAGACGGTCGTTGTTGAACCCGTCGGATCCATTTTAAATGGCGGGGAAGCGCAGGCGCATCGAACGGAAGGAATAGGCATGGAATTCATCCCTTCTTTTGTAAAAACCCAGTATTTCGATAAAGTTTATTCAATTGCGGATGAGGATGCCTTTCGCCGTTTGAAGGAAGCAGCAGTGAAAGAAGGACTCTTGATTGGGAGTTCTTCAGGCGCTGCACTTCATGCTGCATTGAGTGAGGCGTCCGAAGCAGGACCGGGAACAAACATTGTCGTTCTTTTTCCGGATTCCAGTGAACGCTATCTGAGCGAAAAAATATACGATTAATTATAGAAAAATAAGGGAGCGAAAGCATTTGAAACCGAAAACGAGAATGATTCATGCCGGAATCACTGGCGATACGGCAACAGGCAGTGTGACGGTACCTGTCTATCAGACCAGTACCTATAAGCAGGAAGCAATCGGCAAGACGAAAGGTTATGACTATTCACGGACGGCGAATCCGACGCGTCATGCGCTGGAAGAATTGATTAAGGAATTGGAGTATGGAAAGGCCGGCTTCGCCTTCGGATCAGGGATGGCGGCTATTTCATCCGTTCTCATGCTGCTGGACAGCGGCGATCACATTATCATCACAGATGACGTCTATGGGGGAACATTCCGCGTCATTGACAAGGTCTTTAAGCGGCTCGGTCTTTCCGCATCGTTTGTTGACACAAGTGATCCTTCAGCAGTTCAGGAGGCTCTGACAGAACAGACGCGAGCGATTTATCTAGAGACACCGACTAATCCGCTGCTCAAGATCACCGATATTGCTAAGACGGCTGCATTTGCTCATGAACATCATCTTCTTTTAATTGTCGATAATACCTTTGCGACGCCTTACTGGCAGCATCCGTTGCAGCTGGGTGCGGATATTGTTTTGCACAGTGCCACCAAATATATCGGCGGTCACAGTGACGTTGTTGCCGGCCTTGTCGCCGTAAATTCCGATCAATTGGCAGAACGAGTCGGTTTCATTCAGAATTCCGTAGGAGCGATTCCTGGGCCGCAGGATGCTTGGCTTCTGATCCGCGGCGTACGGACCTTGGCGCTGCGGATGGAACAGATCGAATTCAACGCCCGGCGGATCGCCCATTTTCTTGAGCTGCATCCGAAAGTCAAAAAGGTCTATTATCCAGGATTGGAGTCGCATCCCGGACATCTACTAGCAAGCCAACAAGCGGATGGGTTCGGCGGCATGATTTCATTTGATGTCGGCAGTGAGCAGTTGGTCGAGCGGATACTGAACAAGACTCAGTATTTTACATTGGCAGAAAGTCTTGGGGCAGTGGAAAGTTTGATTTCTGTTCCGGCGAAGATGACTCATGCGTCCATTCCAAAACCGAGGCGTGACGCTCTGGGGATCACGGACGGTCTGATCCGTCTGTCCATCGGTATTGAAGACAGCGATGATTTGATACAGGATCTGGAGCAGGCTCTGGAAGACTGATAGAAACTACAGGAGGAACCTTCTTTCCTAATAGGGAGAAGGCTCTTCTTTTGATCTTACCGCAGCTGAGAAAGGGAACACCAAAAACTACCATAACCATTTGACCTCAACTCGTGTTAAAGTAGGAGCTAGCGAATGGAGGGATCCTGATGAATGATCAACAGAAAGTAATTGCTGATAAACTATCAGATTGCCGAAGAACGGGTTTTCTCTGCTTATATCTCGGTGCGTTTCTGCAGGTGGGCACGCTGCTTCCTAAATTCTCCGATCTGCCTGAAAAACAGATGATGCTTTCACTTTCTAGTCTGCTGTTCTTGCTTATGTCTCTCTTTTTCTACTGGCGAACAGCGAAATTGCGTGAAAAGATGGAGGACTAACTGAAGCGGAGATCGCCGCAACGGGTCAGATATCCGCAGATAAATGGAAAGCATTCTGTTTTTTGATGAAATAAAAAAGAATCCTCTACTCGAGTAAAAAGCGCTCGATAGAGGATTCTTATCTTTTAATTTGCAGGAAGCTTATCATGATCGGTATAGCGTTCGCCGTGCAATTCGCTAATCAGATTAATCGCCGTTTTTGCTCCGTCACCGCTGGTCACAATTGTGTGCACGCTGACGCCTGCAGCGACACCGGCGGCCCATATTCCTTCAATACTAGTATGGCCTTCGGGATCGGTCTCAATAACGGTCTTCACATATTTCTCCCGGCCCTCTTTCGTCTTCAAACCGATCGTTTGAGCGAGCTTTGCGTTCGAGCCGGTTGCCATGATGATTTGTTTTGCGGCGAAAGATTCACCGTCATCCGTTTCAATGGAAAATTGATCATCCTTTTTGGTAACGGAAGTCACCTGAGTTTTCTTGATTTTCGCGCCAAATCGTTCGACTTGTTTCCGGCCTGTGGTGACGAGGTTCTCGCCTGTCGTTTCTTCCAGCCCGTAGTGGTTCTTCACAAAAGCACGCTTGGTCAGGCCCTTTTCGTTATCGAGCAACAAGGTTTTCAGCCCGGATTTTCCGGCGAACAGTGCGGCACTCTGCCCGGAAGGCCCTCCGCCGATGATGGCAACATCATACATGATTATTTCCTCCTAATAAGTCGATGTTTTAAATGGAACTCAATCTTAATCATAGCGAATTGAGAATCTCAAAGCTTGAGAAATGCTCAGGATGATCATAGGTATAGAGATCGACGCTTTTGACGCGCGAAAAGGCACTTCCCTTCTTGACAGCCCTTATAAAATCTTTGATCTGTTCCTCTGTGCCTTCGGCTTTGATTTCTACCTTTCCGTCATCACGGTTGCGTACCCACCCTGTAATATGGAGAGACTGGGCGAGCTGTAAAGTGAAATAGCGGAACCCCACGGCCTGAACCCGTCCTTCGACCAGCAGATGGATGTCTTTTAGCTGTTCTGATCGAGCCAATTTTCATCACTCCTTTATCACTGCGGCTGCTTGTCCTTTTGGTTACGGAAAAATTTCGTTTTAAAAAGGAGGTCCACTGAAATTTTCCCTTCGCTATCAGCAACGCAACGCCGGTAACCGTTCTCTTTTTATCTTAGCGGTGTTTATTGGATTGATCAAATAATCGGAATAATGTGGTGACCGGCGGGAGGATTCATGGACGGTTAGAAAAACTTGGCGTAGCCAAGTCCTTTGAATGCCGGCCGCGCCTTAGTTTTTCTTATACTTAATTCCTCTTCAATTTTATATACATTCTTAACGTATAAAATAAAAAATCGGGTCAATAACCCGATTTTCTGCGGAGCTCATTATAGATTTTCATCAATGCTCTTTTTTCGATCCGAGAGACATAGCTGCGGGAGATCGAAAGTTTTTCAGCGATTTCCCGCTGGGTCAGTTCATCCTGGTTGTTTAATCCATAGCGGTCGACGATTACTTCTGTTTCTCTCGGATCAAGGACATAGAGTGAACTGCGGATTTTCCGAATGTCCTCTGTCAATGAGACTTCTTCGCCGATATCCTTACTTTTCGACTTGAGGATATCAATCAGAGCGATGGCGTTTCCTTCCTTATCCTGCCCGATCGGATCATTAAGTGAAACGTCCTTGCGTGTTTTTTTAAGACTTCGAAAATGCATCAGAATCTCATTTTCAATACATCGCGCGGCAAAAGTAGCGAGCTTCGTTCCGCGTCCGGTTGAATAATTTTCGATCGCCTTAATGAGCCCGATTGTACCGATTGAAATCAAATCATCCGTATCCTCTTTGGTATTCTCAAACTTCTTGACGATATGTGCAACTAGGCGCAAATTGTGTTCAATCAGCATATTACGTGCCTCCGGATCGCCTTTTGCCATTCGTTCGAGACATTTGCGTTCTTCCTGTTCAGAAAGTGGTTGAGGGAATGCATTGTTTTTGACATAGGAGACAAGCAGCAGCACTTGTTTGAACAGGAAAGAGAGGCCCCCAATAATCGACAGCATGATGATTCACTCCTCTGTGAAAGATCCTTGATTAAGTCATTAGCTGTCTATTAGTGTATGGGCATTTGTCCTGTCCTGTGTCTGTCCACCGACTCGAATGATCGGTTTTCCATTCCGGCAGTTAAATGGTGCGTCTCCGGTGTTTAGGGATAATCAAGTCTTTGGAAAAATGTTTCAGTCAACAAAATAAGGAAAATTCTGAACACTTGAACGATGAAAAAACAGAGGTGAAGAAAAACAAGTGCTTGGAAAGATACTCAACCCGTCTGAACTGCCGATACTTTTGCGGAAGATACAAGTCTCAAATGATAGAGATAAGGAAACCCATGTCTTCTGTTCCAAACTGCGGACAGAAATGAATCATAAAAAAGTTCACACCGGGCAGACAGATGATTCATCTGGCAATAATGGCTTTCAGTTTCCGTCGTTCCAGTTCCTTTTCAATCAGATCGATAAAATCTTCACTTAATTGATATTGCTTGGCTTTGTGATAGGATTCGATTAACAGATCATCCGATAAATTTTCCATTTTATCCCGTCTCCGGATGCCTCCATTTCTCTTCTCGTTTAACTTCTGTATACCACTTTATCATGTTCTCAAAAGAGGAACAATCAACGAATTATCCACAGCTGAAGGTGGATAAACTGTGGATGCTTTGTTTATAAATAATTAAAAGGGCTGTAATCTATCAGGTAAGAACGTGGACAAGGTTATCCACAAGACAGGAGACTGTCATCTTTTGTCGAAACATTTTCGTTCTCTTCTCCGGTTATTCCGCATAGTCAAAATTGAAAAAGTAACTTTCTGGTCATTTGGCGACCCTTTTACAGACATTTTTAACAATTAAATCGCGTTAGGGGTTGGTAAAATCGGCAACATGTGGCAAAATGAGAGCAGTGAGGTGCTGGATAATTGTTGAAACTTTTTTTACCGGAAGAGCATGTGAATTCGATATTAGATATTAAACCGGAAATGTTGAAAAGTCGGGGAATACGCGGCTTGATCACCGATCTGGACAATACACTGGTTGCCTGGGACGTGGCTTCGATTACACCGGAGCTTGTGGCCTGGTTTGCTTCGCTCCAGCAGGCAGGAATCGCGACGATGATTTTAACGAATAACAGCGAACGCCGCGTCAAAGCATTTACGGGCACCGCGAAGATACCGTATGTTTTCCGGGCCAAGAAGCCATTGTCCGTCGGATTTAAACGGGCGATGCATCTGATGAATCTGCAGCGGGACGAGCTTGTGGTGGTCGGCGATCAGATCATGACGGATATCTGGGGCGGGAACCGAATCGGCGCCCATACGATTCTTGTCGTACCGATTTCAGCAAATGATGGATGGGCTACCCGGCTTAACCGGCTTGCCGAACGCTTTATATTATCTCGAATGCGACGCCGCGGCTGGCTGAAGTGGGAGGATTGACTCATGCCTGAAGACGAAATATATTGTACGGGATGCGGCATCAGAATACAGTCAGAGGATGAGCAGGCACCGGGTTTTGCGCCGAAAGCGGCTCTGGAGCGTGAACCTGTACTCTGCCGCCGCTGTTTCCGTTTGAAACACTATAACGAAATTCAAGATGTGCCGATGACGGCCGATGATTATTTGAATTTATTGTCACAAATTTCCAAAGCGGATGCCTTGGTCGTTTATTTGGTGGATATTTTTGACTTGTCAGGGAGCTGGATATCCGGTCTGCAGCGGTTCATCGGTCATAATCCCGTCCTGCTTGTCGGAAACAAAGAAGATTTGCTGCCGAAATCAACGAATTCGAATAAATTGACGGCTTGGATGCGGCGTTCCGCTAAAGAGTTGGGCTTGAAGCCTGTAGACGTTTTGCTGATGAGTGCTGAAAAAAATCAGGGAATAGATGAAGTCAGCCAAAATATGGATTATTACCGGAACGGCAAGGATGTTTATATTGTCGGAGCGACAAATGTCGGTAAATCAACCTTCATCAATCATTTGATTCATAGCGCCGGCGAAGATGCTTTGATTACGACCTCGCATTTTCCAGGGACGACTCTCGATTTTATCGGCATTCCGCTTGATGACGGTCAGACGATGTATGATACACCTGGAATCCTGAATCCGATGCAGGCGGCACATTTCGTCAGTACAAAGGATTATAAGAAAATCATGCCGTCAAAAGAGATAAAGCCCAAAGTGTACCAACTGAATGATCATCAGACCCTCTTTCTTGGCGGATTGGGACGAATCGATTATGAAGGTCCGGGCAGGCGTTCACTCATTGTTTACGCGGCCGGTGGGCTGACGCTTCATCGCACAAAAATGGACAATGCTCAGGACTTTTTTGAAAGGCAATACGGGCAGCTGCTTTCTCCGCCCAGCGAGCCCGGCGAGTTGCCCAAATTGAAACGCTATGATTTTCGTACAGATGACTTCAGCTCGGATATTGTTTTTTCCGGACTGGGTTGGGTGACTGTGAAGGGAAAAGGAGCCAGAGTTTCCGCCTATGCACCGGAAACGATCGGCGTGTCGATTCGCACCTCAATTATCAAGGGATGATTCGATGAAAATATGGTATGGTTTGATTGGTTCTCCTGTAAGCCGTTCATTGTCGCCATTGATGCATCGCTTCTGGTTTGCGCGCGGCCGGATCGAGGCTGATTATCAGGCGAAGGAAGTGCGTGCAGAGGAATTGCGCCTAACGATTGAAAAATTGAGAGACGACGCGACCGTTGGCGGGTTCAATGTCACGGCACCGCATAAGCATGCCATTCTTCCCCTCCTTGATCATCTGGATCTGGCGGCTGAACGGCTGGGTGCGGTAAATACAGTCGTTTGCAGAGAAGGACGGTTGATTGGCTATAATACAGATGGAGCAGGGTTCATTAAGAGCTTGGAGAATCAGAACGGTGGCCATTTGAGCAAACGGCAGGATGTCTTGATTCTCGGGGCGGGAGGCGCTGCCCATGCAGTTGCATTGACACTTGCGGCATACGGGTTAAGGCGCATTGATATCGCCAACCGTACGCTGAATAAGGCGTCTCGTCTCAGCCGGGAATGCGGTCGTTTCTGCAACTCAAAGGAGCTAAGTCTGAAACAAGCTGGGGATGAGCTTGAAAATTATTCACTGATCATCAATGCCACATCTGCCGGATTATCTGCGGCGACGGATGGTTTGCTGATTGATCCTGCCGGAGCGCACAAAGGAGCTTTTTTTGTGGATTTAATTTATCGTCCAACGCGTACGGCTTTTTTAAAAAGGGCAGAGACGCTCGATTATCGAGTGATGAATGGTTTACCGATGCTCATCTTGCAAGGCGCTTATGCTTTTCAGAAGTGGACAGGCATTTTTCCAGATATCCACGCGGCGGAACGTTATTTGCAAAAAAAAGAGTAATTATACCGGTAACTGGAACACAGATGCACGAAGAGGATAGAGGAGAGATCAGGAATTGTTAAAAAATAAACAGGTCAAATATTTAAAGAAATTGGCCCATCCGCTGAAACCGGTCTTTCAGATTGGGAAGGCAGGGCTCCATGAACCGGTCTTTTCGGAACTGGATGCCGTGCTGGAGTCCAGGGAATTGATCAAAATTTCACTGCTCCAGAATACGAGCGAGGAGCCACAGGATGCCGGCCGGCAGATTGCCCAGGAAACCCATGCTGAACTCATTCAAGTCATCGGTCATACGCTGATCCTTTACCGGCGCTCGAAGGAACATCAGAAGATTGAGCTACCAAAAAGATAGGAAGAAATCATTTATGAACAAAATAGGATTAATGGGCGGTACTTTTGATCCGCCTCATCTGGCCCATTTGATCATTGCCCAAGAGGCTCTGGAAAGCTGCGGCTTAGATGAGGTCTGGTTTCTACCCAGCTTTATTCCGCCCCATGTTCAAGGCAAGAGGGCTCATACAAGTGCGGAGGATCGGGTAGAAATGGTCCGCCGGGCGATTGCGACAAACGATCGGTTCAAGTTGGAATTAGCAGAAATCAGGCGGAAGGGCGCCTCTTATACCATTGATACTTTGCGCGAATTGCATGAAAAGTGTCCGTCCTGCCGTTTTTCCTTCATTCTGGGTGCGGATATGCTTAATGATTTGCCAACGTGGCATGGAGTGGCCGAATTGTGCCGTTTGACTTCATTCATTGCCTTCAGCCGTCCAGGTTACTCGGCTCATCCGCCGAAATACGCAGATGTCTGCTCGATTGAATTACCGGCAATTGACATTTCATCAAGTAATCTGCGGGAGAGACTAAGCGAAGGACGATCCTGCAAATATTTTTTGCAGGATTCTGTAACAGACTATATCAAGGAGCGACGGCTTTATGAAAATTGAAGAAGCGCGACAGGCTATCGAAAAAATTCTGCCTGACGGAAGATATCGCCATTCTCTTGGCGTCTCGGAGACGGCGGGTAAATTGGCAGAAAAATATGGAGCTGATAAGGAAAAAGCAGAACTTGCCGGCATGCTCCACGATATCGCCAAGCATTTTTCGGATGACGAGTTAAAGGCGATCATTGAAAGACGGCAGGATATCGCTAATGATTTTCTGGACTTTTCAGATAAGCTCTGGCATGCTCCGGCGGGAGCCGCTTATGTACAGGAGACTTATGGCATTGAGGATCCGGAAATTCTTCAAGCGATCACTTACCATACGACCGGAAGAACGGCAATGTCTCTCCTTGAAAAAATTATTTTTGTTGCCGATTATATTGAACCCGGCAGAGACTTTCCAGGCGTTAATGAGGTACGTGAAACAGCGAAAGAAAGCCTAGAGGAGGCTGCCTTTCAGGAACTTCAGCGAACGATCATTTATTTGTTGGAAAAGTGTCAGCGTGTCTATCCAAAAACATTTGAAGCATATAATGATCTTGCCAGAAGAAAAAACAGATGAGGTGACTTAATGAACAGTGAGGAATGGGTAAAATATCTTGCTGAAGCAGCAGATGACAAAAAGGCTCAGGATATTGTGATGCTGAAAATGAGGGGCATCTCCATTATGGCTGATTATTTTATCATCTGCCACGGAAATTCAGAAAAACAAGTACAGGCTATTGCCACCGCGATTAAAAAGGCAGCTGGAGAAAAGGATATTAATGTTTACCGGCTTGAAGGCTATGACCAGGCACGTTGGGTATTGATTGATTTGGGTGACGTGGTTGTCCATGTCTTTCATAAGGATGAACGGGATTATTATCAATTGGAAAAACTGTGGGGAGACGCTCCCCTTTACACATTAGAAAAAAAGCCGCTTGCTTAAGCGGCTTTTTGGTTTCAACTGGAGCAGATCCTTCTCGATCGGCTTCTTTTTTTAGAATGGATCGGATAGGTTTGTATAGAAAATTATTTCATAGGAATTTTTTAAAAAAAATTAACTTTTTAAAGAAAATAAGCAGGAATTCCAATTGAACCCGGCGAAATAGATAACGTCTTTATTTCCCTGATTACGGAAGAAGATCCCCTAATCCTCTTCTTTAAATAATGGATCGATTGCCTGATGATCTCGGGTAAACTTTTTCTGCGTTTCTGCGAAGAGACGTTCAAATCCCCCCTGATAGTCCTGTTTCAGAACATTTAACCCAATACCCGTCACTCCCCCTTTGACGGTTACCTTTTCCCTGAGTTCAGAGAGCGTATAAATCTGCTGTTCAAGTAATTTTCCGAAACCGATCACCATCTCGGTGACAAGTGAGGTGGCTTCTTTTCGAGTTAATGGTGTCGTCTCAGCTGCTGCCTCAATCATTTTTTCGAGATAAAAAGTCAGAAAGGCCGGACCACAACTGGCGATATCTGAAGCCGCCCGAATGCAGGCTTCATTGACTTCAAGGGGCTGTGAAAAATTGCTGAGCAGATCCCATAGCCTGAATTTCTGATAATCGTTTAGGCTCGTACCGAACGTCACGAGTACGCTGCCAGCGAGACTCTGATTGACAATGCTCGGAACCGCCCGGGCGACATGGCAGGGAATGAGCCGTTCCAGTTGTGTTATGGTTATCGGGCTAGTGATCGAAATCGCTGTCTGCTCGAGGCGCCATTCCTCCCGCACCGATTGAAGCAGAGAAAAGAAATTAAGCGGTCTGACACAGAGGAAAACGATAGTGGACCGTTGAATCGTTTCAGCGGGTGAACCGCAGAGTTTCAAACCCGGATATTTTTCTTTTAAAGCCTCAGCCTTGCTCGCCGTCTGATTGGTGATATTGATTTGTTTGGGCTTGACGGATTTGCTTTTTATCAAGGCCTCGATAAGCAGCGATCCCATATTTCCTGTTCCGATAATGCCGACCTTCATGTCATACACCCCGATCTATGCCGTATCCTTTTTGATCTTTATGAAGAAAAGGATGGAAATATGTCTAGGCAGCTGAGAAACAAGCTGAAAAGTTAAATGATTGGAGAATAGGCTATGGATAAAATTTGGAGAAAACATCGCAGCACCATTATATTAATCCTTTGCACGATTGCAGCAGCTGTTTTCATCATTTATCATGGACATCTGGCAAGCGAGAAAAAAGCAGCAGCGGCTAAAGAGACCGAGAGCTATTTTTCGACAGATAAGGCGGAATCCGTTCAGACGCCGGAGAGCGGGGCATCTTCGTCGACAGCGGGAGCATCCGCGACGGCGGGAACGAATACAGGCGAGATTATTATTGATATAAAGGGCGCGATAAAGAAACCAGGAATCTACAGGCTGCAACCGGATGATCGGGTCAGCGATGCGATCGATCAGGCGGGCGGATTCACGGGGAAGGCCGATCAGGATAAAATCAATCTCGCTCAAAAAGTTAAGGATGAGATGGTGCTCTATGTGCCTGAAAAAGGAGAAAAGCCATCCGAGTATCCAGTCGCCGGCAGCCAGCAAGCTGGAGCGGCAGGCGGGGAAGATTCATCGGGTTCAACGAGTGAGGCGCCGATGGTCAATATTAATACTGCGGATGAGACCGGACTCCAGGAACTGCCAGGCATCGGCCCGGCAAAAGCGCAGGCGATTCTGCAATACAGGGAACAGCACGGTGAATTCAAGACGGTTGATGAATTGACGAACGTGTCTGGGATTGGCGATAAATCCTTGGAGAAAATTAAACCGTCAGCAACTATTCAATAGGGGCTACACGGATCTGGCACGAAGTTTTATCCCGCTGAATCCCTTCATTTGTTACAATATAAACGGATAGACTGATCTGATATTTAAATTTGTTCGACGGAGGATAATGAGATGGAAAGATTGACATGGGATCAATATTTTATGGCGCAGAGCCATTTGCTTGCCTCGAGGAGTACCTGTACACGCCTGATTGTCGGTGCGGCTATTGTTCGTGATAGGCGGATTATTGCCGGAGGATACAATGGCTCGATCTCTGGAGGCAAGCACTGCACGGAAGAAGGCTGTTATATGGTAGACGGACATTGTGTGCGGACGATCCATGCGGAGATGAATGCGATTCTGCAATGTGCAAAATTCGGCGAGTCGACCGATCAGGCGGAAATTTATGTCACCCATTTTCCCTGCCTGCAATGCTGTAAAGCAATTATTCAAGCGGGTATTCGCGGCGTATATTATGCCAGCGATTATAAAAATGATCCTTATGCCGAAAAATTATTTGAGAGAGCGGGCGTGATGGTGAAAAAAGTGCCATTTCGCAATATCTTTAAAAGGGATAAGAAACCCACCCAAGACCAGAAAGACTTTATCACGACCTTAATGGGGAAAATTGAGAAATCAGGTACCGACCGTGATGAGTTCAACGAATTACGACTTTTGGCAAATCAGCTCTTCGGTCCCGACCATTGAACAGATTTGCCGGGCGCTGGCATCTTCTGGCTATTTTTGCCTGCTTTTCGGCATGGCTGATCGAAGGAAAAGGGATCATCAGAATTTTACCGCTGCTGCTGATCGTCTGTTTTGGCCTGTATCTGTATCATAAAAGAGAACTTGTGTTGCTGACGGCAGTTGGCCTTCTCCTGCTGATCATTATCGCTGCTGGTTTCTTATTTCAGGAAAGGGGAACGATTCTGCACGAAGGACATATCCGGCTCAGCGGGACGATCAAAGATATACCGCTGATCGATGGGGATCAACTGACGGAAACATTAAAGACAACGGCAGGAGAACCTGTAAAAGTCATTGTCAAGCTGAGATCAGAGGATGAGAAGGACCGGCTGGCCCGTGAATTGAAACCGGGCATGATCAACCAAGTAAGTGGCACGTTAGAGCGACCGCCGCTGCCGGGAAATTTTCATGCGTTTAATTATCGCGCCTATCTGGCAAGTCATCACATCTACTGGCAGCTTAAAACTGATGATTCACCAACTTTTGCTGATCCACACCCGACATCGCTTGATTATCTGAAACGTTTTCGCCAACAGGAGACTGTTCAAATTAACAGCCGTTTTTCGCAAACCAGCGCGGAAATGATCAATTCATTAATCTTCGGTGATGATCAGAATATGGACCCGGATTTATCCGGTGCCTATCAGTATCTGGGGCTTGTTCACCTCCTTGTTGTTTCCGGAATGCATATCGTTGTCGTTTTCGGTACACTCTTCTATTTGGTGCGCCGGATAGGTATGGCTCGGGAGCATGCAGAATCGTTATTTCTCATTTTAATTCCTGTCTATGTCATCCTGACGGGAGCGGAACCCTCCATTGTCCGCTCCGGACTCACGGCCTGTCTGACGCTGGCCGCCGGACTCTGTGGACGGCGATTCTTTGCGCTAGCCGACGGTCTGAGCCTATCCTGTCTGATAATGGTGCTCTGTGATCTGAAAGTCATTTTTGATTTGGGCTTTCAACTTTCATTTGCGGTAACCTTCGCGTTGATTGTTTCCGGGCCAGGTCTGCTGGCAAAATACAAATCGCCGCTGCTCCGTCTGTTCATGGCTGCTGTGATGAGTGAATTGGCTTCGTTTCCGATTGTGATCTTTCATTTTTACCGACTCTCTTTACTCAGTTTCTTTTTAAGCGTTTTTTATGTGCCCTATCTCTCATTTATTATTCTGCCCTTTTGTTTTATGATTTATTTTCTTTCTTGTGTTTTCCCAGAAATATCCCCCTTTTTATCCAATAGTTTGGATTTTTCCCTATCCCTTCCGCAACAGCTGCTACTCATGCTGTATAAAAATCCTGTTCTTCAGCTAAATTATGGTGCGATGTCCTTTCCCGTACTCTTGATCGCCATTTTCATCCTGATTGTTTGCCTGCTTTGCTGGGAAAAGACAATCGGTATTCGATCAGCCATTTGGCTTTTAAGCCCCTTTTTCCTTATCTATGCTTTAGTTTCTCTCACCAGTCTGCTTAATCCGACAGGTGCCGTGACCTTCGTCAATGTCGGTCAAGGCGACAGCATGCTCATTCAGTTGCCGCATCAGCAGGGGAATTTGCTGATTGACACGGGCGGTACCTTGCCCTATCAGCAACCAGCATGGATGAAAAAGAGAAAACCGTATGAGGTTGGGCGAGATACCCTTCTTCCGGAATTGCGGGCATTTCGAGTGAATCAGCTGGATACAGTCGTATTGACGCATAGGGATTATGATCATATTGGCGGCTTCCAAGCGCTGATTGGGCAAATTCCGATCCGTAGGCTGATTATTACGCCTTATTTTGATCCCAATGCTTCAGACCTGAATTTATTCAAAAAGGCTATTCAAAAGGGAACAAAAATCGACCTGATGAAAGAAGGCGACAGCTTCCGGGTTGGTGGACACTTATTTGATATCCTGTCACCGCTGACTCGCGCAGAAGACAGCAACGATAATTCGTTGGTCATTCGGACACATCTTGGCGGCAAAAACTGGTTATTTACAGGGGATCTATCATCCGAAGGCGAAAGGAAAATAATGGCTGCTCATTTGAATGTACGTGCAGACATTCTTAAACTTGGTCATCACGGTAGCCGTCTTTCGACTTCCGCTTCCTGGCTGAAAAAAGTCAAACCTGTAATCGGAATTGTCTCTTGCGGAAAGAATAATCGTTACGGACACCCGAATCCAGAAGTGCTGGCCCGTTTGAAAAAGGCGGGGACGAATGTGCTGCGCACTGATCAGTCCGGTGATCTGCGCTTTGAATTTAGAGGCGACCAAGTGACAGCTATTGAGACGGCGCGTTAAAATATTTCCATTATTTATGGCTGTTGTCAAGAGTTGTCACCCATACTTTCGAAAGACATAGGATAACATAGATACAGAAAAGCGCACGAACATCGTCTGGCGGCCATTGTCCTAGGTAATGGCAGGCAGACGTTCATATAAATTATCGGGCGGTCTATTGTCTGACCGCTCTTTGCATGCCTTGGCATGCTTTTTTTATGTCCGCTTTCGGAAGAAATTGGTGCTCAACTGGAAAAGGACAGGCGGGAACTGCAGAACGATAGGCGAGAACTGCAGAACGACGAGCGAGAACTGCAGAACGACGGTCGAGAACTGTAGAACGACAAGCGAGAACTGTAGAACGATGGTCGAGAACTGTAGAAC
>JBDNRY010000013.1:0-77184 GCA_047718855.1 Sporolactobacillus sp. | reverse complement strand
GCATTTTACCCCAACTCGGGCCCTGTGATGCGGGACTGGTCGCTGTCGGCGGCGCGTTCGGCGCTTTGCCCGTTGAAGCCGGGCTCACCGCATTCGGCATTTTGCCGTAGGGCATTTTGCCCCAACTCGGGCCCTGCGACGCGGGACTGGTTGCTGTCGGCGGCGTGTTCGGCGCTTTGCCCGTTGAAGCCGGGCTCACCGCATTCCCAGCCGGTGCGTACGGATTCGGCCACATTGGACTCTGCGATGCAGGACTGGTTGCTGCAGGCGGCGTATTCGGCGTGCTTGCCGCCGGACTCACCATATTTCCCATTGGAGCGTACGGATTCGGCCACATTGGGCTTTGCGACGCGGGACTGGTTGCTGCAGGCGGCGTATTCGGCGTGCTTGCCGCCGGACTCACCATATTTCCCATTGGAGCGTACGGATTCGGCCACATTGGACTCTGCGATGCGGGACTGGTTGCTGCAGGCGGCGTATTCGGCGTGCTTGCCGCCGGACTCACTACATTCCCGGCCGGTGCATATGGATTCGGCCACATCGGACTCTGGGAAAGCGGAGAAGTTACCGAACCATTGTTAGGCATTCCGCCGACATTACCCGGCCAGTTTGCTGCAGGTGGTACTGGATAGCCATAAGGCAGTGATGCAGCTGGGCTCACCGCTGTTTGCGCCGGAGCAGATGCATCATGATTGACTTTTGGATAAAAAATTTGCGGAAAATCATTACTTGACCCAGTGGACGAAAGCGTATTATTTGGCATACTTTGCTGCGTGAAACTAGGAGAAATAGGCGTATTCCCGTTTGAGCCTGCTGATGCTGTCGGCGTTGAGTTGCCCTGTTGTATAGAAGCCGGAGAAACTGCTGTATTTCCGGCAGACTGTGATTGAGTGACCGCCGGGTTGACCGGAACAGGTGAAGGCGCAGCCGCCTGAGCCGGTGCGGTCTGCTCAATTTTCGGTTTTTCAGAACGAACATTCACTCGAATCGGCTGCTTTCCATTATCAATTTTAACCTTCAAGCCCTGTTTTAATGTCTCATCGGTCAGATTTCCATTCATTTTTCTAAAATCATCCACGGACATTCCATTACGCTGCGCGATTCCCGCAATTGAATCGCCTTTTTGAACCACATATAATTTCACGGTTTCCATCCCTCCTGTGAACGTCATTCTATGTATATGGCCCAACTGGGCTTTTTGCCACAATTTCAGCAGAAAACTTGTCGAAGCACAACTATTTATGGGATAAGCTGCGCAGCAGATGATGAAATTTGTCCACGCGTGCACGAACGCCAAAGATTGATTATAATAAAAAAAAGCTGACTATTTGGAGTGTGGCAATAATGAACCAGAATGCAAAAAAGCGTCTGCCTGCAAAAGCAAGACGCAAAAGAATTACTGAAATGCTGGAAAAGAGCTCACATCCCATTACGGGCGGTGAGTTAGCCGATCATCTGAGTGTCAGCCGCCAGGTCATCGTTCAGGATATCGCTTTGTTAAAAGCTCGGCAGCTTCCCATTATCGCGACTTCTCAAGGTTATTTGTTCTTGGCCAAACCGGAGAACGCAAAAGCTTCACGAATGATTGCCTGCAAACATACGATCAGTGAGACCGCCAGCGAGCTGAATTTAATTGTGGATCAAGGGGTATCTATAATTAATGTGACTGTGGAACATCCGCTTTACGGTGAGATGACGGGTTCCCTCATGATTCGTTCACGTGTGGATGTCACGCATTTCATCGAGCGCCTCTCGAGCAGCGGTGCCGCTCTTCTGTCCTCTCTGACTGGCGGTGTCCATTTGCATCTTCTGGAGGCAGATTCTTCAGAAGAAATTGATCACGCCGTGGAAGCACTCAAAAAAGCCGGTTTTCTATTATAAAAATTTTTCTATACTCAAAAACGCGAGCCGAGGCTCGCGTTTTTTAATCCGTATATTCAAATTCAAAATCCATCACACGAACCGTGTCGCCCTCCGATACACCCTTTTCCCGCAAAGCATCATCCACGCCCATGCTGCGTAATTGCCTGGCAAACCGGCGAATGGCTTCGTCATGGTGAAAATTCGTCATCTTGAATAGCAGCTCGACCTTTGGGCCTGCAACATTGAAAACGCCATCGCTGCCCCTGGAGATGACAAACGGTTTCTCTTCGTCTTCAAAACGATAGACCTTATCGGATTGCTCGGTCGCCTCTTCCAATGGAAAAACCGGTGTTTGTTCAATCAGTTTGTAGACCTCCTCCATCAAGGCCTTCAATCCGGCATGCGTCACAGCGGATATCGGAAAAATCAAAGCATCCGTCCCCAATTTTTGCTTGAATAACGCCAAATTATCCTGCGCGTCCGGCAAATCCATCTTGCTTGCAGCGATGACCTGCGGACGTTCGGTCAATCGATATTGATAGCTCTTTAATTCTTCATTGATTTTCTGATAGTCCTCAAATGGATCACGGCCCTCACTGCCAGACATATCCACCACATGAACGATCACGCGTGTTCGCTCAATATGGCGAAGAAACTGATAGCCCAGCCCCGCTCCTTGACTTGCGCCCTCAATCAGCCCTGGCAGATCGGCAATCACGAAACTGCGTCCTTCATCAACAGAAACGACACCAAGATTCGGCGCGAGCGTCGTAAAATGATAAGCCGCTATTTTGGGTTTCGCAGAAGTGACGGCAGCTAGCAGCGTGGATTTGCCGACACTCGGAAATCCGACAATACCCGCATCAGCTAATAATTTTAATTCGAGCTGAACTTCCCGTTCAACCCCTGGTTCGCCATTCTCTGAAACATACGGTGCCGGGTTGGCCGGCGTTGAAAATCGCGAGTTGCCCCGTCCACCGCGGCCGCCCGCTGCAATGACTGCACGCTGACCATTTTCCGTCAGGTCTGCCAAAACAAGAGAGGTAGCAAGGTCACGAACCACCGTACCCGGCGGAACCTGCACGACGAGTGATTCTGCACTCTTGCCATGTTGATTTTTAGTTCGTCCATTTTCTCCCTTTTTCCCTTTAAAATGCCTCTTATAGCGAAAATCCATCAGCGTTCGCAAGCCTTCATTGACGACAAAAATGACATCGGCGCCCTTTCCGCCATCGCCGCCGGCAGGGCCTCCGTCGGGAACATATTTTTCGCGCCGGAAAGCGACCATGCCGTTGCCGCCGTCACCGCCTTTGACAAATATTTTTACTTGATCGACAAACACAAGCTCCACCTCATTCTTTGTTCCTCAGTCGTTATTTTATTATAGTTTTCTTCCCATTCCAGAGATTGATTCAACCGCAATTGCCGAACTTGGGACAGTGCTGTCAATTCCTCATTCAGCACTCCGCTGAACACGCATTGTATCTTGGAGGTCTGCTCGCTCATGTCAAAAAGCAGTTCAACCCGATTCTCCAGTTTTTCGGAAGCATATTGTTTATAGATATTAAATAAATTACGAAAAAAATTTTCCAATTCAGAATCATAAACAGATAAATCTGCGGTCGCTTTTTCTTCACCTGAGCGCTGCATAAAAACATCTTCCTGCTCCCCGTATCGAACATGCAGAAATTGTTTAAACGGCAGGGCAGTCCAGCCGGAAGTCAGAAGAAAAAAAGCGGTCTTCGGTATTCGCAGATGAGACAGACGTGATTGCTCCCGCAATTCCTCAGTCAATCGATCAACAATCGTATTCGCTTTCAATGGCTGCTTCATATAGAGATAGCCCTTGATTAACTGCAATTGATTGAGGATCATATGTCTTGCCGAACTGATTATTTTTATCCCTTCTTCTTCATCGAACACACCGGACCCTCCCGCCTATTTCAAAACTATCTTCAGTATAACAGAAAATTACTGCAGAACTTTCTTTAACAACCTGTTAAGGAAAGAATCAGGTAATTTATGCAATTGGAATGACAAAATCCAAGTGTCAACCTCTGAAAAAAGTTGCTGCTTGAAACGAGCATTTGATATTTCTATATCTAAGCATATTAGAAAAACTTGGTGTAGCCAAGTCCTTTGAATGCCGGCTGCGCCTTAGTTTTTCTTATACTTAATTCCTCTTCAATTTTATATCCTTTCTTAACGTACAAAAAAATAACGATGGAAAACTTCCTTGCACTGCAAAGAAGTGATCCATCGTTATGCTATCAACCCTCCGAACGGGCAATTAAGCTTCTTTCACTGCTTCGACAGGATAAACGCTGACTCTTTTGCGATCCTTGCCGAATTTTTCGAATTTGACAATGCCATCAGTTGTTGCAAACAAAGTATCGTCTCCACCGCGGCCAACGTTCGTACCTGGGTAAATCTTTGTCCCGCGCTGACGGTACAAAATCGAACCGCTGCTGACAAGCTGGCCGTCCGCACGTTTCGCACCGAGACGTTTGGAAATGGAATCACGGCCGTTCTTTGTGCTACCTACACCTTTTTTGGATGAAAAATACTGAAGATCGAGCTTAAGCAAGATCAACACCTCCTTTATCAATAATACGTAAATATTTTCCATATGAATGTTCAATCGTTCGCATTGAGATCAGCATCGCCTCAAGAATCAACTGTGCCTTGTCCTGATCTGCACCTAGAGCATCCGAAAAGCAGCATTCTAGAAAACCGCCCGCTGCTTTCTGTTTGACATCCGGACGACTTTTTGTCAGCTGCTCAAGCGCATTCAGTGACCCAAAAGCAACAGCCGACGCCCCGGCACAGACCAAATCATAACCATAGGGACCGCTCTCTGCATGGCCGGTCATCTGAAAACGCGTAATCTGACCAGCAGCTGATCGCGAGACCTTAAGTGTGATCACAGAGACTCACCCTCAAGCGTTGATTTTTTCAATCGTAACTTTCGTAAAAGGTTGTCTGTGGCCTTGTTTCCGGCGATAATTCTTTCTTTTCTTAAACTTGAAGACAATAATCTTCTTGTCACGGCCTTGTTCAACAACCTTCGCCGTCACCGTAGCACCTTCAATCGTTGGAGCACCGACTTTGACATCGTCACCGCCAACAAAAAGCACCTGGTCAAAAGTCACCGTATCTCCGGCTTCCGCCTGGAGTTTTTCAATGACAATCGATTGTCCTTCTTCGACCTTCAATTGTTTTCCGCCTGTTTCAATAATTGCATACATTCTACGCACCTCCTTATCATTCTCAGACTCGCCGGAGAAAGGCAGCTTGAAGCATTTTCTGCACAAAAACAGTGCAGCCTTTTCCGGGCGGTTGGAGCGAGAGGCTCCGTCTGACGTCATCGCCTAGGGCAATAACAGTCGTATCATAGCATGAATATTATTCTTCTGTCAAACATTCAATTGACCTTTCATAAAATCCTGCAAACCATAGCGACGCTTTTTTCGTGTCAATTCGACAAGACCCATTGCTGAATAACCAAAAAGCTTCACCGTCGCTGTATCCTTCATTAAGCACTCTCGCAATATTTGGAGAACCTTATCCCGATCCTGCGCCAAATTGAGGCGAAGAAAATCAATGACCACCATCCCGCCGATTTCTCTCAGGCGCAGCTGACGAGCAGCCATACGCGCTGCGGCAGCGTTGATTCGCAGAGCCTGCTCTTCCCAGTCCGCTTCAAATCGAAGCGATCCGGAATTGACATCGATCGCCGTCAAGGCTTCCGCGTAGTTTATCACGAGTGATCCGCCAATGGGCAGCGGAACAACCGAATGCAATGCGGATTGATAAAGCGGCTCGATCCCTTCTTGCTCGAAGAGATCGCTATCAGAGGCCATGCTTGCCGAGGCCTCCCGAGGCAAGTCCTCTAAATCAAGCGGCCCATTGCTGCGAATCGTGCAGGAAGCCGGGCAATGATTTTCATTTAATATGGAGGCAATGAAAGACAATGGACGTTCAATGAAACGGGGAACATCCTTATCCCCGGCTTCATGAAGCAGCCGCTGCCAATGTGCTCGCTGATTTTGTAATTCATCCTGGAGACTTTTCGCATCGAGCGTCTGAGCCTGAGTTCGGACAATGACGCCCTCCGAAGCGCTGCACCAAGCGGCTAGCTTTTTCTTAAAAAATTCGCGCCGACTCTGATCGATTTCACGCGAAACAGCCACATAATTGCTGCGCGGCAAATAGATCAGACCCCTGCCACTAATCTGAATATACTCCGTCAATTGAGCTTTCTTATGCCCGTATGCTTCCTTCTCGATCTGGACCAGATGTCTTGTGCCTGGAGACATTTTCCGCGAATCAAGTGCTTTATTCCGTGGAAGAAAACCGACAAGTCCGCCGCCCAGTTTCAAAAACCAGCCCACCGATTTCAAGCGCTCATTGGAGACCTCAGCCAAATACAGGTCGCCGAGCCGGAGATCATCTGCGGCCGGTAGCAAATAGAAAGAAAGCACTTCCCCATTCTGAAGAAGCGCGGCACGGACAGTCTCTTCTTTTTTACAGTCTATAATTAATGAGAACTGATCAGCCATACGCCCGCCTCCGCCATTCTTTCTGTCCCTATTATGGCAAATCGACGGTCATCAAGCAAGAAACGGCGTCCCGCGAACAGGCTTTAGTAAAAAGCGATCCGGCAATCTTCAATTGTACTCCCCGGGCAGCGGCCTTGGAAAAAAGCGGAAAGCAGCTCCTGTCCATCAAAAGAAGATTGCGTTCCTTCGATACGAACAAAATGGTCGGATTGCCTATAAAATCTGGAAAAAACAGCCGGCAGCGGTGTGTCGGCCTGAACAGTCAGATAACGTTTGTTTGAAAAAGGCTGCTTTCTTCGGGCAACAGCCAGCAAAAAGCGAAGGAAGTGCACGGAAATAGCCCGGCGTTCCTTATAAATCGATAAACCAATAAACGAGAGAATCAGCCACAAATTTAATGAATAGGGGAAGAGAAAAATGATCATTGCAGAAAAGAGCATCAGGGCGAAAGCCGAAAACCGCAGCATCTTCTCATAGGCTTCCTTGAATGGATAATATTTCTGCAAAATCAAGTGAAAGAGGCGACCGCCATCCAGTGGCCATATCGGCAAGAGATTAAATAATAGAATGGCACTATTCTGATTCAGAAACAATTGGTGCTCAGCAGGTCCCCAGAATGGGAGGACCGATAAGGCAAAAGAAAGAGCCGGCAACCAGAGATTCTGCAAAGGGCCGGCAAGGATAACCAGACATTCCTGCCAAAAAGGATGATCCTGGTCCTCCTCGATTTTCGCTACACCGCCAAAGGGCAATAATTCGATTTCCGTTATTTTCCAGCCTAAGAGATAAGCCATCGATGCGTGACCGCACTCATGAATCCATACAATCGAAAAAGCGATAAAGGTTTCCCACAGATGACCGGTAATCACACCTGCAGCAATAATCAACCAGAACAGCGGGTGAACGCGTGTATGCGTGAGAAGGAATCTAATCAAAAGACATCACCTGGATCGGGTCGATAAACTTTTCTCCCTTCTTAAGCGCAAAATAAAAGACTCCCTTTTTACCACCGCTTGTGGTACCGATTTTCTGCCCCTTTTTCACCTCCTGATAAACCTTGACACCCGCAGTATCCAATTCCCCATACCAGGATTCATCATGATCTTTATGCTGAATAATAATGGTCTGACCCGTTTTCTTCTTGTTACCGACAAAGATCACCAGTCCGTCCTGCACCGCCTTGACGGTCTCGTGAGCGGTCGTTTTCACCGTGACGCCCTGCGATTTGTTGCTGTATGGCGCAGTCACTTCACCTGTCACCGGCTCCGCAAATTGTCTTTCCCCAGTAGTTGCCGATCTACTATCGCTTATCCCGCCGCCTTTTGTCGTCCCCGAAGTACCCGGCAGAAAACTGATCGGATTTCCCAGATTTTTTTCATACCAATTCGAGACCGCTGTAAATTGAAATTCCTGAGTCATTGCTGTCTTAACGGATTGCCGAATCGGTTTTAAGGAAGCCTGATTCGTGGCCGACACTTCATAGACGGCAAAAACAAGCGCAGCTGATAAGCAAATCTGCAGCACAAACCGCCGAAATGGAGACTTTGGTGCAGCCGGAGATTCCTGCTCATTTTTCCCAGACTCATACCGGGTATAAGGATTCATCGGATATTTGGTTCCTTGAGGCATTGGCGGATGGATCGTTTGCAGAGTCCTTCTTCTGCGTTCACTATGTCTGCGTTTGTAGTCATCGTAAGCACTCATCGTCTTCTTCCTTCCCGCTTGTCCTTTTATAAAAAGATTATGCGGCGGTGGAAAGATTTATGTGCCCAAAGCGCTGGTCTGCGGATAAACTCTCCTCTTCTGCGGATTAGCCGCCTATCCGTCCCAAAGTGCGGGACCTCAGGCGGCAAATCGCTTCATGCCCCATGAGCAGTTCGGATTCTCCGCATAATCGGCACAATTAACTGTCACAAATTTTCCTGATGTTCCCTTTCCTTTTTGCGAGGAAGCAACTTTTGCCAAATACTCAGTTATATCTGACGCAGGTGTGCTTCGGGAATTCGCTTACCACGGGCCGCCCGAGGCATCCAATAGCTTGGAAGTCTCTCTTCCCTGCACTTTACTTGCTCGCTCTATACTTATCCTGCAAGAAAAAGGAGATCATCTCAAAAGAGAGACGTCTCCTTTTTATCAATGCAGAGGGGAAATTTCATCCACCGTCCCCCTTCCGCTTCGCCTACTCCGCCGCTTTTTCAAACGTGCGCGTGATGAGGTTGTAGTAAAGGGTCTGCTGCTCGTTTCTCGCACGGAAAGAACGCTCGATCTGATATCGCAGCATTGGAATAAAGTAGATGATGCCGTGTTCGAGGTTGATTTCTGTATGCTCACTATATTTTTTCTTGATTTCCGCCAATTGTTTCTGCCGTTCAAGCACAATAGCCTCAGTCTTTGCAGTGATTTCGCCAAGTTTCTCTGCAGTCACCCCTTTGCGCGTCCGCCTGTGCTCGTTCTCGCGCTCCAACTCGTGGTAATAATTTTCGATCCGCGTCAGATCCCTTTCCAACTGAGCACTTTGCCCGCGCTACTTCATCAATTTTTCCGTCTCTTGTTTCAGGCTCTCTCGGGCCGTAAAAAACGCCTGATTGATCGCTAAATCACCCGGCAGCGGATACGGATAGAGTGGCTTTGATTGATAGACAATCCGTTTCTGCCCCTGTTTCATCAATTCACTGGGCTGATCGGTGAACAGATTGATCCAGACCTGTTCCGTGTGTTCCTCCTTCTCATCCGAAACGAACGCGATCCGGAATTGGAAAACAGCACATGCCTCCATCATCAGCTGTTCCTCAATGATCCGCAGACGTTTCTGCTCGTCCTCAAAGAAGTCAGCCATCCGCTTCATCGGATTCGCCAGCGTCTGGTAGTCGAATTCAGCAAACCGAAGCGTACAGATCGACTGCTGATCGACAATTTTCAAGATTTGATCAAGAATAAAGCTGCCAAAAGTGACAAATTCAGATTGCAGGTGCTCTTCAGCGACTTCATAATCAAACGCGAGCTCAAGCTCCGTTTTGTTTTGAAAAAAAGATCGATAAGCATCGGGAATCAGCACGTGACATAGGGCATATTCACTCTGCTCCACCACTCCGCCAATTGATTCAATTACATCGGTCACAAAATTCTGCAGTCCCACGATCTCCGACTTGCCTCCCTGTGTTCATTTTCTCTCGTTCGCCGCAAGCCACATCCGATCCGATAAAAAAATCAGAAAAGCCGATCATCGAGTTGCTTCTGCTTCAGAAGCCGCTGCTTATTCTGAAAGAGCTGATTGCCAATCTTATCCAGACTTTCTTCAATTTCTTCCTTAGAGTCCGCCTGCACCCAGCTCTGCATCATCAATTCTGAAAAGTCATCCTCATTTTCAATATCCCCGAGAATCGCATCCACTTCGCCGACAACCAGTTCAAACATATTAATTTTACGATCCAGCAGATCCAAAATATAGTGTTCAATCGTGTCTTTGGCGACCAGATTGTAGACGAACACATCGCGCGTCTGTCCGATCCGGTGGATGCGACCAATCCGCTGCTCAATCGCCATCGGATTCCAAGGAAGATCATAATTGATCATTCCATTACAAAATTGCAGATTCCGCCCCTCGCCGCCGACTTCCGTGCTAACTAGCACATCTGCCTGATCCTTAAAGAAAGCGACCTGCTCTTCCTTTTCCTTGCGTCTTAATCCGCCATGAAAAGCAGCGACCCTCAGTCCACGCTTCTTCAGCGCATCCGTGAGAAAAATTTGCGTCTGTCTGTATTTAGTAAAAATAATCATTTTATCGCCAAAATGGCTGATGATTTCCAACAATTGATGGAATTTCGGATTGTTTTCCGCCTCTTTTTCGGCGATCTGCTGCGCACGCACTAAAAAAAGGCCAATCGACTTTTGGTCAAATGGTAAAAGTTTCGGATGAACAGCTAACCTCTCAAGTGTCGGCACCATTGATGTAAACGCACTGCCCATCTGCTCCTGCAGATTTTTCAGCTGAAATCGGCTGATCGATGGGTGTTCCTCACGATATTTATTGCGAATAAACGTACTAAGATCGCGATACAGTCCCAGCCGTGCCTGCGGCAGTTCGACCGTCGATGTAATCGCCTTTCTCTTCGTGAATTGCACATCCACATTACTGCGCTTATTGCGGATCATTGTATCGGCGAGCAAATCTTTCAATCGGCCCGAATTTTTGACCTCAATCCCGTCCTTACTGTCAATAAAATTCCGTTTGAAGTAGCTGTAGGTGCGCAGTTGCCCCGGCTTCAGCAAGGTAATCAGATTATAAAGTTCCTCCAAATGATTCTGAACCGGCGTCGCAGTCAGCAGAAAAATATATTTTTTGTTAATCGCATTCACAAAGCGCCAAGCCTGTGTTTTGCGATTGCGCAAATGATGCGCCTCGTCTACAATAACTAGATCATAATGTTCCTTAGCAATCGCTTCACTGTGCGGCTTTCTTTTTGCGGTCGAGAGCGAGGCGATGATTTTATTATAATGCGACCAAGCCTCGGGACCCCTATCCTTAAAATCCGGATCATCCGATTTGACAAAGTCCTGATTGAATTTCCGTTTCATTTCATTTCCCCACTGCTGAACGAGCGAAGGTGGGGTCAGGATCAGCACCCTTTTCACCAGCCCGCGCATGATATATTCAAGCATGGCCATGCCAGCTTCGATGGTTTTCCCCAATCCAACCTCATCGCTCAGCATCACCCATCCCTTGAAACGGCTGATGATCGCCTGTACCGTCCGCGTCTGATAGTCAAAGGTTCTGACATCATGGATAAAAGGCAGGCAGAGCAGGCGATTACTTCCCGTGCCCGCGAGAAATTCCTGAGCCTGCTGATATAATTGAAACCAAATTTCCGGATCTTTGTGAAACCCCTTCATCGCGGTCAGAACCGATTCATCCGTTTCATTGATTTGCCGTTTGGCTGAACCCGGTGCCTCATCAAGCGGCGAGGACACCCGGATCATCCCATCGTCTGTCCTTCCGATCAGTAAAGAATCCGCTGCCCCATAAGGCGCGAAAAAGCCCTTGATTCCCCTTCCCTGCAACGTATAATCTTCCCAGCTGATTTTAAACTTGCGCAGGGCGCCGCGATCATTGGTCATCTCAAAGGATTCCGCAGCGGACAGTTCCATTTTTCTGAAAAAGTCACGCAGCGGTTTGTCCATTTCCATCGCATTCAGGTCAAATAGTTCCCGATCTAGTGCGAATAAACACTTTTCCAAATTGTTCACCTGCCATCTGGATCTCTACACCTATTCTAGCATAAAGATGAAAGAATCTTGCGGGGAATGCCACAATCGAGCGCTGCTTTATGCGAACGATGAATCCGATTGTTCCATTTCCAGTAAAAACAGGATCAAGTATTTAAACGCATTGAACCCCCTTTGCAGGCGATCAATCCGTTTGCAAAGGGGGTTCAAGCTCAACGCATGCCGAGCAGCGTTTTGAATTTATGGAAGAAACCAGGTCGCTCGTCCAATGCCATGAGCGGTACCGTTTCGCCAAGGATTCGTCTGCCGATATTGCGATAGGCCTGAGAGGCTTTCGAAGACGGATTCATAGCAATCGGTTCACCTTTATTCGATGATGAGATAACATCGTCATCGTCTTGAACGATGCCGAGTAAATCAATGGCCAGGATATTCATGATTTCATCAATTTCGAGCATCCCACCGTTTCGAATCATATGCTGTCTGATTCGATTAATAATCAACCGGGGCGGGGTAATCTGTTTTTCTTTTTCCAGAATTCCAATGACCCGATCGGCGTCACGGACAGAGGAAATTTCCGGTGTGGTGACGACGATAGCGTGATCCGCACCAGCAATCGCATTTTGAAAACCGCGCTCAATTCCCGCCGGACAGTCAATAATCACATAGTCATAATCTGCCTTGAGCGTCTCAACCATTTTCTTCATTTCGGGAGGCTTAACCGCCATCTTATCGGTCGTCTGCGCAGCCGGAAGCATGCTGAGCGAATCAAATCGTTTATCCTTGACAAGCGCCTGGCTGAGTTTACAGCGTCCCTGTGCGACATCCACTAAGTCATAGATGATCCGGTTCTCAAGCCCCATCACAACATCTAAGTTGCGCAAACCGATATCGGTGTCAACCAGACATACTTTTTTCCCTTGAAGAGCTAAAACAGTGCCGATATTCGCTGAAGTCGTCGTCTTACCGACACCGCCTTTGCCTGAAGTCACGACAATTGCTTCTCCCATGATTCACACCTCTCTCTCCATGTGTAAATTTACGGCCTTGTCAGCAGTAAAGATAAATTCTGCGTTTTTATCACATTCTGGATCTTATCGACAACAATCTTCCCCTGATTCTCATCGGCATAAGCGCATTCCATCAAATGATCATCAGGCAATGTTCCGTGCACCTGATCATCGGCTCTGCTGATCCAAGGACCAATTCGAAGCTGGCTCGCTTCCATGACCGAAGCCGCAATAATTGCTTGAGTATGCTTATCAAGAGTTCCCGCACACGCAATTCCCCGGAGGCTGCCCAGAATATAAATATTTCCGGTCGCAGTGATTGTCCCGCCTGGATTCACATCGCCAATCAGCAGCAGATCCCCTTCTACAGAGAGAACTTGACCGGATCGCACAATTTGAGAAACAGGCACTATTTTTTCCCGCGATTGTTTTTCTTCAAATTCCTTGATTGTCATGACGTTAGATTCAATCTGTTCAACCTGCAGATGATCAAACGACCGAACAACCGACAGCAATTCATCGCGTTGAGACGGGCTCAGATACCGGTTTCCTGCCTGCACTTTGACAGAAATCATCGGGCCTTCATTATAGAGCTGATGGTTTACCATTAATTTATCTTTCAATTCGCCGAGCAGCGCATCGAAAGCGCAGCTTTCATCCATGACGAGAACGAGTCCGTCTTTTCTTCCCTTTAACGTGACAAGCGGCTGAACAGGAGACATACTGGCAGACATCGGGATGATTCACCTCGATAACATTGATATTCTACATGGAAGTGCAGATTTCCTTCTTTATTTTTACATTGCCTATTCGTTTATCTATTATATATCTTTTCCCAGAGATTCAGAGGGAAGAGTCCATAAAGCGCCGGACCGGATAATATAAAATAATTGAGAACGCCGCATTGAGCAAGAGTGTCGGCAGCAGATGGTTGTACAGAAAGAACAACAGGTTCTGATCAGTCAGTCCAATCATTTGGTAGATCAAATAAGCAATCACTTGATTTACAATCACACCGGCACTGGTTAGCAGCAGAGTCGTCGCAATATTGATATTGATCCAACGGGAGAGCTGATACGTCAGATAGACGGATAAAGCCATCGCAAAAGCATGAACTCCAAGAATCTGTGAAAAAATCATATCAATAAGCAGACCAAAGATAAGTGCATAACGCATACCCCAACTGAAATGTCCGAACAATGCGGTCATCAGCAGGATAATCAGTAAAAACTCGGGTACCATTTGGATATGTGCAAGATTCCTGCTTTCTAGGATAAGCGGCATAACGGTTCCTTGAAAGAGCAAGATGAAAAACAGAAGGAGAAAAAGCTTAAACTGTTTCATCCGCTTACCTCCCTGTATCCCCGGATGCTGCTTTTCGTTGAATCACAGCGACGTAATTCAAGTTATTAAAATCAACTGAGGGTTTTATTTCGGCCGTTTTTGTCAGCCCGTATTGATCCGTTGAGATGGACAAGATCTTCCCGATCGACAATCTTTCAGGATACATGCCACTCAAGCCGGAGGTGATCACACCCTGGCCTTTTTTCAACTTCGCTTTGATCGGGATCTTTTGCAAGCTTAGCGTGCCGCGTTCCTGATTATAACCGTTAATCATTCCATAAGTTGAAGCACTGGGAATTTTTGCCGATATCTGGTTAACATCTTGAGTATTGGTAATCAGAGTCACCTGACTCGTGAAATTCCCTATTTTCCCTATTTTTCCGATCAAGCCCTGAGCATTGACCACCGGCATGCCGCTACGTATCCCATTGAGACGCCCTTTGTCGATTGTCAGGATTTGATTCCAGTCATCGTAAGATCTGCCAATGACCATCGCTGGGTATTTCTTATAGGCAAATAGATCTGCCGTTTTGTCGATCTTAAGCAGCTTCTTCATTTCTTTATAGCGCTGCGACAAATCCCGATTATCCTGCTCAACCTGTGCATAATGCTCCAGATCAGCCTTCAGCTTTTTATTTTCGTCATAGGCATTTCTAATATCATTAACATTCTCAAAGAAACCCGCTGCGTATTGAGCGGGCACATTTATTACATATTGAAACCATCCAACTGTATCCTGAACAAATCTTTCAGGCCAAGCCGCATGATCCTCATTTCTCAGTGAATAGCTGATCAAAGCAATCAGAATCACTAGGCTGGTCAAAAGTACAATTAATTTTTTGTTCGAAAAAAATGAAGGCATAAAGACACCTGCTTAATCAATCCGATGAGATCGTTATTTTCTTTTAGATGCAACAGCTAATTTAGATTTTGAGCGGAAAAGATGCAGATTTTCCAGTGATCGTCCCGTTCCAATCGCCACACAATCCAGAGGATTTTCAGCAACGATCACCGGCATCTTCGTTTCCTCGCTTAATACCTTATCCAGATGATGGAGCAAAGCACCGCCACCGGTTAAAACAATGCCGCGATCCATGATGTCGGCTGCGAGTTCCGGCGGTGTTTTTTCAAGAGTTACCTTAACCGATTCGACAATATGAGAAACCTCATCGCTCAGCGCAGAAGCGACTTCTGCTCCAGTGACTTCGATCGTCTTCGGAAGACCCGTCAGCAAATCACGGCCGCGAATGTCCATCGTCGCCTGTTCTTGCTCCTCATCGTGTCCTGCTGAACCGATTTCGATTTTCAGTGTTTCAGCCGTCCGTTCACCAATCATCAAATTATAGGTTTTTTTAATATATTGGATGATCGCTTCGTCCATATCATCTCCGGCAATCCGCATCGACTGGCTGGTTACAATTCCGCCGAGCGAAATAATTGCCACTTCTGTCGTCCCGCCGCCGATATCGACCACCATGCTGCCCGTCGGTTCCCAAACAGGGAGATCGGCACCAACAGCCGCCGCGAAAGGTTCTTCAATCGTATAAGCCTCTCTTGCGCCTGCTTGCTTAGTTGCGTCCTCTACTGCTCTTTTTTCAACGGCCGTAATTCCGGAAGGAACACAGACCATGACATTCGGCTTTCTGGAAAAAATCGATCGTTGCTTTTGTGCCTCGTTAATAAAATATTTCATCATTGTTGCAGTCGTATCAAAATCAGCGATCACACCATCTTTCATTGGCCTTACAGCAACAATGTTTCCGGGTGTCCGCCCAATCATATTTTTAGCAGGAGTACCCACGGCCTCGATAAGCCCCGTGTCTGTGTGCAAAGCAACGACAGACGGTTCCCGAACAACGACACCTTTTCCTTTAACATACACTAATGTGTTCGCCGTTCCGAGGTCAATCCCCATATCTCTTGAAAATCCGCCAAACATCTATGTAATCTCCCTTCAAATTACAGAACTCATAAATTTTATTATATCTTAATTGTGCCCAAAATTATAGAGCTAGATCATTCCTTTTTGTTTTAGACTAATAAATTTTCGATCACCGATGATAATATGATCGAGGACTTCAACACCCAGCATCTTCCCGCACGAAACCAGTCGTCTCGTCACTTCACCGTCCTCACGACTGGGTGACGGATCTCCGCTTGGGTGATTGTGAAAGCAAATAATTGAGGCGGCAGAACGTTTGACCGCTTCCTTAAACACTTCACGCGGATGAACAATCGATGAATTCAATGAACCGACGAAAAGAGTCGTTTTGTGAATCACCTGATTCTTGGTATTCAGAAAAAGAGCAACAAAGTGTTCCTGCTTCAGTAAACGCATCTCTTCCATGACATAATTGGCTCCGTCCTCCGGTGAACGGATCGTATAATGAGCAGAAGGACTCGGTCGTGCCATCCGTTTGCCCAATTCAACACTGGCCACTAGCTGAGCCGCCTTGGCCTCGCCGATTCCTCTGACCTGTTCGAATTCTTCTATACTCGCCTCGCCAAGCATTTCCAAGCCGCCGAAGTAACTAATCAGTCGTTCAGATAATTGAAGTACCGATTCATTTTTCAGACCGGAACGAAGGATAATTGCCAAAAGTTCCGTATTGGACAGGGCAGCCGCTCCCTCGCGGACCATCCGTTCCCGCGGACGGTCACTATCCGGAACATCACGCATCATTACATGTTCATTCATTTTCGATTTCTCCCACTTGTTTTCTTTAAGAATAGCTTTTCTTGTCTTTTTTTGCAGGCGGAGAAAAAACGAAAAGAACCGAATTAGCGTCTCTTTTTATATTTTTCGATACATTATTTGCTTTTATGACAAGAATTTTTGAATTTTACTTGTTATTTTTTGAGACAGAGGCTGGCAGATCAATTAAATTCTGATAGAGCGCAATCATTTGCAACAGTGATTCCTGATAGGCGGCATAGGCCGCTGAGGTTTGTTTCTTTTGTGAAGAAAGGGCATTAGCGGAAGCATTGCGGCCGATTGAGCAGATATTAGCCATTAGTGTGGCTACCCGGCGATTGGATACCACCGTGCCGCTTTTCAATTTCTGCAGAGCGGCATTTTGCTTTTGCAACCGGCTGACTGCACGCGCTTGCGGATAAATATTTGTTCCGGAAATGACCGGATCCTGATCCATCGTCAGAATCATCGAGCGCACATTTTTGACAAAATTGCCGGTGGCTGCATGATCCAGCGCATAGGACCTCGGCGCAGTCTGAAAACGCAACTGTTTCTTATAAACAGATATCCCTTGTTTCTTATAGTATTCGGACAGCTTTTGTGCCCCTGAATCAGCCCCTGCCGCACTGACAAAGAGAGCCGTCTGACCCTGACCGCCTGTTAAAACAGCGAGTCCTCTTCCGCGCAGCATGCTCGCTGCCTCTTCTGCCTTGGCTTTCGAAGAGTACACGCCGGCCTGCAAAAAATAAGCCGTCAACTGCAGATCTTTTCGGCTGACTGGTGCAAGCGCCGTCTTTGCAGGAGCAGCCGCACGGCCCCCTGCCCAGGTCGAGCTGGTCTGCTGCTTCTGTCCGGAAAAGAGGATCAACATGGTTAATCCGATAGCAAGGCCGATAATAATTGCCGCCGTAGCAGGCAGCCAGTATATCCGCAAGGTTTGAAAAATCTGGTGACCGGAAGATCCCGGTAGCCGTCTGTTTTGTTTTTTCGGTGGATGAACCGGCCAATAATCGCCGGGTTCGCGATTATCCGTTGGCTGGTAAGAAGGCTCGTCTTTTTTCCCCTGAAGATTCGTGTCCGGAAAAGCGCCGCTCCAGTCGAGTGATTTTTCTTTGTCTGCAGCAGTCTCTCTCTGTGTCCATTCTTCAAGTGTGTGTTTTTCCCCGTTAAACGTCACACTCACCTGAGCGTGTTTGTCTTTTCTTTCATCCACATGGTTTCACCCTTTTCAGCGAAATTGAATTGGTTGATAGCGGCTAAATATGCATCTATTGGTATGACAAAGAATATCATAAACGCACAAAAAAAGGACAAGACTTTTGTCGTCTTGTCCACATTATTTTTCAACATTTTTCTGCATTTATTGCCATTGAACCGAATACGGCCACTTCTTTGCGATCATTGCAGACGGGCAACCCGGTTCTTTCCCATCCGTTTGGCTCCCGAATACATTGCCCGATCTGCATTCGCAATGAGACTCGATGGATCTTCCGCGTCAGCAGGTGCGGAGGAGATGCCCATGCTGACTGTGATACGAATCGGTTTATAACGATTTTCATTTTCAAGAAAAATCATGAACGGATCACTGGCAATTGCCTGACGAATTCTTTCAGCAATCACAAAGGTTTGATTCCGATCGATCTCCGGGAGAATAATTGTAAATTCCTCACCGCCATACCGGGCAATAATTCCCTGGATGCCAACTGTTTTTCGCAGCCGATTGGCGACACCGATCAAGGCCTCATTGCCATTCTGATGTCCGTATGTATCATTGATTTGTTTAAAATTGTCGATATCGAGCATTATAATGGAAAGATTTTGCCGTTCCCGAAACATCTTGTTTAAGGTGGTCATGAAATACCTATAATTATAAAGATCAGTCAGCGGACAGTGCTCACTTTCCTTTTTCGTGATTTCAAAACTACGGGCATTCTGCAGCGCAATCGCCAGAAAATCGCTGATGATCTCCAGACCGATACGATTCGTTTTTGTATAGGCTCGGTTGATCCTCGATGCAATCGTGAGAACGCCAATCACCTGGTTGCGGTATACCATCGGAACAGACAGGTAGGACTTGGCCTGATGATTGGAAACGGCGGCAAGATAGGGGTACATTTCTTTCCGCTTCAGGCCCATGACCGGCTTGCCTTCGTGAATGATCGCGGAGCTGATATCCGCTTTCTTCTGAAAAGGGACAAAAAAATCAGTGTCCTCATTCCTGAACTGCCTGATAATTTTCGGATGCTCCGGATCCGTATAGGTGACAATATACGCGTAATCCACAGACAGCATCGCCGGCAGCTCCGCAAATAATAAATCGAGCACATGCGTAGCCGAAAGCTCAACTGTCAGTTTTTGTCCAAGGCGGTTGACATTCTGTAAAAAGCTGTTCATATCCTTACTGGTATTAAACAGCCGAATTACAACCGACAAGGCAACCATTGGAACGGCAATCATATACATACCTAAGAGGCCTCTGTACGCATACATCAGACAAAAGGCAATCCCAAGCGGCATCATTAAGAATGTGACGGTGATTTCCCAAATTGTATCCATCTCAAAAAATTTGGGATGTGCAGATAGGAACCACCTGCGGAAGGCATAAAGCAGGACTTCATTGGCCGCATAAGCGCCAAAGTAAAAGCCGACAACGGGCAGCAGATTAAGAGCCAGAAGCGAATGCAAGTCTACCTCGCGCTGCCCGCCCAGTCCATAATAAAAAAGAGCTGCCGATAGAGAAACCCCGAGAAACATCAGCAGATTGAGCGGATAGCGATAAACATCCTTTTTATTTAATTTCTGCGACAGCAGGTAAACAAGGATGCCGAATTGAGTGAACAGGGCTTCAATAAATAAACCAAAAATAAGAAAAGCTGCCAGACCAATGCCCTGGAGCACAATAATATCCGTTCCACCAACCTTGAAATTGAAAAGAGCAGTAATTAAAAAAACAATGCCAACCGTGACAATTGAGGAGATTGAAACATTCCTAGGCGGATCGGCCGTATACATCAAGACCAGCGCAATTGGTGTAAGAACAACCCATGCTGCCCAAAGAATTCTTCTATTAGCAGTACTCAATCGCACTCACTCCTTTGGTCAAGATGTGTGACAAAATGTTCCAATAAATCCTACTTTTTAACTAAGTGTATTGTAGCAAACAGCAAAGAAGAAGGAAAGTTTTTTTAATCACTTTCCTTCTTCTTTCTCACGCTAACGGAGTTGTTTTTGATTTTCGAGCAGCTGTCCGCGCACGCAGGCAATAAAATAAAGTGATCCGCAGATAAGCAGGAGATCATCAGTCCCGGTGACCACATGAATTAACCGATTCAATGCCTGATGCCAGTCCTGCGCTTCTCTTTTATGCGGATGGCCAGAAACCGAATAGAGCTGGCTGCTAGACGCTGCCCGTGGATAATCAAAGGTTGTCAGGGTCAAATCATCCGCCACTTGCTCAATGATTGGAATCATCTGATCATATTGCTTGTCCGCCAATGCGGCATATAGGACATGAACTTTTTTCTCGCCATAGTAGCGCCTAACCGTCTGGGCAAGTGCTTCAGTACCTTGTACATTATGGGCACCGTCAAGAACGACCAGCGGTTTCTGAGACAATCGTTCAAAACGTCCCGGCCAAACCGCTCGCTCAATCCCCTTGCGGATATCCGCATCATCTGCGGTCACAGCAAAATAGGTTCTTAGATAACTGACTGCCATCAGTGCTGCCGCAGCATTTTTAATCTGATGTTCACCACTCATCTGTAATACCACATGATTAAGGCTCAAATAGGGCGATTCAAAGGAAAAATGCTCACCGCGCGAATCATGGCCTAGTGAGTGCACCGAAAATTGTTTGCCGAGTTCATAATAACGAGATTTTTTTTCAGCCGCTTTCTCGCGAATCACGTGAAGCGCATCGGGATGCTCAGCCGTTGTCACAACTCCGACCCCGTTTTTGATAATCCCGGCCTTTTCTCCAGCAATGGCGGTGATCGTATGACCTAACTGTTTCATATGGTCCATCGCCACATTCGTAATGATCGAAACGAGCGGATAGATCACATTGGTCGAATCCAGACGTCCGCCAAGGCCGACCTCATAGATAACCAGATCGCAAAAATTTATTTGACTAAAATAGACAAAACTGAGCATTGTGACAGCTTCAAATTCCGCTGGCTCGCCGAGGTCGGTCTCTCGCTTACAGGCCTTCGTCAACGGATAAACAATATTGGCTGCCCGAAGCAGAGCCTCGTCACTTATCGGCACGCCGTTGACCATGATCCGCTCGTTGAAGGAGGTAATATAGGGTGAAATAAAACTACCGACCTTATAGCCGGCCGCCTGATAGATATGCCTTAAATAACAGGTTGTCGATCCCTTGCCGTTCGTGCCGGCGACGTGAATCGTCCGCATTTTCCGTTCCGGATGCCCTAGGCGCTCCAGCATCCATTCCATTCGTTTTGTCCCCGGTTTCATGCCATGCGGAATCAGTCCGTGAATCCACTGCAGCGTTTCATCAATTGATGTAAACACGTTCCATTCCTCCAAAAATGATTATTCACCCGCCTGATCGCGGCTCAGCGCATTTCTTGCACTAGCGAAAAAGGCCGCCCAATCAGGCCGCCTCTCGCAGAATAAAGAATCTCAGATTAAGCCTGCAATTCAGCAATTCGCGACTGCAATTTTTCCTTTTTCTGCAGGTAATCCTGCTCTTTTTCGCGTTCTTTGGTGACAACAGCTTCCGGAGCCTTATCGACGAAGCGCGAATTGCCAAGCTTTTTCTGAACACGCGCGACTTCAGCATTCATTTTATCTAATTCCTTATTCAATCGACCAATTTCTTCGTCGATATTGATCAGATCGGCGAGCGGCAAATAGATTTCAGCACCTGAAATGACCGCAGAAACGGCCTTTTCGGGAGCAGATACCGTCGTATCAATCTGCAGCGATGAAGGATTGCAAAAGCGTTCCAGATAAAGTTTACTCCGTTCGAGCAAATTTTTCTCATGATCCGATTTGGTTTTAAGCACAAGCGCCACCGGCTTCTTCGGAGCGACATTCATTTCCGAACGGATATTACGTACCGAACGGATGACACTGGTTAGAAGTGCCATCTCCTGTTCCGCTTCTGGATCATTCCACTCGGGGACACTCGTCGGCCAGTCACTCCGCATAATCGTTTCGCCGCTATGCGGCAGATGCTGCCAGATCTCTTCCGTCACAAACGGCATAATCGGATGAAGCAATTTCAGAATTTTATCAAGAACGTAAGTCAAGACCGACTTGGTACTGTTCTTGGCCGCTTGATCTTCGCCGTAAAGCGGTAATTTCGCCATTTCAATATACCAGTCGCAGAAATCGTCCCAAATGAACTGGTAAAGTATGTGTCCGGCTTCGCCGAAATCATAGCTGTCGTAATGGGTGGTGACTTGCTCAATCGTCCGGTTCAGACGCGTCAAAATCCAACGGTCGGCAACGGAATGTTCAGCGCTCATATCGAGATCATCCAGCGTGAAACCGTCCAGATTCATGATCACGAAGCGGGAGGCATTCCATATTTTATTGGCAAAATTCCAATTAGCCTCGACTTTTGTCCACTGGAACGTCAAATCCTGCCCCGGAGTCGTCCCCGTCGCCAGCGTGTAGCGCAGCGCATCGGCGCCGTACTTGGCGATGACATCCATCGGATCGATCCCGTTTCCGAGCGACTTGCTCATCTTACGGCCTTGCTCATCGCGGACAAGACCATGAATAAGCACATCCCGGAAAGGACTTTTCCCGGTAAATTCGGTGGATTGAAACATCATTCGAGCGACCCAGAAGAAAATGATGTCATAGCCGGTCACTAGGGCATCGGTTGGAAAATAGCGTTTGAAGTCTGCCGAATCTTCATCCGGCCAGCCCATCGTCGAAAAAGGCCAGAGAGCCGAGCTGAACCAGGTGTCAAGCACATCCTGATCCTGCTTCCAGTTTTCTGGATCTTTCGGAGCTTCCATGCCGACATAGATCTCTCCTGTCGTTTTATGGTACCAGGCTGGAATCTGATGGCCCCACCAGAGCTGGCGCGAAATGCACCAATCGCGAATATTTTCCATCCAATGATTGTAGGTTCCCTCAAACCGTTCGGGGATAAAGTTCACTTTATCTTTCGTCTGCTGCGCTTTAAGCGATGCCTTGGCAAGCGGATCCATCTTTACAAACCATTGAGTTGATAAAATCGGTTCAACAACGACCCCCGTCCGCTCAGAATGGCCGACGGAATGGGTATGGTCCTCAACCAAAGCCAGTGCTCCGCAATCCTGCAAATCCTTGACAATCTGTTCACGGCATTCGTCGCGATCGAGTCCCTGATATTTGCCGGCGTTGTCATTCATCTTGCCACTGTCATCAATGACAAGGATTCGCGGCAAATGATGACGATTGCCGACTTCAAAGTCATTAGGGTCGTGTGCCGGGGTAATTTTAACGGCACCAGTACCGAACGACTGATCAACATAGCTGTCCGCGACGATTGGGATTTCACGACCGACAAGCGGCAGAATGGCCGTCTTGCCGACGATATCCTTATAGCGCGGATCATCCGGATGAACAGCGATTGCTGTATCACCGAGCATTGTCTCCGGGCGGGTCGTCGCAATCTGAATGGACCCGGATCCGTCTGAGAGCGGGTAATTCACATGCCAGAGATGTCCGGGCACTTCCTTGTAAATGACTTCAATATCAGACAAAGCCGTGCGGGCTGCCGGATCCCAATTGATGATATAGGCGCCGCGATAAATCAAGCCCTTCTCATACAGGCTGACAAAAACCTTGCGAACGGCCTTTGAAAGTCCGTCATCGAGAGTAAAACGTTCCCGCGAATAATCCAGCGATAACCCAAGTTTTGCCCATTGTTTGCGGATGAACTCGGCATATTCCTTTTTCCATTCCCAGGCGACTTCCAGAAATTTTTCGCGTCCGAGATCATAGCGCGATTTGCCTTCCGTGCGCAGTTTCGCGTCAACTTTCGCCTGAGTAGCAATTCCGGCATGATCCATTCCAGGCAAATACAGGGCATCATATCCCTGCATTCTTTTAAAACGAATCAACAAATCTTGCATCGTTGTATCCCACGCGTGCCCAAGATGCAGCTTCCCCGTCACATTTGGCGGCGGAATGACTATTGAATAAGGCTTCTTGTCTGCACTGCCGTCCGCCTTGAAATAGCCTTTTTCCCGCCAGGTCCTATACCATTTATCTTCGGTTTGACTAGGATCGTATTTGGTTGCCATTTCTTTGTTTTCCATAAATAACCGCTCCCTTTCTATGCAAAAAGAGCCCTCTTCATCGCTAAGGACGAAGAAAGCTCCGTGGTACCACCTTTATTCACGCGTATCCGCGCGCACTTCAATCAGATAACGGATCACCGGTTCCATCCTAATTAGCCGTACGCCTTTCAGACAGACTGCTCAAGGGCTACTTCCACACCATCTGCTAAAGAAGCCTCTCAGCTATCGGCTTCTCTCTCTTCCGGGCAGTCAAGCGGCTGCCCTCTAGCGTCAAGGATATGTACTCCTCCCTGTCTTTGCATTTAATGAATCATGACATGCCTCACACACGTGTTTTGTATTCATTATATCCAGTTCCAGCGCCGTGAGTCAATGCCTCTGAAAATTTATTTTCTCTGCGAACCCTTTTTCAGCTCGTTCATAAACTATTAACAGAAATGAATCGAAACAAAAATAAAATTTTAATCCGCAGGCGCGGGAGGTCAGGATATGTTCAAGAACAAAAGATTCGAACCCTTTATAAAAAAATGCCGGGAGAGTTTAAGCATTATTGTTCTGCCGCTTGCCCTGTTCCAACTCGTCCGCACAATCTTTCTACCGACATCGATGGATGTTCTATTATGTGCCTTGCTCTTCTTTCTCTATATTTGTTTTCTGAAAAAGTGGTGGTAATTCCGATTCAGTTTTCTGTTTTTGCAACGTTCTCTTTCTCGGCGTTAGGGGAGTCCTCCTTCTCTTTACTGGCAAAATAGTTTTGAAAGGCAGCCATCATCGCCGCCTGAGTCTCCTGAATGGCCATCCAGCGTTTCGTAAACCATAATTCGTTTTTTTCGGATTCCTTTTCATAATTCTCAAGCAAATCAACTGATGTACGGGAACAGCTCAGAAAATGGAAAAGAAAGGCGGTCTCATCCTCAATTAAAGGACAAGCCTCCAAATAAACGCGAATCCACTCTTTCCAAGGCACCAGACTTCCGGCGAGAACAGTACTTGCCTGCTCGAACAGAGAGGCCGCTTCAATAATGAAGAAACCAAAGGAACAGTTTTCAAAATTAATCAAAAAACATTTTTCATCTTCAATAACCAGATGCAGAGGATTCAGCCGCCCATGACAAAGTGCGCGGCGCAGGCTTCTTTTTTTCTCATCTTCTTTAGGTTTTTCGCTTCCCTCATCCACCTTGAGCGCTTCTTGAAAATAGGTAAGAGCCCGCTGAATATTACTTAAATAACCACCAGCGGAAGACAAAACAAGCTGTTCAAACGGTGAAGGATAGGTATGGTGTTCAGCGGCCAGCACAAAGGTTTCCCAAACCGACTGCCGCCCACTGAGTAATTGAATCATTGACTGATAGAGTGATGCCGGATTGTCCTCACCGTCAAGCGTCTGATGATGCATTTGTGCCGTTTTCAGAAAAAGGCGGGCATAGCGCTGCAGCAGATCGGATTCAGGAACGGTCTGCTCGAACCAAGGCAGTAAATAATAACCGATCTCTCCATTCCCTTGGATGACCAGATCCCCGTATTTCGTCGGCAGCGGGCACAGGGCATCGACAGCCAGGTTTCTAGCGAGATTATAAGCTGTTTTTAAATGTTCAATTTCATTGCGCGTGATCGACTTTTGCTTCAGCGCAAACGTGCCGATTGCCGTTTCCACCTTTATGATATTTCCCTGTCTCACGAATTGATACGGATAGAGATCATATTGAAAGAGAAGCCGCTGGACTTGCAAATCCTCGTCCGCTGCCAAAATTTCCACCTTCTTTCTGCTCTCGTCTCAGTCTGGCAGCGGGAATCGTGCCTCAAACAATCTGATCAGACGCGTTTTATAATTCCAAATTTGGCGAAACTGGCTTTCTTCATCGGGGCCAGGCAACGAAGCAAGCGGATTCAGCGTATACGCCAACCGAAACCATTCGTCAGGGTCGTACCATTCCGCCAGGAGCCGGTTTCTCATTTCCTGGTCAACTAACCGCTTGCCGCTTAGCTGTTCCAGCAAAGCCGTCAGAGTCTCCTCTCCCTCTTCAAGAGCAGTATGCAAAAAAAATCGGGCGAGTTCAGGATAACCGGCAATCGGTTTGGACTGACCCAGCTCAATAAACAACGTCCCCATTAAAAAGCGATTATTTTCAAAGGAAAAATTTTCAGGCAGAATGAAAGACTGGTTTCCCGAATAATACGGACTCCTCAGCCGATCCGCCTTCTCTGCACGCAGACGGACAGTCGGGAAACAAGAACTGACCAGCTTTCCGGTCTCACTGCCGGACAAACCGGAATGTTCAATTTGTGCATAATCAAAAGCCGCTTGACCAAGGACGGAGGATCTCTGCCTATATGGCGCAGGACCCCGGCTTTTTTTTAGAAAGACAGCCAGCATTTCCGCCCATATCTGCTCATTGCCCTTTACTTCGGCGAACTCAAGCGGTGCATCATGACAAGTGACGGCGTAACGATCAAACCGAATAAAAGGTGATCCCATCGCTGTTGCGTACATCCGATCGAGAAAAAAATCATCTGAAAGTAATTTTTTACGCCAATCCAAATGCTGTTTCAGTAAATGCTCATCCTCCCAGAAACGGATCTTTTTCAAACCGCGTTCAGTCTGGATCAGTAAAGGATCCTCTTGAACCAGGCTTAATTCCCGGAAGGAAAACTGATTGCTCAATGCCGAACTCAGAATCGGCCATCGCTCATCCATTCGGATTTCCCTTAGCGCTCTTTGGAATGTAAAGTAATTCTCCTGCTTCAATCGTGGCTGTCGGCAACTCATTTTTGCGAAGCAGACTGGTTACCGGAACCTTGTAGCGTTCGGAGATACTTTCCAAGGAATCGCCATTCTGAACAATATAAATTTTGACGAGCGTTTTCTGTTCGGCTTCTTCCCCTGCTAGGACCTTCGTCAGATAAAGACTGTTTGCCTCACTGGGCTCTTCCTCCGGCTGCTCTGTATTCGCTTCAGGCGGAGTTTGTGCAGGCGCTGCAGGTGCGGCAGGCGCTGGCGGAGTGACCGGTACTGGTGCCGGCGCTGGCGCTTCTGAACGTTCAGAAAAAGCGACCTGCGGTTTACGGCTGGCCTCCTCTTGCTTCTCAGGTTTCCGGAATGCCTGATACTCAAAAGGAGCAAAGGACTCTTCTTGTTCGATCCCGGACTTGTCAGTCGGCATTTCATCGAACTCTGCTGGAGAATCAGTAAGGGGATAGTCGCTGAAATCGCGGGACTTTTTGCCGCCTTTCTCCTTTTTATCCGCTGAGGTCTTCTTATTCTCCGCTCCACCAGCTTTCGCTGCCGATTTTTGAGCCTTCTCTGCCTCTTTTTTCTGGGACGATGGCGCCGCCGTTTCGGCATCCGCTTTTTTGCCCTTCGAAGCTTTCTCCTTCTGTGCCGGAGCGGTAGCTTTATTGTCGGCTGTATTCACTGGATCAGCCATTTTTTTGTCCGCTTTATTCACTTGCGCGTTAATCTTTTTATCCGCTGTCTTCGCTGCCGGAGCTTTTTTCATCGGTTTCTCCGGTTTCGGAGCGGCCTCTTCCGGCGCCGGGGGCTGAACCGGTGCCTCGGGAGGCTGCGCTGCAATTGGCGCCGCAGCAGGCGGGGTTGGAACTTCCGAACGTCCTGCCGGATTAGCAGCTGGCTGAGCCAGTCCCGTGATCGCTAAATCCGCCTGCAGCTGAATATGTCTGTGCTCAGCAAGCTCATAATCGAAAGATTCAATGATCACAAATAGATCTTCAAGATTTGGTACGCGATCTGCCGGAATGGTAATATCGATCGGAAAATGATGTTCGAGCACGGCCGTACCATTATTCGTTTCCATAATTTCATCAATTGTCCGAAATGGAGCCGTTGAGCCCTCTTCATCCAGGACCTTGCTATCCGCGGGTTTATACTCACCAGTCAGGCGCAGATAGCCCTTAATCGTTACGTCATTCCAGCTTTCTTCAACCGTAATATCGGGTTCCAAAGCCATGGAAAGAATTTCTTCAGCCGGAGCATCATCTCTGAGCCAAACTGATTCATTTATTGAAAATTGCAAACGATCATTCGAAGATTGAGACATGCAATCCACCCTCTCATCCATTCTTAATACAGGTCTATGCAGCACAAAAGAAAATATGCGCTATCGCCTACCCTGAAATCACGTGAATGAGCGGCGCAGTCTGCCAATCATCTTAACCCGGATCCCGCGCAGGATCGTAAAAAGTTCAGCCATTAATGGCTGAACCCGGCAAGCTGAGACATCATAATTTTTCTAAGAAAAGACCCTCGTCCTTCTTCCACTCGCAATAAAAAACGTCTTTGTAGCGATTAATATGGTGTTTTTTCAATTCGTTTTTGAGCCAGTCTTCATTCAATCCGGCCCGTTTCAAATTCTGAAGATCGACTTCACCGTCATTAATAATATTCACAGGTAAATAGACCGGCCTTTGCGGCTGCTGCAAATCTTCATTTTTCGGCACATCGTATTTTGACTTTTTCATGACACTGACGGTACCGTCCGTCTCAAGAATGGCGTAATCGACTTCGCGAATTGAAAAAACATCCTTATGCCGAAGCAGATTCTGCAACATATTGATATCGAGCTTTTCTTTTTTCATGGCTTCCCGATCCATTCGCCCATTGTGGATAATAATTGTCGGCCGTCCTTCCAGAAAAGCTCGCGTGCCGCGAAATTTTTGCGTCGCCCATTCAACGATATAAATCATCAACCCCCACAAAGTGATCGTGAAAAGGATCGTTGGAATCCCAATCGCTTTATCATAGAGTGCATTGCCGACAAATTCGCCAAGAACGATAGCCGAAATAAAATCGAAAGCAGTAACTTGAGACAGTGTGGCTTTCCCAAGTATTTTCGTCACAAGAAACAAGGCGGCAAATCCGGTAATCAATTCAACAGTAATTCTGGCAAAATGCATTCTTCTCACCCCGAAGCATGAATTAAACTTCATCTCCGGTTATCTTTGACTTATTTCGCGAAATTTATGAGTCTGTTCACATCGTTTCTTTTTTTCATCAAACAAACCGGGCAGTCGTGTGATCTGCCCTGCCGCTGCGTTCCATTTATTCCGTTTCAGCAATTTTTTTAAACGCCTTTTCAGCGGCTGCGATCGTTCGGTCAATGTCTTCCATGGAATGCTTTGTTGAAAGGAAGACCCCCTCGAACTGGGAAGGCGGCAGCGAGATGCCCTGTTCAATCATCGATGAAAAATAGCTCTTAAAATGATCCAAATTCGAGGATTTGGAGCGTTGATAATTGATAACCGGCTTATCGGTAAAGAAGATGCCCATCATCGCACCCGCCTGATTCACAGTTAACGGAATGCTATATTTCTCTGCTGCCGCCCTATAGCCCTTCGCCAGGCGATCACCCTTTTCGCGGAATCCCACATAATCCTCTGGTGTAAGCAGCGATAGCGTCATGAAACCCGCAGCCATGGCCAGCGGATTGCCAGATAATGTACCCGCCTGATAAACCGGGCCTTCCGGTGCGATTTGCGACATGATTTCACTTTTGCCGCCATAGGCACCAACCGGAAGACCGCCACCAATGACTTTACCGAGTGTCGTCAAATCCGGTGTAACGCCGTAGTAGCCCTGAGCACTATAATAATCCACTCGGAACCCGGTCATGACTTCATCAAAAATCAGCAGCGTACCATATTCCTTTGTGATTTTTCTCAATCCATGAAGGAAACCAGGCAATGGTGGAACAACACCCATATTACCGGCGACCGGTTCAACGATGATGCAGGCAATCTGCTCGCCGTAGCGTTCAAAGACCTCTCTGACATGATCCAGGTCATTATACGGAACGGTTAATGTATCTTTGGCCAATTGAGCCGGAACTCCCGGGCTGTCCGGTAAGCCAAGCGTAGCCACACCGGAGCCCGCCTTAATCAAAAGAGAATCTGAGCTGCCGTGATAGCTGCCCTCAAATTTCAGAATCATCTCACGTCCTGTATAGCCGCGCGCCAGCCGGATTGCGCTCATTGTCGCTTCTGTTCCTGAGTTGACCATTCGGACCTTTTCAATGGACGGCACACGATCAATCACTTTTTCGGCCAGTTTCGTTTCAAAAAGATGCGGTGCACCGAAGCTGGTCCCTTTTTCAGCCGTCTCTTTAATCAATTCGACCACTTTTTCATCGGCGTGCCCAAGGATCAGCGGTCCCCAACTCAATACATAATCAATATACTCATTGCCATCCAGGTCATAGACCTTCGATCCCTTGCCGTGATCCATAAAAATCGGATTCAGATCAACAGCCGGGAAGGAACGCACCGGACTGTTCACACCACCCGGCATCAGCGGTTTTGCTTCTTTAAATGCGGCAATCGATTTACTGAAGTCCATCCGTTAGTCTTCCTCTCTAAGCCATCTGGCGGCATCTTTTGCGTGATAGGTGATTATCATATCGGCTCCCGCCCGTTTTATGGAAGTCAGCGCTTCAAGGACAATTTTCTTTTCATCAATCCAGCCGTTTTGTGCCGCTGCCTTGACCATCGCATATTCACCGCTCACGTTATAAGAAACAAGTGGCAGATTAATCCGGTCGCGGATCTCGCGCAGCACATCAAGATAAGGCAGCCCTGGTTTCACAATAATGAAATCGGCGCCTTCGTGGAGATCAGATTCTGCTTCCCTCAAAGCCTCGCGCCGGTTGGCGGGGTCCATCTGATAGGTTTTGCGATCACCAAATTGCGGCGTGCTGTCCGCCGCATCACGGAACGGCCCGTAAAACGCGGAAGCGTATTTGACCGCATAAGACATGATCGGTATTTGCGTGAAGCCTGCTTCATCCAGTCCTTGGCGAATCGCCGCGACAAACCCGTCCATCATATTGGACGGTGCAATGATATCCGCGCCGGCCTCCGCTTGAGAAACGGCAGTCTTAGTAAGATACTTCAAGCTCTGATCATTATCGACATCTCCGTCACGAATGATCCCGCAATGCCCGTGATCGGTATATTCACACATGCAGGTATCAGCGATCACGACGAGATCGGGAAAATTCTTCTTTGTTTGGCGGATAGCTTTCTGAACGATGCCATGCTCGTCGTAGGCCCCGGAACCGGCAGCATCTTTTTCTTTCGGAATGCCAAAAAAGAGGACTGACGGAATGCCAAGCGCAGTCACTTCCTGCAATTCCTCGTTCAGACGATCCAGCGAATAATGATACACATTCGGCATTGACGATATTTCTTCTTTAATATTTTCGCCTTCAACAACAAAGAGCGGATAGATAAAGTCACTGGCTCGAATATGAGTTTCCCGAACCATTTTACGGAGCACTGCCGTCTGTCTGAGACGGCGGTGCCGATCAAAATTAAGTGAGTTGTTCATCTTTCAAACTTCCTTTTATTGGAATAGTAATCAGCAAGCGCATCAATCAATGCGTGCGCGGTATAGTGAACCGGAATTACTTCCGGGGGAAAGCCAATCTTCTGAAGGGCTTGCGCCGTCGACGGTCCGATGGCAGCAAGCACGTAATGCCTCATTTCTTCGGGCCATATCTTTTCTCCGAGCAGTTCAGTAAAAAATCGCACAGTTGATGGGCTGGTAAAGGTAAGGGCATCCAGCGATTGAGCAGCGAGCGCCTTTCCCAAGGATATGCGGCTTTTTTCACAAGCAATTGTTTCATAAATGACGCAGGTTGTCACCTGTATTCCCAATTCTTTTAAGCGGTCAAAACGATCGGTTGGCGACAGTGAACCCACTGGAATGACAACATGCCTGGCTGCGACCTTCCCGTTGCCAAAAGCCTGTACTATTTTTTCCACAATAAACTGATCCGGCAAAAAATCGCAGGAATAACCGTAACTGGCCAGTCGCTCCGCTGTTTTCTTTCCGACACTGGCCCACTTAAGATGGCTCAAGCTGACGCCGGCTGTCATACGCATAAAATAATCCAGTGCGTTCTGGCTGGTCAGTATTATCCAGTCCGCTGCTCGCACAGACTGGAGCCATGAAAGCCGCTGCGATTCCGTTTGCGCGAATGGGCGATAGCAAGTGACAGGAATGGCAATCGGTTCCCCGCCATAATGACGGATTCTGGCAGCCATCTGTGCCGCTTGATCGGCGGCCCGCATCACCAAAATTTTTTTACCGAACAGAGCATCCGTTTCAGCGGTCATCCGAATCCCACTCCGTGCCAAGAAGTTCGGCCAGTATCTCGCCTGCTCCCTCGGCCAGCAGATGTTCAGCGGTGCCGATGCCGAGTGCTTCTGGATCATGACCCGTTTCCGTCGTCTTCAGCAAACGATGACCGTCTGCCGAAGCGACTAGCCCAGTGAGACTGAGCCCATTATCTTCATCTTGCCGGCAAAAAGCCGCAATCGGCACCTGACAGCCGCCGTTTAATCGTTTGAGGAAGGCCCGCTCCGCACGAACCGTCATCATCGTCGCCGGATCATTAATTCGGCTGAGCCGTTTTTTCAGATCTTCATCGGATTTCCGGCATTCGATCGCAAGTGCACCTTGGCCAACGGCAGGAAGCATGAGGGAGGCGGGCAAATCCATTCCATTTGCCGCGACGCCTAATCGATTCATTCCTGCGGCGGCTAGAATAATAGCCTCATAATTTCCTGCTTGAAGTTTAGCCAAACGCGTATCCACATTCCCGCGCAAATCCATGATCCGTAGATCGGGACGGATATGCCGCAGCTGCGCGGCACGGCGAAGGCTGCTTGTACCAATCCGTGCCCCTTCAGGAAGTTCGCTCAGAGAAGAACCGTTTATCGAAACAAGAACATCCGCGGGATCTTCCCGAACAGGAATGGCGGCAATCTCCAACCCTTCTGGAAGTACTGCCGGCATGTCTTTCATACTGTGTACCGCAAAGTCAATTTGTCCATCGAGCAAGGAACGCTCAATTTCTTTGACAAACAGACCCTTCCCGCCAACCTTCGATAAAGTGACGTCCAGAATTCGATCCCCCTTGGTCACGATATGCTCGATCATAAAGGTCAAATCCTTACAAGTCTCTTTTAACTGCGCAATAACCTGTCCACTTTGCACGAGAGCCAGCTTGCTTTTTCGTGAACCGACATGGATTGTTCTCATTTTCTCACTTCTCTCTTTTTTAACCCTTAATGCGCTTGAACCGCCGTGCGATCATTGCTCTTTCCCGCCCTCTCATCGGGAGTGTCCGCCCTGCTTTTTGCAAGAGCTTGCTTCTCGGACATATCCGCCGTCCGCTCGACTTGATCAGACAAATCAAAAACTTCGGCAAATAAATCAACCGCGTGCCGGCCGTGATCGCCGCAGGCCAGTTCCTTAATCTTATTTATTGGATCACGCAGCATCTGGTTGATCATGCTTTTCGCATGCTTACCAATCACTTTCTTTTCCTGTTCAGTCAGTTCAGGCAATTTGCGCTCCAGACTCTTCATCGTCTTCTCCTGGATAGCCAGCGCTTTTCGGCGTAAGGCCGTAATGACCGGAACAACGCCAAGCGTATGGAGCCATTCTGAAAAAGAATCTTCCTGAGCAGCAATCAGTTTCTCAATTTGCCGTGCCGCTTCTTTGCGCGCTTCCTTATTGGAATCAATAATCTGTTCCAGATCGTCAATGTCAAAAAGACGAATTTGTTCGTTCAGCGCCAGATCCGGATCGATATTTCGCGGAACACCGATATCCATTAATACCATCGGATGTTGAAGTGCTTCTTGCTTCAAAGCGGATGCTTTGAGCAGATAATGTTTCGCAGATGTCGAAGCAATGACGATGTCAAATTCATTCAAATAGCGGACGGCTTGGCTGATCGGCAGAGCGGAGGCCCGATAGTGTTCGGCGAGTTCAACCGCCCTAGACATCGTCCGGTTGCTAATCGCCAATTTGCGGACACCGGCACCAAATAAGTATTTCAATGCCAGTCTGCTCATTTCCCCCGCGCCAATCATTAAAACTGATCTTTTCTCAAGCGGTCCAACGGTTGAACGAATCAATTCGATCGCTGCATAGCTGACTGAAACCGGATGATCGTTAATCTGTGTCTGTTCATGAGCTCTCTTGGCTACCGTTATCGCTTCTTTGAATAGCTCATTAAAAAAAGTTCCGGTGGTTCCCAGATGCTGGGCCAGCAAAAAGCTGCTGCGTACTTGTCCAAGAATCTGCGTCTCGCCTAAAACCATTGAATCCAGGCCGCAAGTTACGCGAAAAAGATGCCGCACAGCCTCTTGATCCTCTTTTATTTCAAGTATCGCCGTCAGCGCCTCCATGTCCATATGAAACCAATTGGCAAAAAAGCGTTTGGTATAATATTTTCCCGTGTGCAGTTGATCACTGACAAGATAAATTTCTGTCCGATTACAGGTCGAAACGATGACATCCTCGAAAATGCTTTTTGTCTCCCGCAGCTCTGTTAAGGCCTGTTCCAAATCTGCTGATTCAAAGGTCAGCTTCTCTCTGATGGCAACAGGTGTCCGGTGAAAATCAACGCCAACAGTCAAAATATGCATAATACTTCCCTCCGGTCTCCCGTTTTCTTCCCTAAAAAAGAAAGCACATTTATCGTTTTTCTGTTTAATTTTTTTCATACAGTTCGTAGTAAATGAGAGCTCCTTGTTACAAAATAACAAATAGTTGCCATAAAATCAAAGTTCCGAGCCTTCAATTCGTGATATATATCACTATTATTCACAAAAAATTCATATATACTGTAAGCGTTTACCATAATATTGAAAAATCCACTGGAACTTTTCATTCAGTCCCGGCGGTCTCCTTGTGCGTTAAGTATATAAAATTGAAGAGGAATTAAGTATAAGAAAAACTAAGGCGCAGTCGGCATTCAAAGGACTTGGCTACGCCAAGTTTTTCTAAAAAAGCGGCTCTCACAAATATTTTTCCAACTCGCTCCATGCTTCATCCTTGCCTAAGCCGGTCAGCGCTGAAAATATTAGGAAAGGATCCTCCGGCGTCAGGCCTAGATCAGCGGCAATCATCTTCCTGTTTTTCTGATACTTGCTTCGCGGAATCTTATCCGCTTTTGTCGCAACAGTAATGACCGGATGCCCGAAATACGCCAGATAATTATGCATCTGAACATCCTCTTTCGACGGCGGATGCCGCAGATCGACCAATTGAACCACTGCACTCAATGCCGTCCGTTCAGAAAAATAGGCTTCCAGCATTCGTCCCCAGTCCGCTTTATCCTTCTTAGAAACCTTGGCATATCCGTAACCCGGCACGTCGACAAAATAGAATGCGTCATTGATCTTAAAATAATTCAGTTTCTGCGTTTTGCCTGGTTTCTCAGATGTGCGAACGAGGTTTCTACGATTTAGTATTTTATTGATAAATGAAGATTTCCCCACATTCGAACGACCAGCCAAAGCAATCTCCGGAAGACCATCTCCGGGATACTGTTCGGGCCCGACCGCGCTGATAATGTAATCGGCTTTTGTAATTTTCACAAACAACGGCTCCTCTATTTGCGCCTGTACAGCGCTGCCTCATTGAGCGGTGTCCTCTCTTTCATGGGAGAAAACAACCTTCATTCATTCTAGCTTATGTCGCCTGCGCTGTCTAATTCGGCAGAAATGCAGCAGTGCTGGTGAATTCAGGAAAAAGGTCCTACTCTAGAAATAATCTCCAGATTAGAAAAACTTGGCTAGCCAAGTCCTTTGAATGCCGGCTGCGCCTTAGTTTTTCTTATACTTAATTCCTCTTCAATTCTATATGCTTTCTTAACGTACAAAAAAGAACCGTTTTCCGAATGCACGTTTCGACTCGGAAAGCGGTTCTTCGATTTTCATTAACCATTCTTCTGCAGTCCGGAGTCCAAAGAGCGGGCAGACAGCGGCCGACTGAGCGAAGAGTCACCCATATACGGAATTGGCTGGCGAGACACCGCCTGTTCTTCAGGAAGCAAAGCGAGATCGAGCACCTCCCGGAGTGATTCGACGGGGGTGATCTGCACGGAATCGTAAGCCTTCATGGATTCCTGCAGATTCTCCTTAGGGATAATCACCTGTTTCGCACCAGCTTCGATGGCGGCCTCAATCTTAGCGACAACACCGCCAATCGGCTTCACCTGACCATGAAGGCTGAGTTCACCAGTCATGGCCAAATCGGCGCGCACACGTCTGCCCAGAATAGCCGAACAAATTGCAGCAGCCATTGAAATACCTGCTGAAGGTCCGTCAACAAGCGACCCGCCTGGGAAATTCACATGAATGTGGTATTTATAGGTCGCAAAACCCATCTGATTTAGAACAGTCAACACATTCTCAATCGAACCGCGGGCCATGCTCTTGCGTGTGACGGAGCGACCGGTCGAGCCCATGGTCTCCTCTTCAGCAATCCCTGTAATCGTTAAACTGCCCCCGCGCCGGCTTTTTACCGCTGAGGCCTCCACCTCCAGTAAAACTCCCTGTCCTGCACCATAGACGGCAAGACCATTCACAAATCCAATTTTCGGAGCAGCCGGAACCTTGCGAATCGGTTTCGGAACGAGCCGGCTCGATCGAATCACCCATTCGATATCCGTCAGACGAATCTGCTGACCCTCTTCTTTACGCGATAAAGCCAGACCAGCGGCGATCTGCATCATATTCACTGCTTCGCGGCCATTTTTCGCATACTCAGAGATCTTTTCAAAACAGTCATCCGGAACCGTCAGCTGTAATTTTTCCGCCGCCCGAACGGCAATTTTGTGAATATCAGATGGATTGAGCTCATTGAAAAAAATTTCAAGACAGCGAGAACGAATGGCCGGCGGTATCTCTTCTGGGCGCCGTGTTGTCGCCCCAATCAGACGAAAATCAGCCGGAAGACCCTTCTGGAAAATATCGTGGATATAAGCCGGAATCTGCTTATTCTCCTGATTATAATAGGCGCTCTCCAGAAAAACCTTGCGATCCTCAAGAACCTTCAACAATTTGTTCATTTGAATCGGATGCAGTTCGCCAATTTCATCAATAAAGAGCACACCGCCATGTGCGTGAGTAACCGCCCCCTCTTTCGGTTGCGGGATACCCGCCTGGCCCATAGCACCAGCTCCCTGATAGATGGGATCATGAACCGAACCAATTAACGGATCGGCGATACCGCGCTCATCGAAACGTGCCGTTGCTCCATCGATTTCCACGAAAGGTGCCGAACTTTTGAATGGCGAATCCGAATTTTTTTTCGCTTCTTCCAAGACAAGTCGCGCCGCTGCAGTCTTGCCAATACCTGGCGGGCCATAGATCAGCACATGCTGCGGATTTGCCCCGCAGATGGCCGCACGCAGCGCCTGCACGCCATCTTTCTGCCCGATGACTTCCTCTAGCTCTCGTGGTCGAATACGTTCAGACAAAGGTTCAGTCAATGCCCGGCTTCGCATCGCCGCCAATTGTTCCAATTCCTTCTTGGACTCCTTGTCGACAGACACGCGCTGCACATGCTGATTGCGCAGCAAACTCCAAAAATATAATCCGATGATCGCCCCAAAAAAGATTTGAGTGAAAATCAGCAAAACCATCCAGTTCATTATTGCCAGCCTCCTTCGAAATGCGCCGTGCGCCTTGGCACTTGCCCGGCTTTCTTGCTTACCGACCATTATCTCCAGAGAAAGCAGCTGTTAAACCGAAAAGCGGCAGAAAACGAAGAATTCACTGATCTAAAAAAAGACATCCGGCCTCAACAGAGGAGATGTCTTTTTCTAAAAGATGTATAATCAGGCACTTTCTTTTGGTGTCTCCTTAACAACAGTCGTTCCATCACTGAGGATCAAGGTTGGACGCTCTTTTCCTTCCACCGTTTCTTTGGTGATGATACACTTGTCGATGTCGTCTCGTGATGGCAATTCATACATGACGTCAAGCATCATGCCTTCGATAATTGAACGCAACCCACGGGCACCCGTTTTGCGCTCAATCGCCAATTTAGATATTGAACGAAGTGCATCCTTCGTGAATTCCAGTTCGACCTCATCCAGTTCCAGCAATTTCTGATACTGTTTCACCAATGCATTCTTTGGTTTGGTCAGAATGTCAACAAGCGCATCCTCATCCAATTGATTCAGTGTCGTAATGACTGGTAGACGGCCAATAAATTCCGGAATCAGACCAAATTTCAGAAGATCTTCCGGCAGAACATGCTTCAATGCATCATCGCGCTTCAATTCCTGCGTCTTTGATCCGGCACCAAAACCAATGACCTTCTTGCCCAAGCGGCGTTTAATCAATTGTTCGACGCCATCAAAGGCACCGCCACAGATGAACAGGATATTGGTGGTATCAATTTGAATAAATTCCTGATGCGGATGCTTACGTCCGCCTTGAGGCGGCACACTGGCAACCGTACCTTCAAGAATTTTCAATAACGCCTGCTGCACGCCTTCACCAGAAACATCTCTCGTAATTGACGGATTTTCCGATTTACGGGCAATTTTATCAATTTCATCGATATAAATAATCCCTTTTTCTGCCTTTTCCACATCATAATCAGCAGCCTGAATCAGTTTCAGCAGAATGTTTTCCACATCTTCACCGACATATCCGGCTTCAGTAAGCGAAGTCGCATCGGCAATTGCAAAGGGTACATTCAAAATACGCGCCAGAGTTTGTGCCAGCAGCGTTTTCCCACTACCAGTTGGTCCAATCATCATGATATTGCTCTTCGATAATTCAACATCGTCTGGTTTCTGCTTCGAGTTGATTCTTTTATAATGATTATAAACGGCTACGGACAAATTCTTTTTGGCATCATTCTGTCCAATCACATAATCTTCCAGAATGGAGCAAATTTCCTGCGGCTTCGGGATATCCTTGAATTCAACCTCTTCATCCGTACCCAATTCTTCTTCAACAATTTCCGTGCATAATTCGATGCATTCATCACAAATATAGACGCCAGGTCCGGCGACAAGCTTACGGACCTGGTCTTGTGTCTTTCCACAAAAAGAGCACTTCAACTGTCCTTTTTCTTCATTAAATTTGAACATTTTTTCACCCCTATTCATTCTATCCTGCTCAAACATCCGGCAAGAGAGTGAAGCAATCGGTTCGCCGGTAAAGGCATCTCAACCTACTCTCCATTATTGTTTCCCTTTTTTGCGGAAACAGGCAAGCGGCTTTTTTTGGCAGCCACGAATCAAAGATATACGCGAACTCAGGCGATACAAGCTCAGCTGTCAAATAACCACGAATTCACCTGTTCTTCATGTCGTCTTAATCAGGAAGCTTACCGGAGGAAGCCACCAGCGAAACATTTTTTCTATTTCTCTATACTATAAGAAATCCCCTGAAAAGATCAAGGAAACAGAACACTGGATCACAGGAAAGGCGTCTGCAAAGTGCAGCTTTCTTTGCCAAGCATCCTTTATGTACGCATTGTATCATAAAAAAGTGTTCCCGATAAGCCATATGCCCTTGTAGGTACAAATATGTATCATTTGGCTTGAAAGTCCGCTTTCAAGTCAAATTTCCGTCTGGACGCTTCGTTAATGTAACCAGACTTAAATCTATAGCATAGGTGGACAGAGATTTACCACCCTCTGTCCACCTCGATAGCTGCCACTTTATACACTTATTTTTCTTCTTCAGCCTTTTCTTCTGCTGCCTTTGGTTTGCTGCTTTCAACAAGAAGATCAACGGCTTTACGTATTTCGATATCTCCCTTGATCATTTCACCGTCGCCAATCGCTGATTTTAATTGTTCGACAGTCAGCTTGTAGTTCTCAGCCATTTTTTTCAATTCTTCATCCAGCTCATCCTGAGAAACTTCGATGTTTTCTGCCTGAGCAATGGCTTCAAGAACCAGATTTGCCCGCACACGCTTCTCAGCATCCGTCTTCATTTGCTCAAGCAAGGCCTTCTTGTCTTGACCAGAGAAGCCATAGTACATGTCCAAAGTCATGCCCTGGCTCTTCAGACGCTGTTCGAATTCATTCAGCATATTGTCCTGCTCATTTGTAATCATAACTTCAGGAATATCCACTTCCGCATTCGCCGCAGCCTGATCAACCACACTATCGCGTTTACTGTTCTTTGCGTCTTCATCTTTATGTTCCTTCAGATGATTGGTCACTTTTTCTTTTAAAGCTGCAAATGTTTCGACTTCATCATCGACATCTTTGGCGAATTCATCGTCCAAAGCGGGCAACTGTTTTTGTTTGATTTCATGAACAAGAACTTTAAAGGTCGCTTCTTTGCCCTTTAATTCTTCAGCATGGTAATCTTCAGGGAAGGTCACAACAACATCTTTCTCAGCACCGGCTTTGAGACCGATTAATTGGTCTTCAAATCCAGGGATAAAGGAGCCAGAGCCGATTTCAAGTGAATAATTTTCTGCTTTCCCGCCTTCAAACTGCTGACCATCGACATAACCGTCAAAATCAATAACCACGGTGTCGCCTTTTTCAATCTCGCCGTCGTCCTTGACAACGAGTTCAGCATAGCGTTCCTGCATTTGTTTGATTTCTCTGTCAACATCTTCATCAGTAACTTCAGTACTTTTTTCTTCAACTTCAAGACCTTTGTACTCGCCGAGCTTCACTTCTGGCTTAACAGTCACTTCTGCTTTCATAACAAGCGGCTTGCCCTTGCCGACTTCTTCGACATCGACTTGCGGTTTATCCACAGGTTCAATTCCGGTCTGATCTAGAGCTTCTGAATAAGCACTCTGAAGCACAATATCAATCGCATCTTCATAAAGAACTTCAACACCGAACCGCTGTTCAAACAATCCGCGCGGCACACGACCCTTACGGAATCCAGGAACATTTACCTTTTTGACCGTTTTCTTGAAAGCTTGATCAAGCGCGTCCGAGAAGGTATCGGCATCGACTTTGAATGTCAGTGTACCTACGTTGCCTTCTTTTTTTTCCCATTTCGCTTCTACCGTCATGTATACTTACCTCCAACATCTATCTTCATACTTTTTTGCCAAACAGCATATTTTTTAAAAAGTACAGCTGTTTTACATAGAATAAATCTTAATCACACGCACATGAAAATATGCAACCTCGTTATTATAACATAACCGTCCAAGCTGAAAAACTTATTTGTCTAAAATTATCAGGAAAAATTGCGGACTGACACCTCTTTCAGCCGTTTTCGAGTCCTGCATCAACAGCCGTTCAATGCATCAGCCAAACGTTTGGCTTCTTGAAATTGTTCATCAGAAACGCTGAACAGGTCGAGAAATTTGTCTTTACGGGCTTCCATGATTTGAGACTGTCTATCGCCCGATGCCGCTTGCACCGCAAAGAACGCCGCCCATACCCGGGGGTTATCCGGTTCGATCGGTTTAGGATAAATATTCATTGTAAAAATGCGTCCCAAATCGGTGGCCAGCCCGGCTAGCGTCGGATCCTCGGAAAGTAATGTTTTCTGAATCTCATCTTCCACCTGATCAGCAAAGGCCCTATTCAGAAACTGATCATTAAAAACTACCCGGTAGACCTGACCAAATTTCCAGATATTAACTGATTCAGCAAGCTGCTTTTCCTGAATGGCGCAGAGAAGCATCGTTTTAATTTCTGAATTCTGATTTTCATCAAGCAGAAAGCGTTGAATCTCCGGAAGATCCGACTTGCCCAGATGTGCAGCCAAATTTCTTATTAGGAGCAGTTGACCCGGTGTATCCGTTTCCTCAAGATCTGACCAGTCAAAGAGCTTCTCACTCGCCGGCGGCTGTGCACGCTTTTTTTCAGAAGTCTGTCCCGCCTTAAACGGCAAAGACAGCGATTCATCCATGCGAAGTTTGCAAAACTTTTTTAAATGACTGAGCGAGCTATTGAGGACACGAACCAGATCAGGATCTTTTTCCGCCTGATCGATCTCCCGAAGCGCTGCTTTGTAATCCCTTTTTTCGATCAGAATGGTCAGATATAAGCGAAATACTTCTGCATAAAAGGGGGTCCCCTCATCCATCAGCTGCACAATGGTTTCTTCCGCATGATGGTATTCTCCCAGTTCAACGGAACAGATAGTCCAACCATACAGCCCCTTCTGATCATGAGGATCCAGTTCAAGTAATTCACCAAACAGCCTCTGTGCTTCCGAAAAGCGTTTTTCATCAACCAGGCTCATCGCTTTTTGCAGCAAACGATCCTGCAGCCCCGGAAACAGCAACACCTTATTCGCCTTCTGATTTGTTCTCTTGCTTTTTGTCATCCTCCCCAGTCCCGTTCCCCTGTAATCTCGATCTTAGACTATCAGTTTCCTTAACGTTTCGCAACGTGTAATTTCGCGGACCGAAAGTTATTCGACATTGAATTTATATTTCTTATTCTGGAAAAGTAAATGCCCATTCGCCTTGCCGGAAAACGGGGACTGCTGAACCCTCTTTCTTAATACCGTCAATGTCTAAATCAGCCGAGCCCACCATAAAATCTTCATGGATAATACTTTCATTGACTCCTGCCTGATCCAATTGTTCCGCATTCATCCGGCTTCCGTTTTTAATGCAGGTCGGATAAGCCTTGCCCAAAGCCAGATGGCAGGAGGCGTTTTCATCAAATAATGTATTATAGAATATTAGTCCGGACTCTGATACCGGCGAATGATGCGGGACAAGTGCCACTTCTCCGAGCCGCACAGCGCCTTCATCCGAAGCAAGCAGATGTTTTAATGCTTCCCGTCCTTGCACGGCTTCAAACGCGACAACTTTTCCTTCTTTAAAAGTCAGTTTGAATTGATCAATGATTTGTCCATTACAGTTCAGCGGCATTTTGCTGGAAACCGTGCCATTAACCCCGCGCTTGTCCGGCAGTGTGTAGACTTCTTCAGTCGGTATATTTGCATTGAAATCGACTCCGGATTCTGAGGGACCTGAACCCCCGCTCCAGATATGTCCGCTAGGCAGATCGATGGTCAAATCCGTACCCGCAGAATGATAACGCAGCTGTGTAAATTCCTGCGCGTTCAAAAAATCGGCCGCTCGATGCAGCCTATTATTATGCTGATCCCATTCTGCCACCGAATCGCTGCCCGCCTTAATTCGGCTAATCCGCAGTATTTCCTGCATCAGCGCTTTCTGTGCCTGCTCAACCGGCTGATCCGGATAGACCTTCTTCGCCCAGGCAGCTGTTGGATAAGAGATAATTGACCATTGGATCCGATCATTCATCATGTATTCATAATAAGGGATTAGCCCCTTTCCCCTTGTCTTCATATAAACAGCCACGCGTTCTTGATCAATCCCCTCCAGCAAATCAGCGTTGGGTCCGTAGATGCTTAAAACAACGTAATTATCTCTAACCGATTGATTTTGCACATCCAGTTTCCATTTTGGAATACTCTGAAGCGACTGCTGAGGGGCCTGCTGTAGGCGCAGACGCCTCGTTTCATCATCTTCCCAAAGGACGTGTACATCCTTTGCACCGGCTTTATAAGCTTCCTCAGTCACTCGATTGGCCAACCAGACCGATTCAAGCGGTGCGGACAGCATCAATCCCTGTCCCGGCTGCAGATTAACACCTCTGCGGATTGCCAGCCTTGCCAATTCGGCTAATTGTTCCTGAAATTCTTCAATTAATGACTCCACGATTGTCACTCACTCTCATTCACTCATTCTGCTTTCATTATAGCCAATTTCATTTAGACCGCAAACTGTATCCGGTCTCGCTTCAGGATTCGTTTCTATAAATAAGGGAACATATGTTTTATTTCCCAATACTATTCGAACGTATATTCGTATATAATAGACCTGAGAATGAAAAAGAGGGTTGGAGCAATGGAACGTGTAATTTTCCTCATTGACATGCAGACTTTCTATGCTTCATGCGAAAAGGCCGTACATCCGGAGCTGAGAAACCGGCCGCTCATCGTCGCCGGTGATCCGAAGCAGCGCAGCGGTATCGTGCTCGCAGCCTGCTCAATCGCCAAAGAACGGGGGGTTTCGACTGCGGAACCGGTGGGTCGAGCACTGCTCAAATGTCCCGATGCCGTCGTTATCCGGCCAAGCATGCAGCACTATATTGATGTGTCGCTTCAAATTACCGACATTATTAGAGAATTCACGGATCTCGTCGAGCCCTACTCGATCGATGAACAATTTGCCGACGTAACGGGAAGTCTTCACCTTTATCCTTCGGCAGTGGCACTCGCTGAGCAGATTCAGCAAACGATTTTGGATCGTACTGGCGTTTACGCGCGCATTGGCTTGGGCACGAATAAAGTATTGGCCAAGATAGCTTGCGACAATTTCAGCAAATACCGTGCAGAAGGAATTTTCAGACTGGACGCCTGCACAATTAAGACGCATCTTTGGCCACTGCCCATCGGCAAACTTTTTGGTGTCGGCCATCGCATGGAGCGCCACCTAATCGGCATGGGGATACGTCAAATCGGTCATCTGGCGCACTATCCTGTCTCCTTGCTGCGCAAAAAGTGGGGTGTGAACGGCGAATTGCTCTGGATGACTGCTCACGGTATAGATACCGCGCCTGTGTCACCGGAAACCTATGCCGGGCAAAAAGCCATCAGCCATCATATGACCCTGCCGTTTGATTATGCAGCGGCCAAAAACATCCGCATTGTTCTATTAGAATTGAGCGAAGAAGTTGCCTATCGCGCGCGAAAAAAGCATTACAGAGGCGACGTCGTTTCCATCGGCGTCACAGGGAGCTTTGAGCGCCATAGCGGATTTCAGCGTCAAATCAAGCTGCCCTTCTCGACAAATTTTGGCATGGATATTTATCACGCCGCAAACCGCCTATTTACGGAGAGTTGGGATCAATTGCCGGTGCGCGGTGTCGCTGTCACACTTTCCGATCTGCAACCAGCCGATGTCTGTCAACTCGATCTATTCAGTTCTTTAGAGCAGAAAGAGAAATTAAGTGCCGTCATGGATACGATTTGCCAGAGATACGGGCGGACAGCTATTTTTCGCGGCGTTTCGCTCATGCCAGCCAGTCAGTTGCATGCTCGCGCAGTAAAAATCGGCGGACATTTCAAATAGGAGCACAAACAGCGAATTTATTCACGTTGATGATCCGGATAGTGCATCAGCCTCTCATGACCTGGGACAATAAAGGCAAAACAAATTACAAAAATAATGATCGAATAAAACCAATGCCAGCCATGTTCGCGGAAATAACCGCTCTCCAAGCAGAGCCAGTAAATGGCCTGAGAGATTAATGTAAACAAAAGAACAAGGAACCAAAGATTGCTCCTGCTTTTGTAGTTCAGAAAAATAACGGCAAGCGAGGCTGGAATCAACGCGAAGGACATCGAGTCCGCCAGCCCGGTAATGTTCGGCTTCCCAAGATCGTACAGATTGAGCAGGTTGCCTGTCAGGGTATCGCCTATCCAGGCCATATAGCCGACACATCCAAAAGTCAAATAACATTCTTTCCACGTCATGTGCTTCTTCTTCATAAACAAAGCGTAGAGAAAAAGAAGAATCGAGATGGCTATTGGCAGCCATGTCCCTTTTGATTGCAAGTCCAAATTTTGAGCGATATTATTCATTACTTTCCCTCCGATGAACTCGAGTCAAGTTGATCCTTTCTAGTATGAATCCATTTATCTATTTGCATTCAGTATCTTCTCAGAACCCCTGTAAAACTGGGCACCTGCACAAACGCGTGCAACCGCCTAATCATACAATGCAGTATCACTTAATGAGGAGGTGTTTGCTCATGGGTTGCGAGACTGGCGGATGGAGCGGTGGAAACGGCTTTGCGCTGCTCATTGTTCTGTTCATTCTGCTTGTGATTATCGGTGCTTCATATTGCTATTGATGCTGTCTGCTGTATGACCATCCCCCATACAGTCGTATGACCTCCTTATTGAGACGTTCTTTTGCGGTACCCTTTCAGTCACAATCAATAAATAAGTCGCGATCGATAAAAAATGGCACACTCTCAGGCGGTTATATAAAGTTCACAACACTGTACGGACAGAGAGCCGGCGGAATCCCATTCCGCCGGCTTTAAGTATGTGCTTTTGCGAAAGACGTATGAACCCGGGATCGCTCTGCGGTTGTTTGATGAAAATTGTATGCCGTCTCAACCCAACTCGATCCCATAGTTTTTTGCCATAGCCGTTCATGCTGATTTTTTTAATTGTCGATAAAATCTGATATGATTAGCTGTAGCACTTGTCCACTACATAAGAAGTACAAATTAAGGAAGGATCTGTATTGCCCTTGATTCGTTACCGGTTGATGCAAAATCTACTTGCGATTTGTCTCGCCTTATTCATTATTTGTTTTTCAGTCGTGTTTGTATTGCTGTTCACCCCACTCTATTATCTGGACCTGCATCTGCTGAGCATTGCCGGGCAGACCCATATCAGCGAGCCAAGAATTATTGCTAACTATAATTATATGATCGGCTTCCTGGCAAATCCCTTCCCACAGGCCTTTCATCTTCCATCGCTTGCTTCATCGGCACATGGCCGCATTCATTTTGAAGATGTCAAAAAAATCTTCAATTTTATTGAATGGCTGCTGCTGCTCAGCGGTGTTGCCAGCTTGATCGGCGTCCGATCGAAAATTAAAAAAAAGGATTATTTCTTTCTGCGCCGCGCAGCTATTTATTTAACGCTGTTTACCGTCATTCCACTCATGTGCTTCAGCTTTGACTTTAATGACAGCTTCATTATTTTTCACGAAATGGTTTTTTCAAATAATTATTGGATCTTTGACCCGGCACTTGATCCGGTGATTAATATTTTGCCGGAAGCTTTCTTCATGCATGCAGCACTGTCTATTATTAGCCTGATTGTTATCGGTATCGCCGCTCTTTTTTTCAGCTACCATCGACTGATGAAGAAACATTTCAACCAGAAAAATTAGTCTCGGGCTCACGCCTCTTCTGCGAATAAAGCGCTTACGGGTGAAACCGCAAGCACTTGACTCGTTTCAGTATTGTAAAACCAGGCAAAAAACGCCCGGTCCTTTGACTTGCAGGTACGCTCCAGGAACTCGCTTGCCGCGGGCAGTCTGAGAGCCTCCTCGGACAGACACGAGTCTGCGGGGTCTCTCTTAGCCTGCTCTTCCCGCAGGCGTCTCGTTTCTTCGCTTCCCTGCTCTATTTTTTATACTTTCTTATCTTTTTAGAAAAACTTGGCGCAACCAAATTCTTTGAATGCTGGCTGCGCCTTAGTTTTTCTTATACTTAATTCCTCTTCAATTTTATATGCTTTCTTAACGTAAAAAAAGGCTGCTCCCTAAGAAATCGGGAACGGCCTTTTTTATTGATTTTTATAAGCGGCCTTCTGCGTAGGCAAGAAGCTCATTAATTTCTCTTTTCGCAGTCTTAGTAAGCACTTTATTGTCGTTCAGCATTTGTGCGCCGCGGGCTTTGATAAAGCGCAGATAATCTTTGTTGCGCGACTGGCTATATGCCTTTTTCGCATGATGCATATCCCGGAAATCGCCTGCCGCCTGTTTGGCAATCAAATAGCGTCCAATCAACAGGCCAAGAGCCAGACACAGCGACACCAGAGTTCCCCACCCGCTCGTCAGCGGATAGAGCAGAATGCCGATGACCATCAGCAAAGTCACCCATTTCGCCGAGCTAAAGACGTAATCATCGCCTTTATTGTTTTTCAATGCTGCGCGAAAACTGTGATTCAGCATTGGTTTCCCCTCCTCCGAGAGCCTTGAAAAACGGCTCACCAATCGCTTTTTTCAGATAATTATACCATTTATTTTCAAGCACTTTTTTTAAAATAACCACTGCCTGTCATTTACCGCGGCAAAATCTTTAACTTCAAACATTGCCAATCCTGACGCTCCTGTGCCTTATTTCTCTCGCCTTCACGCTCAAGTCTTACAGACCGAACAGACCGCACCAGTAGCCGAGAATGCCGAGAATAAACATGCCGAAGATGATCCAAATGGCGTTGACCTTGCGTTTCAGCAGCCACATGCAGGCGAATGTCAGAAGCAGGGCAACCAGGCCGGGAAGCAGCGAATCCAGAATGTTTTGCAAAGAAGTATTCACCATATGTCCGGCTTGTTTGTAAGAAACAAGCACGAGCGGCATTTTAATCGTTGTCCATTTGGAAACCAGCGATCCCATGACGAATAATCCAAGTACAGAGGCCATTTGTGTCAATTTTTTCAGCCGGTTTCCGGCCACGTCCTGAACGATGTCCGTGCCTTGGCGATAGCCCAGTTGAAAACCATACCACCGAGTCAGCATACGGACAATATTAATGCCAATGAAGAAGAGTAACGGGCCGAGAATACTCCCGCTCATGGCCAGTGACGCGCCAAGTGCTGCCAGAATCGGGCGGGCAGTGCCCCAGAAAATCGGATCGCCGATACCCGCCATCGGCCCCATTAGTCCGATTTTGACGTTGGTAATCGCTGCCTCATCAATCTCACCGCCTTCAGCCTTCTTTTGTTCCATAGCCGCTGTAACGCCGAAGATTGCCGACGCCGGCCACGGGGTCGTGTTGAAGAATTCAAGATGACGCTTCAGTGCAGCTGCCTGATCTTCTTTTTTATGATAGAACCGTTTGATCGCCGGTATCATCGTCACACAAAAGCCGATCGCCTGCATCCGTTCGAAGTTAAAAGAGCCAAGCAGGAATGTACTGCGAAAATAAGTGTTGAGCAAATCTCTCTTAGTCAAGTTTTCTACTTTTTTCAAATCTTTTGTCTCAGCCATTGTAAATTCCCTCCTTATCCTAATACGTCGTCGTCATCATTATTAGAAGTCGACGCTGCGGCAGCTGCCGGCATTTTAATCGAATCATGAAAATCGGGGTTCAATTGAACATAGATAACAGCGGCGCAGGCAGCAAGGATGCCCAGTCCAACGAGGTTGATATCGGTTACAAACGTTGCCAGTGTAAAGCCGATAAAGAAGAACGGCATCAATGAACGAGCCCGCATCATATTGATAACCATCGCATACCCGACAACGACGATAAATCCGCCGGATACCTGCAGACCATGCGTAATCACAGGGGGAATCGCATTCAGCCAATCATTAACAACGCTTGTTCCGGCAACCGCAGCAACGGCTCCGGTTGGAATCGCCACACGCAAGCCTTGAAGGAATAGCGCACCAATATGACACCACTCAATTCCGCGGAAATTCGCATTTGCTGCGAAGTGGTCGGCCTGATGCTGGAAAAACACGGCAATTGTACGGACGAAGATTGTCAGCACCTGGCCTGCAGCAGCAAGCGGAACCGCAATCGCAATCCCTTCGCCAATCGACTGATGACCAACAATAACGACAATGGAAGAGATGGTCGAGGCAAGTGCCGCATCCGGTGCCATCGCTGCACCAACGTTCATCCACCCTAAGGCAATGAGTTCCAAACTACCACCAAGAATAATACCGGTATGCAAATCACCAAGTACCAGACCAATAAGTGTACAGGCGACAATCGGCCGATGGAATTGACGTTCATCCATAACACTGGCCATCCCGCATACTAATGCGACAAGAATAACAAGAATAAATTGCATGGCGTTCATGATATGAAAACCTCCCCTATTAAATGAATTATAATAAACTTTTGCTTTTCAGCCGGTTCATGAAGTCTGAACTTGCCGTATTCGGCAATTGCTGCAAAACAAGTTTGACACCGCGTTTATTGAGTTCTTTAAAAGCTTCGACATCCTGTTTCGATACAGAAACAGCCTCTGAAATGAGTGTCATGCCTTCTTTGAAAGTGATTCCGCCGACGTTAACTGAGGTTACCTCGACGCCTTGATCCATCAACCGGAGAACATCTGTCGGATTCTCGACAACAAGCAGAACATCCAGATTCGCATAAGAAGGATTCTTATAGCAGCGGGCCGTTTTGTCGATCGACATCACAAAGGATTTTGTACGTCCAGGGGCTACCTGAAGCAAAAGAGTCTTTCTTAAGTCATCCTTAGCTGCTCCATCATTGGCGGCAATAATTGTACTTGCTCCGACATGATTCACCCAGTTGTTTGCGACCTGACCATGAATCAGCCTTGAATCAATTCTTAACCATTTGATAATCATCCTAATACATCTCCTTCATCAGTTTGTGAGCTGTTCACAATTTTTTGTTCATCGAACCATTCACGAAAGGAACGAATACCGTCTGCTCCGGATTGTTTAGCGGTTTCGACTAATTCCTTAAGAGTCACTCCGCCTACACGTTTCCCCAAAACCTCAATAAGCATCGGCAGATTAACACCTGTCACAATGTCCATGTTTTCATGCCGCGCAACAAAACGACTGGCCGCATTGTACGGGCTGCCTCCGAACAAGTCGACGAGAAACAGGACCGCATCCACATCATCTGGATCTTGAATAATAGCCGTATACTTCTCCAAAAGATTCTCAATGCCCTCACCTGGTTTGAAGGTAACAGATGCCACGTGCTCCATATTTCCGAAGATCATTTTTGCTGTTCCAATTAAGGACTCTGAAAGATTTCCATGGGCAGCTACGATAATTTCCACCATTTCCCCTGCCTCCTTCCTTTTGTCTACACTTTTATATAAGCAATTTTCGTGCCAATGATCTGCATTAAAAAAAGAGGCCGGAAAAGGCCCCTTTAATCATGTTTCCTCATGATCCGTCCACATGATTAAAACACTATATTTTTCAATTAATACACTAATGTCTGCAAATCAATCACTAACACACTTCGAAGCGATTAATAACACACTAAGCCTGTGAAATGCAATCTAATAACACACTTTTCCCGAGTTCATCCATCATCATATCAATAAAATAATAAATTTCTCCATCGCTGATCTGAATATTTAATTTGAATTCAAAAACATTAAGGTTCTTCTGCAAGCGCTCCTTGATCAGCTGCTTCTCGGTGCTGATGGCGCTTTCATATTTCAGTGGTGTCTTCGTGACTTCCCGCTCCAGTACAAAGGCCAAATGCATGATCATACGAATCTGTGTCGCATTTTTAAAATGGGTATTTAGCGTCTTCTGCAATTCGCCGCTGAAGGCCAGAATCGCATCAATGGCCCGTTTCGGATTCAGGTACGTCAGCATATCCTGCAAGCTGTCCTCACAGACCCCTTTAACAATAATATGAGACGGACTTTCCCGAATCGGCATTTTTTTAGAAGAAAAAATTGACTGCAGGATATCCTGACCTTCTCCGCTGACAAATTGTGAAAGAGTAATATAGGGGACCCCCTCCAATTTCGGATTTTTCGCCCCGATGCTCGCCATCAACTCGTAGCGTTCCTGGATTTTTTTTGCCCGCTCGTACAAGCCTTCGATGGAAACTGGAATAATCTCAATGTCTTCATCCGTCAGATGGCGGATAAACAATTCAACAATACTTTTAATCCGCTGAGCGATCCCGCTGCCGGTCGTGCAGATTGTTAAAATGGCTTTTTTCTGAAGACTCTTCGTCTGTTCAGATGGCTGACTCACCACGCCCCGGAGATGGTAAAGCGAATCGACAATGCTCTTCAGGTCCATATGCAGAAGATTGGCATCCTTAACTGCGTCCAAAATCATCGGTGTCGATACCATATCAATCGCTCGAACTAAGACGTGGGACTCTTTTGCAATTTTCTCCTCAAAATAGTAGAGGGAACCCATATCGACCATCATTAATACCCCGGCTCCTTGATCGACCGACTGAACCGCATGAATGATTTGTTCAAAAATATCGCTGAAATTCAAACTCAGCGGCATGTCAACCGCCGCAATCGGGTGATCGCCGAGTAATTCTTTGACAACACTGACCATTGAGCTCGCTGTCTGCGGACCATGAGCCGCGACGACGATACCGACTGTTTTCTGTAGCGACAATTCAGCAAATGAACCGAGCAGAAAAGCGATATAGATCACTTCGACTTCCGGTAATTCGATATGAAGATGCCGATTGATCAATTCGGCAATCTCGCGCGACACTTGATAATCCTTTTTTTCATAGGAGAGAATGGTCTCATCTAAATCCTTCGACTTAGCGGCTTTGCGATCCGGTGCTTTCAGGAAAGCCGACAGATGCACGAGCAGCATCGACATGAATTGTTTACTCAGATGTGCCCCAAGCGCGCGTGAACAAATCTCTTCCAGATCCTTCGATAAGTCGACAATACGATTATCCGCCGAAGTCAGCAGCAAATCCTTCGCCGTTTGCTGGTAAAAATTTTTGACATGATCCTTAATGTCTTCAGTAATAAATTTGTGAATCTCGTTTAGAGATAATCCTTCACGGGTGAGGCTGTCAAATTGGCCCAAAATCATCTGATACATATCATAAGGCGGTTCATAGCGATCATTTTCAGCAAGGAGCGGATCTTTTTCACCTTTTATGATCAGCATCATCGGCAACAATTTGTTCAGTTGCTGATTGATCTGTATATTATGGGCAATGTGGTTAAGCCCTTCCAGCATCTCTGGCGGCAGCATCTTCGCATCAAGTGAGACATAGTCATTGGCCATATTATCCAGAAAGCCCTGGGCACAGACTAATTGGACATTGGATTTCAATTGTCCGATATTCCCAAAGGTGACACTGCCGATTAGAGCCTTAACGACGTCGGCACTGACATGGAAATCATTTTTTGTCCGGTGGGCTTCGCGGGAGAGCAGGAAACGCGTCAATTCAATTTGCTCGTTGACACTTCGCTCATGAAACGGCGGAATTTTAATCATGACGGGTATTCGTCTCAGGAAGGTCTGCAAGAGAGCAGATTCCGGATCGGCTGTTGTCGCTCCGATAATTAAGACCTGAGATTGACGTTTATTCCCGACTTCACCCAGTTTGCTGTAACGGCCAGTATCCATGAAATAAAATAGCATTTCCTGACCTTCAGGCGGAAGGCGATGAATTTCATCCAAAAAAAGAATTCCTTTATCCGCCTCTGCGACCAAACCGTCCTGATCATGAGAGGCTCCGGTAAAAGCTCCTTTGACATATCCAAATAATTGGCCAATCAATAATTGCGGATTGTTATAATAGTCCGCGCAGTTAAATTCTACAAAGGGAGCTTCTTCATCCATCCGTTTACTGTATTTTGAAAAGTTATGCATCATATGTGCAAAAAGAGTTTTCCCGGATCCGGTTGGTCCAAGGACCAGTGTGTGCAGACCGCGTGGCGGATACATTATCGCCGACTTTGCCTGCTTCACACTATTCTTCAGGCTTTCGTTCACGCCAATCAGATGTGAAAAGGGATCCTCTTTTTTCCCGGGCGCCCCCTCATTATTCAGCGACGCCACTAATGAAGAGGCTTTTATCGCGTATTGCGCAATTGTGCCGCCTAAAAGCGCGCGGGCTTGTTCTGCTGGAAGATACAAAACCGGCCTGGTCACGCATTTAACGACACGTTCTTCCCGCACCAATTCGTTCAGTTCCGAACTGACATTGCTGCGAAGCATGCCCAGCTGATTGGCAATTTCCTGAGCCGGAATCCCAGAACGTTTCAGGAGTGACTCATGGCTCAGCTTGCTGCATTGCTGCACGAGCTCATTATATATCGTCTCACGGCGTTTCCCCATAATATTGTTCACCTCATCCTTCCGTTTTTAAGTCAATCAATGAAAGCGGTTAATTTTTATCGCCAGTTTTTCGCAGTTCGCCCGCGGGCCAGCTTAGTCATTCTTTTTCTATGATTAAATGTAACACAAGTCTTGCGAACCAATGAAATTTTTTCCACATTTTTTTGTGAACACAGCAAGCACGGCTTGGAGCTGATTGATTAGTCAATCATAATTAAAGAAAAACGCGCTGCATGGAGACAGCGCGTCTTTCTTTAATTAGAGTCCGGTTATTGTATATAATGGTGGAATTTCCTGTCCATACTTCTGCGACTGCACCTTTTTCTTTACAAGGACGAGATAGAGAAACGATTTTTGCCGATGCCATTTTTCTTTGAGAAAGTGAATACGGGCCACTCCATTCACCGATACATGAAAATCGACAATTTCAAACTTATTTCTTAGGGCGAACACCTGCACAGCCATCCGCAACGTACTGGTACGAATAATGAACGATGGATATAAAGAACAGATCTCTTGACGATCATCTGCACTGCAAAAGACAAATGTTCGCATGCCGCTGCCTCCCTGTTAAACCAAAGTTCATCTTCCAGAATCGATTATCCGTCCAAAGTCATACCCCATGAGTAGCTTCTTTCATTCTAACCGATTTTACTACAAAATTCTTAAATTCAGCTTAATAAGGAGCTTTTTTAACACGGGTTCGTATTTCGCAATTATCCGATCGATTGATAAAAAAAGCCAGTGCAAAGGGCTTCTGCCTGCACCGGCTCATTCTGAAAGAGATCTGTGAATTTAATTAACAAAATATTTCTGAACAATGTCCCGCAATTGCTTCGAATCAAGCACGACCTCATCATTATCCGCTTGAAGAACATCATCATGCATCACCGTACTTTTCCCGGATATCTGATGATACTGAATTTGCCGTTTCGGATGAAAGTCGGATTTCACACCTAGACCAAGGCTCACCATATCGCTTGTGCTGAGATTGGTTGAAATTAAAAACTTGGACATCGAGCGAGAAAGTGCTGGAAGGCGGGTTGCATTTTGCGGTCTCATGACTTTGTTCGTAATACCGATCAAGGCATCTTCCTGCAAACGCTGACGGCCGAAATCGGTGCCCGGTACCGAGTCGCGTTCATGCACGACCTCACTGACCATTCGACCATTCAACTGATGTTCGCCCTTCTTAATGACCTTGTTTTTATCTGCTTTAAACCAGGGATGAGTCAGCGTCACATTAAAAGGCACATGCATGGTTATACCGCCGAGAGCACCGACCATGCTTTCTAGGCCCCAATAATTGGTCTCCGCATAATAATTGATTGGCACACCGGTCAATTGCGACACTGATTTTACCGCTTCGAGAATGCCCGTCTTCGTTCCATCATTAATCTGCGAGATATATTGGACACTTGTCAATTTCGTGTACCCCTGTCCTGACATATAAACACGCGTATCACGCGGAATACTGAGCACATTATACTGATGATGAGTCAGATCGACATGAACGAGCATGATCGAATCCGTATGTCCTGCCGGATCCTTTTTGCGTTCATCTGAGCCGATTAAAAGAACATTAAATATTCCGGATTTTTCTTTATATTTTGTCGAGGTTGCAGTCGTACCAATCGTTTTCAGATGACTGAAATGCGTACGCGGATTGAGCAAATGAAACGCATAAGCGCCGCCCGCTCCCACGATTAAAAAAAAGATTAATACAAACAGCGAAATAAAAAATTTATGACTACTTCTCCTTTTTCTCCGCGGTTCGGAAGGCTGTCTTTTTACTTCCTCAGTCATTGCTGCTGCTCCTTTTTCATAGAAAATAAAAATCACGATCATTTTTTTAAACAATAGACTATACGACAAGTTCTCTGTAAATCTGACATCCTTAACAAAAATATATTCATTTTGTCATTTCTCTTTTATCCAACCTTCAGGAATGTCACCATCACCATCTGTTGGGTAAGTTATTAAAGATGACGAATCTTACTTAATGCGCTCTACAATCCGAAACAGCACGAGGTTCTCCATTCTGCATAAAAAAACCTCCTTTCCCGATTATTTAATCAAAGAAAGAAGGTTTAAACGAATTCTATGATATTCGTTGTATTTGCTGATAAATAAATTCTTGAATTTCTTCAAAACCCCTATTATATCAGCGGTGATGCCCAAGAAGGGATTCGAACCCTTGACCCACGGCTTAGAAGGCCGTTGCTCTATCCAGCTGAGCTACTTGGACAGGATAACTCAACAACCTTTACTATTTTAGAGGTTCGTCCATTGTCTGTCAATGCCGTTAAAAAATTTTTATGAAAAAAAGATCCAACTTTTTTCCATTAAGAGACAATCTGCCATTGAACGTGGAGGAGAAAATCGGCTTGATTTGGAAGGACTTTTTCAGTGTGCCTAGCTTTTACCTATTGAAATCTTTCTTTATTGGCATCGTTTATAGAAGATTAAAAATCCATTTTTACCTTTCCTGTTATCAGCGACTGTGCAAGTCGAAAAAGATGATACGACTGAAAGATTGGTACATATGAACTATAATGAGCCAAAAAGTGATATTTTTTTAAAAAATTGAGACTTCATCACCATTAATTTCCATTAAAAGTATTCTATGCTTGGAGTAAAGGAGATGATCTGCTTGGCGAATTCATTAGATCATATGAGCGAGCATACACTTGAGGGAATTGTCGACCTGCTAAAGCAAGACGGTCAATCACTGAGGTCGGATCAAATAGCAGGCCGATTGAATATGAATGTCACTGAAATTTTGAGGATTCTATTGAGTCATCCTTCTCAGCAATTCATTGAAATCGAAGTGAATAAAGAAGCCGATAGAATTAAGCAGCCCACTTATAAACTTCGTGCTTAAAAACTGAACCTGGGACTTCATGGTGCGGAGCGCAGCGCAGGACATTTCTGCCGATTTTTAGTGTGCGGATCCAATTTTTCAGTTTGAAATTAATTTACACAGAATAGCATTTTTCTACCTCTTTGTATACATATTCGTTATAATAAAAATTATCGATTGCCAATTGTATTGGAAAGAGGGACATACATGCAAGTTTCAGCCAGAGGGACGTCTGTTCAGTCACGTACTTTTTACGGAGTATTGATCGCAATTGGCTGCGGTCATTTTTTTAATGACTCCATTCAGGCGGTTATCCCGGCGATGAATCCGATTCTAGAGAAGAGTCTAAACTTGAATTACGGACAAATGGGCTGGATCGCTTTTGTTGCCAACATGACGGCCTCTGTGATGCAGCCTTTTTTTGGCTACTCGGCAGATCGTCGTTCCCAGCCCTTTTTGTTGCCTGCCGGTATATTATTGAGCCTAGTTGGCTTGATTCTGTTCGGTTTATCCCCAAGCTATATATGGGTGCTGTTTGCCGTGTTTTTCATCGGCATTGGTTCCTCTATTTTTCATCCCGAGGGATCGCGTGTGGCCAATATGGCAGCAGGCGAAAAAAGAGGGTTTGCCCAGTCAATCTATCAGGTAGGCGGTAATTTCGGTCAGTCGATGGCACCGATCTTTACAGCTCTGCTCTTTCTTCCACTGGGACAAAGAGGCGTGCTGGCTTTCTCTGCCTTTGCATTCTGGGGAATGGTTCTTCTCATTTTCGTCTCACTTTGGTATAAGAAGCATCAGCACCAGCGGCATAAAGCCTTACATAAAGTGATCAAGGACAGCTCTCGTTCAATTGCCATCCATCATAAAATCAAGATGGCGATGCTGATGCTGATTGTCATTGTTTTTGCCCGATCATGGTATTCTTCCTGCATCTCTAATTTTTATCAATTCTATCTGATCAGGAACTATGGATTGTCGATTGCAGGCGCTCAGATTTACGTTTTTATTTTCATGATCGCCGCGGTGATTGGCACCTTTTGCGGTGGCCCGCTCGCCGATCGCTTCGGTAAACGAACGGTCATTTTCGCCTCTTTTCTCGGAGCCGCGCCTCTGACGCTTTTACTTCCGCATGTTCCCATTTATTTTGTCGGGCCAATTTTTTTCTTGATTGGATTTATTATCACTTCTAGTTTTAGCGTGAGCGTGGTTTATGGGCAGGAACTGATGCCGGAAAGTCTTGGTCTGGTTTCCGGGTTGATCACGGGTCTTGCCTTCGGGATGGGCGCGATTGGTGCTGTTCTTTTTGGCACGCTGGCGGATTGGTTCAGCATTCGCTTCGTGATGATTTTGTGCAGCTTTTTCCCACTCGTCGGCTTATTGTCGTGGGCATTGCCCGCTGATCATAAAGTACGTGCATGGACTCGCGATCTGCGATAAAAGACCGACAATCAGCCCTACCAAACATTGGTATTCATGTAAAAGCCACTTTATAAATGCAAATAGATCCTTCAGAACCCCTCCCTCTCGTCCCACTTCACGCTTTTCACCTTGCCCTGATGCATGACGATGATCGTCTCCCCGCGTTCCGGAAACTTGGTCATCCTTGCCTTCCCGCCAGACATTACAATGGCAACTGCTCCCTTTTCCCCCATTAATCAACAGTTATGCGCATTGGCTGAGGATGGATATCTGCAATCGCACGGTAATCCTTCTTGATGTGGTAAAATTAACCTGTGGATTAGTCGGGGGGGAACTCGATTTTCTTTATAAAGGAGATGACACATTGAGCGTTCTTGTAATGACTATTATTCTACCTTTGATTTATCTTGCCATCATTGGATTAATTGTCTGGTACGCTTTTAAATTTCTTAGCTTGCAAAAGGAGCGAAACGAGATTCTCAAAGAGATTTCGCATAAATTAGATAAGAAAGATGAATGACGGGATGACCGTCTTTTTTATTGCGCCATTGCGTGCGTAAAAAGAGCATGTATATCTTGCTGAGTTAGGAACTGTTGAAAAAAAGCAATCCACGACAGGAACACAAAGCTATGGATTACTTTTTTTGATTCATGCAGTGTATAATGATTGCTTAACGACGAAAATGGTGATTTAGTTAATGTGAATCATATTGGAACGTCAGTTTGAGAAATTACTTGTTTCTGTGAGATAACAGCTTGGGCAACAATTACGTCTTTTCCATTAAATGTGCATGATGGAGATCCATACAATTTATACCCTTCATCAAGCAATTTAGAAATTCTCTTACAAAAATTTGCATCATCTTTTCCTGTGATTAAATGATAGCTAAGCTCATTCTCCATATGAATACCCTCTTGTAATTAAATATAAAATACAGTAATCTAACCTTGCTTTTTATTATAAATGTTAAGACAAATGAAATCTAGGAACGCACTTCATTGCCTATTAAATAAATTTTTGTCGCTGTACAATAACATTTTTATTCAAGTCGTGTTACGCATTTTACGTCTACTGTTGAACCTCCGGCCTGGAGAGATGATGGAAAAGGTTTTTTGACACGTTTGTGTCTTTTGTCAAAAAAATAGTCCCATCAAAGCCGAGAGCATTAGTTAATTTTATGTCATGTGCAGGTTTGTCTTCATACCAATTAGTCAGATCCTATGATCTTTAACTTAGAATTCTTTATGTCTGTATATTATCTTGGAAATCGTACTGGCAATAAGGTAAATAAATGTCGCTACAATCAGCATGGAGATGTTGATCAGGACTGTATCCATTTGAGCAAGAATTGCATCGATCCAAGTCAGTTCAAGCAAATGGACAATCAGCCCAAAGAGTACGGCCAATATGATAATGCAGAGGATAGCCGATTTTCTAATGTCAAAGATATAATACAGGGGTATTTGAACCCCATTGAAAAGGCTCACAAACAAAATGCCTGCCGGAATCACGCTGAAATTCATGGCACCATATAGATTAGGGGCTGCCCAATGCTCTACTATTTCTGTAAGAATAAAGACGAGAGTGACCGCCGCATAAACAAGGTACAGAGAAACAAAGCGGGCATTAATAATATCATTTCGTTTCACCGGTAGCGTATTCAGCATAATACCTGTTTTGTATTTTTCATCTGACTGGGCGAAGCCGGTGCATAAGATATAACCGATCAAGGCAATGGTGACAAGATAAGATAAAGCGCTCAAATTTCCTTGGTATCTTATTAAGGTAGGATAAATGACCGGGACCAAAAAGTACCACATTAAAGATCGTTTTGCCGAATACAGCTCCATTCTAACGAGGTTAAACAACTGCGGTTTCATTTTATTCTTCTCCTTGTATAGTATAGCAATAAATCCTCTATGGTCGGGACTTCATAAGCTGCGTTATCCTTCAATAGTCTTTTTACTGCCGCCCTGTCGTTTGACAGGCCCTCCATACCGTAAGGAGTTTTGTGGATGCCGATAAAATATTTTTCAATATCTTCGTTCAACAGCTCATTTGAGCCCTTCACGATGATGTGATGATTCTTAATCTCGTCCTTTTCCCCGTGAAGAAAAATTTGTCCATCAAGCAGAAAAATCAGATCATCCGCCACTTTATCAAGGTCGGAGGTGATGTGTGTTGAGAAAAACACAGACTTTTCCCCATCCTGAATCAGGTCTTTTAATATATCTACAAGGTCGCTGCGAACCAGTGGGTCGAGTCCTGATGTGGGCTCATCCATAATAAACAATTTCGCATGATGTGAAATGGCAAGCAGAATCGAATATTTCATCCGCATACCTTTCGATAAATCTTTAATTTTCCGGTCTGCGGGCAGGTCGAATTTTTGCAAATAATCTTGATAGGTTTTGTCATCCCAAGCGGAGTAGATGGGTACAATTAGCTTTTTCATTTCGTTAAACGTAAGATCCTCATAATAATAGCCGACATCCAAGACAATCCCGAGTTGGTCTTTGATTTCCCGCTCCTGCCTGATACTGTCAAGACCAAGGATAGTAATCGACCCGCTGTCTGGATGGATCAGATTCAAGAGGCATTTGATGGTGGTCGTTTTCCCCGAACCGTTTGGCCCGACAAAACCAGTAATGGTTCCTTTTTTAATCTGAAAATCAATGGCTTTCAACCTGAAATTCTTAAAGCGTTTACATAGCTGATTGACATTCATTACCGTTTCCATCGCTTATTTATCCTCCTCGAAAAGCAGAATGATGATTTCAATGCCTTCATCCTTTGGACGGACATGGCAACAAATTCCCTTAGAATCCCTCTTATGTCATTCTGCTTAATCTCTCTGAGCCATCCTATCGAAATAAGCTTTTTAATGGGTAATTTTCGTATAAATTAAATTTTTTTAAAATAAAGCGTATCACTTTCTCTATCCTTTTTAACGGGTTTCCCCACTGGATCCGGAGTCTTTTTTCTCCTGCCTCTGCCGATAACCGATAAATAAGTAGCTGCTTAATAAAGCGGTAATCGGAATCACCAAGACGACACTTGCCGCTCCGACTAAGAGAGTCAAAATCTCTCCGGCGAAAATTTTCGAATTAATGATATTCTCAAAGGAATAGTTGAGGGTTTTAAACCAAATCATCAGGGTCAAATAACCGCCAATTAGGGCGAAATAGAGTGTATTCGTCGTTGTTCCAATGATGTCCCGCCCGATCTTCATTCCCGCGTTCAGCAATTTCTGCGAACCCAGATTAGGATTCATTTCCAGCACCTGATACATCGAAGAGCTTATCGACATCGATGCATCGATCATCGCACCGATCGAGGAAATGGCCACGACAAAGACGCTGACTGCTGCAAAATTTATGCCAATATTCAATGTGAATCCGGAAATAGTATCCTGCTGTTCTTCACCAAAGCCCTGGATCATCGCATATTTCACGATTAAATCAATAAAACCTGCAGAAATCATCAGCGTTACGAGTGTCGCGAAAAAGGCACTCACCGTCTTCACATTCAGCTGATTGATAAAGAACAAATTGATCGACAAAATGCCTAAAACATTCAAGCCAATCAGAAAAGGGACATTAACATGCCAGCTGATTAAGACCACGGAGACGGCAATCATAAAATAATTGCAAAAAAGTGCGACAAATGACTTGATCCCTTTTTTCTTTCCAATAATCGCCATCAGGCAAAATAATAACAGCACGAGCAGTGTTGAAATTTTCATTAGGCAGCCACCCGTTTTCTGAACAGGATGAACAATGCAACCTGTATCGTGATCGGGATAGCCAAAACAATACCGATTGCGCCAACTAAGAAGCGTACCATCTCAAGTGAGAGATTCAGAGAAAAGGCATAACCAATCGGATATCCGTTTTTCAAACACAGAATAATGATCGGGACTGAACCGCTGATGTATGCAAAAAGAAGAATATTGGTCATGACTCCCATGACGTCTCCGCCAATCTCTGAACCTGCTCGGCGCAATCTTTTTTTAGAAACTCCCGGATCATGTGCATACAATTCATCGATGGCAGACGTAATGGTAATGGCAATATCCATAATCGCGCCCAGCGATCCGATCAAAAGTTCCGCCAAAAAGATATACTGAGGTGGGATGGTAACATACTCCATCGTATCATAATGAAGTCCATTGCCCGCCGTGAAATGGATGGTGAGATAAGCAATGAATAAAGAGAGATAGGTGGCGATCAAGGTTGAAAAAATCGCCATCACGGTTTTTCTATTGTACCCGCTGACTAGGAGCAGGGAAACGACTGTACAAACTAGCACCACGACGATAAATATCATCAATAAACTGATCCCTCTGTGCCTGAGATAAAAATCGAGAGCCAAGGATATGCAGGCAATGTTGATTAATAGACTGAGAATCGAGCGATTACCCTGTTTTTTTCCGATGAATACCAGGAGCAGGATAAAGATAGACAAAGTCATCAAAATAGTCGTATCTCTCTTAATGCCAACAATGGTTCCTCTCCATAAGCCGAGATGTCTGGAACCCGGATGGACAAAAATATCCATTCCCTTGCTATACGTTTGGGAATAAGCCTCTGAAGCATATGCATCATTCGTCAGGAGAATAGGATTTCCCTTATGCTTCCCATTAAGTATAACGGCTCTTATTCGCTGATTGGTTTCCGTATCCTTATTCCCATGCCAATCCTTGGTGGGGGTTTGTTTCACAATTTGAACAGACACGATCTGCGCCACCGTATTTTTATAAAGGAAGGCATCATGACGTGTAAAATTAAAAATAGCTATCAAGATTAAAGCTACCGATAGCGTAAGAATGATAGAGTTTTTAGTTCTTTTGACGGGAAACAAAATGGGAAATCCTTCTTTCTCGATCGATAGAAACGGTGAATCTGCTTTTCGACTTATTTCCTTACATCATAACCTTTGCAGCGGACATCTGCAAAAATAAATGATTAAGGACCCCATGACTTAGCCAGCGTATTCCACTGCCCAGATGACATCATATCCAGGCTCCAAAAACCAAACCCAGCCAAATGCGACTCGCTAACCAATTTTAACAACGACTGAACACCGGCTGTATCCTGCGACCATACCTCATAGGGCGCACCCCGATAGCTGAATGTACTGAAATAGGCTCCAGCTTGCGACTGCCAACGCTGCGAGATGTGTTCCTCGTTCAGCACATTATTAATATACTCGTTCGAAACTGCCCGACTGCTCAGATTCTGGCCCTGACTGCCAACTTTCCAGATCCGCGTGTAGGAGGGCAGACCGAGCAGTAATTTGTCAGAAGGAAGATCGGCTTGAATCATTCGCCGGATGTTATCCTTCAGCCACTGCAGCGAAGCCACCGGACCGGGATTCGGATCAGTGCCCCAATGTTCATCATATCCCATAAAAATCACATAGTCGCAGGCTCGGGCAAGTGCGCGATTATAGGAAACGGCGCTATTCTGTGAGAAACCTGATTCTGCCTGAATATCGACTGTGATCACCGCATTCGGCTGCGCACTTTTGACCTCTCTTGAAAGCAGCGCCACAAAAGAGAGGAAAGAACTCCTATCCGCAGCCCGAACATTTTCAATATCAATATTCAGTCCATCCAGATGGTTTCCAGAAACATAGGCCTTCAACCGAGCAATATCCATACTCATGATTTCCGGACTAGTCAGATAATCATGTGCCCCGCTTGCCGTCTGATTGTCCAGATCGACGCGCCCCCAGACCTTTAATCCCTTCGCATGCCAGCCAGCAATCTTCTGACGGGTCAGAACCGGTTTAACCGGCGTAGATGAATCCAGTTCTGCAAGGTATGGCGAGACAATTTGCAGCTTCTGATAATTCTCTGCCTGAACCGACGTCCCGCTGACCCATCCGAATGTCACAGGCGTTTTGCCCAGATGGAGCATCGGCAGACTCTTCGGCTCCTTATTGTCTTTCTCATTAAGAACAACCGTATTATTCAATGATAATTGAATCGTATTCGGCAAAACATTTTCCTCGGGACTCCTAACTGTATCATGAAGATGATAGAGAACAACGACTGACGGAATACCGATAACGAGTAACGCAACCAGCAGGAAATAGAAGAAGGTCACCCTTATCAGGCGATCAAAAAGAAAGGATAGACTGCTCAAGACTCATCCCCCTCGTAAAAGGTCTCTGATTAGAGTGTATGAGTGATCTATTAAAATAGACATCGAGAAGAATAAATTAATAGGTTTTATCTCAAAATAGAAAAAAGGCAAAAGCCTACTTTCTGCTTTTGCCTTTAACCATTTTTCCCTCGAATTTATTTATTCTGAATGGCTTCGACTTGTTTCAGTTCATCCATCATCCAGGTCTTGTAGTTCTTGCCCTTCGGAAGAGTTTCCGTTACATTAACCACGGGTAGATGATTTTTATCAGCCAATGCAACGATTTTCTTCACTGTCGGGCTGATTTCCTGTATATTACTGACAAAGAAAGCGATTTTGTGGTTTCTAACGTCCTTCTGCATTGCTGCAATATCCTTCGGTGATGGATCGGTTTCATGCTCCACTGCTAACTCAAAATGATTATTCGCAACCTTATAGCCCAATGCCTTCAATGTATAATCAAACACAGGTTCAGATACATCGACAAGCTTACCATTCGATTTCATGCTCAGCTTTTTAACTTCATCCTGAACCGGCTGAATTTCCTTTTTAAATTTCACTGCATTTTTATTGAAGTATGCGGCGTGCTTGGGATCAATTTTGGCAAATTTACTGGCGAGAGCATTTGCCAGTTTTGGCATCGTTTTCGGTTGATACCAGAGATGTTCATTGGCTCCATCCTTTTTATGAAGCAAATCTTCGCCGACACGCAAAGCGTTCTTCCTATTCTTATTATTGGTCAGCAGTTTATCCATCCATCCGTCATAACCAATGCCGTTATAGACAATCAGTTTTGCCCCACTGACCGCCCGTGCAGTCTGGCTCGTCGGCTCATAATCATGGGGATCCATGCTCGGTTTATTAATAATTGAAGTGACGCTGACATATTTTCCGCCGACAGCCTCAGCCACTTCACCGTAAAAATCTTCTGCAGCGATAACCTTAATTTTTGACCGATCTCCCGCGCCGCCTTGAGATTTACTGCACCCTGCTAATGCGCCGGATAATACAACAACAAATGCTAAAACTGTTAGAAATGAAAACCGTAGCCATCTGAAATTTTTCAATGATTTCTCCTCCTGGAAAAATATGTAGAGTCTCTCAAAAACTGATAGTATCTCTTGTAAGAAAAAGAAAATCGATCCTACTGCCTGTTTAGAAGGGAGCTTCAAGTGAATTCCATTCACCTGACAGCTCTTGATCGGTGAGCAGGCAACGATCTAAATCGTCTCTAATTTCATTCTCATCCATATCCATTCCAATAAAAACCAGCTTGGTATGCCGATCTCCATACTTCGAATCCCACATTTCATAAGCTTCTGGATGTTTATTCAGAATCTGAATCTGCGCTTCTTCCGGCAGAGCCGCCACCCAATAGGTCAACGGATTCAGGGAAACCGAAGCCCCTGCTTGTGACAGAAGCAAGGCCGTATCATTGTGTGATGCGCACCAAGCGATTCCCTTCGCACGAATGATAGATTGAGGCAGATCATTAAGGTAACGGCTCAGACGACCGGAGTGAAAAGGAATTCTTCGCGCATAGACAAAAGTAGCAATACCATACTCTTCGGTCTCCGGTAGATGTTCATCGCTGCTGCCTGCCAATTCCTTAATCCAACCGGCTGATCCCGCCACGTGATCAAAATTAAAACGATGGGTATTGAGCAATTCCATCGGATCGACTTGTCCATTCACCGTACAAATAATCTTTGCTTCAGGCTGCAGTCGGCGGATCACACGCGTCAATCGCTCTAAAGTCTGCTGATCAACCAAGTCGCATTTATTAATGATTAGAACATCGCAGAATTCAATTTGCTCAATGAGCAGATCGGCGAGATTCCGATCTTCCAAATCATCTGCTCTTTCTTTCCTATTCACTAAAGTTTCGCCATTCTGAAAACTGTCCATACAGCGATAGGCGTCTACGACAGTCACCATCGTATCCAGACGACAGCAGCTCGTCAAGTCAATGTCCAGATTGTCATCACGATAGGAAAACGTCTGGGCGATGGGCATCGGTTCGCCAATTCCTGTGGATTCGATCAGTATATAATCGAAACGCCCGTCATTTGCCAGCCGTTCAGCTTCAATTAGTAAGTCCCCTCTTAACGTGCAGCAAATACATCCATTGCTTAAAGGGATGATTTGCTCTTCAGTCTGAGAAAGGTCCCCGCCTTCTTCGACCAGACTGGCATCAATATTCACTTCACCAATATCATTCACAATGACTGCGACCTTCAAGCCCGCTCGATTATTCAAGAGATGATTGAGAAGGGTTGTTTTCCCCGATCCTAGAAATCCACTGAGAACCGTTACTGGAATTCGCTTCACCTGCTTATTCCTCCTAGCCCTGTTCTGATCATTCACCAACTGGCTTTTCTTACTCCCGGTATTTGCCCTTTGTGGGCGTATTCTCGGAAAGCGATTCGAGACATATTAAATTTTCTCATGTACCCATGTGGACGCCCGGTCAGCGGGCAACGATGATGTAAGCGCGTGGGGGAAGAGTCTCTCGGCAATTTAGCGAGTGCCGCATAATCGCCTTTTTTCTTTAATTCACGCCTGAGATCCACATACTTTTCAACAAGCGCTTCACGTTGTTTTTGTTTAACCATTTTTGATTTCTTAGCCATAAAAAATCTCCTTAAAAAAGTTAAATACAAATCGTAATTTTTACGATTTACAAATGCTATTAAACCACATCAGTCCTTTTTTTGCAAATAAATATCAATCCTTTTCAAAAAAAATCTCCCTTTCTCGCGTAAACTTCATCGGTATCCTTCTAAATAGGGACAGTCCTTCATAGTATAAACTGTAATAATTACGATTTGCACCCATCAAAAGGAGGACAATCTCTTGCGAAAAACCGGACAGTCTTTTCTACTAAAAATCTATCGTTAACTCAGAGTCAATTTGGAAATCCCATACACTCTGAAAAAATAGGTTTATCCGCGAGCACTGCTGGATCCGCACGGAAAGCAGCCCCTTCTTTAAGGGAGCAATTAATTGAAGCACCGTTTATTCAGATTAATTCAGCGAATTATATTCGGATTCTCTCTGTTCTCCAAGAGAATCCTAAGCGATTCATCGGTAAACAGATTGAAATGAGCGGTTTTGTCTATCGCGATCAGGAGATAAAAGGCGACCGCTTCATGCTATCGCGTTTCATCGTCAGCTGCTGCGTTGTTGACGCCTCTGTATCGGGGCTAATGGTTACTAGTGAAAATTATTCTCCAAAAACGGACGCTTGGGTAAGGATAACCGGCACACTCGACCTAGCGCGCATCTTGGTATAAAGCTGCTCATTATGCATCCGACGCAATGGCAAAACGTTTCCGTGCCCGATGCACCTTATGTCTACGCCGGATGATTCAGTTAACCTGTATGGTTTAGCCTCAAAAAAATACCGTCCCGCTGCATAGGACGGCTTGTCAGAGTATTACTTCCCCTTTTTGGGATCGAGAACTTGTTCGCCTTTATAATAGCCTTCTTTGCTCACTCGATGCGACAGGTGATACTCTCCTGTTATCGGGTCGCGGGAAATGTTGGGGACTTTTAATCCCGTATTTGTCCGACGCTTTTTCTTGCGTGTGGTTGATGTCCGTCTTTTAGGAACAGCCATGAACGTCACCTCCTTCTGTAAGTTCTAATTTTTGTGAAGCTCATGACTCGCGATTTTTCTTAAGAGCTATTCAGGCTGGAAGTCCGGCCCGTTGCCTTTTGGCGGCTTTGATTATTTTAAGTGCCCGGCGATGTGTTTTTTTATTTGGACTTTTTAATTTTCGGCGTGCCTGCGCAAGCTGCGACTTATTTGCCATTAGAGGGACCCCTTTCATTCATAAATTGTCTGTTCTGTATAATGGTTAATCGTAACCATTACGATTTATAATACCTCCATCTCGCTTAATTGGCAAGAAAAAAGAATTTATCCACGGGGACTAGTATAAAGCGTTCATATATGTTAACCTTTTAATTGTTTTAGTTAACCATTATGGAGGTTTAAACCAATGAATCATTCACAAATTAAAAATCTTATTCTTTGCGCCTTGTTTGCAGCGATCACCGCGATTCTCGCTCAGGTCGCTATCCCGTTCCCACTTGTCCCATTCACGTGCCAGACCTTGGCCGTTGGTTTTACGGCAACGATTCTCGGCAGTCGATATGGCACAATTTCGATGATCGTCTATGCGGTGCTCGGTGCGATCGGCCTTCCCGTTTTCTCGGGCATGACCGGCGGATTCGGTGCCCTGATCGGCCCTTCCGGCGGCTATATCATCGGTTTTATTTTCACAGCCTGGGTCACCGGCTTTATCATGGAGCGGACAGCGTTTAATCTGCCCATGGCTCTCGTTGCTAATCTTGTCGGCATGCTTGTCACGCTATTATTCGGAATGCTCCAATTGAAATACGTTGCTGATCTCTCGTGGACCAAAGCCTTGGCACTCGGCGTATTCCCTTTTATCCTTGTCGGTATTATCAAAGCCCTTATCGCTAGTTTCCTTGGTATAAAGGTCAGACAACGCCTGATAAACTCCGGACTGCTCAATCCGGCAGGCTCCAAACCAGACACCGCTGCAACCGAATAAGTTTGGAAAAATCCAGAATCAGCTGACGTGCACTTCCCAGATCTTCTGGGAAACGTGCGCGTCTTTTATTTCCAAATAACGATTGCATTTGTATTTCAAATCCTTATTATGAGAATCAGAAAACCGTTTGGATGCTTTTTCCGTCTAATAAATAGAGTGTTCAATAGAATGTTGGTGATGCAAATGGCAGATGGATTGTTCAACCGTTCACGGAAATTAATGGAACAAGAGATGACCGAAATACTGCTCGCAAGTCGCAGCGAATTGTACCGGACGGCATGGCGTTATTTAAAAAATGAGCAGGATTCCCTCGAAGCTCTGCAGGAGGCAAGCTTCCGCGCCTACAAGAATCTGCGGACGATCCGCGATCCCCGTTACATAAAAACATGGGTCATTCGCATTCTGATTCATTATTGCCTCGATGAGCTGCAGCGCCGAAAGCGGACGATACCCGTCGATACATTTCCCGGTGAAAGCCTGTCATCTTCGCCCTTGGACACCGATGATAAGCTGTATCTTGAGAACAAACTGCATCATCTGGATGAAAAATATCAACTTATTTTGGTTTTGAAATACTATCATCAATACACATTGACCGAGATTGCCAGCAGTTTGAAAATTCCTCTTGGAACAGTGAAGACCAGGCTGAACCATGGGCTTCGGCTGCTGCGAGAACAGATCGAACGGGAGGATACCTGATGCGCGACGTTGAAAAAGAACTGGAACAGATGACCCGGATATTCAGTGAGACACCAGGCTCCGCGCAAACCGCACATGCGATTCAAACAGGGATTCAAAAAGCCTCCCATCAACGAAAGATAAAACGCCGGTTCTCATGTGGCACGTTTCTTGTCATCGCGCTCATTCTTCTCGCCCTGTCGTCTGTAAAAATTTCTCCGGCCTTCGCTGCATATCTTGATAGGATACCGGGAATGCATCCGATCATCGGGCTGATTGAAGGCGATAAGGGACTTGAGGACGCGATCAGACATCATGCACTCCAGAAAATTAATCGCTCCAAAACAATCGATCACACAACGCTGACGATCAACAGCATGCTGGCTGATAAAAACCAGATTATCTTTTTCTATACGCTGAAAAACCCCGAGAAAAAAATAAGCGGGACCCTGAAAAAATTCAGTTTGATAAATGATCGGGCTGAACCGGTTGACGGCTCTGCAGAATTTAATGACGCAGGAATGGGCACGGATGGAAAAGGAAAAAAGCATTTGATTCACGCTCGCATTTCGATCACACTGAGCGCCGCTAAATTGACCAATCCGATGCATCTTTCATTGAAAACCGGAGAAGGCACGTTCATGTTTGCGATTCCCTTTAACCTGAATAAAATCAAAAAATCAGAGGATTTCTACGCCGTCCATAAAACATTCAGCCTCCAAGGTCAAAAAATAACGATTCAATCGGTAGCCATTTATCCAACGCGTACAGCCATCCGGGTCGCCTACGACCGCCAGAATAGCAAACAGATAACCGCGCTCGATGATTTGCAGCTTTTTGATCAAACCGGCGAGGCAGAAACACGGGAAAACGGCATAACCGCTACATCGCTCTCTCCTGATCAGCATATCTATTATCTACAAAGCAATTATTTTAACAAACCGAGAACGATCTACCTCCGACTGACCAGTGCCCGAGCCATTGACAAGAGGAGTCGTCAGGTCGTCATCGACATCGCAAAGAAAAAGCTTTTGCGGAAACCGGCTGACAACCGGATAACGCTTCAATCCATTAAAGCAGTCAAAGATGGCGAGACGCATCGCAAAATACTTGAGTTGCGTTTTGCGATCAAAGTTCCGAAGAAAGACAGCAGAAGCCTCTATCCGATTTTTGCGTCGTATTATCGTGATCAGAGTGGAAAGCATGAACAAAAGAGTTCAGACGGTCTGGAAGACCTATTGGGACGGACACACTACGAACTCGTCCGCCTGCCGGATAAGCCCTATAAAAGTCCGATCACGCTGACCCTCTCCGATTACCCGAGCAGGATCAAGGGAAATATTAAACTCAAGATCAAATAATGCTGAGAGAGGACTGATCAAATCCATCAACGGGCCAGACGACCAGCTGGCCCGGCAGCCTGAAATTGACGCTGCAGGTCACTGAGATGATGCACTTCATAGGTTGGCCTCAGTCCAGATAGATTTGCCTTATTCGCGGGATTATACCAGCAGGTGTCGAGACCGGCAATTTGTCCACCACGGATATCCGAATTCAGTGAGTCGCCAATAATCAATCCGTCTTTGACATGAAAATGAGGAAGCCGTGCAAAAACATAATCAAAAAATGCTGGACTTGGTTTTTGAGCACCGGCATCCTCAGAAACAAAAATTTGGTCAAACAGTTGATCTAATCCGGAGTCCTGAAGGCGACGGTACTGCGTTTTCGAAACTCCGTTGGTCACAACATAGAGTGAATAACTTTTTTTCAGATCGATCAGCAAATTCCAGGCACCGTCAATCAATTGGTGATTCTGACTCAGCAGCGTCTGATAGCGTTGTTCCAGCTCAATCCCATTGACTCTCAGCCCATAGGCTGCAAAAAAGCCTGAGAATCTGCTATTCAGCAAAACTTGCCGATCCTCTTTTCCCGCCTCAATAGCCTGCCAGATCCGATGATTAAAAGTCTCGTAATCGGCATAGAGGTCTGCTGTCAGCGGCAATCCCTGCTCATCAAAAAGAAGATGCAATGCGTCGTTCTCCGCCGCGTCAAAATCGAGCAGTGTATCATCGACATCAAAAAATAAAGCTTGATAATTTTTCAAAAGTAAATCCTCCATCTCTCAAGTCTTTCCGATGTTCTATTTTGTCCAATCTGTAGCTGCCTGCAAAATTTTACGTTAAAATGAATTAAAACCAGTTTAGCACAGACTGCCTGACGAGAGGGGATTCTAATGAAAAAACGCGGGTTTCTTTTTATCGGATTAATACTTGGACTTTTGCTTTTTATACTGGGTATTAATATGCGTCAGCACGAACTGATTGCCAATCTTTCGGGTATTTTCGGCATCGCCTGCTTGCTTCTCTCCGGAACAACCGTCGGTGCCTTTATCAGCGGTGATCAGGTGCGGGCCAATTTCTTTTCAGAAAGTAAGAAATCGAGACAAGAGCGGATTGACTTGGGCATTAAGTCAGCATTACTGGGATTTCCTTTCATCGCAGTCTCCATTGGCATTTATCTGATCTTCGGCATATGAGCATCTACCAATTTGTTAATAAGCAAGTACCCAACCGGATAGAGGAACGGGCTCTTCCGGTTTTTCTGCGCTCAAAAAGAAGTTTACCTAAGTGCAATCCCCTATGTACTTATTTTCTCTCAGGTTTTCATTTTCCCGAACCGGGTATTTCTCTAGTAAGGACGATTCACGCGCGCAAATAAGGCTAATTTCCTGATGAATTTGTAAAAAAGGACATATTTTGTTACACATTCATAAAACAATGGTAATATAATTGTAATAAAGGGGTCTTAATCATGAATAATTGGTTTCATAACAATTCAGCAGATATTACAGAAGCAGCGGAATTATTGGTTCAAAAATGTGACGATTATAATTGTTCCTATGAGGAAGGCTGGTTTCATTATCTCGCTCAAGAACCGCACCTTCGTGCTTCTTTTGATGAAGTGATGGACTATCTATACGGTGAATTGAAGAAAGCGAATTAACTGAGAGTTGGAAAGAGGGCCTTCGCTCTCTGAACTAAATTCACGTACATAAGAGGCTCGTTGATCTTGACGAGCCCCTTTTTCTGCCTCTCATTTATTAGCTCCCTTTCCGTGGAAGCACTAATAGTTGGCGGACAAATGCCGTTTTCTTTTGACCAAGTCATAAAACCATTTTTCATCATACGTAGCCAGTGCGAGATCAATGAGATGATCTAATTCTTCTGGTGTCATTTCGTAATGATCATCAAGTACATCTTCATAAGCAATTTCCAGCCATTTCATATGCGGATAGTGCGCGCAGCGTGTGACTCTTAGCTTGCAGCGTTTAAAATCCGGATAAACTGCTGTGACAAATCCGATGCATTCATGTTTCCCCATATATTTTGTATGAACCCATTGTCCAATTTTCATGGTCCATCGCCTCACTATGAATCATGATTTCTCGTGTCCATCTGACGCTTCAGCCTGAGTTTCTTTAATGTTACTATATGACGTCGGACCTTGACTGGATACTCTTAATTTCCTTATCATCTCTTTACCCGCTTATCACCCGATTCATGTTTGTTTCTCCAAACTAAGGCTGAAAATCTCGATTGAGTGTCGCGATCTGCCGCTTGCCCGGTGATGGATAGAAAAACAAATAAAGTGCATCACGGTGCAGAGGCCAAATAGACAAAAAGACAGCGGCCTGAAAAAATCGAAATGATTTTTTACGCCACTGTCTCCTTCTTTTTTATTTTATTCGTTGATCCACTCGACCACATCGTTAATCGGTTGGCGTGTTTTCGCACGCGGTTCTTTAGCACGATAACCGAAAGCAACCATACAAGCGATGCCGAAATCATCATCATGAATCACGCCTGCGTCTTTCAACACGTGATCGACTTTCCTTCTGTCAAATCCTTCCATAGGGCAGGAGTCAATGCCGATTTCCGCTGCAGCCGTCATCATATTCCCCAGAGCGATATAATCCTGACGGCAGCCCCATTCAAAGAAAACACGCTCGTTATCCGTCAATTCGAAATCCGATTTCTGAAAATTATCGATGGCTCCAGTCATCATGGTTTGAACATTCTCAGGCAACATCTGGACATCCTTGAGAATATGCTGAGCATAGGCCGAATGAACCTGCAGCATTGATGGCTTCTTGGAGAGGATTAAAACAAAATGACTGGCTGTCCGCAGCTTATCGACAGCGCCCCAAGCCACTTTTGATAATTTATCCCGTAATTCATGATTTTGAACGACGACAAACTTCCATGGTTCCAGACCGAATGAACTCGGTGATAAGTGTCCGGTTTCCAAAATAAACTGGAAATCCTGATCACTGATCTTTTTCGTTGCATCAAAGAGCTTGCATGCATGACGAAAACGGAAGGCCTCAAGAATTTGATTTTTCACTTGTTCTTTGTTTGCTGTTAACAAATCACTCATCCCTTTTATAATAGTATTCAGCAAAGCCAAACAAAATGTCCGATTGCTGTAACCTGATTGGTTGCAACATATTCATTATAAGTGCTACGGATGGAAATGAAAAAAAATTTGGCTTGAGATTTATAAACGCCGAAATTATTCCTGCTTTTTTAGAGCTGTAATAACTTTTACTAAAGATTGATTTTTTGTCTTGAAATAATTTTTCCATGGATCTCTCCCCTGATCAATCCGTTCAAGAACTGTATTCAAGGTAAATTTTTCAAGACGAAGATCTTTTGTCACTTCATCCCAGGAGAGTGGTGCGGCAATCGTCGCCTCCGCTTTAGCCCGCGGAGAATAGGGGCAAATGATCGTTTTCCCTGCGGCGTGCTGCAGATAATCGATATAGAGCCGATCCCCACGATTTTTCTTCAATCGTTCAATGGTGAATGCCTTCGGATGCTGCTGCACAAGCAGATGAGCCAGGAAGGCAGTAAATAGACGCGTTTCCTCGAAGCTCAGCTGCTGATCGATAAGTGGAAGATGGATTTGCAGACCGCGGCTCCCGGAAAGCTTCGGAAAACTGTTGATTTCAAGTCGAGTGAAAATGTCATGTAGGATTTGTGCGGCATCAACCGCCTGCGAAAAGTGACGACGATCGGGCGGGTCCAAATCAATGACAATCTCAAGCGGATTTTTCGCGTCTGCGCGATTGAAAGGGAGGTGGAACTCCATTGCAAGCTGATTGCCGAGCCAAAATAGGGTGGGCAAATCTTCGCAGAGAATAAAACGATTGTCCCCTATAGCAGCAGTCTGAATAAAGTCCGGCGCATGATCCGGACAATTTTTCTGAAAAAAATGCGGCCCAGCTACCCCATGTGGATAACGTATTGTCGTCAGTGGCCGGTTTTTAAGAAAAGGCAGCATATAAGGCGCGATTCGGACGAGATAGGAAAGATATTTCTCTTTTGTAATGCCGGCTGCGGGCCAAATCATTTTATCGGGGTGCGTGACTTCCAGATGAATCGCAAGTTTCGGCGGTAATTGGAGAGACATTAGATCAGCTCCTCCAATCGACATTCCTGAGACGGCCGGATCACAAAGGCTTGGATACTTGGCTGCCGCAGTAAATTATCCGTTGTCAGGCCCAGATACTGAATTTTTACCGTCAACCGCGGCACCAACCACACGGCCTGACTGGAACGTTTCGGCTTCTCACTGAACGGACAACGACTGCGACGAAACGGCCCGATATGATCGGTCAGTGTTTGCCAGTCCTGACGCGTCAGTTTGCCGGTACCCGCATAACCGATACAGACGAATTGATCCTTTTGATTATAGAGGCCTAAAATCAGTGCATTAACAACGGTCTCCCGGTAGGTCACGCCGCCGACAACCGCGATAATATCTTTATAATTCTTCACCTTTTTCCAAGCCGATCCTTTTTGATGTATCGCATAGGTACTCGTCAAATCTTTGGAGACGATTCCTTCCAGATCCTGTTTGACAATCGCATCAAATAGAGCCTGACCGTCTCGTTGATAGCGAACACGTTTTACCGTTTGATTTTCGCGAACCACCTCTGACAAATGCTCGTAGCGTTGCTGAAAAGGTTGGTCAATTATCCATTCACCATTCACATAGAGCAAATCGAAAATCATATAAAAAATCGGAACGGACTGCCGCAGCTCGCTCACTCGATCCAGTAGATGGATGCCGTCGCGCTTCATCACTTGATGAAAAGAAGGCTTCCCGCTTTCATCGAGAGCAATCACTTCCCCATCAAAAATTGCCGATTGCGCTATCGAATAGGATTCAGCCGGCATCAACTCAGGAAAATGGGCAGTCCGTTCAATCTTCCGTCGATTAAACAAGGCGGTTTCTCGGCCATCGGAATAGCTCAAGATTCGCACACCATCCCATTTTACCTGATGAACCCACCTTTCCCCCAGCGGTATTTGATCCGTCTGAATCGGTTCAAACGGAATAATCGGATCGAGTTTCATGACGTTTTCTTTTTGCGGGCAGCCGGTTTTCTTTTTGGCTTCGTCTCTTTGACACTAGCCTCAAGGGCAGAGAGCAGGTCCACAACATTTCTCTGTTCACTGCTGCTCTTTTTCAGTTCCGGCTGAATTCCGGCCACTTTGTTTTGGATCAATTCTTCGAGCTTCATCCGGAAATCGTCTTTATATTGATCCGGCTGAAATGCCGTTGTCAGCTGGCCAATCAATTGAGTCGCGATTTCCAATTCTTTTTTTTCATTCTGAGCGGAAATATCCGCGAGACCGGGGACCTCCGTCATGCTGCGCACCTCATCGGGATAATAGAGCGTTTCAAGCAGCAGACCGTTTCCAAAGCTGCGAATCGCCGCCAAATGCTGCTTCGAACGAATAATAATATTTGCCAGGCCAATTTTATTGGCATCGTTGATCGACTGCCGCAAAAGTGAGTAGGCATGTAGCCCTTGCCCGCTGTCCGGTCCGATAAAATAGGATTTTTCGAAATAAATCGGGTCAATTTCGCTTAAATTCACAAAATTAATGATCTCAATACTTTTATTGCCGTCCTCTTGTAATTCTTTTAATTCATTCTCATTAATTGGCACATAACGTTCAGGTGCATATTCATAGGCTTTGATGATTTCTTCATTTGCTACCGGTTTACCGCATTTTGAACAAGTCCGGGTATAGTTAATCGGTGCCATGCATGCCTTATGCAGCATGCGCAATTTAATATCTTTGTCCTCTGTCGCCGTATATAATTTGATCGGAATGTAGACCAGACCAAACTGAATCGACCCCTTCCACATGGTTCGCATTTCATTCACCTCGGAAATAGTATGCGCGCATCTAAAAGAAGTATGAAAATGGGCCGTTCATTCTTATTTGGAAGGATAAAAGGCTGTTTCTATGCGTGTTAGCAAAATGGAGGCATTAAAAAAAGCCCTAAAGTAAGGGCTAGTGGGGGCATTGCTTTAGTATGTTACCTAACTAATATAGCAGAGAATAAACAGCAAAACCAGTTAATTTTAATAAAATTTTCTAAATTTAATAATTTATTTTTTATCTTACTGACAGAATCTGCTTTTTTCCATTTCAGCGAATCGCGCAAATCTCCCCTGCCTGCTCGTCATCGACAGCCAATGCGGCCTTTGCCTCACGAACCACTTTTGTAAGATCCACCGCCTTGCTGCATCGCCGAAAATTGTTTCCTGCTGGCAAAAGCTCTCAGAAGCGATGAAAAATCAAGGTGATAACCACAGCCCAGAAAGGCAAACAGAGTGCAAGAGCCCAGGCAACCCCCTTGAAAAAATGACCCTCCATATTCGACCACCAACTTTCGTTCGTCGTTTCGTTGCGAGCAGATTTTTTATCAGTATTGCCACAATCAAGCAATAACTAACCCTGTCAAATAGCCTGAACCGAGATTCAGGCATAAAAAAAGCACTGCTCTTGTGCAAATGAAAGAAAAATGGAATTGAGGCCGATACTGAAAGGGATTTTTGTGTGAGGTTTGGCAGGTGCCGGCGCGAGCTTCTGCAGTTCTCGTCTGGCGTTCTGCAGTTCTCACTTGGCGTTCTGCAGTTCTCGCTCATCGTTCTGCAGTTCTCGCCTGGCGTTCTGCAGTTCTCGCTTATCGTTCTCCAGTTCTCACTTGGCGTTCTACAGTTCTCACTCGGCGTTCTACAGTTCTCGCTCGGCGTTCTACAGTTCTCGCTCGGCGTTCTGCAGTTCTCGCCTG
>JBDNRY010000012.1:0-84082 GCA_047718855.1 Sporolactobacillus sp. | reverse complement strand
TATTTTAAAAGTGGTTTCGCTTTTAATATAAGATAAACTCATTTTTTATCCCCTTATTTTTTTAGCCTGATTTTTAACTTCGCACGTTTACTTCCTTTTGGGATGATAGTCGGACCATCGTATGATGTTGCATGATCGCGTACCGTACTGTATATCTAGCCCTCTTTTTACTGAAAAGCTGATAACTATTCCGCAATAAAAAACTAAAACTAATCATTAAGATCTAATGATTAGTTTTAGTTCATCATTGAAAAGATCCTCTTTATTACGCCCAGAACTAAAGTACTCCTTGATACCTGCGATCATGACAGGATGCTTTTGAGCAAAAAGTTCCATATCGAAGTTTTCGCTCATCCCGGTATCGAGAGCAGTTTGTTCCTTTATGGCGTAGCCAAAGGTGAAATGAGTGGCTGCCAGAAGAAGTAGGCGAGAATCTCGCAGACTGACTCCGGAAGCGAGAAGTGTTTGAAGAACCTTTTCATTTAAATCCGCCATGGTCTGTGAATAATGTGCTCCGGCAACGACTCGGGCGCCGTCAGTATATGAAAGCAAAGCCTTTCTTAATTGATTAAACACATGAATTAGCCACTCTTGCCAGTTGTCATGGGGGTTACGTCTTAATATGTCTGAGATCTGTGATTGAAGTATCTGCTCGGCCATCTCATTAAGCAGTGCCGCTTTATTCTTAATATGCCAGTATAGCGTAGGTGCTTTGACATTGAGCCGCTTTGCTATTGCCCGTAAGCTGACATTTTCAATACCCTCAGTGTTGAGAAGCTCTAAAGCCTCATCAATAACAATTTCCTTGTTTAACGGCAATTTATTTAGCTCCTTAAAGAATTTCTAGTTTATATTTTAACCTATAGAGAGCAATATTGCATTATTAATCTATATATGTTAGATTAATTACGTAATAATTATCTATATATGATAGATAAAGCAGAGAGGAGGAACCGCTAATGAAAGCTGCTGTATTACACCGATTTGGAGAAATTCCGCGTTTTGAGGAATTTCCAGATCCATTGCCGGGTAAAGATGAAGTGATCATTCATGTCAAAGCTGTCGTCCTTGATAACATCGTTCGAGAAACGGCAAAGGGAAGTCATTTCGCCAGTTGTCAATTTTTTCCTGGCTTTCCATCCATTGTTGGATTAAGTGGAATCGGAGAATTGCCGAGAGGAAAGTTAGTCGGTTTTGGCGGAGTGAGGCCACCATACGGAACATTTTCCGAAAAGACAGTCGTTGCCAGTCAAAATATTATTTCTATACCTGACGGTGTCGACCCTGCTACGGCAGCAGCCATGCCATCTGCGGCATTGGCCTCGCTTTTACCGATCCAAGCGGGTGCCAAACTACAGAAGGGGGAAACGGTGTGGATTAATGGAGCGACTGGAGTTGCAGGAAAGCTGGCTGTTCAAATTGCCAAACTTCTAGGTGCAGGTCGGATTATCGCAACCGGACGAAATGAGGAATCAATGAGAAAAGTCCGTCAATTGGGGGCAGATCTGACGATAGACCTTAAGCAAGATGAGGAACAACTCATTAAAATATTCAGGAAAGAAATTCAAAAAGGCTGCGATATTATTCTCGATTTTCTGTGGGGTCATGTGACAGAATGGCTTATTCAATCCTTTGTACCGAAAGAACTGAATTTTACTAATCGGCGAACGCGTTTGATCGAAATTGGTGAAAAGGCCGGACCAGCACTTTCACTTTCCGCTGAGTCACTTCGAACAACAGGACTTGAGATATTCGGAGGCACTGCCGGATTATCTCCTCAATCGATGCAAGAAGGGACTGAGCAAGTATGGGAGTGGATACGGGACGATAAGCTTCAAATGGATATAGACAGAGTTCCACTTAAGGACATTGAAAAAGTGTGGCAGCAAAAGGACCTTTCAGGAAAACGAGTGGTCATTGTCATTTAATTGATCAAAAAATTAAAAAATGGAGGATGTGTATTACGCTGTATCACTTAAACCATTGGCATCGAGCAATTGTCCGAAAAATTTCTGTAACATTCGACATCTCCGAAGACATGCATCATCGCTTACGGCATCGGCATTACCAGTCGCATACAAAAACAAAGAAATCAGGAATGCCCGGTCATCACTCCCACCGTACGATTTATTGGCACCATCCTTATCGAAAGCCGTTAATATTAAAAGGAATACAGTATCGCATTGGTAAGTATGTGGAAAACAGGTTTAGGAAACTCTAGACAAAGAATTCGTTTGGTTTTGTAGACAAGTGATAGGGAGAAGTCGCCTCATTAGTTAATCTCAACTATATGACGACTCTTTTTTTTCGTCGCCTATACATTGCCTGATATAAGCATTAATCGTTTGTAAAGTATGCTTAAGTTGAAGCATGTATCATATTTCAAACTTAAATAGATTCTCTGATAATTAATTCGGTATCTAATTTTATATGTTGCTTTTCTTGATCAAAGTTTTTGAGCAGTTCGACGACAGAATAACCTATTTGGAATTTTGGCTGATTAATAGTTGTTAAGGACGGCGTTATTATTTGCGATATCATTGTATTATCAAACCCAATGATGGCAATATCATTCGGAATATTAAGGCGATATTTGTGCGCTGCTCCAATAACTGCTGCGCCCAGCGTGTCTGAGACGCAAAAGAAAGCGTCAGGATGATACTTGGAGCTTAATAATTGAGAGACAACGGGTAAAGCGATTTCATATCGTATTGCAGATAAAGAAATAATCCAGTCATCTGTAATACTGATATCATTTTCTATAAGTGTATCTTTGAATCCCCGTTCTCTTTCACGAGCATATCTAAACGATCTGGGGCCGTTTAGAAGGCAGATTCTTCTTTTACCAGACAATATCAGTTGTTGAGTGGCATCCCGTGCGGCTGAATAGTCGTCAATTGAAACATAGGGTAGATCAACCTCGGAGTTGTACTCGTTACATTGAACAACGCGTATGCTTCTGGATAATTTATTTAAAATATAACTGGATAACTGCTTAAGAACAATGAGTCCATAAACATGTAAATTTTTTATCAGCGTTAAAAAGGATTGGATGTTTTCAGTATTTAACTCTGTCTGGTCTATCAATAGCTGATAATTATTAGCATTTGCTGCCGCTTTTACACCCTCGATGACATCGGTATAAAAGATGTTTGAAATGTCGGTAACATTTAATAATATGATCTTTACGGCATCATCATTTTTTGACTGATGGAATCCTAATTGCACAATTGCTTCTTCTACTTTTTGTGCTGTAGCCAAGTTAACATTATTTTTGTGATGAAGTACTCTGGATACGGTCGCTGGAGAGACATGTGCAATTTTGGCGACATCATAGGCGTTTATTTTTTCTCTCACTTTTTTGCCTCCTCTACGAAATTCGAGAAATTCCATGACTGAAATCTTTCAAAATAAACCAGATGACTTTGCTGGACAGAGCGATAAACTTTGACTGCTAAGTTTTTATGAAATGAATGACCGCAGCTGACATGTTTGAAATATTTCATGATTTGCAATATATATTGAAACGTAAGCGCTTTTATTATATAACGAATTTGTATTAAATCAAAGGAGGAATGGTTACCTATGGAAGTTAAGACATTGAACGTTGGTATTATTGGTTGCGGTAAGATTACGCAAATTCGACACCTTCCGGAGTATGCAAATAATCCACACACAACTATCGCTGGATACTTTGACTATAATCAGGAACGGGCAGAAGAACTTGCAAAGAAATATGGTGGCAAAGTATTTCGTACACTTGATGCTTTACTGGCTGATAGCCATATTAACGCAGTAAGTGTCTGCGTGGCCAATGAAGCACATGCTGCAATTGCAATTAAGGCCCTTCAGGCTGGAAAAGATGTTCTCTGTGAAAAACCAATGGCGACAAGTCTAGAGGATTGCGAGCAAATGGTGGCTGTTGCAAAAAAATGCAACAGAAGGTTGATGATTGATCAAAATCAACGTTTAGCAAAATCCCATGTATTTGCTAAACGACTGTTAGATCAAAATTTAATCGGTGATGTATTAACCTTTAAAACAACATTTGGTCATGGCGGTCCTGAGACGTGGAGTGTCGATGGTGGTTCTAATACGTGGTTCTTTGATAAGAGCAGGTCAAAATATGGGGCGATTTTTGATTTGGGAGTTCATAAGCTCGATTTGATACTTTATATGTTAGAAAGCACAGTTGCCAACGTTTCTTCAAGAATGACGACGCTTGATAAGCGAAATTCTGATGGTAATCTGATCAATGTCGATGATAATGCCATCAGTATTTATGAATTAAAATCAGGAGTTTTAGGGACTGTGACGGCTAGCTGGACCTATTACGGTGAAGAAGATAATTCGACTGTTTTATATGGGACTAAAGGATTAATGAAAATATATGATGATCCGAAATTTTCTATCGTTGTTACGTTGAGAAGCGGGGAAAAGATTTACTATGATGTTGACCGCATTCAGACAAACGACAATCAGACCAGTTCAGGTATGATTGATCAGTTTGTGGATTCTGTGCTAAATGATCACGCTTCTGTAGCTGATGGGGAAACTGTTTTGAAATCAATGCGAGCGATATTTGCAAGTGTTGAATCCAGTCAAACGGGCAAGAGGATTGAGGTGGATCAGCTAAGTAAGGCATAACTATTCATGCAGTTAGATTAGCATAGAAGGGAGTAGATAATATGGTTATCTTAATTGCGCTTGTCCCATCGTTATGTTGGGGATCAATAGGCCTGTTGTCATCAAAGTTTGGTGGTAATTCTTCTCAGCAAACATTAGGCCTTACTTTTGGTGGATTAATTTTTGGATTGTTAACATACTTTGTTTGGGTGTTACCACATTCTTATATGATGGACGGCAAAATTGTGGTCATTGGATTGATATCCGGTATTCTGTGGACCGTTGGACAAGGCTTTCAATTTGTTGCCATAAAATCGATGGGCGTTTCTCGTGCTGTACCGCTATCAATGATTAGTCAAATTGTCGGGAATGCACTTCTTGGAGCATCTATTCTTGGTGAGTGGACGACAGGTACACAGTGGCTTGTGGGTATTATCGCTATCGTATTTATCGTTTTAGGAGCGATTTGGATTCAAGCTAAAGACAAGACAGCGTCTAAGACGGGCAACTCTAGCAGCTCCGTAAGTGGATTTCTGCCGTTAGTCTTGTCAACACTGGGATTTATGGGATACTTTATTGCCCCTAGGCTTCTGCAACAATGGATGAATGTTTCGGGAGCGATTATTAGCGCTGATCATGGTGTGCCCTATATGATTACAATTATTTTTCCACAATCTATTGGGATGGTAATTGGCGGATTTTTATTTGTTTTCTTAATTACACATGAAACAGAGCGCATGATAGACAAGTATACGCTAAGAAATTCAATTACTGGATTTATTTGGGCAATTGGAAACGTTGCCTTATTCATATCCATTGCGAATCCGAATCTTGGGCAGGCAGCTGCTTCGACGTTAAGCTCTCTTGGCTTTATTGTCGGCGCTTTTGGAGGAATTTTCATTTTACATGAACAGAAAAACAAGCACCAAATGCTATTGATAACTCTTGGAACTGTCTTTGCAGTTATTGGTGCGGTTATTATTAGCAATCTCAATTATTTTTCGCAAATCATTTAGCTCTAAGAAGGATTTTATTATCTAGGAAAAAAATATTGGAAGTGAATATGATGAGGTTTGGATTTTTAACCGGTTGTTTACAAAATATGACCTTAGCAGAAAAGATGAAGTATGCGCATGAAGTGGGATTTACAGCATTAGATGTCTCTTGTTGGCCGAAAGATAATAGTCGTGATTATTCAGGTAGTGACATTGATGTTGAAAATCTGGCAAGCGATGAAGTGGAAAAGATTAGGACTGATCAAGAAAGGTATAATATTGCTTTTTCGAGCCTTGCTTATTACGATAATATGCTTCATCCTGATCCAGCAATTCGTCAGTACTTTTATAATCATCTAAGGGCAGTCATTAAAGCCGCAGGGGAACTTGGAACACCGTTAGTTGGTTGTTTCATTGGCAAGAATCAAAAGGAGTCGTTAGTCAAAAATTTTGATGAATTTGAGAAAATTTTTTCAAAACTTGTCACATATGCTGAAGATCATAAGGTTAAGTTGATGATTGAAAATTGCCCAATGCCGGGTTGGCAAAAAGATGGTTTACCGGGAACCATTTCATATTCTCCTGAATTATGGGATGAGATGTTTCTTCGTATTCCGAGTGACTCTTTTGGCTTGAATTTTGATCCCTCACATCTCGACTGGTTACAAATTGATTACATGCAAGCCCTTCGTGATTATAAAAATCGAATCTTTCATATCGATGCTAAAGATATGATAGTCGATAAAAAGAAGTTTTACAATTACGGAATTTACGGTAAGAAACTAAATCGTAAACATGAAGAGGACTTAGGATTCTGGACGCCAGTCATCCCAGGACTTGGGGATATTAATTGGAGTCAATTCTATGAGGTTATGAAAGAAATAGGCTATACTGGTGATTTCAGTATTGAACATGAGGATCGGAGGTTTTCAGAAAATAATGAATTGGTGAAAAAAGGACTCGAATTCTCGTTCAACTATTTGAACCCGATTATTCACAATTTTAAGTAACTGATCTTACTAAAATTTAGTGTGGAATTATGATGCGCGAAATGTCATTTGAGATAGGTCCACAAGATGGAGTGAAGGCTATAAAAGCGGCCAATGCCCCGCAGCAAAAAGCATTGGGAGAGAAAAATCCGGCGATTTTTTCTTCCAAATGCTTTTTTTCGAAATTCTTCTGACAGTCACTTAAAAGTAATCGCCCATTAGACAACGCTATTCAGAGAGCCAATTCTATCTTTTTTCCCATTCCCAAGATTCTCGTGCAAAATTTAACCGTTACTAACATCAAACGAACGGCTTGGCCAGATAACTGATCCATTTTAAAGGATCATGACCACTGGGTTTAAAGAACTGTTTTCCTAAATAACCATTCATGCGGGCTACAATAAAATCAAATGCTTGATTACTCAGAGCCTCCATTCCTCGGCGAAGTGTTAACGAACGGTCATAGCTTTTTCTCAGAGGTTGAGTCAACTCATCGTACTTTCCTAAACCGCATATATCGTAAGCTGCATAAATACCGGTTAAAATTGATTCAAATTGCCCAAAACCAAGAAACGGCATGATTGCGCCAAAACAATTTCCAGTAAAAAAGGTATTCCCAATCCGCGGAGCATGACTTATGCCAATTTTATAGTTCTCAATTTGGAATTGGTCGGATATTTTCAATGACTGATTTAAATCTGTTTGTAATAAATCATAGAATCGATTCCAATAGTCACTGATCTTTTCATTATCAGGAACAGCAATGACAATATTTGCTTCAGTATCAGAAAAGGGGATAAGGTAAGCATATCCTTTAGGTGCCAGGCGATTATCTAACCAAACGTTCACTTCTGAACGCTCAAACATGCCTTCTACTGTCGCGCCCTTTAAAGAAACTGATAAATCCTCTCGATAATTATGCAATTTGATGGCATAAGAGGCATCTCCCGTCGCCATGATCACGTGAGTAAATTTCTCTAATAAATCTTCATAAGACACTTCCGTATTGAATCGAATCTTTGAGGTAACCTGGGCCGCTAATTGATCCTCAAAAGAATTTTTATTGCGCCCTCTTATGTTCGTATAACCGACATACTCATTAATGATCGCCTGAGCATTTTCAGAATGGATAATCATTGGATTAATAGGACTGATAGGCTTTAGAAACAATTGAAATTCTTCAGAAAAATATCGAATAGGGTCAATAATCGGTCGTGTCAGCAGCGATAGCATTGCCTCAGCGTTAATAAAACGATCCCCAACCTGACTTCTTTTTTCAAAAATTACCGGAGATATTCCATACCGTTCTAAAATAATAGCGGCCGACAATCCAGACAATCCCGCTCCCATAATCGCGACTTTCATTTTACGCACCAACCTTGTTAACCACAGGTATATTTTTTTTAGTCGAAAACATAAAGCCCTCTTGACTATTGTCCCAAATGAAGGTCATATATATACCGTCTCTATAGAGGTTGGGGAGCAAAGGATCTAATGAACATGCTTATAATTTATCAGGGGAAGTATTAGTGGCAATTAAGTTCAATGCACGGCTTTTACATAGAGAGGTGGACGTGGTAAGCCAATAAGCCGCGCAAAACTAATGTGCCTGCAATTGTTGCACTAAAACTGTATCCGCAGAGGTTCTAGGTCAGGCCGTTTATGATATAAATCAAATTAGAATTATAAAGTTGATTGATTTTAGTCTTCTTGGTCTTCTGACATAAAGTCCAATATTGACAGTATTTCTAAATAATTACGACCATTATTGTAAATTTACTGAAAGTCGTGTGAGATACAAGCCAAATTCGTCATGTGAGGGTTAGACGATTTCTTTTTTCTTAACAAGGAATTTTTAAAATTTGCGAGAAAATTTTTGTTCCATTTCCATAATTCTCTCCCATTCTTGATAAATGGTGTCTTTTCAAATACATTCGAGAAGAAGCGACAAATTCCTGAAAAATTAACCTTTACTTTTCTATTGATTATGAAAGCCTTTTCTTTTATACTATACCTATGAAGAGCCCCCCTTGTATGTTTGATGTGCAATTTCATCATTCCAAGGGTGGGCTCATTTGTCATTCAATCAGTTAGAAAGATTGCTGGTCTGACAAGTGGATGTATGGTGATAATTCGGGAGCGATTCATTTTCAAAGGTATTTAAATCTAGTCAAATAGAGGAGGAATTTATCTTGGGTTCAATCATTTATGCGCGAAAATGCCCGTGCTGTGGGCGTTCTGCTGTAGAAGAGTGTTTTTACAAAACGGATGAGTTATTTATCTACTGCTTACGCTGCGGTTATAATTACACGAAGATCATTGAAAGCGAGACGGAGAACAATGTTGAGTACAGGGAAGAAAAGTATGATGGAAATGGCTTCTTTTGTTTGGTTAATAAAGATGGCAGTCGTGAAAATATGATGCTGAATGAGATCACAGATGAGCAATTAGAGGCGTATCGGGTGTCATGCCTTGATGATAAAGTTGATCCCGAGAGAAGTTACCTCGTATCCTACAAAGACGGGGTTATTCACCATCTTATTCGGCAATCCGCCTGAAAATTTCTATTTATCGTTTGAAGAGTATAAGGAAAAGATGACTAGAAAGTATGGGGCACCCGAATATGAAATCATGGTTCCTATTGAAGAATAAATGGGTCTTATTCCTTATCAAACCCATGTAATGCTCCTTTACAAGGCTGATGGTTAAATAGGTTGTTTACGTTCCAAAATATATCTTGGTGGAGGACCAAATCCCTCTTCGCCCTCAAAGTAGGCAAGTTTTCCTGGTATACAAGAAATAATGAGAGGTTCCCCCTTATGGACCATTTCTCTCATAGCCTCTTTAAGAGGGAGGTATTTCCCGTCCAGCGGCGAGAGGTTGCACATAATATAAGCCATCTGGTCTGCTAAAGCACCTTTTTCGATGAGCTTTTTTAATAGATATGAACAATCGTTGTCTCCTTTTAACGGAATGGGAGATACGTATCTTGAGTCGAGGGCTCCGGTGGGATCGCTTGCCAATCTACCAAATCGTTTGCTTCTTTTATTGGGGAGCGTTATTTCATAAAATAGCCGTTGTCTGAGTTGTCGCTTAAAAAAGTTTTTTACAATCTTCTTCTCGTGTTCTGTATCCATTTTATCCCCCTCACCTCTTTGGAAAAAATGATTATCATTTAGAGAAAAATGCGGTCTCTTTTTTCCCTTTTGATTCCTAGCTGATCTTATTCGCTTCTGCAAAATAGCCATCTGAGTTTAGCTATCTCTACTCGTCAATAAATCCCTCCGTCAATTAATTATTCTCTAAATTATCAAAGTCATCCCTAACAAAATCCTTAAAGGCATGTGCTGTGTTAAAATAACGTTAGAACTTATTAGAAGGAAAGGACGGTCTGCAAGAATACGAGACTTTTCTTTACTTCTTTCTTTGCATTTATGGAGGAATTCAATTCGCTTACTCTTCTCGAAAATGCAGGCTTTCGATACGAATCAGCCAACACCAGAAGTTAAGAGGGCGTTTTCTATTCAAGATTGCTTGCTGAATAAAAGTTGCCTGCAGATGTACGATAGAATGATAGGTATTTAAGATCACTAAGGAGTCTGACCTCATGGAGAAAGAAAAAATTCAACAATGTTCCTTTGCGGGCATGTTGGTGACTCTGGGAATTGTCTATGGCGATATTGGGACCTCACCGCTATATGTAATGAATGCCATTATTACGGATGCCGGGAAGATGCGGAATGCTGTGCCAGAATATATTATTGGATCGGTCTCTTTGATATTCTGGACCCTAATGATTATCACAACGATTAAATACGTCGCAATTGCTATGCGTGCTGATAATAATCAAGAGGGGGGTATCTTTGCATTATACGCCTTGATCCGCAATCGCATGCACTGGTTAGTTTTCCCGGCACTCATTGGTGGAGCGGCGCTGTTGGCAGATGGGACATTGACTCCGGCGGTATCTGTAACCTCAGCCGTTGAGGGGTTAAAAGGGCAGCAGATTGGCCCGCTAAAATTCAGTGATAGCCAACTTGTGGTTGTTCTGGCAGTATCTATTATTTTATTGGGAATTTTTTTAATTCAGCATCTTGGAACAGATGTAATTGGTCGTTCTTTTGGACCCGTGATGCTGATTTGGTTTGCCTTCATTGGCTTTGCAGGTGTGATGAATTTAGTGTCACACTTAGAAATTTTAAAAGCATTATCCCCCTATTATGCGGTTCGGATTTTATTCAGTCCGGCAAATAAGGTAGGGATATTTATCCTTGGAAGTGTTTTTCTGGCCACTACTGGCGCAGAAGCCCTCTATTCAGATATGGGTCATGTCGGGAGAAAAAATATTTATGGCAGTTGGCCATTTGTCTATCTCATGCTGATACTCAGCTATTTTGGCCAGGGAGCCTGGGTTATCAGCCATTATCAGGATGCGGCTTATCGTAACTGGCAAAATGTGAACCCTTTTTATGAAATGTTACCGATACAAATACGGGTGTTTGCCATTGTTCTGGCGACCTTAGCCGCAATCATTGCTTCTCAGGCGCTCATTACCGGTTGCTATACCCTGGCCCATGAGGCGATTGGCCTAAAATTTTTGCCCAGAATGTTAATTAAACGTCCTGGTGATGTTCGTAGTCAAATCTATATTCCAAACATCAATTGGCTGCTATGCGTCATTACACTAGGCGTTGTTTGGCTGTTCCAGACCTCACAGCATATGGAAGCTGCCTATGGATTGGCCATTACGATCACGATGTTGATGACCACCTTGTTGCTTTTTGAATATATTCGAATGAAAGTTAATCAAGTACTGGCCTACGGTATGGTTTCGTTTTTTGGCCTCATTGAGATCCTGTTTCTCGCGGCGAGTCTAGTCAAATTTGTGCATGGCGGATACTTGACTATTCTGATAACTCTATTCATTTTATTGGTGATGGTCGTCTGGTATTTTGGTAATAAGCAACGTGAAAAATATGGGCAAATCAGTGAGTATGTCTCGTTAATGAATTACCGGAAGCAGTTAATTCAATTGAGTAAAGATGAGGCAGAACCTCTTTACGCAACGAATCTCGTGTACATGACCAAAATAGGGCCGCATTATGAGGTTAAACGGACAGCCTTGTATTCGATTTTAGACAAACGCCCGAAACGAGCAAAAATTTATTGGTTTGTGACAGTCAATGAAACGGATGTTCCGTACAAGAGTTTGTACACAGTAGACATGCTGGGGACGCGCAATATCATCAGTGTCCAGCTCTATCTTGGCTTTAAAAATTCTCAACATGTAAACGTCTATATCCGGCAAATCGTCAACGATCTGATTGATCAGGGGGTTATTGACTCTCAATATCTGAAATACACGACGCTTAAAAATCGACGAGTGGGCGATTTCAAGTTCGTCATAACCAGTCAACAATTGATGGATTTAGCTACAGATCCGAAGATGAATCGTATGGACCGTTTCTTGATTGGAGGACGAATCTTCCTGCAGAATATCGCAACTTCTCCGGCAATCTGGTATGGTCTTAAATTCAGTGAAGTCGTTGAAGAGTCCGTACCATTAGTTCTCTATGATCCAAAAGTTTTGCGATTAACACAAAAAGAGGTTCGTCATGCCGTCAAGGATCCAAATGAATGAGCGATAAAATTTTGCCTTATTCAAGAAATCGTTACACGGTTTAACCCGATAGTCAGCGCTTTTTAAGCCCCTCAACAACAAAAACTTATCAATGATAGGACCAGAAATCTGCGAAAGTGCTTTGACACATAAAGTGTTAGAGGGCTTTATTTTTTTGCTCAATTTCTTTTTGAGAGAATCTCCGTGCCTTATTCCTCAGCGGGTCTCCACTATAAAATCAAATTCTTCAAAAATAGGTCAACTCATAGGCCAGGGTCATTAACAGTAATTCAATCTATTAATATACATAAAAAGAAAGGACAGGGAGCAAAAAGTCAGCGCTGTTTGAAGGAGGAATTTGTTTTGTGTTTAAAGATAAAAAAATACTGATTATCGGTGGTACCGGAACCATAGGTAAAAGCATTGTCAAACAAATATTGCCGGATTGTCCGCGATTGATTCGTATTTTCAGCAGGGACGAATATAAGCAGCAGCAGTTCAAGGAAGAGTTGGGGGAAAATGACCGGCTGCATTTTATGATTGGCGATATTCGCGATTATGATCGCGTGTTTTCGTCCATGGCGGATATGGACTATGTTTTTCATTTAGCCGCGATGAAACAGGTCGATGCGTGTGAGTCCAATCCCTATGAAGCGGTGCGAACGAATGTTGAAGGAACCAAAAATGTCGTTAAGGCGGCCATCGCTCAAAAAGTGAAAAAAGTGATTTTCACAAGCTCAGACAAGGCCATTTCACCAACAAATGCCTATGGCGCGACAAAGCTTCTTGGAGAACGGTTAATCTCTGCAGGCAATCGCAGCGGGCAAGGCCATCAGACCGTGTTTGCCAGCGTGCGGTTCGGGAATGTGATGGGTTCAAGGGGATCAGTCATTCCATTATTTAGGAGAAGTATACGCAGGAAAAGAAAAATCACAATCACCGATAAGAACATGACCCGGTTTATGATGACGGTCAATCAGGCCACGCAATTGACTCTCAAAGCATTAGAAGAAGCAAAAGGCGGCGAAGTTTTTGTATTAAAGATGCCTGTCATCAACTTAGGGGAATTGACTGATATTTTAATAGAAGAAATAGGCAAGCAGGAATCGATAAAAAAAGAAGAAGTGACGATAGAGGTCATCGGACCGCGGCCGGGTGAAAAGATGTATGAAGAATTGATGACCTATGATGAATCGCAATCGGCCTGGGAATTACCCGATATGTACATTCTGCCCGGAGATGCAAACGCCAAACAAAATTATAGTCATGCGAGGAAAGCGCAGACATCAACCTACCGCTCGGAGGGCTCAGAAGCCATCCATGGCGACGAATTGCGCGCATTACTTAAGGAAGCCATCGTACACGGAGCGGATTAGATGAATTCTGACGGACACTCCTTGAGGGTTCGATCGTTATTTCTGGACTTAGAGGCTGAGGAAAGAATAGAAAGGGTGATGGCATTGAATATTCTTGTAACCGGAGGAGCGGGCTTCATCGGAAGGTGGGTTGTTCATCAAATCTTAGAAGATGGCCACAGTGTCTGGGTACTCGATAATCTGGCCAATGGCAGCGAAGACAATCTTAAGGACTTGAAAGGTCATCCGCGTTTTAAGGGATTGATTAAGGGCGATATTAGCGATATTGGCTCGCTTGAGCGGGTGTTTGTTCATAAGTTTGATCTTTGTTATCACTTGGCCGCAAGCATTAATGTACAAGACAGTATCGATAATCCAAAAGGGACATTTAATAATGATGTTATCGGGACATTCAATGTCTTGGAACAATGCAAACAGCACAAGGTGAAGCTTGTCTTTATGAGTACGTGTATGGTTTACGCGCGCGCGGACGGCGATAAGGGAATTAAGGAAACAAATGAGGTGAAACCGGCTTCTCCCTATGCAGGTTCAAAGCTCGCGGCGGAGAATATGGTTTTGTCTTATTACTATGCCTATGGTCTTCCCGTCACGATTATTCGTCCCTTCAATACGTATGGACCCTATCAGAAATCGGGAGGCGAAGGGGGCGTTGTTGCCATCTTTCTGAAAAATGAATGGGCCGGGAAACCCGTGAAGATTTACGGGAGCGGGACCCAAACCCGCGATTTACTGTATGTCGAGGACTGTGCCCGCTTTGTCACGCTTGCCGGATATTCTGATCGATTAAACGGCCAAATCGTCAATGCGGGGCTTGGTCAGGATATCAGTGTTAATCGATTAGCGGAACTGATTATGCAAGATAAGGCAAAAATAAAGCATGTTGCTCATATTCATCCGCAGAGTGAGATACCCAAATTGCTGTGCGATTACAGCAAGGCCAAAGAAATGCTGGGCTGGGCCCCTCGTTATGGGTTAGAGGAAGGGATCGCCAAAACAAAAGCGTGGATTCGATCAACTTCGCTCAGCTAAAAAGAAGGGAAATGGACAGGAATGAAAGCGAATGACGTGCCAGCGCTGTACGGTGGAAAAGCAATAAGAGATGCCTATCTGCCTTATGGCAGGCAATGGATTGACGATCAGGATATTGAAGCGGTGACCGCCGTTTTAAAAAGCGATTGGATTACGACGGGGCCGACGATCTTGAAATTTGAAAAAGCGATGGCAGCCTATGTCGGGGCGAAGTATGCGGTAGCTTTCTCAAGCGGAACGGCTGCATTGCACGCGTCCTGTTTTGCCGCTGGTATAAAAGACGGTGATCAGGTCATTACGACGCCGATGACCTTTGCGGCAAGCGCAAATTGCGTTTTGTATCAGGGCGGGAAACCCGTATTTGCGGACATAGACCCTAAGACATACAATCTATCCCCCCAATCGATCAAGCCGCTGATTAATGAACGGACCAAGGCGATCATCGCCGTCGATTATACAGGTAATCCGGCGGCATATGATCAGATCATGTCTTTGGCGAACGAACACGGTTTGATTGTAATTGGCGATGCCGCTCATGCTCTAGGAGCCGTCTATAAGGGCAGGAAAATCGGCGCGATTGCGGATATGACTGCTTTCAGCTTTCATCCGGTCAAACATATCACTACCGGAGAAGGCGGAATGGTTGTCACCAATGATGCCAGCTTTTATGAAAAATTAATGTCATTTAGGAATCATGGAATTACACGAGATCCCATAAAGATGAAACGACAAGATGAACCTTGGTATTATGAAATGCAGGCGCTTGGCTTTAATTATCGGATGACGGATATTCAAGCCGCGCTGGGGTTAAGCCAATTGAATAAGTTGCCCTCTTTTCTCGAAAAGCGAAGGACATACGCCGAAAAATATACCCAGGCTTTTAAGAATCTGAAAGCCGTCATCACACCGGCCGTACAGAGTGATAGCGAATCGAGCTGGCATATCTACGTCATACGGCTGGATCTGAGCCGCATAAAAGCGAGCCGCTTGGAGATCTTTCAGGCGCTGCAAAAAGAAAACATTGGGGTGAATGTTCATTATATCCCCGTCTATCTGCATCCCTATTATCAAGAATTAGGCTACCCGCAAGGCCTGTGTCCGCAGGCAGAACAGCTCTATCAAGAAATCATCACGCTCCCGCTATTTCCAGCGATGTCGGAGCAGGATTGCGACGATGTCATTGCCGGGGTGAAAAAAATATTGGCTTATTATTCGATCGACTGAGGTGACGAAATGAAAATTATGGCGATCATCCAGGCACGGATGGGATCGACGAGGCTGCCGGGGAAAGTGTTGAAGCAGGTGCTCGGGAGACCGCTTTTGGCTTATCAAATCGAGCGGGTCAACCGGTCAAAATGGATTGATGAATGCATGGTTGCGACAACTGACCAGATCATTGATGACCCCATTGTCTCCCTCTGCCAGGCGATGGCTATCCCCTATTACCGGGGATCTGAGGACGACGTCTTAAAAAGATATGAGGAAGCTGCGAGACAGGCAAAGGCAGACGTTGTTATCCGTTTGACCGGTGATTGTCCGCTGATCGATTCGCACAGTATCGATCAAGTGGTTGCCGAATATCTGCTGCACGACCATGCTCTGCAATACGTCTCGAACACATTGAACCGGACTTTTCCAAGAGGGATGGATACGGAAGTTTTTTCATATCGTGCATTAAAAGAGGCGGATGAAAAAGCGGAGTCCAAGGCAGATCGAGAGCATGTCACGCGCTATATCGTGAACCATCCCGAATATTTTACATTATTGAATGTGGCGCGTCCGATAAACGCCAGCCGCTATCGTCTGACCATTGATACTTCGGAAGACTATGAACTTATCAGAAAAATTATCGAGGCCCTATATCCGTTGAAACCGAACTTCACCTTGGAAGATGTGATTCATTTGCTTGAAAAAAACCCCGATTGGCCGCTCATTAACCGCCATGTTCAGCAGAAAAAAGATTGAGGGTCCTGAGTCGATGAATGTCTTTATCAGAACGGATGCTTCTACCCGTATCGGAACGGGTCATGTGATGCGCTGTCTTGTTCTGGCGGATGATCTGCGCAGAGAAAAAGTGGCTGTCAGTTTTATTTGTCGCCCGTTAAAGGGTCATCTAATTGACTATATAAGAGAAAGAGGCTATACGGTTCATGTATTGCCGTGCCCAAAATTGATCGATTCAGAGGCTCAAGCGATGCCATGGACGGATAAGATTCAGAAAATGGACGCCGAGCAGACAATTCAATTGATCAGCGGGAAGCGCAACATAAATTGGCTGATCATCGATCATTACGGGATTGACAGAAGGTGGGAACGGCTGATTAAACCTTTTGTGCAGCGGCTGATGGTCATTGACGATCTAGCCAACCGGCCGCATGATTGCCACTTGCTGCTGGATCAAAACTTATCTAAAAACGCGGACAAACGCTACACAAAGCTGATTCCTGAACAGGCTTCTGCTTTGCTCGGAATAAAGTATCTTTTATTAAGGCCGGAATTCAGGAGTATAAAGAATATAAAGACCAGAGATGGTACGATTGAACGGCTGCTCGTTTCTTTTGGTGGCAGCGATCCGACCCATGAAACACTCAAAGCCCTTCAGGCGATTGAGCGCTTGAATCAGCCGAACCTGCATGTTGATGTGGTGGTTGGATTTTCAAACGGTGATTATTTCAAAATTAAGGAATTTGCCGAACGGATGCCCGGCACGGTCGTCCATCATCAGATCGACTATCTGGCGAAGCTGATGACAAAGGCCGATTTGTCAATCGGTGCGGGGGGATCGACCTCATGGGAACGCTGTTATGTGCGGCTACCTGCCCTGACGATTGAAACGGCTGACAATCAGTCTGAAATTTTGTCTTTTTTAAAAGAAGAAGGCGCAATCTGTCATTTGGGCGTATCCGATAGGGTGACTGAAAATGAGATATCTGTGCAGCTTGAAAAGCTTCTGAGTGATCCGGGCAGAGTCAAGAGAATGAGCGCACGCTGCGCGTTTATGATGGAGGGCTATGAGAAATGCTCAGTGGCGAAACGTTTGCTGGAGGGGAGACAGTTATGACCCGCATCGAAGATTATCAGTTAAGACCGATCGGCCGTGAGGATTTGGCGACGGTGCTTCGGTGGCGTAATTCAGGAAGAATAAAGGCACTGATGTATTCCGATCATTCAATCACCTGGGCGGAGCATCGCCAATGGTTTCAAAGGAGCGTAAAGGATCCGAACAGACAGGCGTTGCTATTGGTCTATCGGAATCAACCGATCGGTGTCGTGAATTTTACAAATATCGATCGGGAAAATGGGCGCTGTGAATGGGGATTCTATATTGGGGATGAAACAGCACCGAAAGGTTCCGGAACAATTATGGGCTGGCTGGCATTAGATACCATTTTTAATGATCCGGGCATGCATAAGGTCTGCTCCGAAATCATCGCAACCAATAGGGTCAGTTATCTATTTCATCAAAAATTAGGATTTGTCACGGAAGGCCGGTTAGCTGACCATGTGCGGAAAAACAAGGTTTACCAGGATGTCATTCGCATGGCGCTCTTCGCTGAGGATTGGGTACGGGTGAGAGCGGCAATTGTTAACGAGTTGCAGGAGAGGGAGAAACGCCAGGGATAATTTGGGAGGGATAGTTTTGACGATTCAAATCGCTAATCAGCGGATTGATCAAGCGAGTCCAACTTTTATTGTTGCTGAATTGTCCGCCAACCATGGGAAAAGTATGACCATCGCCAAAGAAACGATCAAGGCGGCGAAAGAAGCGGGCGCGGATGCGATAAAATTACAGACCTATACTGCCGATACGATGACCATTGATTGCCGAAATGATTATTTTAAAATAAAGAGCGGGACGGTATGGGACGGAAAATACTTATATGATCTTTACAAAGAAGCCTCAATGCCCTGGGAATGGCACCAAGAGTTAATGGCCTATGCCAAAAAACTCAATCTGATCTGTTTTTCGAGCCCTTTCGACAAAACGGCAGTTGATTTACTGGAGAGCCTGGATGTGCCGGCCTATAAAGTTGCTTCATTTGAAATAGTGGATCTTCCATTGATTGGCTATATGGCCAGGAAGGGTAAGCCGATGATTATCTCTACAGGTATTGCTACCCTAGGAGAAATTGACGATGCCGTTCATGCCTGCAGAAAAGTGGGGAATGACCAAATTATTTTATTAAAATGTACATCGGCCTATCCGGCAAAAATCGAAGAAGCGAATTTGCTGACGATGAAGAACCTGGGGGAGACGTTCCATGCCGAAATCGGATTATCCGATCATACCCTCGGCACGACTGTCCCAATAGCTTCGGTCGCCTTAGGTGCTAAGGTCATTGAAAAGCATTTCATCTTAGACAAAAGTATTGGCGGAGCAGATGCAAGTTTTTCATTAGACAAAAATGACTTCAAATTACTCGTTGATTCCGTCCGCGATGCAGAACGCGCCTTAGGAACAGTTAATTATGAAATCAGCGCACAAAAAAAGAAAAGCAGAGCGCTTTCCCGTTCTTTATTCGTTGTCCGCGACATTAAGAGAGGCGAGCTTTTTACTGACGATAATATTCGATCAATCCGCCCTGGTCAAGGCTTGCCACCCAAATATATTCAAGCGGTCATAGGAAAGAGGGCCAGAATCGATCTTCTTAAGGGCACCCCGCTCAGCTGGAAGGTCATTGAATAAAACGAATTTAAAACATTTTTAAGAGACGATTATATGATTGATCCGCCGCTGATCGTAGGTCAATAGAGTGAGAAACATGATGATGTATAGGGCAAGCGGGATCCAAACGTAATTCACATTGATCATCGAGAGAGTTCCTACATTTTGAACGTGATTAGAGATATATCCGGACAGGTGGAAGAGACCGGCGGTGATCAGACCGCCAATCCCGAGTCCCATATTGACACCGAAATCGTCAGTCGAGGCTAAAATTCCTTCCGCCTGAATGCCCATGGCGGCGCCGTAACGAATTGTGTCGGCGATCATAATGGAGACAAGGCCGATAATGAGTCCGTGACCAATCGAATTAATGAAAATTCCAGTAAATAGAATGGCTAGAAGATGGCTATAAACGCCGAAGGCCAAAATGATTTGGCCAATAAAAGCGGTGGTGATGCCAATCAGCATGGTTTGCTTTTTGCCGAATAGTTTAGCCATTAAAAGGATTAAAAGGACCCCAATCAAAGCGGCCAAGGTAAAGCTGTTGGCTAAGGGAACGAGATTTTCGTGTCCCAATGAATATTTGAAGTAGTAAATGGTTGTCTGATTTTTAATCGCAGTGGTCAGCCAGTAAAGTAAGATCACGATGGAGATGATCATCCATGGCTGATTTTTGCGCAGCATTTTCACCACACTCTTGAAGGAGTGATGGGCAATTTCAGGGTTGCTGAATCGTTCATGGACGTGGAAAAACGTATTGATAATCAGCAGCAGTGAAATCAATCCGAATAGGCCAATGGTTAACAAGAAACCTTTGCGTTGATCGCCCTGGCCAAAGAATGCGACGAGTGGCAACGTGAAGACGGCAACGATGATTTGAACCGAGCTGCCAAAAAACTGGCGAATCACACCCAGCAAAGTCAATTCCTGCTTATTATGTGACAGCGTCGGCAGAATCGATGTAACCGGCAGATTGACCGCAGTGTATAAAAATCCGAGGCCTAAGTAGGTCACGTAGGCCCATATGGTTTTGCCCGTTTGTGAAAAGTTTGGCGTGACAAAGGTCAGGACGGCAAAAATGACGTAGGGCAGGGCGTACCAGAGAAAGAATGGACGGCTTTTACCCCAATGGGAATGGTTGTGATCAATCATCACGCCAATGATCAGGCTTTCAACCACATCAGCGGCGCGGGCAACGATGAACAGAATCGCCACGGTGCTCGGATCGAGGCCGTAAACATCAGTATAAAAGAACAACAGGTAAGTCGTTAACATTTGAAAAACCAGATTGTCGGCGGCATCGCTCAATCCGTAGCTCATGCGCTCCGGCCATGCCGTTTGCCATTTTTCTGCCATAAGCTGCCTCCTTTTCCGCTAAATACACAGGTGCCAGTGGCTATCGCCGCTTGGCACCGCTTTGATTTATCATTTGTGTTCGGTCAACCGGCGGTAAACCTGATCAGCAATGACATCATTGGTCCACATCCAAGCGATATGTCCCAGCGCTTCGGAAAGGTGTTCTTCGGCTGGCTGATCTTTTGTTGCCGGCACCGTTTTCATGGCTGGCATCACGCCTAAATGAAAGGCAACCCAAACGGTGAGGCCGAAGACGGACCCACCACCTGCCTTGATCTTTGGTTCATACTGGGCGAGAATTTCATAGAGCACAGCAAACGACACGGAAAAGCCGAAGTGAACGAAGTAACTGACCCATGGCAGGTCATGGCCTGAATACGAATAGGTTGCTTGAGTGATCGATTCGGGAATTCCCAGCTGCTGCAGCAGTTTCTGCGGCGGGTTAACGGCGTTGCGTTCGGGAGTCCTTGGGGGCAGAATATTTTCCCAGCCCAGCTTGACCAATCCTGAAACGATTCCGGCGGCAATGCCGGCTTTGATAACAGATTTTAAATCGAATTTTCTCTTGAATGCGGACATGCTATCGCTCCTTCCAGATAACCTATTTATAGTTAGTCTTGTACTGCTGAATAGTATAAACTTTTTTGGACATTTAGTGGTGAGTAATGATTTGACGCTCTGAGCCTAGTATTGCTATTTGCGACGCCTCCCATCCAATCCGGCGTGCGTGCATTAAGCAGAAATCACTTTAAATGTGGTAAAGTATTTGCGAAGGAACTTTAATGCACGTGCTGCAGAATAATAGAGAGCGGGCTGGGGAATTCTTGCACGGAAACCGCTTCTGGCTTGAAAGTGAGAATTATTATCAATAAAATGATAAATAAGCAGCGCAGAAACAGGTCCTCCGTTGAGACTGGATGAGGGGGATCGAGCGATGCCGAAAGTTGATCATTATTTTTGCTCGATTTCAAAAGTGCATTCGAATGACATGCGGAGTTCTTTGGAAAGAAAGATGGTTATAAAAAATGAGTGAACAACATATGGGCATTGGAATAAGCAGCGGGAAAGTCATTTTAATCGGGGAGCATTCGGTCGTCTATGGCAAACCGGCAATTGCCATGCCCGTTCCTGCAGCGAGAGCGATAACGGAAACGATGTTCCGCCCCGGACCGCTCCGGTTGCAATGCGCTTTTTATAAAGGGGAATTGAGTCAGGGCAGCAGTAAAGTCGAAGGCCTGAAAAAAGTCATACCGGCAGTGCTGGAGCGATTGGGCAGACCGGAAGCCGATCTGATGCTCAAGATCAGCAGCGATATTCCAGCCGAACGAGGAATGGGCTCCAGTGCTGCTGTCAGTATTTCTGTCGTTCGAAGCCTCTATCACTATTTTGAATCTCCGCTTGACCGGAAAACGCTATTGACGTTTGTCGGTCTTTCGGAGACCTATTATCATGACGCGCCAAGCGGGTTAGATGCGGCAACTGCCAGTAGCAGCTACCCGATTTATTTTGTCAAGAACCGGAAAATGGAGACACTGCGGCAAGCGATTGATGCGTGGCTCGTCATTGCTGATACTGGAATAAAGGGGCAAACGAAACAAGCAGTTACGGTGCTTAGAAAACAGGCAGAGCAGGATCCGGATATTCAATGCCGAATAAATAGATTGGGTGACCTTGCCGCTGCTATCCGAAACGCTTTGCAAGAGGGAAAGGCCATTGAACTCGGACGTGAGATGCTGGAAGCTCATCGCATCTTGCAAAAAATAGGTGTCAGTCACTCGTCTCTCGATCATCTCGTGTATACCGCAATGATCGGCGATACGCTGGGAGCAAAAATGACAGGCGGCGGCCGCGGCGGTTGTATGATCGCTCTGGTGCGGGATGAAGAGCGTGCAAGGCAGCTTGCCAAGAGGCTTGCTAATGCCGGAGCGGTAGGAACGTGGATTCAGCCGCTTGATGGTCCGCACAGCACGCATCAGTGAAAATGACGTCAATTTATTTTCAAAATTGAGAGTGGGAGGGTGATGGCTGTGCAGGCTGCAGTTTCACGCGCGTATACAAATATTGCCCTCATTAAGTATTGGGGGAAAAAGGATGAGCAGCTGATTTTGCCGATGAACAGCAGTTTATCGCTGACTTTGGATGCCTTTTATACTGAAACAAGTGTATGGCCGCAACGTGATCGGAGCACGGATGAAGTGATAATGGACGGCACGCATCTTGAAGGCTCTGCGGCAGACAAAATTAGCCGGTTTATGGACGTGATTCGGGAGAAATCTGGGAATCATACGTTTGCTCGAATTAAGACCAATAATCATGTGCCGGTAGCCTCAGGTTTTGCGTCCTCGGCCTCGGGTTTCGCGGCACTTGCGGCTTCTGCCGCGAGAGCGTATGATCTGGACAGTTCCGGTGAAGCCCTTTCAAGGCTTGCCCGCCGTGGATCAGGATCGGCTTCACGATCCATTTATGGCGGGTTTGTTAAATGGACAAAGGGAGTCAATGATCAAAATTCCTATGCTATACCCATTGATCCCGCGGATTGGGATCTTCGTCTGATTGTTGTCACGATCAATCGTCAGGAGAAAAAGATATCCAGCCGGGAGGGAATGAAGCGGACAGTAAGCACCTCTCCATTTTATGCCGTTTGGGTGAAAGAAGCGGAAAAGGATCTCTTGAACATGGAACAGGCAATTCGCCGACATGATTTGGAGGTGGTTGGAAGAATTGCGGAAGCTAATGCACTGAAAATGCATGCGACAATGCTCGGCGCACGTCCTCCTTTTACCTACTGGGAGGAAGGAACACTGACGGCAATCCGTCATGTCGAACATTTGCGTGCGGCAGGTATTCCCTGTTTCTTCACAATCGACGCCGGACCCAATGTTAAAATTCTTTGTTCAGCAGAAAATGTGAAAAGAATTCTGGATGATTTATCAGACGCCTTTCCTACGGAGCGGCTGACAACCGCTAGACCAGGACCTGGCGTTCAGTATTTAGATATTTTAAGTGATTAAAGGAGACAGCTATTGCCAATTCTAGCCCGTGCACCAGGAAAAATTTATATTGCAGGAGAATATGCGGTGATTGAACCGGGCTATCCGGCGATCATCGCCGCAGTCGATCAATTTGTTACCGTAAAAGTGGAAAAACGCGAGAGCGGGGGGAGAATTCAGTCAGCCAATGCCCAGACTTTTCCCTTAAACTGGACGCGCAAGGGAGACCAGCTGATTATTGATGACCGGGATAATCCCTTCCAGTTTATCTTATCGGCGGTTGAGCGGACGGAACAGTATATAAAAGCGATCGGAAAACCGCTTGCTTATTATCAATTAACGGTCGGTAGTGATCTGGATCGAAAAGACGGAAAGAAATACGGGCTCGGTTCGAGTGCCGCGGTGACCGTAGCAACCGTTAATGCGCTTTTAGCTTATTATGGAATCCAAGCGGACAGACAAACGGTCTTCAAATTGGCTGCACTTGCGCATCTGAGCGTTCAGGGGAATGGATCCTGCGGCGATATTGCCGCCAGTGTCTATGGCGGCTGGATAGCCTATTCATCCTTTGATCGCCAGTGGCTCAGTCAAGCCATTCATTCAGGAAGAGAATGGCTTGATCTGATCACACGGAATTGGCCAGGTTTATCGGTCCACCCGCTTACGCTTCCACCCTCGCTACGCCTATTTGTCGGTTGGACAGGAATACCGGCCTCGACCTATCGGTTAGTTGATAAAGTCGAGCAAGCCAGGCACGGTCAGAAAGAGGCCTACCAGCAGTTTCTTGCGCGAAGCAAGTCCTGCGTGAATCAAATGATCACCGGCTTTCAGATGGAACAAGCGGCAGTGATTCAAAGCGGCATTCGTCAGTATCGGCAAATATTACGGCAACTGTCTGAGCTGTGCGGACTCTCGATCGAGACCGAGAAACTGCAGCAGCTTTGCGATATCGCCGAGCGCTACGGCGGATCGGCGAAGTCCTCCGGTGCCGGCGGCGGAGATTGCGGCATTGTTCTCGCGGACCGCGCCGCAAGTACAGAGCAGATAAGAAAAGAGTGGGACAAGCAAGGCATTCTTCCGCTTGGCATTCACGTCTATGATGGCAAGCGAGAACAGAGAGGAGGAAAGTTATGACCGAGTCGCGAAAAGATGAGCATGTCCGGCTATTTCAGAAAAATTATCAGGATCGATCGGTTAATGATTTTGATTCGATAAAATTCGTTCACGATTCGCTTCCGGAACTTTGTCTGGAGTCGATTGATTTATCGACCGAGCTGTCCTTTGGCTCCTGGCCAGTACCCTTTTTCATTAACGGGATGACTGGAGGAAGCGAAAAGACAAAAGGAATTAACGAAAAATTGTCCCGCGCTGCTGCGGCAACCGGTATCACTATCGCCTCAGGATCGCAGAAAGCGGCATTGAAGGATCCGAGTCTGCGTGGGAGTTTTCAAATTCTTCGCCAAGTCAATCCAAAGGGGTTTATTTTTGCCAATATTGGTGCCGAACTGGATGAAGAGGCTGCCAAAAGAGCGATCGATATGCTTGATGCGGATGGGCTGCAGGTGCATTTGAACGCACCACAGGAAATTGTGATGCCGGAAGGTGACCGGGACTTTTCCTTTTGGCTGAAAAACCTCGAACGGATAACTCGGGCCGTTGAGCTGCCGATTGTTGTTAAGGAAGTCGGCTTTGGTATGAGCCGGAACACGATACAGAAACTGGCAGATGCCGGCGCTCGGATCATTGATGTCGGTGGTCGAGGCGGAACAAATTTTATTTCGATTGAAAATCAGCGTCGCGGACGGGCTGATTTTAATTATTTGCAGGATTGGGGCCAATCGGCAGTCATTTCCTTGCTGGAGGCGCAACCGTATTTGCCTTCAGTCGAATTCTTCGCTTCCGGGGGCGTGCGCAATCCGCTTGATGTTCTGAAGGCCTTGTCGCTCGGGGCTCACGCCATCGGGGTATCAGGGACGTTTCTTCACACCGTGCTTGAGGGCGGAACGGATGATCTGATTCGGAAAATCGAGGAATGGAAGCAGCAAATTGGCCAGATTATGTTGCTTCTGGGTTGTGCCAATCTCGGGCAATTGCGGCGGAAAAGCTTGATTCTCAGCGGAGATCCTTATCAATGGGCGCAGCAAAGAGGCCTTGAGCTGGAAAAACTGGCCAGGCGTTCGTGATTCATTCTTTTTCTCTAAAGGGTGTGTCCGGCGGGAGTGCAGAGACGGCCCCACGGTTTGTCGAAAACCTAATGGAACTTCCAATTGAGACCGTTATTTGCTATGATTAAGAAGTTTTCTATAAGCATGTACACGCATTGGTTGAACAAAATATTAACTCAGAGTGAGTGTTTAAGGGCTGCTTCATGATTAGAAGGGATGAAGTGGTCTTTTTTAGTTCAGCAGTTTAAGAAGGAGCAAACGATGAATTATAAATTGACGATTCAATACGACGGTGGACGATATAAGGGCTGGCAGCGGCTTGGCGATAATGATGAAACGATTCAAGGGAAAATTGAGCATGTTTTATCGGAGCTGGAAGGAGAAAAAGTTGAGATCATCGGTAGCAGCCGGACAGATGCCGGGGTGCATGCACTGGCTCAAATTGCTAATGTGAAGTTGAAAAAGAATTTGGCTGCTTCTGTTATCAAAAAGTTTTTAAATAGCAGCTTGCCTCAGGACATCAGTGTTAGCGATGTGACCACTGTTCCCGAACGCTTTCATGCCCGTTATAATGCGAAGGGCAAAACTTATCTCTATAAGTTATGGAATAAAGAATACTCCGATCCATTCATGCGAAAATATAGCATGCATGTGGACAAAACGCTGGATATTGGCGCAATGAAAGAAGCCGGCCATTATTTTATTGGGGAGCATGATTTCACTGCCTACTCCAATGCCAAGTCGAAGAAAAAGAATGCCGTGCGAACAATATCTTCTCTAACGATCAATGAAAATAATGGCTTTATCCAGATTCGAATAAGCGGTAATGGCTTTCTTTATAATATGGTTCGAAAGATTGTCGGAACCTTAATCGAAGTAGGCTTGAATGAACGAGAGGCTGAAACGATCCCCGAAATTCTAGAAGCGAAAAAACGAGAGCAAGTCGCGATCATGGCCGACGCACGCGGACTATACTTGGAAAAAGTTGATTTTTAAACACTTTCTCAAGTGGCTTTCGACCTAAGCGAATGGTTTTATTCAGGGCGTAGTGCTGCCCTCTTCTTGCTTTTTCAATACCAGTCATGATTGATCACATGCAGGCATAGCTTATCAGGAAGGTATTTCTGATAAGGGCGGAGGGATTGTTCATTGACCTGTATCGATGGCAGAACCTATCTGGATCGCATCAATGGGCTGCACAATAACGTGTGGATAAATGGGAAGCAAATTCTTGGCAAACTGTCTGATCACCCTGCCTATAAAGGAGCAATGGCCAGCCAGGCGAAGCTCTATGATTTTCAGCAGGAGCAAGCGATGTTGGATTTACTGACTTATCGCTCGCCTCAGACGGGCAAACGGGTGGCCATGTCTTATCTTGAGCCTAAGACGAAAGAGGATCTTGCTCGGAGGAGTCGTGCGTTTCATCTTAGAGCCCGGAAACATGCTGGTATGATGGGACGCTCTCCGGATTATATGAATACGGTGGTCATGACGTTTGCTGCGTGTGCGGATCTTTTTGCTGATTCGCGGGGCACGCAAAACATGCGCCGCTATTACGCCTACTGTCAGGAGCATGACATTTCTCTGACACATACTTTTATTCAACCTCAGGTGAATCGATCGGCAGTCTATTTTGAAAATGCGAATGATGCCATTGCCGCCCGGATGATTGAAAAAGATGATCAGGGTATTGTGATTCATGGGGCGAGACTGCTTGCGACTCAAGGGGGCATGACGGATGAGATTATGGTATTCCCAACCGGTGCCTTCCACTTTGATCAAGCCTACGCTTATGCCTTCTGTATTCCATCCAACACTCCCGGGCTGAAGTTTGTTGCCCGTGAATCGTTCGATGATCGAAAAAACACCTATGACCATCCGCTGACTTCACGTTTCGAGGAAATAGACAGTGTGGTCATTTTTGATCATGTCAAGGTTCCCTGGGACAGAGTTTTTCTGCATGGAGACACTGAAATTGCCGGAAAATTATACGGAGAAAGCGGATTTATTCCCCATCAGGTTCACCATGTCACAACAAAAAACATTGTGAAAACCGAATTTATTCTTGGGACTTTGCAATCCATGATTGATGCGATCAATATTGGGGAATATCAACATATCCAAGAGAAAATGAGCGAGATTATCATCAATCTTGAAACGCTGAAGGCTTTGCTCGCAGCATCAGAGGCCCAAGCGGCGCGCGATCAATGGGGAACCATGACACCGGACCGCAAACCATTGATGGCCGCGATGAATCTTTTCTCGAAGATCTATCCGCGATTTGTCGAAATTATACAATTAGTGGGTGCCAGTGGCCTGATCTCCATTCCCGGTGAGGCAGATTTTTTGTCCGCATCTGGGCCAGAGTTAAAAAAATATTTACAGAGCGCAGACCGCGATGGTTATGAAAAAGTTAAACTTTTCCGGCTTGCCTGGGACCTGTCAACGAGTGCTTTTGCCGGGCGGCAGACGCTTTATGAGCGCTTTTTTTTCGGAGATCCGGTTCGGCTGGCAGGAACACTTTATCGGGAATATGATCGCACGGAGTATGTCGCGTGGGTCAAAGAATTTTTGGACGATAAATAATAAGTGTCTAAATGGCGCGTATTTCTCAGTGGAAAATGGAAAAATAGCCTTGATTTGACTTGCTTTCTTAATGGCTGATAAAACTGTGCCTGAATACTAGACGATCAAAATAAAAGAGTATCTCTCGAATCGAAAGGATATCCCGTAGAGCGGCCGCTTTGATGAACCCAGCTCTATGGGATTTTTTTGACCATTTTCCGTGGCCAATAGGGAGTAGTTTTCTTACCCTAGGATTTACGAACACCACGCAAGATTTTTGCGGTCTAAGCGCAAAAAGATTTCGGTGACATATACAAATCTTCTATTTAAAATAGAGGTAAAGACTTTATAAAATGAAACAAAACTGATCGAATAGCTTCTCAGGGTCTCTGAAAACGAGATAGTTTATCGAGGAGAGATGGGCTTACGCGAATGCTCCAAAGTCTTTTTAACATTTAGGCAAGTCGTCGCTCCGCTCGTTCAGACTTTGCCGGGGTATATGAAGGCAAGCATCGACAGTCTATCCTTTGAAAAGCAAAAGAGTTACACGATTTACTTAAAAAAGAATACCGTGTTACAAGTCGATAAGACCGTATTTCATGAGGAAAAGGGCATGCGTGTTTTGCTTCAACCTTTTGATAAGCGATGAACGCTCGTGTTTTGTAGTCTGGACTTACAAATCATTGTAATCTCTTGCGCTTTAAGAGCTGTCGTCGTAAGATAATGTCAAGCGTGTATACGCTTAAATGAACTGATCAGATCCTCCTGAAAATAAAGGCATATTCCCACCCGCGGCAAGACCGGGAGACGAGGGAGAAATTTTAATGTTTAAAAGTAAGAAATTGAGTCGGAAAGAACAAGAAGATACAATTCTAGAAAAAGTCTACGATCTTATCCTTGATGAACAAATACAAGACGATGAACGCGACGAGTTAATTACTTTTAAAAATAATGTTGGAAAAGGCAAATATTTTGAAAGGGAACTCATGTGTTTAGCTGAAAGACTGCGACAAATCGCACTTAAACGAATGACACATCAATCTAAACTAAGTCCTCAAGTTAGTGAATTTTATATGGAAATTTCAGCCACGGGATTGCTAAGTAAAAGTCTATTTAACGGTCCTAGTGGAATGGGACTGATTTTTTTTCATTAGAGACAATTTTCTAAGCTGAACAATTTCAATAATTTTAACCTTTCTCAGTAAAAAGCACCCTCCATATCTAGCTTATTCGTACGTGCTTTGAAAGTTTTTTAACTTTATAGCAATGAACACGCTTGCTGCGTAGTCCGGACAGACAAATTGTTGTGCTCTCTTGATCATACCTAATCGAAACGAATAAGTGCTCTTGATTAATGTAAGGCAGTTAAAGAGGTGGTGAGGATGCCTTCCGTATTAATCATCGATGATCACAAGCTGGTTGCTGAAGGGACCCGGCATCTCCTGAGTGATAAAGGCTATGATGCGACCTGCCTGTTCTCAGCAAAAAAGCTGCTGGAACAGTTGCAGAATCAGGCCTATGATTTATATTTATTAGATTGGAATCTTCCGGATATCGACGGGATTAGAGCCGCTGAGTATATCAGAAAAAGTGATCCTGGAGCACGGATAATGATTTATACAGGATTTGGCGCAGATATCCCGGCCGTTTTTGAACGATTAATTCATCATGAAATACGTGCTGTAATCGGCAAAGATGCGGAAGTCGAGAATTTGCTGATGGCCATTAAGCTGGTGCTAAGTGGTTATACCATTTTCCCCAACACAGTCACTGATGGTGCAGTGAAAAGGCTTCAACTGATTAAAAAAACAGAAGCGCTGCTGGACGAGCGGGAGCGGGAAATTATCAAAGCTGTTCAAGCGGGACGAACCAATCGGATGATTGCTGAGCAGTTAAATATCAGCCAACGATCGATGGAATACTTATTGAAAAATATTTTTCAAAAATTAAATATCCACTCTCGCGATCATATGGCAGAAAAGATTAGAGAGATGGGATTAATTCTATAGATAACGTTTATGGAATCGAAAAAAAAATAAAAAAATCGAGGAGGAATTCAGAAACAATTCGCGAAGTATATACATATTAACCTGTTTTATCTTGCTGAATGGGGGAGAAGGAGGTGGATCAAGATCAGATAAGTCAGCGTCAGAGAATTAAGCAGACGATGGTTCAGCAGTCGATGAGTTGCGTGGGAATGCAGGAAGCAGCCAAACGATATGTATCCTTTCATGAGAAAAGCCATTTTCGTTTTGGACGTCTCTGTTTGCTGCATCAGGAAATGTACGGCAGGAATGATCCGCAAATGTATCAATTGGCGGCTGCGGTTGAATGGCTGCAGCTTTCAGCCGATATATTGGATGACCTGCAGGATAAGGATCGAAAGACGCCGCCATGGATGGTAGATTCGCCGGATCAGGCGGCAACACTTCAGACCACCTGTTTAATCCTTGCTCTCTCGCTATTAGAAAAGCATTCTCACCTGATCGATCATTCAACATTTTTTCAAATAGCAATCAGGCGGCTTTTCTTGTCTTTGCAAGGGCAGTATCAGGACAGGCAGAATGATGATCTCACGGAGTCTGCTTATCTGAAGATGATTGCCAAGAAGTCCGGCAGTATTGCCGCCATTGCCTGTTTATCCGGAGCCTTTGCTTCAGGGGAAACTCGTGATTGGCATCTGATCGAGGACTATTCGGTTTCAATGGGCATTTGTGTGCAGCTGAAGAATGATTTGCAGGATGTTGCTTCTCTTGAAGGCAAAAATGATTTATTTTCAAAGAAGAAAACTGCGGCGACGCTGTATTTGCTGGAGCATCCGAGCGATTGTGGAAAGCAGCTTTCTCGCTATTTTCTGGGCGAATTGTCGTATGAGCAGCTTTTAGAGTCTCAAGAAAATCTGCAGAAGTGGATTCATCATTCAGGTGTCTCGCTTTACATAAATACCTTATACGTCAAGCAGCGGCAGATTGCCTGGCAAGCGATTGATCAACTGAATGTGGCTGAGAGTTATAAGAAGCAGCTTAAAAATTTTTTCAATTGATAAAAAATGAGGAGGAATCAGCAATGAAACAATTTATTTATCAATTAGCAGGTCATTCGGAATGGGTGGATCAGATCAAACGCGGCATCTTTGCTTTCCCAGAGCATTTCTCACTGCAACAGCGGCAAGCGATCACTGAAGCTGTTCAATTGGAGGACAAGCAGACTGTTCGGCAAGCAAGCGTGGACAGTGACTGGGGCGCATAAGATTGTGAGATGAATACTTTAAATATTTCTAGAATTTCCATGCGCTTTCTATTGTTTACAAGTCTTGCTCTTTCGATTATCGTTGCTATCTATTGTAGCTGGGGAACGCTCCATTATACGGACATTGGATTACGTCTGAATAATCAAAGTCATAAAGTCATAGTTGACAATGTTGAGCCGCAGAGTTGGGCGGCTCAACATTCTATTCGTAGCGGTGATCAGGTTGTCTTGATCGATGATCACCCGGCATCTCAAAATATGGCTGCAGAAAAAAATATCTATGTGTTCGGGATTAGAACACTAGTTGTTATGGATAAAACTGGTCTGCAAAGTTATACCATAAATAATAAAAGAACATTTATTCCGCTTCTTTTTTCTTTTATTATCCCTGCATTGTTTTTTATCAGCTGCATTTTTTTAGCCGGTCTGATTTTAAAACGCAAGGAAAAAATGTCAAAGGAACAGAGCCTATTATTTATTCTTTTAATAGTTATTGCTCCGATATTTCTGGAGATCAGTGCCAATCATCGAATTGCTCATTGGATTATCTATCCAGTGGAATTCTCCATGACTATAAGTCTGGTATTACTCATTCACTTCTTAATGACTTTTTTTCATATATGTGGCCTACGCGTGAAACAATTTCTTATTCCCACGCTTTACATATGTTCTATGGTAGTTGTTATACTTGAAATTTTTAATAATATTTTTCTGATTACCTATTCACCGCTCTTTATCTACTCCTTTTTTGAAATTGGAATTATTATCTGGCTGCTGGCGCGGCTTTTTGCTGAATCGCGGGGAGAAGCCAATGAGAAGACTGTCAAATTTCTTTTATTTGGCTTTCTATTGGCATTTCTCCCGTTTATTGTCTGTTTTGTCCTGCCGAGATTGATTTTTCGGCAAGAGATATTGAGCTGGCAATGGACAACTCCTTTTTTTCTCTTGGTTCCATTGACCTTGGGCTATTTGGTTTTATCAAAAGCTCTTGTGGATGTTGATTTCATTATCGGACGGCTTTTCTATTACGGAGCAATAAGCCTCGTTGGAACGGGATTCATGACCGTATACTATGTCGTGTGTCAGGCAACCAAACGTCCGCTGAACGATATTCGCTTTTCTCTTTTGGCCTTCATCACATTGCTGCTTTTTCTCTATGCCAAAGAATATATTGACTTTTATCTCAGGGATTTCTTATTTCCAGCGCGGAAGGATTATCAGGACAGTATTGGTCGGGTGTTGCGGACTGCCAAACAAGGATATCGGCTGCGCGATCTTATACGCGTGATGAAACAGGAACTCGAGCATAATCTGCCGGTCGAACACGTTATTTTAAGAGAAATAAAAGCGGGCAGTCCGCTCGGCCAGAGAGAATCGGATGCGGAAAATAAGATGATGCCCGCTGCAGGCCGGCTAATGGAATTCCGCACGAATGATCGTGGATTTTCCGTGCTCTTATTTCGGGATGGAAAAGTTTCTCTGGTCTTAAGCGGAGAGTGGAGCAGGCCGCGATTAAGACTGAATATTGAAGAGAGGCTCTGGCTGGAAACGATTCTGTCGAATGCCCAGATTCTTATTGAAAATCTCTACAAGGCGGTAGAACTGATTGATTTGCTTGATCAAAAAGGGAAGCAGTCCGCCGATCTACCGGTGACGGTAAAAAAAGTTCTCTTTCACGTGGCTGACCGGGAGCGTCAACGCTTAGCCCATGATCTGCACGATACGACGGTGCAGAATCTGCTCGCACTCGCCCGAGATATTGATTCCGAACAAGAAAAATATAAAGATTCTTTGTACAAAAACCAGCTGGGAATGATTCGTCAACGTGTCCTCGGAAACACGCACGAACTTCGCCGGGTCATCCGTGATCTCTATCCGGAGGTTTTACGAATGAGCACTCTCGGTCACGCACTGTTGAATTTAATTGTCTACACAGAAGAGCAGGCCCCTTTTTCGATACATCCCTACATAGAAGATGAACTGGAGATCGACGATATCGATCTGAAAACGGCCATTTATCGCGTGATTCAGGAATTGTTAAGCAATGCGGTTAAACATGCGCGGGCAAAAAATGTAACGCTGATTCTGGCGAAGCAGGAAAATTATTATGAACTGCTCTACGATGATGACGGAATTGGTACAGACAAAGAGGTGCTCGATCGCTCATTCAGTACGATGGGTATCCCGGGCATCATTGGCCGAGTAGAGAGTATGGGCGGCACAATCGAAATACAATCAAAGGAGAACGAGGTGCCAAATAAGGGCTTTCATGTCGCAATTATTTGGCCAATGCCTTGAATCTCGAGATAAGCCGATCCAAACTCTTGTTTTTTTTTTTTTTTTGTAAAAATGCTTTAGCGATTAGACGCGTTCTATCGACAAATCAAATCAATGCTGTTACAATAGCAATCACAGAAGTAAGTAGAGAGACTGCAAACGAAACAGAAGAGAGGGTGTTGGGGTTTGGAAAAAGAGAAGATGACGGTAAAAACATTTGTAAGCCATGTTCTTGAAGGGCATGCAGTTGGCATTGTTGCCGGGCTGATCCCATCGGCTTTGCTGGGGGAATTGAGCCAGGCGCTAATGAACCGGCTGCCGATCTTTGGTATCATTAATCATCTGGTGAACATTTTTATGCTGGCGGTTCCGCTGTTGATCGGTGCAGCAGTAGCTTTCAGGTTTAAAATGAAACCGATCCCCACAGTTTGTGTAGCTGCAACGGCCTGGATCGGATCGGGGGCACTCGTTTTTACACCGAAAGGCGTGATGGTCAGTGGTATGGGCGATTTGGTCAATATACTCGTGACGATCAGCTTGACCTGCGGATTGATTTTGCTAATTGGTAACCGGCTCGGCTCCTTTGAACCGCTCGTTATGCCGCTGATTGTTTGTACGCTTGGCGGCGGCATGGGACTCGCCGTCTATCCTTATGTGCATGCGATAACGCTTGGACTCGGACGGATGATCAACAGTTTTTCGGTTCTGCAGCCGATTCCGATGGGTATTCTAATCGCGGCTAGCTTCTCGGTATTGATGATTTCACCAGTTTCGACCGTTGCGATTGCCACAGCAATCGGTATGAGCGGTCTGGCATCAGGTGCGGGCAATCTTGGCTGTGTGGCCGCAGCCGTTGGTATGTTTGTCGGTGGACTGCGTGTTAATAAGATCGGTCTTTCCCTTTCGATCGTACTCGGTACGCCGAAAATCATGATTGCAACAATGGTTAGACAACCGAAAGTTCTGATCCCGATCATGTTGAATGGGGCTTTTCTGGGGGCTCTTGGTGCTCTCTTCCAAATTAAAGGGACTCCGATCAGCGCGGGATTCGGTTTCTCAGGCATGGTCGGTCCGATCAATGCGATTCATTTCATGGCGGGCGGAGCAACTGCCGCTAATCTGTTGATCATTGGTCTTGTTTTCCTAGCTGCTCCTTTTGTCGGCGGTTTCTTCTTCGAATGGCTCTGCCGGAAAGTCTTCCATCTCTATAAAGCGGAAGATTACGGAACAGATATGCCAGATTTGAAAAAGGAAGACCCCATTCATCCGCAGCTTGTTCTGGATAAAATATAATTTGAAATGATAAAAGACCGGAGTTTCCGGCCTTTTTTGCTTTTTACATCGAATTAAGAGAAAACCAGTGAATTAATTTTTGTTGCAGGTCAGTTAAGACATGATTGGCCTGGTAAGCAATGGAGACCAGAAATTCAGGCTGCTTTTCGTCATTCAGCGGTATTGAGACAACGGGATCCTGCGGCATAATGGCCATCTCCGTTAGAAGACTTATCCCCACATTTCTGGCAACCATTCCTTTAATGATCTGAATATCGTTAAGCCGATTAATGACTTTTGGACGGATATGCGCTTGCTGGCATAGCCGATTAAAAGCAAGTGGGTGCACAAATCGTTCATTCAGTTGAATGAAATTTTCGCCTTCTAAATCCTTAAAGGAAATCGATTCTCTTTTGGCGAAAGGGTGCTGCGCACTCACAATGATTTTGAATTTTTTATGAGCGAGTATCTGCGCCGTCAACAGGGAATCATTCATTTCTGCTATCATCTGGGCAGTTCCTAATAACGCCAGATCTAGCTCACCCTTAAGCAGCCTGTGGAGCAGTGATTTTGATCCATCCTCGTAGACAACAAGCGAAGAAAGGCTTTGATCTTTTAATAGATATTCGGATAGTAATGGGAAATAATAGCTGCCAATGATTGGAGGAATCCCGAAACGGACTTTCTCTTTTTTTATTGCTTTAATCTCCGAATCGGCCGTTTCTAATTCTTGCAGTATTTGTTCCACGTGTTTCTCAAATTGGATGCCGCTTTCGGTAAAAATAAGATCTTTATGCGATTGATCACGGATAAGAAGCTGCGTATCTAGCTCACGTTCCAATCGCTGAATGGCGGCTGTTACGGTAGGTTGACTGATATTAAAATGACTGGCTACTCTCGTATAATTTTTGACGTGAAATAATTTTCGATAATATTCCAAATCCCTAATGTTCATGAAGACCTCACACGTTGATTATTATGGTGTAATTGCAGACTCTACCAATCTATTAATCACTTTTTCTCATTCATATAGACAAATACTTGGCTGAATACAAGGTTTGACTATAAAAAAATAGCCTTGTTATAGTATACACTGTTAAGAAAATAATTTTCATTTTTGCTAGAGGAGGCAGCATTAATATGGCCATTCGTCCACAAGAAATTCTGAATAATCCATTCCTAAATAAAGATACCGCTTTTTCAAAGGAAGAAAGAAAAGCCTATAATCTTCAAGGTTTATTGCCTCCAAGGGTTCAAACCATTGAGGAACAAGCGTGTCAGGCCTATGGCCAATATCAGAATAAACCGACAGACTTAGAGAAAAGAATTTTCCTGATGACAGTTTTCAATACGAATCGTACGCTTTTCTATTATTTGATGGATCAGCACGTTGTTGAATTTATGCCAATTGTTTATGACCCGACGGTGGCAGACTCGATTGAAAAATATAATGAGCTGTTTACGAATCCGCAGAACGCGGCATTCTTATCTATCGATAATCCGGAAGAGGTCGAAAATGTCTTGATGAATGCCTCCGGAAGCAGAGATATTCGTCTAATTGTTGTTACGGATTCGGAAGGCATCCTTGGCATGGGCGACTGGGGCGTGAACGGCGTGGATATCGCTATTGGCAAATTGATGGTCTATACAGCCGCAGCGGGTATTAATCCGTCGCAAGTTCTGCCGGTCGTTCTTGACGTTGGTACAAATAATGAAAAGCTGTTGAAAGATCCGCTGTATCTGGGTAACCGCCATAAAAGAATCGGCGGTAATCACTATTATTCTTTCGTTGATCAGTTTGTCCAAGCAGTGAAAAAGCTATTCCCTGAATCCTTGCTGCATTGGGAGGATTTTGGGCGAGCCCACGCAGCGACGATTCTGGAAAAATATGGCGATCAAATGGCTACCTTCAATGACGATATACAAGGCACAGGAATTGTTGTCTTGGCCGGTTTACTTGGCGCAATGAATATTTCTAAAGAATGTTTGACCGATCAAAGGGTCTTGATTTTTGGCGCAGGAACCGCCGGCGCTGGGATAGCAAATCAGATCGAAGATGAAATGAAGCGGCAGGGGCTGACGGAAGAGGAAGCCCGGAAACATTTCTTTTTGGTCGACAAACAGGGGCTGCTCTTCAGCGATACGGAAGAGTTGACAGATGCTCAGAAAGTATTCGTTCATGAGCGTTCAGAATTTGAGCACAGTGAGCAGTTAACTCATCTGGAGGCTGTTGTCCGAGCCATTCATCCAACGATCATGATCGGGACCTCGACACAGGCGGGGGCTTTCACGGAAACGATTGTTAAAGAGATGGCGGCTCATACCGATCGTCCAGTCATTTTTCCTTTATCCAATCCAACCAAGCTGGCCGAAGCGACGGCTGAGGACTTGATCACTTGGACAGATGGAAAAGCATTGGTTGCGACCGGCATTCCGGCGAAGCCAGTGACCCATAAAGGAATCACTTATGAAATCGGACAAGCCAATAATGCCCTGATGTATCCGGGATTAGGTTTCGGCCTGATTGCCTCTACGGCAACACGAGTCAATGGTGAAATCCTTTCTCAGGCGAGTCATGCTTTGGGCGGGATTATCGATTCTGTACAGCCGGGGGCAGCAGTGCTTCCTCCAGTTTCCAAGTTAACGGACTTCTCGCAAACGATCGCGGAAGTTGTCGGTCAAAGTGTCTTAGATCAGCAACTGAATCGCGAAAGAATAACGGATATTAAAAAAGCCGTATCTGATATGAAATGGAAGCCGGATTATCGTGAGCTAAGTCTGAATTAAAGGGAGGCATAGGGCACTGTGGTTTTTTTACAATCAATACAAAGCGTGATTTCCATTATTTTGATGATTGCACTTGGGTACTTTTTAAAGAAATTCAAATGGTTTGATGATAATTTTGGGAAAAGTATTTCATCCTTAATAACCAAGGTCGCGCTCCCGGCATCTATTTTTATTTCTGTGCTTAAATACTTAACGCGAGGCAGCTTGATTCAATTATCCGGGAGTTTGATTTATCCGGTGTCCGCTGTTATCGTTTCATATTTAATTTCTTTTGCCTTAGTTAAGTTGTTAAAAATACGTCCTGGACGTCGCGGAATTTTCATGAACGCGGTGGTCAATGCCAATACGATCTTCATTGGCCTGCCACTAAATATTGCTCTGTTTGGTAATCAAAGTCTGCCGTACTTTCTGATTTACTATATTACGAATACGGTCTCCACATGGGCATTCGGTGTTTTTCTGATATCGAATGATGATCCAACCAAAATCCGGAGTAAAGAGAAAAAGAAGAATCAGATGAATTGGAAGAAGATTCTTCCCCCACCGTTATTAGGATTTATCGCTGGACTGATTTTTCTCATTCTGAATATACCTATTCCTAGTTTCATCGGATCGACGCTCACCTATGTCGGTAGCATTGTGACGCCGCTATCCCTTGTCTATATCGGGATTGTGCTGAATGATGCCGGTCTTTCCAGTATTCGTTTTGACCGGGATACGATATTTGCTTTGATTGGACGTTTTGTCATTTCTCCCCTTGTGCTGATTGTATTGCTGCTGACGGGTGTCCATTTAATGGGGACACACCTGCCATCAATGTTGACACAGACGCAGATTGTTCAATCTGCAACACCTATGCTGGCCGTTCTGCCGATTCTGGCGAACGAAGCGCATGGAGACGTCAAATATGCAACGAATGTGGTGACAACGAGTACGATATTGTTTGTCATTGTCGTTCCGATTTTGATGCAGGTCATCCAGTTCATTTAATTAAGCACGGAAAAACATTTATTTCTTAAAAAGGATTGAGCAGGGGCAAGACTACTTGTTCAATTTTTTTATCCTCATTTTGCCGATTAAATCGGAATGTTCTAAACGGAATCAGCAAGTAACAGTTAATAATCCTCACCCTCCCGTTTCATACTCCGTTCACAAAACCTCAGTATCCTACAACTACAAGCAGCGGCCGCTGCGGTTTACAGATTTACACTCACGAGCGGAGAGAGAATCCGTCTCAGGTCGGAATAAGTGGGCTACAATTTCCGTTACAATAGGAATCAAGCAAGGCACTCTGAAAGATACTCAGCTAATGATATAACGGATATAGGAGGAATGAGCGCAAATGAGTGAGGGATACAAAAGCAAGGCAGCTTCAGATGATCAATGGGCGGTTGAAGCCCACGGACTTGTCAAGGTTTTTGGCAACAATCGTGCGGTTGACGGCGTCGATCTGAATGTCCGCGCCGGTACGATTTATGGTGTACTGGGACCGAATGGAGCCGGAAAAACAACGGTGATTCGTATGCTGGCAACCTTGCTGCGGCCGGATGCTGGATCGGCACGGATTTTCGGGCATGATGTGATGAAGGAATCACAGATTGTGCGCCAATTAATTGGTGTGACCGGGCAATATGCGTCGGTCGATGAGGCACTAAGCGCGACAGAGAATCTGGTGATTTTTGGCCGGCTCCTCGGTCTGGGGCGCCGCGAAGCGAAGGAAAAAGCAGTAGAATTGCTGGAAGAATTCAGTTTGACTGAAGCTGCGAAGCGTCCGCTGAAAAATTTTTCCGGCGGGATGCGCCGCCGATTGGATTTGGCAGCGAGTCTGATCGCCCAACCGCCACTCATATTTCTTGATGAACCGACGACGGGGCTCGATCCGCGTACACGTAATCAGATGTGGGGTACGATTCGCCAGTTGGTGAAGACCGGGTCCACGGTTCTGCTGACAACCCAATATTTGAATGAGGCAGATGAACTGGCCGATCGGGTAGCAGTAATTGATCGTGGTCAGGTTGTTGCCGAGGGTACGGTCGATGAGCTGAAGTCTTCAGTCGGCACCTCTTCATTGCAATTGAAGATTCAAAAACAACAGGATATCGCTAATGCTCGTCAAATTATTGAACAAATACTCAAGGTTCCAACCAATGTCTCGCCGGAGGCCGGGAAAATTACGGCAGCCATGCAAGAAACAGGCCTGATCACTGATCTGCTGATCGCTCTGCGTGAATCAGGAATTGAACTAGGCGAGCTGAGTGTTCAAAAACCGACGCTTGATGAGGTTTTCTTGGCAATCACTGGTCACGGAGTCAAGGATGAACCATCAAAAGCGGACAAACGAGCAGAAGAGGAGGTCCACCCATGAATCAAACAACGCTTCGTGCTTCTGAGAGTCAATTGAAAAACAACACGAGTCTCGGTCAAACGCTACGCAATTCCTTCACGATGGCCTATCGGGGTATCTTGAAAATTCGGCGGACACCTGAGCAATTATTCGATGTGACGCTTCAACCGATTATTTTTACCTTGATGTTTACGTATATTTTTGGCGGAGCCATTTCCGGGAATATCCAGAGCTATTTGCCGGTCATTATCCCTGGCATCCTCGTGCAGACCGTTATTACCACCTCAGTTGTTACCGGTGTTCAATTACGTGAGGATATGGATAAAGGGGTATTCGATCGCTTTAAATCGCTTCCGATTGCGCGCATTGCACCACTTGCCGGAGCGCTGCTTGCGGATACGATTCGCTATACGATCGCTACCGTACTCACCTTTGCGATGGGCTATGTCATGGGGTACCGGCCGGACGGTGGTCTCTATCACGTTGTCATTGCCGGTCTGCTCGTGATTGTCTGTTCCTGGGCGATCAGTTGGATTTTCGCTTTCTTCGGTGTCATTGCGCGAACCGCATCCAGCGTACAGGGAATTTCAATGTTGATACTCTTTCCACTAACGTTTCTCTCTAACGCTTTTGTGCCAGCTAAGACGATGCCAGACTGGCTTCAGTGGTTTGTGAAAATTAACCCGATTTCGCATCTGGTCACGGCTGTCCGTCATCTGGCCAATAGTGGTACGGTCGGCTGGGATCTGGGCATTTCGTTGATTGGCGCTGCGGTAATTGTGCTGATATTTGCTCCAATGACGGTTCGTGCCTATATGCGGCGGACGTAAAAATAAAATTTTAAATCGGCAAAGAAATCCTCTTTATCAAGGATCTGTTCATGCTTATCATTAAAATTGAATACTTCATTCGTTCTTCTTACGGCAGCTTATCGCTGCCGTTTTATTTAGGTTTTCCCTACATTTTTTCTGTTTACGGATTCAGTAAAATGAGACAATGATGGATTGGACTGTCATGCTTCCTCTTCGGCGAGCGAACATTTTTTGTAGATATATTTTTGTGAAAACTGTACTTATTGGACGAATCCTGCGGAATCCGTGCAGGTTCGAGTTGATTAATGGTATAAAAACGACATTTTTTTAATTTTTTCGCTGTTTTCACCAACTTTTTTCCACGGTCGCTCGTTTTATAGAAGAGAATTTTTTCCTGTAAAAAAGAAAGAAGATAAAGAATAATGATTAATTCTAATAACCAATCACAGTCGATCCGTGAGGACGGTGATCATTTGCAGCAGACGATTCAGGAACGTATGCCCTTTGACATCCATCCGCCAGTGAATGTTTCAAGTCGAACAAAACTGCTGAAAAGGCGCTACATGCCCGGTCTTGATGGGCTACGGGCCCTCGCTATCCTTGCTGTTATTGCTTATCATCTCGGCGTCCCGTGGTTAGGCGGGGGTCTGCTCGGTGTCTGTATCTTCTTTGTGCTATCAGGTTATTTGATTACCGATCTGCTGAACTTCGAGTTTTCGCGCAATCATCAAATCCGCCTCAGTACGTTCTGGCTGCACCGGGTCAGACGGCTTTTTCCAGCGATGCTTCTTATGATTTCCCTGCTCTATGTCTGGATCGGTCTTTTCTGTCCGCAATTATTCGGCACGTTTCAAAAGGATGCGCTTGCTGCGTTATTCTATGTCAGTAATTGGTGGTATGTCTTTCATCATCTCTCCTATTTTGCCAGCTACGCTCACCCATCACTGCTGACTCATTTCTGGTCACTCGCTGTTGAGGAACAATTTTATCTTGTATGGCCGCTGCTGCTTGTCATCTCTTTCCGCTTTCGTGCCCTGCAACGCCATTTATTCTTGATCACGATGCTCGCTGCTGCTTGTTCCGCGTTATGGATGGGGATCCTCTATCAACCGGGAATGGATCCGAGCCGCGTCTACTACGGAACAGATACACGAGCCTTTTCCATTCTGATTGGTGCCGCACTCGCCTTTCTTTGGCCCAGTTGGCGTCTGGCTAAGCATCCGGGCCGCAAGCTCATTCTGCTGCTCAATGTCATTGGCGTGTGCGCGCTCTTGGTGCTTCTGCTGACGATGGTCCGCAGCGGTGAATATGATCCCTTTCTTTATCGGGGCGGTCTTTTCCTGTTTTCGATGGTTACGGCGCTTGCGATAGCTTCGATAGCTCACCCGACAACGCTGCTCAGCCGTGTGCTCAGCTTTACCCCGCTCGTTTGGATTGGCAAGCGGTCTTATACGATGTATCTCTGGCATTATCCGATTATTTTTTGGCTGACGGTCAATACAGCCTCTTATAGCGAACAATTCTGGCTGCATTTTTTGGCTGTAGCCATTCTGCTCGTTATTTCCGATCTGTCCTATCGTTTTATTGAAAAACCGATTCAGCATGGTGGCGTGCGGAAGATTGCCGGCGTTCTGCTCGAACGCTATCGGAGGATTGCCCATTTGAAGGGACTTCTCTATACAATCGGTATGACTTGCGGCCTCGTGTTGATGATTGTTTCCCTGTTTGCGGGCTTCTCGCGCTGGGCTGATGCACGGGTGGCGCCTAACCCAGCACTCGCTGCGGCGAAGGAACCGGTACGGCATCATACGCATGCTCTGCCTAAGCGAACCATAAAGCGATCCGCGCAGTTGCCGCAGCAGAAAAAACAAAAGCGGCGGACAGCTGTGAACCGCGCCGTGCCCGCTCTCAATTCACTAAAAATCAGTCAGCCTGCCGATATCATTGGCGACTCGCTCTCGCTTGATCTGCAGCCATACGCTCAGAAGGCGTTGCCGAATGCGGCGATTAACGCAGCGGTCGGACGCCACTTGCCTGATGCTGTGGCTATTGTCCGGCAGCTCAAGACAAGCGGACAATTAAAAAAATTGGTGATCATCGAAATGGGTACAAATGGTCCATTTTCTTATGATCAGATCAGGCAGATGATCCAGTTAATCGGCGTGCGGCGCACAATTATTCTTGTGAATACACGTGTTCCCCGGCCCTGGCAGTACACCGTCAATCAGACGCTGGCAAGGGCGGCCGCGGGCTATCAAAATGTTCGCCTCGCTGATTGGTTCAAAATCAGTGAGAATCATGGCGACTATTTCGGTCCGGATGGTGTCCACCTGAATCAGGCCGGCGCTATCGCTCTGACCAATCTACTGATTAAAACGGCAAGAAAATAATTGAAAGAGCTGATTGGGGCTCTTCCATTTCAAGGGGCCTCTTATTTTTTTCAACGATCTTGAGTCCATAGATTCCCTCTCTCTTGTCGAACGATCACGAGAGTATCGATTAATCCCAGTGCGTTCAGGGTAGATCATGACTATGAGGATAAAGACTTGGAATCTTTCTTAAGGAGTCGATGAATAAATGAATGAAATAAACGGCAAGAAATTGGCGCCGGGAATTGCGCCCAATGTGGCTGTTGAAGCCCTAATGAATGCAAAAAGAAAGGTTTTTCTCTTCGGCTCGCCGAGCTATACGAATATCGGCGACCAGGCGGTAGCCTATGCGGAAGAGAAATTTATTAAAAATCACTTTCCCTATTATGAATATATCGAAATCATGGATTATGCGACCGACACGGGAATTGCCTATGTGCAAGGGATCATTAAAAAAGGGGATATCGTTTGCTTTACAGGCGGCGGAAATTTGGGTAATCTTTATCTTCCCATTGAGCGAGACAGAAGGAAGGTCATTGAAGCTTTTAAGGATTATCAGACGCTTGTTTTCCCGCAATCTGCTTTTTTTGAAGAGAGTGAAAAAGGAGCAATTGAAAAAAAGAAGACGCAGGAGGCTTACGGCAAAAATCCGAACCTGACATTGGTTGCGCGGGAATCTCAGACCTTGGATGTGCTCAAAAGCACCTTTGATTGCGATATCCTCTACACCCCGGATATGGTTTTGTCACTCAGAATCGAGCCGCGCTCGCTTGACAGAAAAGGTATTCTCTTTGTTCTCCGGAAAGACAAAGAGAAGGTCACGGATGAAAATTTTATCTCCAGAATGATGGATTGGGCTGGCCGGAAAGCGCCTGTTGCTCGGACCGATACCGTATTGACGGACATTGATAAAATCGAGTACGCAGGCAGAGAAAAATATTTATTAAAAATGCTTCATCAAATCGGTTCGAGTCAGCTAATCATCACCGATCGGCTGCACGCAATGATTTTTTCAATTATTACGGAGACGCCGTGCCTCGTATTCGGCAATAGTTACGGGAAAGCCAAGCATTCGTACCGCGACTGGCTCCAGAAACTCAATTATATCGCCTATACAGATAAGCAAGATATTAATGAACTGGAACAAATGATCCAAGGGCTCCTGAAAGCTGAACCGAACCAGGTTGATTTAAGGGCGGATTTTCAACCGCTGAGAGATTTTTTTAAAAGATAAGAAAGTATAAAAATAGAGCAGGGAAGCGAAGAAACGAGACGCCTGCGGGAAGAGCAGGCTAAGAGAGACCCCGCAGACTCGTGTCTGTCCGAGGAGGCTCTCAGACTGCCCGCGGCAAGCGAGTTCCTGGAGCGTACCTGCAAGTCAAAGGACCGGGCGATTTTTGCCCAGTTTTTCTTAAGGGCTGAAAAGTTGCCTGTTTGAGCGAGAAAGCCATATTTGGCCAAATTATTTTGGAAGAATCAGCGATCAAACAGGGGCAGCAGTCCCAAGCAATGTCATCAAAAAAAGCAGAACCAGGCGAAATCAATCGTCTGCGTTCTGCCTTTTAATAGCTATAGATCATATCGCCGTTAAAGATCGAGTTCTTCACGATCACATAATCGACATTGCGGATGTCCATCAATTTGTTTCCGCCGGCATACGAAATGGACGATTGAAGATCCTGATGCATTTCGTTGAGCGTATCGGCAAGCGGCCCTCTATATTCAATGAACATTTTTTTGCCTTCAATATTTTTCTTCTCGCCCTTTTGGAATTCGGAGGCAGAGCCGAAATATTCTTTATATAATTTGCCGTCCTTTTTTGTGGTTTCTCCCGGGGACTCTTCGTGACCGGCAAATAAGGAACCGATCATCACCATCGAAGCGCCGAAGCGGATCGATTTCGCGATGTCGCCGTGTGTGCGGATACCGCCGTCCGTGATAATCGGTTTACTGGCGGCTTTTGCGCACCAGCGCAGGGCGGCCAGTTGCCAGCCGCCGGTACCGAATCCCGTTTTCGTTTTGGTGATACAAACCTTGCCGGGTCCGATGCCGACCTTCGTTGCATCTGCACCGGCATGTTCGAGCTCGCGGACAGCTTCAGGTGTGCCGACATTACCGGCAATCACAAAGCTTTCCGGCAGTAATTTCTTAATCTGTTTGATCATTCGGATCACGGCATCGGAATGACCGTGAGCGACATCAATCGTGATGTATTCCGGAATGAGCCCGCTATCCGCCAACTGCGCAATCAAGAGGAGTTCGGCCTCTTTGACACCGACGCTGATCGAGGCATACAAGCCTTGCTCATGCATACGCCGCACAAAGTCAGGACGCTTATCCGGTTCAAAACGATGCATGATATAGAAATAGTCATTTTTTGCTAAATAGACGGCGATTTTCTCATCAATAATTGTCTGCATATTCGCCGGAACGACAGGCAGCTTGAAGGTTCGGCTACCAAACCGGACACGAGTATCGCATTCAGAGCGACTGCCAACGATACATTTAGCTGGAATTAACTGAATATCTTCATAATCGAATACATTTTCCATAAATTGCACCCCCGAATGCACGTGTTAGACTGTATGATTCATTGTGAGTTATCCCTTGCGTAATGTACTCTTTTCGCATGGGGAAGTCAAAAAGATCGACTATTCTAGCGGGAATATCCAGTTTTAATAGGACGCATTATATTATAATTATGCTATACTAATTGAAAAGAGTGTTCATCAGCTGATGGAATCCTTTTTGGATGCCACAGCTAGTTAATCGCTTACACTAAAGCCGCCAAGGCAGGAGATGGATTTATGGATACAAAATATCTGGATTTGCTGGCTCAGAAATACGATTGCGAGGAAAAAGTGGCAACCGAAATGATAAATCTGGAGGCCATTTTAAATCTGCCGAAGGGGACGGAGCATTTCGTCAGCGACTTGCATGGCGAATATCAGGCTTTCCAGCATGTTCTGCGGAATGGTTCAGGTAACGTCAAGCAGAAAATCCATGATCTTTTTGATGGCCGTATGTCTGATGACAAAGTCAATGCGTTCGCCACACTGGTCTATTATCCTGAAGAGAAATTGAAACTGATCAAATCTGATCTTGAAAATGAACAAATGCTGCAGCAGTGGTATGCGGATACCATCAAGGATTTGATTCAGCTGGTTTCATTCTGCTCGACCAAGTATACACGCTCCAAGGTGCGCAAGGCGCTTCCGGAGCATTTTGTCTATATTATCGAGGAATTACTTTATAAAACCGATGAATTATCCAATAAAAAACAATATTATACAGAGATTGTCCGGCGGATTATTTCACTGGGGCAGGCAGACAAGCTGATTATTGGACTGGCTTACACGGTGCAGCGTCTGGTTGTCGATCATCTGCACGTTGTCGGCGATATCTATGATCGCGGACCTGAGCCGGATAGAATTATGGATACCTTGATGACGTACCATTCACTCGACATTCAATGGGGCAATCACGATGTGCTCTGGATGGGCGCTTTTGCCGGTTCTAAAGTCTGTCTGGCCAATCTCCTGCGCATCTGTGCCCGATACAGCAATCTGGATATCATTGAGGATGTCTATGGAATTAATCTGCGGCCGTTGCTCAATCTGGCTGAAAAATACTATCAGGACAACCCGGCATTCCGTCCGAAAATGAATGACAGTGACAAGGAATTCACGGCAGAAGAAACCTTGCAGATCACTAAAATGCATCAGGCGATCGCGATGATTCAATTTAAGCTGGAAATGCCGATCATTCACAGACGTCCGGATTTTCATATGGAAGACCGGCTTGTCCTAACTAAAATGGATCAGGACCGGAAAACGATCCTGTTGAAAGGAAAAGTCTATCCGCTGAAAAACACCTGCTTTGCGACCGTTGATCGACAACATCCTGAAAAACTCTTAGAAGAGGAGGAACAGGTGATTGACAAGCTGTTGTTCTCCTTCCAGCATGCCGAAAAACTGGCACGGCATATGAATTTTCTGATGCGCAAAGGACGGCTCTATCTGAAGTACAATGGTAACCTGCTCATTCATGGCTGTATACCGCTCAACGAAGATGGCAGCATGAAAAAGATGTTCATTCAGGGCAAAAGCTATGCTGGTCGAGGACTGCTTGACCAGTTTGAGACTTACCTGCGTGACGGTTTTTCCCATCCGGAGATTACCGATGACCTCGCGACGGATATCATCTGGTATTTATGGGCGGGAGAAAATTCCTCTTTATTCGGTAAAAAAGAAATGACGACCTTCGAGCGTTATTTTATTAGTGAGGGAGAAGCCCATGAGGAAAAGAAAAATCCTTACTATAAACTGCGCGAAGATGAATGCACTTGCCGAAGGATCCTCAAAGAGTTTCATCTGAATCCTGATCAGGGCCATATTATTAATGGACACACCCCGGTAAAAGAGATCGACGGTGAGAATCCGATTAAAGCGGGCGGAAAGATGATTGTCATCGATGGCGGCTTCTCCAAGGCCTATCAGCCAAAAACCGGTATTGCCGGCTATACCCTGCTCTATAATTCATACGGCATGCAGCTGGTAGCACATAAGAAGTTTACCTCGAAAGAAGATGTGCTGGAGAACGGCACCGATGTCCTCTCGGTCAAAAGATTGGTTGATCGCGAGCTTCAGCGAAAAAAGGTTTTGGAAACCCATATCGGCAAGAAAATTCTGCAGCAGATTTCGGTGCTGAAACAATTGCTAAACTATCGGTACAGGCAGCACGATCAGAAAGCCGGGTGCGGGCCTATTGATGAGAAAGAGCTGCTTCATAAATGAAGCAGCTTTTTTACAAGTAAAGAAAGTATAGAGTGACCGAGCAACGTCGTGAACCAAGCGCGCAAGTACGATCGACCGGAGCAGAATCAAAAACTGGTATGGCTAAGGACCGAGCGCTTTTTGCCCGGTTTTTTTAAAAAAGATAAGAAAGTATAAAAAATAGAGCAGAGAAGCGAAGAAACGAGACGCCTGCGGGAAGAGCAGGCTAAGAGAGACCCCGCAGACTCGTGTCTGTCCGAGGAGGCTCTCAGACTGCCCGCGGCAAGCGAGTTCCTGGAGCGTACCTGCAAGGACCGGGCGTTTTTTGCCCGGTTTTTTTAATATACCGTTTTATTTTCTAATATGCGGCAAATGCAGAGACAGGTTTCCTTTTTGAAAATAAAGTATAAGGAATAGCCATTATTTTTGAAGAGGTGAATGTTCTTTGACAACCTTATTAGTAACTGGCGGTACGGGATTATTGGGGAGTTCGCTCGTTCAGGCATTCAGAGCCAAGGGCTATCAGGTGATCGCTCCGAGTCACGCGCAATTAGATGTCGGTAGCATCGATCAGCTGAAGGCCTATTTCTCAGCGCATCGCCCGGATATTGTTCTTCATGCGGCCGCTTATACTCAAGTCGATCGAGCCGAAGCTGAGCCGACTGAGGCTTTTCGAATGAATGCTTTCGGAACGCGCAATGTTGCGGTAGCCGCTGAAGCCGTGCAGGCAAAATTAGTTTTTATCAGCACCGATTATGTATTCGATGGGCGAAAGACAGAGCCTTATCATGAATTTGATCCGGTTTCTCCGGGAAATGTCTACGGACGTTCGAAATTGGCGGGAGAGCAATTCGTCCGTCAGTTTCATCACCGCTTTTTCATCGTCAGAACCTCTTGGTTATTTGGACCGCATTGGCCGAATTTCGTCATGAAAATGTTGGAGCTTGCTCAGCAGGATCAAAAGATTGCCGTCGTTTGCGATCAATATGGCAGTCCGACCTATGTTAAAGATCTTGCCGATCCGATTGACGCGTTGATAAAAAGCGAGAAATATGGGACCTATCATATTACCAATAGCGGAAGCTGCAGCTGGTATGAATTGGCCCAGCAGATCTTTACACTCTATGGACTTTCGATTCCGGTTTCACCGGTCTATACAGACCAATATGAAAGAGCAGCATCGAGACCGAAGCATTCAGTCCTTGCGCCTTTTGCCATGCAGGCGAATGATATCAGCCTCTTGCGGGACTGGAAAGAGGCACTTGCCGAATTCTTGCAGGAAACGAAGGCCGCAGCAGAAAAGAAGAAAGAAGGCCCTGCTGATCCTGGTCTTAAAAGCGACGGCAAATAGTGGGCATTCTGGGGCAATGGCCAGAAGCTTCTTGAAATTGGACGTTTCACCGATACAAAAAAGGATTCGTCATCATAAATTGATCGTAACCGATTGAAGCTGTGAGGTGAAAAAATGATCAAAGTATCGATAATTCTAACCAGTTACAATAAGGCAGATTATATTGCCCGAACACTTGAAAGTATGATGAATCAAAGCGAGAAAAATTTTGAACTTTTTATCATGGACGATCATTCTGATCAGCCAACCCTAGATGCAATCGCTCCCTATTTGCAGGATCCGCGTGTCTTCTTTTACCAGAGCAGCGTTCAGTCGATCAGCGAACGGACAGAAAAAACACGTTATGCCGTTTTAATTAATCAGGCGATTCCACTGACTCGGGGAGAATACATCACTTATGCAACAGATGATAATGTGTATGAACCTGATCGGTTAAAGAAAATGTCGGCGGAACTTGATAGGCATCCGGAAAAATCAATTGTCTATTCCGGTTCTGAAACCTACTATCTTGATGACGCAGAAAAAGTGACGCGAACAATGGCGCGGCCGGCGAAAAAAGTGCAGTGGATGGCTCCCTGTGCCATCGATCATTGCTCAGTGATGCATCGGCGCAGCATTCTTGAGAAAATAAAGCAGGCTTTCGGATCGTATTGGGATGAGGATCCCGGGTACTACCGAACCGGTGATGCTCGCTTTTTTTGGCGGTTGAATCACTATTATCCGTTCTATCCGATTAACGAAACTTTAGACAAAAATTATATTACGGTTCAGTCCCTGCATCATCAGTTATTTGCGGAAAAGAAGTCGGAGCTTATTCAACGAATGCCACCCCAGCACACCTGCAAAGAAATCAGAGAGTCTCTGGCTGCCTATCTCGCGGCAAAAGGAGTGCATCCATGAGAAGTGATCAAATCTACTTAGAGAATTATTGGCGGTTATATGAATTGTTTCTGCAAAATTTCGATTCTCTCACCTATAAACATATCCCGCTAGCGTTATTAAGCAATTTCTATCGCTATATCTCACCCGCTCTAAAAGAGAGAATGAAAAGAGAGAACTTTTTCAAGCCCCGATCAGAGAAGGCTTTAACTCATCAGACCAAGACGGGGCAGCCTTTTTTTGAAGAAGAAATGAAAAAAATGGTATCCGAAACAGCGAAAACGGTCGATAAGAAAATTTTGCTGCATCTGGATTATTTGCGCTGGTCGCCGGAACATTTTGTAAAATTTGATCCACGGCACGCCCTTGTCCTGCTTCGGGGCAGTCTGAAGTCATATAATGGTCTGCCGACAATAAATAAGAATGCGCAGAGGCACGCGGCGGCACCAGATATCGTCGCCACTTTAACGAAACAAGCTGCGGGGCTTTTTGACGCCTTGCCAGTCGCTCATCCTCTCCAGGAAAATCATTTGAAAACAGTGTTCCTGAAAGATTTAGCTGGTTTTATTTCAGCAATTGACGCTTTAACACCGATCATTCAGAAACAGCCGCTGGCGATGATTGTCGTGGGAACGACAGAGGATCTGGACAGCAGAATCCTTGTCCTTGAAGGCAGACGCCGCGGGATTCCGAGCCTTTGCCTTCAGCACGGGGCCCTAATGGGGGAAGAAGCCTTTTTCCCAGTGCTGGCAACGCATCAGGGAGTCTATGGGAGGTATGAGCGGGATTGGTATCTCGCTAAAGGTTGTTCGGGGAGTCAGATCATCGTGACTGGTCATCCCCGTTTTGATTCGATTTTTAATCCGAACAAACCGATTCACCAGGGAAACGCTGCCGTTCTTAAGCCTTCCGCAAACAAGAAGACCGTTCTCGTTGCGACGCAGCCCTTTGCGGAAGCGGTGCTGAACAAGATTATCTCGGAGCTGCTTAAACAATCCGATCTGCAGGTCCTTGTCAAACCGCATCCATGGGAAATCGGGAAAGGAAAATTAGCGGCCTATCACGCGTTTGAACGTTATCCGAATTTCCGTCTGCTTGCCAGATCACCGGGACTTTACGATGTTTTGCCCGCTGTAGATGGAGTCGTCACGCTAACCTCCACTGTCGGGCTTGAAGCGATGCTGTTTGGCAAGCCAGTGTGGATTGGTGAAAATACGGATGATCGTCAATATTCTTATTATGAAGCCCTGAAAGGCAGCTATCTAACGGATCCTGTAAATCTGGCCAAACAAGTCCTTTCATCGCTTGAAAATCCACAGCTATTGAAAAAGGTCTCCAGTCAGTGTCAGGCGTTCAGCAACACGAATTATCCAGTGCATCAGTCAATGGATCTCTTGTTCCAACTCTTTTATAAATTGACGGGCACGAGATTCGACCTAAAAGCGTCATGAGAGAATAGACGAGAATATAAAAGAGGCAATCTTTAGCAACCGCTCTGGCGGCGCTGAAGACATTGCCTCTTTCTTTTTTCATATTATTGATGCCGAGTTGCCCGCAAATTGGGAATCTGCTGGATAATCTGCGCAATGCGGTGCTCGAACCGGTGATTTAGGAATGCGCGCACGCAGGCTCTTCCGGCAATCTGATTGCGTAAAGCATCATTTTCCAGATAGTGCTTAACCTTGTTCAAACAATCTTCAGGTGTGGTGTAGCTGATCATTTCTTGACTTGTAAAACCTGAAGAATTCGTGAGCGGGCGATCGATGAGCTGAAAAGCGCGGCAGGCGGCCAGATCATAGGCCCGGTTATTTAGACTTAGATTCGGCAGCCTTGACGAATTGCTGTTAATCGGGAACAGAGAGCTGCGATGCGGGTTCAAGACGATCCTGGCACTGCAATAATGGCGGGCGGTTTCATCCGGAGCCAGCCAGTGATTAATTACCTGAAGCCGGGAGGAACGGCGCAGACCCTTGGGCAGTGCATTATGCCAGCCCTGACCAATTACCTTAATCGTGCAGGACGTGTGCATCAAGAGAAAGCGAATGAGCCGAGCCCGATTCGGATAGGGATAGCCGATTAACAGAAGATCAGTGGCCAGTTGCAGTTCCGGAGGCTGTGGATGAAAGAGAGCGGCCGATGTTCCGAGTGGTAAAAAGGTGACCGGATGATTGGCAGCTTTTCGATGATAATAGGCAAGCGCGCCCTCATCAACCGTAAAGGTGTGATCGGCCCATTTGGTTAAAGCCACACTCTGATCAATGTAAAAGGGATCTTCAGTCTGCCAGACAAAAAAAGCAGCTGAGCTGCTCGCCAGCTGCTGCTTGCACTGCTCACTCAAACCTCTTCCATTAAACATGATGATCAGATCATATGGTGCCAAGGTCGAGTCTGAAAAATGATTCTGTTCCGGCAATCGGATCGTATCGATGGTATTCCCTGAAGCCCGCCAGGCAGAAAGATATTCTTGTTCGAGCACGGGATAAATACCGTCTAACCCGCTTTGGATTAACAGGCCTTTCATTAGGAAGAGAAGCTTACGGACTCGATGTTGCTGACCGGAATGTAGATGGTGGTGGTTGTAATCGGTGAGATACTGGTTGTTTCCGTTAAAGTCACTAAACCGGTTCTCCGATTATAACTGGTAAAAACGGCGGGGCCATAAATATTACCGGAATCGCCAATCACAGTAATAACCGTGCCTGGGAGCAATGAACGGAAAAGAAAATCAAGATCCGTTGCATTATTTCCGCGATCATGGTGGTGTTTAGACAATTTGCAGACCTCCTGTGGCCGTACGGAAAAACCCGCATGGCTGGATGATTTTCCCGGATCGTCATTTCCGGGGTTACTATAAATTATTCATGGCTTTATTTTTTGAATGGTATGTTCGCATATGCTTGAGATAAATCAATGTTTGTACCGCTTCAATGGCCTGGCTGATGAAGTCGGCCTCTCTTTTACGGCATTGTCTACAGAAAAAAGCCGGGTAATCGTTTGTTTCTAGCGATTCCCCTTGATTCGTCTATACAGATCGGTGCAGTAAGCAATATAGTATACTAAATCTAATGTAAAGGATGCGAAATTTATGGGAAGCAAGGATAACGGTACTCTGGGCGATCTTCTGGATAGTTCGACAGCATTTCAGTCTCGTTCCTTTAAATCATGGCTCCAGCAGGTGCAAAGGACTGGGCAGCCTGTGACTATTCACTTGAGAGATGGATCAGAACTGGTTAATGTGGTCGTTCAAAGTGTTTCGGATAGTGCCATCGCTGTGACCAGCTCATCTGCTGCGGGGACAGAAATTGTACAAATTAGACAGATCATTCGTTTTGGAACCGGGACATTCTGATGAGAGATCGGGTGATTAATGAGGAAGAATAGTTCATTTTATCATAAAGGGATGTGATTGGATGAAGGGTGTCATTTTGGCTGGAGGAAAAGGGACCCGCCTTAGACCATTCACCCATGTGATGAACAAACATCTTTTACCGGTGGGCAGTTTCCCTATGATTCATTGGCCGATTATGAAACTGAAAGCCTGCGGAATTCACGAAATTCTGATCATAACCGGCAAAGAACAGCTTCCCGACTTTATTAAAATTCTTGGATACGGCGAGGCATGGGGCGTCCGGATCATTTACCGAGCGCAAGAAGCAGCTGTCGGAATTTCTGACGGCTTATCCTATGCTCGTTCTTTTATTAATCGGGAAAAGTTCATCTGTCTTTTGGGTGATAATCTTTTTGAGGACGATTTGTTTCAGGCGTGGCAGGATTTTTTGCAGCAGGGAAAAGGAGCAAAAATTTTTCTGAAGAAAGTTCCGGATCCGGAGCGATTTGGCATTGCTGTTTTAGACGCTTCAGAGCAAAAAATACTTTCGATTACTGAAAAACCGGCTCATCCGGTTTCCAATTATTGCGTGACCGGTATCTATATGTACGATGAACAAATCTTTGATTTCATCAATCAGTTATCGCCTTCAGGACGCCAGGAACTCGAAATCACGGATGTGAATAAAATCTATCTGCAGAGGAATGAACTGAGCTTCCATCTCCTTCCCGGCTGGTGGATTGACGCCGGAACACATGAATCCCTGCATCTGGCGGATCAGCAAATTTTTCAGGATTTGAAGGAAGGGAAGCTCAAAAATGATTAAATCGCTGCTAATTACCGGGGGAGCAGGATTTATCGGGTTCAATTTTGTGCAGCTGATGCTTGAATCCACGGACTATCAAGTGACCGTTATTGATAAATTGACCTACGCGGCTCATCCGGATGAAATGGAAAAATTGTCGGCTCATCCGCGTTTCCGATTTATCAAAGGGGATATCAGCCGAAAAGAAGATCTGGAGATGGCCTTTGATCATCCCATTGATGCGATTGTTCATTTCGCGGCTGAGTCTCACGTCGATGCCAGTATTGGAAATGCTGAACCCTTTATTTTTTCCAATGTTCTCGGAACCTATCAGGTATTGGAAGCCGCAAGAATGCATCATGTGGCTAGAATGATTCATGTCTCAACAGATGAAGTATATGGAGCTTTAAAAAGGGCTGATCCGGCGTTTACGGAGAGTTCTCCGATTGCTCCTAATAATCCCTATTCGGCAACAAAGAGCGGTGCGGATTGCCTGGCATTAGCTTATGCCCGCACCTACCGTCTGCCGGTCATTGTCTCGCGATGCAGCAATAATTATGGCCCGTATCAGAACCGTGAAAAATGGATTCCGACCATCGTCGCCCATGTCCTGCAGAAGCGGCCGATTCCGATTTACGGTGATGGCCGGCAGATACGAGATTGGCTATATGTGAAGGATCATTGCCGGGCACTTCAAATGCTGCTTGAAAAAGGGAAGCCGGGAGAGATCTATAATATTGGCGGGCATGAGGAACATACGAATCGGGAAATTGCGGAGCGCATCGCGCATCTGATCGGCTCTGAGCCGGTGATCGCTCAGGTTAGCGATCGGCCGGGTCATGATCGACGCTACGCCATGAATGCATCGAAGATCAGGACGGAACTCGGATGGGAACCACAAACGGCGTTTGATGAAGGGTTACGAGATACAGTGAAGTGGTATCAGGCTCATCCTTTAGAGCTGGGCCTATCAGCTAGGGGAGAGGAGGAAAATGATGATTGAAGGTGTGCGCACAAAAGAATTGGATAAGAAATGTGATGATCGCGGATTCTTCGCGGAGCTCGTACGTGAGGACGAAACGCTTCTCGAACGTTTTGGCCAGGCTTCATGGTCGAAGAGCTACCCTGGAGTCATTAAAGCGTTTCATTATCATAAACTTCAGGATGATCTATGGTTCTTCCCCGTCGGTCAGGCTCAGGTTGTCCTTTATGATTTAAGAAAAGACTCACCGACAAAGGGAGAGACGCAAGTATTCTATCTTGGGGAAGATAATCCGTCGCTTTTGCTTATTCCGCGCGGAGTTGCTCATGGTTATCGAGTCCTGGGCAATGAACCGCTGATGATCATTTATTTTACAACACAGGCTTATCGTGCGGCGGATCCGGATGAACAAAGAATCGACTGGAATGATCCTGAGATAGATTTTGACTGGTCTACCCTTCATCGCTGATAGGGAGTGAAGAGATAGTGCCTCCGCTCGTTTCGGTCATTTTAACAAGTTACAATAAGCCGAGGACCATTCAGCAGGCTATACAAAGTGTTTTCGATCAAAGCTATAGCCATTGGGAGCTGTGGATTATGGATGATCACTCGGAGGAAAGGGTCCGCTCACTGATTTCTGATTATCTGAATGATCCGCGGGTTCATTTTTTTGACAGCGGTGTCGACAATCAGGAAAGGTATAGGCGTACGCGTTATGCTGTGTTGATTAATCAGGCACTGGCTCAGGCGAATGGACAGTATATCACCTACCTTACCGATGATACCCAATACATGAAGGAACGTCTGGAAAAAATGGTCAATTTCCTTACCCATTCCGCGAAGCAGGTGGTCTACTCCAGTCAGCGGGTGATCCAAGTGGATGACCAGTTTCGTAGGGAAAAACAATGGATCATCCCGGCTGACGCTATTTTAGCGGATGCAGCATTCAAAGTGGACCATTGTTCGGTTATGCACAGTCGGGATTTGCTGCAAGGTATTCATGAAAAATATAGCTCCTATTGGGATGATGATCCGAAATATTGGAGCCATGCGGATGCCATTTTCTGGCGGAGATTGAACGAGCGGGCCGCGTTCTACCCGCTGAATGAGATACTGGAGGAGACCTATAAGTCCCCCCGCTCTTATCAGCGGCTGAGTCAGCACTTAAACGATTACCTTCTAGACGGTTCGTTCGTTAGGGCAGGCAATGGCGAGATCTTTACCGTGGATCAAGGTAGCCGCAGATTGCTGACTGCTGAATGGCTTGCCCTCTTTAAAATTAATGCAAAGGAAATCATTGATGTTCCGGATCCGCTGCTCTTTCGTTATCCCAAAATGGAACCGATCGATGGGAAAAGGTTCATTCCCAGCTACCGGCTCTGCTGCGGTCGGCAAGGCGGGTCCTTTTATTATCTGGAGCATCACCGAAAAAGAAGACTATTCGATCAGAACACACTGCGCTTTTATCGCTTTAGACGCCAGGAATGCATAGGGATGGATGAACAGCAATTGGCCGCGCTGCCCGATGGCCCAGAAATCACCGGACCGTGGCAAAAGTCTTTTCAGCCGCCGAATCATCGACTCTTTTTATCAGGTAATCGTTTGTGGATCACGCAGGATAATCAATTCTGCGCGATTGATAATAAGGTGCGGCTGCGTTATCGGCTCTCAGAGCAGCCGGTTCCTTTGAAGGCGGCTGATTTGCAGCGCTGTTCAGGCTAGGGTTCCAGCCCAAGCGCCGAGCGAGTAGGCCTGCATGCACGAAGAAGCTAAAAAATGATTAGAAAAACTTGGCGTAGCCAAGTCCTTTGAATGCCGGCTGCGCCTTAGTTTTTCTTATACTTAATTCCTCTTCAATTTTATATACTTAACGTACAAAAAAATGGCTCAATCGTTTCAACAACGATTCAGTCACTTTTTTGCCATCAGGAAACAAATGGAAAGCGGGGAACGGGTAAATGTTCAGACGGCCCGCTCCCAGAAACGGGCATGTGCGATCCCTTTGATGAAGGACTGAATATCGGTTTTGGATAAATCATAAAGCCCCGCTTCATCAAGAGGTATCCGGCTTTGCTTCAGAGCATCCGCTTGACTCGCCGCATAGGCCAGCGGTTTGTAATGGCGGAACGTCGTTTCGATGAATTCGAGCGTCTTCGGTAGTAATTTAGCTTCGCTGCTGATCAGCAAGGCGGCGTCAAAGAGCGTTGAATCGGCGGTATTAAAGGTATCGGTTACCTTCAGACCGCTGCCAAGTTCATGCACTTTCTGATCAAGGATACTGTAATTAATTCTCTGCCCCGCTAGCGCCTTCACCCACTCATTCAACTGAGCGGCATTCGGCGCTCCATTCAAGAGAATGGCGACACTTTTCGACTCAGCCTTTTCAGTCGTTTTCGCCATACTTAACGCCGGTGATTGTTTTCCGGACTTCACCTCTAAATTCTTCTCTGGCAGCGCCGCATCAATGTTTTCAGCTACATTTTCTGCCATTCGCCGATCGATATGATTGAGTAAAGCGATGGCCTGATCTTTTACTGCCTGCGACTGGCACATGCCGAGCTCGAAGCTCACGGCATCGATCAAATGCTGCTGTTCATAGGGCGCTTGGCTATTATAAAATAATTTGGCTTGTGAGTAGAAATCAAGAAAACGGTCACTGCGTCCCCGGACTTTTTGCCCCTCCATCTTCTCCGCATAAGAGGCATAACCGCCCTGCTCCGGTGCGGCTGTATCCGGTTGATTATTATTCAAACCGTTATTATGGTAACTGGTCTGGCCATGATGGATGGCCATTTGGTGCATACCGTCTCGTTGATTATTGTGGTAAGGATTGACGGGCTGATTGATCGGGATCTGGTGGAAATTTGGCCCGCCGAGTCGTGAAATTTGGGTATCCGTATAAGAGAACAGTCTCCCCTGCAGCAGGGGATCATTGGAAAAATCAATACCGGGTACGACATGTCCAGGATGGAAGGCCACTTGCTCGGTCTCTGCAAAAAAATTATCCACATTACGGTTCAAGGTCATTTTGCCGACACGCTTAACAGGCACCTCCTCTTCCGGCCAGAGCTTGGTCGGATCCAGAATATCGAAATCGAACCGATGTTCTTCCTCTTCAGAAATAATCTGAAGGCCGAATTCCCATTCCGGAAAATCGCCTTTTTTAATCGCTTCGTAGAGGTCCTGACGATGAAAGTCAGGATTCTTGCCGGAAACTCTTTGCGCTTCGTCCCAAACCATGGAATGGACACCCAGCAGGGGCTTCCAGTGGAATTTGACAAAATGCGCTTTTCCGGCAGCGTTGATTAGCCGGAACGTATGCACACCGAATCCCTCAATCATCCGTAAACTGCGCGGGATACCTCGGTCACTCATGACCCACATCACCATATGAGCGGTCTCCGGATTTTGACCGACAAAGTCCCAGAAGGTATCGTGGGCACTCGCTCCCTGAGGAATTTCCGTGTCGGGTTCCGGTTTGACGGCATGGACAAAGTCCGGGAATTTGATCGCGTCTTGTATGAAAAACACCGGTATATCGTTGCCGACAAGATCAAAGTTGCCTTCATCTGTATAAAATTTAGTCGCGAAACCGCGAACATCGCGAACCGTGTCGCTCGAACCGCGGGAACCCTGTACGGTTGAGAAGCGAACGAAAACGGGTGTCGTTTTGCTTGTGTCATTCAGAAAATCGGCTTTGGTGTATTCACTCAAGGGTTCATAGAGTTGAAAGATGCCATGTGCGCCAACTCCGCGGGCATGAACAATGCGTTCTGGAATGCGTTCGTGATCGAAATGCGTTATTTTTTCACGAAGATGAAAGTCCTCGAGTAAGGTAGGTCCTCGTAGGCCAGCCTTCAATGAAAATTCGTCTTCAGACATCTTAAGCCCCTGATTCGTGGTCAGATTCGCTTTTTCTTCATTATCAATGGTGAATTTTTTTAATTGATCATTTTTCTTGTCGGTCAAGAGAGAGCCTCCTTCGATTGAACCTGTATTTTCAGAATATCTTGCTAATTACTTGTATGCCCTTGCAAAGGGAAAATAAAACCTCAATCCGATTGAAATTATTCGCGTCGAATGATTAGCGATCGATTCCCAGTTGCACTTCTAACGCCGTAAAATGTTTTGCCTTTTTCTACGCGGGTAGATAAAAAAAGTAACCTGCGTCACTGAAAAATACCAGAAAAGGAGTCTTGTTATAGTGAGTACCAAAGAAGAAGTTCTGAATTCAGCGATTGACTCATCGTACAAGCTGTATATCGGTGGCCAATGGATAGACGGATCTGAAGGAAAGAAGATAACGAGTACGAACCCGAGTAACGGAGAAAAACTCGCTGAAGTGATTGACGCGAGTCATGCAGACGTCGACCGGGCAGTTGAAGCGGCGACGAAGGCTTTTGAATCCTGGAGTAAAACCGGTGTGGCTGAACGGAGCCGAGTGTTGCTGAAAATTGCTGACTTAATTGATGAACAGACGGAGCATTTGGCAATGGTCGAAACCTTGGATAATGGGAAACCGCTTCGTGAGACGAAGAATATTGATGTTCCGGATGCGGCGGATCATTTCCGCTATTTTGCCGGTGTGATACGCGGCGAAGAAGGTACAGCGCAAAACTTGGATGAGGATACAATGACCATTAACTTGAAGGAGCCCATCGGTGTGGTCGGCCAAGTCGTACCGTGGAATTTCCCATTTTTAATGGCGGCCTGGAAAATTGCGCCGGCAATCGCGGCAGGAAATACGGTGGTCATTCACCCCTCATCATCGACGTCGCTTACCACACTGGAATTTGCTAAGCTACTCGATCAAGTGCTGCCGAAAGGCGTTGTTAACATTGTGACCGGACGCGGTTCGGATTCGGGAGACTATATGCTGCATCATTCAGGGTTTGCCAAGCTCGCTTTTACCGGGTCTACAGAGGTCGGTTATGAAGTTGCTAAAGCAGCGGCCGATCGCTTGATTCCGGCAACACTGGAACTCGGCGGGAAATCGGCGAATATCTTCTTTAACGATTTGCCATGGGACAAGGCGATTGAGGGCGCTCAATTAGGAATTCTATTCAATCAGGGGCAGGTCTGCTCGGCCGGTTCGCGGCTTTTTGTTCAAGAAGGGATTTATGACAAATTTGTGGCTGCACTGAAAGACGCTTTTGAAAAAGTGAAAGTCGGACTGCCTTGGGAAGAAGGCGTTCAAATGGGCGCACAGATCAATGAGCGCCAGTTGAACAAAATTCTGAACTATGTCTCGATTGGGCAAGATGAAGGAGCCAAGCTTATAACGGGTGGCCACCGGCTGACTGCCCATGGTCTGGATAAGGGGGTCTTCATGGAACCAACGATACTGGCAGATGCGACGAATGATATGCGGATTGCTCGGGAAGAGATTTTCGGGCCTGTGGCGACCGTCATTAAATTCAAGGATGAGGAAGACGTTATCCGTATGGCTAATGATTCGGATTATGGCTTGGCCGGAGGCGTTTGGACGCAGAATTTGAACAAGGCTATTCGTGTAGCAAAGCGTGTTCGTACCGGTCGTATGTGGGTAAATACCTATGATCAATTGCCTGCAGGTGCGCCATTCGGCGGCTATAAGAAATCGGGTATCGGTCGTGAGACCTATAAGAGTATCCTTGATGCCTATACGCAAACAAAGAATATATTCATTAGTACGAAGGAAACAACAGAAGGTTTGTATTAATGGATTGAAAAAAAAGAAGCGCCTGAGCGGGTAACCGATCAGGCGCTTCTTTTTTTAAAGTGAGAGCGCTTGACGTTTTGCCGGTCAAGACGCAAAATAATAGTGAAGCAGTCCATTCATTAAGAATTGTATCTTTTATTTTAACCGGTTACATTAGAATTGCGGGGGCATTGTCAATGGAGGACGAGGTCATTATGGCTCCGGTTACCGGGGAAATCATTGACCTGAAACAGGTGAATGATGGCATATTTTCCTCGGAATTCATGGGGAAAGGTGCGGCTATTATTCCTAAAGAGGGTATCGTTCTTTCACCCTGCAATGGACTGGTGACGGCAACATCCCCGACTGGTCATGCCTATGGATTAAAGTCAGATGGCGGTGCGGAATTATTGATCCATCTTGGGATTGACACGGTGGAGCTTAATGGCGCAAGTTTCGAAAGCTTTGTAAAAAAGAGACAGCGTGTAGTTAAGGGAGAAAAGATCGCGGAACTTCGTCTTCAGATGATCAAGGATTGTCATCTGGATCCGGCAGTCATCATTGTTGTCACCAATAGTGCGGATTATGCTTCGGTGAAGCGAAATAAACAAAAACGGATCGCTTCCGGTGGGAAATTACTCTTTTTAAAAGCGCAGTCAGAAAACAGTCGAGCAGTTTGAGAGGGGAATGAGTGTATGCTGGGATCAATCGAAGCCGGCGGAACAAAGTTTGTCGTTGCAGTGGGTACTGGTGAAGGACAAATCAAGGAGTCCTTAACGGTTCCAACGACGAAACCGCAGGAAACGATCGGAAAGGTTCTTGATTTTCTTAGCCAATTTTCCGTTGAGGCCATCGGTGTCGGTTCATTTGGGCCGATCGATGTCAATGAACAATCTGACACGTACGGCTATATCACATCAACGCCGAAGGAAGGCTGGCGTAATTATAATTTCGTTGGTGCACTGAAAGAAAGATTTTCAGTTCCCGTGGCGTGGACGACCGATGTCAATGAAGCCGGCTTCGCAGAGTACAAAATGGGCGCTGCCAAAGGAACTCAAAGCTGCCTGTACCTGACAGTCGGCACGGGTATCGGTGGGGGTTTCATCAGCCAAGGTCAGCTGCTCAGCAACTTTGGTCATCCGGAGATGGGTCATATTCTGCTCAGACGCCATCCTCAGGATTCATTCGAAGGTCTTTGTCCCTACCATAAAAACTGTCTGGAAGGGATGGCTTCCGGTCCGGCCGTAGAAAAGCGCTGGGGAGATGAAGGCAGAAATCTGGCCGATAAATCGGAGGTCTGGCAGCTCGAGGCCTATTATCTGGCCCAGGCACTGGTCAGTTATACGATGATCCTGCGTCCAGAACGCATGATTTTGGGTGGCGGACTGATGAAGCAGAAGAAATTATTCCCGCTCATTAGAGAGCAATTTCATAAAATGCTGGGTGATTACCTTGAGGTTCCAGAATTAGAAAACTATATTCAGCCTGTAGGCCTGCATGATCAGGCGGGAATCATTGGCGGCTTGCTGCTCGCAAGGGATCGCGTGAAAAACTAATTTGAAATAGAAACGTATAAAAGAATTCAAAGATTCACGACCTCTAACCGGCTGTGAATCTTTTTTACTGCTGAGGTTAGCGCTGACCCATTGTCCGATCATCTTTCGACACGACACTCATGATATTCAACAAAAGTCTCACTCTATCGTTTAGCGGCGCTGAATTAAGGCGATAGAATAGCCGTTTATGTAAAAAGTTTCCCAATGCCCAAAAGTGGGAATAGGCAGGAGAGTTTTTTAAAAAAGGACGAGTGGCGAAGAGGGATGTGTGATGGAAAATGGGGTTATGATGCAATACTTCGAATGGAATCTCGCCAATGATGGCAAACATTGGGAGCGTTTGAAGAAGGATGCCAAGCACTTAGCGGCAATCGGTATTTCGGCTGTTTGGCTGCCGCCGGTGTTCAAATGCAGTAAGCAGGAAGATGTTGGCTACAGCATCTATGATCTCTATGATTTGGGAGAATTTGATCAGAAGGGAACCGTTCGAACCAAATACGGCACAAAAGCAGACTATCTGGCAGCGATCGCCGAATTGCACGATCATGGTTTATCGGTCTATGCGGACATCGTTCTCAATCACAAAGCAGGTGCCGATGCGTGCGAACGTTTTCAAGCCTACGAAGTGGATCCGAATAACCGCCAGGAAAAGGTCAGCAAGGCCCACGAAATTGAAGGATGGACACGGTTCAATTTTCCCGGGCGCAAAGGACAGTATTCCAATTTTATATGGACGTGGGAGCATTTTTCTGGAGTTGATTATGATCAGCTGACGGACAAGAAAGCCATTTATATGATTGAAGGGCTTAATAAGGGCTGGGCTGATGACGAATTGGTGGATAATGAATACGGCAATTATGATTATTTGATGTATGCGGATATCGACTATCGTCATCCTGACGTGATCCGGGAGATCAAAAAATGGGCGGACTGGTTTCTGAAAACGACTGGAGTCGACGGTTTTCGTCTTGATGCGGTGAAGCATATTAATCGCGAGTTTATTGTCCAATTGGCCGATCATATTCGCAAGAACTACCGTGACTCCTTTTATCTGGTGGGCGAATTTTGGAAGGATGAGACGCAGGCGGTGGTGGATTATCTTGAAGGCACCGCTTTTAAACTCGATTTATTTGATGTGACGCTGCATATGAATTTTTACCAGGCGGCGCAGCAAGGAAGAGACTATGACCTGCGAAAAATATTGGATGGAACTTTGATGAAGGAACACTCATCTCTTGCGGTCACTTTTGTCGATAACCACGATACCCAGCCGGGGCAATCACTCGAATCCTATGTCGCGCCTTGGTTCAAACTGCAGGCGTACAGTCTGATTCTGCTTCGCGCGGAAGGCTTTCCGGTCGTCTTTTACGGCGATTATTACGGACTTAAAGGACCCAAACTTTCAGAAGGATATCAGGAGGAGCTGGATACTCTGATCACTCTGCGCAGAAAGTTTGCTTTTGGCGATCAAAAAGATTATTTTCAGGATAAAAATTGTATTGGCTGGACCCGTTCTGGCAGCGCCTCACATCCTGGCGGACTCGTTGTCATCCTTTCGACAGGCGATGAGAATAAGCTATCAATGAATGTCGGTCCAGAAAATAAAGGAAAGACTTATGCCGATCGCATTGGCGGGCGGCAGGATCAAGTAAAAATTGATGAAGAGGGGAATGGAATTTTTCCGGTCAATGGCGGCTCATTCTCTGTCTGGACTTGCATCTGAACGGGGAATAGCAAGGCAAAAAAATAGGTTTTGCCTGTAGTGGGGAATGCGCAGGCAAAACCGAGGCCAATCAATTGGTGATCGGCTGTGATTTATTTCTGTTTGTCGTTGGGCCTGGTTCCATCGGTGTCTGGGCCGTCGCCTTCAGTTCCATGCGGGTGCTCCATCCCTCTTCCGAACGGCGGCATTCCACCCGGAAAATCATCGAACCTTCTGCTAAATGGTTCATTGCCCTGTCGATCGCTGAATCCGCCTCTGTGGAACCTGCCATGATGTCTGAAATGTTCAAAAGCATCTCCCAGTGAATGTCGATCGTGAGGATCATCCCAATCCATCCCCCGAGCCTTCTGCAGGATGTTAAACTTCTCCTTCAGCGATTGAATCATCCGGCTCAGGTAACTATTAAATGTCGCCTGTTCCTCTTCGCTCAAACAATCAAAAAGTGTGTCGGAATCTGGTCGGTGTTCGGTAGCCTTCGAACCTTCAGCGGTTAATTTAATATTCATGATCCGGCGATCGGTTTCCGAGGGCTCTCGTGAAATATAGCCTCCTCGTTCCAATTTGGCTAATAGCTCGCCTAATGACTGTGGCCGGATGTCCAATAAGTAAGAAAGATCCTTTTGACTGATTTCAGGCTTCATTTTCAAAAGCGCCAAAATCCGTCCCTGACCACGGTGCGGATCGCTCATTGGGCCATAGATTCTCTGTCCCAGTTGATGGTAACGGTGCAGCAGCCATTCAAGCTGAGCGAACTGACCAAATAAATCAAAATCTTCCTTGTCCGTCATAGGAATGCCTCCCTCAAGTGTTTTTAATAAGGTACCTTATTAACACTATAATATGGGTACCTTATTAAAATGTCAACACCTATTTTGAAGGTACCTTATTATTTTTCTGTTGGGTATAACGGAGGAACGCGCAGCCATCCGCGTTTTTCGGCTAATATTCTTGATTTTTGTCCAATTATCAATTTATCCGCCTGAAATTGGAAAAACATGAGGCCAAGGTCCGTTCGCAGACATTCACTCGCTGAGGTGGCACAAATCAGATTTGCTGCGACAATATTAATTTGCAGTACGTTAATGATTTCTTTTTCCGACTGCTTGACACCGCTTGGAATGATTGCAGAAGCTTCTCGCGGTTTTTGATGATACCCATCAGATAGCGGCAGGTTCTCATTGGTCATGAACTGATCCAGAACCTTTTTGTGGTTACGAGCGATATCATAAGCTTCGTTCAACAGATCCAGCAACTCCTTGTCTTTTGTCATGTTCATCGCGCTCTGATACTGTTCAATGACGCCATCGAGATAGGAAGAATACGTCCAGCAGTTCATAACTTCGCCGACATGAGGCGGGCGTTTCTTGCCATCTGTGAAAGCTCGCATCGCGTGAGCGGCGGCTTCGGCTACGGATAAAATATTGGTCATCTGAATCGCTCCAAACATCTTTTTTAAGTTATTATCTTCTTTTATCCTTCAAAATACGCACTTTTTTGCAGAAAGGTTATTTTGGAATGGGGTATCGTTGAATGATTGAGTATTTCACCCTCTCGATATTGCAGGTATAATGGAGGAGACACATAAGGCCGCAGCCAGTCTGACGGCTATCTTGAGTACGTGCGAAGAAGGAGAGAGGGACAAATGATTGCAGCGAAATATAAGCAAATGCTTGGCAAGAAGTCCGTCATTCGCCAGCTTTCTGAGTATGGGAGCAAGCGGGCGCAGGAAATTGGTTATGCGAATGTCTATGATTACAGCTTAGGAAATCCTTCTGTACCAGTACCTCAGGCGTTCACGAAAAAATTGGTTGAGCTTGCTTTGGATGATGATCCGGTCGCAGTTCATGGTTATAGCCCAAGCCTTGGTATTGATTCGGTTCGCGAAAAAGTTGCGACATCCTTAAAAAGAAGATTTGGACTGAATTATCAAAAGGAAGATATCTTTATGACTTCTGGTGCTGCCGGAGCATTGGCACATGCTTTGCGGGCGGTCACACAGGAGGGAGATGAAGTGATTACTTTTGCCCCGTACTTTCCGGAGTATGCTCCATATGTCGAGGGAACAGGCGCTGTACTGAAGGTGGTACCGGCTGATACGGAAAATTTTCAAATCAACTTTGAGGCATTTGAACAGCTTTTTTCTTCTAAAGTGATGGCTGTTTTAATGAATACACCGAATAATCCATCGGGGATTGTCTATTCAACCGAAACGTTGAAGAAGCTGGCTGCTTTTCTTGAGGAGAAGGAGCGTGAATATGGACACGAGATTTACCTCATTTCTGATGAACCTTATCGCGAGATTGTTTTTAATGGAGTGGATGCGCCATATGTTGCCAGCCTTTATCCGAAAACGATCACGTGCTATTCGTTCAGTAAATCCCTGTCACTGCCGGGTGAACGGATTGGCTATGTCGCCGTTAGCCCGCAGTGCAAAGAGGCTGCATTGATAGTCGACATGTGCGGACAGATTTCGCGTGAGATTGGTCATAACTGCCCGCCGTCGCTGATTCAGCTAGCGGTCGCGGAAGTGATTGATATGACGGCGGATTTATCCGTTTATGAAACCAATATGAACATTCTATACAAGGAATTGTCAGGGCTGGGATTTAAGATGGTCAAGCCTGGCGGGACTTTCTATATGTTCCCGAAAGCGCTGGAGGAGGATGCGGCTGCTTTCTGCCAACATGCTTTAAAATACGATTTGATCCTTGTTCCTGCTGATAGCTTTGGCTGCCCAGGATATTTCCGAATCGCTTATTGCATTCCAACGGAAAAAGTCGAACGTTCACTGGCTGCTTTCCGAAAATTGGCAGCCGATTATAAAAAATAATACATTTGCAGCGCAGGTAGATTAATTTTTTCCTTTTCTGGGAATTTTAAAGAGTCTAAAGTAATCGAAAAGAAAGAGGATCTCTGTTCTCGGCGATTGCTTTAGACTTTTTTTACCTGGAGAAAAACCATCTTTCAGGAATGCTGAGCAATTTTATTCCGATCGCTAGCCATTGGCGGTTGTTCCAACCAATTATGGTCAATCATTAATTTAAAGCCTTCCTCGGCGATCCGCGACATGGACGAAATAAATTTCATATAGGTCAGACCCAGGTCCCTTCTTGCCACAAAAGAGAGAGCAACACCATGAAGGCCAATCGAATAACTGATAATAGACAGCATTTCAAAAAGCATCAATTTATCCGAGAATGGAGCAATTGTTGATTCGGTAATCTCGTTGTTACAGCCCGCGGGGGCAGGCAAGTCATTGTCCGTTAAAATAGTCGTTAAGGTTTGATAATGCTTCTGGCCAACCTCTTTTCCTTTCATAAAAAATTGTTTGATCTTCTGATCACGGGTAACCTGACTGTATCCGGTAAACATCGCTACCTCTAATGTAATTCTTTTGATACTGCTAAATAAATGAGCGATTTCGATTGACGTCAGTGGCCTTCTGTCAAACCATCCGGCTAAGAAGCTTTGCCGGTTCACTTGGCTAATATGGGTGGGAATCGCGATGATTGGCGCTTTGATATAAATGCCCTTGTCCAGTGCCAAATTCTTTGCCTCGGTATGGAGTACAATCGACTCTTCCAGACATTTACAAAAATGCTCATGGACATCCTTTCGAGTGACCATCGTGATCGCCAATCCGTAGAGACGCAATCCATAATTGCCAAGCTGCAATAATATCTTTAATTTCAGATCGTCCTCAAAAAGCTTTGGGCTTTCCAAATTCACATCCTGCTCGTTGAATCCTTGCGGTATCGGCATTTTCTCATTCTTGAATAACGCAGATAATTTCTCTATATGCTGTTCAGACAGAGTTAGGGCATCCTTCAATAGCCGTTTAACCTTGGGGTCATCGACTGAATGGATACAGTATTTGATCTGGCAGGAATATAGGCTGTCATTTAGATATTGTCCCCATAGTTGAGAAAGCTCTGAAGCCGTTAATTTTTCACTAGTCATTTCAGTGTGGAGTCCTCCTTTTCAAAAATCATCTCAAATGGAGTTTGCCCGCTACAAGCAGATCTATCCCAACTTTACGGCGTAACAATGTTATGTTATATTATTAACAACTAAAGTGAAACGGAGGGAAAATCTGTATGGATGAGGTTCTGATTACCAAAAAAGAACTTCTGGAAGAGACAGGAATTTCCTATGGTCAACTGTATCGCTGGAAAAGGAAAAATCTAATTCCGGATGAATGGTTCATTCGCAAATCAACGTTCACAGGCCAGGAAACCTTCTTTCCAAAAGAAAAAATACTGAAACGTGTCCAGAATATTGCTCAACTGAAAGACTCCATGTCGCTTGATCAATTAGCAGAACGGTTTTCTGCACAGTCTGTCAATAAATTAAAAGTATCTGTCAAAAAGTTGTTGGAACGTAACATTGTTTCGGAACAAACCTATGCGCTTTTTGCAAAGCTTGAAGGCGAGAAAGAGATCTTAACTTTTGCGGAGGTACTGACAGTGGCGATATTGGATGGCCTGCTGAAAAGCGGTCATCTGAGTCTTGGCGAGGCTGCTGATCTGCTAAGCTTGATGAAAGCTAACAGCAAGGAATTTTATCAGAAAAACTGCTGCCTGTATTTTATTCGGAAAATGGGTGTTTCAGTCTTCATGATTGCAGGGGATCAGGCACCGATTTATTTTGACGAAGAGGTCAGGATTATCGATAGAATTGCTATTCCTGAAAAGATGGAGTCGCTGGCTGCAAAAATGAATCAAGAGCTGGAAAACGAACAGTCTGGAGGTGCTGAATGATGCCAGAAATGGAACAATCTAATTTAAAAATTATGGGCGAGAGCCACTCTGGCGGTGGCAGCTTTAACAAAATGAGTATTATGGGAGAATGCACGATTGATGGGGATGCAACAGCGGAATCGTGCAGAGTTATGGGTGAATGCCGAATAACGGGTGATTTTTCCTCAAAGAAGCTAAAAAATATGGGCGAATTAACGATCAATGGCAATATGACGATCAGTGAAGGCAACATTCTGGGAACAACAGTTGTGACCGGTGATTGCAGAGTAAAAGCATTGACTCTGTATGGCCAGCTAGACTGTTCAGGAAATATCACGGGTGAGGAAGCCAAGATCGGCGGCGTACTGAATATCGATGGAAATTTGACATTAGAAAAATTAACAATGCGAGGCGGTCTTCATGTTGGCGGATTACTCAATGCGGATACAATCGACATCCGCTTAAAATACAATGTCAATAATTTTGTTCATGAAATAGGTGCCGCCTCGATCGCGATCAGAAAAAGGCGCAGCCTGATCACTCACGGGCCGCTATCCCGGCTGCATGCCGATGTGATAGAAGCCGATCAGATTTATCTGGAGCAGACCGATGCTCAGATGGTTCGCGGCAAAAACGTCGTCATTGCGTCAGGCTGTAAGATTGAGCGCGTCGAGTATACGGAAAGCTACCAGTTAGATGGACATGGGGAAGTCGGCGAGGCTGTTCAAATCGAAAGAGCGAGCAAATAAGCAGGGAGGCAGATGAAAAATGACTGAGGGGAAAAATAATTTAACTTTTTCGGGCTCGGGCAGTGCGCCCGGTGGTACCTATGCGGATGTCGCCATTAATGGCAGCGGGAAAATTCTTGGGGATGTAGACTGCAGGAATATGGACGTTAACGGATCAGGCAAAGCCTTAGGCAGTGTGCAGGCTGCTCGGGTCATGGTTAGCGGTTCGGCGCGCTTTGAAAAGAACATTTGTGCCCGATTGTTGACGATTAATGGTTCTTCGTCGATCCACGGCAAAGTGAAGGCTGATCTCCTGCAAATTAATGGGCATGCCCACATTGACGAAGGTGTTCAGGGCGAGCAAGTTAAAGTATCCGGGGTATTAATTCTCCACGGTGATTTGGTTGCGGAAGAAATCACCAGCGAAGGGCAACTCCGCGTTGATGGCCTGTGTACAGCGGAACGCATCGATATGACGCTCGGCGGCATGCATTCCCAGATAAAAGAAATCGGATGTGCGACCGTCGTGATCCGAAAACGGCCATTTGCTTCGCTAGTGGGTCAATTGCTTTTCGGTGCCCGGCGGCAGAGGATCAGTGTTGATGCAATCGAGGGCGATGAAATTTATATCGAAAGTACGCGTGCGAAGGCTGTCAGAGGCAAGAAGGTGACGATTGGTCCGGATTGTGAGATTGACGAGGTGACTTATACAGACACTTACGCATGTGATGATCACGCCCATGTTGGCCGTGCGACAAAGAAATAAGAAAAAAGCCCGTCCATGAAAAAAGCAGCATTCCGGTATGATCAGGAGGCTGCTTTTTAAATTAATTTTTGTTGAATTTTACAGAATTGATTCTCCTGCTCACCCTTTTGAGTCCTATCTTTTGGCAGTGTACGTTTCGGCTATTTTTGCATGCTGCCTTATAAAAAGGCGACAGGCAGCCGAAATATAAAGTAGGAAAGAAGTAGAACTTTTTACCCTTCAGCGCTCAGGCAAAGGGATTATAAGGGACAAATGGGTCAGACTGAGAATCCGTGTGAGAACCTGAAATGACTGCTGTAATGACAGTGTAATGCTTATTATTCTAGACTGGAGGACGAAAATGAAAAAATTAATTTTGATCATCCTTGCGGCACTGGCGGCGAGCCTGGGTGCATGCGACAATCAAGTAGGAAATGCGTACGATCAAGCAATGAAGCAAGGACGCGAAGCGATGCAGCTCCGGCAATATTCAAAAGCTGAGGATTATTTTGTACAGGCGCAAAAAGTAAAAAAAGGCGACCGAACTTCGGCAAAACTGCTTGCCCAATTAAAGAATTTGGCCCAAGGGCGCCGTGCACTGAAAAATAATCAATGGACTGAAGCGGAGTTGGCATTTAACCGCGTAATTATTCAAAAGGGCGGATCGGGTACATTGATAAAACAAGCGAGAGACCTGAAAAATAAAACAGAGAGCGCACGTTATCCGAGCGGGACCGTGCAAAGTGCCGGAACGGACACTGACGGCAGTGCATCAACTCCTGCATCGACAAGCAGCTCTTCCTCAGTGACGACGGATAAAGGAACGACGGTCAATGCTGACAGTTCAGCGAATTCATCCGCGCAGGAGACTTCGTCTGCATCATCGGCTCCCTCTTCATCATCTGAGAATAGCACGCAGCAGCAAAAAGCAGAAACAGCAGTCGCTGAAGCTGCCGGGTATGCGCCGGATAAGGTGTATTTTGAGACAACGGATAACGGCTCCTATTATGCGATTGAATTGCGCGAAAATCACAGCGGTGACAGCGCAGCCGATCCGGACACGGCGCCGACGATTGGCTTTTTTCGCTATTATAAGGCCGATGGCAGGATCGCGCAGTTGGATATTGTCACGAATAAATATAAGGAAATTAAGTAAATGCAATGTGCAAGAATCTTTGAAATGTGATAAGCCGGCCGTGACCCCTCCTAGGGGTTATTTTTTTATCGAAATGTTTTACATCCCTTTTTTGGGGGAATATGCTGTAATGAAAGGCGTAGCCGACCATATTTTTTGAAAATTATGACATATAAGTGAGGGAGGAAATTAAACACTTGAGCCGAGATCTTCACAAAACGATCACTTTTTTTGGCCTGTGCCCGATTGTTGTCAGTAATTTTCCGTGCTATACTTTTCTCGTGAAAAAAGATTTCAGGATATTTCTTTCTGATGGAGAAAGAATAAGACTGAACGCAGAGAGACGTTTGTCAGAAGGCAAGGATCTGAGGGGTTTACTACTAATCTTGTGAAAGCAATCACGAAATCTTGTATTCACAAGAAAGCACCTGACACTCAGGACGGTTGGATCAATAAAAAAAATTTTAGGAGGATGTTTTCGCATGGCTTTTAAAATTATCGCTTATGGTGTAGAACCATATGAAGAACATTTGTACAGTGAATTGAACAATTATGGTTATAAAGTGACCTTGGTGAACGATTTACTGACTGCTGATAATGGCGATCTGGCAGAAGGACATGATGGCGTTCTGCTGTTTGTTAACTGCTTGGCTGATCGCGAGAACTTGAAAAAGTTCAATGATTACGGAATCAAATATGTATTTACCCGTACTGCTGGTTTCAACCACATCGATCTGCAGGCTGCTGCAGATTTCGGCATGAAGGTTGCGCGTGTCCCTGCCTACTCACCGAATGCGATTGCTGAACTGGCTGTCAGCCTCGGAACTTCCCTGTCCCGCAGCATGGTTTACACAACCGGCAGAACAGCACAGTTAAACTTCAAGGTTACAGAAACAATGTTCAGCCATGAAATCCGCAAGAGCACGGTTGGTATTGTTGGTACAGGCCACATTGGCTGTGTGGAAGCTGAATTGTATAAAGGTCTTGGCGCAAAATTGCTCGGCTATGATATCTTCCAGAGTGACTTTGCTAAGAAGCTTGTTGAATTCAAGGAACTCGATGACCTGCTTGCTGAATCTGACATTGTCAGCTTGCACCTCCCTTATTTCCCAGGCAAGAATGAAAATTTTGTCGGTGAAGAATTCATTGGTAAGATGAAAGACGGCGCGATTCTTGTCAACACCGCTCGCGGCGAATTGGTTGACGAAGCAGCTGTCGTTAAAGCCATTAAGAGCGGCAAGCTTGCTGGATTTGGTGCAGATGTTCTGACGGACGAAGCTCGTTTCTTCGGTAAGGATTTCTCAAACGGTGAAGCCTTCCCTGACGCAACAATCAAGGAATTGCTGGATCTATATCCGAAAGTACTGATTACACCACACGTTGCTGCAATGACTGACGAAGCCGTATCGAATATGATTTCGACAAGCTATGATAACTTTAATGCAGTCATCAATGGTCAGGATTTGGGCCGTGCAGAAGTCAAACTGCCGGAACCCGCAGTAAAATAATCAACCGATGATTGTTTTTATAAAAAGCACCCCACGCATCATGCGGAGGTGCTTTTTCTTTGCCGATTTTCAGGTGAGAATTCCCGTGATCCGGTTTGCAATTTTGACATTCTTGTGAAAATATTGACAGGCACAAAATGATTGTCTAGAATGAACTTACTTATCAAAATCTTTTGCTTTTTCCGCTATGGAAAAGAGGAAAACAAATGGCCCCAAGGATGAACGACGAGCAGACAATCATCATTTTGATTATCTAGGACTCAGGACAGCATTGTGGAACTAAACAATGGCTGCAGGAGTCCTATTCGTTCATCCGGGACTTTCAGCGAAGCCCCATTCAGAAATTAACTGAATGGGGCTTTCTCTTTCAGCAAAGGGCCCGATAGGATAAAAAAAGAATTAGAGAAAAAGGAGACGGAGACAGAGATGAAGATTGTATGTATTGGTGCAGGGGCTATGGGGCTCAGATATGGCGTGCTGCTTCAAGAAGTGGGAAATGACGTTCAATTCGTGGATACGTGGGAACCGAATGTGGAAGCTATTCGAAAGAACAAAGGAGTCGAGGTTACGCGTGATGGCGAAAATCCGCACCTTGTTCCAGTAAAGATCTGTTTTCCGGAAGAGTACCATGAAGAACCGGAGCTGGTAATTTTCTTTATCAAAGATATGCATACCCGCGAGGTCATGGAACGTTGTATTCACTTTATTGGTCCGAAAACACATGTACTGACGAATCAGAATGGCTGGGGCGGTGCAGAAATGCTTGCTGAATATGTCGACAGGCAAAGGATCATCGCTGGAACAGCCATGGTTGCAACTGTAATGAAGGGACCGGGGAAGGTCGATTTTGTTGGTGCACGCGGGACAGGACATGTCCATATTGTTCGGGTAGAGGGGGAGCCAGATGCCTTCATCCAACGCGTAGCAGATGAAATGGAAAAGGCGCAGATGCATCCAACGGTTGCGACGGACTATCGCGGCACCGTTTGGACAAAGCTTGTCTTCAATTCAGTGGTGAATACGCTTTGCACGTTGATGAATGTTAAGATGGGCCAATTTGCTGAATATGAGCATGCGGAAGACTTAGCACGCCGTTTGCTGACCGAAGCCTGTGCTGCAACCGATGCAGAGGGCATTCAACTCGAGCTGGACTGTGAGGGGCTGGTGAAGCAGGTCATGTATGTCTCTGAAGTCTCAAATCCGCTCCACTACCCTTCGATGCACCAGGATATGAGTACGAACAGACCAACAGAAGTGGATTACCTGAACGGTGCGATTGTGAAAATTGCTGAAAAGAACGGTCTCAAGGCACCCAATCATGCCGTTCTCGTTGATTTAATTCATCTGAAAGAGGCCTCAAGAAAATACGAGAATGCCTGAACAATAGATTTGAGAAGAGGATCCTGGGCACGCACAATATCTGCGCTGCCACCGGGGTCCTTTTTTGCGAGACAGGCGTTTATAGAGTAAAATGATGGGAGATTTATTAGCGAGAAAACAGGAATTGAAAATCAAGCAGATAAGTCTACGCCCAGCTGGATCTCCTCGTTCGACGTATGAAAAAGCTGCGGGATTGGCGGATGCTTTGATGGAGGGAAATAAGAATGGTTGAAAAATTTAAAAGAGTTCATATTCTTGTAATGGATTCGGTGGGTATCGGCGAAGCATCAGATGCTGAAAACTATCAGGATCAGGGCTGCGATACATTGGGGCATACTGCCGAAGCAATGAAAGGTCTGCATGTTCCGGTCTTGGAGAAGATGGGGCTTTCCAATATTCGCCCAGAACGCCCGCTTCAGGGCGTGGCTATCCAGGAGCAACCATCCGCCTACTATACAAAGATGCACGAAATCTCTGCAGGAAAAGACAGTATGGATGGTCATTGGGAAATGATGGGCCTTCCTGTGATGACGGCGCCGCATACTTTTCCCAATGGTTTTCCAGATGAATTGATTGCTCAAATCGAGAGTTTCAGCGGACGCAAAGTTCTATGGAATAAACCGGCCAGCGGAACGGAAATTATCAAGAAATTCGGCGAGCGGCAGATGAAGACAGGCGAATTGATCGTCTATACGTCGGGGGATTCTGTCCTGCAAATCGCTGCACATGAGCAGATCATTCCGCTTGAGGAATTGTATTCCATTTGCGCTTATTGCCGGCAATTGACGCTTGATGAGCCCTATCACTTGGGACGAGTGATTGCCCGCCCATATATCGGCAATGATGCCGCTCATTTCGAACGGACAGCAAACAGGCGCGATTTGACGCTTGAGCCAACGGGTGCGACGGTCATGGATCATCTGAAGGAAGCAGGGCTGGATTCATTGGCGATTGGCAAGATCAATGATATCTTCAGTGGACATGGAATTACTGAGGGTTGGCATACATTGAGTAATGATGACGGAATGGACAAGTGGTCGCAGGCTGTGGATCGATCGTTTCATGGGCTCTGTTTCACCAATTTAGTTGATTTCGATGCCAAATACGGGCACCGCCGTGAACCGGTTCTGTTTGGCCAGGCACTTGAAGCCTTTGACAAACGACTAGGAGAGATACTGCCGAAATTAACCGCCGACGATCTCCTGATGGTTACCGCGGACCATGGCAATGATCCCGGCTTCAGAGGAACGGATCACACCCGTGAATATGTGCCATTGCTTGTTTATTCTCCGCGATTCGCCTCAGGACGTTCATTACCGGTGCGCCAGACTTTTGCAGACATTGGGGCCACACTCGCTGAGAATTTTGCGGTTTCTTTGCCTAAAATGGGAACAAGTTTTTTAAATGAGCTCATTTAAAAAAGGATCATGAACGCGGGGGGCAGACGCTGCTTTCCGGGGAAGAGCCAATGAAAGGGTGGAAATAAGATGCGGATGGTTGATATCATTATCAAGAAAAGAGAGGGGCAGGAACTGAGCCCGGAAGAAATCGGCTTCTTCATTGACGGATATGTCAACGGCTCAGTGCCCGATTATCAGGCGAGCGCTCTCACAATGGCTATTTATTTTCAGGGAATGACAGACCGCGAAATTGCCGACCTGACCCGATCGATGATTGATTCCGGTGATCGCATTGATCTGTCGGCAATAAAAGGGATTAAGGTCGACAAACATTCGACAGGCGGCGTGGGCGATACCACAACGCTGATTCTTGCCCCTTTGGTGGCGTCGCTCGGTGTGCCGGTTGCCAAAATGTCTGGGCGTGGGCTCGGATTTACCGGTGGGACATTGGATAAATTGGAATCGATCCCGGGCTTTCATGTTGAGATTTCATCTGGTAAATTCATTGACCTTGTGAAACGAGAAGGGATTGCGGTCATCGGTCAGACGGGAGATCTCGTACCGGCTGATAAAAAATTATATGCTTTGCGCGACGTCAGCGGGTCCGTCGAGTCGATTCCGCTGATCGCCAGTTCCATCATGAGCAAGAAAATAGCAGCGGGTGCTGAAGCGATCGTTCTTGAAGTGACAACAGGGCGCGGCGCTTTTATGAAAGATGAGCAGCATGCCTGCCAGCTTGCCGAAACAATGGTGAAAATTGGCAATCACGTCGGACGCAAGACCCTCGCGGTAATCACAGATATGTCTCAGCCGCTGGGCTTTGCCATTGGCAATGCTTTAGAGGTTAAAGAAGCGATTCAAACGTTACAGGGAGAAGGGCCAGAGGATCTAACCGAACTGGTTCTGACTCTGGGCAGTTTGATGGTGCTCGCCGCGGGCAAAGCGGATTCTGCAGAGGATGCTCGAGAACAGCTTATCCAGTCCATCCAAAAAGGCGAGGCATTTGCTAAATTCAAAAAGTTTATCGCAAACCAAGGCGGCGATCTTGCGGTAATTGATGACCCTTCGCTTCTACCACGCGCGTCTTACCGATTTGACCTGCCGGCCTCAAGGAGCGGCATCATCGCACAGCTGGCCGCGAACGAGATTGGCCTGGCGGCGATGCTGCTGGGCGCTGGACGAGCGACGAAAGATTCAGTGATTGATTACGCAGCCGGAATCGTTCTTCATAAAAAAATTGGCGATCATGTCCGCAAAGGGGAAGCTCTGCTGACGATTCATGCCAATCGGACGGATGTTCAGGAAGTTCGCGAAAAGCTTGCAGCGGCGATCGTCATCGCCGACGAGGCGCCGCCGTATCATTTGGTACATAAAATAATTAATGGTGAAGTGGAGGAACAACCATGAAAAGTCTGGCGAAGTTTATCGATCACACGGTTTTGAAACCGGATGCAACAAGAGAGGATATTCTGAAGCTTATTGAAGAAGCAAAAGCATTCGGCTTTGCTTCCGTATGCATTAATCCTTGCTGGGTCCCACTTGCTGCCGGGCAGCTCGCTGCTTCTGACGTGAAGGTGTGCACCGTGATCGGCTTTCCTCTTGGCGCAGGCACATCAGAGAGTAAAGCATTCGAAACACGTGATGCCATTGAAAAGGGTGCGGAAGAGGTGGATATGGTCATCAATGTGGGCGCGTTAAAAGGCGGCTTGGATGAGTATGTCGAAAAGGATATCCGCGCAATTGTTACCGCTTCTGCAGAACGGGCAACGGTCAAAGTGATCATTGAGGCCTGCCTGCTGACGGATGAGGAAAAACGGCGAGCCTGCGAACTGGCCGTGCGCGCTGGAGCCGATTATGTCAAGACATCGACGGGATTTTCGACGGGCGGAGCGACCGTTGAAGATGTTCGGTTGATGCGCGAGACGGTCGGACCGGCTATTGGTGTCAAGGCGGCAGGAGGCATTCATTCAAAGGCGGAAGCACTGGCGCTGATTGAGGCCGGCGCATCGCGAATCGGAGCCAGTTCAGGCGTTCGGATACTTGCAGACTCCTAATAACCGCATCTACCTAGGGAGTAAATATAAAGAGAAAGGCGGGAGGATCGAACAATCCTCTTGCCTTTCTCTTTAGTATAGGGATCAGCGGCCCAATTAACGAAAACACGAGCTCTCCCCGGCAGGTTCATTTTTAAGCCCACCCTCTAGAATGCACGGCATCAGCCATTCTTTTCAGACCGACCATATAGGCGGCAAGGCGCATATTAATCCGGTTGGTTTTTGCAGTTTCGTAGATCTCGGCAAAGGAAGCTTTTAATCTCTCTGTAAGTCGTGTTTGTACTTCTTGCTCTGACCAATAATACCCCTGCTGATTCTGTACCCATTCATAATAGGAAACTAAAACTCCGCCGCTGTTTGCCAGAACATCGGGAACGATGACGATGCCGCGCTGATCGAGGATCTCAGTGGCTTCCAGTGTCGTCGGCCCGTTGGCTGCCTCGACCAGAATCTTTGCCTGAATCTTGGCAGCATTTTTTATAGTGATCTGGTTTTCCAAAGCGGCTGGGACGAGAATATCACAGGGTTTAATCAATAAATCTTCATTCGTGATTCGGTCATCGAAAAGATGGGTAACCGTCCCGTACGACTGGCGAATATCGAGCAGGTGATTGATATTAAGCCCGTTTGGGTCATATAAGGCGCCGTGGACATCAGAAATACCGACAATGGTTGCCCCCGCCTCATGAAAAAACTTAGCCAGATAGCTGCCGGCGTTACCGAATCCCTGAATAATGATCTTGGCCTGATTCAGCTTCAATCCGCCGACCTTCGCGATTTCTTTCGTGACGATCGTGACTCCTTGAGCGGTTGCTGAATCTCTTCCAACCGATCCACCAAGCGCAAGCGGCTTGCCTGTGATGAAACCGAAGGAACCCTGTTCATGAATCCGGCTATATTCATCCATCATCCAGGCCATGATTTGGGCATTGGTAAAGATGTCTGGTGCGGGAATATCTTTGGCGGGTCCGACAATCTGACTGATAGCCCGGACGTAACCACGGCTCAGATTTTCTAACTCGCGCTTGGATAATTTTGTGGGATCGCATTGTACGCCGCCTTTTGCTCCGCCGAAGGGAAGATGGGTCACGCCGCATTTGATACTCATCCACATGGATAGGGCTTTGACCTCGTCTTCAGACACGTTGGGATGAAACCGGATACCGCCTTTTGTCGGCCCGACGGCATCATTGTGCTGGGCGCGATATCCGGTAAAAATCCGGATCGACCCGTCATCCATCTTGACCGGAATTCGAACTTTGAGGCATCTGATCGGTTCCTTTAGCAATTGGTAGACTTGATCCGTGCAATTCATCTTTTTTAGAGCGAGCTGGAAAAGTTTCTGCGTTCTTTCAAATTCATTCAGTTCAGTGATTGGCTGTGCTGCCGCCTTTTTCAATTCAATGGCCAATTCTTAATCCCCCTATTCATTTTCCCGTTTTCAGAAACAGACTATCATTCACGATTCACCTGGATAATCAGGTAAGAGTCCTTTCATTGACGATATATCAAAAAAGAGCAATTTTTTTAAATTCCATGGATAATAATAATGACTTTGGCTTGCTTTGTATTCGCTTTTGTTAGAACATCTTACATAAAAAAGGAGACGGAAAATTTAAAATAGAAAGCAAAATCGGCGTTATTTGGATCTTCAATCTTATTTTATGCACTAAGCACGGAAAAGTTTTGAAAATGTATGTTAGATTATCTAACTATTATTTGTTAGATAATCTAATGGGTTGTTTGGACATCTTACAGATTCCTGGAGAACGGAAGGAATTGGAAAGTGCGCTTGGTTGTTTCAGATTGCAGCCGAGGGGAATACAAAAAATGTAAAAACAAAAACTAAAAAGGATTGTTTTGCTAAACGATTGTTGGAAATGAAGGAGGAATGAGAAATGTTACATGTCATCTGGGTATTAATCGTCGGAGCGGTGATCGGTATCTTAGCAGGTGCGATCACACATAGAGGAATGCCTGCCGGATGGATAGGCAATATTATCGCGGGATTAGTGGGTTCATGGCTTGGCGAGGCTCTTCTTGGCAGTTGGGGGCCGCAAGTGGCCGGAATGGCGCTTATTCCATCAATTATTGGTGCTGTCATACTTGTCCTGATTGTCTCTTTGATTATGGGCTCCTCGGCACGCAGAAAGGAATAAGAAAGAATCGGCTAATTGTTGTTTGGAAGAACAGAGCGGTCTCATGAGCGATTGTTAGAGCTGTGAGATCGTTTTATTCATGCGCCGAAAAAATAAATTCTTCGTTTTCAAAGCTGAGGCCGCGGGTTGTGGCCAAGCATCCTCTTGTTTTCTGATTTACGACTTGAACTGGATACCCAATCTGTGGTATACTTCTTGTCGTGCTGAAAAACTGTTTTGGAAACAGGACAGACTTTATAGGGCGTTGGGCAAGTGGTTAAGCCAATGGATTCTCATTCCATGATCACGGGTTCAATTCCCGTACGCCCTATCTATTTTTGCAGAAGGTCATTCATCCTAAATTTTGGGTGAATGGCCTTTTTCCGTAGCGGAGGTTTGTCAATAGAGATATTTGAATTAAAATTGAACTTTTTTTCACAAAGTATTGAAAGCGCTAACAAAATAGACTACAATAAAAATAGAAAATGTGAACAAAGTGTGAACGAGAGATCGCTCATACCTTTTATAAAGGGATATTTCTAAAATGTGGCGGAGGGATGATGACGATGCGGCGTAAGAAGATTGTGTTATTAGGTGCAGGCTATGGGGGACTTCGGACCTTGAAAAAGCTTCAGGGTATGCATCCGGATGCAGATATCGTGATGATTAACAAGAACGATTACCATTGTGAGACCACTTCATTACACGAAGTGGCCGCTGGTACGACGGATGCGGCGGCGATATGCTATCCGGTAGACAATGTCATCGACTTTCGGCAGACCGATTTTATTAAAGACACGGTCGTCGCAATCGATCGGCCGAAAAGACAAGTGATTTTTGAGCAACACCCGCCGGTTTCGTATGATTATCTATTGATTGCCTTGGGGTTTGAGTCGGAATTCTTTGGTATCAGCGGAATGCGTGAATATGCATTAGCCATTTCAGATATTCCTTCAGTGGAAAAAATCCGCAGTCATATTGTCAAAGAGTTTGAGACTTGGCAAAAGGATCGAGCAGCAGAACATCTGACAATTGTCGTCGGAGGTGCTGGTTTTACGAGTTTCGAATTTCTTGGGGAGCTGACGAACCGCTTGCCGAAGCTTGCGGCCGACTATCGGCTGGATCCGGATAGGATTCGGGTCGTGTGCATCGAACCAACACCCAATGTTCTGCCAATGTTTGATCGCAATTTAGCGAATTACGCCTCCGAAAAGTTAAGGGCACGTGGTGTCAAGTTCTTGATTGGACGCGTTAACCGGGTCGCGCGCGCTCACATATTCTATAAAGACGCCGAGGGGCAGCAGGTGATCCAGGCGGGTACCTTCATCTGGACCGGCGGCGTTCGCGGCAGTTCAGTCATTGAAGCTTCTGGATTCAAACAAAAACGCGGCCGGGTGCGCGTAAATGCGGATTTGAGCGTGCCGGGTTACTCGGAAATTTTGATCATTGGCGACTGTTCAGCGGTTATCGACCCAGCGATGGGAAGACCGTACCCGACGACAGCCCAAATTGCTATGCAGCAGGCAGATACCGCCGCATACAATTTATATGCGATGTCTATCGAGCGGCCGCTGATTCCCTTTCATTATAAAACGAAAGGCACGGTTTGCTCGCTCGGAAAGAATGATGCCCTGGGACTCGTGATGGGAAAGAAACTCAAAGGTTATCCGGCTGCATTTATGAAAAAGATCATTGATAACCGCGCGCTTGCTAAAATTGGCGGTATGGAAACCTTGATAAAAAAAGGGAAATTCAGCTTCGGGAAATAATTACCTTAAAGTCAGTCCTCAATACGAATTAAAAAAGGATAATCATTGCAAGACAAAAAAAGACGTCAGACATATTTGCCTGAACGTCTTTTTTCTTATTTGCTGCCGACAGGTACGGGAATTTTGGCGAGTGCCTGATCCAAATCATAAATAATATCATCAATTGTTTCAATGCCAATCGACACGCGAATCAGATCTGGCGTTACTCCGGCTTCAGCCTGTTCTTCTGGTGTCAATTCTGCATGAGTCGTGCTGGCTGGATGGATGATCAGCGATTTCGCGTCAGCGACGTTGGCAAGAAGCGAAAATAATTTAACGTTATTAATCAACGTTTTTCCTGCTTCGAGTCCGCCTTTTACGCCGAATGTGAAGATGGAACCCGCACCCTTCGGAAAATATTTCTTTGAGAGCTCGCGATACGGACTGTCCTCAAGTTCTGGATAATTGACCCAAGTGACCTTCGGATGATCTTTCAAGAATTTAACCACTTTGCGTGCATTCTGAACATGGCGTTCGACGCGGAGCGATAGAGATTCCAAACCTTGCAGGAAGTAGAAGGCATTCTGCGGACTGAGGGTTGCTCCGGTATTGCGCAAGAGCTGAACGCGAGCCTTTGCGGCAAAGGAAGCCGGAGCCAGGTCCGTATAGACGAGTCCGCCGTAGCTTTTATCCGGGGTAGTGAAATCAGGGAATTTTCCGCTCGCCGCCCAATCAAATTTGCCACCGTCAACCAAAACGCCGCCAATGGCTGTGCCGTGACCGCCGATGAATTTTGTTGCCGAATGGACCACAACGTCTGCGCCCCAGTCAATGGGCCGAATCAGGTAAGGGGTGCCAAACGTATTATCGACGATCAGCGGAATACCATTTTCATGAGCGATGTTGGCGACTGCCTCAATATCAAGTACATTAATTTTCGGATTGCCAAGTGTTTCTCCGTAAAGGGCTTTCGTGCGATCATTAATAGCTTTGCGAAAATTTTCCGGATCGTCTGGATCGACGAAGGTGACATCGATTCCGAGTTTCCTGAGCGTGACGTTGAACAGCTCATACGTGCCGCCGTAAAGTGTCCCTGCCGATACAATATTATCTCCGGCATTGGCAACATTCAGAATCGAATACAGGATCGCGGCAAGGCCGGAAGCAGTAGCGAGTGCCGCTGAGCCGCCTTCGAGTTCGGCGATGCGCTTCTCGAACACATCCTCGGTGGGATTCATGATCCGGGCATAGACATTGCCGGGTTTTTTCAATTGAAAAAAGTCAGCGGCTTCATCGGCATCCTTGAAAACGAAGGATGAAGTCTGGTAAATCGGAACCGCTCGTGCTCCTGTCGCCGGATCCGGCACCTGTCCTGCATGAACCTGCAATGTTTCGAAACCCAATTTTCTTTCTTGTTCAGCCATTTCGATCTCTCCCTGTACCTAAATTTGTCATTAAATAAGATCTTAGATTGGAAAGAGTCACAGAATGAAAAAAGCTGCAAAATAATATGCTGCTTCCGCAGATGGGAAACAGCATTCGCCGATGCTTTTCTTATCTGCCAGAATGAATCATTCTGCTGGAATTAACACCATACACTCGCGTGCTGGTTGTCGGGCTTCAAAGGGCCAGTCCCTCCGCCACTCTTGATAAGATTTATTTAATTGAGACTACTATATAACCTTGCGAATTTTTTGTCAATAGCTAAATACAAGTAAATCGGTCAAGTTAATATTATTTACAAAACAAAGCGATCAAAAAACAGCCGGAGTGATCAGTCCCGGCTGTTCTTCAAATCTAGCAATAAAGGGTGAATTAATACAGGCCTTCCGTACTTTCCTTTGTGCTGATAAAGATATTTTTCGTTTGTGTATACGCATCCAGAATACTCCGTAGTTTTGCAGCACATTTAACAGCGAGTAATCCGAAATCATTGATAGC
>JBDNRY010000011.1:0-84462 GCA_047718855.1 Sporolactobacillus sp. | reverse complement strand
TAACAGCAACTTTTATATCTTACCATGCTGTCTTCGGAATGTCAACATCTTTTTTCAATTACTCTTTATCGCTTTTAGCGACAAGAAATATTATATCGCCTTCCGAAAATAATGTCAACAACTATTTTCAGAATAAAAACACGGCAAGAGCTATCATAACAGCTTGCCGCATTTTCGTCAATGGCCTTGCATCTTCCAATCATCAAATGAATAAAGACTTGATTTCGGCACGGCTTGCTGCCCATTCACATGCCCAATTTATATTTAATAAGAACCAGTGCGGCAAGGCCAGGCAAACCTAAAAGACCGCTGACCGCCGAGGTTGCGAAGTTAATGGGAATGTGCAGGCTGAATGATTCACCAATCACATTTAATAAAAAAAGCATGAAAACGCCGATGCACAAACGTATAGTCAGTTTCCCAAACCATTTCAGTGGATGGAAGGAGTTGCCGAAGATCATAAGAAGAAAAAAGAGAACGGCTGCTCCGCCTGCGATGAATAAAATATTAGTGGTCAAAAAAAAGCCTCCTTCTTTTATCAGCTGCATTTGTGCCTGATAAAAGTATATGGAGACTCGTCCCGATAAGAACTGCTAAATGTCGATTTCAATCAGTGTTGGTAATTTTTTAATTTGCGAACTTCTTTTAAGAAAAACAAATATCTCGCTTCTGACAGCTTTAATTGGTAGAGAACTTCATCCGATGGATCAATGCTGGATTCAATGACCTTCTTCTTCGTTAACCAGTCATCCTTGGTGCGATAGAGTGCTCCCATCATTGAATCGGTGATTTCCCGCCTAAGCGCACCCTTTTTACTTCCGAACACAGCCGTTCTCCCCCATTCGTTCAATCAGGTGGTCACCCCTGGTATTTTCCTGCTAGCCTGTTAAATTTCTCTGCGCCCTTCCAGTGCCTTTGAAAGTGTCACTTCGTCAGCATATTCCAAATCACCGCCAACCGGTAGACCGTGCGCGATGCGCGAGGTTTTGACACCAATCGGCTTAACAAGACGGGAAATATACATGGCTGTCGCTTCGCCTTCAACCGTAGGATTGGTCGCCAAAATGATTTCTTTAATTTTCTCATCTTCAAGGCGCCGAATCAATTCGGCGATTCTAATATCCTCCGGGCCAATGCCATCCATCGGTGAGATAACGCCATGGAGCACATGATAAAGGCCATGATAATCGCGCATCCTTTCAAGGGCGACCACATCTTTTGGATCCTGAACCACACAGATAGTCGTATGATCGCGCGCGGAATCATCACAGATCGAACAGGGATCATGATCACTAATATTCTGGCATACGGAACAGTAAACTAAATTCCGTTTAACATCAACCAACGCTCGGGCAAAATCCATGACATCCTGCTCATTCATTTCCACCACATAAAAAGCAAGACGTGCAGCTGTTTTCGGACCAATTCCAGGAAGTTTCATGAAACTGTCCAGCAGCTTGGCAATCGGTTCTGGATACTGCATAATGTTTTCCCTTCTTCTTACAAATAGAAATCGCAATCAGCCGTGATTCTGCTGACCTGCAATGCACGGAATAATAGAGATCCATTTAAAACAGAAGCAGCAGGCTTCTTCCCGTGACAAAACTGATCGCGGAAATTAAAAAGCTGCTGCCCAATCCTTTTTACACTGCAGGGTTACATGCCCGGCAGATTCAATCCTTTTGTGAACTTGCCGAGCCTTTGCGCGGATAGTTCATCGGCTTTAGACAAAGCGTCATTGACCGCCGCAAGCACAAGATCCTGAAGCATCTCTACATCTTCCGGATCGACAGCATCCGGCTGAATGGTTACGTCAACAATTTGTTTCTGACCATTGGCTTTAACGGCAACGACACCGCCGCCCGCTGTCCCTTCAACAATTTCTTCCTTCAATTTTTCCTGCGCCTCAGCCATTTGTTTCTGCATTTTTTGCATCTGACGCATCATATTATTCATATTTCCACGCATCATTGGAAATCGCCTCCACAATGTTTAGTCTTTTATATCAATTAAATCAGGACCCACTAGTTTTTTTGCTTCAGCAATCATCGGATCCTCGGCTTCCGGTTCTGCCGGATCGCCAGACTCCGCCTGCGATACCTTGGACTGTTTGATAAAATCACTCTTGATTTTCAGCCAATTTTCTTCCGGTATCGGATACATCGCCTTATTTTTATGAGTCACTTCCTGAATGATCGATTGAACCATTTCAAGAATATGATTCTTGTTCTCCATGACCATCTGGCAGTGAAAATCATATTTGAATGCCTGCACAATCCCATCCGGCGAGCTTGCTACCGGCTTGCTTTCTAGCATCCAGGCATGCGCCGCAACATTCTTAGCACGGATTTGGGCCATAATAGACGCCCATGCAGAACGCAATTCGGCTAGATCCTCCTTCGTTGCGGCCCCGAGCACCTGATTCACCTGATTGAGCGGTATTTTCAATCCGCCGCTTTGCCGGCGGTGCGGCCGAGGTTGTGCGGCCGCTACCCGTTCACCAGCTGGTTGATGATCCTCAGCGGCCGGGCGGAGCATGAGCTGCTTAACCTGTTGCTCCAGTTCATCTAGCCGTTTCACAAGTCCGGCATCCGGCCCATTCGTCGGCATCGCTGCCGCGTTCGTTCCATTTTCTGCGGAAGACGTCGTCCCCTGGCAAAGGCGAATCAAAGCCATTTCCAGCAAAATACGCGGATGATTGGTTCGTTTCATATCCGTAAAGGCCTGATTCAATTGGCCGATGACCCGGTAGAGTTCAGCCGCGGATATTCGCTCTGCTTGTTCTTTGAAAGTCTCTCCGGCACGGGGCCGGCTTAAGATATCTTCTAAATCCGGCGAGGTCTGGAAAAGCAGTAAATCCCGATAATAGAAAATCAGCTGCTCGACTAGCCGCAGCGGATCCTTTCCCTGATCAAGAAGTGCTCCGGTTTTATTGATCGCGCCCGCAGCGTCAGAGGCCTCAATCGCTTCGGTCAACTCCTGAACCAATTGATCGGAGACCATACCCGTGACATCCTGAACATCTTGGACCGTTATCCGGCCTTCACTATAAGCGGCCGTCTGGTCCAGCACGCTCAGCGCATCGCGCATACCGCCTTCACTCGCTTTGGCAATCAGTTGCAGCGCATCTTCATCCGCTTCAAGCTTTTGATCTTCGGCAACAAAAGCCAACCGTTCGGCGATCGCCGCAGAAGGAATACGCCGGAAATCAAATTGCTGGCAGCGTGAGATAATGGTCAGGGGGATCTTCTGCGGCTCGGTCGTTGCCAGAATAAAAACAACATGCTCCGGCGGCTCTTCCAATGTTTTCAGGAGCGCATTAAACGCTCCGGTCGACAGCATATGAACTTCATCAATAATATAGACCTTGTAACGCACCTCACTTGGTGCATACTTGACTTTATCGCGAATTTCCCGAATTTCATCAACACCGTTATTGGAAGCGGCATCGATCTCGATCACGTCCGCGATACTTCCGTCGGTAATGCCCCGGCAAGACGCGCACTCATTGCACGGCTCGGCAGCCGGTGCTTTTTCGCAGTTAATGGCTTTTGCCAAAATCTTTGCGGCACTCGTTTTGCCTGTCCCGCGCGGTCCGGTAAAAAGATAAGCATGCGAAAACTGCTGCTTAACCAGTGCATTTTGAAGTGTCTGAGTGATATGCTGCTGACCTGCAATATCATGAAAGGTTTGCGGCCGGTACACCCTGTATAACGCCTGATAAGCCATTTATCTCCCCCCTTTCCCTGCATGACGCAGCACTCTTTTTACGTTCATAAATTTATTATAACGATAACCGCCCTTGAAAGAAACTGCCGACCTGCTGTTTTTTGGAGCAATAACAAAGGCTACCGAAAAAACGGTAGCCTTTGTTATTTTATTTAACGCCGTGCACCTTTTGTCGATAGGGCACCATGAGCGCTTCTTAAGTCGCCAGCTCAGTCCGGGTAGCCCCGCGGCACACGAAAGGTCTCACTTACTGCTGCTTCCTTCCGGACCTGACAGGGTTCATGAGTTTCCATTGCGCAGGACCCGAACGTCAACACTACGTATTTAAGGCTGCCCCACAGCGCGCAAACCTCGAAAAGGAATTCAACCCCGCTATAGCGGATTGCGGGTACAGAGCACCGCTACCTCCCCGTCTAGCACGGCTAATTTGATAACAAAATTAAATGGCGGAGGCGAGAGGATTTGAACCCCCGCGACGCCGAACGACGTCCTAACTGATTTCGAGTCAGCCCCCTTCAGCCACTTGGGTACGCCTCCACAGCCATATCTTACACGACCGGCTCTGCCTATGCAAAGCAAAGACAAACCAATCGTTACGACGAAGGTAAGTTTATCATAAATTCAAGCGAAGGGCAAGACTCGCTCATTGCGCTCCTTTGCTCCTTAAATGCCTGCTGAATTCCATTTATCTTCGATCTTGAATAACTTCCAGATGACATAGGAAATCGTCCACAGGCCGGCAAAGAGGATCACGAGGCCATAACCCAGCCAGTTGAAATCGATTTGCCGGACCCAGGTCCATAATCCGCCTTTTAGGCCCAATCCATCGGTGACGACTTGAGTGAGTTCAATTCCGCCGATCAGGAGCGCAGCGAGTACGGAAATAGAGGTGATGGTAATATTATAATAGATTTTCCGTACCGGCGTGTCGAATGCCCACTTATAGGCCTTGGACATCATGACGGAGTCCGTAGTATCCATGATGTTCATTCCGGCGGCAAATAGGAGCGGCAATGAAAGAATTCCGAGAAAGGGCATTGCTGTTTTTGCAGCTCCGGCAGAAAGAGCGAGCAGCGCAACTTCAGTGGCCGTATCGAAGCCCAGTCCAAAGAGAAATCCCAAGGGGTAGACTTGCCAGCTGTTGTTAATGAATTTATAAAAAGGTTTGAATAAAGTTGATAAAAGACCCCTGGATAAAAGCAGCTTTTCAAATTTCTCTTGATCAAACTCTTTGCGCTTGAGTTTGAAAAACATTTTCTGCAGATCAAAAAGAATGATAATGTTTAGGAAGGCGATTACAATCAAAAAGATCCCGGACACGACTGAGCCGATAATCCCGCCAACATGTTCGAACAAAGGCATGTGGCTCTGTGCCCAGCGAACAGAGATGCCCAGAATGATCGCCATCAATAAAACGACGGTAGAATGACCCAGCGAAAAATAAAAGCCAACGCCAATCGGATTCTTCTTCTGCTGCATCAGCTTGCGGATGGTATTATCAATTGCCGCAATGTGATCGGCATCAAACGCGTGCCGCAGTCCAAGCGTGTAAGCCAGAAGGCCAAGGCCCAGTATGACCGGATAGCTGCCGGCCGCAAGAATGAGGCAACTGAACCCAACGATGTGCAGCACGAGTACTGCAAGACTATAAGGCAACCAATCTTGTTCTTTCATTCGTTTCAGAATTTCCAATTTTTTTGTCCCCCTAAAAACAAAAACCACGAAAGTAGGCTCGCAAAACAGAGCCTGCAACCTTCGTGGTTGGCATTATATATATGTAATGTATGGTCAAATCCAAGCAGATCGGTTTCAAAATAACTCCAACAAGACTTCGTGTCCTGCACAAATAATAATACATGTTTCAAGACCATAAGTAAACGGTGCAAAGAATCAACGACTCTCTTTTTTAACAATGGTATTGAAAACTTTTTTTCCATTTTCGACGTTTAATAAATGAATCACCCGATCGGACGTTAGCTGAAGAGGAGCCGGGATATGAAGGATTATGAGAAAAAGAATCATGAGCTGACCCAGTTAATTCAGGCTTATAAAACCGATTTTTATCGGTTGGCCTATAGTTATGTCGACAATGAAAACGATGCAATGGATGTTGTCCAAGAAGCGATTTATAAAGCCTTTAAAGCGGTTCATAATTTGAAGCACACCGACGCTTTGAAAACCTGGCTTTTCCGTATTGTGATTAATACGGCACTCGATGTGATCAGAAAACGGCGTCACCTCGCTTATATTGAACCAGAGTATCTCGAGGAACAGGAGGAAGTGCAACCCCCGCTCGATCAGAAAATGGATTTGAAGGATGCGCTCTCCCGTCTTCCCTACAAATACCGCCACATCATCATCCTTCATTATTTCGAGGATCTGACGATCGAAACAGTGGCAGCTATACTGGATGAAAATCTGAACACGATTAAAACCCGGCTGTATAAAGCCTTAAAAATGCTGCGGATTGATCTGAAAAATGAGGAACACGGAGGATGACAAACTTGGATAAACGCTTAGCAGAGCTCAAAAAAGATTATCAAAGCCTTGAGATTCCAGAGCGGCTCAATTCAGTCGTTGAACAAGCTGTTTTCAAAGCGCGGAAAAAGGCGGGACACCATCATCTTCTGTGGCAGCTTCCCGTCACTACTCTCGCAGCAGCTCTGATCCTCCTGATGATTGGAATCAACACAAATCCAACTTTTGCCAAGGATTTGTCGAAAGTCCCTGTCATTGGAAAATGGGTCCGGGTGATCACATTCAAGGACTATCAATCCGAAACCGGTCCGCAGAAAGTGCAAATCCAGGTGCCGAAGATCGAGCACTTGCAAAATAAAAAGCTCGAAGACTCCTTGAATCGCAAATACTTGGATGCAGACAAAAAACTGTATCAGCAATTTAAAAAAGAAACAAAGGCAATGAAGCAGCATGGCGAGGGCAATGGTCATTTAGGCGTAAGCAGCGGCTACAAAGTACTGCGCAATGACTCACGGATTCTTTCAATCAGCCGTTATGTCGCAAACACGGTCGGATCCTCCTCGACGCGTATCAGTTATGACACGATTGATAAGAAACGCCAGATCCTGATTACGCTCCCCTCTCTATTTAAAAATGACCGCTATCTTGCGATTATTAATAAAAATATTATTCAACAGATGCGTGCCGAAATGAAGAAGGATCCAAGCAAGGTATTCCTGATTGGCAAAAAGAGCAAGCGTCAGCTCTTCGACGGTTTTGAAACGATTAGCCGCAAACAAAGTTTCTATATTAATAAACAAAATAGGTTGGTGATTGTTTTTCAGAAATATGCCGTTGCTCCCGGCTATATGGGGTCTGTACAATTTATCATCCCGACTAAGGCACTTGATCCCGTCCTTACCAGCCATGACTATATCCGATAAATTGTCGATGGTTCAAAGTAACGACCGAGTTTCATGCACGCATATAAAAACCGCAGTGCTGCTTACCTAACTATCACTACGGCGCTTGGCCTCTTTCTTCTGTTCACGCAGTTCTCGGAAAAAGGTCGTGAGCAGACTGGCACATTCTGCTTCGCAAATGCCAGAAGCAACTTCCGCCCGGTGGTTGAAGCGCGGCTCTTGAACGAGATTCAGCAGCGTCCCGCAGCAGCCTGCTTTGGGATCGGGTGCTCCGAAAACCAAGCGATCGATTCGCGATTGAACAATCGCTCCGGCGCACATCGGGCAGGGTTCGAGCGTGACATAGAGTGTGCATCCGGATAATCGCCAAGTTCCGAGTATGGCGCTTGCTTTGCGGATTGCCAGAAGCTCCGCGTGAGCCGCGGGATCCTGCAGCGTTTCACGACGATTATAATTTCTTGCGATCACGCGGCCATCCTTAACAATCACCGCGCCGATTGGTACCTCGCCGATCGCCGCCGCTTTTTCTGCCTGGGCGATCGCCTGACCCATATAGACTTCATCAATGTCTGTCATCGTACGCACCTCCTCCGGGCAAAAGTATAACGGAGAAGCGCAGTGAAAGCAATTTTAAAAAAGCATTAGAAAAACTTGGCGTAGCCAAGTCCTTTGAATGCCGGCCGCGCCTTAGTTTTTCTTATACTTAATTCCTCTTCAATTTTCTATACTTTCTTAACGTACAAAAAAATCCACGGGAGACCCAAAACGGTTCCAGTGGATTTTTTCAAACATTTAAGCTTCTTCATTAGAAAGATGCAAATGATTAATCAAGGCAAAGAAAAGACTCAGAAGAACGCCAACGACCGTGGCCAGCCCCATGCCGTTGAGCGGCACCTTGCCAATGTTAATTGTAAAACCACTAATTCCGGTGGCGAAAATCACCGTGGCCAAAATGATATTCTGCGATTGGGCAAAATCCACTTTGGATTCAACGAAAATGCGAAAGCCATTGGAAGCAATGACCCCATATAAAATTAATGAAATCCCGCCGATGACCGCGTTGGGAATCGATGAAATCAGTGCCGAGAGCTTGCCGACAAAGGAAAGGACGACAGCAATGATTGCCGCACCGCCGATGATCCAGGTCGAATAAACCCTGGTTATCGCCAGGACGCCAATGTTCTCCCCATAGGTTGTATTCGGTGTCGAACCGACAAAACCAGATATTACCGTCGAAATTCCGTTACCGAGCATCGAGCGGTCAAGTCCTGGATCCTTAATCAGGTCTTTGCCAACGATATTGCCGGTAACAATCAAATGCCCAATATGCTCAGCAATGACTACGAGTGCTGCCGGAAGAATGATCGAGATGCTGGCCATATTCCATTCCGGAGAATAGAAATGCGGAAGCGACAGCCAGTGAGCAGCAACTACCGCATGGAAGTTCAAGATCCCGGCAAACCAGGCAATAATATAGCCGGCAATAATACCAATCAAAATCGGGATAATCTTCAAGAAGCCGCGAAAGAGAACCCAGCCAAGCAGTGTAATCGCAACGGTCAGGAGCGAAACGGTTACCGTTGTCGGATCGAGCGTCCACTTTGCGCTGCCTGCCGGCGCAATCAGGCCGGCGTTCTGAGCCGCAGTCGGAATAAGCTGAAGGCCGATAATCGCAACGATCGAGCCCATTGTCACCGGCGGAAAGAAGATATCAATCCATCTCGTACCAACCAGATGAATAATAAAAGAAACAATAATGAAAACGACGCCGACCGCGATAAATCCGCCAAGTGCCGCCTGGTACCCATGTGTGCCGATGACCGCCAGGACTGGCGAGATGAAGGCAAAGCTTGAACCTAAGTATGCCGGAATTTTGCCGCGGCAGATGAAGAGATAGATAAGTGTGCCGATGCCGTTCATAAGAAGAATGGTCGCCGGATCCACGTGAAAAATCAGCGGAACAAGAACCGTTGATCCGAACATGGCAAATAAATGCTGGAAACTAAGGGGAATACTCTCGACCAAGGGCAACTTCTCATTGGTCTGGATAATGCGTTGTGCCAAAAATCTCTCCTCCATCCGATTAAAATTTTTTGTCTTATTTAGTATATCGGAAAACAGAACACTCAAACAGATAGAAAAATGCTTGTGCGAAAATATTTCCATAAAAAAAGATCGAGAACGAAGTCCCGATCTTTTGAAAGACCCTTGTGATTAATTTTTTGAACCAATTCCGATAAACTGCAAAATGTAAAGGAACAGGTTGATGAAATCCAAATAAATCGAAACAACAAGCATCGGGATATCCTGTTCTGTAAAGCCATGAACAGTCAGCCGGCTGAAATCAAAGAGCGTATAGCCGATAAAAATGAGAATCCCCATGCCTGAATATATGAGCATCGTCGTGCTCGAATACGGTACAAAGATACCGATAACACCGATCAATACAAGGGCGATCAATCCAAGAAACAGAAAACCTGCGAGAAAAGAAAAATCACGCTTGCTGACCATACTGTAAACGGCAATTGCTCCGAACGAGACGGTCGTTACCGCAAAAGCCTCAAGAACCAAAGTCGATCCCAGAAGAGCAATATACTGGCTGATGACGGCATAAAGCGTCACACCGGAAATGAACATGAAAGCGTACATCATCAGATAACCGACAGCTTTTCTTTTGCGGACAAACATCATCATCACGATCATCGCAATTTCAAGAATCCATAGCGGCATGTTCAACGCCGTCGGCACATATTGACCAACGTACATGCCTACCGTTGTCACAAGCAGACCAGAGAAGAACGCACCAAATAATTTCGTATACGGCCTTCTGGCGGCTTCATAATAACTTTCCATATTCGTCATCCTCTCTTCGGGCTTGTAATAATCATACGCAGCTTGTTTCGTAAAAGTTTCCTATTTTCCATATTATTTCTCGATCACTGTTATTAAATACCCAAGCTCTATATCTTATTATACATGGATTGATTTCAGAATTCAGCAATTTTTCACCATCAAGAAGACGGCTGCCCAATTGAGCAGCCGTCTTTGTCAGCCCTTTTATAAAGGATTACTTTTGGTGTCGCCTGGCATTAACTTCTAGAATTTTCCCTGTTTGCGTCCTTGCACTTTCTCCATTCACCTGTTTGGACGAATGTTTTGCATTCAAGTGCGTTGCCGTAACTCGAGATCTTTCCTCACCATGAGCTTCTGAAATTGGATTCATTTCGTTATCCCTCCACGTGATCAGAGTTCTGGCGTTCTCCTGCATGAGCGGAAAACATTCGCTCACCGGGGCGGTCTCTAATCGTACCGTCCGCTCGTTTGGAGAGATGTGATGCTTTTGCTGATGGCCATAATTCATCTTCATCCTGGACACTGTAAGTGGTTCCTGGACGATCCACCAAAGTAATGACCTCCTTTTTAAAAGGGTATTTGTAGTATGTGTTTATCTGCGGAATTTATCGCGGCTTTTCGTGTAAAAATAATCCATTTTCCCGTGCAAAAAAGGACCCCTCACTCAAAAGGCGAGGCGTCCATAAAAGGTCTTTTATAAAGAAGTGATGATTTTATCGACTAATCCATATTCCCTCGCCTGTTCAGCGGTCATGAAGTTATCACGATCGGTATCCTTCTCAATCTGCTCATAGGGCTGACCAGTCGTTTCGGAAAGAATGGTATTCAATGTTTTCTTCGTCTTCAGGATATGACGAGCAGTGATTTCAATATCGCTCGCCTGACCCTGTGCACCGCCCAGCGGCTGATGAATCAATATTTCACCATTTGGCAGTGAAAGGCGTTTGCCCTTTGCTCCCGAAGTCAGAATGATCGATGCCATTGATGCTGCCATGCCGATGCAGATCGTCTGAATATCCGGCTTAATGAAATTCATCGTATCCAAGATGGCAAATCCGGCGGACACGGAACCCCCTGGGCTGTTGACGTAGATCGAAATATCTTTTTCCGAGTCTTCAGACGCTAAGAAAAGCAGCTGAGCAACAATGCTGTTGGCTAATTCATCATTGATCTCCGAGCCAAGAAAGATCACTCGGTCTTTCAGCAGGCGGGAATAGATATCGTAAGAACGTTCCCCCTGATTGGATTGCTCAATAACATATGGAATAACAAAAGAAGACATCTTTTTTCCTCCCTAAAATTAAAATTGTCTACGCAGCAAGGCACTGACTGAGCGAAATATCCGGTGATAAGTGACGGTGCGTCTTGTCACTCTTCAAAAGTTGAAGCAGAATTTGCGGATCAGCCGACCGAAAGGCCTGTAAATAACGCCGCATTTCTCGTTCATTGTTAAAATGGTCAAAACCTTCCTGTGGCCGAGTCAATTTTCTTCGTGCACGATGCAGTGAGACGCGAATAGTCCCGCTGGATTCTCCGAGCCACTCGCCAACTTCCGCTGCTGTGCACCCTAAACCGTCAATCAGCATAATGAGTACCCGCTGTTTTACAGGAAGCATACCGAGCAGCCGGTTCATCCCTTCCTCCAGACGAAAATCCGAGTCCTGAACCTCTGAAAGAGACAGGTCGTCAAAGGATTCTCTCAGTGTTTCAGCAATCGAGCGATGCCGGTGCCGATCGATCCATGTATTTGAGATGACACGGTAGACGTAGGCCTTGGATAGCGATCGATAAGGCACTTTCTCCCATGCGTGATAGAGCTTCATCAGAACAATTTGTGACAGGTCTTCTCCGTCCTGCTTCGATCCGGCGAGTCTCCGGCAATAACGCTGAACCGGTTCTATCAAGGGATGAATGACTCGCTCAAACTCCATGTCCGCTTCCGCTCTCTTCCATCCCGTTTGCATTGCCAATGCCTCCCATCTTCCGTTCTTAATCTAATAAACGAAAAAAGCACGAGCAATGTTACATCTTCAGGTTCCTATCACATCTTCGCTACCTTTATCATATACAAAAGATCGGCAAACACCAAATAATAACCCAATCCAATGAGGATATTGTTCAAAATTCGGCCAATCAGGCCGTAATCACCAATTTGCCTATCATCGAATTGGATTCGACTTTTTTATGTGCCGCTCGCAATACCGCCGCGTTTATTCCACTCATTTGACTGCTTAAAGTCGTTTTTATCTTGCCCTGATCGACGAGATCCGCCACTTGTTCGAGCAGCTGATGCTGTTTGATTTGATCCGCCGTCCTGAAGACTGGGCGAGTAAACATGAATTCCCAAGAAAAAGTCACGCTCTTACTCTTCAGCAAACCGAGCGCAATCGGCTGCTCATTCTCGACAATGGAGGTGATCTGTCCTTCGGGTGCGATCACTTCAGCCATACTCTTCCAATGCCGATCGGTTGAATGAAGACAAAGAATATAATCGACAGTATCAATACCATTTTCCTTTAGCTGCGGAAGAAAAGCCTGATGATGATTAATCACGACCTCCGCACCATGCTGCTCTGTCCATTCCTTTGTTTCCGGACGTGAAGCCGTGCCAATGACCTTGAGGCCAAAATAACTGGCCAGCTGTACAGCAATCGAGCCGACTCCACCGGCCGCGTTGATAATAAGAATGGATTTTCCCTTGTTTCCATCTGCTGCCGGCGTAATACCCATGCGGTCGACCAGCGCTTCCCAAGCTGTGATTGTTGTCAGCGGCAAGGCAGCGGCCTCCGCAAAACTAAGCGACACCGGCTTCTTTGCGACCACGGCTTCATCGACGAGTTGATACTCACTATAGCAACCCTGACGATCGACAGCGCCGGCATAATAAACTTCATCACCCGGTTGAAAAAGGCTGACCTCCTCGCCAACTGCTTCAACGACACCGGCCGCATCCCAGCCCAGCACGCGCGGCTTTTCCTCAATCTTATCCTTTGGTGCCCGCTGCTTGGTGTCAATAGGATTAATGGAGATAGCCTTCACTTTAACGAGTAAATCGTGACGCTTCGCCACAGGTTTGGGCAATTGGACGTCAACCAGGCTGTCCGGATTATCAATAGGGAGATACTTATATAAACCAACAGCATGCATTTCTGTCATTCATAACCAGTCCTTTACGTTCATTTTTCGTATCCATAACTTTACTATAAATCATTATCCGGATTCAGAAAATCAATACGCTTGGCCGAATGCTCAAAAATCGGGCAGAACATTCTAGAAAAAAGCTGCTATTTCCCATTCGGAACTTTTTGTTTGCTATAATAAAATTCAGACCATATTGAAAAATAAATGATTGAATGCTTTGGACAGCTTTCCATTTCGCAGGCACTGCGGAAACGCCCGGCTGTCAGGGGGAGGGCTTTGCCGTGGATAATAAACAATTAAAAGCAACGCGGATGTGGCATTATTTCGTTGACGCAACCGTTGCGATCATCGAAGAGGAAGGTATGGAGGCCGTCACGATCCGAAAGGTTGCTGACCGGGCAGGGTATACCAGTGCGACCATTTATAATTACTTTGACGAACTATCCCATCTGATTTTCTTTGCCTCTATGCGTTTTTTGAAGGACTATACAAAAGAATTGTCCTATTATATGGATCATGGGAAAAACTCACTCGAAAAATATTTAAAGACTTGGGAATGCTTCTGCAAACATTCTTTTCATAAACCGCAGATTTACAAAGCTTTATTCATCTCAGATCTTGGCAGTCATCCGGAAGAACTCTTAAAAACTTACTATAATATGAATAATAACGACTGGGTGAATCTCTCCAAAGAGGTTAAGACACTCTGCATGGAATACAATATCGGCAAACGTAACCGGATTATTCTGGAGATGGCTGCAAAAGAGGGACTAGTCAATGCCGACCATCTAGACGATATCAATGACATGGCCATCCTGATATGGAAGGGCATGATGACTACCGTCTTATCCAACCGCGAAGGCTATACCGCCGATCAAGCGGCTGAGCTAACCTGCAAATATATCGAAGCCATAACCGTCAATCCCTTTCGTATTTCAAAAGACATGGAAGAAGCATAAAAGAACTGCCGATTTGCCTTCACGAAAGTCGGTCAGTTCTTTTTCCAATATTGTAAAGCTTTTCGCCGCCTTCAGTTCTTAACGAGCGCCGCTTCAGCAGATGCTTTGATGATTTCAACCGCCTTGTCGCAATCTGCCTTGGAAGCAATCAGCGGCGGTATCAAACGAATCACCCGATCACCAATCAGTGTCACCAGCAATTTCCGATCGAAACATCCATGTTTGACGTCCAGTCCAATCGGCAGATTAAACTCAATGCCAATCATCAATCCGCGCCCTCTGACCTCTTTGACCGATGGAATTGTGCGCAATTTTGCCGTGAGATAATCGCCCATTCGTTTGGCGTTGCCTGCCAGATCGCGATCAAGCAGCTCGTGAATTTCTGCAAAAGATGCCGCACAGCAAACGGCATTGCCACCAAATGTCGTTCCATGTGATCCCATTGAGAAAGCCTCGGCGACTTCGCTGCGTGCGCAGATCGCCGAAATCGGCATCCCGCCGCCCATCGCTTTCGCCATCGACACAATATCCGGCTGAATGCCGTAATCCATATAAGCCATAATCTGGCCGCTGCGGCACCAGCCGCATTGAATTTCATCAATGAGTAAAAGTAGGCCTTTTTCCTTGCAGAGATTGGCAATGCCCGTCATGAATTCTCTCGTCGCCGGATTGACGCCGCCCTCCCCCTGAATCGGTTCCAGCATAATCGCAATCGTGTCGTCCGTGACATGGGCACGGAAATCCTCCAGATGATTAAACTCCGCATAGCTGAACCCGGGAACCATTGGCTTGAAGCCAACTTGGCAGGCATTATCCGGCTGGCCCGTCGCCGACATTGCCCCATAAGTCCGTCCGTGAAAGCTGCCCTTCGCCGTAATGATATGGTATTTTTCCGGTCCGTAATGATCCACGCCGTATTTACGGGCCATTTTGATCATCGCTTCATTGGCCTCAGTCCCTGTGCTCTGATAAAAAATTTTATCCATCTGCAGCGTCTTGCAGACAAGTTCTGCAAGTCGAGCCTGAGGCGCAGTATAAGGGTAATTGAAGGTATGCATGATTTTACCGACTTGATCGCGAACAGCTGCAACCACCTTCTCATTGCAATTACCCGCGCTATTGACCGCGATGCCACCGTAAAAATCAAGATAGGCTTCGCCGTTCATGTCATACAAATACATATCTTTGGCAGACTGGGCCACAAAATCAAACCGTTCATAGGTTTCAATCATGTATTTATTCGTCAGCGCTTTGATTTCTTCCGCCGTTTTCTCGGTTTCAACAAATTCCATTCTGCGCACGCCTCCCGCTCTCTTATAAAAAAATGTATGCTTCCGCTATTAGACATTGTGGCTGTATTCATAAGGCAGAACCTTCATTTGTCCAAAATGAGACATCTCTTCAATGGCCTGCAGCGTTTCTTTTAATATCGCCGTCTGCATCTCAATATTATTGGGCTCGCCGGCGTTTGATCCGATCGGTACATGCGGAGCGGTAATCCGCGGGGCTCCTTGCTGCTTGGCAATCGGAGGAAGTGCGGCAATAATAACCGTCGCGATACCAGCGGCCTCGACGGCCCGTTCGACAATCGTCGCCGATCGATGACAGGTGCCGCATCCTCCGGTAAATACAGCAATATCAACCTTTTCTTCTTTCAATCGTTTGGCAATCGCCGGCCCCGTTTCTTCTTTAAATTTATTGACATTCCCGCCGCCACCCATGAAACCAATCAATACGGGTGCAACTTTACCGATAAATCCCTCTTCTTCCAATTCATGCAGCCGATCAATCGGAAACATCGCATTAATGTCCTTATTAACATCACTATTGTCGAAACCGCCGTGGCTGACCATCAGTTCAGTAACCGGTGTATCCGCTGGAATGATCCGGAAAGAATAATCTCCGGAAAGAATGAAGCGCGGCTGTGACTTCATGTGGACACCACCGGCCGTGCAAAAGGCGACCGTACATTCACTCAATGGCTTTTTTAGTTCCGTCCAAACAGGCGGCGGCGTGAGCGGTACAAAAATTTCCGAACGCATATTTTTTGCGGTTGTCAATTGCATATTTTTCCCCTCTTTCAAAGCACTTGTATATAGCTCAGATAAACTTGTATTTTTTGTCCAATTTCCAGCTTTTTGCCGGTTATCACGGAGCGAAGCGGCACACTAATGCTGCCCATTCGGCCTTTCAAGGCGACCTTCACGCCGACCTCAGTGACTTCCGCAATCGTACCGGGAAGCAGTTTCGGTGTCAGTTCCAGATCCATTACGCGTGGCCTCCTTAGTGAACCAATCTCTGATTCGTGTCAATCACATCCTGTGACCATTTACGTTCCGCCGGTTGGATCGGAATGCCAGCCATTTTTGTCTTCAGCATCAGCAAGGCCCGTTCGGCATCAGGCGGACAAAGGGTGCTCTCACCAAGAATTTCATTTTCGAAGCCTTCTGGATCTTTATTCAGCTCAATCATCGCGTCCATATACGGATTGCCGACAACCAGTTGTCCTTGATACGCACAATAGGAAACCCCAACAACCGGGATGCCGCGGCGGCCGATTTGATTAATATTTTCGGCGAAATCAATATGATTGTTGCCAAATCCTTCAGTCGTCACGATCGCCCCGTCTACATTAATGCTTTCTGCCAATGCGCCCAGCCGGGCAGAGACATAAGATTTTTCATCGTTGACCTGAGGGCTGCCGATAAAAACCACCCCGACCAGATCAATCTGATCATCTTCCGCCAGCAGATTAACAAGCGGTTCACGAAAATAATGACGCGTATCCTCCTTCGTCGAGGGTCCGATACAGGTCAGCGCATGGATGCCGCCGTCCCGCACCTCATTGGCCGACAAGACGACCGGCACATTACCGAGGTCGACATTGCGCTGGCCGCCTTGAACGCCGGCTGGTTCTGTAGGCAGCAGCACATTATCATGCATCGCGCCTTGCCCCATGATTTCCTTAACCAGCATGACCCGGGGACGACCCATTTTTTTTCGATCATAAAAAATGTTTTCTTTGAATGCTCGATCCGCAGGCGTTTTTTTCAAAACCTCACGTATTTCTTGAATAATCGCATCACAGACCTTGTGGGCCGCATAGGGTCCGCGCCGCTCCATGCCGGTATTTTCCTGCAGCGTCACGTGAACGCGAATCATGATATCGTCCGGATCCGGGCAGCCGGGACGTCCGTACCGTATTTTTTGATCAAGAAACCCTTCACAGGAGCCGAATTCGTGAACCTGGACTCCTTTTTCATCAATACCGGTCAGAACAACGACTACACCATTGAGAACATGCGTCACCCCCTCACCAAGCACGCCCTCTACTTTTGCAGCAATCGGAATGACGTCCATGATGGTATCCGAATAGATATGCCGACTCTCCGGGGGAATGACATCGATTTCTACCTCCTTCACGAGTGGATCCGCTTGTAGAGAATCCACAGGTAGACTCTCGCGTACCGTCAAGATCCCCTCTTCAAAAGCAGTTGTTTCTCCGATTAACGCTTGAGTGACTTGGAATTCCCGCTGCTTCAGGGTCCGAAGAATTTTATCTTCCGGCTTCGGTTCGGCCTGCGCCGCGGGAGCCGAAGAAAATAAACCGCCCAGCGGAAGATCTGCCGGGATCTCCAGCGTCAATCCCTTTAATTCATCAATAGCCAGCCGAATTTTGCCGGTTGACTCCCCCAATTGCGTCAAAGGATCGGGGTGGACAGCAGCCTTTTCACTTTTCACCTGAGGCAGGTTAACAATGTCCGGCGTCAAAGTGGTCATCGCATCGGCCTCTTTGGTCAGCATGCAGCCGAGCACTTGACCAATCGTCAGACTTCCTTCCGGTATATCCAGCAAACCGGATTCTTCCAAATCGGGAATAATTGCCGGATCCTCCAGATTTTCTGGAGATAAGACGGTGTCCTTATGGGTTAGGCAACAGAGAACCGCCGGATCATCCTTATGCTGATTCGCAGTTTCAAGAGTGATAGACATCGATGATTCCTCCTTAATGGGATTGAATTTCCAGATTGTGCAGCCTGCGGATCAAACGCAGATTCATCGCCCGCATGGCGCCATCTGTGATATGATGCACGCGTAATTTTAACTTCGGGGCAATAGCCATGACCGTATTGCTGCAATCACTGCAATTTCCGATCAGAATGGCTTCGGCGCCTGCTTTTTTTAACTCAAGTACACGCTCGGCCTGTCCCGGACAAATCCCAGGGTTGCGGCATTTAAAGCTGCCATGCACAGGAACCGCATGTTTGCAATAGGCGACAGCGGCGACCTTGCCCCCCATTTTCTCAACCATTTCGCGCATGCGCTGCTCTTTCGCTCCGCAGGCGCAGACAAGCAGTCCGATTGGGGAGGGTTCATGGATAAATGGCAGGGTGACCATGATCCCCCCTGTCGTTTTCGTCACCACATCCTCAACCGTTGCACGCTGTCCCATATATGGCCCGCCAGCTAAAATTTCTCCATACTCTTCATTCAATCCACCGGCGGCCTCAATCAAATCTCCGAAGCGCGTACCGATCGGCACATCGGTAAAAGTGACCGATTTTGGACCGCCCAACAGATGACCCGCCACCGTTAGATTCTTTGTGAGCACGGGACGGCCAGACTCAACCGCCTGGGTAACACGCGACAAAGTCTCCACATTGACGACCACTGCCTGCGCTTCAAGAGGACGTGCGCCCGGTGGCAATAAAATACCGAGCACATCACGAACGAGTGCCCGCTCCTCGCCGACCGGGTAGAGATCGCGCAATTCGAAAATACTGATCCGGGGATCGGTGATGACTCGCCGCAGCGCATGAATCGCTTCATGGGATTTCGCCTTTATTGCAAGAATGCCGCGCGCAGCATCCACCGCATCCATCGCGTAAAGCAGGCCACGGTAAATCTCCTCAGGGCACGTCTCCATCTGATCGCGATTATGAGCAAGGATTGGCTCGCATTCAGCTCCGTTGGCAATCACTGTGCCGCCGGCAACCGATTGGCCGAGCTTAACCTCGGTCGGAAAACCGGCTCCGCCCATACCGAGGATTCCTGCTGAACGAATCCGTTCAATGAGGCTTCCTGGCGGCAAAGGCGCAAAGGTGTCCGCCGTCTGTTCATCTTCCCGAATAAGAATGGCTTCATCGGTTACTGCCTCAATTTTTCCCGCAACACTCGCATGCAAATCGGCACCCAATCGATCTTTTACAGCGATCCGCATGCCGCGCCTGACGGTGTCACCCGTCTGAACACAGGGAACACACGGATTTCCAACTCCCTGTTTTAAAAGCAGTTGATAGATTTTGCCCAATTTTCTCAGCCTCCTTTCGGTAAATTACAGTAGGAATCCGAATTTTAATGGGTCTTCCTCATCCATGACCAGACGGTTCTCCCCGGTGATGAACGCCTGACCGGTGATCTCCGGAATAATCGCCGGATAGCGGCCTACCCGCGTTTCCCGAAGCGCTCGGCCGCGAAAGCGAGTGCCCATGATGCTTTCATATACGAAATCCTCATTCAGTTTCAACTGACCCCTCGCGTAAAGCGTGGCCAGCTTGGCGCTCGTTCCTGTCCCGCACGGCGAGCGATCCATTTGTTCCTTGCCGAACACCACAACATTTCTGAGTGATGCGGCGGGACTCTGCGCCGGCCCGAAAAATTCGACGAGATCGACCGTGCGGATATCCGCCAAAAGTGGATGACTCACAGCAATTTGCTGATTGACGGCCTCACGAATCGCAAGCCCGCATCTTAGCAAGCTCCCCCAATTTTTCGTCTCAATGGCAACATCGATCTGTTCTGCATTGACCAGGGCAAAGAAGTTACCTCCGAATGCGATATCTAGTTTGATTTCTCCCAGTCCAGATACGGCCACTCGTTGATCCTTGCGGTAGAGGAAGGCGGGTACATTCACGATACGGACTTCTCTCACCCGTCCTTTTTCCACTTTGACGCGGGTAGGAATTAAACCGGAGGGCGTCTCCAGAACGACATCGGTATAGGGCTCGATCACCGGAACGATCCCGCGTTCAACCGCAACGGTGGCTACACCGATTGAACCGTGGCCGCACATATTCAGATAACCACCGCCATCCATGAAAATGACGCCGATATCTGCTTCGGGACAGGTCGGTGCAAGAATCACGGCACCGAACATATCCCGATGGCCTCTGGGTTCATTAACAAGCGTCTGACGGATATAATCAAAATTTTTTTGAAGATAAATTTTCTTTTCCATCATCGATGTTCCGGGAATCAGTGGAAATCCATTAAGGATAACCCGGGTCGGTTCGCCCATCGTATGCGTGTCAATGGCAAAAAACATCTGATCACCTGCCATACACAGCCCTCTTTCCCACATTTTTAAAAATATAATCAATTTTCAGTTTTTATAAAAAATAATTTTTTTACAATACCTTCATTATTTTCTGATCCTCCTCATTTTCCCGTTCTATTAAACTAATCATGATTTTTAAAATATCATGATTTATTTGTTAATGTGATAATAACACAACTATTCATCTAATTAGGAATAATTGGTCATTTATTCTGACATAGATTTTTTTGTTGTTTCATCATTCCCCTTAAATTCTTCTCTGGATGGCTTCCCAGACAAAAAAAAAATCCGAAAAAATTAAAGCACCGATTCCTAATAATCAAGAAATCGATGCTCCTCTTTCGATTAAAAAGTCAACGACGGAGGCGAATAAGCCTGTCCGCCGATACCTTCTTCATTCAAATCCTCGTGACAGCTTCTCAATCCCCGCTCAAAGGGTTTCACTGCTTTTTTTCGAACCTTTGATACTGAAGGAAATGACAATCAGTAATAGCATGATCACAAGGCAGGCAATGGAACCAGTCCGATTTGCCGGATTTAAAATGAATGAGACAAAGATGGCGAAAAGCGACACCAGTCCCAGAATCGTCAGATATGGAAACCCAAGCATTTTAAAGAAGGGCAGCTGCGGATAAACGGGGCGCAGTTTAAGCTCTGCCGCGCAAATCGCCATCCAAACAATACTGATCGTAAAGCCGGGAATGCTCATCAATTGCACGATGAGTGCGTCCTTCACAAGAAATGCGAGAACAATTCCGACGGCGAGAAATCCTGCGGTTAAGGCCATTCCGCCAATCGGCACACCTTTTCGTGTCAGCTTGCGCGTAAAGCGCGGAGCCTCTCCCCTCTCAGCCATGGTGTAAAGCGTCCGCGTCGTCGCATAAATGCCTGAATTAGCCGCAGATAAGACAGCCGTCAGCAATACGAAATTCATCAGGTGCGGTACTCCCGGAAGTCCGATCGTTTTAAAAACTTGGACAAAAGGACTGCTCTGCGTTGCGGAAACACTGCTCCATGGCATCAGCCCGCAAATGATCAGAATTGGAAAAATATAAAAAAGAATGACACGAAAAACGACACTCTTAATAATCTTGGGCAGCGTCTGCTTCACGTTTTCAGCTTCCGTCACCGTCAGGCCAATTAATTCAGAGCCGCCATAAGAGAAAATAACAACCAGCAGGGCCTGGACCATTCCCCTAAAGCCATGCGGGAAGAAGCCACCATAGCCGAATAAATTTTTCATCGGCTGAGCGGGGGACGGAATCACACCAAAAAGAATGAGCAGTCCGAGTACAATGAACGCAATGATTGCGGCTATTTTTATTCCGGCAAACCAGAATTCGAATTCCCCGTACATGCTGACTTGAAAGAGATTAATCCCAATAATGAGTAAAGCGCATAGACCGGAAAGCACCCATAGAGGGACATGCGGGAACCAAAATTCCAAGAAATTTCCGGCTGCCAGAATTTCGACAATTGTCACAATCATCCAGTTTACCCAGTAAAGCCAGCCAACGATAATCGACACTCTCAATCCGAAGGCCCGATGAATCAAATGTTGAATATTCAGCCCCGGATAAGCAATGGCCATTTCCGCCAAAGCGACCATCACAATGAAAAGAAGAAGTCCACATGCTAAATAGGTAATAATAACGCTTGGGCCGGCAATACTCAGCGTATCACCGCTCCCCTTGAAAATGCCTGTCCCAATCATCCCGGCCATCGCCATCAACATGATGTGCCGGGGTTTCAATCCCTTCTGAAGCTGTTGCTGCTCTTCACCCTTACTTACCATCATTGCCATCCTCTCTTTCTCTACAAACACGTTTTAAAGCGATAAAGCGTCACGCTATGAAAAAGTACTTTTCAAGCGGGTATCAAAGAGTATAACGCGCCCATCCGGGGAGCGTCAATACGCAGCTGAAAAACATTTATTTTTCTATCCTCTTAAACAGTTTCAAATATTTTTTCGGTAAAAAAACCCTTTGAAACCGCAAGCATTTATTTGCAAGGACGCAGGAGAACGGTTACAATCTAATTAAAGGATCGTTCACAAATTTGTCACAAAGGTGGTCAAAAAAATGGGATTGATTAACCCTCTCAGTTTAGTCATTGATACAGTTGTTGTTTGTGCCGCTGGTTTCCTGATCTATTTGCTCATTCACAGCGTATCAAAAAGAAAGCACGACTAACTTTGACAAATGAATAGGATTCCCCACTACGAAGAGAATCCTATTTTGGATCAGATTGTGACATCCTTATCATTTTTAATGGGGGCTTCTCAATCATCCAGTAGCGACCGCCTTTTCCACCACCTTTGAAATTCCTCGTGAACTCAGAACTTCAATAAATGGATCAAAAAATCATCTCAGTTGCAATTCTTGCCTCTCCTTGAAGATCATGTATCAACAACAGTTTTCAAGATTCTCGCTCGAATAAATTTTTAATAAAGCTGTGCACGCATTCAAGCGTCTCATCCGCCTCCATTACCTCTGCCTTCAAACCAGCCGTTCATAAAATTAGAGCACTATGCTACAATTTGGGCATCATTTTATAAGGAGGAGTCGACCTTGAAAGAATATTTTGTTAAAAAAGCGAATGGCCTGCTTCGCTATAACGATTTTCCGGGCACCGATATTCCGATATTATTTATCCATGGACTAGGTTGTGCCGGATCCTTTGATTACCCACAAGTAGCCTCTCAGGAAGCGCTTAGAAACCATCGTTGCCTTTTAGTTGATCTTTTGGGTTCCGGGTACAGCGACAAACCCGAAGTTTTTAATTATACAGTCCGTGATCATGCCGAGTATCTGGCGGAATTTGTTGCGTCTCTAGGATTGGAATCATTCATTTTATTTGGTCACAGCTTAGGCGGAGCCATCGCGCTTTCTTTAGCAAATAAATGCCAGGATCGGATCAAATGCCTTATTTTAAGTGAATCAAACTTGGACAAAAGCAATGAAGGATCGACCAGCAAATCCATCGCTGATTTTGAGAAAAATGATTTCCTAAAAAAGGGATTCAACCAGTTGATACAGGAAAACCGAGTCAGCGGCAATTCCATGTGGGCAGCGTCTTTATCTTTATGGTCGCCTAAAGCCGTCTATTTACTATCGGAATCAGCGGCAAAAGGAGCAGACCCCTCATGGAGAGAAATCTTATATTCACTCAATTGTCCCAAAACATTTATCTTTGGCGAGAACTCATTACCCGATCCAGATGTGCAGATACTCCGCGCGCATGATATTCACATCGAAATCGTTAAAAATGCCGGACATTCCATGGCCTGGGAAAACCCCAACGGATTGGCCAAAGCGATTGCGAGCGGCCTGTAACCCCTCGCATGGAAAAACGGAGGATGAAGCGGATCATTTCTTTTTTCTATCTGACAGCATCAGTATCCACATAAAAACTAATCATCGTGGAAATATCACACAATGGCTTCTCAATTTTGAGGAATGAAATGATCTTTTGCGTACGATTGGCATACAAACTACTGTTTCATCAAAAATGGCTAAACTGTATCACTTGTTATGCAAAGCAAAAACCCCTTGGTTTCAAGGGGTTTCGTGGTTATTCATGATGGCCCTGAGAGGAATCGAACCTCCGACGCACGGTTTAGGAAAAGATTGAAAAGATTGAAAAACTCGATGTATAAACGTCGCAGCGTACAATTGACGTTATAACGTTTATATGAGATAATAATGAAGAGGTGATCTTGTGTCAACAATATTAAGAAATATCATTGTGGAAGAGACGGGATCTATACCAAGCACAAGCAAATTAGCGGAAATCACTAAATTATCTCGTAGTACAATTTCTGACGCGCTAAAGCGGCCAATTTCTCATACATCTTTTGGAGTCGCTTCAAAAATACTACATGCCACATCACTTTCACTTGAAGCCGTTGCTAGAACATATGTAGAAAAAGAAAGGACTCCGGCAGAAGAAGAGATACTTTTTTTACAGGCATCTGACTTGGACACATTAACGATCATGGGCGTCAAGTTCAGTACGGCTGAAAATTTTTGGAAGACTCGCGATAGTATCTTGAATAATATCTATGAAGGAGCGCATCCAGCTCAAACGGATGTGCTTGACGCCTATCGTCAATTGGAAGAACATGTGCCAACAGACCAATTCATTTCAAAATTATTTGCTGAATATAAGGGCAAGTGATAATGGATTGGATAAAAAACACGCTTCAACCCAACGGAACCTTGAAAAACAAATTGAATATTAAAAGTGCAAAAGCTCTACAGGAACTAGAATTTCGTTTAACTCAATATAAATACCGATCAATTCCAGAATATAAAATGATGAGCATTGATGATCTAAAAAAGATTCATTATTGGTTGTTTTCCGATCTGTACGATTGGTCCGGTGAGTACCGGACTGGCGACTTTCATAAGGATGGTACTGATTTTTTTCCAGTTAGCCGTTTTGACTTCGCAATCGAAAACTTAAATCAACAAATAGAACATGTTAATAAGACAAACTATCGTTCAGATTTAGCTTTAGCTATTGATTTGGGAAAATTACTTTTAGACATTAATATGTTTCATCCATTTAGAGAGGGAAATGGGCGGACTCAGCGCTTATTTATCACGCTTCTAGCCAAACAAAAAGGGAAGATGATTCATTTGCGCAAAAGCGATCCGGCCTACAACAACTACATGACAGCTTCAATCAATGACGATAATCAGTTAATGGCGAAAGTTGTGCTTAACGCGTTTGGAAGTAATCAGAACGATTAGCCTCAAAAATACGACAATAAGATGAGCTACTGATACTCTCAAATTTATCAGTAGTCTTGATATTATTTTGTTCCCACTCAACACGTAAAATTAATTCTCCTCAATTCAATCGTAGAAATCATAGTATCTCCCGTATTTCGATAATTGCACCGTTTATTGCGGATTCTGAGTTCCTGCTTAATAGGACACCATGTTTGCGTGATCTCTTAAGATCTGATCCCGGTCAATCGCCCCTGTTGCGCCCCAGTTATAAACTGGATCAATTTTTCCTGAAACAGTCCCTTGAAGCAGGAAAGTGCCAAACGTTGTCGGCTGTATCGAGTTGTAATGATCAACCTTGTGATCGTGGAAGAAGACATCCTTGACATTCCGGACAGATGAATAATATTTCAGATCATTCCGATACATGAACGGATCCATAAGTGAATAGTCCGCTTTCCCCCAGAACGTTAAGACCTTTTTGATTGAAGTCGTTTGCGAAGCAGTATTTACTTGCTGAAGCGCCTTTTTGGAGTAAGTGGTCGTGCTTTCGATCGTATAGTCATGGTTGAAGTTAGCATAGATTCGGATCGACACGCCTTTGAAATTCGGATTGTTGCGTATAGCATTCAGCAACGGAAGGTTTGATTCGGCCATATATCTATGTAGCGTCCAGGCAGGTTGCTTGTAATAGTCATGTCCTTTTCCCTCGTATTCATAAAATTCAAGATAACCTTCTGAGATATTGACCCCAACCATATCCGGATCTATTTTTTTCGAAGCGGTTAATAATCGATTTGGATTCGCACTACTGCCGATAACTGATTGCGGCGTGGTTACCTTAGGTTTCTGCTTCTTCGTGAAGTTCGTTGTCGTTTTCATCTCTTCTTTCTTCGGCTGAACTGAAGACGCCGAGCATCCCTCAAGAACGAGAACGATTATAACAAGTAAAAATGACAACTTTTTCATCAATTTTCTTACACATCCCCATTTTAAATTTATTAATTTTTCTCTGCCGATAACTCTACAATATTAGCGGTATGGATATTTGTCATCGCGTTTATTTTTCAAATGGTCTGGCATGTGCAGAAATGCTGGCCTTTATCAAACGATGGAATGGCACAGAAGGTCATTCGTTCGACTGGAATTTTGGCAGCTGTCCCCTACAAAGAGTCTTCATAAAAATGACAGATCCAAGGTTGGAAGCGGCAAGAGATACGGTTCAACGTATTCTTGAAACTGAAGGCGCCCATTCACGCGTCAGAGTTTATGAAGGAGAACACCTATATTGCAGACTAAACAGTTAAACTTCTTGGGCTTTTAATGCTTCAATAATCTTTCTTACTGTTTTTTTCTTAGCATTCGCCTGCTTTACAACAAAATGAACAGGAATTGAATTCATATTCTTTGGTAATAGACTTTTTTTCATGTTTGACGAAACCAAGGATTGAGGTAAAACAGTTACTGCGTTCGTGCTCTCCACACTTCTAAGAATAGGCTCCAAAGTGTCATATTCAACAATGTCCAGATTCTTCATTCTGCTGTCCAAATAATTGAGCAACGTGTTTCTATAAGGGCAATGAGGGTTTTTATTCACAACAGCTACTTCGGGATCTCTACGATCATAATTTGATTGGGTTGAGACTAGGAAGAGCTTTTCGGTGTAGGAAAAAATGGAACTGAACCCATCAGGAATTGTTTCTTCATTTACAAAAATACCATCAATGAGATTATGTCTGAGGCTTGAATATAATTTTGTTTTATTATCTGTTTTCACCTCGATTTTCACTTGAGGTAAATGGAGACGAATCCGCTGAATAAACATCGGAAATAGTTGAGCAGATAAAATCGGTGTGGCTCCTATCGATAAATGGGCTCGAGAGGTTAATTTTTCTTCTGCCTCATCGATCAATGATAGGATTTTGTCTGCGTACGTTAGCAAAGTATCAGCTGACGGAAGGATTTCTACCCCGCGGTTAGTTCTACGAAATAAGGGGACATTCAAATCGTTCTCTAGTTTTTTTATTCGTAACGTGACATTCGATTGGACATAGCCCAGATTTTCAGCAGCCCTAGAAAAAGATTGATACCTTGCTACCGCCTGAAAAATACGTAAATCACTGAGTTCCATTGATAATGCCCCCGCTGATATTAATGAAATTAATATCTGATGTGATTTTTAACTATTATACAAAGAAAAACACCCATTGTATATTGAAGACATTCCAGCGAGGGGGGTGGCAATGAACATCATAATGAAAACTTCTAAATCAGTAACTTCCCGGAAACTCGTTTTCTCTCTGTTTGAGCCATTGTTTCAGTCCGGAGCATTTCGCGCACTCTGGATCGGCAACACGCTCTCAACATTAGGCAGTTCGATCACCTTGATCATTTTTCCGATGATCGTCTACTCGCTTAGCCATTCGACATTGGAAATGGGCACTGTTATGGCTAGCTATATGCTGCCAAATGTCATCGTCCTTCCCTTTTCCGGTATGATCGTTGACCGGCTGAATCGGGTCCGAATCATGCAGCTTGCAGACTTCGTACGTGCTATTTTAACCTGTTTAGGAATGATACTCGGCCTCTCAGGACATTTGACGATTACCCTTCTGATTGCAATGGCAGCGATGATCGGGCTGATGAACGGATTATTTGATCCTGGATTTGCCGCTTTACGTGCAACTGTTTTTACTCCCAACATTCGAACGAGTGCCATATCACTTTTGCAAGCCAGCGTACAATTGATGCGACTGCTAGGTCCTGCACTAGGCGGCATGATTGTTTCCGTATTCTCTGCACCCGTTGGGTTTGGTGTTGACGCAGCGACCTATGTGGTTTCATTGATCTGCCTGCTGTTTTTGACTGGTGAGGGAAAAGTCCATAAGTCATTGATTAAAGGTAAAAAAAGTTTTTTCCATGAATGTTTTGCAGGAATAAGCATCCTCAGAAAGCATACTTGGCTCTGGGTAACAATCCTTGATCTTAGCCTGCTCAATATTTGCAGAAGCGGGATCACTGCAATCTTAATTCCCTGGCTTGTCAAATTTCATTTTGGTTTTCCTGCTTACGTTTATGGACTGATCATGTCCTGTGAAGGCATCGGCGGCACATTAGCCGCTTTAGCTTACGGAATGAGGAAAGGGTGGCAACACCGGGGAGTCATCGCCTATATGGGTATTGGTATTGGAGGCTGCTCATTTTTCCTAATGGCTCTAATTCCAAATGGCTTCGCACTGATGTCGCTCATGCTCATTGAAGGTGTGGGCATTATGGTTTTCGGACTGATTTGGGAGATCAGTCTTCAAGAGCTGGTCAAAAATGAATCCTTTGGACGTGTTGCCAGTTTGGATATGATCGGATCATTTGCACTCATGCCGGTTGGCTATCTGCTTACAGGTTGGATCGCTCAAACCATTGGTGGTACGCTCTCTATGCTGATTTTGAGCGGTACGTTGATTATCTCGACATCTGTCATTCTCTCTATTCCTCAGATCCGTCATTTTAATTAATGATGACCTAAATCGTCTAATAAAGTGAGGCTTTTTACATGAATGAAACCATCCAGCTTTTATTAAATCACCGCAGCATACGCGGTTTCTCCAATGAAAACGTTCCGCAAGAGAAGGTCGATCTTTTAATTCAAGCGGCACAGCATGCGCCAACAAACAGCTTTTTGCAGCAATACTCCATTATCGATATCATAGATGAAAAGGAGAAGAAAGCATTAGCCGAAATCGGTAATCAGACCTACATCGCTGAATCAGCCCGATTATTTGTTATCACAGCTGATTTGCATCGAAATGCGGAAATTGCTCAGGAAAAAGGAAAATCCATTCAAGTTTTAGGTTCGTTTGATTATTTTCTAAGATCGCTAAGTGATGCATTCATATCCGCTCAAAATATCGTGGTTGCTGCTGAAAGTATGGGACTCGGAACCGTATACCTAGGTAGTATATTGAATGACACGGAAGCCGTTATTGGTCTATTGCATCTTCCAAGATACACTTTTCTGGTTGTCGGCATGGCGATTGGCTATCCTGACCAATCGCCAGAATTAAAACCACGATTACCTGAAAACAAAATTTATCATGAAAATAAGTATCACTCTTCGGAAAAGATAGTTCATGAATTAGAAAATTATGATCAAACGGTTTCTCAATATTATGATCTGCGTAACAAAAATCGACGAATTGACACTTTTACTAATCAGATTGCAAAAGCTATGGATAATCAATCAAAAAAAAGAAAATCCCTGCTCGATGTCATTAGATCTCAAGGACTTATTCAATATTAGTCTTATTCAATATTAATTTTTTGCTGAGAAAGGAAAATACTAAGCTGAACCCCGTTCTTGGACTTTGGTCTAATATCGGGGTTTTTGAGTGCCATAAAACATTGTTTTTCCCTGTATCAGTAATAAACGTTTAATCTGTATCAATTTTTATATATAGCAAAAAGCCCCTTGATATACAAGGGGTTCCACGTGTAACATTGATGGCCCTGAGAGGAATCGAACCTCCGACGCACGGTTTAGGAAACCGACGCTCTATCCACTGAGCTACAGAGCCAAATTTTTTTGTACCGCTTTTTTGCGACATAGAATATTATACAGAAAAAGAAAGCCTTTGAACAGAGGCAGCGTTTCACTCGGGGATTAGGAGGGCATTCTACATCTTCGGGGAAGCAACCTTTATGCATGAATACAGCGCCAGGACAACAAATAAAAGCAGTCCTTGTTTAGAGAGGACTGCTTTCCGCATCACCGGTTATGGCTGAGGTTCACAGTTTCTGAACGTTTGCTGCCTGAGGTCCGCGGTTGCCTTCGACAATCTCGAAGCTGACTTCCTGACCTTCTTCAAGCGTCTTGAAACCATCGCCTTCGATTGCAGAATAGTGAACGAATACATCGTTTCCGCCTTCGACCTCGATGAAGCCGTAGCCTTTTTCTGCGTTAAACCATTTTACTTTACCGTTTTGCATCGTACTGCCTCCCTAAAACCTTGCGCTGCCCGCGCTTGAACTAAAACCATTCATCCTTCATACCATACTGCACATAAAAACAGACCATTCCAGAAGTAAAAACTACTACACTTCAAGGAAGGGTCTTCATTCTTACATCCAGATTTATATATAAACGAGTAAAATGGTTTACTAAAATATAGCACAAAATATGTTCTTGTGTCAACTTTCAGTTAAATCAATGAAAGCGTAGTCTTTACTTACAGGACACTATTTTTTCATTCTGTTAATGTCATCCGTACCCGTTTTCATCATCCGCATTGAATCACCAATCCTTTACTCATCAAGCGGTTGTCAGCACTTTTCAAAAAATGAGGTGCATGCTAAACTTGAAGGTATATTTGTAAGCAACTCTGGCGGCTTCGTCATGAGTCAGAAAGGCGATTGATTAGGGCAATGGACAGTAACATGAATTCACCGAAACGATTGATTTCCGTGGCTGGCATGGTCGGTATCGGCAAGACGACGTTTACCGAAGAACTAGCCTCCCGGCTGCATTTTCAGACCTCTCTTGAAAAAGTTGACGGCAATCCTTATCTGGATGCCTTTTATCAGGATTTCGAACGCTGGGTCTTCCAGCTGCAGATTTACTTTCTCAGCGAACGCTTCAAGGAAAGCAAACGAATGGCAATCGACCCCTGCAGCTTCGTTCAGGATCGATCAATCTATGAAGATACCGGCGTCTTCGCGGCTATGCATCATGAGAAGGGGACGATGTCGGAAGCGGATTATCAAACCTATACCAGCCTGTTTCAGGCGATGGTCATGACCCCATATTTTCGTAAGCCCGATTTACTGATCTATCTGCATGGCAGTCTTGAAGCGACGATTGAACGTATTTTAGAGCGTGGTCGGAGTATGGAAAAACAGACGCCTGTCCGTTACTGGAAAGAGATGGATCAGCGTTATGAGCAGTGGATTAACACTTTTCGAGATTGCCCAGTGCAGAAAATTAATATTGAGGACTACGATCTGGTTCACCATCCGCATTCATTTGACCGAGTGGTCGCCGACATTGAGGAGCAATTATTTCCCGCCGAACGCATTTAGAGAAAAAAACAGCCTGATCACGTTAATCAAGCGCGATCAGGCTGTTTTTCTTTCAGGACGGATTGTTTTCTGTACCCTTTTTATTTTCCTGCTCTTTTTCATTCTTTTTTTCTGAAGGTTTTTTCGGATTCAGGGTGATCCCCATATCTTCAATCATCCGTGTCAGTCTGGCTTCCGTATCGACTTTTTGATGAAAGGGCATTAATGATTAACCTCCTTAGACGAACTTATTCTGCCGGAGCAATCCGGTCATGGTTTCTCATATAAGGACGGAGTGCTTCCGGAATCAAAACGCTCCCGTCCTCCTGCTGGTAATTTTCCAGAATGGCGGCTACCGTGCGGCCGACCGCGAGTCCGGAGCCGTTCAAGGTATGCACGAATTCCGGTTTTGCCTTCGGCGTGCGACGGAACCGAATATTCGCTCGGCGGGCCTGAAAGTCTTCGAAATTGCTGCAGGAAGAAATTTCACGATAGGTATTCTGACTGGGAATCCAGACCTCCAAATCGTATTTCTTTGCAGCTGTGAATCCGAGGTCACCGGTACAGATGCTGACCACCCGATAGGGAAGATTCAACAGCCGCAAGACTTCTTCGGCATGTCCCGTCAGCATTTCCAATTGTTCATAAGAATCCTCAGGCTTTACAAAGCGAACGAGTTCCACTTTATTAAATTGATGCTGGCGGATAATGCCGCGTGTATCACGTCCGGCCGATCCAGCCTCTGAGCGGAAACAGGCACTGTAGGCAGCATAAGCGATTGGCAGATCCTCTCCGTTAAGGATCTCATCGCGATAGTAATTGGTGACCGGCACTTCTGCTGTCGGAATCAGGAAATAATCACGATCATCGGCGATTTTAAAAGCATCCTCTTCGAATTTCGGCAACTGGCCGGTACCGGTCATGCTGTCCCGATTCACCATATAAGGGGGCATCATCATGGTGTAGCCATGCTTTTCTTCATGGAGATCGAGCATGAAGCTGATCAATGCCCGCTCCAGCCGGACACCAAGGCCCTTATAAAATACAAAACGGCTGCCCGTCACTTTTCCAGCCCGTTCAAAATCGAGAATGCCAAGTGCAGTGGCAATATCCCAATGCGGCTTCGGTTCAAAAGAAAACGTCGCCGGATCGCCCCAGAAACGAATCGGTTTGTTATCCTTCTCGTCATCCCCCAGCGGAACACTTTCATGCGGTATATTGGGAATCGAGAGCATCACCTGATGCAGCGCATCTTCTACGCCGTGCAATTCACCATCGATTGTCTTAATTTGCGTGCTGACTTCCCGCATGGAAGCAATCAGATCATTGGCATCTTCTTTAGCCCGTTTTTTCGCCGCGACATTTGCCGAGACCTCATTGCGCTTTGCTTTAAGCACTTCAGTTTGATTGATCAAATCTCGCCTTTTCTGATCGAGTTCGGGAAATCTTTTGAAATCACTCAGATCCTCGCCGCGTTTATTCAGCTTCTGCTTGATTTCATTATAATGTTCCCTTAAAAGTTTCATGTCAAGCATCTCTGCTACCTCCTGATTAGTTAAAAAGTTAAATTTTCCCGCTTCATATTTGCCGGAGAGAACCTGTCCGAGAAGCATGAGCCGAAAAAATAAAAATCCCGTCCCCTGAAAAAGAAGGGACGAGATTGAACCCGCGTTGCCACCCAAATTGCTGACAAAAAAAACTGATCAGCCGCTTAATCATTCGATAACGAGAATGAACCGTTATTTCGCCTTTTGTCCGGCATCTCTCAGGGAATGGATTCGTGACGCTCATCCGCCCGCTTCGCACCCCCAGCGGTTCTCTGCACAGATGCATAGCCCCATTACTTTTTCCCGTCATCAAGTTTCTTTTACACTCAACAAGAATTTACTATAATCCGGACAAAAATGCAAGCGCTCATCGATGATCCTCAACCATTTGTACAAAATAGCGATGCAGCCTGTAGTCCTCAGTTAATTCCGGATGAAAGGCCGAGACGATCCATTGCTTCTGCCGGCAAGCAACGATATGGTCCTCATACATCGCCAATACTTCGACTTCCGGTCCGACTTGATTAATATAAGGTGCGCGGATGAAAACACCTGTAAAGGGCGTCTCAAAGGGCTTAATCTTAAGTTCTGTTTCAAAGCTGTCCACTTGACCGCCAAACGCATTGCGTTTGACGTCAATATCCATTAATTGTAAATGCGGAGACGGTTCACCATCAATTTGCCTAGCCATCAAAATCAGACCGGCACAGGTACCGAATATTGGGTGACCTTGTTCGGCAAAGGCACGAACGGCTTCGATTAAGCCGTATTTGTCCATCAGGCGGCGCATGGTTGTACTTTCACCGCCAGGGAGCACGAGACCGTCCAGTTCATCTAAGTCTTTAGGAAGCTTCACAAGCGACGTTTCCGCGCCTGACTGTTTCAGTGCCCGCACATGTTCACTGACAGCACCTTGAATGGCTAATACACCAATTTTGACCCCCATTGCCGCTCACCTCACTCGCCGCGATCCTGCATGCGGTCGGCCGCAGTCAGCGTACTCATATCAATGCCCTTCATCGGCGTACCGAGACCTTTTGACAATTCAGCAATTCGCTCATAGTCCTTGTAATAAGTCGTCGCTTCAACGATCGCACGCGCGAACTTCGCCGGATTCTCCGATTTAAAGACACCTGATCCAACGAAAACACCGTCCGCACCCAGCTCGATCATTAACGCCGCATCAGACGGCGTGGCGACCCCGCCAGCCGCGAAATTAACGACCGGAAGGCGGCCAGCCTCCTTGATCTGCAGCAGAATTTCATAGGGTGCACCCAATTCTTTAGCAAAAACCATGATTTCCTCCGGTGACATGCCGAGTACTTTATGTACCTGACTATTGACGAGACGTAGATGACGCACGGCCTCAACGATATTGCCAGTGCCAGGTTCACCCTTCGTACGCAGCATGGCTGCTCCTTCACCGATCCTCCGTGCTGCTTCGCCCAAATCGCGGCAGCCGCAGACAAAAGGAATCGTGAATGTTTTCTTATCAATATGATAGACATCATCAGCCGGTGTCAGTACTTCACTCTCATCAATATAATCCACTTTCATGGCTTCCAGCACGCGTGCTTCAACAATATGACCAATTCTTGCCTTAGCCATTACAGGTATGCTTACCGCCTTTTGAACCGACTCGACAATTGTCGGATCGGCCATTCGGGCCACGCCGCCTGCTTTACGAATATCTGAAGGAACCCGTTCTAGCGCCATAACGGCTGTCGCGCCTGCTTCTTCGGCAACCTTTGCCTGCTCAGCGTTCACAACATCCATGATGACGCCGCCTTTTTGCATTTCCGCCATACCTCGTTTGACTCTTTCTGTACCTGTCTGTGCCATGTCAATCCCCCATTGATTACTTGGAATTATTTAATTAGTAAATCTAGTTTACACCAAAACCCAAGTAAACGTGGAGTATATATTTGAATAATATTTATTATTTTTTTAAGAAAGCTTTTTTACCGTCGTTTACTCCACGAAAAAAGAGTTTAATAGCTTTCCATTATGCAGCTTTCTGACATTGCCTTCAAATAAAAAAGATTCAGAGATTTTTTCTCCGAATCCTGAAATTCTTTCATTCATTCAATTTTAGAACAGACCGCCAATCCAGTGAAAAAGCCCAGAGAATACACCGCCAATCCCCTTAAACATCCGAACCAGCCAATTGTTCCTGTCCACTTGATTTCCGGCAACAACAGAAACTTTATCAGTATTATAGAGTGATCCGTAGGAACCATCCGATGTTTTCATTAGTGCATAACCGATTCGTTCACCCTTCTTCACAGGAGCTTCAAGCGAACCGTCTTTGTTCAGTTTACTGCGATCCAGCACAACCTTAAAGGAAGCACCGGCCTTCTTCCCGTTCGAAACAGTTGTCTGAACAGGTTCGCTGAAAGCAACTTTGACTGAAGGCTGCTTGCCATCATGAACAGGGACATTTTTTGCTCCTTTGACTGCTGTTCCTTTTTTGGCGACAGTCTTCAGCGAAAACTGCTGATAACCGTAATCAAATAACGCACGCGTCTGCTCAAAACGTTGGGCATCCGAATCGGTCCCCATCACAACGCTGAGCAGGCGGTGCCCATCGCGGTTAACCGTCCCCGTAAAACAATAACCTGCAAGATCGGTATGACCCGTTTTCAGTCCATCAACACCCGGATAAGTGAATTTCGCCATATCCGCTCCGAAGCCGGGAAGCATATAATCCCAGTTCACCATTTGGATCGGAGTATCCACACCAGCCGTAAACTTCTTCAACGGTATTTTTGAGATATTCAGTGCTTCCGGATAGTCCTTGATGACGTGATAAGCCAGTTTGGCAATATCACGAGCAGATAGTTCATTGGAATCGTTCTTGCCGCCATAGGGTGCGTATTTGCCGAGATCGACATTATCAAGACCGCTACTGTTAATATACTGCGCCCCGTTCATTCCCAGTTTATGCGCAGTCTGGTTCATCAAATCGACAAAATGTTTTTCCGTTCCGCCGACTTTTTCAGCAAGAGCAATAGTCGCACCGTTTGCCGAATAAATGGCCATTGCTTCATAAAGTTCACGAACCGTATATTGATAGTCTTTTCGCAGCGGAACGTTAGAGAATGAGCGATTCTGAGAGATCGTATAGGCATAATTGCTTATCGAAACTTTAGTGTTCCACGTCAGTTTTTTTTGATGAAGCGCCTGCATCACCAGATATTCGGTCATCATTTTTGTCATACTGGCAGGCGGATAACGCTTGTCCGCATTCTTCTCATACAAAATTCGGCCACTATTGGCATCGATCAGAATGGCTGATTTTGCCTTTAATCCCAGGGTATTCGCCGCTTCAGCTTTCTTCGCAAACGGCCCCTGAATAGAAATTGCCAGCACCAACACAAAGACGAGACCAATAACTGCATACTGACGCAGTTTTTTACTGAAATTCAACCCCTACACCCCCGAATAAATTGCGGAACATCCCGCATACATAGAAAACCGAGGCGAAACTAATCGTCTCGAGAAAAAATCCGCATCACTCGCATAAGCGAAGATGACTTTTTTTATTTAATAGAATAATTCGGCGCTTCTTTGGTAATCTGAACGTCATGCGGATGACTTTCCAGTAATCCTGCGTTAGTAATTCTTGTAAACCGCGCATCTTCGCGTAAGTTTCTGATTGTCGCTGCTCCACAGTAACCCATGCCGGAGCGAAGACCGCCGATTAGCTGATAAATCGTATCCGCTAATGTACCCTTATACGGAACGCGGCCTTCAATTCCTTCCGGAACCAATTTCTTTTGATTTTCTTGAAAATAACGGTCTTTGCTTCCTTGTTCCATCGCACTGACGGAACCCATTCCCCGATAAACCTTAAACTGCCGCCCTTGAAAAATCTCTGTTTCTCCAGGCGTTTCAGCCACTCCGGCAAGAAGACCGCCGAGCATAACTGCACTGCCACCTGCCGCCAGAGCTTTGACGATATCTCCTGAATATTTAATCCCGCCATCGGCGATAATAGCCACACCATGCTTGTCCGCCTCGTTTGCGCAATCATAAACGGCTGAAATCTGAGGAACACCGACCCCTGCGACGACGCGAGTGGTGCAGATCGAGCCAGGTCCGATACCAACTTTAACGACATCGACACCAGCATCAATCAAGGCTTTGGTTCCCTCGGAAGTTGCTACATTGCCAGCAATAAGACTGACTTTTGGAAAATTCTTTCTGATTTCAGCTACCTTCTGAAGAACACCTTTAGAATGACCATGTGCCGTATCGATCACCAAAGCATCAGCGCCGGCATCGACCAATTTTTCTACACGAACCATCGCATCAGATGTTACACCAACTGCTGCTGCGACAAGCAGACGGCCGTGCTCATCTTTTGCGGAACTTGGAAATTCGACAACTTTTTCAATATCTTTTGTGGTGATGAGGCCCTTCAGGACGCCATTATCATCAACGAGTGGTAGTTTTTCAATCCTGTTACGGTTAAGAATTTCTTCGGCTTCTTTCAAGCTGGTTCCAACCGGTGCCGTGACCAGATTTTCCTTGGTCATCATCTGACCGATTGATGCCGAATAATCTTTGACAAAACGCATATCGCGATTGGTCAGAATGCCTACCAAATGCTGATCTCTGGAATTATCAACGATGGGAACACCGGAAATACGATATTTGTTCATCAGGTGTTCCGCGTCAAAAATCTGGTTTTCCGGAGTCAGAAAAAAAGGATTAGTGATAACGCCGCTTTCTGAACGTTTGACTTTATCTACTTGTTCAGCCTGTTCTTCAATCGACATGTTTTTGTGAATAACACCCATACCGCCTTGCCTGGCCATTGCAATCGCCATCGCCGCCTCAGTAACTGTGTCCATACCGGCACTGATAATCGGAATATTCAAATGCAAGGTACGAGTTAGTGCTGTACTGATCGATACGTCCCTTGGCAAAACATCTGAGGCTGCGGGAATCAACAAAACATCATCAAAAGTTAATGACTCTTTGGAAAATTTATCCTCTCTCATCAATGCTATGACCCTCCAAATAATTTGTTTTATAACCCGAAAAATTTATTGATAGCGTACCAATTGGCCCGAGGGGTGTCAAGGTAATGAGGTAAAATAACACTTTTCTAATAATGGCAGATTTTCGCTGTGCTTTTTCATAATACTCATACATAAAATAAGTCCGAAAATCTATCTTGTTCATTATAAATCTTTTTCTTTAGTTTGAAAGGAATTTTTATTTTCCAAATGTCACCTGTGCGGCTTAGCCGTGCCATTCCCATAAAAGGTCAATATTTATCCAACCGAAACAATCCTGAGCGCCCGATTTGCCGAAAGAGCGATCACTTGATTACTGTCTAGACTAATAATCGGCCTCGTCGGAAATTCATCCATGACAAACTGGATTTTACCTCTTTGACCGGTAGACAATTCCACTTTAGTGCCAATAAATAGTGTCATAATTTCCATTTCAAGTTTATCCAGGATATATTTTGACAGTTTGCCAAATTCATTGGCGGCCATCCAATCCATGCAGCTGATAATCGAACCATTCCGGTGTTCCTTAGTCATCTCATCAAGCAGATGATCGCAAACGGCAAGTATTTTACCGGGAATACTCATTTGATTTCCAGTCAAATGAAGCGGATAGCCGCTCCCGTCCTCCAGTTCATGATGCTGGGTCACTGCAATAACAAACTCATCCTTCAGTGAAGGCACATTTCTTAGTAACGTATAGCTATCTGCCACATGGCGTTCAAATAAAGTATGATCGCCGCCAATATAATGACCTTCATGATTAAATAAAGAGGGGGGCAATTTAGAAAGGCCGCAATCTGCAAGCATACCCACCAGACCAATCTGAGTGACATCTCCTGGCGATTCATTGAGTTTTCTGGCGAGAAAAGCGGCCAAGAGCCCTAGCGCGATATTGCGATCAGCATGGCTGCGCGTCATCATCGTTCCCGTCAAATAGCGAGACAACCATGCTGGATCTTTCATAACACCCTCTAATAAGGGAATCATTATCTTCCGGAATAGACCGATGTCTAGTCCTGCTCCAGATTGCCAGTTTTTAAAAAAAGCAGCGTAACAGAGCACCGCTTCACGATATTGATCATTTAATGTTTTGGGTCTCGAACTATTCCCTATCTCTTCACTGGGCTGCTCAGATTGATTTTCTGCAGCCACATCCTTTGCCATTAATTTCTGACCACTCGACAGATGCGACTCCACCTCGACGGATTGGATCAGAAAAGCTCGCAAAAAAGCGATATGCTCTTCTGTAAGCACGGTTCCTGCCCTCATGAGCGGTGCGGTCGACCTGGAATAGATATCTCTCTTCAGAATAAAACCAGGCTTGAGCACTTGCGCCTTAACCAGCATCTTGTTGTCCCCCCTCCCAAGATTCTTCCGCCAATCAAACGACCCTGTCAGTCTTCTTTCTCTGTTGTATCCTCTGCGGCTTCCTCAATCCCATCGTTGTTCTGGATACGGGCAATCGTTGAGACACTATCATCGTCATCGACACGGATTAATGTGACGCCCATCGTATTTCTACCCAATCTTGAGATACCGGAGACCGGCATCCGGATGATCACTCCATTCGCCGTAATAATCATCAGATCCTCATCTTCCTCAACCGTGCGCATCGCAATCAAATCACCATTTTTTTCGGTGATATTGCAGGTCTTCAGTCCCTTGCCGCCGCGTGTTTGAATCCTGTACTCGCTACAAGCCGTTCGTTTACCGAAACCATTCTCTGTAACAATCAGAACATCTCTGTTCTCTCCAGCAGCTCCCATCCCGACCACTTCATCACCGGGATCAAGCGTGATCGCTTTCACTCCAGCCGCCGTTCGACCCATAGCGCGTACATCGGTTTCATGATAACGGATCGCCATTCCTTTTTTCGTTCCGACAATTAGATCCTGCCGGCCATCGGTCAGCCGCACAGCCATTAATTCATCCTCGTCGCGGACAGTGATCGCGAATAAACCACCCTTACGGATATTCGAGAAATCGGTCAAAGACGAACGCTTGGTAATGCCGTTTCGCGTCAGGAAGACAAGATAATGGGAGTCATCAAATTCAGTAACCGGAAAGAAGGCGGTAATGTATTCGCCTTTCTCAATCTGAATCAAATTAATGATCGGAATACCCTTCGCCGTGCGGCCCAGTTCCGGAATCTCATACCCCTTTAACTGGTAAACCCGTCCCTTATTGGTGAAAAAGAGCACATGATCATGGGTATTCGTCTGAAAGAGGTGCTCGACAAAATCATCCTCATTCGTACCCATCCCCTGAATTCCGCGACCGCCTCTGTTTTGATTTTTATACGTATTAACTGGCATCCGTTTCACATATCCGGTATGCGAAACGGTAATCACGATGTCTTCTTTTTCGATCAAGTCTTCATCCTCAATTAGATCAAGACCGACTGTAATTTCAGTCCGGCGAACATCATTATATTTTTCCTTGACTTCGCGCAATTCCTTGCGGATAATATGCAATACTTTCTGTTCATCAGCCAAGATTGCTTTTAATTCTGTGATCCGCTGGATTAGCTCCGCATATTCCTGCTCAATTTTTTCTCTTTCGAGGCCGGTCAGCCTCTGCAGGCGCATATCGAGGATTGCCTGAGCCTGAATTTCAGTCAATGCAAAGTTCTCCATTAAGCCAGATCGGGCAATATCGACTGTTTTCGAATTGCGGATCAGCGTAATCACCGCATCCAGATGATCAAGCGCAATCCGCAGACCTTCCAGAATATGCGCCCGGGCTTCAGCCTTCTTCAGATCAAATGCCGTTCTGCGTCGGATGACTTCTTCTTGGTGCTTCAAGTAATAATGCAGACATTCTTTCAATGACAAAACACGCGGTCGATTGTCGACGAGCGCCAGCATATTAATCCCGAAACTCGTTTGCAGTGCAGTGTGTTTATACAGATTGTTCAGCAGAACATTGGCGTTCGCATCCCGGCGGACTTCGATGACCATCCGCATGCCTTGCCGGTCCGACTCATCCCGCAAATCGGTAATGCCATCCAGTTTCTTCTCCTTGACCAGTTCAGCAATCCGTTCAATCAGTTTTGCCTTATTCACCTGATAAGGAATCTCCGTCACAACAATGTCCTGCTTGCCACTGGCCTTTTCCTCAATCTCGACTTTGGCGCGAACGATGATCGATCCGCGGCCTGTCCGGTATGCACGTTTGATCCCTTCGCGTCCCAGTATCAACCCGCCGGTCGGAAAATCAGGACCAGGAATATACTGCATTAATTCATCAATGCTGATGTCTGGATTTTTACTTAGAGCGAGTACGGCATCAATGACTTCGCCTAGCTGATGCGGCGGTATATTCGTTGCCATTCCGACCGCAATTCCAGAAGCTCCGTTAACAAGCAGGTTCGGAAAACGAGCAGGAAGAACGACCGGTTCCTGTTCTGAATCATCATAGTTGCCGGTAAAATCGATCGTTTCCTTGCGGATATCACGAACCATTTCCATCGATATTTTTGACATCCGAGCTTCTGTATAACGCATCGCGGCTGCCGGATCACCATCGACCGATCCGAAGTTTCCGTGTCCGTCGACGAGTTCATACCTGTAACTAAAATTTTGAGCCATACGGACCATTGTCTCATAGACTGCCGAGTCGCCGTGCGGATGATATTTGCCAATCACATCGCCGACGATACGAGCAGATTTTTTATGCGGTTTATCCGCGGTAATACCCAGTTCATTCATCGCGTAAAGAATGCGCCGGTGTACCGGTTTCAGTCCATCGCGGACGTCCGGCAGCGCACGGCTGACGATGACGCTCATGGCATATTCCAGAAAAGATTTACGCATTTGTTCGCTGATATTGGCCGGTTGTATTCTTGTATTATCCTGTTCAGACATGACTTTTCCTCCTTGTAACGTTCAAAACAGCATGTTGCCTGGAACTTAGACGTCCAGATCGTCCTGATTCACATACTGTGCATTTTCCTGGATAAAATCGCGTCGTGGCTCAACACGGTCACCCATCAGCATATCGAAAATCTGATCCGCTTCAATCGCGTCTTCTAAATGAACTTGAAGCACCAGTCGATTCTCCGGATCCATTGTGGTTTCCCATAATTGTTCCGGATCCATTTCACCAAGACCCTTATAGCGCTGAATCGTTGCTCTGGCATTCTCAGGTATCTGGGCAAGAATCTGATCGCGCTCCGAATCATCGTAGGCATATTGCATGGACTTGCCGTGCTGCACGCGGTAAAGCGGCGGCTTGGCGATGTAAACATAGCCATTCTCAAGCAGCGGACGCATAAAGCGGTAAAAAAAGGTCAACAATAACGTGCGAATGTGGGCACCGTCGACGTCAGCATCGGTCATGATAATGATCTTATGATAACGCGCTTTTTCAAGATTGAACTCATCACCAACGCCGGTACCCATCGCGGTAATCATCGCCCGAATTTCCGCATTGGAAAGAATTTTATCTAGGCGTGCTTTTTCGACATTCAGGATTTTACCGCGAAGTGGCAGGATAGCCTGATAGAGCCGATCGCGTCCCTGTTTTGCCGATCCACCCGCCGAATCGCCCTCGACGATATAAATTTCTGAGATACTGGCATCCTTGGACGAACAATCCGCCAGTTTGCCAGGAAGAGAAGAGCTCTCCAGGCTGTTTTTACGTCGGGTTAGTTCACGGGCTTTCTTAGCTGCATTGCGCGCTCTGGACGCAATAATTCCTTTATCAACAATTAACCGTGCCGTATCCGGATTCTCATAAAGAAATCTTGAAAAGGCGTCTGCAAACAGATTATCCGTGATCGTGCGTACCTCCGGATTGCCCAGCTTCGTCTTCGTCTGGCCCTCAAATTGCGGATCAGGATGCTTGATCGAAACGATGGCTGTCAATCCTTCACGCACATCTTCACCAGACAAATTCTGATCTGCGCCCTTGATAATTTGATTTTTACGCGCATAATCATTAATCACTCGGGTTAATGCGACTTTAAACCCATATTCATGCGTCCCGCCTTCATGAGTATGGATATTATTGGCAAAAGAATACAGTTGGCTGGAAAACCCGGTGTTATACTGCATGGCGATTTCGACTTTAATTCCGTCTTTCTCGCCTTCCAGATCAATCGGTTCATGAAGCGGTTCCTTGGAACGGTTCATGAATTCAACATATGAGCGAATCCCACCCTCGTAATGGAAGGTTTCCTTTTTCTTTGGCTCGCGCTTATCTTCTATCGAGATACGGATATTTTTATTTAAAAAGGCTAGTTCTCTGATGCGGACACGCAGCGTATCATAATCAAAAACAGTCGTTTCTTTGAAGATTTCAGGATCCGGGATAAAATGTGTAATCGTTCCGGTCTCTTCAGATTTGCCGATAATTTTGATATCCTCAGCTGGTTTGCCGCGGTGATATTCCTGATAATAAACATTGCCATTGCGATTAACTTTGACCCACATGGTCGTCGACAAGGCATTGACGACTGAAGCACCAACCCCATGCAGACCGCCGGAAACCTTATAGCCGCCACCGCCAAACTTACCTCCCGCATGAAGAACGGTCATGATTACTTCGAGAGCCGGTCGCCCGACTTTTTTCTGGATATCTACCGGAATTCCACGACCATCGTCCCGAACCGTAATGCCGCCGTCTGTATCAATACTGACCTGAATATGGCTGCAGAATCCTGCCAGCGCTTCATCAATGGAATTATCGACAACTTCCCAAACCAGGTGATGCAAACCCTTCTCGCCGGTTGTACCAATGTACATACCCGGTCTCTTTCTAACGGCTTCAAGGCCCTCAAGGACCTGAATCTGGCTGGCATCATACGACTGTTTTGATTCTTGCTGTTCACTCATAGTAACCCACCTAACTTCGTGTCATCCGACACATAATGTTGCTGATTATTGCTGTGATCCTTCGATTCGTCCTGAGTGTCCGCCGCTCTGACCTCGCTCAATTCGGTAAAATGACTGGCCTGAATGATGATTATCTCAAAATCTAAGCGGACAAACATTGTCTCAATCCATTATTCTATTTACTTTTCCTTGTTGAATTTCAAAAAGTGTAGCCCGATCAAGCAATTGCTGATCCAGACCATCAACGGATGTTGTTGTGACAAAAGTCTGCACCTTTTCTTTAAATGCGCTGAGCAAATGTGTTTTTCTGACATCATCCAGTTCGCTAAGTACGTCGTCAAGTAAAAGGAGCGGATATTCGCCGACTTCACTTTTTATTAATTCAATCTCAGCGAGTTTGAGTGAAAGTGCGGCGGTTCGCTGCTGACCTTGGGAACCAAAGGTCTGCACATCAAATCCATTGACAACAAATTGCAAATCGTCGCGATGCGGTCCGATCAGCGTCGTTCCGCGATCAATTTCTCTTTGTTTCAGGCTTCCATAACTGGTTTCATAAGCCTTTGCTATTTTTGACGAATCGAAGCTTTCTAATACCTCGCGGACGGCTGATTGATAGTGCAGGGTCAGCGTCTCTCTTCCATGACTAATCTCAGCATGAATCTTGCCTGCCCATTCGTTCAGACGACTGATAAAGAGCAGCCTCCTGCTGACAATCTCTGAAGCAAGCGCAAACAGTTTTTCAGTCAGGATCTCAAGGAAGGACTCCTGTCCCTTCGAATGACGGCCATAGTCTCTGAGAAGCGCATTTCTTTGCTGAAGAACTTTTTGATATTGGCCCAATTCATGAATATAGACAGGAGCAATCTGGCCCAGCTCCATATCAATAAACCGCCGGCGCAGAGCGGGACCGCCTTTGACAAGGCTCAGATCTTCAGGGGCAAACATGACGGCATTGCAAAGTCCGATATATTCGCTTAATCTGCGTTTCTCTAAATGGTTGGCCTTCGCCTTTTTTCCTTTTTTAGAAATAATAATCTCCAAGGGGAGCGTATGGCCGCGCTTCGCTAGTCTACCTATTATTTTACCATATTCTTGATCCCATTTGATTAAATCTTTGTCATGAGTTGTTCTCGCGGATTTTGCCAGCGCGAGCACATAAATCGCCTCAAGTAAATTCGTCTTTCCCTGAGCATTTTCCCCTAAAAAAACATTGACTGAATTGGAAAAAGACAGCGAAAGACTGTCATAATTCCGATAATTCGTCAATTCAATCGATTCGAGATTCACCGCGGGGAACTCCTCTCATGATTCTGAAATTATAAATTCGTGTGTTCCATTTATCCGGATCTGATCGCCAGAACGCAGTTTCTTACCGCGGCGTGATTCATCTTGACCATTCACTTGGATTGTCGCTTGTTCCAGAAAATATTTTGCCTCGCCGCCAGTCTGCACTAGCCCGACAAATTTGAGAAACTGGCCAAGCGTGATATATTCGGAATCTTTGTTTAATAAAATTTTTTTCACCATGCATGCTCCTCACACATCAGGAATCTTCTAAAATCGTTTATATAATTTGCCGAATAACCAATGAACAGCCGGATTAATCTTCATTCCGGCTGTTTCGTGTCTTCATCAATTTAGAAAGTTCGGATCGGCAGAATCAGCATCAGAATCTGTTCATCGCCAATTGGATGAATAATAATCGGACGCATGGGACCAACAAAATGAATACGGACATTCTGCGCATCAATTCGGCTAAGTGCATCCATCATGAATTTAGCGCTGAAAGAGATACGCAGCTCCTCGCCTTCAAGCTTCTCCGTTGAAAGGGTCTCAAAAACGCGTCCAAGCTCAAGCGACTGAGAAGATATTTCGACTTCCTGATCTCCGGTAACCAGCTTGACGACGTTGTTCTTCTCTTCCTTAGCCAGGAGCGAAGCCCGTTCAATTGCTCGATAAAGATCTTTCGTTCCAAGCGTAATCGTCGTTTTACTGTCGGTTGGAATAAGTCGGCTCGTGTCCGGATAATTGCCGTCAAGCAGCCGTGAGAAAAACTGCACATGGTTGGATTTAAACAATATCTGATTCGCAGTCATCACAATCTCGACGGGCTCATCGTCCTCATCATCCAATATTTTAAAAAGTTCATTCAAGCTTGTACCCGGAATAACCAGTTCCTGATTTTCAATTTCATGAGCATTATCAATGGCAATCTTTCGTTGGGCAAGCCGGTGACTGTCTGTTGCCACGCAAATCAGTTGGTTATCCTGAATCATCCATTTGACACCCGTCAGTACGGGGCGTGTCTCAGACGCGGAGACGGAAAAAACAGTCTGCTTGATCACTTCCTTTAAAAGATCCTTGCGGACGTTGAAGCTGTCTTTTCCTGTAATGACAGGCAGATTCGGATATTCTTCAGGATCGAGTCCGTTCAGATTAAATTCTGAAGGGCCAGACCGAATGATTGTGATCATCCGATTATTCACTTCAATTTTGATTTCTTCATCAGGGAGTTTACGAACCAGTTCAGAAAAAAGACGGGAAGGCAATACGATACTTCCGGCAGTAGCGACAGTCGCGTTTTCGCTGCCGTCTTCTTCGCAAGGAATAAAGGATTTGATAGAGATATCGGAATTGCTTCCGGTAAGAGTGATTCCATCTGAGGTCGCCGTCAGTTTGATACCGGTCAAAATTGGTATCGTCGTTTTGCTGGAAACGGATTTCATGACCTGGTTTACGGATTCTGTCAATTTATCTTTTAGAACGACGAATTTCAGAGTCAGTGTTTCTCTTGAATTTGTTTCTTGCGTTTCTTGCATGTTTCGTTCCCCCAATATATTAATTACTTTAAAAATGTAGTAGATATAGTAATAGTCTCTGTGAATATGTGGATAAGTGGATTTACTGCCGAAAGCGTGAATTATCCACATGTTGATAATCTGTGTACGACTCTTTTATATATCAGGAAAGTTATGCACAGGGGTGTGCGCTATTTTCGGGACGGATGCCGGTAATTTCAATATGAATACGAACACTCCTGACCAATCACGGCTCATTTTGCTTAATGGAAATTAAAAATTCTATAGAAAGCCTTACTGCGCTTTTATCGGCGCTTTTAACCGATCAATTAACCCGTTCACTTTTTGCTGCAGCTCACGATCAACTGAGAGCTGCTTTGTTATTTTTTCATGAGCATGAATGACTGTCGTGTGATCGCGCCCGCCAAATTCCTCGCCGATCTTTGGAAGTGAATAGTCGGTGAGTTCACGTGCCAGATACATAGCGATTTGCCGGGGGTAAGCGATCGACTTCGTCCTTTTCTTAGCAGAGAAATCTTCCAATCTCATTTGATATTCTTCGCCGACAGCCATCTGAATATCTTGGATCGTGATCGTTTTCGGCCGAGCGGAAGGAATAATATCTTTTAGCGCTTCCGCTGCCAGATCGACGTTAATGTCCTCATTGTTTAGGGAGGAAAAAGCAATCACGCGGATAAGCGCTCCTTCCAGTTCACGGATGTTTGTGTCAATTTGATTGGCAATATAGATCATCACTTCATTAGGAATATCAAGGCCTTCCGCTTTCGCCTTCTTTCGCAGAATAGCGATCCGTGTTTCCAAATCAGGCGGGGTGATATCGGTAATCAGGCCCCATTCAAACCGGGAACGAAGCCGGTCTTCGAGCGTTGGAATCTCCTTTGGCGGACGATCGCTGGAGATGACGATCTGTTTATATTCCTCATGAAGAGCATTGAAGGTATGAAAGAATTCCTCTTGTGTCGATTCCTTGCCTGCCAGAAATTGAATATCGTCGATCAGCAAGACATCAACGCCGCGGTATTTATTGCGAAACTCTATCGTTTTATTATCCCTAATTGAATTAATAAATTCATTTGTGAATTTTTCAGAAGAGAGATAGACGACACGGGCATCCGGGTTGTGTTCGATGACATAATGGCCGATCGCATGCATCAAATGCGTCTTTCCAAGACCGACACCGCCATAAATAAATAGAGGATTATAGGCCTTGGCAGGCGCTTCAGCTACCGCCAGTGACGCAGCGTGAGCGAAGCGATTACCAGAACCGATGACAAAAGTCTCGAAGGTATTTTTGGAATTGAGCATCGTATTGTTTGTAAATTCATCGATGCGTCTTGTTTCGTTATTCCGTCGATATCGGTCTTCGGATGGGCTGTTTTGTTCCCTCATGGAATCACTCTCTCTCTTAGCTGGCAATTCGCGCCGCGCAGATTGTCCGTTTCTTTTTTGCGGAATAACGAACTGGATACTGTAGCGGACACCGGTAATATCAAAAAGAATTTCTGAAATCAGACGGAAATAGTGTTCTTCGAGCCAGTCCCGGGAAAATTCATTTGGAACGCTGATAATCAATGTTTGGCCATTAATCGACTGTGCGCGGGTTTCTTTAAGCCAGGTTTCAAAGCTGGGTTTGCTCAGCTTTTTTTTAATAAGGCTCAAGGCTTGTGTCCATATTTCCTGAAGATTATTCAACGCTGGCGGTCCTCCTTTAATCTTTGTCGAAACGGATCGGAAATAGTAAATACAACGGCTGCTTTTCAAAAAAATGATTATAAGCTTGAAAAGTAGTTCTGCAGAAATAAATAATTTTTAGGCATAAAAATGAATAGAACGCCATAAATTTCCTTAAATAAATATCAGAAATAATAGGTTCGTTGGTTAATTGCTGATGGACAAACAGATTCATTTTGCTGTACTTGCAGCTTTGAAGCTGTTCTATTCATTTTTGCAGGCGAAAAAGCCTCAGTCAGATGGAGAGATTCAGTCCGCAAAAGTAAAATCACGCGCACCGATCGATAACGGTGAACGGATGAAAGGCAGTGTTTAACAAAACGCTGTTCTTCTTTAGAAACTGGGAGCATATCTATAGAGGGTTCAGCCAGTAATTGAACACTTGCCAGGCTCTCTGTTTATCGGGATAGCCTTCGATAAGTGCGATGCTAAAGCGATCAGGAATCCGCAAATTTGGATGAAAAATAGCAAATATAGGGAATCAGGCAGCTAATCAACCGGATTGAAAAAAAATAGATAATATATTTGCTATTTCGCCCACAGGATTATCCACAGCTCATAGGGTTGTTCAGCGGAGGTTTTCCAACCTCATTTTAAGATATCCACAGCAGTGAACATCCTGTGGATAAGATTAAAAACCGGACTGATTAACTGTCCACAGAGTTATCCACACCCCGTGGAAAACTTCTAAAGTCCCCAGTTTTTTTCACAGATTTGAGTAACATGATCATATCAAAAAATGGCCGGTAAAGCAACGTCAGACAATGTTATCCACTGTGGATAACATTGTCAACAAGGGAATTGTGCACAGGCTGATGATTTGTGAAGAAGATGTCGATAAATGGTGAAAAAGATAAAAAAATTGTCTTTATTTATCCACAGCTTTTGCAATGCTGGGGATGTTTGACTTATCCGCTATTAATCCGTATAATAAATCAGACTGGTTTTCATTGAATAATAAAGAACAATATTTTAAAATCAGCTCAGCGCGGCATCTTTTGATTCCGGGTAGGGGTTTCTTTTATATTTGTTAGGAGGTGTAAGAGAAGTGAAACGTACTTATCAACCGAATAAGCGCAGCAGAAAAAGGGTTCATGGTTTCCGTGCGAGAATGGCGACTGCTAATGGTCGTAAGATATTAGCTGCACGCCGTCGCAAGGGAAGAAAAGTTTTGTCTGCATAAAGCCACTGTGAGATGCAGTGGTTTTTTTTCAAGAATGAAGCGGCATAATGAGTCTTTCGATCTGGAAAATCTTGCGAAGCAGGTTTTTTCCCTTTATAATAATTGAAGTTTAAATCTAATCGGGAAAGGTGCGGCTCCCAATGGGCTGTTGCTTGATTTTCCGGTTTGGACAGGCTTTTCAGTTCAAAAATAACCGATAATAATGAGCAGAATTGATTAGTCCCATTATGGAGGGACAAAATGAAAAAAATTAGGCGATTAAAAAAGAATCAGGATTTTCAAGTGGTTTTTAATAAGGGTAAATCGATTGCAAATCGTCAATTTGTCGTCTATGTACTGGCACAGGAGGACAAATCTTATGCCCGGCTGGGGCTGTCTGTGAGCAAAAAGATGGGCAATGCGGTTATGAGAAACCATATTAAGCGATTGATTAAAGAAAGTTTCCGAGAATTTTCAGAGGAACTAGAGCTTGGCAATGACTATATCATCATCTCACGTCGTCCGGTGCGAACAATGTCCTATCATGAATTTCAGGGAAGCTTGAGACATGTGCTGAAAAAAGCAGGTGTCATGACGGATTAATTAATCGCTAGGTCTGGATCCGTCGAAATGACAGGATATTTGCAAAAATGGTTTATTCCTGCGGATACATTCTTAAAAGTATTTAAAAGGGCGTTTGATAGATTATGAAAGACGTGTTTATTTTTTTCATTCGTCTGTATCAGAAATTTATTTCTCCTTTAACTCCGCCATCCTGCCGGTTTTATCCGACCTGTTCTCAGTATGCTGTTGAGGCCATTGGCCGATTCGGCGCGATTAGAGGGGGATGGTTGGCATTCAGACGGCTATTGAAATGTCACCCTTTTCATCCGGGCGGTTTTGATCCTGTACCGGAGAAAATAAGCAAGGAAAAAAATACTAATGATAAACATCGTTCGGATCGATCGAGGAGGTAACGTTTTGCGTAAAAAAGTGATCGGAACAGGGATTCTGCTTGGCGTGATCCTACTGCTTTCGGGCTGTTCCAATGTCAATCAGCCAATCAATAGTCACACCACCGGTTTCTGGAGCCATTATTTTGTTTACCCTTTGTCTTGGTTTATTACCGAGATTGCTCATCTTTGCGGCAATAGTTTCGGGCTCGCCATCATTATCACGACGATCATTGTTCGGCTTGTTTTGATGCCGTTGATGGCCAAACAGGTCAAAAGCTCGCAGGCGATGCAGAATATGCAGCCGAAAATTAAGGAATTACAGAAGAAATACAGTTCAAAGGACCAGAAGACGCAGCAAAAACTTCAAGAGGAACAAATGAAGATGTTCCAGGAAAACCATATTAACCCTTTGGCTGGTTGCCTGCCGCTTGTTATTCAGATGCCGATTCTTTTCGCTTTTTATCAGGCGATCATGCGTACAGACGCGATTAAGGGTCAATCCTTTCTCTGGTTTCAGCTGGGACATTCGGATCCATTTTATATTCTTCCGGTGATTGCCGGATTGACAACTTTTCTGCAACAGAAAATTATGATGGGCCGGATGGGAACCAGCGGCAACCCGCAAATGGCGATGATGACCTATTTCTTTCCGATTATGATCGCCATTCCAGCCTTCTATTTTCCATCTGCGCTGGCACTTTACTGGGTCATCGGTAATATTTTTATGATATTCCAAACCTATATTATTTATGAAAAACATGAGGCTCCAAAACCAGGAGGCGTCAAAGAGAAGTGAGGGAAGTCACGAAATATGGAAAAACGGTTGAAGAAGCTGTTTCTTTCGCCCTCGAGGAATTAAATGCGACTGAAGAAGAAGTAGAAATACAGGTTATCGATCAGCCGCGGTCTGGCTTTCTTGGTATAGGAGCTAGGCGTGCGCTCGTCCGGGTCACTCTGAAGAAGACAGCGTTTGATTCTGGTAGGGAATATTTGGAAGATCTGATTGATAAAATGGGATTAACGGCGAATATCCAAGTCAAAGATCGTAATAGTCGTCTCTGCCATTGTCAGTTTACCGGAAAAGATGCGGCAAAATTAATCGGGAAACAAGGACAGACATTAAACGCGCTTCAATTTTTGGCCAATCTGGTTGTGAATAAGCAGTCCGATCACCGGATGAAGCTGGAGATTGATGCAGAGAATTATCGTGAGACGCGAAAGGCTCAGTTGAGCGGCATCGCTCATCGAATGGCCGATAAAGTTGCCGAATCGGGACGTTCCTATCGATTTCAGGCGATGCCTGCTTTTGAAAGAAAAATTATTCATGCGGCACTTGCAGGCGATCATCAAGTCGAAACTTCTTCATTTGGCGAAGAGCCTCGCCGTCATGTGACCATTTCCCGGCGTAAGCCGGCCTCTAAAAATTGAAGTGAGAAGCACGTGCATTTGTGCGTGCTTTTTCTATTAAATTTCAGATCCGGATCGAACAATTTTGGCTTTTCTAGAAGAATATTGTATGATATTTTCAGTTGATGGTTGTGTACAGCTCTACGGACTTGAGAATAGAAAACATAATTTTACTATAAATGAACAGCCTGACAAATCAGAGACTTCTCGGAAGAGGGGTGATAGAATTGGATTATGATACCATTGCAGCGATAGCGACACCACCTGGAGAAGGGGCAATCAGCATTATTCGTCTAAGTGGTCCAGAAGCAATTCCGGTTGCCGATTGCTTGTTTCAGGGTAAGGCTCCTTTAGCGCAGGCCAAGAGCCATACCATTCATTATGGAAAGATTATTGAGCCGGATACAGGTAACGTCATTGAAGAGGCGATGGTTTCCGTAATGAAGAAACCTAGGACCTTCACCCGTGAGGATGTTGTTGAAATAAATTGTCATGGCGGACTAATGACGGTTAACCGTGTACTCGAGACGGTTCTGAATCAAAATGTGCGAATGGCCGAGCCGGGTGAATTTACGAAACGAGCTTTTCTCAATGGCAGAATTGATCTCTCGCAGGCGGAAGCCGTGATGGATTTAATTCGGGCAAAAACAAATCGCGCGGCCGATGTGGCAATGGGACAGATGGAAGGTAAGCTGTCCGATCAAGTTCGCGGATTAAGAGAAGAACTTCTGGGGATTCTGGCGGCAGTAGAGGTTAATATTGATTATCCGGAATATGATGATGCGGAAATTATGACGAACCAACTGCTTTGCGAAAAAGCGCGCATCGTTACTGAACATTTGGATCAGATGCTGGCATCAGCGAGGCAAGGGAAAATCTTAAGAGACGGGATAGCAACTGCTATTATTGGCAGACCGAATGTTGGAAAGTCTTCGCTTCTCAATCAATTGGTGCATGAAAATAAAGCCATTGTGACAGAGGTTCCCGGAACAACGCGTGATGTGATTGAAGAATATGTGAATTTGAATGGTGTGCCGCTGAAGCTTATTGATACGGCGGGTATCCGTGAAACAGAGGACATTGTTGAAAAAATCGGTGTCGAGCGATCACGCGCGGCTTTAAAAACAGCTGATCTCGTGCTACTTCTGATCAACTATCATGAGGCGTTGAATGACGAGGATCGCCATCTGTTAGAAGCCATTGAAAAGATGCCAGCGATTGTGATTGTGAATAAGGCGGATACTTCATGCGGACTAGCAATGGATGAATTGAGAAACTTGGCAGGGGACAAGCCAGTCATTCAGATGTCAATTCTTAACGAGACAGGGCTTTCCGACTTGGAAAGGGCTATTTCCCGATTATTTTTTGATCAGGGTATCGAAAAAAATGAAGAAACCTATATTTCCAATACCCGCCATATTGCCTTAATCCGCCAAGCCAAATCCGCATTGACGGAGGCTATTCAGGCCGCTGAAAGCGGACTTCCGGTTGATATGGCCCAAATTGATATTAAGCGTTCCTGGAGTCTGTTGGGTGAGATTATTGGCGAGACCGTGTCTGATCAATTGATTAATGAACTTTTCTCTAAGTTTTGCCTTGGAAAATAAATTTTTCGATGAGCAGAATTTAGAGCTGGGAGGATATAAAATGAATGAATATCAGGCCGGCGATTATGATGTGATTGTTGTCGGTGCCGGTCATGCAGGTGTTGAGGCCGGACTTGCGGCTGCGCGGATGGGAGCAAAAACGCTGATGCTGACTATCAGTCTTGAAGGCGTTGCTTTTATGCCCTGTAACCCGTCGGTTGGCGGTCCGGCAAAAGGTGTAGTTGTCCGGGAGATTGATGCGCTCGGCGGTGAAATGGGCCGAAATATTGATAAGACCTATATTCAGATGCGCATGCTGAATACAAGGAAGGGTCCGGCTGTTCGTGCGCTGCGCGCGCAGGCCGATAAGCAATTATACCAGCGTGCCATGAAACAGACTATTGAAGAAACGGAAAATCTGACGCTCCGTCAGGGCATGGTTGAACGGCTGATTATTGAGGACGGAGTCTGCACGGGCGTGATCGCAGCGACGGGAGCCGCTTATCGGGCGAAGTCGGTTGTGTTGACGACGGGCGTCTATTTGAAAGGAAAAATTATTATCGGCGAGCTTGAATATGAGAGTGGACCCAATAATATGCAGGCTTCCGTGAAGCTGTCGGATCATCTGAAGGAGCTTGGGTTTGAACTGGTTCGTTTTAAAACAGGGACCCCGCCGCGGATCAATGGACGAACGGTTGACTATTCGCGGACAGAAATCCAGCCCGGAGACACGGAACCATTGGCTTTTTCCTATGAAACAAAGAAATTTGTTAAGGATCAGATCCCTTGCTGGCTCACTTATACGAATTCGGAAACGCACCGAATCATTAATGAAAATATTGATCGTTCACCGATCTATTCTGGCGCGATTGTCGGGACTGGCCCGCGTTATTGCCCGTCGATTGAAACGAAGATCGTCCGCTTTAGCGATAAGGATCATCATCAGCTCTTTCTGGAGCCGGAAGGCCGGGAAACACGGGAAGTTTATGTAGATGGATTATCGACCAGTCTTCCTGAAGAAATTCAGCGGAAGATGCTAAGAACCATTGCTGGTCTGGAACATGCTGAAATGATGCGGCCAGGCTATGCAATTGAGTACGATGCGATCATTCCCACTCAACTTTGGCCGACACTGGAGACGAAAAAAATTGCCGGATTGTTCACGGCCGGCCAGATTAATGGAACCTCAGGCTATGAGGAGGCTGCCGGCCAAGGATTGATCGGGGGAATTAATGCCGCTAGTAAAGCTTTGAAAAAAGAACCACTGATTCTCGATCGATCTGAGGCTTATATTGGTGTTTTAATTGACGATTTGGTTACTAAAGGAACGAAGGAACCGTATCGGCTTTTAACCTCACGTGCTGAATACAGGCTCTTGCTGCGGCATGATAATGCCGATTTGCGCCTGACCGGGATAGGGCACCGTCTCGGTCTGATAGCGGAGGATCGCTATCAGCAATTTCTTGAGAAGAAGGCGCAGATTGAGCAGGAGAAAGCACGTTTTAAACAGGAATCGGTTAAACCTTCAGATACTGTAAATGCGATGCTGGCGAGCAAGCAGTCCACCGAATTACGGGAACCCGTTAAAGCCGCACAATTACTGAAGCGGCCGGAGTTGTCTTATCAGGATGTCGCGGCTCTGCTCCCGAATGCAGGGGCATCGGTTTCCACAGAGGTGGGCGAGCAGGTCGAGATTCAAATTAAATATGAAGGCTATATCGCTAAACAAATGCAGCAAGTTGAAAAAATGAAGCGAATGGAAAAGAAAAAAATTCCCAGCAATCTGGATTATCAGCTCATCGATGGTCTCGCTACGGAAGCTCGGCAGAAATTGAGTAAAGTTCGCCCGCTATCTGTCGGTCAGGCATCCCGAGTTTCCGGTGTGAACCCCAGTGACATCGCCATTCTACTTGTCTATTTGCAGCAGGGGAAACGTGAGCGGAAAACCGGATAACTTAGTGGGGGATGAATGAATGGACACATTAATACAATTGTTGCAGGAAAAAGGAATTTCGCTGAACGAGAAGCAAAGTCAGCAGTTCGACACGTATTATCAACTTCTGATGGAGTGGAATAAACGTGTGAATCTGACGGCGATTATCGAAAAAAAAGAAGTGATGATTAAGCATTTTTATGATTCTTTAACAGCGGCTTTTTTCGTCACTTTCAAAGAAGGACAGACGCTCTGCGATGTTGGTTCCGGGGCTGGATTTCCGGGCATTCCGCTGAAAATTCTCTATCCGGGACTGCGACTTACAATTGTTGACTCCCTGAGAAAGCGACTTGATTTTCTGGATGAAGTTAAGAATCAGCTGCGTCTGGAGGACGTCAGCCTCTATCATGATCGGGCGGAAACATTCGCTCATAGGCCAGAGATGAGAGAAAAGTTTGACTGGGTGACCGCTCGTGCGGTGGCTAATTTAACTGTTTTGGTCGAATATTGTCTGCCCTTAGTCCGTCTGGATGGAACATTCATTGCTCTGAAAGGAAGCCATGCGGGAGCGGAAGCAGTTGAGGCGAAGCAGGCGATCCATAAACTCGGAGGTTTAATTGATCAGCAAATCGATTTGACATTGCCGGAAGAAAATGGACAACGCTCGATTATTCTTATTAAAAAAGAACAATGGACTCCTGAAAAATATCCGAGGAAACCGGGAACACCTCTTCGTAAACCACTAAAATGAGGGACAATGTAACCAAGATGTTTCACGTGAAACGTCAGTAAGGAAGGAATAGGATTCCAGACAGCGAATGAATAAAAGGGGCAGACTGCAAAAAGGTGGTGTCGTGATGATGAAGCATCCTTTTTCAAAGATTTTCAATACGGCAAATGATGAGGAAGAAAGTTTGATTGACCAGCAAATGGAAACGGACAACAAGGTTCAGGAAATAGCTGTATCAAATATTATTCCCAATCAATATCAGCCTCGGTCGGTTTTTGACCAAGAAAAACTTCTTGAATTGGCGGCGACCATACAGGAACATGGCGTTATTCAGCCAATTATTGTGCGTCAGTTTGGAGAAAAATATGAAATCATTGCCGGAGAAAGACGTTGGCGGGCTGTCAATTCTCTCGGTTGGGACAAGATACCTGCAATTATAAAAGCTTTTGATGATGATCAGACAGCCTCCATTGCATTAATTGAGAATTTGCAGCGGGAGGAATTGACAGCAATTGAGGAAGCAATGGCTTATTCCCGGTTGATTGACATTCACGGACTGACCCAAGAGAGTCTTGCTCAGCAACTAGGAAAAGGACAATCCACAATTGCCAACAAATTAAGGCTGCTAAAATTACCTTCCGCAGTTCAAAGCGCCATTTTGGATAAAAAGATAACCGAGAGGCATGCCCGAGCCCTCATTGTTCTAAAGGATCCGAAAAAACAGGAACTGCTTCTGAACGAAATCATAGAGAAACAATTGAATGTAAAGCAAACGGAAACTCAGGTTCAACGCCTGCTCCATGATGCCCAGAAGAACGAAAGTGCAAAAAAGCCCAATAAAAGGGTGTCACTGAGCAGAGATTCGCGAATCGCCGTAAACACAATTCGCCAGTCTGTGAGCATGGTCACTAATACCGGTCTGGATATCGATTCAAGCGAAGAGGATATGGGAGAATATTATCAATTTACAATTCGAATTCCCAAGAAAAAATGAATACCCAGCTGCAGCAATGGTCAGCAGGTTTTAAGCATCCCGCTTAGGAGAGGGATGCCTTTTCTTGAATTTTTTTAGGAGTCGCTCCTCAAGTTTTGGGGTGAAAGAAGAGAGAACGAAGAGAAAAAAGAAGAAATAAATGAAAGGATCGACTTTCTCCTAACTAATCTTTTGATAATTGCTCAACCTCGATGGATTTCATGATAAAATGAAAAGTAGCGATCGATTGAGAGTGGGTGTAGAAGTGAGTAAGATTTTAGCAATTGCCAACCAGAAAGGCGGGGTTGGAAAAACAACGACAGCCGTTAACCTTAGTGCCTGCATGGCTACGCTGGGATGTCGCGTGCTTTTGGTTGATATCGATCCACAGGGAAATGCGACAAGTGGAGCAGGTGTGGACAAAGGTGAGGTCGACGAATGCATTTATGACGTACTTGTTGAAGAAATGAAGATCAGTGATGTTATTAAAAATTCAACCGTTGAAAATATGGATGTTGTACCCTCAGCGATTCAATTGGCCGGAGCGGAAATCGAGCTGGTTTCAACAATTTCGCGAGAGGTCAGACTCAAGCAGGCACTTGAAAAAGTGAAAGATACATATGATTATATCATTATTGATTGCCCGCCATCACTTGGCTTACTGACGATCAATGCGTTGACAGCTGCGGATGCCGTGATTATACCGGTTCAATGCGAATATTATGCGCTTGAAGGACTCAGCCAACTGTTGAATACCGTGCGTCTTGTGCAGAAACACCTGAATCATCACTTGGCTATTGAAGGTGTTCTCCTGACCATGCTCGATGCTCGAACGAATCTCGGTCTTCAGGTTATTCAGGAAGTCAAAAAATATTTTCAGGATCGCGTCTTTCATACGATTATTCCGCGAAACGTCAGGCTAAGCGAGGCACCTAGCCACGGAAAGCCGATCATCATTTATGATGCTCGCTCAAAGGGTGCCGAGGTTTATCTTGATTTTGCAAAAGAGGTGACTATGAATGGGTAAGGCCCTTGGTAAGGGACTTGATGCTTTTTTCCCGTCTGCTTTTTCAGGTGAGCAGGATAGTGCTGTTGAAAAGGTTCCTTTGAGTGATTTACGCCCGAATCCTTATCAGCCAAGAAAGAAGTTTGATCAGCAGGGGCTTCAGGAATTAGCGATCTCTATTAAAGCCCATGGGATTATTCAACCTTTGGTCGTTCGAAAGACCATTAAAGGCTATGATATTGTCACCGGGGAGAGGCGCTTTCGTGCTTCGAAATTGGCAGGCTTGAGTGAAGTTCCGGTGATTATCAGAGAATTATCGGATAAAGATATGATGCAAATTGCCTTGATTGAAAACTTACAGCGCGAAGATCTTAATCCGATCGAGGAAGCGACCGCCTACCAGAAATTGATGGAAGGATTAGAGCTGAACCAGGAGGAACTAGCAGTAAAATTAGGCAAGAGCAGGCCGCATATTACCAATTACTTACGTTTACTTCAATTGAGTGTGGCCGTTCGCCATTTGATCGAGGAGAATAAGCTCTCAATGGGCCATGGACGAGCCTTGGCGGGTATGAAAGATAAAAAGCAAATCCCGCTTGTTGTTGATAAAGTATTAAAAGAACAATTAAATGTCAGACAATTGGAAGCTTTGATTCAGAAATTAAATCACCATGTTCCACGTGAAACATTAAAGAAGGACGCATGGATACTGCCCGGTGAAATGAAAGTGAAAGTGAATGGCTTGCGCGAAAAATATGGGACAGATATAAAGATAAAACCGAGTGTGAACAAGAAGAAGGGAAAAATTGAATTAGATTATTATTCACCTGATGATCTTTACCGGTTGTTAGAATTATTGGAAGGCCAGTCAAACTGATTGGTCTATTTTTCTGCACATCCAAATTTTTGAAAGAAGTGATCAGGTTTAAAAAAGTACCTTTTTACTCGGCATTGAAGAAGATTCCTTGAATTTAATGGCTCTCATAATCGATTGGCTGATAATCTTGGACAAATTCATCACAACGCTAAGCCGGGTATTCTGAAGCACTGAATACTCCATAAATCCGCTGATATTGACGATGCCAGTGATGTGCATATCCCCAACAGGAACCAATTTCTTATTTACACCGGCTCCAGGCAGAACGGGTCCGGTACTTACATTTATTTTCCCGATATTTTCCTGCTTGCCAAGACAAGCATCAATGGCCAAGATAAATGAATTTTCATTAGATGAATGAATCATAGAAAGTGTATCTTCGAGATTTACCGCATGAACCGGTTGATCTAATGTGCCGTAAATAGAAACGCCGGGAAGGAAATAACTTTCAAGCTGCATGCCAACCAATGGGCCGAGAGAATCGCCTGTGGAACGATCCGTACCAATACAAATGATAACAATTGGAGTACCTGAATGGGGTAATAATTGACGGATCGCATCAACAATCAACCAATGATCAGTGCTATTCTGATAATGTACTGGCTGATAGAGTGTCTCTTTTCCATGGCCCTTTTTGAGATACATAGTCTCACTCCCTGTCATATAAGTGATTTTAAAAGTATACGGTTTTTTACCGCATTCTATACCTTATGGTGGGGAAACAATTTACATGAATGGCTTGCCGAAAAAGAGATCATCTTTCCCGGATATTCGGAATTTCCGAAGGGTGAAATTATTTCTGAAAGCTGCAGTAAAAAAGCGGTAAAAACTATTATTTTTTTGAAAAATGGGATATACTATGTATCAGGAAAAGTTCGACGTTCATAAGCATAATGGACAGTGATGGAAACGAGTACTCAGAAATTCTGCTGCAACAGCGAATAGGGGATAGTGAAAGCCCGATCAGCAGATTTTGAGGAAGGCATTCCGGAGCCCGGGAAAGAATCAAGTGGACACAGTGTGCTGTGTCAATTAGGGTGGAACCGCGTGAGCATAAAAAAACAGCTCTCGTCCCTAGGTGTATGAGGCCTAGTGGATGGGAGTTTATTTATTTTTAAGAGGAGTTGTGTTAAGTCTATGAAAAAAACAATGGATCAGATTGTCAATCTGGCGAAACAGCGTGGATTTATTTTCCCGGGATCAGAAATATATGGCGGATTGGCTAATACTTGGGATTACGGTCCGCTCGGTGTTGAATTGAAGAATAATGTAAAAAAAGCCTGGTGGAAAAAATTTGTCCAGGAATCTCCATATAATGTGGGTCTGGACGCAGCGATTCTGATGAATCCGAAAACATGGGAGGCATCGGGTCACCTAACCAATTTTAATGATCCGATGATTGATTGCAAAAAATGCCACTCTCGATTTAGAGCGGATAAGTTGATCGAAGAATACGTACCAGCTGCGGATATTCCAGGGCCGATCGATGGACTTGACTTTGCGACAATGGAAAAATTGATCGAGTCCGCAGCAATTAAATGTCCGGATTGTGGTGCACATGATTTCACTCCGATTCGGCAATTCAATCTGATGTTTAAAACGTATCAGGGGGTAACGGAATCCGCAAAAGATGAAATTTATCTGCGTCCGGAAACCGCACAAGGGATATTTGTCAATTTTAAAAATGTGCAGCGGACGATGCGGAAGAAGATCCCTTTCGGCATCGGTCAGATCGGGAAATCTTTCAGAAATGAAATCACTCCAGGAAATTTTACATTTCGTACAAGGGAATTTGAACAATTGGAGCTTGAATTCTTCTGCAAGCCGGGAGAGGATAAGAAGTGGTTCCAATACTGGAGAAGCTTTGGCTTTGAATGGCTGAAGTCCTTAAATGTTCAGGAAGAGAATCTCCGCCTAAGGGATCATGAAAAGGAAGAACTTCCGCATTACAGCAACGCAACAACTGATATCGAATATCTGTTCCCATTTGGCTGGGGCGAACTGTCAAGCCTTTCTTCACGGACCGATTATGATTTGCGCCGCCATATGGAAGTCTCTGGTCAGGATCTTCAATATATTGATCAAAATGCTAAAGAACGCTATATTCCCTATGTGATTGAACCGTCCCTCGGAGCCGATCGCGTGACGCTGGCATTCCTTGCCGATGCCTATGAGGAACAGGTCATCAGTGAAAAAGATACCCGAACAGTACTGCATTTCCATCCGGCACTTGCTCCCTATAAAGCAAGCGTGCTGCCGCTCTCCAAGAAATTAAGCGAACCAGCGATGACCATTTATCAGACTTTGGCAAAGGAATGGAGTGTCGATTATGATGAAACCGGTTCGATCGGCAAACGCTACAGGCGTCAGGATGAGATCGGGACACCGCTTTGTATTACCTATGATTTCGATTCGGAAAGTGATCATCAGGTAACTGTCAGAGACAGAGATACGATGGAGCAAGTCCGGTTGCCCATTGAACAGCTTAGCACCTTTATTCATAAGAAAATACAATTCTAAACGAACTGAATCATGAGGAATCAAAAGGAGAGGAAAGCCAATGGTGAGGCCTCAAATAGCTTTTACTCTGAATGATGTGGTTGAAATGAAGAAGGCTCATCCCTGCGGGGCCAATCAATGGAAGATTATCCGCATGGGCGCAGATATTCGGATCAAGTGTCAGCAATGTGGTCACAGTGTGCTGATGCCCCGATCTGAATTTCAAAAAAAGATTAAACGTGTGCTCATTAAAGGAGCAGACGAGCCCGCGGAAGATTAGACATACAGTTTGTGGGCTGGCAAGAATGAGAAAGGTCATTTGAATGGGAAACAAACAAGGATCAGAGAATTCGGGGAGTTGACAGGAATGAGTTTAACAACAGGAATTGTCGGTTTACCGAACGTTGGCAAATCAACACTGTTTAATGCAATTACACAGGCCGGAGCGGAGATGGCTAACTATCCGTTTTGCACGATTGAACCCAATGTGGGGATTGTCAGTGTTCCGGATAAACGTCTTGATAAATTAACAGAGATGTATCACCCTAAGAAGACAATACCGACCACGTTTGAGTTCACGGACATCGCCGGTCTAGTCAAGGGAGCGAGCAAGGGTGAAGGGCTGGGTAACCAATTTCTTGCGAATATACGGCAGGTAGATGCGATTTCACATGTTGTTCGCTGTTTCGATGATAAAAATATTACACACGTCTCTGGAAAAGTTGATCCGGTGGATGATATTGAAACCATTAATCTTGAATTAATTCTCGCGGATATGGAACAAGTCAACAAGCGCTTTGAACGCGTGTCGAAGCTGGCGAATCAAAAGGATAAACAAGCGATGCTCGAATTTTCTGCGCTTAAGAAATTAAAGGAAGCCTTTGAAGACGGGCGGCCGGCGCGTCATGTGCCACTGACGGAAGAAGAAGAAGTGGTGATTAAACCGTTTAATTTTCTATCGAAGAAGCCGGTTCTCTATGTTGCCAATATTTCAGAAGATGATGTGACTTCCCCGGAAGAAAATGACTATGTGAAAGCAGTAGAAGCCTATGCGAAAAAGGACGGGGCGGAGGTCGTGGCTATCTCTGCCCGGATCGAGTCGGAGATCGCTGAACTCGAGGGGGAGGAGAAAGAAGCCTTCCTTGAGGATCTCGGATTGGAAACCTCTGGTCTTGATCGACTGGTTGCCAAGGCTTATCAACTTCTGGGACTTGCCACCTATTTTACGGCAGGGGAAAAGGAAGTTCGTGCTTGGACCTTCCGCAAGGGAACTCAAGCGCCGCAGGCCGCCGGGATAATCCATTCAGATTTTGAACGGGGATTTATCCGGGCAGAAATTGTTTCGTATGAGGACCTGATTGCTGCCGGGACTGAACTTTTGGCGAAAGAGCACGGGAAATTACGTCTAGAAGGCAAGGATTATGTCATGCAGGATGGCGATATTGTCAACTTCAGGTTTAATGTCTAATCGACGGAAAGAAGAGAGACATCTGCCACCCGAAAGGTTCTGGGAGAGACAATGGACAAATATTGACTTGCGCTATATTATATGTTAACATTGAAATCTATGAGTGATTAATTTTGCTCTCTGCTCTGTTTAGAGCCGCTTAGTCCAAGGGGAGGTGAACAAATCGTGCGTAAATATGAAGTAATGTATATTCTTCGTCCGGATATGGAAGAAGACCAGGAAAAAGCAGTTAAAGAAAAGCTGGTCGCTATTCTGACGGATAATGGCGCCGAGATCAATGAGGTGAAAGAGATGGGGAAACGCCGTCTCGCTTACGAAATCAATGATTTCACTACAGGTGTCTATACTGTTCTGTATATAACTGCAGGCAGCGAAGCTATCAATGAATTTGATCGTCTGAGTAAGATTAATGATGATGTGATTCGTTTTATGACGATCAAAGATGTACGTAAACCAGAAGAAGTAAAATAATCTAAAAGGAGGATATTCTGATGATTAATCGGGTTGTTTTAGTCGGAAGATTAACCAAGAATCCGGAACTGCGTTATACGCCCAATGGTGTCGCTGTTACCAGTTTCACACTCGCGATTGATCGTCCGTTCTCAAACCAGCAGGGTGAACGGGAAGCTGATTTTATTCCGGTCGTGGTATGGCGTAGACAGGCTGAAAATGCAGCAAATTATTTGCTCAAGGGAAGCCTGACCGGTGTAGATGGCCGGATCCAGACACGTAGCTATGAGAATAATGAAGGCCGACGTGTATATGTCACTGAAGTTATCGCCGATAGTGTCCAGTTCCTTGAACCGAAAGGATCTAGGCGTGCCGGGGGCAATGACTTTACTGCTCCTGCAGCGGTTGGCGGCGGTGCATCGAATTATTCACCCGCTCAGCAGCGGAATGGAAATGCTCCAGCCAGCAGCGAGGGTGCAAGTTCAAATCCGAATCAACATCAGAATGCTCCTTCCTTTGAAGATCCTTTTGCTCATGACAGTAAACCCATTGACATATCAGATGATGATTTACCCTTTTAATCGGAATGAGGAAAATCAAGGAGGTGCAACAAAATGGCAGTACGTCGTTCACGTGGCAAACGCCGCAAGGTATGTTATTTTACAGTCAATCACATTACCTACATCGATTACAAAGATGTAGATATGCTGAGGCGCTTCATTTCTGAGCGTGGAAAGATTTTGCCGCGTCGTGTAACAGGAACGAGCGCAAAATATCAACGTCAGCTGACAATCGCAATTAAACGCGCACGTCAGATGGCTTTGCTTCCATACACAACGGAATGATTGATGATAAGCTGCCAGAGAGGGATGCCTTTATGGGCAGCTTTTTTATTTTTATTTGGAGTACAAAAAAGACCTGGCTGACTCAGCCAAGTCTTTTTACCTTTTCTAAAGGTCTATTAATAATAGGGAGACATCATGAGGTAAACGACAACACCAGTAATGCTGACATACAGCCAAATTGGCATTGTCCAACGCACAATCCGTTTGTGTTTTTTGATTTGCATCGTCCAACCCCAGACAAGAGCAAAGGGTGCCAGGAAAACGACACTTGCCGCCAAAACACTGTGAGTGATTAAGATAAAAAAGTAAATGAATCGAATAACCCCGACACCGCCATAGTGAGGAGGGGGTGTTAAATAGTGAAAGGATAAGTAGGATAGCAGAAAGAGTGCTGTCGATACACAGGCGGCAAGAATGAATCCGCGATGTAAGTTGATTTTCTTTTGTTTAATCGATACAAGTGCGGAAATGAGAAAAATAAAAGTAAAGCTGTTAAAAACGGCATTTAACTTAGGCAGAATATAAATAGACGAGCTGATTTTGCCGTGATACCCGATAAAAGGGGCAAAGAACAGCAATAAGATAAAGATATTGGCTACGACAGCCACAGAAATAATAAGAGATGCATAATTTTTATTGCTGGTCGGATTATAGTTTGCCAAAGTCTTGCTGCTTTTTTTTGCCATGAAAAAAACTCCTTATCATCTTCGATATCTCTATGATAGGTGACATTTTGTCCAGTGGCAAGTTTGACGAGTTCATGACTTTTTTTCAGACTGATCAATTAAAAGTTTGTTTGTAATGGCTTCAATTTGCGGATGGGAGTCGAGATCCTCTGCTATCATTTCCTTGAGAATGACCCTTAGAAAATACTGGACAGAGTACAATTCCTTGAACTTTAGGATGGAAGCAAGTGCTTCTTCATAGATCTGGGCAAATAAATGTTCCGGATTTCCTTTCTGAATTTCTCCAAATGCTTCATAAAGCAGATCAATTTTATCGGCAACGGACAATATTTTCCCTTCAAGTGAATCATCTTTGCCTTCCTGAAAACGTTCCTGATAAATTTCATGAAATTCAGTTGGAAATTCATTATCCAGGAAATCGCGGGTCATTGAACCTTCAACTTGGGAGAATAATTCCCTTAATTTGGGTAGAGCGTATTTGACAGGGGTCTTGATATCACCGGTAAAAAGTTCGGAGTAATCATGATTAATTGCCCGCTCATAGACTGTTTTCCAATCAACCGTTTGTCCATTCTCAGATTCAACAGTGGCTAGGAACTGGGCAATCGTCGCTACCTTAAACGAGTGACTGGCTACCGAATGTTCCTGATATTTAAAGACACCTGGACAGCGATAAATGCCTTCCAGGTCAGACAAACTTTGAAAATATTTATGGATCCCCATCTTTCATTCCTCCTCATACCTGCCCGCGTTTACAGTCTATTGCTCGCAGGAATAATTCAGATCAGTATAGTACGCCGAGCACTGAGCGTCAATCGTTTAATCCGTATCCGTTTTCTTGCTGAGTATGCAGATTGTTTTCTTCGATCTGCATTCGCAGTTTATCGAGATTAAGCAGCGGGATCTGTTGATCCTGGACCCTGATTGACGTATCGAGCAAGACATTCAAGGTTTTATCTTCCGATTCGGATGGGACAGGATCGGAAGAGCAGGTGAATGTGTCGCCTACTCCATCGATGCGAAGAGCCGCTGAAAATGAGCCGCAGGAGATGATCACATATTTTTCTTCATCTTGGTGCCGGTACGGTTCCTCGCCGAGCATCTGAACCAGATCGATGAGTGGAAGAATCTGCTGCCGAAAATAGATAAAGCCTTCAAAACTTGGGGCAGTAACCGGGACACGTGCAAGAGCCACAGGCTCGATAATTTCCTGAATATCATGGATGGAAAGGCCAATTATCTTACGACCAGTCTTTAAAGTCATTAAAATGAACTCGGAGCGACGGATTGCCATTTCAACACCTCATTTATAGTAGATTGCGTAACCGGGGGCGCTCGGGAAAAACGCCTCTCCTTTTTTATCGGCAACTTGGTGCGGTTTGATTATTTTTTCAGGTTCGGAACCGATTCAGGTTCGATGATTTCGCGGTCAGCATACCAAGGATTAATATGAATCAGGACTTCCTCAACATCGGGAAATCTTTGCATGACTTTTTGCCGAATTTCTTCAGTAATATCATCGCCTTGCTGGATATTAAAGGAAGCGGGCAGACGAATCTGGGCATCGATCAATATCGAATTTCCGTGTTCGCGTGCGCGAAGAATATCCACCTTTTTAACTTCAGGGAAAGAGAGGAAGACCTGAATATATTGTTCCTGCTTGATCGCGTCTACACTGCTTTCCATCAAGACGTTAATTGATTTAATAATCATGATAATGGCAATACGCAGCACGAGCAGAGACACCAGAATACCTGCCAGCGGGTCGCTGAAACGAGTGTACGGCAAATGGATCATATGTCCGGCCCAGCCAACGGTCAGTCCGAGCGCCGCAGCAAAGGAGGCATAGATATCTGCCAGATGATCGGAAGCGGTAGCGGCGAGGCTCTTACTATGGTAGGCTACGGATGCTTTGTGCGTGTAGAGATAGAGGAACCATTTCCACACGGCAGAGATCAGGGCGGCAATCAAAGCCCAGAGGCTGACCGTATGCTCAGGACCAAGCAAAGCCCTGACGGCATCATAGATCAAGAAAGAGGCCGCAGCAATTAAAATAATGGCAATGAATGCGGTAGACACATCTTCCGCTTTGCCATGACCGTACGGATGTTCACGATCCGCCGGATGATTGGACAATTTCATCGAACCAATCGTTGCAATAGAGGCAATGACGTCACCGCCGTTATGCACACCATCGGCAATCAGTGCCGTACTTTGAAAAACGGTGCCGAAAATGATTTTAATCAAGGTCAGGAAAAAATTGCTGATTAGACTTATCCAAGCGGCAAAAAGAGCTTTTGGACTCTCATAGGGCATAATGGTTCACCCTCCTTAAATTGTTTGCCGAGGGCAAGTTGAACATCAGAAAAGGCAATCCGCTGTTGGATTGCCTTTGAAACAAAGAATTTTTTATGGTATAGGTAGTCATCACGACACCAACTCTCCCAATGAATCGCTTTTAATATGCAAGGCGATCGGTTTTCACCGGCTTGTATTCCATTTTCACAAAGTTCCATAGAGCAAAAAAAAAGAACTTTTAGGCAGATAGAATATAATTATAATCAAATCATTTATTTTATAAGTTTTTTGAAGATAAACCGCTTACTTTTTTAATATTTATTATCTCAATTATAAGGATTTAGCGAAGCAGATGCAACTCATAAACGGACATCGGGCATAGTATTCCCTCCAGTATCCTTTCCCAAACGATTCTGTTTATATTATAATGAATCTTATGGGAAGAATAGAGCGAGTAGAACATCATAATTATTCGGGTTTTCCTAAGCCGGTTGGACATCAAATGATAACTCCGGCTTATGCTCTCTGCTTTTGTATTCGGACTGAAATTGAAACGTTCCAAGATAGACTTAACCTGTGTTTGATTGCCAAGAGGTGTGATTATGAAAGATAAAAACGCTCTCATGATTGGAGCGCTGTCTATTGTCGTTCTTTTTGTATTAATCGTACTGACTGTTGTCGGAGGTCTGGCTGCTCTTTTAATGATCTGGCTGATCCCAATTCCGGTGATGTATGCGGCGGCAAGGCTGGGCTGGCGTTATGGACTGACTCTACTTGTCGCTGGGGTTATTTTTCTGCTCATTTTTTCTCAGACGGTATTTGTTCTGCTCCCGCTTTTTATGCTGGCTATGGGCTTTGTCATGGGTTGCGCGATCAGGTTCAAGAAATCGGCATTTGCTGTTCTGCTTGCTGGAACATTGGCTAATTGCGCCCTCTTAATCATTTCTTTAGGCGTTTCTATCTTGTTGTTTCATTATAATCCGATTGACGCCGGTATGAAGGAAATGCTTGCCTTTTTCCAAAATGCGAAAGAAATTAATCCTGCCTTGGGTGCGCAGCTGAAATCGATGCGGGAATATAGGCGCTTATTCAGCGAATTATCCTATTTTGCACCGTCGATGCTGGTCATGCTATCGGCATTTTATGCGTTGATCGTTGAATTAATCAGTCTGCCGTTCCTGCGCGCTTTTCATGCAGAGGCGCCGCGCTGGCTGCCATTCCGCAAGTGGAATTTGCCCAAAAGTGTCATTTGGATTTATCTGTTCGCGCTGATTGCCTCTAACATCGGAATATCCAAAGGAACACCTGTTTTTGAAATTGCTGTCAATTTTCAGTATATCATGCAGGTGCTGCTTGCCGTTCAGGGCCTCAGCTTTCTTTATTCCGCTGCCCATAAGCGGAAACTGCCGTTGGTTATTCCAATCGTGTTAACGATCTTAGGCCTTTTCCGAATTGAAACCCTGATAATATTGGGTATAATTGATTTAGGCTTTGACCTGCGTCAGCGGATTAAAAAGAAAGAATAAGAGAACCTGACTGCCAGGTTTGCAAAGACGTGTTAGGTCCGGTTGAAGCGGGTCAATGGCATTCGCAGCAATGTGCACACTCGAAAGGCTCAGTTTCTGGAGTGTATCAGATGAAAAGTTTATGTCCGTGAAAATGTGCGGCGTCGGGAGCTGAAAATATTGGCGAACCAATTCAAACATCGATGGCGCAGCGACATGTTAATCGTGCTGGGTGTGCTGTGCCTTCTCTTTATAGCATTTGTGTCCTTTTTAAATTGGATGCTGGCGCTGGCCGGCCTTGTTATCCTTGCTTTAGCGATTAGCTGGTTTGTTTATAATGAAAATCAATTCGATAAGGAGCTGATCGCGTATGTTGCGGGTTTATCTTATCGGCTGAAAAAAGTTGGCGATGAGGCTCTTTTGCAAATGCCCATTGGTATTCTCCTTTACAATGAAGCTGGGCGAATTGAATGGTGCAATCCGTATCTGAACCATCTCGGATCGGATACGGAAATGAAGATAGGGAAATCTGTGGCCGAGTTGTCGGAGTCCTTGACGCAGCTTATACACTCGGATAAAGACTCGTCAATCATCTTGATTCATGAACGCCAATTTCGCGTCAGGATCAAGCGGAATGAACGATTGCTCTATTTCACAGACATTACTGATCTCTTAAAGATAAAAAAGAATTATTTTAATGAACACATTGTTCTTGCCTTAATTTTTCTTGATAATTATGATGAGGTCACACAAGGACTCGATGATCAGGTTCGCAGTACGATTAGTAATGAAACCACGACAGTGATAAAAAATTGGGCCAACGAGCATGGCATTTATTTACGCCGAACTGCGGCTGACCGCTTTCTCGCTGTAATGAACGAAAAACTGCTGAAGGCTGTCGAAGAAGAGCACTTTTCTGTCCTTGATAAAGTAAGAGAAATCACCGTACCGCTCAGTCACATTCCGCTGACATTGAGCGTCGGTGTCGGTGCCGGAACATCGATGCTGGAGGATTTGGGCGACTGTGCGCAGTCCGCCCTCGATCTTGGCCTAGGCCGCGGCGGCGATCAAGCCGTAATCAAGAGGCCTGATGGCGATGTTCGCTTCTTTGGCGGCAAGTCCAATCCGATCGAGAAGCGCACGCGTGTGCGCGCGCGCGTCATATCGCATGCCCTGTCGGAACTGATGCTGGAGAGTGATCAGGTGATGATCATGGGTCATAAAGCTCCCGATCTGGATGCGATTGGCGCTTCTATCGGGATTATGAAGATTGCTCATGCCAACGGTCGCAGCGCCAAAATTGTTATTGATTCAGCTCGCAATGTTTCTGGTGTCGAACGGCTGCTTTCTGAGTTGAAAAAGAATCGTAATCTTTGGAGCAATTTTATCTCTGCAGAAGAGGCAGGAGAACAAATCACGAAAAGGACCTTGATTGTTGTAGCCGATACGCATCGGCCATCGCTGGTCGCTGCTCCGGATCTTCTGCAGGAAGTTTCACGTATTGTCATCATTGATCATCACCGGCGGGCCGAAGAATTTATTAAAGATCCCGTCTTGGTCTATATGGAACCCTATGCTTCATCGACCGCTGAACTGGTCACGGAACTTCTTGAATATCAAACCAATCAGAGGCCGTTTGACGTCATTGAAGCGACAGCGATTCTAGGCGGCATAGCCGTCGACACAAAGAACTTCACGCTTCGGACGGGATTTCGCACCTTTGATGCTGCTTCTTATCTTCGGGCTCATGGAGCGGACACCATTTTGGTTCAGAAATTTTTATGTGACGATCTGGATCAGTTCAATCAGCGAGCGGATTTGATTCGGAGAACTGCCGTTTATCGCTCCAATATCGCTTTGGCTGCGGGGACAGAAAATCAGGATTACGATCAGGTGTTGATTGCCCAAACGGCAGACACGCTGCTGATGCTTGAAGGGATTCGTTCTTCCTTCGTTATCGCCAAACGCCCGGATGGAAAAATCGGGGTCAGTGCGCGTTCGCTTGGCGAAATCAATGTACAGATTGTGATGGAAAGTCTCGGCGGTGGCGGCCATCTGAATAATGCGGCGACTCAGTTTGTTGATATGAGCGTAGAAGAAGCGGTAGCGAAAGTAAGAAATGCCATTGATTCGTATTTTGAAGGGAGACTGTCATAATGAAAGTAATCTTTATGAAGGATGTTAAAGGGAAAGGGCAGCAGGGAGAAATAAAAGAGGTTTCAGAAGGCTACGCCCGCAATTATCTCATTCCGAACCATATCGCCGTGCCAGCAAATAAGGGCAGTCTAAGCCAATTGGAAGCTCAGAAGAAACGCAAAGAGCAGGAAGCTGCCAAAGAGCTGGAAGAAGCCAAACAACTGAAAGAAAAAATCGAACAGCTGACGATTAATTTGCAGGCGAAGTCTGGTGAGGGCGGCAGATTATTCGGTTCGATAACGAATAAGCAGATTGCACAGCAATTAAAAAAGCTTAAAATCGATGTGGATAAACGAAAGATTGATATGGATGAACCGATCCGTTCGCTTGGATTCACGGATGTTCCGCTGAAGCTTCATCCAGAGGTTACAGCAACCGTAAAAGTTCATGTTACTGAAATCTAATTAGAAATGCTGATAGAGGCATGAACCTGCAAGGGAGGTAAGATAATGAGCGATCTTTTTGCGGACCGGACGCCTCCGAATAATCTTGAAGCCGAACAGGCGGTACTGGGTGCGATATTTCTGGAACCCTCTTTGATTATTACTGCTTCTGAGGATTTAGTACCGGAAGACTTTTATCGGACAAGCCATCAATTGATTTTTTCGGTCATGCTGGATCTTTCTGAGCGCAACGAGCCGGTCGACGTGGTCACGGTTACGAACGCCCTGCAATCGGCCAGACATCTTGAAGAAATCGGCGGGGTCTCCTATTTGGCAGAGCTTGCAGAATCGGTACCAACGGCGGCTAATTTGAGCTATTATTGCCGTATTGTTGCCGAAAAGGCCTTGTTGCGTCGATTAATTCGCACGGCGACACAAATTGTTTCAGAAGGCTATACACGGGAAGAAGAAGTTGAAAATATTCTCGATGATGCTGAAAGAAAAATTCTCGATGTGGCCGAACGACAGCGGACCGGCGAGTTCCAGCCAATCAAGGATGTATTAGTCGAGACCTATGATAATATTGAACTTCTGCAGAGTCATAAGGGCGATGTAACCGGAACGGCAACCGGATTCATTGAGCTCGATCACATGACGGCCGGGTTCCAGAAAAGTGAATTGATCATTGTTGCGGCCAGACCGTCTGTCGGCAAGACGGCCTTTGCTCTCAATATTGCTCAGAACGTGGCGACGAAGAATGACGCTAACGTGGCTATTTTCAGTCTTGAAATGGGTGCTCAGCAGTTGGCCATGCGTATGCTTTGCGCTGAAGGCAATCTCGACGCCCAAAAACTGCGTACCGGCAGACTAGAAGATGAGGATTGGCAAAAGCTGACGATGGCGATGGGCAGCCTTTCGCGAACGGGAATTTATATCGATGATTCCCCAGGCATAAGAGTAAACGATATCCGGGCGAAATGCAGGCGGCTTAAGCTGGATAAAGGGCTAGATCTGGTGGTTATCGATTATCTTCAGCTGATTTTAGGATCCAGCGGTGCAGGCCGGCAGGAAAATCGGCAGCAAGAGGTTTCGGAAATTTCCCGAACGCTTAAGGCAATGGCCAGAGAGCTTGACGTACCGGTGATTGCGCTCTCTCAGCTGTCCCGAGGTGTCGAGTCCCGTCAGGATAAACGACCGATGATGAGCGATATCCGCGAATCCGGAAGTATTGAACAGGATGCTGACGTTGTCGCCTTTTTGTATCGTGATGACTACTACAATAAAGAGAGCGAAAAACAGAACATCATCGAGATTATTATCGCTAAGCAGCGTAATGGCCCGGTGGGTACAGTCGAGCTGGCTTTTATTAAAGAGTACAATAAATTTGTCAATTTGGATCGCAAGCATCAAGATGAGGTACCGCGGGGTGCTTAAGGATCGTGAGAATGCCAATTCCGAACAAACCCAATAAATACATCTATAAATGTTCGTTCTTTCATTGACTTATTGCCTGAAATACTGGTAAACTTAAGCTTGGTTTCAGGATATTAAGAAACTGGAAGAGAATGAATCAGTTAGCTGTGTTTCTCGTTAACCTCTTTGGTTGCGGGTTATCATAAAGTATAAAATATTTTTAAAAGAAGCAGGGGGCTTGATGAATGGCTTCAGTAGTAGTGGTTGGTGCCCAGTGGGGCGATGAAGGAAAAGGCAAGATTACCGATTATCTTTCAGAGAATTCGGAAGTAGTCTCCCGTTATCAGGGCGGAGATAATGCTGGCCATACGATTGTATGGAATGGAAAAACATATAAGCTGCGGCTGATGCCCTCAGGGATTCTATACAAGGACAAAATCTGTGTCCTTGGTAACGGAATGGTCATTAATCCGAAATCGCTCTGCCGCGAACTGGACTACATGAAAGAGAGCGGGATCTCGACAGAAAATCTGCGGATCAGCAATCGCGCACATCTCATCCTGCCCTATCACCTGAAACTCGATATTCTCGAAGAAGAGAGCAAGGGTGCCTCCAAAATTGGAACCACTCAAAAAGGTATCGGGCCTGCTTATATGGACAAGGCAGCACGTGTCGGTATTCGGATGGCAGATCTGCTGGAACCGGAGACGTTTAAGGACAAATTGCTTAAAAATCTGGCAGCCAAAAACCGTTTATTTGAAAAAATGTATGAATGTGACGGTTTCAACATCGATGACATTTACGGAGAATATTTGGCTTATGGCGAACGGCTTCGCCCGCTTGTCTGCGACACTTCCGCTGTATTGAATGAGGCATTGGACGCAGGTAAACGTGTCCTTTTTGAAGGCGCTCAGGGCTGCATGTTGGATATTGACCAAGGGACCTACCCTTTTGTTACCTCATCGAATCCGATTGCCGGCGGCGTCACTATAGGGGCCGGCGTTGGTCCGACAAAGATTAACCATGTTGTCGGCTGCGCCAAGGCTTATACAACGCGTGTCGGAGACGGACCGTTCCCGACTGAGCTCAACAATGCGATCGGCGATCAAATTCGTGAAACCGGTCATGAATATGGGACCGTCACCGGCCGTGCACGCCGGGTCGGCTGGTTTGATAGTGTGGTGCTGCGTCATTCCCGCCGCGTCAGCGGACTGACCGATCTTTCATTGAATTGCGTAGACGTGCTGACGGGTTTGGAGACGATAAAGATTTGTAAGGCGTATGAATATGAAGGGACGATTCTGGAGGAATTTCCGGCAAGCTTGAATGTGCTGGCCAAGTGCAAACCAGTCTATGAAGAGATGCCAGGATGGACCGAGGATATCACGCAGGCACGTGCACTTTCCGATCTGCCAGTGAATGCCCGTCATTACATGGAACGCGTTTCCCAGTTGAGCGGCGTGCCGTTGTCGCTGTTTTCTGTCGGACCTGATCGCACGCAGACGATTGAGTTACGCAGTGCTTTTGCCTAAAAATAGAGAACAAGACGTCCGGAGCAGGCTTTGCTCCGGCTATTTTTTTCTAAAATATGAGCAGGTCGGCCTTGTCTGCCCAATCATAAAAAAGATCCATGGCTGTTTAAGAAAGAACAGATTAAGCAAGGGTGTTTGTTTATGTAAAACAAAAAAATTTCACTATGTCCTTGTTTTTTATTTTAAATGATGTTAAACTATTATCTGTGCCGCAAACGGATGGACAAAATGTTGCCGGCTAGTCATATTATCGCGGGGTGGAGCAGTCTGGTAGCTCGTCGGGCTCATAACCCGAAGGTCGTAGGTTCAAATCCTGCCCCCGCAACCATGGGTCCGTGGTGTAGTGGTTAACATGCCTGCCTGTCACGCAGGAGATCGGCGGTTCAAATCCGCTCGGACCCGCCATTACATATGGCTCGATAGCTCAGTCGGTAGAGCAGAGGACTGAAAATCCTCGTGTCGGTGGTTCGATTCCGCCTCGAGCCATGTTCATCGATAAATGAGCGTCGAGCGCTTCTGATATAACATAAGCAAAAACCTTCGGACAAGTTCCGGAGGTTTTTGTGCATCCCCGCAGCCGCTGTTTTTAAATAGTGGCTCCCAGAGTCCTGTGACAGGCCTTTCGGGTTATGTTAAAATAGCAGTGATCAAGTCGAAATATTCAGGAACAGTCGTGAAGGGTTTTTAGCATGACTTGTATGCGCTTTTTCAGCTGACCTGGGTGTAACTTAAGAAAAAGCGCAGAGTTGCTCCGGAAAAATTGTTGTGGCCCGCTTGATGTGTTTATTCCTGTTTGTGCTGCCGAACAAAGCATGCTTGGCAGCTATTCACTTAAAAAAGATTGTGAAAACGAACACTATATTTGAGTGAATCTTTATATTTTGCATTTTGGAGGATTATACGATGGAAAATAAAATTCTCGTTGTTGATGATGAACAACCGATTGCCGATATATTGCAATTTAATTTGGAAAAAGAAGGATACAAGGTCAGCTGTGCCTATGATGGTGAAGAGGCTCTTCAGAAAGTTGAAGAGGAAAACCCGGATATGGTACTGCTTGATGTGATGCTGCCGATCAAGGACGGTATGGAAGTGTGCCGTGAAATTCGAAAGACACATAATATGCCGATTATTATGCTGACCGCCAAGGATTCAGAAATTGATAAGGTACTTGGGCTTGAGATGGGTGCCGATGATTATGTGACGAAACCCTTCAGCAACCGTGAGCTGATAGCGCGGGTGAAGGCTAATCTGCGCCGACATAGGCAGGAGGTTCCTGAGGGAGAAAAGCCTAAAGAAAACAATATCGAAATTGGTGACTTGGTGATTCACTTAGATGCGTATGTGGTGACGAGACGCGATAAGGTGATTGAACTGACACACCGTGAGTTTGAGCTGCTGCATTACCTCGCTGATCACATCGGCCAAGTCATGACCCGTGAAAATCTGCTTCAAACGGTGTGGGGTTATGATTATTTTGGCGACGTGCGAACGGTTGACGTGACCGTCAGACGTCTGCGTGAAAAAATTGAAGACAATCCGAGCCGACCGATTTGGATTATTACCCGTCGCGGGGTCGGCTACTATCTGAATGTTCCGGATCAGGAGTCTACAGAATGAACAAAGTCGGTTTCTTCAAATCGATTCAATTTAAAATCGTTTTAGTCTACACGCTGTTAATTCTTCTGGCGATGCAGATGATCGGTGTTGTTTTTGCTGAGCGGCTGAAGACCATTCAGTTGAACAGCTTTGAAACTGCTCTCGTCAATCAGAGTAAATTGATCAGCGTGAACATTGCTGAGGCTGTCAGGGAAACAAGGGAGACCAATGTCGGTGATGCGACGGTCATGGAACAGGTGAGAAACCAAATTTCTGAGGTAGATGACAATAGTATTCAGCAGATCGAAGTGGTTGATGAAAATAACGTCATTGTGGCTGCAACGGGAGATAAGCATACTGATCTTGTTGGCAAACGCAATACGAATGAGCTGATTACACAGAATCTGAGCTCCAATTCGACGAATAAATCAAGAAGAACGGATCGCAGCAATGGGGAGCGTGTTGATATTGTTGTTGTTCCGATCAGAGTCGATGGTCAGCGGTTTGGCGTTCTTTATGTTGAGAAAAGCTTTGAAGGTGTTTACAATCAACTGACGACAATTAACTCGCTGCTTGTGACGGCCACCTTATTCGCTCTGCTGGTCACCGCCATTCTTGGCTTTTTCCTGGCCCGGACGGTGACTAAACCGCTGACTCAGATGCAGCGGCAGGTTCTTGCGGTATCTCAGGGTAATTTTTCCCGTAAAGTAGACATGATCGAAAAAGATGAGATCGGCCAACTCGCCGCTTCATTTAATAATATGACCAGCATATTAAGAGAAGCAACAGCAACTACCGAATCTGAGCGGCGTAAATTAAAGTCTGTCCTGACCTATATGACCGATGGTGTTATTGCGACGGATCGCAAGGGCAACGTCATTCTGATGAATAATCGTGCCGAGGAATTATTAGGGGTCTACCGGCATGATGTCACAGGCAATTCGATTCTTGATCTGCTTAAGATACGCAAGAATTATAAAATTCGCGATCTCTATGAAATGGTCGACTCGATTGTACTGGACTTCAGCGATAGTCAGCAAACCGTTCTTCTGCGTGCGAATTTTTCAGTCGTCAAAAAGGAAAATGGTCTGGCTAACGGCCTGATCGGCGTTATCCACGATGTGACGGAACAGGAAAAGGTCGATATGGAACGGCGTGAATTTGTTGCCAATGTTTCTCATGAGCTGCGTACGCCGCTGACCACCATGAAAAGCTACCTGGAGGCGCTGCAGGACGGTGCCGTTAGCGATCCGCAATTATCACGCAAATTTCTGGGAGTAACGCAGAAGGAAACGGAGCGGATGATCCGTCTGGTCAAGGATCTGCTCCAGCTTTCACGTCTTGACTCCAAAGATTATAAACTGGAATTCAGCCGGGCAGAGTATATTACTTTTTGCGAGAATATTATCGACCGTTTTGAAATGACGAAGCGGCAGAATATTCGCTTTGTGCGACGATTTGCTGGCGGAAGATTCTATGTTCGAATTGATCGGGATAAGCTGACTCAGGTTATTGATAATATTATTTCGAATGCGATCAAATATTCACCAGAGGGCGGCACAATCACTTTCTCTGTGTCCCGCAAAGGCAATCGAATCCGGACGACCATCAGCGATCAGGGTGTCGGCATTCCCAAAGACAATCTACCCAAGGTGTTTGATCGGTTTTACCGAGTCGATCGTGCACGTTCCCGAAAATTGGGTGGAACAGGTCTTGGCCTGGCGATTGCCAAGGAAATGATTGAGGCGCAAGGCGGAGAGATCTGGGCAGATAGCGAGTGGAATAAGGGGACGGAAATTCACTTTATTCTTCCGCTTGACCAAGGGCAAGGGGGCTTGAATACCAATGAATCGCGAAGTGTTTAAGTCACTGCTGCTTAGCGTTCTGGTGCTATCGAGCATTGCCATGACATGGAATATTCTGTTCTATAAATCAAGTTTTGAAAATTATAAGAGTCCGTCCGCGGCAGCAAAACCGGTGGCGATTGCCAAATTTCGTTCGGCTTCGAGCGTTGTACGGCCTTCCCTCGTGCTCGAACATTCGACCTCAGGCACGCTTGGAATGACGCAGGGCAACGCTATCCAAAAGATGTACTCGCTGTTGCAACAGGCTTCCTTCAGTAATGTCGTGCCGATTGCATCCCGGGCACAGATTCCCGCGCGAAGGGGTCAGACGTCTTATGAGGTCATCTTTCCGGCACCATTGATGCACGATACTTTGAAAAAATTTTTCCAATTCAATGAGCGCGGCGACTTGCTTCCAGATAAAGCATTGATTGATCGAATTGAGTTCTATCCTTCAGCAAATGGAGGGCAAGTTGCGCTCTTTTCCTCCCAAAGCGGGCAGAATCAATTCTACGCAGAGGTTTCGAAGCTGAATTTCGATGCGCTCAGGAGTGATTTCAGGAAAGCAGATACCGTGTCTTACGGCCGTCAACGACTCAAAGGGAAAATTGTCTATTTACCAACCGGCAAAACGAAAATTCGTTCTGTTATGTTTTATTATCATGTGGAAAAGATTGAGGACTTCATACCGATTTTATTCAACGACCCGGAGAATAATGTTTTTCACAGCCGAGGGAAATTGACTTACACCGATGGAACAAGCCAGTTGGAGCAGACGGGCAATGTGTTGCAATATGTCAACGTCAATCCAGGAATTTCTAAAAGCAGTCAGCAGATTACCGATCCGATCTACCATAGTTATGAGTTACTGAACAATTATAAGGAATGGACCAACGATTTCAGCTATGCAGGGCTCAGCCTGTCGGCGCATCGGAAATCGGAAACGGTTATTTTCCGAATGCGGATTGGCGACTATCTCGCGTTTAATACCGACTATTACCCGAATCCTTATTTGACGCAAATCGAATTGAATTGGAAAAACGGACAATTAAGCAGTTTTAACCGGACGCTTCTGGATTTGAACCCGATCGATCAGCCCGGTAGCACTACTCTGGATTCCGGGAAAGAGGTTATCGAACGGCTGCGTGCTTATTCGGTGCCCGTCAATCGGATACAGGATCTGGTGATCGGCTATCAGTTGAATGCCCCCAAATCGGAAAATGACTATTCGCTTGAAGCCATGCCTGGTTGGTTCTATGAATTGAATAATCATTGGTATTCAGTTTCAAAAGTCACAGCACCACAGCAGCAGGAGCGGGGGGATACTTCGCCATGAACTGGAAAAAAACAAAGTCAATTTTTATTATCTGTTTTTTACTTCTGAACGCTTTTCTAGTATTCGAGCTTTATATGAGACAGCAAGATGAGGAAGCTCAGGGAATTACCGGCAGCGGGAAAGGCGGCGGCCAGACAAATTTTCAAATGACCGCCCAGATTCCCCCCACACCGGATCACGTGACTTTTCTGCGCGGACAACGGATTGATTTCAATCAAGAAAAGAATACGCTGGCACTTTTGACGGGTTCGAACCGAAATTCCGGTCAGAAGATAAAAATAGGAAATGATGGAATGGAACTTAGCAGTGTGCTGAAGGGTTCTTTTAGCGGCAGCCTTAAAAATACGGACTTGCAAAAGAATGTACTGGGGCTCGTTTATCAGGGACAGAGCTATAACTATTGGCACGCAGACCGTAAAGCGGGAACGACAGACTTTACACAGCTCTATAATGGGCATCCGGTTTTTATCAGCCAGCGAAGTAATATTCGTATGCTGCAATTTACAAAAAACGCTCAGAGGATTACCGGCTATCGGCAAAGCTATTTTCGCTTCAGGCAGGTCAATCACGTGGATATTATCAGTGCGAAAATGGCCATTTCCAATTTGGCAGAAAATACGAACTTGCTTGAGGACGGGCATCCGACGATCAAGGTTATCGAATTAAGCTATATGAATCTTGTTGGTGACGCAGGATCGGATCCTTTGATTTTTATCCCCGCCTGGCATATCGTCGTGCAAACCGGACACCATTTGCAAGAATTTTTTGTGAATGCGATGTCCGGAAATATTCAGCAGCTGGACGGACCGTGATGATGACGAGACAATACTTTAAGAGAGAGCAGTGGGGGAGAGGTATAAATGACGTTATCCATGAGCGTACTTGCGAGCGGGAGCACAGGAAATTCATTATATATTGAAAATGGCGAGCAGCGGCTTTTGATTGATTGCGGGCTTAGCGGGAAGAAAATGATCGAATTGCTCGGGCAAATCAACCGTAAACCAGAGCAGATCGACGCGATTTTGGTGACCCACGAGCACAGCGATCACGTCAAAGGACTGGGCGTGTTCGCTCGCCGGTTCCATACACCCGTCTATGCGAATGACAAAACATGGCAAGCGATGTCGGGGTCAATTGGTGAGATCCCTCTTGATCAGAAATTCGATTTTCAGGCGAATTCTGTTAAAGATTTTGGGAAGCTATCGATCGAGTCCTTCTCAGTTTCCCATGATGCGGCTGACCCCATGTTCTATATTGTCCATGATCAGGAGAAGAAATTGTCTTTGCTCACCGATCTGGGTTATGTCTCTCAGCATATAAAAGGTATGATATCGGACTCAGATGCCTATATTATGGAGGCCAACCATGATACGGAGATGTTGATGATGGGACGTTATCCATGGAGCGTGAAACAGCGAATTCTTGGAGATACCGGACATATTTCCAATGAGGAGTCAGCCATTGCGCTGACCGATGTCATTGGAAATAAAACACGCCGCGTTTACCTTGCTCATCTGAGTCGCGACAATAACATGAAGGAATTGGCCAGGCTCAGTGTCGGGCAGAAGTTGGAGAGTATCGGACTGCGAATGGGTCGGGATCTGTCCCTGCTCGATACAGATCCGGAACAAGCGACTCAGCTGACAGCGATCTAAAAGAAGCCAGCTACTTACATAGGAGTTAGGAAATTTGCAAAGCATATCGAATTAGTCACATAATTATAAAAAAGACAGATATTGGTGGTAAATTAGTGACTATAAGGATGAGGCGTGAAGCGGAATTTTATGATCGGATAAAGGCAAATCATGCTGCGTGAAGGCGGACGAGACCTTCGCTGCAAAAGCCTGCTTCAATGACGGCCTTTTGAGAATATATCCAAGCAGAGGAGGAACAGGTTATGGGATTTTATGACGATAATCAACTGGACAGCAACACGCACGGTCCGGGAGACGAACCCAAACGTCCCGAGAAGCGCTCTGGACGGGGCGGTTGGTTCTTTGCGGGATTCATCGGCGCACTTGTCGGTATTGTTTGTTTCCTAATCTTTGCACCAATCCTTTCCAGTTTGGGAATCCTGCCCTATTCAGTGACCACCGGGTCGCAGACCATCAATAATTTCGGTAATGCAGCGACAGTCAATCGTTCGGTTAATGTGAAAGTGAATTCATCAGTGACACAGGCGGTGGATAAAGTCTCGCCGGCGGTTGTTGCTGTGATTAATATGAAAAAGGCTAATTTCTTTGATAACAAGTACACGGAGTCGGGGATTGGTTCAGGGATCATCTACAAGCGGACGGGTTCGTATGCTTATGTGGTGACCAATAATCATGTCGTTTCCGGGGCTGAAAAAGTAGAAGTCCGACTTAACGACAAGACCAAATTGGAAGCGACCGTGCTCGGTAAGGATTCCCTCTATGATCTAGCGGTTCTGCGGATTCCTTCCGCGGATGTCAAGACGATTGCCGAATTCGGTAATTCATCGATTCTCAAACGCGGAGAGCCGGCAATTGCTATTGGTAATCCTCTTGGTTTTTCTGGTTCAGTAACGGAGGGGATCATCAGTTCAACGAGTCGGACGATACCGGTCGAGACGAGCAACGCATCAATTGAGGCGCAGGTGCTCCAAACAGATGCGGCAATTAACCCGGGTAACAGCGGTGGTGCGCTTGTCAATATTGACGGCCAGGTCATCGGGATCAACTCATCCAAGATTGCGTCGACGGGTTCCGGTTCGGAGAATGATGAAGTCGAAGGCATCGGTTTTGCGATTCCGATTAATGTTGCGAAGCCAGTTATTGCCAAGCTAGAGAAGACGGGTAAAATTGTCCGTCCACTGCTCGGCGTCAGCATTGTTGATTTGTCGATGGTTCCGACTAATGAGGTCAGCCAGTTGCAGCTGCCAAAACGGATCAAGACCGGTCTTGTAGTGACCGATGTCCAAGGTGCAAGTCCTGCAGCTCGCAGCGGTCTTGAGGCCGGAGACGTGATCACGAGTATTAATGGGCAGAAAATAACCAGCTACATTTCGTTCTCTACCTATATGTATACGTATCTGCGCGCCGGACAAAAAGTGAAGATCGAGTATTATCGGACGGGAAAATTGCATACAACCCAGTTGACATTAGGGAGTAAGACATTCTCCTGACGATTTTATGGAAAGAGCCACAGCCTGAGGAGTTCTCTCGGTTGTGGCTCTTTTGTGTGCAAAGAAATGGGTTTTAGCAACATAAAAATAAATTGAAAAATCAAAGAAATACACAGGCTGTGCACAGTTTTGTGGATAAGGCTGAAATATTATCCACAGTTTATCCACTTTTGCATCAAAAATGTGTATAAGTAATGAATTCTAGTTTATCTATGCTAAAATGGAGATGTCATAAAAGGACACGAAGCGACAAAATCATTGATTTATCGCCATTATCAATGGATTATTATTTACGAAAGAGAAAAAACAATGAAATTATTGCAAAAACTGATCCGATTCCACAAAATTCTATTTTAGTTATCCACATTCGTCAAAAAGTGGAGACAAGATATGGGGGCAAACAGATGTATGCCTACATAATATGGGAAAAGGCTGTGGATATGTGCATAAGTTCTGTGCATAACTTAGAGGATAGAAGGGATAAGCTGTGAATATTACGATTTTAACAGTAGGAAAATTGAAGGAGAAATATTTGAAACAGGGAATTGATGAATACATAAAGAGGCTTCAGCCCTATGTCAAAGTCGCAAACATCGAAGTTCCTGACGAAAAGGCTCCGGAAACTTTATCTGCGGCGGAGATCGAACAGGTCAAGAATGCGGAAGGCGAACGCTTGCTCAAGAAATTGCCGGACAGCACCTATGCGATCGCTCTGTCCATTCCAGGTAAACAAATGACGTCCGAAGCACTTGCCGATAAAATTGACGCTCTCGCTACCTATGGTCAGAGCCACATTGCGTTTATCATTGGCGGGTCGAATGGTCTCAGCAAGGATGTGCTGCTCCGTGCGGATTTCCAGCTTTCCTTCTCAAAGTTTACCTTCCCGCATCAACTCATGCGCCTGATCCTTGTCGAGCAGATCTACAGAGCCTTCAAAATCATGAAGAATGAACCGTATCACAAGTAAATGAGGTTTTTTATGCTTGGTAGAGGGTGAGAATCCTGGTGGTTCTTTAGAGCATGGAGTTAATCTCAGAGCTTTTGTGAAATAAATTGAAAGAAAAAATAAAGGCATTAGATTTGTCCATCATGCCATTAAATTAAAAAGCGTTCATAAATACCTGTGCAAAAAAAGAACGTTCGCATATATGCAAACGCAATTTAATGAACTGTTCTATATTATGGAAATCTTAGTTCGTAAAAGTATACTTTTTCGAACTACTTTCAAAAGGTATACCCATTGAATCAAATCACACTTGCATTACTGGTTAATTGGAGGGTTAATCGATAAGAAAACTTATAAAATATAATCTCTTCAATTACATGAGTGGAATTTCACACTTATTAAGTGTCAGCCAATCATCAATTTTTTTATTTAGAAAAGTTATCAACTAATTTTTTTTTGAAATATTCAAAATCACTGCCTTCATAATTTAATTTTATAACTTTTAAATATTCGTCATTCAATGCTCTCCATGCTGTCTTCCTATCAACCTTCAAGTTGGTACCTAAAACAGTCAGCCCTGAAAAACTATTTCCATAGATTGCCCATTGCATGGATGTGGGAAGCCAGACAATTGTCTCAGAATTATCTACAATAGTATCTGCTGGACTCCCTAAGGGCTCTTTAGAAATCAGTGAATAGTACTCATCTGAATTGCATTTAGATGAAATAACTGCCCAATTATAATAGTCAAAATTTTTGTAGTAATATTTTTCTGGATTGGGATCAAGAACAGCCATTAGAACATGGTCATCATTTGAAATTTTCATTAATTTTTTTAAGTCGTTCATGAATTCATCACTTAAACACCATGTGAACTCATCAAAATAATATTGAGTAAATCTATTTTTAAATACCTGATCTGGAAGATTATTTTTCAAAAATATTTGTCCAGCGACCGATTTCTTATACTGGTCATATTGACTCTTTTTTTGTATAAAGTAACAATTCATATGAACTTATTCACCCTCCATCGATTATTTTTTCAATCTTATTTTTAATTTTACTCTTTTACTCCCTCTAGGAGTGAAGTCTGCTGTTGGTCCATCGTGAGATTTAGCATGATCTCGTACAGAATACTTGGCCCCTTTTTTAGTAAATATATCTGCGTTCCCATCTTTTGATTTTGTCTTTTTCCAACCATTGTTTTTTAAATTCTTTTCAAATTCTTTTTTTGTAACGTTAGTTTCTCTATTTGCGTATCTGCTGTCCTTATCTGTCACATCTTTATAGTCAGATGAATGCCGCACTAGCCACATAATACCTTGGTAGCCTAAATAAATGCCCACTGTTATTAGTAATGCTTCTCCTAACCCTGGAACTGCAGCAGCAAATACTAGAACAAAATTACCATTCGGATCAGTAAATTTTTCCGGATTATTTTCCGCATACGTATATCCATTCTGAGAAAGTGTATCGTCATCATCACCTGAATCCGGATCCATGGCCAAAAAGTTGCCGTTTTGCGGATCGTAATACCGCG
>JBDNRY010000010.1:41786-84849 GCA_047718855.1 Sporolactobacillus sp. | reverse complement strand
TTATCCGCAGAAGAGGATCGATTATCCGCAGAAGAGGATCGATTATCCGCAGAAGAGGATCGGTTATCCGCAGCAAAGTTACAGCATTTGACTGAACCGTTATCATTTGTCAATCCGCTTGTTTTCGTCTTTTTAATGAGAGAAACGACAAAAAGAGGACATAATAACCTACTAATGTCAGCGGTAATCAGACACTCGCGGGGGAGGCTGGACAAGATGTTCTTTCAAAAAAAGCAGATCCATTTTCGTTATTTAAAATGGACGGTGATTGTCTTGCTTGCTGCAGCACTTATTGGCAGCTTGCAACTTCTTCATGGCGGTGGAAAGCACATGGGAAACCGCCCCGTCCTTGCAGCGAAGCACCGGATCGCAGCGAAACAGCATTCGATTCCGGATGAAGTCTATATTCGCCGGCCAGCAGTGCTGTCTCCGAAGACAGCATTGGGCGGGAGAAAAGTTGATCATAAATTATTCAAGGGGATTAAATCGATTGATTTCACGTTCGGCGTATTGCCGGACACACAATTTTACAGTCGGTCTCATCCGGATATTTTTAAAAAAATGAATCTCTGGTTCGTGAAAAACAAGCAGGCTCTAAATTTACAATATATTTTCCATTTGGGTGACATCGTTAATAATTTTGATCAGCCTTATCAATGGAAGACTGCTGACCGGTCGATGCGCATCCTCGATCAGGCCATGCTTCCTTATGGGATTATCACTGGCAATCACGATGTCGGTTATGCTGCAGATTACCGCCCCTTTTATCGCTATTTTTCTGAAAGCCGTTACCGCTGGAACCCGTGGTATGGGGGCTCCTATAAAAATAATAAGGGCCATTTTGATCTCGTTGATGTCGACGGGAAAAAATATATTATGGTGGCGATGGGCTGGGGGATCAGCGGTGATGAGGTCGCCTGGATGAATGATGTGCTGCGTCTTTACTCCGATCGGACTGCGATTCTCTATGTTCATGATTATTTGAATGGTCAGGCTCAGCGAACTTTACAGGGGCAAATGCTTTTTAACCGTGTGGTTCGCCCAAATCCCAATGTGAAGATTGTGATGAACGGACATTGCTACGGAGCCGCCCGCAAAATTGATGCGATTGACGACAATCTGGACGGCAAGCCCGATCGGAAAGTCATGCAGATCCTTTCCGATTATCAATCGGTTAAGGGGGGGCAGGGTTATATCCGCGTGATCGGATTTGATTTGAAACACGACAAGGTCTATGTTCGGACATTCTCCCCGCAAGTCGGCCGTACGCATGCCTTCAAAAAAAACCATGATAACTTTGCATTTCGCTTTGATATCGATTCGTCGCGAGGGAAAAGCGTTGTTCAAAAAACGCATCAGAAGAAGCATTAGTTGGCGAGAAATCGTTTGGCCGGATATTGACCGGTCAATACCGAGTTTGCTGTTTTTCAATTCTTTCTACTAAACAATCCTGTTTTATGTTTTAATGGTTAATATACAATGTTAAAACAATGCGGGAACAATAGTTCTTGCTTTTATTTGAGGGAGAAATTCAATGTGGTTCAAAAAGATGATTGGGCACAACCCTTTTTAAAATGGGCCGGAGGGAAACGCCAGCTGCTTCCGGAAATTCGCAAATATATTCCGGAAAAATTTAATACATACTATGAGCCTTTTGTCGGTGCCGGTGCTGTTTTATTTGATATTCAACCGAAAAAAGCGGTGATAAACGATATCAATTTGGATCTCATCAATACTTACCGAACCATTTCGGCTCACGTTGATGAATTAATTAATGATTTGAAGAAGCATAAGAATGAAAAGGACTATTTTTATACCATTCGTGATTTGGATCGCCAGGATGTATTCACTCATATGTCGCCGATTGAAAAATCTTCGCGGTTGATCTATCTCAATAAGACATGCTATAACGGTTTATTCAGAGTGAATAGCCGAGGCCAGTTCAATGTGCCTTTCGGGAAGTATAAAAACCCGCAGATCATCAATGAACGGGTCATTCGTGCGGTGCATGATTATCTCGCGTCCAGCGAGATTACCTTCTTATGCGAGGATTTCGAGTCGGTGGCCGCGCAAGCAGAAGCAAATGATTTTGTCTATTTCGATCCGCCTTATGATCCTGTTTCCTGTACGTCCTCATTTACAGGATACAGTTTGGGCGGATTTGATCGGGAGAAGCAGGTCAAATTAAGAGATACTGCGGTTCATCTCAATGAAAAAGGCTGCAAAGTGCTGCTGAGCAACTCAGCAACAGATTTTATCAGGGAAATTTATGGTGCCAAGGGATTCCATATCGAGACGGTATCAGCAACCAGAAGCATTAACTCCATCTCTGCAAAACGCGGGAGAATTGATGAGGTTCTGGTGATGAATTATTGAACCGAATGGATGATTCATGGGTAAAATCAGTTGAAAGACACGAGCGCAAACGGAAGAGTCAGCTATCGACTCCGCTTTTGAGCGAGTAGCTGGCCGTGGACGTTTGGAAGAGGTCGTTGGTCAGATCTAAGAAGTGCCGCATGACAGATGTCATGGAGGTGCGACGGCTGAATGCCATCGAGATATCCAATTGCAGTTCACTACTGTCAAAAGTTAAAATGGTGACTTCTGCTTCGTTTATGCGGTCATCAATAGCCGATTGTGGTACAAACGCCGCCCCCATCCCCGCGGCGGCCAAGCGCTTGGCCGTGATCAAATTGGCGGTTCGCAATACGATATTGGGCTGCAGATTGTGTTTGGCAAGATAACCGGCAATCAGACGCTGAAAACCGGAGTCGGCAGTTTCTAATATGAGATCCTGATGGGCGATTAACGGGCTGGCATCCGTGATCGTTGTGACTGCTGGCGGTTCAGGACATAGTGCTTTAGGCAACACCAAACATACGGGTTCATGGTACAGCAATTCATAGCGTAACGAGGGATCATAGGTCAGGGCCACACCCATATAGATGTCGATGTCGCCATTCATTAATGCCTGTTCGGCGGCTTCGGACGGATATTCGACCAATTGCAACCGCACTTCCGGATAGGCCGCATGAAATGAGGGCAGAATCTGCGGCAGCAGTTCACTCCCTAACGACTGCGTGACGCCGATGCTCAGCCCGGCCACATTCGCATCATCGTAACGGCGCAACTGATTGGTGACGACTGCCAGCGATTTTGTAAGGTTCTGCATCTGAGCGAGATAAAATTTCCCGGCATAGGTTAATCGCAGGGGATGACTCTCGCGATCAATCAATGTTGCCCCATATTGTTGTTCTTGTTTGCGGATCAATTTGCTGACGGTTGGCTGTGTGAGATATAATGTTTCCGCTGTCATGGAAATGCTGCCGGTTTGAGCAATTTTTTCTAAGATTGCGATCATTTGCCGTTCTCGATCCAATTGTGCAATCATGATCACCCCCGTTAAGTTAGGATTTGAGATTAGTATGCCACATTTGGCATACCGTTTCAATCAGAAATGAATTTAACAAATTCTTTTCATGCGTCCATAATAGAGGTAGTAAGATTGTGAAAATATTAACAAACATTTTGCTGTAAAAATACCATTCTGTTAAGGAGGCGGCGACCTTGAATTTTGTTGCCATCGTTGGCACGAACGCCAAAAAATCTTATAACCGTCAGTTACTGCAATACATGAAGCGGCATTTTGCCGAGCAGGCATCCATTGATATTTATGAAATTAACGGAATCCCCATGTTTGAGGAGGAGGCACTGACTGCGCCGGCAGCGATCACTCGTCTGGCTCAGGCCATCAGCCAGGCAGACGGCGTGATTTTCAGTACGCCGGAGTATGACCATTCCATTACATCTTCCTTGAAGAGTGTGATTGAATGGCTGTCTTACTCCGTCCATCCCTTGAATGAGAAACCAGTGATGATTGTCGGTACGTCATTGGGAGTTCAGGGAACAGCGCGAGCACAGGACCATTTACGTCAGATCTTGAATTCACCGGGAAATCATGCATTTGTTCTGCCAAGCAACGAGTTTTTGTTGGGCTGGGCACCTGATGCGTTTAATGATCGTGGTGATCTAAAAGACAATGACACCGTCTCGTTCTTAGACAGCTGTTTTCATAACTTTATCAGCTATGTCAATCAGTTCTCGAACAAAGAGGCCGCTGAGAAAAGTATCAGGAAGTCAGATGTTCACTGGGCCAGCAACTATGACGTCGTTGTAATCGGGTTTGGTGCCGCTGGTGCAACGGCGAGCCGATTTGCGGCAGATACTGGGGCAAAAGTTTTGCTAGTGGATGCTGCGCCAAACGGCCATGAAGGCGGCAATACCCGCTACGCCGGTCAGGTGGTTCTGACCGGTCGGGACATAGCCAAAACAAAGGCTTACTTTAAACAATTATTTGGTTCCATCAGCATAGACGAGGCGATATTGGACACTTACATTGAGGGGATTAATCAAATTCCGGAATATTTCCAGAAATATTTGAATGTGTCTGAACCGACCAGCTATAATCGTGTCCATCGTGATCCGGGCTGGCAGGATTTTGCACATGGTTTATCACCGGAATATCCGGAATTTGACGGATCGGATACGATTGATTTAACCACCGTTCATGATGGTTATTTCGATGCTTCTCTGTGGAAAAATCTGCGTCAACGGGTCACAGAACGCAGTGATCAAATTGACGTCTGGCTAAACTCACCGGCAACGCATTTGATTCAAGACCCAGCCAGCAAAGCGATCCTTGGGGTGCAAGTCGAGCGCAATGGGCAACTGGTCAATATTCGCGCGCGTAATGGAGTGGTCATGACCTTGGGCGGGTTTGAAAATAATCCGGAATACATTCAGAATTTCATTGGTGTGCCGAAACTGAAGGTTATGGGTACCCTTTACAACAAAGGCGACGGTATACGTATGGCGCAAGAAGTTGGGGCCTCTTTCTGGCATATGAAAAGTTATGAAGGATACGGTTTCGATACGGGACTCACCTTTGAAAATCCTGCTGAGGATCGGGGAAAATTTATTCTCGGTGCCTGGCCGGAATTATCACACGGCAGCATTTTCGTTGCAGCGGACGATGGTAGCCGCTATCTAAAGGAAGATGAAGAGGGACGCCATGGTCATGCCTATGAGCACGGCAGTTGGAAGAATCCAACCGTTTATAGTCATCCCCACTTGATTTTTGATCAACATCAATATGACCTAATCAAAGCGCAAGGTGAATTGCCCTACAAGTCCTTCTTTGAAATGACGATCAGTGCACCAACGTTGCAAGAACTTGCGGGAAAGATTGATGCTGATCCCGATGTGCTGACGGCTACGGTAGCCGAATTCAACGACTTTGCCAATCAGGGCAGGGACTACCGATTTAATCGGGCAGCGGAATCAATGAAGGCTTTTGATGGGGGTCCATACTACGCGGTGGAGCTAGCAACCGCCATGTTGAACACGCAGGGCGGTGCTCGGCGCAACGAAAAGGCCGAAGTGTTGAATGCCGCGGGTCAGCCCATTCCACATCTGTACTCTGCAGGTGAATTTGGTGGGATTAATGCCAACCAATATAATGGTGGCGGTAATTTGGCGGAGTGTTTGATTTTTGGCAAGATTGCCGGTGAAAACGCAGCACAGGCAAAGGCTGACGTCACATCGACGTCAGTCAACGACCAAACTGTAGGGGATGTGGATTTAGAGAGTGATGACTTGTCCGGTGCTGATGCGCTATCCAAATACCCAATCGGTGACAATCAGTACCTTGGTGTTTCAAGTGACGGAATTGGCGGCCAAATCGTTGTGCGGGTCACTTTTGTCGACAAGACCATTGAAGATATAGAAGTTTTGCAGCAAAGTGAAAGTGAGGATGTTGGCATAGCCGCGGTTGAAACACTGCCCAAGGAAATGGTCAAGTCGAATACCTATGATGTTGATGCTATTTCTGGGGCATCGGCATCGAGTCGAGCTATTAAAAGCGCGGTTAAGAACGCCTTGGACAAGGCGCACAGCCACGTTAAGTCGTAACATCTGGATGAAATCGATGAACCTGCCCAGCTGGTAGGTTTATTTTGATCACTTTGTCAATTAAGGGGGAATTTTGATGCCCATATCCTTTCACAAAACATTCTATGCACTTGGGACTACGCTTGAACTCAGCGTTGGCACGCCGGGTGCTGTCTCCGATATTGACGACGCTTATCAATTAATCCGTTATTATGAGAATAAATTCACCGTTAACCGATCAAAATCAGAGATCATGACGATTAACAACGCGGCTGGACGGCATCCAGTGAGGGTGCCCAGCGATACCTATGCTCTCGTCAAACGCTCAGTGACTGCCAGTTGCCAAAATACAGGATTTAATGCAGCAATTGGTCCGTTAGTGAAGCTTTGGCAGATTGGCTTTTCCAGCGCAAAACTGCCGGATCCGGCGGCTATTCAAACCCAATTACCGCTGATCGATCCGCATGCTGTAGTCTTTAATGATCAGGAGCACAGTGTGTGGTTAACACGACCCGGAATGGAGCTCGACCTAGGAGCGATTGCGAAAGGTTGGATTGCCGACCGGATAGCTGAGCTGTGGGCCGAACGCGGTATTTCCAGCGGCCAAATTAACTTAGGAGGGAATTTGCTGCTGATCGGTCCCGCTCCCAATCGCACCAGCGGCCACTGGCATGTTGGTATTCAGTCCCCCGAGGAGCCACGGGGAAAAGCGATTGCGGCAGTCGAGATTGGCCCTTGTTCTGCGGTTACATCAGGAATTTATGAGCGGTATCTGCAAACAGGTGGACACTTCTATCACCACATCCTAGATCCGCAAACGGGATACCCGAAGCAGACGAATTTGGCGAGTGTAACGGTATTCACTCGCCATTCCGTCGATGGTGAACTTTGGTCCACCCGTCTCTTCTTCGCCGGACCTGGGCAGCCGCTTCCCCAAAATGCTGCAGAATTGTTCGGTGCGGTATTCGTAACGACTGATCATCGGATCATCGTGCGGGGATTGGCTGCTGAACGTGTCCACTTGTTGGATTCTCAGAACAAACTTTTGTGCCGCGATTAAAGCAGGCAGCTTGTTCAACTGATGTCACGGCGGCCAGAGTTCCTAAGGCACAAACTTGTTCATGCCTTCACACCTCTTATTCTGAGTATAGCCACTGTTCGGACAAAGGGTTAAAATAGATATAATGGTAGAATGATGGACGAATGGGAAACGCATCTTTTCATATGGTGAAATTGTAAACGTTTGCGTGAAAGTGGGGAGCGGCAGAAGATGAGCAAAATTGAGAAAATCTTTCAACAAATATGCCACTTAACTAAAGGAGAGAATTCTGGACTGACCGCCTCAGTGCTTGCAGATCATCTGCATCTGGATCGCTCGACGGCTAGTCGGTATTTAAACCAACTGACTGAAGAAAAGAAATTAACCAAATCAAAAGGAAAGCCTGTCCATTATTTTGTTTCTTCTGCTGAGATCCCTGTGCCTGCAGATGAACACTTAAATATGATTTCTAATATTCCCGAGCCGTCTGACATGCACTTTATTGGTGCAGAGAGGAGCATGAAACCGGTTATTGAAAGGAGTCTGGCCGCTTTACTTTATCCTGAACAGGGCCTCCATATCCTATTGTTCGGAGAGACTGGCGTGGGCAAAAGTTATCTTGCCGAATATTTGGCAAAAGTCGCCTTCGCTCAAAAATGGAAACAAACATCAGGCAAGTTTGTGACCTTTAATTGTGCCGATTATGCAGAAAACCCCGAGCTGCTCATGGGGCATATCTTCGGCATTAAAAAAGGAGCTTTTACAGGCGCAGATAAAGATGAAGATGGCCTAGTGGAGCAGGCAGATAACGGGATTCTTTTTCTGGATGAGATTCATCGATTGCCGCCGAGTGGACAAGAAATGCTGTTTTATCTCATTGATAAAGGGACGTATCGTAAATTGGGTGAATCCAGTGCCACTCACCATGCACGATTAGTTCTGATTGGGGCAACGACAGAGACACTGGAACAAACCTTGTTGCCGACTCTGCTAAGAAGGTTTTCATTGCAGCTGGAGATCCCGCCGCTCAGGGAAAGAACGGATGAAGAACGTGAGGCGTTTCTGTCTTATTTTTTGACGCGAGAGGCAAAAAAAATGGGAACAACGCTGCTGATCAAGGACCGTTGCCGTGAGGCCTTTTTAAAATATGCATGTCCTGGAAATATTGGCCAGTTAAAAAATGATATTCAGATCTCCTGCGCGCGCGCATTTATGCACCATCTTCAGCAAGGTACGGATCGGGTGATTATTCAGGAGGATGCCCTTCCTCCTCAGGTATTAAGCAGTCTGACCAGCAGTGGTGGGAGAAATGATTCCAAATTCTTAATTGCTCAGCCGGATCAGAGCGAGTGTCTGCCGATCCAAAACATCTATTCTGCGCTGGGATCGATTAAGGCGAAGACACGTCAGAGCGCGTCTGAACAGAGAACATCCGATCAGGAAATGAAGAGTGCCATTAATCATTATATCCATGAACTGCAGTCGCTCTCTGATCGGCGGTTAGAGTCTGAGCCCGGGTGGGTACGCTTTATTGATCACGATCTCTTTGATGCGCTAAGAGATTCCGAATTCTACTTTAAAAATGACTTCCCTTTTGAATATGGTACCAAACAGCTGATCGCCATTGGTTTGCATTTGGAGGCGTATCGGCAGCAGGCGGAAAAAAGAATGCTCTCTCCTCTTCCTAAAGTCCCGCCGGCTGAACATCTTTACCGGGCTGCCGCAGATAAACTCGTCCGTTTTCTATCAAGAAGGATTCAGCTGAATCTCCCCGAAAGCGAGATCGAGCTGATCGCACATCTGATGGCGTCAACGACTGGCGAGAGTGAACATAAAAAAGGGATTTCTGTCTATCTGATTACACATGGTCAATCTACAGCAAGTTCAATGGCTGAGGTCACGAATTATCTGCTTGGCAGTTCGATTATTCATCCGGTAGATATGCCGCTTTCAGAGGCGACGGGTGTGACCTATAAAAAAATCCGCGCACAACTGACGCATCATTTAAACCACGCCGGTATTTTAATGCTGGTTGATATTGGTTCGCTGGTGTCCGTCGGGGAAACGCTCAGCAAGGATTTGGGGATAACGATTCGCACGCTAGCAAATGTGAATCTTCCGATGCTCATTGAAGCAGGACGCAAAGCACTGATTGTTGAGAATGACTTGGATACCGTCTACAATGCGGCTAAATCCGCCTATTTGGCGCTTGCTCCAAAGAGTCAGTTACCCGAACGAAATGAACAAAGACAGCGCCTCATTGTCACCGTTTGTTTGACTGGAGAAGGGGCGGCGCAACTGCTTAATGATTGGCTTTCAGAACATATTGATACGGAGGACAAAGATATCGTTATCCGCGCGATTCGCATCGATCCCGTCAGCCGAGATTCATCAATGCTGGATATATTCGATAATAAATATCGGATCATTGCAATTGTTGGGACTGTCCCGGTTAAATTCAATGATGTCCCGTTTATTCCGGCGCTGGAATTGCTAATGAATGATGGAATTGTACGGTTGCAAAAGCTGCTGGAAATCTCCCGCCCAGCCGAGCCGTTTCCAAAGAACGATCGATCAAAGGATCGAACGTATATGCACAAACTGGCTGAAAAAGGACTGAATGAAATTACACACTATCTGGATACGGATTTATTTTCAGAACTCATGACAATCTATTTTGATCCGATAAGCCAGTTCTATCAGATGAATATTGACTCAGAAATTGGCATTTGGATGCATATCGGCAGTCTTGCGGACAAAATGCTCGAAGCTAAAAAGATGAACCGCCTGTTTTCATTACCGCAGGAGACCATAGAACGGTTGCCGATTACGCGTGAAGACAGAGAGGTATGGAATCCACTGATTCAGCAGTTTGAAAAGAGATTGTCATTGGAAATGCATTCAGATGTTGTCGAAACCTTAATTTCTTTGGCTAAGCAGCAAAACCCGGAGCGGGAGGAGTGTGAATAATTTTTTGCACACATGAACGGCCGCCTCTGCACAGATTGTTTATTTGTGTGATGCTGTGAAATCTGCAGGATTTATTGGCAGGTTTCTTTTTTTATGGAGCAAAACACCTCGTCTAGAGCAGAATCCATTTTGAAAATAAGTGTGCATCAATATTTGGCACAAGAAATGCTTATAAAGAAGGGTGAGCAGGAAGGAGAACTCAGGAAGGGAGAAAGTTGAAACCGTTTGCAAATTAGGTGTTAAGAGGAGGCATCCGGTTATCCGATGAGGACTTCCGTCTTTCTTATTTCTCAGCTCGTTTCCAAGTCTTTTACAATCACAAAAAAGGGAGGAAATTAAGATGAAAAAAGTCATGTTGGTTTGCGCCGCAGGAATGAGTACAAGTTTACTGGTAACAAAGATGCAAAAAGCCGCTCAGAAAAACGGTGATGAAGATTTGGAGATTTTTGCACGGTCAACAAATGAGGCGACCCCTCTGATGCAGGAAGGTTCAATCCAAGCGGTTTTAATCGGACCTCAAGTCAAATATATGGAGAAAAAGTTTAAAGAAATTTTGGAAGAAAAAAATATACCCATTGAATCAATCAACATGATGGACTATGGCATGATGAATGGAGAAAAAATATTAGCTCAGGCAAAAAGAATGCTTGGCTGATCAATCTAACCAATTGGGAGGACATATAAAAATGAATGAATTTCAAGAATCGTCAAATGACGGGAATGTAGAAGAAAGCCTGCAATTTGCTATGCAATTGATAGCCAATGGCGGTAATGCCCGCAGCATGGCACTTGAAGCTATTGACCTTTGTAAAAAGGGTAACTTTACGGGCGCGGATGATAAATTAAAAGAATCCGATGACTCCTTAAAAATAGCACACGATATTCAAACACAGATGCTGACTAACGAAGCGCGTGGCAACAGTATTCAAATCAATTTGTTAGTTATCCATAGTCAGGATCACTTAATGAACGCGATTACCATACGCGACATTGCCGGTCAATTCGTTGATTTGTATAAATTGTTAAATAAAAACACGCAATGATTCTGTCGGACAGCTTGTCACATCAAAAGGAAAAAGGTGAAAATAATGGCTGAGGGAGAAAATAAGTTTATCGCCATTCTTCAAGAAAAATTATCACCAATTGCAATTAAACTGGATCAGAATCGTTATATCACTGCAATCAAAGATGGCTTTTTTGGCGCCATGTCGCTGATTGTTGTCGGCTCATTTTTCCTGTTGTTAGCTAATCTTCCGATTAACGGCTATGCTTCTTTTATGAAAGGCTTATTAGGAAATAATTGGCAGAACTACTTTATGGTTCCATACAACGTCTCTTTTAACATTATGACGCTCTATGTCATTATTGCCATGGCGGCGAGTTTGGGAGGCCAATATAAGCTCGATCGAATTGCCTGTATTATGTCGGCTTTGGTTGCCTTTCTGATCCTCACACCGCTGGCCACCTTTAAAACTTTACTTTATATTCCACAAGGAAATTTAAGTGCCAATGGTTTGTTTGTTGGGATGATCGTCGCTATTCTGGCGGTTGAAATCGTTCACTTTACGGATAAACGCGGCTGGAAGATTAAAATGCCGGATTCTGTTCCGGAAAATGTTACCCGATCATTTTCGGCACTGATACCTATTGCAATTATTATGGTTATCTTCGATCTGGTCAGCATCTTATTCTCACTTACGAGTTTCGAATCTGTGCAGGCTTTTATCTTTCACTACCTGCAAACACCATTAACTCATCTCGGCAGCACGTTGCCGGCAATGATTATTGTTGAATTATTTCAGCAGATTCTCTGGTCTTTTGGGATCCACGGAGCGAATGTCGTTTCGGGGATTATGCAGCCGATATGGTTCGCGCTGACTGCTCAAAATGCCACAGCATTTGAAGCCGGAAAAATCTTACCGAACATTATTGACTATCAATTCAATCAAAACTTTGTTTGTATCGGCGGATCAGGGGCAACCCTTGGCCTGGTCATCTATATGCTTTTCGGCGCGAAGTCGCAACAATATAAACAGTTAGGTAAACTGGCGATTGTACCCGGAATTTTTAACATCAATGAACCGATTATCTTTGGTGTTCCCATAGTACTGAATCCGATTATGCTGATTCCATTTATCCTTACGCCGCTTGTCCTGATCATTGTTTCATGGCTCTCAATGAAGCTGGGCCTTGTTCCGCTGACGAATGGGACGAATATTCCGTGGACAACACCGCCAATTATTTCGGGACTGTTGGTATCTGGTAGGAAAGGCATGATTCTGAATATTGTAGAAATTTTTATTTCCATGGGAATCTATTTACCCTTCTTTAAGGCTGCCGACAATATGGCATTGGAGAATGAAAAATAAAATGGTTTTAGTGAGACGCTGAATTCAATCAATCATTCGAGGAGTGAAAGGCATGAATCAATCAATATCGGGATTCCCGGAAGAATTTCTCTGGGGTGGCGGCAGCTCCGCCTATCAAGTTGAGGGGGCATGGAATGAAGACGGCAAGGGTCCCTCGGTCATGGATACCGGAAAGCACCCGGCTGGAACGGCCGATTTTAAGGTGACCAGCGATCAATACCACAGATATGAAGAAGACGCAGAATTATTCAAACAAATTGGTTTTAAGACCTATCGCTTTTCGATTGCCTGGACAAGAATCTACCCTAATGGCGACGGGGATCTGAATCAATCGGGAGTTGATTATTACAATCGATTAATTGATAAACTCATAGCTAACGGAATAGAGCCCTTTGTGACCATCTATCATTTTGATTTGCCGGATGCTCTGCAAAAAAAAGGCGGCTGGTTAAATCGAGACACGATTGATGCATTTGTTAACTATGCGAAAACATTATTTAAACTATACGGCGATCGGGTTCATTACTGGTCGACAATTAACGAACAGAATACGGTCATCCTTCACAGCGAAGCCATTGGAGCAGGAAGCTATACACCGAAAGAACTGTTTCAACAAAATCACAATATGCTGATTGCTCAAGCGCGGGCAATGATTTGGTGCCACCAGTTACTTAAAGATGCTCAAATTGCCCCAGATCCGAATATCCATACCGTATACCCGGCTTCCTGCAAGCCAGAGGATGTAAAAGCCGCTAATGATTTTCAATCACTCCGCAATTGGCTATTACTTGATGCTGCGGTATGGGGGCGTTATAACACGGTCGTTTGGAGCTACTTGAAAAAATTCGGCTGGGAACCCGAGCTCACAGCGGAGGATCTGGCATTGATGGAGCAGGCTCATCCGGACTTTATTGCCTTTAACTATTATACTTCCGAAACAGTGAGCGCTTACCAGGCGGATAAGGGCGGTTGGAAGGACATGTACAGTCCCTCAAAGAATGGCTATTTGGATCGAACGGAATTCGATTGGGAAATCGATCCACTCGGCTTTCAAACCATTCTGGAAGTGCTATATGACCGTTATCATTTACCCGTAATGGTTACTGAAAATGGTCTAGGGGCTCACGATGTGCTGACAAACGATGGTAAGGTGCATGATCAGTACCGCATTAAATATTTGCATGACCACATCCAAGCGATGCGGAACGCTGCAGAAAACGGAGTGGAGATTATCGGTTACACGCCATGGTCGGCGATTGATTTAGTCAGTACCCATGAAGGATTTGCCAAACGATACGGTTTCATTTATGTTGACCGCGACGAGCAGGATGTGAACAGCTTAAGGCGTTATTTGAAAGATAGCGCGACGTGGTATAATCAAGTGATTGCCAGCAATGGTGCAGATCTCAGTTATTAATGAAGCAAATATTTTTTTCGAAAATGTATGGCCTTTGTTGGTAATCCACTTGCTAAACAAAGGCCATTTGTGTGTTAAATAAATGAGCTTTGTTAACGTTGACTGTTGTTTATAGCATTTTTTACGCGATGCTCGCTTTCTGCAGGTTTTAAAAACTTATGAGCTTCTTATGTTATTTACCCGCCTAAAATTTCACAGGGAAAACCGTATAGTAGTAGCTTTTTAAAAAAATTCTTGACCTTGATGCAGAGAATAATGTAACATAGTTCTGTACCAAGTTCATAGCGGTTTAACCCGTGAGTAGTAACGGGGCATTAGCTCAGCTGGGAGAGCGTTGCGCTGGCAGCGCAAAGGTCAGGGGTTCGAGCCCCCTATGCTCCATAAATGGCGCCAGGAAGGGATATTTCTTGCGCTTCATCCATATGAATCTTTTGTTATCAATCAAAAAGCCTTTTGGGATGAGTTCCGAGAACCTGATCCTAAAAGGCTTTTTGAGTTATTGAAATCATTTCAGGTGGAAGGTGAGCAGCTGACCTCAACCCATTCCCATCGGTGCAGTACACGATTTCTTTCAAGTGAAACGATGCTCAGCTCGTCATTCTGTTTTTTTGAGCGATTGATCAGAAGCAACGTGGTGAGAGAAAGCTTCAATGAAGCGGTATCTCTGGTAACGTTTTTGCGCCTCCTGCTTATTTTGCTTGAGTAATTGCTCAAAAGTTTCTTTGCCAGATCGCAGGGCAAAAGAATAACGATTTTCTCCGGAAAGAAAACGATCAAAGGCATTCCAGTCGGGTTCTTTCGAATCAATCGTCATCTGAGAAACAGCCTGATCGGTTTCTGGATTTCGGCGGAAGAGTATCCAATAACCGCAGGCAACGGCTTTTTTCTCTTCCATAAGGGTACTGTTCTGCGTGATTCCGTGTAAGACGCAGGGGCTGTAGGCAATGATAACGGATGGGCCCTCATAGGCATCTGCTTCCTTGAATGCCCGCAGCGTCTGAGAGGGATCGGCACCGATACAGACTTGTGCGACATAGACGTTCTCATAGCTCATCGCGATCGTAGCAAAATCTTTCTTCGCCTTTCGATTGCCGGTATTTGAGAAACGCGTTCGCGATCCTGATGGACTAGCTTTTGACTTTTGACCACCCGTATTCGAATAACCTTCATTATCTAGAATCAGCAGATTAACGTTATCCCCCTGGGCAAAAATATGATCAATGCCGCTAGAATCGATGTCATAGGCCCAGCCATCGCCCCCAATGATCCACTGAGAGCGCTTGGTCAGAAAGTGCCGGAGCTCGAAAAGTGATTCCAGTTCACCATGACCATGGCTGCCCCTCTCATTAATGATCGCCGCTATGAGCCGTTCAGAGGCGGACGAATCGGCTGAGGTTGATGCGTAATCGTCCAGCCAGTTTCGAGCGGCCTGACGAAATGTCGAGCTATAACTGCGGTCTTCAGTGATCCCTCCAAGCCGTGCGGCTATGTGACTGCGCGTGATCGCCGCACCGCGCTGCATCCCCAGACCATATTCGGCGTTATCTTCAAGCAGTGATGTGCCCCATGCAGGTCCAAATCCATTTTTATTCTTTGTATAAGGAATGGACGGTGCACTACATCCCCATATAGAGGAGCAGCCCGTTGCATTGGCAATCATCATTCGTGAACCGAAAACTTGGGTCAAAAGTTTCACATAAGCCGTTTCTCCGCAACCAGCACAAGCTCCTGAGAATTCCAATAGAGGTTTCTGAAGCTGACTTTTGCGGATGCTCTGCCGGGCTGTTTGTTCATTATTGGGATTGCAGTTAAATTTCAATGCATATTCCCAGTTTCTGCTTTCCTGTTCTCTAATAGGATCAATCGGCATAAGCGTTAGACTTTTTATTTGGGTCGGGCACATGTCTACACAGACAGAGCATCCGGTACAATCAAGCGGCGAAACTTGCAGCCGGTAATGGACTCCATGGGTTCTTTTGACTTTCACTGTTTCAAATCCGGCCTGTTTTTTTGCGGCGTCATCCAGCAAAAAAGGACGAATGGCCGCATGCGGACAGACTGTTGCACACAAATTGCACTGGATGCATGACTCAGTATTCCATACTGGGATCTGAGTCGCGATGTCCCGTTTGTCCTTCGCTGATGTTCCAACCGGAAATGAGCCATTGGTCAGTCCGTTTCGTATCAGTGCACTGACGGGAATGTTTTGATCACTGTGCCCGTTCATCACTTGTTGGATGTCGTGATCATAATCTCCGGATTCCGAAGTGGAAGACTCATTTTTCATTTCCGGCAAGTCATACCAGGCATCCGGAATGGGTACTTTCTTCAATTTTTTTAGTGCCACATCCATTGCCTGATAATTAGCGGTAACGATCTCACTGCGGATATCGGCATAGGTCTTCCGTGTTTCCTCTTTCAGCAACCGGAAGCTTTCCGCAAAAGGAATCATATCGGTCAAATAAAGAAAACACGTCTGCATTATCGTGTTGATATGTGCACCGAGATGATAGTCGTCAGCAATTTGATTCGCCGGAATGGTGTAGAGGCGGATCGCATTCCGGGCAATGAACCGTTTGACTGCGGGAGGAATCAGATGCTCTAATTGTTCGCGGCTGCGCGCGGTATTAAGCAAAAAAAGCCCGTTCTTCTGAAGTCCTTTCAGCATATCAAACGCTTTGAGATAGCGATCACAATAACACGATACAGCCTGTAAACGCTGAACATGATAGGCAGAACGAATCGGACTTTTTGAAAAACGGAGATGTGAAATGGTCAAATTCCCTGATTTCTTCGGATCGAACCAGAATAGGCCTTGGATATCCCAGTCGGAGGACTCGCCGATTATCTTTGCTGTCTGTTTGTTGCAGCTCACCGCGCCGTCCGAACCGAATCCCCAGGTCTTCATCTGAAACACGCGATCATCGGTTAGATCTTTGGTACCGATGCCACGCAGCGACTGCCAGGTCACATCGTCAAGGATTCCAAGCGTGAATCTCTTTTTCGGTTGCTCTTTTTCTGCCTCGAAAAAGGCTGCCCGAATGAGATCCGGAGTCACCTCTTTGGACCCGAGTCCATAGCGTCCGCCGATAATCGCCGGACGTAGCGCGCGTTCATAGCAGGCGCTGGTTACATCGGCAAGCAGGGGTTCAGAAACAGAACCCGGTTCTTTCGTGCGATCTAGAACGATGATTTTCCGGACTGAAGCGGGTATCTTCCTTAATAAATAATCAGTTGGAAAGGGACGATATAGATGCAAAGTAATCGATCCATATTTCTTCCCCAGCGCATTTTGCTCGTCGATCACTTGGTGAATGGTGGGTGAGACAGAACCCATAGCAATCAGAAGAACCTCGGCATTCGGATCACCGTAATAATCGGCGAGCGTAGTCTCTGTATGAAACAGCGGGTTTAGAAGCTCCAAATAATGGGCAACGATGCCCGGAATTTGCTCATATTTCAGATTGCTTGCCTCAAGCTGTTGAAAAAATATATCCGGGGTTTCCGAGGCACCGGAAGCCCGCGGCTGGTCGTTACGCATGGCACGTTGTTTGATCGACAAATAGATTTGCGGATCGATCGTTGCTTTTAATTGATTGGCGTCAGGTAGGTTAATTTTCCGTAGTTCATGACTCGTGTTGAAACCATCAAAGAAATGAACAACTGGGAGACTCGCGGCGGCGGCAGTCAGGTGCGCGGCGGCAGCCATTAACGCCGCTTCTTGAACGGATGATGAGGAAAGCATAACTGCCCCCACTTGACGAATGGACATCACATCGCTGTGATCGCCGAAAATGCAGAGTGCACTGCTGGAAACCGAGCGGGCAGCGACATGTATCACACCCGGCAATTGCTCGCCGACCATTTTATAGAGAGCGGGTACCATTAAAAGAAGTCCCTGGGAAGAAGTGAATGAGGTACATAATGTACCCGATTTCAGGAGACCGTGCATCGCTCCGGCAACGCCTGCCTCAGACTGCATCTGAATGGTCTCAACCGGATGTCCGAACAGATTTTCTTTTCCTAATTCAGAGGACCATCTTTCGGTTTTTTCTGCCATGGCAGATGAAGGAGTAATCGGATAGATGACTGTCGCTTCTGTAAAGGCATAGGCCATTTCGGCTGCTGCCTCATTGCCGTCTCGTACTTTTTTCAAATGACTCCCTTCTTTCAATGAGACAAAATTGACTCAAGTCAATCATATCGAATCGCTACAAGGCAGAATAAGACTTATTTGCCTGAAAAGGAGTAAAAATATGACCAATAAAGTAAACGTTTACATTTCAGAATAGTACTCGATTTATTGTGAAACGAAAAAATGGTAGGATATTTACCGCTTTAAGAGCAAATAAATGCAAACTGGTTTTGATGAAAGGGCTTACAATATTCCTATGGTTGAACAGGGAGGGTTTGGTGAAGGGGAGTCGTATTCCCTGAGTGAGGTGATGATTGGAGGAAGGCTGATGATGGACTGCGATTTAAAAGCGCTAAAGCAATTGGTGGAACAGGCGGTAAAAACTGCTGGAGAAACGGCATATCAGGAATCGCCATTTGATTCAAAGAGTCATCCACTGGCATTTATCCGGCGGCTGCAGCCTGTTGTGGAAGAAACGGTACAGAAGAGTATGGAAATGGATGTAAAAGTGACATTGACCGTGGCAGATGCTACAGGACAAATGGTGTATTGTTACCGGATGCCCGGCTGTATTCTTGCCGGACTGGAAATCTCCAATAAAAAAGCTTATACATCAGTTGCCATGGGCGAAGAGACGATTGTCCTCCAAAAACTATGCCAGCCCGGTGCGGATCTCTATCAATTAGAAACCATCACTGATGGAAAAATTGTTACTTTTGGCGGCGGAGTTCCCGTATATGATACCAGGGAAACTTTAATCGGAGCTGTGGGGGTCAGCGGTGCGCCGAAATCGTCTCAGGATCATGAACTTGCCTCTTTTTTTGCTTATCATTTTCAGCAGACCTTCTTCTCTGATGAAAAAGGATGAAGCGTCCCGATATGTTGGCGAAATCAACAACTGGTGAAGCGATGATCGGATTCTCTAAAAATAGATAAAGGAGCAGCATCAAATGACGAAAACGTATGAAGTGAAACCAGGCTTTACAAAACCAACGTCACGAGTTTTGGGGCTAAAGAAAATAATTCTTGATGCGGCACCGCGCATTGAAACCGATCGTGCACGTCTGATCACTGAAAGTTACAAGGAAACGGAATCGTTGCCTGAGGTTTTGCGTCACGCGAAAGCATTGGAGAAGATTTTAACTGAATTGCCTGTTGTCATCCGCGATAATGAACTGATTGTCGGTACGGCGACGGTTGAAGCGCGTTCCACGCAAATTTTTCCGGAATATGGCCCTCAAGGGCTGGATCAGGAATGGGAAACGATCTCGACACGCAAAACTGATCCTTTTGCCATTTCTGATGAAGCAAAGTCGGAACTGAAAGAAATCTTCAGCTATTGGAAAGGGCATACCGTCAGTGAATTGGCGACTTCTTTAATGAATGAAAAAGCAAAAACCGCCTACGATAAAGGGGTCTTCACTGTCGGCAACTATCATCAAGGCGGCGTTGGCCATATTGTTGTTAATTATGCCAAAGTCTTGAATAAAGGCATCCGCGGAATTCTAGCGGAGATCATTACGGCGATAAACAATGCCGATCAGACGGTCTCCGATTGGGCTGAAAAGGAAGCATACTATCAATCAGCAGCTCTGGCGCTGAAATCGGTTATTAATTTTGCCCATCGCTACGCTGAGAAAGCGAAAGAATTAGCACAAAATACGAATGATTCAACAAGAAAAGCCGAACTGCTGAAAATATCGGAGAATTGTTTACGTGTACCAGAATATCCCGCTGAGAATTTTCACGAAGCCCTGCAGTCCTTCTGGTTTGTTCAGTTAGTGATGCAAATCGAGCAATCCGGCCATTCGATATCTCCAGGACGGTTTGATCAGTATGTTTATCCGTTTTATGAAAAGGATGATTCGCTTAATCAGGATGACGCGCAGGAATTACTGGATTGTTTGTTTGTAAAAATGAATGATATCAATAAATTACGCGACAAAGTGACATCAAATGCGTTTGCCGGGTATCAAACGTATCAAAATATTAATTGCGGCGGTCAAACAAGAGAAGGCTTGGATGCGACGAACGCGATCTCGTATATGGAAATAGAGGCCATGGCACATACACTGCTCGCGATGCCCTCACTGTCCATTCGTGTTTGGAATGGCACTCCAGATGATTTTCTGTTGAAAGCTTGCGAATTAACGAGACAAGGCGGCGGCCAGCCCGCTTTTTATAATGATGAAGAAATCATCACAGCCAAGGTGAATCGCGGGGAGACTTTGGAAGATGCACGTAATTATGGCGTTATCGGATGTGTCGAGCCAGCGAGTCAAGGTAAAGAGTACAGTTGGTGCGATGCGGCTTTATTCAACCTGCCTAAAGTTCTTGAAATTACGATTAACAACGGTCGCCTGAACGGTGAGGACTTCGGTCCGAAGACAGGAGAAGTTGAAAGTTTCAAGACATTTGATCAGTTTAACGAAGCGTATGCGAAACAAATCAAATATTTCGTCGGGCTGCTCGTTCGAGCCATAAATGCCGTAGATATTGCACATTCGAAATTAGGAAGACTAGCGTTTATTTCTACCTTGGTGGATGATTGCATCGCCAAAGGAAAAACGCTGGAACAAGGCGGCGCACATTATAATTTCACAGGTCCTCAAGGTGTCGGGGTGGCGAATGTAGGCAATGGGTTAATGGCCATTAAAAAACTTGTTTTTGATGACAAATCATTGAGCATGAAGGAATTCAAAGAAGCCTTGGATCACAATTTTGGCAAAGAAAACAGTATTTCGACAGTACCTGTGAATGCGGCTTATGACCAGATCGCAGAAGCGGTCAAGAAAGTCTTGGGTGCAAGCGGAAATTTTGATATTAAAAATCTCGATCTGAGCGGACTGTCTGGTTCATCATCCGAATCCGTCACAGATTCTCCGGAAAATAAAAAGTATCAAAAAATTCACGAACTGATCATGGACGTCGACAAGTACGGGAACGACAAAGATGAAGTTGACTTTCTTGCCCGTATCGGCGCACGTGTTTATTGCAAAGAATTGGAAAAATATAAAACGCCAAGAGGAGGCATTTTCAACGCTGGGCTTTATCCGGTATCCGGGAATGTCCTGCTGGGGACATTTATTGGCGCTACTCCGGATGGCCGTTATGCCAGTGACCCAATCGCTGATGGATGCTCGCCGACCCGCGGAACAGACGTACTCGGGCCTACTGCGGCGGCGAACTCGGTGGCAAAACTGGATCACTTTATTGCATCCAACGGTACGCTGTACAACATGAAATTCAGTCCGTCCGCAGTCGCTGGCGCCGCGGGTTTGACAAATCTTTCTTCGCTGATCCGCGGATTCTTTGACAAAAAAGGCGGTCACGTTCAGTTTAACGTCATCGAGAAACAGACTTTACTCGACGCGCAGGCTCATCCGGAGCAGCACAAGGATCTGATTGTCCGTGTTGCTGGATACAGCGCGCAGTTCATTGCGCTTGATAAGTCGGTCCAGGATGATATTATCGCCCGGACAGAGTTTGATAATTTCTAAGCTTCACAGACAGCGGTGGAAAGAGATCCAACAATGGAAACAATAGATTACGGGATAGTAGCCTGTGTCTTTAAGGGCAAATCTCTGCCAATCAGTTTTTATGAAAGGGATTACAATTAGCCAACAGGTCTTGAAAGCATTCCGTACTAGGGAAGAAGAGAGGAGATGATGGAATTTAAGAAAGAGCGAACGAGAGGAAAACGGATGATGGATTATGATTTACTGCACTCAAAGCATTGGTAAAACGGTGATTAGGTTCTCTAAAAATAGATAAAGGAGCAGCATCGAATGACGAAAACGTATGAAGTGAAACCAGGTTTTGCAAAACCGACTCAACGCATTTTGAAATTAAAAGAAGCCATACTCAATACAACGCCACGCATTGAAGCGGATCGCGCTCGTCTGGTTACTGAGAGTTATAAGGAAACGGAGTCGCTACCTGAAGTTCTGCGTCACGCGAAGGCATTGGAAAAGATCCTGACCGAATTACCCGTTGTCATCCGCGACGAGGAATTGATTGTCGGTACGGCAACGATTGATTCACGCTCTGCACAAATTTTTCCGGAATACGGACCTCAGGGACTCGATCAGGAATTCGATACAGTAGCTACACGTTCAGCCGATCCTTTTGCCATATCGGAAGAGGTCAAAAAAGAACTGGCCGATATTTTCACCTATTGGAAAGGGCATACGACTAGCGAATTGGCAACGTCGCTGATGAACGATAAGACATTGACTGCTTATAACGCGGGTGTCTTTACGGTCGGGAATTACCACCAGGGCGGTGTCGGGCATCTGGCCGTCAACTATGAAAAAGTGCTGACAAAGGGGATTCGTGGTGTGATCGCTGAAGTAATTGAAGCGATCAACAATGCGGATCACAAAGCGCCGGATTGGATTCAGAAGGAACAATTTTATCAGGCCACACTGATTACACTTAAAGCAATCCTTGCTTTTGCTCATCGTTATGCAGAAAAGGCAAAAGAGTTGGCGAATTATACAAATGATTCCGTACGTAAAGCCGAACTGCTGAAAATAAGCGAAAATTGTTCCAAAGTTCCTGAATATCCGGCAACTAATTTTTATGAAGCCCTGCAGTCATTCTGGTTCGTTCAGCTCGTCATTCAAATTGAATCTTCGGGGCATTCGATTTCACCGGGACGATTCGATCAGTATATGTATCCCTTCTATGAAAAAGATGATTCATTAACTCAAGAGGAAGCTCAGGAATTATTAGATGTACTTTTCGTCAAATTCAACGATCTAAACAAACTGAGAGATATTACGACAGCTACAGCGTTTGCCGGATACCAACTTTGGCAAAATGTCAATTGCGGTGGCCAGACCAGAGATGGAAAAGATGCGACAAACGCGATGTCCTACATGGAAATTGAGGCAATGGCCCACATCATGATGTCCATGCCTTCTCTATCTATTCGCGTATGGAATGGAACGCCTGACGAATTTCTCTCAAAGGCGTGCGAGTTATCCCGTCTGGGCGGCGGTCAGCCGGCATTCTACAATGATGAAGAAATTATAACGGCTAAGGTTAACCGCGGTGAAACTTTAGAGGACGCGCGTAATTACGCGATTATCGGCTGCGTGGAACCGGCCAGTCAGGGTAAAGAAAGCAGTTGGTGTGATGCCGCATTATTCAATCTGCCGAAAGTCCTGGAAATTGCGATAAATAACGGTCGTCTAAACGGGAAAGAATTTGGTCCGCAAACTGGTGAATTTGAAGATTTCAAAAGCTTTGACGCCTTTGTCGACGCTTATGTTGAACAAATGAAATTCAGCGTTGGCCTCCTAGTTCGCGCGGATAATGCTGTGGATATTGCTCATGCTGAATTGGGCCAGCTAGCGTTTGTCTCAACACTTGTCGATGATTGCATCAGCAAAGGCCGACCACTCGAACGCGGCGGTGCCCACTACAATTTTACAGGTCCGCAGGGCATTGGTTCAGCAAATATTGGGAACGCGTTAATGGCCGTTAAGAAACTGGTCTTTGATGATCAATCACTGAGCATGAAAGAACTCAAAGAAGCACTGGATCACAATTTCGGCAAAGAAGAGGGCATTTCAACAGTACCTGCGGATACGGCCTATGATCAGATTGCCGAAGCGGTTAAAAAAGTCTTGGGTGCCAGCGGAAGCTTTGATATCAAAAATCTTGATTTGAGTGGGCTGTCTACTGCAACGTCTGAATCCGCTGCCAGCGCTCCTGAAAATAAAAAATATCAAAGAATTCATGAAATGATAATGGATGTCGACAAATATGGCAATGACAAGGATGAAGTTGACAATCTGGCGCGTTTCGGTTCGCGGGTTTATTGCGAGGAGTTGGAAAAATACAAAACACCGCGCGGCGGTATTTATAACGCCGGTCTGTATCCGGTGTCCGGGAATGTGCTGTTCGGTTCGTATATCAGCGCAACACCAGATGGACGCTATGACAAGGAAACGATTGCTGACGGTGTCTCACCGACTCGCGGAACGGATACACTCGGACCCACTGCTGCGGCGAACTCGGTGGCCAAACTGGATCATTTTATTGCATCCAACGGTACGCTGTACAATATGAAATTCAGTCCATCTGCAGTCGCCGGTAATGAAGGATTAAGAAATCTCTCCTTTCTGATTCGCGGTTTCTTCGACAAGAAAGGTGGTCACGTCCAATTCAACGTCATTGACAAGCAGACTTTGCTCGACGCACAGGCGCATCCGGAACAGCATAAAGATTTGATTGTCCGGGTCGCCGGATACAGTGCGCAGTTCATCTCGCTTGATAAGTCGGTTCAGGATGATATTATCGCGCGGACAGAGTTTGATAATTTTTAAGATTCTCTGATAGTGATGGAAGGGATTCAATGATGAAAACGATTGATTACGAGAAGGAAGCTTGCGTCTTTAATATCCAGCGTTATTCCATTCATGACGGACCGGGTATCCGAACGATCATTTTTTTGAAAGGCTGTCCGCTTCGCTGCAAATGGTGCTTTAATCCTGAATCTCAGAATCCCAAACCGACGAAAGATTTCGGGGAAATGATGACCGTTCGGGAAGTGGTGAAACAAATTGGCAGAGATCAGGTGACTTACCGCCGCTCGAATGGCGGGATCACTTTTTCGGGCGGTGAGGCATTAACGCATCCGGACTTCGTAGAAGAGATCATCAAGGTTTGCCAGATGAACGGTTGGACGACTGCGGTGGAGACAGAAGCTTTTGTTAATGAAAACACTATTCGGCGGATTATTCCGCAGCTGGATTATGTACTGCTGGATATTAAGGCGATACCTAGGGATGTGCATTTAGAGGGAACCGGCGTAGATAACACGCTGATATTAAAGAATGCCCTGATAATTAATGAACTGGCGAAAAATGTTGTGGTTCGGGTTCCCGTCATTCCCGGATTCAACTACTCTGAAAAGCAGATTAATTATATCTGCAAATTTACCAAATATCTTGATCGGGTTCATCAGATCCATCTTCTTCCGTATATGACAGTCGGCAGGAACAAATATGAGATTTTGGGAAGACCGTATGAAATGGGAGATACTGAGCCCTTGTCGACAGAGGATTTGCTGCCGCTCAAAGAATTGGTGGAAGGAAACGGTTTTAAATGCCAAATTGGCGGATGACTGAAAAAGGAGGCCAGATAATGGATGAAGAACTATTGCGAAACGTCATGAGCAAAGTGGAGCAAGAGTTAAATAACAATAAGGGAGCAGCGAAGACGATGGGTGAGAAAACAAGCAATGTGACCGAATTTGTCGGAACCGGTATTGGAGACGCTATCGGACTGGTAATTGCGAATGTCGATTATCAGCTTCATGAGAAAATGAACATTGATAAAAAATACCGTTCAATTGGTATTCTCGGTGCTCGGACCGGTGCAGGACCGGAAATTATGGCCATTGACGAAGCCGTAAAGGCGACAAATACGGAAGTCCTGTCTGTTGAACTGGCAAGGGATACCAAGGGAGGAGCCGGTCACGGGAGTCTGATCATTATTGGCAGTGAAGATGTGTCCGATGCCCGGCGCGCAATTGAAGTTGCTCTTGAGACGCTCAATCAAACGAACGGCGATGTCTATGGTAATGATGCCGGACATTTGGAATTTCAATATACGGCCCGTGCCAGCTTTGCCATTGAAAAAGCATTTGGCGCACCGGTCGGCAAGGCGTTTGGCTTGATTTGTGCCGGTCCAGCGGCAATTGGTGTGGTTCTTGCCGATACGGCGGTTAAAGCGGCAAACGTTGATATTGTTGGCTATGCATCGCCGGGTAACGGCGGGACGGCCCATTCGAATGAGGTTATTCTGACCATAACCGGAGACTCCGGGGCTGTACGTCAGGCGGTCATCGCGGCACGAGAAGTGGGATTGAAATTGCTTGGCACGATGGGAAACGTACCTGAACCGGTTACCAAACCCTACATCTAAAAAAATCAGGAGGAATGAATGATGAGTTCAGAAGCATTAGGCATGATTGAAACACGAGGGTTTGTTGCGGCAGTGGAAGCAGCGGATGCTATGGTGAAAGCAGCGAATGTGACTTTAATCGGTTATAAGAAAATCGGTTCCGGTCTCATTACAGTGCTTGTCCGCGGTGATGTCGGCGCCGTTCAGGCGGCTACGGACGCCGGTGTCGCCTCAGCACGGGCAGTCGGGGAAGTTGTCTCGACGCATGTCATTCCAAGGCCGCATTCGGATACGGAAATTCTGCTGCCTGCCAAAAAGGAATAACGGGCGGATAAAGCAAGAAGGTCGTGAAGATGGAACAGCAGAACTTAAATACACTAATCAATCAGATTGTGCGCGAAATACTCACGCAGAAAAAGTTTAAGCAGAAAGCGAAAGTGGAACCTTCCACACGGCTGTATCTTGTGCAGCAGGGAGAAACTTTCCAACAATCTGAGTACTATAGACAACTAGCCAAGTTGTTCGAGGTTGTTGTCATCGAGGAAAATGTGGCAATAACTGGCTCAGACACGGGTGTGTCAGAAACCAAGGCCCATGTGGATCCTGAAGCGCTAGATGAACAGACACAGGTTTTGTTCCCATTCCTGTCTCCGTCAGATCTGGCAAAGGCAGCACTCGGGATTGCCGATACACTTGAAACGAAATGGCTGGCTTATTGCTTTCAGCATCGGATCAAGGTGGCGGTGCTTCGCGAGGGTATGCCGCACTTCCAGAAAGAAGCATCAATGGCTTATCGGTCATTGTTTGCTTCATACGAGCGGATTGTCCGCACATTTGGCCTGAGAATTGTCACAAAAAAACAGTTTTTACAGGAAAAAATTCCGACACGAAATGAAATCATCACATCTGGTGATCTTGAAAATTTGACAGTCAATGGGGATTTAGTTCTATCCGATGACGCGATTATTACACCGCTGGCAATGGATGAAATGAAAAGAAGAAAAATTCGCACGAGAATAGAAACCGAGAAGGAGGCGAGATGATGACGGATGCTTTAGGGATGCTGGAAGTCGAAGGCTATGTTGCGGCGATTGAATTTTCAGATGTGATGGCAAAGGTTGCCGACGTGGCCATTCTCGGTCTGAAGAAAACAAAAGGGATGGGTTGGATGACCATCTTCATTGAGGGAGATGTTGCAGCCGTTCAGGCGGCGGTTCAGGCAGCAAAAACTCAGGCGCTTGCGGAAGAGTCATTTGTAGCCGCAAAGGTGATTCCGAGACCGGCGGCGGGTGTCAGAGAATTTATAACAGACCTTCCGACATCGGAAGAGAATGCAGCTGGGGTGAAAGACACGTCTGAGAAAGAGAGCTCAATGGATCAGGCAGCGGATCGGGAAAAACCGGCTCCGGAAAAATCCGCTGAATCCGGTTCTCCATCGGGCGATTTAGCTGCAGAAGAGAAAAAACCGGTACCACGGAAACGAAGCAGAAGGAGTAAACCAAAAACAGATGATGGTAGTGACAGTCAACAGGGTGACGATCAAACGTGATAAAAACAAATATTGGAGGCAATGACAATGAATGACGCATTAGGCATGATTGAAACGAAAGGTTTTGTTCCGGCGGTAGAGGGCGCGGACGCGATGGTCAAAGCGGCAAATGTTCAATTGATCGGCTATAAACAGATTGGAGCAGGGCTGGTCACTGTTCTGGTTCGCGGGGACGTTGGCGCGGTCAAAGCAGCAACCGACGCCGGAGCCGCAGCCGCCAAGAATGTTGGTGAAGTGAAGTCGGTTCACGTCATTCCGCGGCCGCATTCCGATGTCGAAGTCCTATTGAAGGACAAAGAAGGCTGATATCATGGATCAGACAACCGTCAGAGGCATTGTGACACATGTACTGAAAAACTTGAAGTCGATTGTCAAAATTCCAATCGGTATCTCCAATCATCATCTGCATTTAACGGAACAGGACTTTCAAAAGCTATTTCCCGGACAAAGTCTTACTGTGAAGAAAGCACTCAGTCAGCCCGGACAATTTGCGGCAAACGAAATGGTTACGGCGATCGGTCCTAAGGGAGAGATTAGCAAAATGCGTATTCTCGGTCCGCTCCGTACCAAGTCGCAAGTAGAGCTATCGGCGACCGATGCTCGGCAGATGGGTATCCAAGCACCGATCCGTTTGTCTGGTGATATTGAAGGGACACCGGGCATCTTATTGAAATCGCCTTCTGGTTCGTTGGCATTGGAACAGGGAGTGATCATCGCGAAAAGACATATTCACATGTCTGATCATGAGGCCGATCTGCTCGGCTTGAAAAAAGGCGATTCGGTGACGGTCAACGTCGCCAGTGAGGGTCGAAAAATCATCTTCGAGGACGTGATTATCCGCCCGGGTGCGAATTATACGCTTGAAATGCATGTGGATACCGACGAAGCCAATGCCGGCAATATCAATCTGAAAAGTATGGGCCGATTTTATCTCCATTAAATCAGCTGTTCAGTGACGTCAGGTCGACTTAGGATCAAGCCGGGAGGGAGAGTAACGATATGGAGACGATTGAAGAAGCAAATGCTCGATTAATAAAGGCACAGCAAATCGCTAACTTAGACCGCTCGGCGGAACCGGTTGGTCAGGCAGAAATAAAGACGGGTGTCGATTTGGGAACTTCATCGATTGTTCTGTCGGTAGTCGATGCGACGGATCAGCCGCTGTTCACCGGCTATCAGGAAGCGAATGTCGTCAGGGACGGCCTGGTTGTCAACTATATTGAGGCCGTCCGAATTACACGTGAACTGAGGGAAAAGGCCGAGGAGCAGTTAGGAATCTCCATACCGAAGGCCTCGGGAGCGATTCCGCCAGGCACAGTCGGAAACAATCGGAATGTTGTCGGAAATGTGATCGAGGCAGCGGAGATGGAGCTCGCCTCGATCCTTGATGAACCGACCGCTGCCGCCAGAGTGCTTGGAGTGAGAGATGGTGCTGTTGTTGATATTGGCGGCGGAACGACAGGGATCAGCATTTTCAAGGATGGCCAGGTCGTTTTTTCCGGTGATCAGGCGACCGGTGGAACACAAATGACACTTGTGCTCGCGGGCTATTTAGATGTTTCAATTGCCGATGGGGAGGCCATAAAACGTGATCGAAAACGGGAAAAGGAAAATTTCCAAATCATCCGGCCTGTTATCGAGAAAATGGCTGCTATTACGGAAACCTTCATCGCCCAGTACGGCGGACCCGTTGAAAAAGTATATCTGGTCGGCGGAGCGACGGATTTCTCCGAATTCGCCCAGACTTTTGCTAAACTGCTGGATCGGGAAGTCATCCAGCCCTCCTGTCCGCGCCTTGTGACTCCGCTTGGCATTGCCATGAGCATGAATGACGAGGGGATGTGACGCGGCTGATGTATATTGCCAAAGTTATTGGAAATGTTGTTGCGACAAAGAAAAGTGAAAGCCTGACCGGACAGAAATTGATGATCGTCAGACTGGTCGGTACAAAGGATACAGGAAATAAAAATCAGATTGTTGCTGTTGATTTAGTCGGCGCCGGCCGTGACGAATATGTACTGGTCTCCTGCGGCAGCTCAGCACGAGTTGGGCTTAAAAATCCCCAAGCACCGATCGATGCGGCCATCGTCGGCATTATTGACAGTTTTGAAGAGTAGAAGAAAACGAAGGGATCAGATCGAATCATGGATATTGAAAAATTGGTAGACAGCATCATTAATGAAGACAAAATCGATTTGAATTTCACAAAAGGGAGTGCAGAGTCATCTGCGAAGCCCAGTGTTTCTAGCAGCGTTCGGCACAGCGGCGGTGTTTTCGAGACTGTGGATGAGGCGGTCAAAGCCGCAAAGGCGGCACAGAAGATCTATTTTCATGCTTCACTTGCCCGGCGGAAAAAAGTGATCCAGGCAATTCGCGACCAACTGCTTCCTGAAGTTGAGGATATTGCGCGTAAGGGCTTTGAAGAAACGAAGATGGGTAATCTGCAGGATAAAATTCAAAAAAACTATCTGGCGTTGACCAATACGCCAGGTGTCGAGGATCTGAATACGCTGACTCAAGTCATCACTGGGGACGACGGGATGACCCTCTATGAGTTATGTCCATACGGAGTCATCGGTGCGATTGCACCGAGTACGAATCCGACGGAAACCTTAATCAATAATGCAATCGGCATGCTTGCAGCGGGTAATGCGATCTATTTCAGTCCGCATCCGGGAGCGAAGAAAAGTTCCGCCTGGCTGATTGGCAAGCTGAATAAAATCGTCAGTGAAGCGAGCGGTATTGAAAATCTTGTCGTAACGATTAAGGAACCCTCAATAGCCGCTGCGCAAGAGATGATGGTTCATCCGGATATTAATCTGCTCGTTGTTACCGGCGGACCCGGTGTAGTCAGTCAGGCAATGAAAAGCGGTAAGAAAGTTATGGGAGCCGGTGCCGGCAATCCGCCGACACTTGTCGATGAGACTGCCAATATTGAAAAAGCGGCGAAAGACATTGTTGATGGGGCATCCTTCGATAATAATCTACCCTGCATTGCCGAGAAAAATGTTGTTGTAGTAGATAAGGTTGCCGATTTTCTGCTCTATAACATGCAGAAGGCCGGTGCGTTCTATGTGAGCGAATTGTCGGATATCCGTAAATTGGAAGCGCTAACGGTGACAGCAAAGCAGTCACCAAACAAGGACTACGTCGGCAAAGACGCAGAGAAGATTTTGCGGGATGCCGGTGTCACCTATACCGGCCATCCGCGCCTGGTGCTCGTTGAAGCGACGCCGGATATGCCATTCGCTAAAATTGAGATGCTGCTCCCGGTATTACCGTTTATCAGAGTCCCGGATTTTGATACGGCTCTTTCAGTTTGCCTTGAACTTGAACATGGCCTGCACCATACAGCGACGATGCATTCGGAAAATGTCACTCGTCTGAACAAGGTGGCTCGTGAGATGCAGACTTCCATATTTGTGAAAAATGGTCCCTCTTTTGCCGGTATTGGTTACAAAGGAGAAGGCCCGACGACGTTCACGATTGCGACGCCGACCGGCGAGGGGACGACATCAACGAGAAATTTTGCCCGCGTCAGACGGTGCGTGCTGACTGACGGATTTTCGATCAAATAAAGGTGGCAGAGACATGAGCAATTTTTACCTGAAAACAAAAATTGTTACAGACGCTGAGGCAGACCGCGCATTGGCAGAACTGAAAGGCTGCCGAATTTGGATTGGATGCGATGGGTTCCTGACTCAAAATCCGACCGTTCTTTCAATGATTAGTCAATTGAAATCCAAAAATCAGGTCCTGCTCTATAGCGATATTGTTCCAGAACCACCAATTGAGAAAGTGGCTGCGGGAGTGGCGTCAGTCGCTGCTTTTCACCCGTCTTTAATCTTGGCGATTGGTGGTGGATCGGCGATTGACACAGCGAAAGCGGTTCGCTATTTCGCGGAGAAAAAATATGGAATGACGATCGACAAGTTTTATGCCATGCCGACAACGAGCGGCACCGGTTCAGAAGTGACCAATATTGCCGTTGTCTCAGATACTAAAGAAGCGATCAAATATCCGCTTTCCGCGGATCAACTCACACCGGATATGGCGCTGCTGAAATCTGAATTGTCGGTGACCTGTCCGCCATCAGTCACTGCCTTCAGCGGCATGGATGTTCTAACGCACGCATTGGAAGCGCTTGTCGCCAAAGGTGCCAACGGGTTCAGCGATGCATTGGCTGAAAAAGCGGTGGAAATGGTCTTCGCTTATTTACCGGCTTGCTATACAGAAGGAAACAATTTGCAAAATCGCTCATTGATGCATGAGGCTTCATGTATTGCCGGATGTGCGTTTCAAAACGCCGGACTGGGCATCACCCATTCTCTGGCTCATCAAATCGGCAGTCTCTATCATATTCCGCATGGGCTGGCGACATCCCTATTGCTTCCACATGTGGTTCGGTACAATGCCGGCGAATCGGCTTGTCTGAAGAAATACGCACGCCTTGCTCGAAAGATACGGATCAGCGATTGGGAGGCATCAGATGAGACATCGGTTGAGCGGCTCGTACAGGCGGTCATCCGGTTGTCACGGATGCTCCACTGTCCGCAGACCTTGACTGAATTTGGCGTTCAGAAAAAAGCAATAGCCGAGAAGCTCGGCGTTATTGTGGAAAAGGCAATGCAGGATTTTACTTTCAAAGGAAATCCAATCGAACCGACAAAGGAAGATTTGGTGCGAATCATTTTGGCCATCGTTTGACGATTTGCCAGATGAGTTATCATCAGTAACCAGACAATGCGAATCCATGAAAAGGGGTGATTGACATGCACGCTTATTTGGGAGAATTTCTAGGAACGATGGTTTTGATCATGTTTGGTGCCGGGGTCGGCGCGTCAATCAACTTGAAGAAGGCTTACGCGTCGGGCAGCTCCTGGGTGATGATTGCCTTCGGATGGGGTTTTGCCGTCATGCTTGGCGTTTATACAGCAGGTTATTTTGGCGCTCCCGGTCATTTGAATCCGGCACTTACTATCGCTTTTGCTGCCGGTGGCTTGATCAAATGGTCGGTCGTTCCGGGCTACGTCATCGCCCAGGTGGCGGGAGCTTTCCTTGGCGCGGCCATCGTCGCGCTTCATTTCTACCCACACTTTAAATTAACCCAAGCGGATGAAGGAAATTCCGTGGCTATCTTTGCCACGGTTCCATCAATTAATAATCGTTTGTTTAATTTTATCAGCGAAGTCATTGCAACTTTTGCTTTTACACTTTGTTTGCTGACACTTGGCAATTTTACAGTCGGTTTAAAACCGCTGATTGCCGGTTTTCTGATTGCCGCAATCGGTTTTTCATTCGGGTCGACGACTGGGTATGCGATTAACCCGGCCCGGGATTTCGGGCCGCGTCTAGCCTACGGTATTCTTCCAATTCCTAATAAGGGTGCGGCAAATTGGAGCTATGCCTGGATTCCAATCCTTGGACCGATTGTTGGTGCTTTGCTCGCGACGGTTCTTGTGAATCTAATCGGTTAAAGAAGGAGGCAAGCAAATGTCAGAAAAAATTTTATCGATTAATTCAGGCAGCTCTTCTTTGAAGTTTAAACTGTTTGATATGCCTGATGAAAGAGTTATCGCCAGTGGCGTTTTTGAACGCTTGGGTTTCCAAGAGTCGGAATTTTCGGCGAAACATAATGGAGAAAAAATGGAATCAATTTTGCCTATATCGTCACATGAAGAGGCTGTCTCCTATCTGCTCGATTTACTGCTTAAGCGGAAAATGGTGCATTCACTTGGTGAAATCAGAGGTGTAGGACACCGAGTTGCTCATGGCGGTGAAGCATTCAAGCATTCCATTCCAGTTGGCGCGGCGGAACTTAAAACGATTGAACAGCTGAGCGATTTAGCGCCGCTCCACAATCCAATTAATGCTGTCGGTATTCGTTTATTTTCGAAGGCGCTTCCGAATGCCCTGCAAGTGGCAGTGTTTGATACGTCCTTTCACCAAACGATGCCGAAGGAAAACTTTTTGTATCCCATTCCTTACAAATTTTATGAACACTATAAGATCCGTAAATACGGATTTCATGGAACCAGCCACGAATATGTTGCCAGTGAAGCGGCCTGTCTCCTTGGCAAAGCTGTCGGCCAATTGAAAATTGTGACCTGTCATCTAGGCAACGGTGCGAGTATCTGCGGGATCGATGGAGGAAGATCGATCGATACATCAATGGGCTTTACGCCCACTGCAGGTTTGATGATGGGTACGCGATCCGGTGATCTTGATCCGACTGTTCTGACTTATATTCAAAGAAAATTGAACCTGACCACCGATGAAACAGAACGAATGGTCAATTTGCAATCGGGAATCATGGGGGTTTCTGGCGTATCGAATGATTTTCGTGATGTGGAGCAGAGTGCGAAAAAAGGCGATCAGGCCTCAATAATTGCGATTCGGATGTTTGTTCGGCGTATCTGTAATTTCATATTGGCTTATACATTTGAAATGGGGGGATTGGACGCACTCGTTTTCACCGCGGGGATTGGCGAGCATTCTTCATTTGTCAGAAAAGAAGTCTGCGATCGTCTGCGCGGAATGAATCTGTTTTTAAATGAGGAAAAAAACAGGAACAATGAGCGAATGATTCAGTCTGATCGTTCTGCCGCTTCCATACTCGTGATACCGACCGATGAAGAATTGGTCATTGCCAGAAAGACATTTGTCCTGCTGCGTGAAGAGGATAAAAACAAAAGAGAGTATCACAAAATGAAACAAAGTGATGATTTCATGAACCCTCGGACATTCTCAGGTTCGGAGCATAATTTGCGGTATAATGAAATGTGAAAGCGGTGTCATATACTTTCATAATGGATTGTGCTTTGAACCGGAGGTGATGAATTGAACTCAGTCGAATTAGACGCTGTAATGGATTCACCGGATAATGAGAAATATCAGCAAATACAGAAAAGGATACTTAATGAGGTCGGTATCCGCCATATCATTGATTTGCAGGCGCTTCAGAAGGTTCAGGATGATCTTGCCAACATCACCGGCTTGTCGATGGTCATCGTTGATTCAAAGGGAATTCCGTTAACTCGGGAATCAAGTTTCTCCGCCTTCTGCGCAGCACGGCGGAAAATTCTCACGTGCAAGGAAAATTGCTTTTTCTCAGATGCTTATGGAGGATTAAAGGCGGCGATCTCCAATGCACCCTATGTCTATCGCTGTCCTGCGGGTTTAGTCGATTGTGCTGTGCCGATTATTATCAGTAATCAGCATCTTGGTGCCGTTCTAATGGGTCAGGTTCGCTGCGAAGATAGTGAATCGCTGGAGTATGTCAAAAAGTTTGTTATGGAAAACATCAGTGAAGAGCATTCTGCCGACTTAATTGAAAAATACAAAAACACCAACATTTTTGAGTTAAGCAAGATACAAATGATCGGCAATATGATTTATTTTATAACGAAAGAAATGATGGAAAAGCAACTCGGTTTGCTAGTCCAGCAAGAGCTTGAAAAAGAGAACCATGATCTGCAAAATCAATTGCTTAAAAAAGAGAAGCAGGTTCAGTCTATCCGAAAAATTGAAAAAAAACAGATGAAGGTCGAGCTGACTCCTCAGTTCCTGATGAGTGCGATGAACGCGATCAGTAATCTGTCTGTCATCGAGGGTGCGAATCAGACGAATGAACTGGCGTGCCTGTTTGCTCGTATGCTGAGATATGCCTTCGAGAATGATCGGGAATTTGTTGATTTAGATAAAGAAATAGCGGATCTGAAAGATTATCTGCGGATTCAACAGATTCGTCTTGGGGAGAAATTCGACTATAAAATTGACATCCGCTGCACCACACAGAATAAGCGAATTCCGAAAATGATCTTTTTTCCTTTTGTTGAAAACGCGATCCTTCATGGAATTCTTCCACTTAAAAAAAAGGGAGCGATCAAAATTACCATTACGGATCAGCTTCCTAAAAATTATATCCTATCCATTCATGACAATGGAATCGGAATGGATCAAAATGATGCGGATCGCCTTCTGGAAGACAGTGAGCTGAATCAAACGAATCGTAGTGCACTAGTCGGGATCGGTATTCATAACACGCGAAATCGGTTGATCGGTTATTTCGGTGAAGATTATGATCTTGTGATTACAACAAGCAAGAATCAAGGGTTTACACTGTCTGCCAAAATTCCTCTCGTCATTAAGGAGAATAATGGGGATGAAAAAACTTGACGTGTTAATTTCCGGAGTCGACTATCTTCTGGATCGGGCACTTAAGAAAATTCTTAAAGAGGACTGCCGGTTCCATGTGCTGGATGCCGATTCTGATAATGGCACGACAGCCGATCAGTGCAGTCAGCTGTTGCCAGATATCGTTTTTATGGATGCTGTTCGCTTTGGAAAATCGACTGTTGCTGAAATACAAAATATACGTCAACGCTTTCCCTCGATCCGAATTTATATTGTTACAAATATCAGTGCCTTTGACTTGATACAGGAAATGCTGCATAGCGGTGTGACTGATTATCTGCTTTTGCCGCTGTCTTTGTCCAGTTTCAAGGCTCTGTTAAATAAAATATACAACGCTGTTGAGCCGTACGAATTGAGTGAACGCTTCAACACGCTGATTATCGGACAGGATTTTAGCAAAGTTTATCAGGAAATTCCAAAACTGGTTACAGTGATTCAGGATCGCTTTCATGAAAAAGAGGAAGAGACATTGCGGGAGCTGGATCGGATTATTCTGGAGAACTGGAAAATGATCCGCCATACGAATTTAGATCGACAGGCGACCTATCGAGAAAAAATGAATTTTACTCGTGAGGTGATTGAGGACGACTACCGACTACAGTTTCATTTGTTTAGTTTTTTTGACGAAATATACAGGCAGAGGCTGATTCAGAAAACCCCGCAAATGTCCCAAGTCTTTCACTATGTTGATGAAAGGATTTATCAGGCTATTTCTCTAGCAGACACTGCTGAAGCCTGCACGATTAGTCAGGGTTATCTGAGCCGTGTGATGAAGCATCATTATGGATTTGGTTTCAATAATTATATTCAAATAAGAAAAATCCAATTGGCTAAACGTGCTTTTTATTTTAATCAGGACAAAGTCATTGATGTTGCCTTTCAATTGTCTTATAACGAACCAAGTTATTTCAGTAAGGTGTTCAAACGTCTGGAGAACATTGCTCCTACAGATTTTAAAAAACAAATGATAGAAAATAGATGAACGGCGAATCAAAGGAAGTGCAAAAAGCATGGATACGTATGATCGGACATCCGAATCAGTGACTGAAGGCCATCCTGATAAGGTCTGTGATCAAATCGCAGATGCACTTTTGGATGCTTATATTCAAAAGGATAGGCAGGCGCATGTCGCAATCGAGTGCATGATTTCAAAGGATCTTTTGGTGATAGCCGGGGAGGTGCGCAGCCAGGCTTCAATTGACTTGGAAGGCATCGCACGCGGCGTGATTCGTTCCATCGGTTATGACAGCCGAAGCAAGGGATTTGATGCGGATAAGAGCCTAGTCATTACGAATGTGAATCATCAATCAGCCGATATTAGTGCCGGTGTCGATCATGCACTGGATATGAAAAAAGGAATACATGGAGCAGAAAAAGAAAAAATGGGAGCCGGTGATCAAGGCACGGTCTACGGATATGCCTGCCGTGAATCACCTGATTTTCTGCCGCTACCGCTGTATCTCGCTCATCGATTGGCAAGACGTTTGGCGGAGGTCAGGAAAACCGGCAGTGTCCCGCACCTTTATCCCGATGGTAAATCACAAGTGACCGTAAAGTATAGCCGTGAAGGCCAGCCGATTTCGATTCCTACCATTGTGCTCAGCGCGCAGCATGATGAAAAGATTTCTGAAGAACAACTCAAAGACGGCCTTATCGAACAGGTGATCAAGCAGAGCATTCCTGCAGAATTATTGAAGGATACGGACTTTTTAATTAATCCGACCGGTCTCTTCATCATTGGCGGGCCAATGGCGGATACCGGCCTGACTGGGAGAAAAATCATTGTTGATACGTATGGCGGCCGAACTCCGCATGGTGGCGGAGCTTTCTCGGGCAAGGATCCTTCGAAAGTTGATCGCTCGGGCGCCTATATGTCCAGATATGCGGCAAAAAACATTGTCGCTGCCGGACTCGCGGAACGATGCCAAATTGCCGTTTCCTATGCGATAGGCGTTGCCGAACCGCTGGCATTGACTGTTGAGACATTTGGGACTGAACACATACCGATTGAGGCACTGGAAGTCATCGTCAGGAATGTTTTCGATTTCTCCCCGGAAGGCATTATCAAAAAGTTGCAACTGTTGCAGCCTTTTTACCGGAGTACGGCGGTCTACGGGCCCTTTAGATCCGGAGAAAATTATCCATGGGAACAAACAGATATGGCGGAGCTGCTGGAAAAGTTTATCTGTTATGCCTGATGGGGAGAGGGCAGAAATACGCAGCTTAGTCCAGGACGATGAACGGTGATTGAGAAAAGAAAGGGAAAAGCTATGACGGAGGAAAAGAAACCGAGAAGAAAATATGAAATACTGGTACCGGGGCGTCAGATCACGATTGCCCAGATCGTTTCCCGCCCGGATCCGAGCCTTTGCACGCAGCTTGGTATTGAACAAGTCAAACAATCACTTGGTGTCTTGACTTTGACACCGAAGGAATCGGCGATTATCGCTGGCGATATTGCTGTCAAATATGGCGGGGTGAATATCCAAACTTTGGATCGGTTCAAGGGGACATTGATCATTACCGGGAAACAGGAAAACGTGAATATCGCACTGAAGTACATCCTCCAGATGTTCCGCTTACATCTCGGTTTTGATGTTCCGGAAATCAGACAGGCGTAGCCTGCAATCCCGCTGCTCTGTCGATTGGCTTGCTCGAAGAAAATAGAATGGGTGATTAAATTGGAAGATTCAGGAAAAATAGAACGAGTGATTGAAGAATATGTACCAGGGAAGCAGGTGACTATTGCCCATCTTATTGCTAATCCCAATCCGGATATCTACACGAAACTGGGCCTCCCTCCAGAATCGAAATCAATTGGCATCCTGACGATATCACCGGATGAAGCGTCGATTATTGCCAGTGATATCGCGATAAAGTCAGGCAGTGTGACGATTGGTTTTCTGGATCGGTTCAGTGGAGCTGTTGTGATCACGGGAGAGGTCTCTGCTGTGGAATACGCTTTGAAGCAGGTTACGCAGACACTCCATGATGTTCTTCATTTTGATATTCCGGAAATAACCAGAACCTGAGGTGATTTTGATGAATAAAATTATTTTTATCGGTAAAACGGGATGCGGGAAAACCTCATTATGCCAAGCCATGCATAATGAGGATGTTTCCTATAATAAAACGCAGCAGGTTGTCAATTTTCAAGATTCGATTGACACACCGGGAGAATTTCTGGAGAGCCGCATCTTATATGATCATCTGGTCAGCGCCGCCGTCGATGCAGGTATTGTCTGTTTCGTTCAGAGTGCGAAACGCGGTGATCAGAATAATTATTTTCCACCGCTGTTCACCTCTCGGTTTCAGAACAAAAAAATAGTCGGTGTGGTCACGAAAATCGATGCGGTAGATGAGCAGGTACAGATTGATCAGGCAGAATCGGTTTTGAAGCAGGCAGGTGTCACACAATTATTTGACACGTCGGTCGTCACGAAGAAAGGACTCGATGAATTGTTTGACTGGTTTAAGCAGGCATAGTTATTCTCATATGTTTATTCAATTTTTGTAAAGTCGTAATGAGTATTTCTTTTATTGTATCGTTCTCAATTCAAGTAAACATCATAAAAGTTATTTAGCTTTTCTAGTCGATAAAAGTTCACCTGAATTATTCACAGCACTACACCCGAAATACGATAAATGCTGAGAGAACAAGGTTGATTGAGAATTTTGCTGTTCACCCACTAAGTGAAAAAAATAAATGAAAAAGGAGCCCTTCCTTGGTATGATTAATTTGTGAGAACCAAGCATACAAGGGAAAGGGGACTCCTCATATGACCAGTGTAAAAGAAACATCGCTTCAGTTCAATAAAAAAATCAAAATTGGTTTTTCGGGTGGTGCTCTTTCTTCTGACTCAGGCTTGCTTCTCTACCGGAAATTTGATGAAAAAATCGGCTTCAGTCGACTCATTCAAGAGCAGCTGAAAGTTAAAGATTCCGTTGCTCACACGATTCATACCAATGCGGCAGTAGTGATTCAGAAAATCTACCAGCATTTAGCCGGGTATCATACAGATGATCAAGCGGACGAACTGGGAACTGAACCTGTTTTCACGTCCCTTCTTGGGAAAGACCGACTGGCCTCTCAACCCACCCTTGCCCGGCTCAATCAAAAAATGGATAAGGACGCTGTCCAGTCACTGGAAGCGATCAATCAGGCTTATCTGGATCACCTTTTTACTTTGCGGCCTAGTGAACAAATGATCCTTGATGTAGATTCAGCGAATTTTGAAACAGCCGGGAATCAGGAAAAAACTGCTTACAATGCCCATTACCAGGATACCGGTTTTCATCCACTCTTCCTATTTGATTCACTCTCCGGATACTGTCTAAAGGCCGAACTTCGTTCGGGCAACGTCTATACCTCTCGTGGCGTGGTGGACTTTATCCGACCTGTGCTGGAGCATTATCGGTCGCGAGTCCCCGGACAGGATCTGGCACTCCGTGGCGACAGCGGATTCGCCGTTCCCGGACTGTATACCCTGTGTGAGGAAAAAAATATTTTTTATGCGATTCGTCTGAAAGCCAATCACAGACTGAATCAAAAGGCGCAGAACTTGGCAGAGAAACTTCAAGAAAAGAAGCATTGTCCGGTCGGTTCCTCCGCCGTATTTTACACTGAGTTCTCGTATCAGGCCGCTTCCTGGGCCACCTCCCGTCGGGTGGTGGTGAAACTGGAGCGTCCCGAAGGGGAACTGTTTTTCCAGCCGACCTTTATTGTCACGAACATGAGCCTTCCGGCTAAACGTGTAGTCAAGTTCTATCAGAACCGGGGCACAATGGAGAACTTGATCAAGGAAGGCAAGCAGGGTTTTGCTTTTGACCAGCTGAGCAGCACTCGTTTTGAAGCCAACGCAGCCAAACTACAAATGCGGGTTCTCGCTAATAATTTTCAAGTTGGATTCCGTTTGCTTTGCCTGCCTAATTCGATGAAGAAAAAAGTCCTGCGCATGGACACGGTCCGACTTCGTCTAATCAAAATTGCCGGGAAGTTAGTTCGCTCTGGCCGCTCCCTCATCTTCCGACTCTGCAGTCACTGTCTCTATCAAAAAGAGTTTTGGCAGACGCTCGACCGGATTAGACGAATACCCGCACTGGAGTAATCTCATCGTTAGAATAGATTGAAATTTCATGTTCATTCAGGAAAAAAATGGAGGATCAGTCTGCCCAAAAAACAGAAAAGTGGCTTCCAACCTACTTTGAAGCGGTATCTTTCTCTTGGATGATCCAGAATAGCAGATAGTCGATTCCATCTAAAAAGCATTAGTCAAAAAATCATTCAATGATATGAATATCTACCACCTAAAAAGTAGTAAAACAAGGTCTTATGAATAATTCAGGGTTCATATTTATATCTATAGTGAAAAAGTGCTGTAAACATCTCATCTTTTAAAGAAATCTGGTTGAAAGAACAGACTTCTGAATGTGAGATATTTTTTTGCAATAAAATAAAATGGTAAAAATGGTTTAAATTCTGCAAGACTACTTTCTTTATTGTATGATTAAATCATAGATTGTTTATTTATAAGACGCTTTGAAGAATGAAGGGGGCACTTCTTCTTATGAACAGGCAGGTAAAGAAAGTCCTTCTTTGTTTACTACTGCTGCTGATTATTCAGCCGCAGGCAGGAGTTCTGGCAGCTAGCGATCCGGAACATTTGGTTTTGATCAGCAATGAATCGACATCTGTCTCCGGCGTAGAGCCAGTAGGCAATTTGCAGGACCGGCGTGTTTTTGATGTAAAGAAATTATCCGGAAAGAATAAAAACAAACTGCTCAAATCGCAGAAGAAGACGGTGCAAAAATCCAGTTCTGTTGGTCAGGTTAAAAAATTCTGGGTTTATAATCTGAATTCCGGCACGAGTAAACAGATAGCGGCTACACTCGTTTATCAGGGCATCCGCTCCTTAGTCTGGGTGAAGGGCAGCAGTTTTTCATCTGCGGATGCGGCGGCGCTCGGTCGCGAATTTGATTCAAAGATTTATCCGCTCGACGTCGGTCTGTTCGGCGATCCTTCAGACGTCGATGGTAATGGGAAAATTAATCTTCTCTGCTACCCGATCGATGACGGAGCGGGAGCAGACGGCGGTTTTGCCAGCGGTTATTTTGATCCGGATGATCTGACCGGTGATAAACAGGCGAATCATTCAGAAACACTCTATGTGGATACGTCACAGGCGGAAAATGTCGGGCAAAATGACGAGTTAGGCGGGATGAGCGCGACGCTTGCCCATGAATTTCAGCACTTAATCAATTTTAATCAGAATGTGCTGGTGGAGAAGCATTCGCCAATGTCGACCTGGCTCAATGAAGGTTTATCCATGGCTGCGGAGCAAGCCTATTCGGGAAAGCTGCTGCAGGATCGGATCGATTATTATAATTCGGATTCAGGAATTGGTCGCGGACTCTCTCTACTGAAATGGTCAGATAGTGGTGACGATCTGGGTAATTATTCGCTTGCCTATTTGTTTGTGCAATATCTGCGTATTCAATGCGGACAGGGAACAGCGATCTATAAAGACTTGATTCAAGATAAATACAGCAGTTACCGGGCAGTTCGGGATGTCATTCAGCGCTACATCAGTCCGTCGCTGTCATTCGGTGATTTTATGACGGATTTCCGGCTCGCGCTCTATCTGAACGAACCCACCGGTTTATATGGATTTCACGATGAGCCGGGTTTTGACCAAATTCAAAAACACATCTATAAGGGAAGTCTTTCCACCCTAAATCTACCCGGAGGAGGCGCGGTGATCACGTCAGAGGGTACCGGTGTTCCGGTAAATAAAGGTCCAGACGTCACGTATACGGATCTCTCGGATTCTGCATCCGATCGGCAACCGCCGGCAGAACCGTCCGCATCTCCTTTGACTGATCATCAGACGGTTCTGCCCGGCACAGCTGAACCCTCTTCTACAGTTATTCTGACGAATGGAAGTCAGTCGCTTGGCCGTGTACAGGCGGACGAGAACGGCAGCTTTTCGCTGCAACTGACGAAACAAACGGGAGGCAGCAAGCTGTACCTTTTCGCTGAAGATAGAGCCGGAAATGCCGGCATTTCCAGAGTCGTTACGGTTCTGGATCGGACACCGCCCGCTCGGCCTTCCGTTTACCGGGTCAGACGTGCGCAGCGCTATGTCAGCGGCAGGGCGGAAGCCGGATCGAAGATGACTACGTATTTGGACGGCCACCGGATCGGCACGGCGAAGACGAACAAATACGGATCATTCCGCGTTCGTTTGACACGTCTGCCGAAAAGAGGCAACCGGCTTAAAATTTATGCGACGGATAAATCCGGCAATCGCAGCACCGCCCGAACGGTTCGGGTAACAAGATAAATGGGCAGGATTCAGTTGCGGCACTCGAAAAATCAGAGCGGCCGCATTTTTTGTATGGCGAGCGGATTAAAGTGAAACAATGGATTTCAGCTTATTTGTGGGATAATTCCGCCTAAGGAGCGAAAAATTCCGCCTAAGGAGCGGAAAATTCCGCCTAAGAGCAAGAAAATTCCGCC
>JBDNRY010000010.1:38130-41686 GCA_047718855.1 Sporolactobacillus sp. | reverse complement strand
TAAGGAGCGGAAAATTCCGCCTAAGAGCAAGAAAATTCCGCCTAAGGAGCGAAAAGTTCCGCCTAACAGCTGAAAAATTCCGCCTAAGGAGCGGAAAATTCCGCCTAAGGCACAAGACCTTCCACCCAATGCCTTCAAAATTCCACCTGATGCCGATTTCGATCAATATCTCGGTGCAAAAAGGGTAAAGATAAGGTAAATCAGTTGAATCGTACGACATTGCCTGAGGAAGGTGGCTGGAACCGTGTGGTTTTCGAAGTCGATAAAAGATGCCCTGGATGAATTTTCCGTCGGACCCGAACACGGACTCTCATCAGAACAGGTTCGGAAAAGTCTGGAGAAATATGGATCGAATGAATTAAAAGGGAAAGCGAAGAAAAACATTCTGCTTCTCTTTTTCGCGCAGCTAAGAGACATGCTGATCTATGTTCTGCTGGCTGCAGCAGTTGTTACTTTAATCATTGGCGAATACACCGATGCGCTGATCATTTTGATTGTCGTCCTATTGAATGCGGTGATCGGAGTTTTCCAAGAATTCAAGGCAGGAAAAGCGCTTGAAGCTCTGCAGCAAATGTCGGCACCGAAAGCACTCGTACGGCGCGATGGAGAAGTGCGTGAAATTGATTCGAAGGAAGTCGTTCCTGGAGACATTGTTATTCTCGATGCCGGCCGCTATATTCCGGCTGATTTACGTTTATTGGACAGTGCTAATCTGCAAATCGAGGAATCGACTTTGACGGGGGAATCGCTGCCAGTGGAAAAAGATGCGGCGGCACGTTTTACAGATCCCCGGACACCGCTCGGCGATCAGGTCAATATGGCATTTATGTCGACACTGGTCACTTATGGCCGTGGAGAAGGCCTTGCGATCGCTACCGGAATGGACACTGAAATCGGTAGAATTGCTGAGCAACTTGATACCGATGACGAAAGCTTGACTCCGCTGCAAAAAAAATTGGGTGAACTGGGCAAAATGCTTGGATATCTGGCGATCGCGATTTGTGTCGTTATTTTTGTGATTTCTCTCTTTCAAAAACGCAATCTTTTTGAGATGTTTTTGACGGCGATCAGTCTGGCGGTTGCCGCTATTCCAGAGGGCCTTCCGGCAATCGTGGCCATTGTTCTGGCGCTGGGTGTGACGCGTATGTCGCGGATTCACGCCATTGTGAAGCGGTTGCCGGCGGTCGAGACGCTCGGATCAGTATCGATCATCTGTTCGGACAAGACGGGAACGTTGACGCAGAATAAGATGACGGTTCAAAAAATCTATACCCATGGCCAGCTTAACGAAGTGCCGCAGGAAGGAACAGCGACTGCGGGAAAAGATGCGAAAGATTTACTGACAGCGATGGTTCTTTGTTCAGACGCCACTTATGAAAACGGTGAGGGTACCGGTGATCCAACGGAAATTGCATTGGTTGTGCTCGGTGAAAAATTTCATCTGGAGAAAAAGGTGCTGGATAAAGAGCAGGAACGCGTGGATGAGTATCCGTTTGACAGCGATCGGAAGTTGATGTCGACGCTGAATCGCTGGGGCTCCCGCTACCGCGTGCAGACCAAAGGCGCTATCGACAATTTGCTGAAGCGAGCCACTCATGCACAGATTGACGGTCAAGCGGTTCCGCTGACTGATGCGATCCGGGCAGATTATCTGAGGACAGCCGAAGAAATGTCGGATCAGGCGCTGCGGGTGCTGGGTGCGGCTTATAAAGAAACCAATACAATATTAGCGCAGGAAGAAATGGAACAGGATTTGATTATTCTGGGCCTGGTCGGCATGATCGATCCGCCGCGGCTCGAAGTCAAGGAAGCCATCCGTGAAGCCAAGCAGGCAGGCATCACTCCTGTAATGATCACGGGGGATCATCAGCATACGGCGGCAGCGATTGCCATGGAACTGGGCATTGCCGACTCCCTCGATCAGTCTTTGCCTGGGAGCGCGATAGATGCGATGCCGGAAGCGGAATTCAATCAAAAAGTAATGGATTATCATGTTTTTGCCCGGGTGTCACCAGAGCATAAGGTGAAAATCGTCAAGGCCTTTCAGTCACATGGCAATATTGTCTCGATGACCGGCGACGGAGTTAATGATGCTCCTGCACTTAAAAACGCTGACATCGGGGTGGCGATGGGGATAACCGGCACCGATGTTTCCAAGGGCGCGAGCGATATGATTTTAACAGATGACAATTTTACAACGATTGTGGCGGCAATTGAGGAAGGGCGTACCATTTATAATAATATCCGCAAGACGGTTGTTTTTCTTCTGTCGTGCAATTTTGGCGAGATACTGGCTATTTTTTTACCGGTCGTCTTCTTCTGGCCAATTCCGCTTTTGCCGACGCAGATTCTATGGATAAACCTGATTACGGACACATTGCCGGCGATCGCGCTCGGTGTCGATCCGGGAGATAAGGCCGTCATGAAAAATAGGCCACGCGATCCGCAAGAGAGCTTTTTTGCAGGCGGAGCGGCTTATCGGGCGGTCATTGGCGGCGTACTGATCGGCCTGCTGACCTTGCTCGCCTTTACTTTCGGGCTAAGTGAGTACGGATTCTCGCTCAATGATCAAGAAATTTCCCGGCAAGCCTTGGCATATGCGGAGACGATGGCGTTTGTTGTTCTCGCGGTTTCGCAGCTTTTCTATTCGCTGTCACTGCGCAGCAGTCAAAAGTCAATTTTAGAAAAAGGCATTTTCTCCAATATGTACTTAATCGGTGCCATCGCCGCCGGATGTCTCCTGCAATTTGCGGTCATCTCCATTCCGTTTCTAGCGGCTGCTTTTCAGGTGCGGCTGCTCAGCCTGCAAGATTGGCTGATTGTGACCGGTTTTTCGCTCGTTCCGCTGATTGTGAATGAGCTACTCAAAAAGATAATTAGCTGGAGGACCTCCTGAAACAATTGGATAAGTCAAAAAAGGATCGCCCTTTGCGATATGCAAGGAGCAATCCTTTTTTTATTTGCCGCAATAAGCGGTACATGAAATCTCAAGTTTCGCGCCTTTTGGCAGTGCCGCGACCTGAACCGCGCAGCGTGCAGGCAGTACAGCATTGTTAAAAAAGGTCGCGTAGATCGCGTTAACGGCTTGAAAATCTTGTATATCTGCGAGGTACACGGTCGCGTCGACGACATCGGCGAAGGTCAGGTCCGCTTCGTCCAAGATGGCTCTGAGGTTCTGAAAAACGCGTTCGGCTTGTTCACTAATTGTTCCCTCCACTAAATTGCCTGTCTTCGGGTTCAGAGGGATCTGCCCGGAAACAAAGAGGAAGCCTCCTGCCTGGACGGCTTGAGAGTAGGGGCCGACAGCCTGTGGCGCTTCTGTTGTTGCAATCTGCTTGATCATTTCTCCTTCAACCTTTCCTAACAGGATCGTATGATGAAATGCTGTCCTGTTTTTTAGTTCAATTGTAAGAGAAAAAGTGATATCCGTAAAGTTAAATTTTTCTGAAAAAGGATGAACTTCGATTGCAGATAGGAAAAACCACGGCTAACACTGGGAATTCAATCTAATTCATTGCCTGAGGGCTGGTTTTTAGCCCAATAGGCAATTAATCCG
>JBDNRY010000010.1:0-38030 GCA_047718855.1 Sporolactobacillus sp. | reverse complement strand
CAGAAGAGCCAAGGTTATCCGCAGAAGAGCCAAGGTTATCCGCAGAAGAGCCAAGGTTATCCGCAGAAGAGCCAAGCGAGAACCGCTGAGGCCCTAAGCGAGAACAGCAGGATCCTGAACGATTATGCGTGAAATTCGAGACAATACCATATTTTGGGCTTCTCACCGCTTTTCGCTTGTCCGCCTACTTATAGGATGAAGGAGGTGATAGAGATGGCAACGAGTTCAATAACTGCATCCACCCTGAACCTGAATCTTGACGGCGGTCTGAACGAGGCGGGAAAAGCGGTCGTGATCACCAAATCGTTCCGCAATATTCAGAGTGCTGCGCCGTATGATGCGCTGCTGGCAATTGCTCAGAAACTGCAACCGCTGCAGCAGCATGCTTTGATTTCAGTGGAACGTAACGACACCGTCGCAATCTCTGCCTGATCTGTAATTAAATAATGAAGAGAGGAGGACAAATCGATGAAAAAACTGAATCTTGTTTTTCAGAATGAGGCAGGAAAAAGTGTAACCTTATCATTAAATGATCCTGTTGAACCGGTTAATCCGGCGGCTGTAAAGGACGCAATGAACGAGGTTATTGCCCGAAATGTCTTTACGTCAACCGGCGGCGCACTGACCAAAATCAAGTCGGCCCGAATCTCTGATAATTCGGCAACCGCGATTGAATTAGGCTTGTAATGGGGAAGCCGGAGAAGTGCACTGCTCTCCGGCTTTTCATTTATTCTGAGAAGAAGGGGGGGTCGTCTGATGGATGTCTGGCTTTCAATGATTAAGGACGTGGGATTTCCTGCGGTTGTCACATTTTTCCTTTTGTACCGAATCGAAGGTAAATTGGATGAATTGATTGATTCCGTGAAAACACTGCCGCTCGCTCGAAGTGCCGCACGTCAGGATGAGGCAGCCCTGGAGCCGGTGAAGAAGCAGGGATAAGGCGGGAGAGTCATGGCTCGATTATTCAGCGAAGAAGCAGCTGGATAGGCAGTATTCATCTATAGAAAAGGAGTTCTCAAAATGCATCCATTTTTGGCGGGAAGATCCCGCCTTTTTTCTACGGATGATTAGCGATCCTGCAAATTGTCCCACTCAAACTTGTACTCGAGAAGGTGACGCGTCAAAGTAATCATTGAAAGATTTACTGCTGGAGCAACGCTAATCGGCTTGTCACCTTCGTCTGACTAAACAATTTCAGAACTAATGTGAGCGTTGTCATTTACCCTGTGACAAAGTTAGCTTTAGTTTGTGTTGTCGTGACCGGTTTTGACGCATTATAATGGTTTTGTAAGGCAAGGAGAGAGATTCACAGAGAAATGAAAGCGTTTAATTACTGGAGGAGGTCATTTAATTATGTCAGAAGGAAAGAGCATTAAAGTCGGCATACAAAAATTCGGCAATGCACTTAGTTCGATGATTCTGCCGAATATCGGTGCGTTTCTCGCTTTTGGTATTGTCACGGCGTTGTTTATACCAACCGGGTGGTTGCCTAATAAACAATTGAATGAACTGGTCACACCTTTTATTACCTACTTACTGCCCTTATTGATTGGTTATTCAGGAGGCAAGCTCGTATTTGGACATCGTGGCGGCGTGGTTGCCGCAATCGCGACAACCGGGATTATCGTCGGTACCGATGTTCCAATGTTTCTGGGCGCAATGATTATCGGTCCGCTCAGTGCCTATTTGATGAAGAAATTTGATAAATTGATTGAAGGCAAAATTAAGACCGGGTTTGAAATGCTTGTGGATAATTTCTCGGCAGGCATTCTCGGTGCCATAATGGCAATCATCGGGTTCATGGCTTTCGGACCAATTTTTGATGTTGCCAGCTCAGCACTTGCTGGTGGTGTCGAATGGTTAATCCATATGGGGCTGCTTCCACTTGCCAGCCTGTTCATCGAACCTGGTAAAGTGCTCTTCTTAAACAATGCGATTAACCACGGTGTTCTGACGCCGATTGGACTGGAACAAGTCAAACAATATGGACATTCCGTTCTGTTCCTGCTCGAAGCGAACCCAGGACCTGGGTTGGGTGTTCTGATGGCTTACAGCTTTTTCGGCAAAGGAAATGCTAAGAAAACCGCACCTGGTGCAGCCATTATTCATTTCTTTGGTGGAATTCATGAAATCTTCTTCCCTTATGTTTTGATGAAACCGCAATTGATTATTGCAACAATTCTTGGTGGCATGAGTGGTGTGTTCACTTTGGTCACTCTGCACGGTGGCTTGGTTGGTCCGGCTTCACCAGGCAGTATCATTGCCGTTTTGATGGTTACGCCGAAATCAGTACCGATTTTCTTGGCCAATATCGCTGATGTGCTCGTTGCCTTTATCGTTTCATTCCTGATCTCGAGCTTTATTCTGAAGCTGGATAAGAGTGAGGCTGGTGATCTTGATGAAGCCACAAAGAAAATGGAAGCCCTTAAAGGCAAAAAAAGTTCAGTTTCTGGTGTCCTGACTTCTAGCAGCGAGCTGGATCCGGCAAAGGTTAAAAAGATCGTTTTTGCTTGTGACGCAGGTATGGGTTCGAGTGCGATGGGTGCTTCTCTTTTGAAAAAGAAGGTCAAAGCCGCGGGATTGAATATTTATGTGACCAATGCGGCGATCAGCTCGATTCCTAAGGATGCTCAGATCATTGTGACTCAGGAAGGATTGACTCCGCGGGCGAAAGAGCGGGCACCGGAAGCCTATCACGTCAGCGTTGATAATTTCCTGAACAGCCCGAAATACGATGAGTTGATTGATTTGCTGCTGACAAAGCAAGAAGTCGGTACTCAAAAAAGTGATACAGCGCAAATCGAGGAGCCAGCAGACAGCGGTCTTGTTCTGAAAAACGAAAATGTATTTCTGAATCAGAAATTCGCGAGCAAAGAAGAAGCCATTCGCTTTGCGGGTCAGGCACTGGTTGATGCCGGTTATGTCAAACCTTCCTACATTGAGGGTATGATTGAACGTGATAAAGATATGTCCACTTATATGGGCAATGAAATCGCGATTCCGCATGGCACGGAGGCAGCAAAGAAAGATGTAATTGATTCCGGTGTCGTTATTGTTCAAGCTCCGGAAGGCGTTGACTTTGATGGGAATACGGTACATCTTATCTTTGGTATTGCTGGAAAGAATAATAGTCATCTCAATATTCTTTCGCAGATTGCCGTTGCCTGCTCTGAGATCACGAATGTTCGTAAAATGGTCGATGCTCGTTCTGCGGATCAGCTGGTAAACGTTATCAAGAACACCATTGAAGAAAATGGTTGAACGATGCTCTATAATTAAGGTGTAATCCTTAATTGAAGAAAAAGGGAGACGGAGCATGTAATGCTACTAACGAACCGTGAAAAAACGATTATGGAACTGCTCATCAAGACAAGCGGCAGACATACAACGCTATCCATTGCCTCTTACCTGCAAGTTAGTGTAAGGACCGTCATGCGTGATCTGAAGAAAATCGAGAAAACGCTCGATCAATTTGGATTACGACTGGAGCAAGGGGATAACAATAGTTTGCGAGTCGCGGGTTCCGATCAATCCGTTTATCAACTGGTTCAGGTACTTTCGCAGGTCAAACCGCTCGATCTTTCCACTAGAGAACGCAAATTACTGCTGCTCTTGCAGCTGATGCAGGTAGATGAGCCAATTAAAACCGGCCCGCTGGCAAAAGATCTTGGCATCTCGGTTGTCACTCTGATCACGCAGCTTGACGAATTGACAGAGTGGCTTCAGGATTTCGATGTCAATTTGCTGAGGAAGCGGGGTGTCGGTATCCAGCTTGCAGGGACGGAAAGTGCGAAGCGAAAAGCACTAGAAAATTTCTATTTGCTTTACTTCAATGAAGAATTGATTGAAGCAATTTTTCAGGCTGACGAACCGGTAGTTGCTCAAGAACATCTGATCCTGCATTTTTTTAAACCGGATTATCTCGTGAAGATTAATCGGATTATAAAAAAATATATCGGTAAAATGTATGCAGAATTGGCGGATAGTGATTATGTCGGATTTCTTGTTCAGGTTTGTATCTCCTGCCAGCGTTTTGAGTCCGGATGGCTGCTTAGTGAAGCAGATCGGGTCGATAACAGTTGGTCGGAAAAGGCGGAAGCTTTCCCAATTATTGCCCAGATTACTGCCGACGTGAGTGATGAACTTTCCATCATTCTCGATGAAAATGAAAAAGCTTTTTTGGCGATGGTTCTGAAAGGTTCACGGTTGCAGAATGCTGAGTCTATCTACTATGATCGCGTGATCACCGGTAAAACGGTGAAGAAATTGATTCAGCATGTGTCGAAAGAGCTGAATATCGATTTAACACAGGACTTTTCATTATTTCAAGGTTTACTGGCTCATTTGGAACCGTCACTGTTTCGGATTCGTAAGAAAATGGTTGCACTGAACCCTTTGACGGAGCAGGTCAAAACGCAATTTCCAGCACTTTTTGCGATAGTTGCCGAATGTTTGGATTATGCATTTCCAGATATCCATTTTCCTGAAGATGAGGTAGCCTATATTGTCCTTCACTTCGGCTCTGCGCTTGAACAACGGCGAGAAGTTACTCGGCTGAATGCGCTGGTTGTCTGTCCAACTGGCATTGGTGCTTCAAAAATGCTGGCGACATTATTAAAAAAGAAACTTCCGGAACTCGCTTCGGTATCAGTATCTTCGATCGGCGACATGGGAAAAATGGATTTGAAGCCCTTTGATGTGATTCTGACTACAGTACATCTGCCCAAGCAGCCGCTGCCCTGCATTCTTGTGAATCCGCTGCTAAGCCGGGAAAATATCAAAGAAATCCGTGAAGTGACACGCAAATTGTTGCAGCAGCGGCCAGTTCCTGAGCTTTTCACTGGTCAGCAGAAGTTACAGTCGGCACAAGCGGTCCAGGATCGACCATTGACAGAGTTTATGGATCAGACTGAACGATCCATTCAGTTGATCCGGCAGCTGCTTCAGGATTTCGAGGTACTGCCTGTCCGCGACGCAAAGTCGGTCACTGAACTATTGCAGCGAACCATGCAGTTGGCCAGCCGAAAAGCAATGATCGGTGATCCGGAACGTATTGTCGGTAAACTGCTGAAACGTCAACAGGTGGCTGGATTGGCGATTCCTGAGACGAATATGGCATTGTTTCATTGCCTTGATGAATCGGTAGATCATATTTCTTTTCTAATTGCCCATACTGGGACGGCTTTTAAGCTGCGCGGTATGGATGGAAAGTCTCAGATGACGACTAATTTCTTGATTCTGCTTGCTCCCAGCCCTATGGATCCGCTTGAACAGGAAATTATTAGTACAGTGAGTTCCGCTTTGGTGGAAGATCAGGAAAGTATTCTGATTTTTGCCTCGGCTAATGAAAAAATTATTCGTACAAAATTGGAAAACAATTTTTTCCAATTTCTTACTCAAAAATTCTCAAAGGACTGATTTTAATGAAAAAAGTTGTACATTTCGGTGCTGGAAATATTGGAAGAGGGTTTATCGGAGCACTCTTTGCAGAATCCGGTTATCACGTCACATTTGTTGATATTGCGCCTGAAGTCATTAATCTGCTCAATACTGAAGACTCCTATTTCGTTCGGACAGCTTCGGAACCGCAGAAGACCTATAAAATTACGAACGTATCGGGTATCAATAATCAGCAGGATCCGGATAAAGTGATTGCCGCAATTAACGAAGCCTCTTTCGTGACAACAGCTATCGGTCCAAAAGTACTGCCATTTATCGCACCGCTGATTGCCCGTGCGCTTGCAGCTCGGACGAATTCTGAAAAGCTCTATGTCATCGCCTGCGAGAACCAGATTAACGCGACCGATCTCTTGAAGGAAGAAATCTTCAAAGCACTGGATTCGGAGCAGATAAAAAAATTGGAAGGACAGGTCTTCTTCCTGAACTCGGCAGTTGATCGGATTGTACCCCTTCAACATAACGATAAGCCGCTGGATGTGCTCGTCGAAGACTATCACGAATGGATTGTTGAATCGAGCCAACCGGTTCCGGAAATCGAAGGGATGCAGACTGTCCCCGATCTGTCGCCATATATCGAGAGAAAATTGTTCACGGTGAATACGGGTCACGCCGTCACTGCCTACCTTGGTTATCTCGCGGGTAAGCAAAAAATTCATGAAACGCTGCTCGATTCGGCTGTCTATGACCAAGTGAAGGCAACAATCGAAGAGACTGGCGCCTACCTGATTCAAAAATACCATTTTGAACCCGAAGTGCATGAGCAGTATATCGAAAAGATTCTGCATCGCTTCCAAAATCCGCAGCTGAATGATGATGTGACGCGTGTCGGACGTTCGCCGCTGCGTAAGCTCGGCGCGCAGGATCGGCTCGTTAAACCGGCTGTTGAAGCTTATAAGCTCGGACTTTCGTATGACCATCTTGCGCGGGCCATTGCCGCATGCTTGCACTTTGATGCGACGACAGACAATGAAGCTGTGACATTGCAGAAACAATTGCAGGAAGATGGGCCAGCTTCTGTCCTCGAAAAGGTCTGCGGACTAGCGGAGAGTCATCCGATCGCCCAAGCCGTTCTGAAAAATTACGAAGAGCTGTCAAAAGTCAGTCACTGATTTAGGCAAACGAATAATAAAATCCAAAAGGAGAGGGCCTGCTGAGCAGGTTCTCTCCTTTTGGATTCCGTCACGGGAGCGATACTTGGCGGTGAAGACTCTGCCTGTGCAGGGCTTGCAGAGTGAGCTAAGAGCAAGATGTCTGCCGTTTGTCTTAAAGCAGTAGAAAAGATAATCCGGGATCTATTAAACCCGTTTAAAGGAAAGGGTTGTTTTCCTTTAAACGGGTTGTTTTGTTGAATCCGTTTAATCGTTGGCCCAATCGAATCGATAAACGGTATCCGCACTGTATTTTTTGTCAGGGCGCAAGATAATGTCACCGAATCCCTCATGGTGAACAGCATCAGGCATCATTTGCGCCTCAAGTGTAATACCCAGATGAGCGCTCATTGGCTTGCCATCCATCTCAATCTTGCTGGAAAGGCCGTTTCCTGAGTAGACAACGACCGCGTTGTTCGTTGTTGTCATTGAGACTCGTCTGCCGGTCGATGATTCTTCCAACACGGCATCGGGATGATTGCCATGCGGATCAAGAAGGAATGGATGATCGTAGCCATTGACCAACTTGTTTTGCGGATGCTCCGAGGCAAACCCTTGCTCAATTGGAGCACTTTTTGTAAAGTCAAACGGCGTATGAGTAACATCGATCAGTTTGCCTGTTGGTGTGCCATCTTTTTTGATCTCACCGAACCGGTGACTAGTCAGTGTTAGCCGGTGACTGTCAACGGTCTGGGCAAGATGACCAGCCAAGTTGAAATAGACATGATTGGTCGGGTTAAACAACGTTGGCTTATCCGTTGTCGCTTCATAATGCAGTTGCCATTCATTCTGATCATTGAGACTGTAGAAAACAGAGGCATTGAGATTTCCGGGAAAACCGTTCGCTCCGTCAGGGCTGAAGAGATCAAATCGAACACCCACTTGATCCGCTCTGCGGAAAGAATGGCTCTCCCAGAGCTGACTTTCAAAACTCGCGGGTCCACCGTGGTTCGTATTTTTACCGTTATTCAGAGGTAGCTGATAATTTTTTCCGTCGATGACAAATTTGCCCGCGGTGATCCGACCGGCTACACGACCAACTGTCGCACCAAAATAAGCGTATTCTGCCAAATAATCGTTAAAATGATTGGAGCCGATAACGATGCGAGCGGTATTGCCATGCTTATCAGGCATTTCGATGTTGGTCAGTGTCGCTCCGAAGTTCATTACTTTCAATTTTAGTCCATTGTCATTTGCCAGCGTGTATTGCCAGATCGTTTGATTGTGAAGCGAACCGAATTCAGTTTTCGTGACTTCCATTGTGAGACAGCTCCCTTTTCAAATCGATTGAATAAATCGCATAAAGGCTGTTTGTCCCTTTTCGTTACGTTTATAAACACCTGCATCTTCCAGAACGCGGCCAAAGACTTTGCCGACTTCTTGATTGACAATCTTTTCGGCATTGTCCGAGTGGAGCTCCGGATGATTTTGTTTGATCTGATCCGCCCAGTCTTTATGGTAATCCTTCATTTGATTGTCCTTCCCAAGTACATAAGCGGCAACTTCCTTCAGTTCTGATTTAAGCCGCGGCGGTAGAATCGCCCTTCCCATCACTTCGATTAAGCCAATGTTTTCCTTTTTAATGTGCTGAACATCTGGATGCGGATGGAAGATGCCAAGCGGATACGTGGCCGACGTCTGATTGTCGCGCAGTACGAGATCGAGTTCATAGAGTTGTCCGTGCCTGCGGGCGATAGGCGTGATCGTATGATGCGGCTCACCATCCGTTTCCGCACGGATGCCAACCGATTCATCGGAATAAAGGCGCCACTTATCGAGAATTTTTGTTGATAAATCGATCATTTCTTCTTTATTCGCTCCAGTCAGACGAATGACTGACATCGGCCATTTCACAATACCGGCCTGGATAGACTCGAAATGTTTAAAAGATATCGGTGTTTCAATCGGTGCCTTGGCCATCGGGAAATCGTGCCGTCCGCCCTGGTAATGTTCGTGCGAGAGAATCGATCCACCGACAATCGGCAGGTCGGCGTTGCTCCCGACAAAATAATCGGGGAAGCGATCGATAATCGTCAGCAGCCGGATAAATGTTTTGCGGTTGACGACCATTGGCTCGTGCTTGTGATCAAGGAAAATACAATGCTCGTCAAAATAAGCGTATGGCGAATATTGGAAACCCCATTCCTCATCAGCTAGATTCAGGCGGATGATCCGGTGATTACTTCGCGCTGGATAATTAACCCGCCCGAAATAGCCTTCGTTTTCCATACATAACTGGCAAAGCGGATAACCGCTGCTCGGTATTTTTTTTGCCAGTGCAATCTGTTTTGGATCTTTTTCCGGCTTGGAAAGATTAATCGTAATTTCCAAATCACCGTACATCGTCGGCGAAGAGAAGACGATGTTTTTCGCAATCGCCTTGGTCTTAATATAGTCGTTCTCTTTGCATAAATGGTAAAAATAATCGGTGGCCGCCTTCGATCCTTTTTCCTCAAAAAGCTGCCAAAAGATTCGGTTGACTCGCGACGGAGGTGGTGTGATAAAATTCATGAGCCGAGCACCAAGTATATCGCGCGCACCTTGATTGTCATCAATCTGCTGATTCTGAACGGCCAAATCAACCAGGTCATCTTTCATTGAAATCAAGTCCTCTTCATTTGTTTCGGCGGGGCTGTCCGCATGCCCCTCTCCAACGAGTCCGAGCAATTGATTGATTAGAAAGTATCGATCAATGGATTCATAATCGCTTTTTTCAATGATGTGATCGACAAACCGGATCAGTTCTTCTCTACGTTTCATAAGCCATTCCCTTATTTCTGATCCTGATAGCCGTCCGGATGCTTTTCGTGCCAAGCCCAGGCGGTACGGATGATTTCATAGATATCGTCATATTTCGGTTTCCAATGCAAAATTTCACGTGCTTTGTCACTCGCGGCAATCAGTGTATCCGGATCACCGGGACGCCGTGGTCCCAGCTCGGCCGGAATTTCCTTGCCGGTTGCCTTGCGAGCAGCTTCAAGAATCTGTTTGTTAGAAAATCCAGTGGCGGATCCCAAATTAAAGCAATCGCTTTGCCCGCCGTCTTTCAGATAGCCAGCAGCCAGAATATGGGCATCAGCCAGATCGACTACGTGTACGTAATCGCGAACATTCGTCCCATCCGGTGTATTATAATCGTCACCGAAAATGGTCAGTTTCGGCCGTTTGCCGACTGCAACCTGCAAAACAACGGGTATTAAATGCGTTTCCGGATGATGATCCTCACCAATACTTCCGTCCGCTTTTGCCCCGGCCACATTGAAATAGCGCAGCGCAACGAAGTGGATACCATAGGCTAAGTCTGCCCAATGGATGATTTTTTCCATGGCCAGTTTGCTTTCACCGTAAGGATTGATCGGCAATTGTGGATCTGATTCATGAATCGGCACCTTTTTGGGTGCTCCATAAGTGGCTGCGGTGGAAGAGAAAACGATGCGCTTGACGTCGAACTGCTTCATTACTTCCAGGAGGGTAATCATGCCGCCAATATTATTATCAAAGTACTTCAGCGGTTTTTCCATCGATTCACCGACCAGAGAGAAGGCGGCAAAATGGATGACGGTCTCGATCGCTTCTTTTTCAAAAACACCAGTAAGAAACTCTTTATCGCGGATGTCGCCTTCGTAAAAAGCCGCTTGCGGATGTACTGCAGCGCGGTGCCCAGTCATTAGATTATCAACAACCACTACTGAATACCCTTTTCCAATCAGACGATCGACCGTATGGGAGCCGATGTAGCCGGCTCCGCCAACAACTAAAATGGACATAACTCATTCCTCCTAATCTGCTAATTTTTTAGCGCCATCGGCAATTTTGGCAACGTAAAATGACGGGGCATAGCCGATTTTCTTTTCGTAGATTTGCCCGACATGTTCTGTAAATGCAGTAACATGTGACTTTTCCACAAGGGCGATCGCGCATCCGCCGAAACCGGCACCCGTCATGCGCGCACCGAGGACGCCTGCTTCCTGCCATGCTGTTTCAACAAGTGTATCCAGTTCCTTTCCAGTTACTTCATAATCATACTTCAAAGAGACGTGCGAGGCATTAATCAATTTGCCGAAGGTTGCTAAATCGTTCCGGGTCAGCGCTTCCCGGGCCTTGAGTGTCCGCTGATTTTCAGACACTGCGTGACGTGCCCGCTTGAGCAGATTTTCTTTGTCGATTAAATAGGCATTCTGGTCGAACGTATCGTTATCCAGATCACCAAATGACTGAATATCCAGATGTGTCTGCAGTTCAGCCAGCGCTTCTTCGCATTCGCTGCGCCGTTCATTGTACTTCGAGTCGGTCAGCTCGCGCCGCTTGTTCGTGTTCATGATGATGATCACATAATCCGCTAATTTGATTGGGATCAAATCGTATTTCAGGTTATTCGTATCGAGCAGAATGGCGTGGTCCGCTTTACCCATACCCACGGCGAATTGATCCATGATGCCTGAATTGACACCGATGAATTCATTTTCAACTTGCTTACCGATTTTTACCAAATCGACTCGATCATTGTTCAAATTGAATAAATCGTCGATGATGACAGCGGTGAGCAGCTCAATCGATGCGGAAGAAGAAAGTCCAGCGCCATTCGGAATATTACCGTAGAAATAGATGTTCATGCCGCTGTCGATCGGAAGTTTTTTTTCTTTGAGAAAATGGAGCACACCCTTTGGAAAGTTTGCCCAATTATCTTTCTTATCATAGGACAGATGGTCGAGATCAAAAGAAATGATTCCTAAATCTCGAAAATTTTCAGAGAATACATTGATTTTTGTGTCGCTTCTTTTCTGAGCAATGCCGTAGGTTCCGAGTGTAATGGCGCATGGAAAAACGTGTCCACCGTTATAGTCGGTATGTTCGCCGATCAGATTGATTCTTCCGGGAGCAAAGTAAGTTGACGGATGGTCGTCGCCGAAGAGTTGGATATAAGATTGTTTTAATTGAGTTAAGTCCATAATAATAACCTCCTTTTTTACTAAAAATCACAGTTAAATCATACTTGATCGGCAGTGATTTTGCAAGCCCTTTCAAAAAAGCTTAATAAAAAAATAACCATTAACGTCTCGTAGTTCCGCGAAAATATTTTTGCTCATTTTACTTGGTAAAAAAATGTATGACAGACCTGCGAAAATTTCTTTTATTTACGAATTGCGGCCAATAAAAGCTTTGCTAATGCTCGATTTTTGACAGGCTTGGCTCGAGTTGCGAGTGTGCATTAAACGCTGTCAATTTGCTGTCCAGTGAGGCATCATGCAGAACAAGTAAATGTTTTACGTAATTTTAGTAACATTGTTCTTGTCATCATCGAACGATAAGAGTATTATAAATGTTGGAAGCGCTTTATAATAATGATAGCTGCCTAACTCATTTAAAGATTCTTGCAATTTTTTAGTAAAAAATTATCGGAACCAAAAAGGAGGGTTCATCATTGTGGTTATCAGTGCAAATATTACTTTTTTAAACAGGACGATGAAAACGGTTGCAAATTAAGTTTAAAAACGACATTACTTTATAAACGAGAAAACTGAGTTCGGATTTGCCGGTTTGGAAAATAACCAGACCCATTATCTTGTGGTGGTCATTATGCAAATACTAATTGATTTTGCGTCTATTATAAAGAGGAGGTCTTAAAGAATGAAACAATATCTGTCGTACGCCTTTGGTGCTTTCGGTCATGATGCTTTCTATAGTGCGTTGAGCACATATTTTATGATTTTTGTAACCAGCCAGCTTTTCGGTGATGGAAGTCCTGGTTTTCAAGCAAGCATGATCGGGATCGTAACGATATTGATCGTCTGCATTCGTATTGTTGAAATCATGTTCGATCCTTTTATCGGCGGTATGATCGACAACACGCAGACCCGTTACGGGAAATTCAAGCCGTGGCTGCTTGCTGGAGCAATTGTCAGCGCGCTGGGGCTGATCCTGATTTTTACCAACTTCGGAGGATTAACGATAAAGAGTCCTCTTCTGTATTTAATCGTTTTCGGCATTGCTTTCGTCATTCTAGATGTTTTTTATTCGATCAAGGATATTTCTCTTTGGTCGATGCTGCCGGCGTTAAGTGTTGATTCGGGAAAACGGGCGAAAATCGGTACGATCGCCAGATTCGGCTCAACATTAGGTGCACAGGGTGTGGTCATTGCTGTTGTACCGCTCGTTGTTTTCTTCTCGAGAACTTTTTCCGGGACGACAGGCAGTGCAGAGACGCGTGCCGGCTGGCTTGGTTTCGCCATTGTGATAGCAATCGTCTCTTTATTAGGAGCTTTAACAACGATTTGGGGAACAAAAGAAGAGCATAATTTAATTCGTAAAAGTGCCAAAAAAATCCGTCTCCGCGATGTTTTTAAAGTGATTGGTCAAAATGATCAGCTGATGTGGCTCGCTCTCTCATACTTTCTTTTAGCTTTCGGATATGTTGTGACGAATTCGCTATTGATTTACTATTTTAATTATGTCATGGGAAAACCTAGTGATTTCTATCTGGTTGGTGTGATTACAGCAATTTTGGGCGTCGTTTCAGTTGCTCTTTTCCCAATGCTCGAGCAGCTGATTAAACGTAAAGCCATTTATACATTTGGAATCCTATTCATGTTGCTCGGCTATGTCCTTTTCTTGTTTGCCGGCGATAACCTTGTATTTGTTTTAATTGCTACATCTTTTTATTTCTTCCCCTATCCGATGATCTTCCTTGCTGCGCTCATGACGATAACGGACAGCGTGGAATACGGACAATTGAAAAGCGGCAACCGGAACGAATCGGTAACGTTGGCCGTGCGTCCTTTATTGGATAAACTAGGTGGCGCTTTTGCTAATGGTGTAGTCGGTTTGGCAGCGGTACTGACTGGTATGACTGGTAATGCACAACCTAGTGATATATCGACTGGTGGCCTATGGTTATTTAAATTTTTCATGTTCTTTGGCCCGATGATTCTTATTGCTCTTGCGGCATTCATTTATTTTGGTAAGATTAAATTAACGGAAGCAAAACATGCAGAAATCGTCGATGAACTTGAACATAAACTTAGCACGGAGTCATGAGAGAATTCTCGATTTAATCATAACGAAGCGAGGGGGCAGAGGTATGAATTTAAATGAAAAAATTAACATTGATCCGCAGCAGTTCGCAATGGCTGTCTTGGCAGGAAATCCCAAGCAAGAGGACGAAGAAAATAAAGTCTATTTGAAGAAACAATTGGTTCTTTATCTGGAAGCGCTGCTACTGGCACAGGATTTTAATAATTTGGAAGAAACCCAGTTTGATATCTCGAAAGGTAAAAAAATGAATGAGATATTGAATAAAATCATTGAACGCCGTTACACTTGAAAAATGATAAGGACAAAAAGATGATCTTTCTTACAAAAGTCACTTGAAAAATCCATTATCCCCACTCGGATCAGTTATCGGAGGGGGATTTTTTATTTATCGATCGACCAAAAAATTGAAAATGATCGATTGCAGAGAAGGAGGCGGGAGCTGTCACTGAATTTCAACCGAGTCAAGGATGGCTTGTTGAGGCTACTCCAACAGGACGCCTGATGATCAACGGGTATATCCATTTGGGAATGGCGATGAATGGAGCCATTTACCCGAAGGTGGGAATTCCGTGCAGTGAAATCAATGAATGATAATCAACCGGAAATTGGCTGGCTAGAGGACCCAACTGTTTTTCGAGTCAATCGACTGGGCGCGCATTCTGACCATTGCTATTATCGATCGGAAGCGGAGGCTGCGCAGGGCGTGATGTCCATGCGGCAAAGCTTAAATGGGAACTGGAAATTTAATTACGCGCTCAATCCAAACTCGCGAATGAAAGATTTCTATCAGGAAGATGTCGACTGTCATCGCTGGGAAGATATTGAGGTACCCGGTCATATTCAGCTTCAGGGGCATGGAAAGCCGCAATATACGAATATGACCTATCCCTGGGATGGAAGCAGTGAAGTTGAACGGCCTCCAAAAATTCCGCAGGATCACAATCCGGTGGGAAGTTATGTCAAATATTTCACGGTCAATCAAGATTTGCAGACAGGCCCGCTTTCTATTTCTTTTCAAGGTGTTGAATCCGCTTTCTATGTCTGGCTGAATGGACATTTTATTGGTTACAGCGAGAGCAGTTTCACTCCGGCGGAATTTGATCTTTCCAAAGCGGTTGTTGCCGGTGTCAATAAATTGGCCGTGGAAGTGTATCAGCGATCGACGGGGAGCTGGCTCGAGGATCAGGATTTTTGGAGATTTTCTGGGATCTTTCGGGATGTTTATCTCTATACATCGCCGCGTCTCCATATTTCTGATTTATTTGTTAAAACGGCTCTGGATGATAGGTACCGGAACGCCGAATTAACGGTTGAGTTGAAGCTTCTAGGCGCACGGGAAGGAAGCCTTGAAGCCATCTTATGCGATCGCTTCGGGAATGAGGTCGGCAAAACGGAAGCGACTGAGATTGATGAGAAGATGCAACTCCGCCTGCATTGCCGAGATATCCGGCTATGGAGTGCAGAAGATCCCTATCTATATCTGCTGAAGCTAATCGTTCGAGACAGACAGGGACAAACGGTCGAAGTCGTTCCGCAGCAAGTCGGATTTCGTCAGTTTGAGATTAAAAATAAAATCATGTGCCTGAACGGCAAACGGATCGTGTTCAAGGGCGTCAACCGTCATGAATTTGATTGCCGAAGAGGCAGAAGCATTACCGCTCAGGATATGTTGTGGGATATTCGGTTTCTCAAACAGCATAATATCAATGCTGTCCGGACCTCGCACTATCCTGATCAGTCTTACTGGTACCGGCTCTGCGACGAATACGGAATCTACCTGATCGATGAGAATAATTTGGAAACACACGGCACATGGGAGCGCCCTGGCGGTGCCATGCCCGAACAGGTGCTTCCCGGCGGAAAAGCGGAATGGCGCGAGAGTGTGCTGGATCGCGCTCAGTCGATGCTTGAGCGGGATAAGAACCATCCGTCTGTTTTAATCTGGTCATGTGGAAACGAGTCCTACGGCGGTAAAAATATCTTTGATCTATCGGAATACTTCAGGAAGGCCGATCCTTCGCGGATCGTCCATTATGAGGGGATCTTTCATGACCGGAGCTATAATGCAACGAGCGACATCGAAAGCCGGATGTATGCACGGGTGGAAGAGATTAAGCAATACTTAGAAAATGATCCGAAAAAACCGTATATTAGCTGTGAGTACATGCATGCTATGGGTAATTCATGCGGCGGTTTTCATGAATATACGGCCTTGGAAGATCGTTACCCGCTTTACCAAGGCGGCTTCATCTGGGATTATATCGATCAGTTCCTAGTCAAAAAGAATCGCTACGGGAAGACAGTTTTCGCTTACGGCGGTGATTTCGATGATCGACCGAACGATGGCAATTTTTGCGGTGACGGGATCGTTTATGCGGATCGCACGCCCTCGCCGAAAGTTCAAGAGATCAAGTATCTGTATCAGGCTATCAAACTGAATGTTCGCCGGGACGGGGTCGAGGTCAATAATCAAAATCTGTTTATCGACACGTCCGGCTACGAATTGGAATATTCATTGCACCGGGAAGGGCGGGAGGTGCTGCGTCAGCATTTATCGGTTGTCGTTCCGGCCGGCGAGTCGCAATTTGTCCGGTTGCCGTTCGCAGCTCAGCTTCCGGCAGGTGAATATACGCTCGATGTCGCGATGAAACTGAAGCAAAGCGCGAACTGGGCAGATCGGGATTATCCGGTTGCATTCGGACAATTCGTGTTTCAGCAGCAGGCGGCACCTATCGTAACGAATCCGCCCGCGCCACGGAAAATGGAAGTGATTCATGGAACCTGCAATCTCGGTGTTCGTACAGATAATTTCAGTGCCATGTTTTCTAAAGAAAACAAAGGCTTCCTATCTCTGCGCTATCATGGTCGCGAGTTTCTGAAACAGGTGCCGCTGCCGCTCTATTGGCGCGCTTTAACGGATAATGATAACGGCTGCGGCTTGGGATATCAAAGCGGTCTGTGGCTGCACGGGAGTTTGTTTCAACTTTGCAACAAAACCGATATTGTCGAGGATAAAGATTCGGTGACCATCGCCTATACGTATCGATTACCGATTTCCGATCAGGTGACCGTTGTCGTCGCCTATACGGTTCACTCGGACGAGGCCATTGATGTACGGGTGGATTACCATGGGGCGCAAGGACTTCCGGATCTGCCGCTTTTCGGGATCCAGTTGCGGATGGATGCCGATTATAATCATTTTTGCTATTACGGGAAGGGACCGGATGAAAATTATATTGATCGAAATTGCGGGGCGCGGCTGGGTATTTTCGATAAAAAGGTCGTCGATAACGTGTCGAAGTACGCGGTTCCTCAAGAAAGCGGCAATCGTACGGATGTCAGATGGGTGCAAGTGCTGGATGATCAAGGCGAAGGACTGTGTTTCGAAGCATTGGAGCGGCCGTTTGAGCTGGGTGTTTCGCCTTATACGGCGTTTGAATTGCAGAATGCGCGGCATGCCGACGAACTTCCCGAGATTCACTATACGAACGTAACACTCGCCGCAGGGCAGATGGGCGTCGGCGGTGACGACAGTTGGGGAGCTCCAGTACATCAGGCTTATCACATTGACGCGGCAAATGATATTCACTTTGCTTTTAGAATCAGAGCGGCTTACCCGAGATAATTGACGGGACAAAGATCTCGTGCGAGGCGCCTCGTCCGCCGAAAAAAATTTGATTAAAAAACGATGAATCCTGAATGGGTTCATCGTTTTTTATAGAAAGAGAGAGATGAGTTGGGGGCCAGCCCTCCAATAGGGTCGGAGATAAACGATCATGCTTTCACAGATGGTTGATCGATGGAATTCTCTCTTGTAATTGGTCTATTTCTGATTCCGATTTGTTTGATCTTTCGCATCGTTCTTCTTGATATTTTCAATTTCCGAAACAGTTTTTTCTGGAAGTTTCACTGATTTAGTAATACCATTTGTATAACCTATACTTCCTTCGAATTTTTTTTCTCCGGTAGGAAAAGAAACAGTGGCGTCAAAAGCTAGGCTTTTATCATGATTAATATATCCACTGATATTTAATGATCCCATCTGAGAGATATCATAGTCAGTGAAAGTAACGGATTTAAAGATTTTGACGTTGTATTTTAACCAAACAGTGATTCTTGATTGTTGTTGCTTAAGGTATTCAGGGGAAATATGTGCTTTAACAAGCTTTCGGGCTTGGTCCTGGTTTTTAATCTCAGCCATCATCTGATAGACCTCGTTCTGTTCACTAACCTTCATAATTACCCACCTTCCACCGAAATAGGCTATAATGAGAGCGATTATTAAAATGCTGCAGATTTTGAATGCTTTGTTCATTTGAGCAAGATCCCTTTCATCTTTCCATTAAAGAGAGGAGAACAATCGTGCCAGAATATAAGTATAATAGCATAAAAATAACTGATGAAGTTAATTTTCAATTGTCGGATAAGGTTTATGCTCATAAATATGTAGAAGATAAACAAAACTTTAATCAAATCTCAATTAACTTAGGAACTGGGAATAAACGATTTAGAATTCTCCACAAACTTGATAACTCTGAAAATGGAGCCCAGGGGTTTGCTATCGCCTCAGTGGACAATCAGGGAAACGTTGACACCAGCCATATTATTATCGCTTATCGTGGAACAGAAGGTTTTGGAAATAATCTCGATAGAGAAACGGATGTGCAGCAGGTCGTGGAGGGTAAGCATCAGTTCACTAGAGTAAAAGAATATATTCCAGAGGGCCGAGGCGTCAGAACGGTTAATGAAACGATTGATTCTCAGTTCACATCCGGGTTAAAGTTCTATGACAGTCTAAAAAAAGATTATCCCCATTCAGTGATTACAACGATGGGCCACAGTCTCGGTGGTGCAATGGCTCAATATACAGCGGCCGAGCGGAATATTGCTGCGACGACATTTGCTGCTCCGAATACATATAAACTCTTGGATGACAAGACAAAGAAGAAGGTTAAGGATGGCTACTTCAGGCGTACCATTGTAGACTATACCCATAAGAATGATTTAGTCGGAAAATTCGCTGAATTTTCTCAACAAGTGGGTAGTCAGTATATAATTAAAGCGAATGGGACAAAGCACCCATATTATGCGATGATCGGCATTGCGGGGCACTTTCAGGATACCTTTTACAATATGTTCAGCTCGGATGGCAGTGTGAAGCTGGATGTGTCTCCAGAGAAGATCAGAAGCTATGCTAACCACCTGGATCACGCGGCATCTTCGCTTACAAACCTGACCCGCGCACTGGTTGATTATGAGGATGAAGAATGGGCGGCTATAAAGTCCCTCAAACGTCGGCTGATCCATGAAACATACCATGGCGAGAAATATGATCTGCTCTCTGAAAATGATATCATTGATGAGATGAGCAGGTTGGCAAGTGGGCATTACGGTGGGAAAATATATTTGCATGATGAGAAATTGTTTGAACAGGCCATTCATAAATTTCAAAAGGAAAAAGCAGATTTGGATGATTTGGCTGGTTACATCGCGGATGCCGGCAACAAATTGCAGGAGAAGGACCGGGAAGTGGCGCAGACATTTACACTGCACTGAATACCCCACAATAAAAGGGAGGACGTCGTATGGGACTGCTAAATGATCTCCATAGGCATTGAGATGAAAATCGCGGATGCCGCTCTGAACGAAGTTGATGATAAAATCATAAACGCTCTTAAAGCAGAACAGAAGGCACTGAAAAAGCAGTGGCAGCGGATGGAGCTTCACAACGACATTCAGAGGGCCTTTAACGCGATCATCGAAGAAAAACGGCAGGCGCTCTATCATCATCAAAAAATGATCGACGAGCTTGGATCCGATCTAGGCGAAATTCAAAGTGGTTTAGAAAATGCGTTTGAGAGTCGGACCGGAACAGCGATTTCTGAACGTCTGAACGAAGAGAAGTCCAGAATTCGTGGAGAGTATCAATCGTTCTATGAGGAAGCACTGGCCAGCTGCAGAATAAATTTGTTTTGATTCCCCGCCTCTGAAAATTCATTTATCGCTATATGCCTCATACCCCCGATTATTGAAGATCAAAAAGCATAAAAGCTGTGTTATAGTGGTGTTAAACGACAGTGTTTGACTACAAAATTGATCAGAAAAACTCATGATCTTTTTCGGTAATCTTGACCGTATCCTTTGGAGGCTGCCTTGGTTAATTACCGCTTGGAAAAAATGATTTTAGACGTTGTGGATAGACAATTAGCAGAAAAAGATCCTGAATGCACTGCAGTGGATTTATTCATTGCCGAGGGTTTTTTTTATATAGAATTTTATAGAAACGCGAGAGCATGAAGCGTTTTCGCGACAATCGATCAATGGAATTAGGCAGGTGTTTTTAGATACATGAATGTTCAGAATGTGCAATTAACGGAAAAAAATATCAAGGACCTTTTTTCTGCCACGATTTATCAACGCGGGCGCAGATACTATACTGGCGGGCGGGTTCATCATCTGCATTTTAATACAAGCACAAATTCCTGGCTGGCCGAGGTTGAAGGAACGGAGACTTATATAGTCAGTACCCGATTTAAAAAGAGGTCTGTTTTCTATGACTGCAATTGTCCGGCAGCCCGTCAATACGCTGGTCCTTGCAAACATGTGGCCGCTGTTCTTCTGAAGATATATGAATACCAGGAGGAAGGCCGAACTGCATCGCAAAGCGGCAGTGCCAAACCCGATAGGTCTGCGACTCAACCATCTTCCACTCGAAAAACTGACCTTGCCCAATTGCATAAACAACAGGCAGTGACTGGCCAGTTGATCGAGACATTCACCCGATTTCAGCAGAAGAAACATGAACGTGAGCAGATTGGTCAAAAGCAACCGCTACGTGTTGAGTGGACGCTTAAACAATGGAGGCCCAGCATTTATCAACCGGCGTGGCTGGCTTTGCAAATGAAGGTCGGCAGAGACAGAACCTATGTTGTTCGGAAAATAGGAAACTTTATCGAATCCGTTATCAACCAGGTACCTTATACGTTTACCAATAGATTTTCGTTTGATCCTGAACAGGATGGATTCGCTGATAACGATATGGCTGTGATTGACTTGCTCAGTGAACAGATGAAAGGTGAAAAGGCTTATCGGACTGCGCAATACACTTATGGAAGCCCGATGTTTTCTGATGAGCGAAAGGTTATTATTCTGCCGATTTTTTTTCCTGCATTGCTGAACAAACTGAAGACCAGTACGCTTTATTTTGATAATGACAGCGGTGACGATGGCCAGGTCGCTGTACATGAAAATACATTTCCGCTGACTTTTCGCTTGGATGAGACGCCTTCAGGCGAATTTCAGCTGAATCTGTCCAATATGACCGGAGCAGACTATTTGGAGCAGTACGGTTATATCTTTAAAAAAAACGCGCTGTATGCTCTTCCACCTGACCAGAAGGAATTAATTGGGGAGTTGTTTTCGACTGTCCAGCGTTCCCAGCTTTCTGCACTGCCGATTAGTGAGGATCAGATTGAACCGTTTTTGTCTCATGCTGCGCCCAGCCTGAAAAGAATCGGTCAACTCACGATTGCGGATAAGGTATCGAAACGAATTGCTGTCTATCCGCTGCACGCAGAATTGTTGGTCGATCGCCAAGATGACCAGTTGCTCGTCCAACTCAACTATCATTATGGCGATGTGACCGTGAATCCGTTCGATCAAAATGAAAGCACCGACCGGGAAGAGCGGATTTTGATCCGGGATGCGGAAAAAGAGCAGGGCATTATGGATACGCTCGAATCCGCTGCGCTTAAATTTAATGGGAAGCAGGTCTATGCCGAAGGAGAGGAGGCGATCTACGATTTCTTATTCGTGACGCTCCCCCAATTGGAGGAAAGGGCAGAGATCCGCTTAACGAACCCGGTCAAGACCCTTCTCATGCCGGAACAACGGTCTCCATTCGTCTCAATTGATCTGGACTCCGACGAAAACTGGCTGGATGTCCAGTTTAAGATGGACGGCATCGAGGAACAGGACATTCAGAAGATTATTCAGTCGATTGTCGAAAAGAAAAGATATTATCGGCTGCCGAACGGGGCTTTCGTCTCGTTGCAGGATCAAGAGTTTCAGTCGGCGGCGCAAATACTGGATGATCTGAAGATCTCGGGAAAGGAGCTTCAGCAGAATCAATTGAAGCTTCCTCTTTATCGGGGTGGACAAATTGAATCGATAGTTGGTGAAAAGCATTCGTCCGTCGGATTCGGGAAAACATTTCGCCGCTTCCTGAACCGATTAAAAAATCCGGAGGCGATTGAATTTGATGTGCCGCAATCGCTTCACGCCAAGCTGAGAGACTATCAATTTTATGGCTATCAATGGTTGAAAACGCTCGGGTATTACGGCCTTGGCGGCATTCTGGCGGATGAAATGGGGCTGGGCAAGACACCGCAAAGCATTGCCTACCTGACATCGGAAAAAGAAATGAATCCGGACGTTCAGCCTGCACTGATTGTCGCCCCGGCATCGTTAACCTACAATTGGAAAAATGAATTGCAGAAATTTGCCCCCGATCTGCAGGCTGTCGTGCTCTCCGGCACTGTGCAGGAGAGAAAATTGCTTTTTCAGCAAGGACAGAGACCGGATATCTGGATCACTTCCTACCATACACTGCGGCAGGATATCAGTCTGTATGAAAACCAGACATTCAGCACGCTAATCCTTGATGAAGCTCAAACGATTAAAAATTTCAACACCAAAACGGCGAAAGCTGTGCGTCAAATTAATGCCCGCAATCGCTTTGCACTCAGCGGTACACCGATTGAAAATTCAATTGATGAACTTTGGTCCATTTTTCAGACGATACTGCCGGGCTTTTTCCCAAGCCTCGCAGCCTTTAAAAAAATAGAAAATGAAAAGATTGCTAAAATGATTCGCCCGTTCCTGCTTCGTCGATTGAAAAAGGATGTCTTAGCAGAGCTCCCGGATAAAATCGAAACGGTTCAGTCGTCCGAGCTGACAAAGGAGCAGAAGGAAATCTATTTGGCATATCTTAGAAAAATTCAGAAAGAAACAAAAGAGTCACTGGAGAGTGAAGGATTCCAGAAAAGCCGGATTAAAATTCTTGGCGGCCTCACGCGACTTCGGCAAATTTGCTGTCATCCGGCTCTTTTTGTCGAGAACTATCATGGGGAGTCTGGTAAATTGCAACAGTTGCGGGAACTGGTCTCTACTTGCCTTGAGAATGGCCGGCGGATGCTGATTTTTTCCCAGTTCACGAGTATGCTGGCAATTATCCGTCAAGAATTAGAACAGGAAGGCCTGACCTTTTTTTACCTTGACGGAAAGACGCCGGCAAAGGAAAGGGTGGATCTCGTCGATCAGTTCAACCGAGGAGAGAATAGTATTTTCCTGCTTTCCTTAAAAGCGGGAAATACGGGACTCAATCTGACCGGGGCTGATACCGTGATCCTCTATGATTTGTGGTGGAATCCGGCGGTGGAGGATCAGGCTGTCGGCCGAGCTCATCGTATCGGTCAACGGCAAGTCGTCCAGGTTGTCCGCCTAATCACCCAAGGGACGATTGAGGAAAAAATCCACAAACTGCAGCAGAATAAAAAGGATCTCATAGAAACGGTTGTCCAGCCGGGCGATCAATCCTTGACACGATTATCAGAGAAGGAGATCAGAGAGATTCTGAGTATCTGATCACGCACAGTCAAATCAGTTGTTTAACGAGCGGTATTCCGTGTTAAGTCTGGATGCGTCTAACCTGATTACAGAGAAAAAGCCCGCATCTTTAGGCGCTGGCAAGCAATAAAAGGTGTAACCCTTGATCTTTCCAAATGAGCTTCTATCTATTTGGAGCAAAACGATTTTTTGAAGAATTTTGCGTTGCATGATTAGTCGCTGTCAATTCCTTGAAATTTTTTATGATTCGATGTATCAGATCTCGGGTTACTTCGTTAAGAAGATGGTCCATGCCAGTGGTTAAAAGCCCAATTGGGGGAGTAATATTCAGGTCACGCACCGGGATAACTTTGGTCCCTTCCACTGTTTCCAAATGCGCGGTTTTCGTAAAAATTGAAATGCCGATATTTTCTTTAACATAATATTTATGAGAAAGACTTGAGGTGACCTCGATTTTTCTATAGTGATTGCCTATGGACTTATTCAATTCTTGTTCAATTTGAATGCGAATAGGACAATTTTCAGGGGTGAAGATGAGGGTCTGATCATAAAGATCCTTGAGTCTAATTTTTGATAACTCAGATAATTTGTTTTTTGTAGAAACAAGAATGTCCAGAGAATCAAAAAAGAAAGGCTTATAAAAGTTTTCCAATTTAATTTCCGGTTCTCCGCAAATGGCAAAATCGATTAAGCCCTCCTGCAAGTTTTTACTGCATGTATTCGCGTCATCCACTTTCACATTAACAACCATCTTGGGATAGTCATTCAGAAATCTTTTCAATATTTTAGGAAGGATCAAACTTGCTGTTGGTTCCGAGACTCCTATATTAATAATTCCTGCTGTGCCATTCTTCAAATCAGAAATTGTATGATTTAAGACCTCATACTGAGATAATAATTGCCCCGCTCTTTGATAAAAAAGTCTGCCCGCCTGAGTAAGATGAAGGTTTTTTCCCCTTAAAAATAAATCAACACCCAAGTCCTCTTCGAGTTGTTTGATGCGCATGGATATTGTTGATTGAGAATAATTAAGCGTCGATGCGGCTTTTTGAAAACTGCCAGATTTAACAATGGTATAGAAAGTGTAGATTGTTCTGAATTCCATATGATCCACCTCGTATTCTCTGAACGTATGAACAGTATAAAGAAGAAATTGGTTTGGAGCAATGTTTGTGCAACGTCATTTGATAGTTATTTTCTATTGATATATCCCTATCCCCCTCCTCGGGATTAGTTGTTTTCACGCACTACATCAGTAAATTATCAAGCTTGAAAGTGGTCAATTCAAAATATTTGATTGGATGCTTCATTTTTTTTAAATAGTCAAAAAGAATGCCTGACTTTATAATGATGAGCAATGACTTAAAGAGATTTAATGAAAAGAACAGAAGAATGGATGAAGGGGGTGATATTGCTTGAGTTCACATTTCATTGACTATCAGATATTAGGCGACGATTTCGGTACAGCTGAGATGAGGACAATATGGAGCGAAAAAAATAGAATTCAGAAGCAACTGGACGTAGAAGCCGCTCTTGCGAAAACAGAGGCAAGAATGGAAATCATTCCTGAAGAAGCAGCAAAAAGGATTGCTGCAACCGCTTTTGTTAGTAGATTGAACATGGAGAAAATTAGAGAAGAAACTGCTAAATCTGGTCACTCGTTATTTGGAACGATTAAGGCCTTACAGATAGCCGCAGGAGAATCCGGTGAGTATGTTCATTACGGGGTGACCACACAGGACATCGTCGACACTGGGCAGGTGCTGCAAATAAAAGAAAGTCTAGATTGGATACTGCCGGAAATCAACGCAATCATTGAACAGCTGATTATCATCTCTGAGTTTTATAAAGATACAGAGATGGCTGGCAGAACGCATGGTATGCAGGCTATTCCGATAACTTTTGGATTTAAACTTGCCCGCTATCTTGATGAATATGTCCGTCATTATCAAAGATTGAATGAAAATCGATCGAGCGTTCTTACCGGAAATATTAGCGGAGCCGTTGGTACATATGCTTCATTAGGATTAATCGGTATTGATGTGGAAAAGGGTACTCTGGCGGAACTGGGATTGAACACCCCTACGGTTTCTTGGCAGTCTTCACCGGATCGAATCGTCGAATACGCTCATATTCTCGCACTGATAAGCGCGACGACTGGGAAAATTGCTCATGAATTTTTTACGCTGATGAGAGATGAAATTAATGAACTTGAAGAGCCGTTTCAATTAGGCAAAATCGGCTCATCGACAATGCCTCATAAAAGAAATCCAGCGCTTCTTGAAGGTATTGCAAGTCTGACTCAGCCAGTTTATCACGCGGAAGCACTGATCGAAAATGCTTTAGTTGTTGACGGGGAGCGAGACGCGATTAGTTTACGCTCCGAATGGATCGGACTTCCGGAAATTCATATTTATCTTTCTTATCAGTTAAAAAGTATTCTAAAAATTTTTAAAGGATTAGTTGTGAAACCGGGAAATATGAAGAAAAATTTAGCGATTCATTCGGAGCTTCTTTTTTCTGAAAAAGTGCTTTTTCTGCTTTCATCAAGGATAGGAAAGCAGACCGCCCATCAAATTGTTTATCAGGCTGCCATGGAATCGATTGAAACTGGGGCAAGTTTTCAGAGGCTAATTGAAGATCAAGAAGAAGTGAAAAAATATTTCTCAGAAGAACAATTGCGACAAGCCTTTCAATTAGGCACAATTTTCGAACCGATTTATAAAAAAATTGAAAATGTCATTGAGCGAGCGAAAAGAGTTCTTCAATAGTGAAGAGGCTGTCTGTTTGATAAGCAAGAAGAGATACAGAATTAACCAATCTGCTAGTGCGTTGCTTAACAGTACTCCCATTAAAACTTTGGAGCGGAGGTGATTTTAACGACTCTTAACTTTAGAAAAGCAAGGTTGGATGATGCAGAAGAATTGCACCGGTTGATCATTCGAGCATATGCTCCGGACTTGTCGTTAAATATTCTTTTTCACGCAGGGGTGATCAGCATGGAAGAGATGGTTGATCACATCAAATATGTCCCGACCTTTGTTGGCGAGAATGAACATCACATTGTTGTTACGGTGTCGATACGGCTGCCGTGGACACCCAATTCAGCTCCGTTTCGACTCCCTCATCTCGGCTGGGTTGCAACCGTTCCTGAGGAAAAACGGAAAGGTTATGCAAAGGCGATTATTGACTGGATCGTTATGGAAGTATTGAAAAAAGACTATCATGCGCCAGCGGTAACACTAGGAACAGCAGGAGAGCATCCGTGGCTTCAAGACATGTATCAGAAAATCGGATTTCAGGTACTTGGCCAGAAACGATTGTTTCCAGATCATGTCACAGTATATATGCTTAGGATTGTCGATAATCGACTTTTTGAAAGATGGAAATCAAAAAACATTTCTGAATTTCAATCGCTTTTAAAGTGACAGGAAGATCGAGAGATAATTTCAATGTTTTCATGGGTTGGTTCTGTTTTAAATCCAAGTAATTGCATAGTAGATAGATTAATTATGAACATTTTACTGGGGAGGTGGATTGACGCAAATTTTTCAGCAAATGATCAACGGCTTTATTGTAACTACAATTATTACAACAGAAAGGATGAATGTGTTGAGTAATTTACAGGAAGATGAATTGAAACGTGAGTTAACAAAAATTAACGTGTCCGAAGAAATTAACGCTTGTCCGATTGACTTCTCAATGAGCCGCGCGGCCAATCCAAGGGCCCATCAGAAACAGAAGGATTATGCGGGATTGGATCCGTCCAACTTTAATGATCGTGCTCGTTTTTCTGCGGATCAAGCCCCTCAGTTTACAAAAAAGTTCGGTGATGGTGCTGATCAATTACCGATCGAAGCCGATCGCTATCGGTTAATCTGGTCAAAACACTGTCCCTGGGCTACGAGAATTGCTGTTGTGATCGATTTACTAGGACTTGATCGCGTTATTTCGAAAGGCGTTGTCGATCCGCTTCGTCCCGCAGGAGTCGTCGGTGACTGGTTCTTCACATTAGATGATGGAGACGTCGATCCGGTATTAAAAACTCATTCGCTCGGTGAGAACTACAGAAAGGCTGATTCTGATTATTCGTCGCGGGTAACAGTTCCTGCACTTGTTGATATTAAGACGGGGAAAGTTGTAAACAACGATTTTCATCATCTGACGCTTGATCTGGAGGTATCATGGGGAAAATTTAAAAAAGCAGGGGCCCCCGATCTCTATCCAAAGGATTTGCGTTCTGACATCGATGCGCTTAATCAGATCATTCTAATGGATGTGAATAATGCGGTCAATACTGCCGGTCTTGCACGATCTCAAGAAGATTATGAGCGGACCTATGATCAGATATTCAATCGTTTGGACTGGTTGGAGGAACGCTTAGGCAAACATCGCTTTTTGTTTGGAAATCATTTGACGGATACCGATATTCGGCTCTATGTCACATTGGTGCGATTTGATCTCGTTTTTTATCAAAAATATTATGTTAACAAAAAGCGTTTGATTGATTATCCAAATTTATGGAACTATACCAAGGATCTGTATTCATTCCCTTCGTTTAAGAAAAATACAGATTTTGATTCGATGAAGAAACGGTTCTTTCAGATTGATCACACGCCATTGAGCGATCTGCCGCGGATTATTCCTAAGGGTCCCGATCTGACAATTTGGGATGAGCCCAATGATCGAGATCGTTTTGGTAAGATTGGAAGTAATTGAGTCATTTTTAATGAACAATCCAGTGTCTGTCTATCACTAAGGACAAAAAAGGCTCCTTGTTTGCAGTGTTTTAATTAATAATAGGATTCAGGTGATCGATCATCGACCCTAATACGAGAAAAATAGTGAGTCTGATTGTCAAAACAGATATCCGTAATCGCTCAGATTTAATTAAGGAGGCAAAACGAGCGTTTATTGATTACGTCGCCTCTTTGCGAGCTGCAAGTCAGGAACCAGCGGTCAAAAGGGTTGCTCACCTTTTAGCAGATTCGCATTTTCATAGTCGATTATTAGGTCAGAATTTGCATGGATCACCAGAAAATGCAGCTTTATTTAATGGTTTTTCATCTCATTATCTTGACTATGATGACGCACAGGCGAATCTGCGCGGGCATCTAAGCGTGGTCTTGTTCTCGGCTCTGCTAGCTGTAACTGATGAGACGGATCACGTGCAGCGTTTCCTGACGGCATACGATGTTGGCTCCGAGGTTGAGGGACTGATTGGAAGGCTAGTCAATCCGCAGCACACTATCAGCGGCTGGCATTCCACCTGTACTATCGGTCCGCTCGGAGCGGCCGCAGCTATTGGTTATTATAAAGGATTAGATCAAGAATCAATCGCGCGATTACTTTCGCTTGCAGGAACACAATCCTCGGGAATGGGATTTCAGTCGGGTACAGACACGAAACCCCTGCATGCAGGCATCGCTGCAAAAAATGCTGTACTGGCCTATCGTTTGCTGGTTGAAGCTGGTCTTTCGTCCAGTGATCAGCCGTTCAATAATGATAACGGCTGGATTAGGACGTTTAGCGGGAAAGCCTTCAATGCTGATGAATGTTTTAAATCATGGAATCAACCGGGCCAGATTTTGAGCCCCGGACTGTGGGTAAAACATCATCCCTTTTGCTCGGCAGCCATGTGTGGAGCAGATGCGGCCTTGTTACTCTGGAATAAGGGGATCCGTTTTAAAAATGTGAAGCATATTGATATTCATTACCGGCCCGGTGGTGATGCGGCGCTAAAATATCATCATCCGATCAATGGGAAACAAGGCAAATTTTCGATTGAATATATTGTTTGGCAAATTCTCACAACAGGCACTGTAGATGACGCCAGTTTTGGTGATCGACCGGTGTCAGTCGAATTTTCAGCTGCTATTGAAAAATTTGATAGAGTCCATGATTTGCCAATCGCGGATCAAGCCAAACGAGAAACCGGAATGACGATAGAGATGAACGATGGCAGGCATCTGACCAGTTATATAGATAATCCCTTAGGTTCTCCTGAAAACCCATTATCTGATGGACGAGTAGTACAGAAATTAACAAGTAGTGTGGGTGAGCAATTGGCAAAACAGATACTGAAAGTCATTTCGGATTGGCCGAATGGATCGCTCAGAAGTTTTTTGAAATTGAACATTTAGACTTATCGCTTGATCATATTGTCTTATCGAAGTACAGACCACTGCTGAGGTCACGTTCACAGATATTTAAAAGGATAGGATACTCCAAAATTGTGTAGAGTTAGGAGAAAAAGGGTTATGAAAAAATTTAGAAAATGGATAGTCGTCGTCGCAACTGTTTTGGCATTAACACTCATCCTCGGGGCTTGCTCTGCCGGTACTTCAAACAGTGGGTCTAAAGCAGAGAAAACCATTAAGATAGCCACAACCGGTGTGAGCTTTCCTGGATCATTTAAGGAGAAAGGGACACTCAAGGGTTTTGATGTTGATTTAGCAAAGAAAATTGCGCAACGGTTAGGGTACAAGGTCAAATGGGTGAACACTGATTTTGATGGCCTTTTTGGCCAACTTGATAGCGGAAAAGTGGACTTGATTGCCAGTAATGTCACGGTTACACCGGAACGTTCTCAAAAATATTATTTTTCAAAACCGTATGGCTATTTTAATGCATCAGTTGTCGTTAAAAAGAATTCCAAATTGGAAATCTTACACGATTTAAAAAATAAAACGGTTGCCGCTACGATCGGTTCAAACAACATTGCGATCATGAAAAAATATGACAGCAGCATTAAGATTAAAACCTTTGAAGATCGTGATGCAGCTGTTGGCGCTGTGATTAACGGTCAAGTTGACGGCTATGCAAACTCTGCACCAATTTTGAAAGCACTTATTGAACAAAAAAAATTGCCGTTAAAGGTTTTAAAGGGAAGCGCTGAACAGGATCATATTGCCTTTACTTTTAGCAAGACGGAAAAAGGTAAGAGGCTCCAAAAGCAATTCAATAACGAACTTATCAAGCTCAAGCAGAACGGTCAAGCTTCAAAAATCTCTGAAAAATATTTTGGTGGAGAAGACGTTACACATAAGTAAGATTTGAGTATCTGTTCGATTTCATGGCAGAAGGGGGCGTGTAGCAATTGGCCTTTAGTTTTAAGTATTTAATTGAAATTTTCCCCTACTTAATCGTATACATTCCCATAACACTTGGCATGACGCTGGCAGCCATGGTTTTGGCGATTGTGATTGGATTAATCATCACATGGTTGAGTAAGTCAGAATTTGGGGTTTTTCGCTATTTGGCTGCCCTGTATAGTTCATTATTCCGAGGGATACCCACCTTGGTACAGTTATTCTTAGTTTATTATGGGTTGCCAGAAATTTTTCCCTCTTTACGCGGCTTTCCGGCCATTGCAGCATGCATTATTGGGCTTGGGTTTAAACAGGCCGCTAATTTATCTGAGATATTTCGAGCGGGATTAGATTCGATTGATGAGGGTCAGAAAGAAGCCGGCATTGCGTTAAATATCAGTAAGGCTAAAATATTTTTCCATATTATTCTACCACAGGCTGCTTTAAATGCTTTACCGGCAACGGGAAATACTTTTATCAGCCTGCTCAAAGAAACTTCACTTGCCTTTACGCTCGGAGTTACAGAACTGTTTACAAGCGGAAAGCTTTTAGCTTCAGAATCATTCCGGTATTTTGAAGTCTATGTGGACGTCGGGTTATTGTATTGGCTAATGGTTATTGCCTATACAGGGTTACAAAAACAACTGGAAAAAATCCTCTCACGGCCCTATTTAAGAAACTAAGAGTGTCCCGAAAAGACAACGAATAAATCAATAAAAATCAATTCTTATCATACGAGGAGGTGTGAGTATGAGCATGATCAAAGTTAATAATTTGCATAAAAGGTTTCATGGCAATGAAGTATTAAAGGGTATTCAGTTAGAGGTTGAAGAAGGAGAAGTAGTTGCCATCATTGGGCCTTCCGGATCAGGAAAGTCAACGTTATTGCGTTGCTTAAATTTTCTTGAATGTCCTGAATTCGGAACCATTAGGATTGGAAACGTGTCATTAAATGCGGAACGATACACAGATAAAGATGTGAGAAATTTGCGCAGCCAGACAGCAATGGTTTTTCAACATTATAATTTATTTAAGAATAAGACAGCCTTGCAAAACGTAACAGCAGCTCTGATTTTAACAAAGAAAATGGGGAAAAAATTGGCTGAAAAAAAAGGATATGAATTACTTGAGCAAGTGGATTTAAAAGAACAGATCCATCAATACCCAGCGACTCTGTCGGGCGGTCAGCAGCAGCGTGTGAGCATTGCACGGGCACTTGCTGTTCAACCAAAGGCTATTTTGTTCGATGAGCCGACCTCTGCACTTGATCCAGAACTAGTTAGTGGTGTATTAAAGACGATCAGAAAATTGGCAGAGCAAAATGTGACAATGATTGTGGTGACACATGAAATGAAATTTGCCAGTGAAGTCGCCGACAAGGTTATTTTTATGGCGAATGGACGAATCGTTGAGCAGGGAACAGCGGAGAAAGTACTGAAACTATCTCAGGATGGGAGAACCCGGCGCTTTTTACAGCAGCTTAATACATGAACCATGACTTGCGATGTAGATTTTTTGGGGGATTTTCCCATTTATTCAGCAAGGTATGGATGCTATTTGCCGAATCTTGATTCAGGAAGGGCGGCCGGGTATGAAAATTACTGATGTAAAAGCTTTATTAGTCAATCGCTATCTTTTTGTGAAGGTCTATACGGATGAAGGAATTGTCGGGATTGGAGAATCTGGTGCCTGGGGATTTCTGGATGCCTCAAAAGGGGCCATAGAGGCTTTCAAAACTTATCTGATTGGTCAGGATCCATTAAAGATTGAACACCACTGGCAGTATATGTACCGTTGTTGGCATTTTCGTGGGGCAGCCATTATGGGTGCCATCAGTGCGATCGATATTGCGTTATGGGATATTGCCGGTAAATTTTATAAAACACCGGTTTACAACCTGATTGGCGGCAGATGCAGAGAGAAAGTTCGCGTCTATTGTCATGTCGGGGGATCAACTACTGACGAGGTCTTAACCCACTTAAAGGCAGCAAAACGACAGGGATATAATGCGATTGGACATTTGTCACCATTTTTGGATGAGTCAAGAGCTGTTCCCTATTTTAAAACGCATGCTGCTGAAATTGGTGAAGCTATCGAACGCGTAGCTGCTTACCGGGAAGCGGTTGGTCCCGATGTCGACTTATGCATTGAACTGCATACTCGTTTGAAACCGGCTGATGCGATCGTTTTCAGCAAAGGTGTCGAAAAATATTTGCCGCTATTTCTGGAAGATCCTGTGGGTCCTGATAATTTTAATTCGATGGAATTAGTTGCCAATAAAACATCTCTACCCATTGCTACAGGTGAAAGACTGAACAGTCCACAGGAATTTGCCATGCTAATCCAGAGAAATGCTGTTCAATATGTCCGACCAGACGTATGCATGTGCGGTGGAATAACAGGAGCAAAAAAGATTGCGGCTATTGCTGAGGCTAATGATGTCTTAGTTGTACCCCACAACCCACTCAGTCCTATATCAACGGCTGCTTGTCTGCAAATCGCAGTCAGCATTCCGAATTTTGCACTGCTTGAGTATCCTGGGGATGATCAGCCTGCGCTCTCGGAAAAGTACGGTTCAACAAATGTAGAAAAAGGCGTCCGAAAAAAAGATGTTGTTAAGAAGACATTTAAATGTGAACAGGGATTTATGGAAATACCTCGTTCATCAGGGATTGGGACAGAATTAATTGATAATGTCGAGACGAAATTTCCTTATGTGAGAAGATCAATAGAAACACGGCTTCATATTGATGGTTCCGTTGTTGATCAGTAAAATCGATGGAATTTGTTCGATAAAGTCAAATGGGAGGAGGCATCTATCGATGGATTTAAATCATGTGATTCGAAGCGGACCTGACCAGCTCATTACGGGAGAGGATTCGTTAAAATATCTGGAAGAGGTCGTTCATGACTTTACGCATCCGGTCATTGTAACGGGTAGCCGCTCTTATGCTGCTTTTAAAAGAAGATACGGAGAAAAGCAGGACTGGCCAATCTATCAATACGATGGAAGTGCCAGTCTGGAAGATATCGAACGGCTTACCGGCCAAATCAAGCAGACAGATGCTGTTCTTGCGATAGGTGGGGGAAAGCTTATCGATACGGCCAAAGGAGTTGCCGCTCGAAGAAAGGCGCGTTTAATAGCTATCCCGACAACCTTAGGAACATGCGCTCCGTACAGCACGCATAGTATTCTTTACACACCCGATCATGTGTTCAAAACTCGGGAATATCACAAAAACGCTGCATATCTGCTGCTCATCGATTATCAATTGTTGCTAGATTCACCCAGATTTCTCTTTCTTGGCGGCATCGGGGATACCTTGGCAAAATGGTATGAATCTGAATCCATTACAAGACATGAAGATTATCTCGAACCTGTCGTCGAACTTGGGCCCAAACTTGCTGCGAAAGAAACGCGGGAAAATCTTTTTAAATTTGCTGAAGAAGCGGTTAAGGATTTTGAGAATAAAAAACTGAGCCGGGCATTTAAAAACATAGTGGATACGATTATTGTCATTTCCGGAACAGTAGGTGGATTTGGCACACGTTTCGGACGTTCCTCCGGTGCCCATGCCATTCATAATGCAATGAGTGAAATTCCTGAGACGCATCAAATTCCGCACGGAGTAAAAGTGGCTTACGGAGTACTCGTTCTATTAATCACTGAGAAGGAATCGGCAACCGCAAAGAAATTGCTCCCTTTTTATCGCGCACTGGGTTTATTGACTTCGCTCAAACAATTCCAAATCAAAGATACTGACGGGGCAAAGCGGATAATCGCGGAAATATCGAGCGCATCTGATTCAAAATATCATTATGCCATTCCTGAAATTACTGCTGAAGACGTTATTGATGGAATTGACGAGTTGGAAAGGTATAATCATGAATTTGTTTTAAGGAGATAAGGTAAAAAATGGTTAATCCCAGAGTAGAAGATAGTCGTGTATCTTTGATCCGATTGTTTGATGAGCGGACAAGCAGCATCGAGGGAATTATTAAACTGACGATTGGTGAACCGGATTTTAATACACCAAAAAGTGTTAAAAATGCGGCCATTGATGCAATCAACGAAAATTACAGTCATTACGCAAAGATGGGCGGGATGCCTGAGCTTAAAATGGCAGCTGCACATTACATCAACGAAAAATACAATTTGCATTACGATGATCCCTTAAATCAAGTCATTATTACGGTTGGGGCAAAGGAAGCTCTGTCGATTACCTTTCAGACGCTATTGCAGGCGGGCGATAGGGTTTTAATTCCTGTCCCGACTTTTCCCGCCTATGCTACTCTTTGTAAATTGCAGGGTGCCATTCCCATCTCTCTCAACACCAGTAAGAGCGGCCTGAAACTCACGGCAGCAAATTTGCAAAAACATCTCGAAACCGTTTCCGGTGCAAAAGTGTTGGTTTTAAACTATCCGAACAATCCAACGGGTCTGACTTATACGAGGCAAGAGTTGATTGAGCTTGCGGAAGTCGCCCGTAATCACGACTTATATATCGTCAGTGATGAGATATACAGTGAACTGACTTTTAACGGGCATCACACATCAATTGCTGAATTCTATCCTGAAAAGACAATTTTAATAAATGGGCTGTCTAAATCGCATGCGATGACGGGATGGAGAATCGGATTTCTTTATGCGCCGAAGGCCTTAACCAAGTTATTAATCAGAGTCCATCATAATAATGTCACAGGGCCGGCAACCTTGATTCAGAAGGCTTCAATTACAGCGGTTACTGAGGCCAAAGATGCAGCGGCCTCAATGCGGCATGAGTACGAGGTAAGAAAGAATATCGTTCGAAAAGGCCTTTTAGAACTAGGATTCGCTGTTCCGGATCCGGACAGTGGTTTTTATTTGTTTGTCAAAATTCCTAAGTCATTATTTTCTGGATCTTCCTTGGACTTTTGCGTCGATTTAGCTAAAAATGCGCGGGTTGCTGCTATTCCTGGAAAAGCTTTTGGGGAAGCCTATGATGATTATTTTAGAATTAGCTGCGCGACCAGCCGAGCTAATTTGATAGAAGCGCTATCCAGAATAGAAGCTTATGTTCGGCAAAGAGAAAAATTTGAACATGGATTTCAAAATTGAGGGTTGAATCGTTCGAAATTAATAGAAAAGCAGGTTGATTGATGATGGAATCTTGCCAATTATTCAATGAGAATTCAAATAAGAGAATAATCAAAATCCCTGATCGATACGGAATAAATTTAGGTGATCCGAATGCAAGGCATGCGCTAACGGCCATTTTAAATCTGGCCTGCCCCCACAGTAAAAAGTGGTTTCAAGACGTCCATCAGCTTTTAATTCATAATGTTGAAAAGGGTATACTGAGAGTCTGCTATAAGTTTTGGAACAAACCAAAAGAAAGCCTGTTCAATGGGAATATTGCTCAGAAATATATAGACTATCAGGATCCTCAAATGGCTGTCCATTTTATAAGAGAAGTTTTTGAAAAACAGGAAGAGTTAAGAAAAAAAAGCAGCTCTGAAGACGTCATCCAATTTTTGAAAAGCGCACTTTCTATTGGAAAAGAAGCCGATCAAACAATTATTGAGGGCATTTCTAGGGAAGTCCTCATGGCAAATATCAAAAGTGTTCCAACGCTTATTTTGGACAATGTCGCCTACGTAGGTGAAGAACAGTTAAATAGAAAAATCCTGGAGAGTCTTCTCAAATCTTAATTTTTCGAACAGGTGAATTAACAACCACTGGATCTATAATCAAAAATGCCGATAGAAGTTCTGGGGAAAGTACAGATGAAAATTCAGACCGGATAGCGTTTATCTGAAAGTGATCGTTAAAGGAGAGGCCGGCAATGAAAACTTATTACCAGGCAAGAAGAATAGAACAGTGGATAGAGCAGTTATATCGAGCCTATGGTTATTCAGAGGAGGATAGTGAGTTAATTGCCCAATCCCTCATCTCAGCTGATCTCTACGGAATCGAATCGCACGGCGTGCAGCGAATAAAAATGTATGATCGAAAGATACAGGCTGGTGATATCGTGATTGATGCAAATCCGCAGGTTGTATGGGAGACGCCGGTGAGTGCGGTGATTGACGGAAGAAAGGGAATGGGGCAGCTGGTTGCCATTCGTTCGATGAAGCTGGCCATTGAAAAAGCGGCAAAGGCTGGTATCGGGCTTGTTACGGTGAGAAACTCCAATCATTACGGCAGGGCTGGCTATTATTCACAGATGGCGAGCCAAAAAGGACTGATCGGTATTTCGGCGACAAATTCTAATCCACTTTTGGTTCCAACGCATGCGGTGCAGGTCTTTCTCGGCAGCAATCCCTTAGCATTCTCGATGCCGGCGAAACCACACGATTTTTTGTTTGATGCGGCAACGACCACTGTATCCTTTGGGAAAATTGAGATCCTGGATAAGCAGGGAAAAACTCTACCGGGGGCCTGGGCAGTTGATGAAAACAATGAGATCAATTTTGATGCCGGACAGATATTGAAAAATCTGAAACGCTTTCCGCGTCTTGGTGGAATTCTTCCGATCGGCGGGAAAGGTGAAAATAACAGCGGCTATAAAGGTTACGGATTGGCCTTAATTATTGAAATTTTGACTTCTATTCTGTCCCAGGGGAATCTTTCAGCTGATATGGGCGGAGGCAAGGTGAAGGGAATCAGTCACTTTTTTGCCGCGATTGACTTGCATCTCTTTGGTCAACCGGAAGACTTGAATCAAAGGCTTTCTGAGATGCTGGAGCGGATTCGCCAGCTGCCTCACGAGTCGGGAGAAAAGATTTACGTCTCTGGTGATAAAGAGTCAGAGGCTTACCAGCAGCGGATGAAAAATGGCATTCGTTTGGATCCGCAGACCGTGAATGAGATCTCGCTAGTTTCCGAAAGGCTTCACGTCCCCTATCAAAAATATCTCAGCTAAGATGGTGTTCATTTAAATAATAAGGATAAGAACTCTATGAAAGTGCAACTTGAATCTGACGATCAAAGGGGGTGTTAAGAAATGCTGGGACAAATGGCAGAACCAAAACATTGCACGTTGCCTACGAGCAATGTTTTTCAGACCTCAAACCAGCTAGTCATTTAAACCCTTACGATTCAACCCTTGCCTGCCGCGTTTTTGATTGCTTGGCAGTTGAAAAATATAAAATATATGCTCTTCGCCGCTTAATTCCTCGTACTCGTTCCTCCACTTCTTAGCTTTACCAATAAATTGATCAACCTTAGGATTCATTCGACTATTCGGCACGGAGGAACACCTCTCTTTAATTTTCTGATTAATTGATGGCTTCCCGCGCTCATGTGCATTTTCTTTCCCAGACTTATCGCTTGAACATGAACCCATAATGCCTTTGCATCTTCATTCACAGATCTTGTCCAGTGCTCTGAGCTGTACACAGGAATGCTTGAACAGTGGCGAATCAATAATTTAAATTCCCGGATCAGATGTTCTCAATAAATTGCTCAGAAAGGAAAAATTCTGTTAACTCGAATAGACAAAAACTCCATGTTAGAAAACATGGAGTTTCTTAAAGTAAATTTGGTTTGTAAAAATCGTGTGGATGATCTAGAATCGTACAGTATTAAGAGATTAGCAAAAAAAAATGACGCATTCATTGATCAACGATTAGACCTTAATCTGCTGACAGCGCATCGATCGGATTAAGCCGTGAAGCACGTCTTGCCGGC
>JBDNRY010000009.1:0-88058 GCA_047718855.1 Sporolactobacillus sp. | reverse complement strand
AAGTGCTATCAATGATTTCGGATTACTCGCTGTTAAATGTGCTGCAAAACTACGGGTATATCTTTAATAACAACAGAATAAAGAGGTCCAGCTTGAAATGTTAACAAAAAAGACATAATATGAGTATAGGAATAAATTTTGTGATTGAAATCTCAAAGATAAAAAAGGTGGATGTGAACCATGGGAAAGCCGAAAATATTGATTTTGGGTGCGGGATACGGCGGCATGATGACTGCCGTACGCTTAACAAAAGAATTGCACGCGGATGATGCGGAAATAACTTTGGTTAACAAGCATAATTATCATTACCAGACAACATGGCTGCATGAGGCAGCTGCGGGTACCATTCATCATGATCGGACGCGGATGCTGATTAAGAATGTTATTAATCCGAATCGTGTCAATTTTGTTCAGGATTCCGTTCGTTCAATCGATAAAGTCAATAAAAAAGTAATACTTAAAAATGGTGAATTAAGCTATGATTATCTGGTAATCGGGCTTGGTTTCGAGTCGAATACTTTTGGGATCAAGGGGCTGGATCAATATGCCTTTTCGATTCGCAGTGTGAATACAGCACGCAAGATTCGTGAACATATCGAGTATAAATTTGCCAGCTATAACAACGATCCGGATGCAAAAGACACTGACTTAACAATTGTTGTTGGTGGAGCAGGACTTAGCGGCATCGAGTTCCTCGGTGAGCTGGTGGATCGCGTGCCAAAGCTGTGCAAAGAATATGATATTCCGCAAGCGAAAGTAAAGATTATCAATGTGGAAGGACTGCCACTCGTTTTACCTCCCTTCGAACGCAGTCTGGCTGATTATGCGCAGAAATATCTTGAAGACAAGGGCGTTATTTTCAAGCTGGGTACCTTTATTAAAGAAGCGACTGCGAATGGCGTGAAAGTGCAGAAAAAGGATAGCGAAGTTCTCGAGGAGATCGAGGCAGGAACTGTTGTCTGGACAGGCGGTGTCAAGGCTAACCATATCCCGGCAGAATCGGGATTTGAAACGAATCGCGGAAAGATAGAAGTTAACGCCGATCTGCGTTCCAAAGAGGATGATCATGTCTTTGCGGTAGGCGATGTTGCTGTCATCTTTCCTAAGGAAGGTGAGCGCCCCTATCCGCCCACTGCCCAGATTGCTGTTCAGGCGGCGGAGGCGATCGCGAGGAACCTGAAGCATTTACTGAATAATGAAGCCACAGAAAATTTTGTCTACAAGCCGCAAGGAACCGTTGCTTCGCTCGGCGACAAAGAGGGCGTCGGTACGGTCTTTGACAAGGAAATAAAAGGGAAAAGTGCCGCATTTATGAAGAAGGTTATTGATGACAAATATCTGATGGAGCTTGGCGGGGTTGGACTCGTTTTGAAAAAAGGTAAGTTTAATTTTCTTTAAAATCACAGCCGCCTAAATAACTGAACTTAAAAAGAACTGAGAAACAAAAATTAGACGTTTCTCAGCTCTTTTTTTATTCTATAATAAAGAAAAAGTATTCATGATTTTTCGCATATTGGGGAAGATGTAGATAAAGGGTTAAGCGGGATCATGAAGGATGGCCCACACTTTAATTAACCGTTTTAAATTGTCTGGATCATCGATTGCTGTTTTAATCAAGGTCAAGAGTTCCGGTGATTGTTTGATTTGTTGAATCAGGAGAATATCTTCTGCGTTCATATATCCGGGATTTTCTTCAAGGATTCGCGAAGAGCGCCCGAGTAAATAATCGGTAGTGACATGAAAGAAATCAGCAATCGAGAGCAGCATTTCTGGATCCGGCTGACGGGCACCGGATTCATAGCGGTTTAATTGAACATTGGAAATTGAAAGCTGTCTTGCCATATTAATCTGCGACAGATTCCGTTCTTCCCTTAGGAAACGAATTCTGCTGCCTAGTACATTTTCCATCTTTATCGTCCTCGTTTCGATGCGTCTGCTCTGCAATGCATGAAAATTTTAGCATGTCTCTTTGTCTAAAAAAGAAAAATTACCGAATAGGAAAGTATGCCTTCTGAATGTGTTATAATCAACATGGAAATTACCATTACGGAAATAGGTGGGTGGACTGGATGCTGGTAGTTAATCTGAAGAAATTGAAAAAAATGAGAAAAGAAAAAATGTCATTAAGCGAAATGTCGACAAAGCTAGGATATCGGAGCCCGAATGGCTATTTTTACCTGGAATCTGGAAGAAATAAAATCACGGCAGAGACATTGGCAAAATTGTCAGAAATACTTAATCTTCCAATTCAGGATTTCTTTGAAGAGGTTGAGGATGCCGATCAGAACAAGAACGATTAAAAAATGATGATCAAAAGTCCCCGATTGATCGATTTGAACTATGCATTTAGTACGTCTAATGATAAACTAAGATATCGAAAGAGCTTGACTGCTTAGGATTAGCTTATAAGAGTACTGAAGCTGTTGAATTGGACACTCTCTGAAAGGGGACAGACTATTTATGTGCGGGTTTTGCGGGTATATTGCGGACAAAGAAGAATTGACGCCGGGGAATCATGATCAGAATGAAATGACCAAACGGGCAGAAATTATCGAACACCGGGGTCCGGATGATGACGGGTATTACACGGATGATCAGGTACAGCTCGCATTCCGGCGTCTGAGTATTATCGATCTTGCCGGAGGACACCAGCCGCTCCCCTACGAAAATGAGCGCTACTACATCATCTTTAATGGTGAGGTTTATAATTACGTTGAATTAAGAAATGAATTGATTGAAAAGGGTTATCAATTCCAGACCACCTCGGACACAGAGGTGATTGTAGCGATGTACGCCGACCGCGGCGAGGCATGTCTTCAATCCTTTCGCGGAATGTTCGCTTTTATCATTTGGGACAAAGAAACGAAGACTTTGTTTGCGGCGCGTGATCACTTCGGTATCAAACCTTTCTATTATATGGAAACCGAAAAAGGAATTTTCTTTGCTTCCGAGGAAAAGAGCCTTTTCCTTGATGGAGAGAAGCATGCGCTCGACGAAAAAGCTCTTCAGTATTATTTGACCTTTCAATTCGTACCGGAACCGAAGACATTGGCAAAGGATATCAAGAGACTTGCACCCGGGCATTACCTGATAAAAAGAAAAGCGGAGCCGATGCAGATTAAGACCTATTGGCAGCCGAGCTTTGCCCCCCAATCGCAGACCATTGATGAAGCGAAAAAGAAGATTCAGGATGTACTGATTGATTCGGTAAAAATGCATATGCGCGGCGATGTGCCAGTCGGCGCTTTTTTGTCAAGCGGGATTGACTCGACCAGCATTGTCGCACTTGCAAAAAGGTTCAATGAGAATATTAAAACGTTTACGGTTGGATTTCCAAGCAAAGGCTATAGTGAGATTGACATTGCCAGAGATTCTGCCGAGAAACTCGGCGTCGAGAACTACGCTCTTGAAATCACTCCGGAAATGTGCATGAAGGAAATGCCGAAAATTGTCTGGCATATGGATGATCCCGTGGCTGATCCGGCGGCTATTCCTAATTATTTTGTTGCCCGCGAGGCCCGAAAGCATGTTAAGGTGGTTCTTTCCGGTGAGGGTTCTGACGAATTGTTCGGTGGCTACAATATCTATCGCGAGCCGATTTCATTGAAATGGTTCGATGCTGTTCCGAAGATCGGAAGGGATCTGCTTCATGGTGTGGCGTCAAGGATGCCTGTCGGTATGAAGGGGCGGAGCTATCTGCTTCGCGGGACAACGCCTCTGTCCGAACGATATGTCGGAAATGCCTTTATTTTTAATGAAAAAGAGAAGCGATATGCGCTGAAAACGTTCTCCGATGAGGCTCCTTTTACGGACATCACCAGTCCGATATACGAACAGGCGTCAGAGAATAGCAAACTCGATCAGATGCAGCTCGTTGATATCGAGACGTGGCTGAACGGAGATATACTGGTGGTTGCAGACCGGATGACGATGGCACATTCGCTTGAATTGCGCGTTCCTTTTTTGGATAAAGAAGTGTTCCGCGTAGCCAGTTCCTTGCCCGCTCTGTTAAAAACCGGCGAGGGTACCACAAAGTACGCCTTCCGTGAGGCGATGCGCGGGATCGTGCCGGATTCGATTCTTTTCCGCAAGAAGCTTGGCTTCCCTGTGCCGATCCGCGTTTGGTTGAAGGACGAGCTGTACGATTGGGCGCGCAATATTATACATGACAGTGAGACAGACCGTTATATTAACAAATCGTATGCCCTGAAATTGCTGGATGATCATCGTGCAGGTCAGGTGGATAATAGCCGCAAGATTTGGGCTTTATTGACGTTTATGCTTTGGCATCAAATCTATATTGAAAAGTCTTTGAGCGTGGAAAAACAGGAAATGGTTCAGGCTTAGACAGATAAAAATAAGATCCCTCTAAAATTAAGAGGGATCTTATTTTTTCCTATGGCTGCATGAACCTTTTAAAAGGCCAATCCGGTGGACTGCTCTTTAGCGGACTTCCGGTTCGTGTTCTCGTGAGAGTTCTTCACTGGGCTTGAATAGCAAAGTCAGACAATACAAAGCGCAAAGCCCAACAATACCGTAAATGATTCGCGATAGAGCAGTGGCTGCGCCACCGAAGATAGCCGCGATAAGATCAAATTGAAAAAAGCCGATCAGTCCCCAGTTAATGCCGCCGATGATGATCAGGGCAAGGCATGTTCTCTGTAAACCGCTCATGATGTTATTCCTCCTTTGTTGGAACATTGTCATACATGTCCTTTGCCTTGTTAGCATTATCAAGTTTTAAAAAAAATATGCACCTATCTTATTTCATTGAAAACGTTGAAAAGGTCAATCGTTTGAGGAGAATTTACAGTCCTGTGAATTTCTTAAATCGACCCTGGTCCGTCGCTTTTGATATCGGTTCGTTACTTGAATTTATGGCGCGGGTCTTGTACAGTTAAGAAGGAAAAGAAAACGATTAAATGGTTAATGGAGGCATCATAAACATGAGTCAGAAGGTATCGTTTGATTACAGCAATGCGCTTCCGTTTTTTGCGGAGCATGAACTGGATTACCTCTCGCAACAGGTTGCCACTGCGCATAAAGCGCTTAATGAGAAAACGGGAGCGGGAAATGATTTTCTCGGTTGGCTAAAGCTTCCGAGTGATTATGACAAAGAAGAATTTTCACGGATTCAAAAAGCAGCTGCAAAGATACAAAAGGATTCCGATGTACTCGTCGTCATCGGCATCGGTGGTTCTTATTTAGGTGCGCGTGCGGCTATCCAGACGCTCAGTCATTCATTCTATAATGAATTGACCAAGGATGATCGAAAAACACCGCAGGTATTCTTTGCCGGCAATAGCATCAGCTCGACTTATCTGAATGAATTGTTTGATGTACTGAAAGACAAAGACGTTTCAATCGATGTCATTTCCAAATCGGGAACAACTACTGAACCGGCGATCGCTTTCCGTATTTTCCGCGAATTTCTCGAGAATAAGTATGGAAAAGAAGAAGCGAAGGGCAGGATCTATGCGACGACCGACAAAGCAAAAGGAGCATTGAAATCGCTCGCTGATAAAGAGGGCTACGAGAGTTTTGTAATCCCTGATGATGTGGGCGGCCGTTTTTCCGTATTGACAGCCGTCGGTCTATTGCCGATTGCCGCTGCTGGCATTGATATTGAAGAGCTGATGGGCGGCGCCCGTGCAGCGCAGAACGATTTCAATGAAGAGGATTTAAGCAAAAATGCCGCTTATCAATATGCAGCCGTGCGCAATATTCTTTATAATAAAGGGGAGACGGTCGAAATGCTTGTGAACTTCGAACCGCATCTTCACTATTTCTCTGAATGGTGGAAGCAATTATTCGGCGAAAGTGAAGGCAAGGATTTCAAGGGCCTCTATCCGTCATCTGCCGATTTTAGTACAGATCTTCACTCCCTGGGTCAATTTGTTCAGGAAGGCCGGCGTGTGATGTTTGAGACGGCTGTACTTGTCGAAAAGCCGCGCAAGAATCTGACAATTAAAGAGGAAAAGGAAAATCTGGATAATTTGAACTTTTTAACCGGTCAGACAATGGATTATGTCAATAAGAGAGCTGCTGAAGGGGTGCGTCTGGCACATACTGACGGTCAGGTTCCGCAATTAGTTGTTACGGTTCCTGAATTGACGGCCTATAACCTCGGCTATCTGATGTATTTCTTTGAAAAAGCGGTCGCTGTCAGCGGTTATCTGCTCGGTGTCAATGCGTTCAACCAACCGGGTGTTGAAGCGTATAAAAAGAATATGTTTGCACTTCTTGGCAAGCCGGGTTATGAAGCTGAAAAAGAGACGTTGGAAAAGCGCCTGAAGCACTAATCAGAATCAATAAATAGCTCGGATAAGGGACGCTATGACACGTAATTGCTGTCTAAGCGTCTTTTTATCGTCTCGAGGCAGCAGACTGTTTCGCGGACGGCAGTTTGCTGCAAACGGCATCGGTTTCATCGGCTGCTCTGGATTTCGTTTGACTCAGAGGCTTTAATCCCTTAAGATGATTAACAGAGTACAAGCAGCGGATGAACACCGGAAAGAAAGGGAGAGAAGTTTGTGAAGGGAAAGCGTACCGGAATGCTTCCAAAGTTGGTCAGCATTCTGTTAACCTTTATTCAGGTTATTATCGTTTTATATATATTGCTTAAATTTTTCTCGGCGAATGATACGCCTTTTGTCCATTTATTGAATGCTCTAGCGGCACCGCTATTGCACCCGTTTGAAGGCATCTTTCATCCGGTGATCTTTAATGCGCATACACTCGATCTTTCATCTGTATTTGCCTTGATTGTCTATAGCGTGATTGGTTTCGGTCTGCAGAAAATATTTACGCTGTTAAAAATCTGATCACTGCACGGGAAAAAGAATATTAAAAAGAGGCTGCTTCATCGTCAAGAAAATGACTGATGAAGCAGCCTCTAAAAACATGATGGAGCATAGGGGGATCGAACCCCTGACCTCTGCCATGCGAAGGCAACGCTCTCCCAGCTGAGCTAATGCCCCAAAACATCACGACAACAATTATAAGGCATTTCATGATCGACAGTCAACACTAATTGATAAAAAAAGCGAGAAAATGTATGCCTCGAGGAAGAAATGACTTTGGGGGCAAACCTGTCAAAAAGGTAATTAGAAAAAAATATGTATGAATACGCTTCAATGGTTGAATTTACTGAAAAAGGAACGTTTCATTTCTAATAATCTCAATTTTAAAAGTTGAAAAAATAAGTGGATTGGGTATAATGGATATTGTTTTTAAAAAGTTTTATGACTTTATATTATCTAAATATTTCAACAGGAGATGCTTTGTCAATGAGTAAGATTTTTAGTACTAAGCCCGTTAAACAGCTGATTGCTGAGACAGAAGGCAAGCAGGGCCTGAAAAGATCACTCGGTGCTTTCGATCTGACTCTGCTCGGCATTGGGTGTATCATCGGTACAGGTATATTTGTGCTTACTGGTGTTGCGGCGGCCAATTTTTCTGGACCCGCGCTGGTTATCTCTTTCATTCTGGCTGGATTAGCCTGTGTATTCGCAGCACTTTGCTATGCCGAATTTTCAGCGGCCGTTCCGGTTGCCGGCAGTGCCTATACCTTCGGCTATGCTGGTCTTGGAGAAATCTGGGCATGGATTATTGGATGGGATTTGATTCTTGAGTATGCGGTCGGTATTGCCACGGTGGCAATCGGCTGGTCCGGATATGTCGTGAATTTGCTAAAAAATATCGGAATTAATTTGCCAAAAGCCATCACACAATCCCCTTTTGACGGTGGAGTTGTTAATGTACCGGCAATTATTATCATCGGATTGATTGCTTGGCTGCTGATCAGCGGTGTACGAAATACATCGAATGTTAATGGAGTCATCGTTATTATCAAATCTGCGGCCGTTATTCTTTTTATTCTTTTAGCTGTCTGGTTTATTAAGCCTCATAACTGGGTTCCGTTTATGCCATTTGGCTTCAAAGGTGTAGTTTCTGGAGCCGCTTATGTTTTCTTTGCTTATATCGGCTTTGACGCGGTTTCGACAGCCGCAGAAGAAGCACGCAATCCGCAGAAAGATATGCCTAAAGGCATCATCTATTCCCTGCTTATCTGCACCGTGCTCTATATCATTGTTTCCGCAATTTTGACAGGTGTTGTTAAATATACCGCATTTGGGACACCTGCTGGCTCTGCAGCTCCTGTTGCGTATGCCCTTGATCAGATTGGCATCGGTTGGGGCTCAATCATCGTATCGGTCGGCGCTATTTGCGGCATTACATCTGTTCTGCTTGTTCTGATGTTTGGACAGTCAAGAATTTTCTTCGCAATGGCCAGAGACGGCTTAATCCCTAAAGTTCTCGGCAGGGTAAGTGAAAAACACAAAACTCCAGCGCTTTCGACAATTATTGTCTCTATTCTTTGTGCTTTAACTGCTGGATTTTTCCCAATTGGTATCGTCGCTGAACTGACGAATATCGGGACTCTGTTCGCTTTTATCATCGTCTGCGCAGGAGTTCTCGTTCTTCGCTACAAACAACCGAATATGAATCGTCCGTTCAAAACCCCTTGGTTCCCGGTTATACCAATTCTCGGTATCCTTTCCTGTGCTTACTTAATTTCCGGACTGCAGCCAGTGACTTGGATTCGTTTTGTTGTCTGGTTGGTCATCGGGTTGATCATCTACTTCGGCTATAGTATTCGCCACAGTGAACTGCACAAGAGTAGTGAAGGCGAGAATGTCACTGATTAAACAGCACAGATAAAAGGCGACTCGAGATATCGCCTGAATAAACAACTGATGATTAACCTTTTTGCCCACTTGGGATGCCGATTCTGGTTTCCCTTGTGGGCTTTTATTATACGTTAAGAAAGGATATAAAATTGAAGAGGAATTAAGTATAAGAAAAACTAAGGCGCAGCCGGCATTCAAAGGACTTGGTTACGCCAAGTTTTTCTAATCTTTATTTCGGAAGTTCTGAACGGATTTATTCACGATACTTGACGCTGCACGACGAATGGACTCGCCTCAAAATGTCTGATCCTGTCAAAAATTTTTGAAAAAAAGTTGTCTGCCCGCAAATATTTGGTAAGGTGAAGAAGGAAATGGTAAAGACTAGTAGAGGATGTCATGAGGATGAACGGAAAACATAGGTGGGACTTCTGGAAGGACATAGGGATTATGGATAAAAAAACACTTTATATACGTCTCTTTCAAGCCTCTTATTTTATATTGGCGGCGGCAATCGCCGGTTTGCTGTTTTATTTTATTATTCTTGTGATCGGCGATCGCTACGTCGATGATGAGAAGCTAGTCATGAGCCGGACGTCCATTGTTGTTGATGAACAGGGGCATGAAATCTCCAGGCTTTATGCTGAAAACCGCGATCCGGTAACCTTGAAACAGGTACCTATGCATGTTCAGAATGCCTTCATTGCGACAGAAGATGAACGCTTCTATAAGCATTCAGGCATCGACATCCGCGGAACGTTTCGGGCGCTGGTGACCGATATCCTTTCCGGTCATAAGGAGGAAGGGGGCAGTACGATCACGCAGCAGCTGGCTCGGAACGCCTATCTGAGTGATGAAAAAACCTGGTTCCGGAAGTTCAAGGAAATGGCGATTGCTATCGATTTGGAACGTAAATACAGTAAGAAACAAATTCTGAATATGTATCTGAACCAGTTATACTTCGGCCATGGAATATACGGTGTGCAGATGGCCTCGAAATTTTTCTTTAATAAAAATGCCAGTCAGCTGACAGAAGATGAAGGAGCACTGCTTGCCGCTTTACCCAAGGGGCCGAATGGCTATTCACCCATCCTTCATCCCAAGAAGGCATTGGAGAGACGTAATTTAGTGCTGACCCTGCTCCAGAAAAACGGCTATTTGTCCGCGGAAGAGGCGGTTCGTCTTAAGGGAAGGACGCTGGGGCTGAGTGTCCATAAGATTCAAAGTCATCCTCAATACGATACCTATCTGGATATGGTTGAACAGGAAGCCGAGAAACGCTATCATATTGCCCCGGACGAGTTGATTCGCGGCGGCTATAGAATCGTCATACCGATTAATCGCGAGACTCAGAATGCTTCCTATGAGGCTTTTAAAAATAATGCCTATTTTCGCGGAACCAATCCCAAGATCTCGCCGCAGGGCGCTTTCGTATTAATGAGCAAGACTGGAGCGGTTCTTGCGGTTCAAGGCGGCCGTAATTATGTACTTGGCGGCTATAATCGTGTGAATGTCCCTCGTCAGCCGGGATCGTCATTCAAACCGCTCGCAGTCTATGGACCGGCGCTCGATTCTGGTCATTATCAGCCCTATTCGCTGCTGCAGGACAAGGCCGTGACTTATAAAAAGTATGATAACTATGCACCGAAAAATTATAACGATCATTATAGCGGGAAAATGACGATGTATGATGCCGTCACTGTCTCAGAAAATGCACCGGCAGTCTGGCTCCTTGATCAGATAGGCATTGATAAAAGCAAATCTTATCTGGAAAGGATGGGTATCGATTTGCCGGATAAGGGATTGGCTATCGCGCTCGGCGGTTTGCAGCATGGGGTAACGCCGATGCAGATGGCTGCGGCTTACACGACCTTCGATAATCAGGGAAACAAAACCGACCCCTATTTTATTCAGGCTATCTATAATCATGACGGGAAGCAAATTGGCAAAGCCCATCCTGCTTCCAAGAAAATTTTTTCTGCACAAACGTCCTGGTATATGACGCGAATGCTGCAATCCGTCGTTCAGAGAGGAACGGCGCGCGCCGGTTACACGCGTACTGCACTTGCCGGTAAGACGGGATCTACGGCTTACACCAAAAAAGGACTGCGTGATGCCTGGTTTGTCGGCTATACACCGGATGTCGTCGGTTCAGTCTGGATCGGGTACGATCAAACAAGCAAGGATCAATTTCTAAGCGGATCGAGTGATGATGCGGTTCAGCTCTTCAAATCCGTGATTAACCAGACGCCTGGAGAGTCCTCCCAGACCGTTTTTAAGAAACCAGAAGGCGTCTCGGATCTTGCGCAACCGATTCACATGGCAGCAGTCACGAATCTGACAGCCAGCGGAACACTCGGAAGATTCGCTTTGCCGGCACTTGAACTGAAATGGAATGGATCTGCGGATTCCCGAATTATCTATCGCGTCTATTCTGAGGAGAATGGCAAAACGGTTTATCGCGGGCATGTAAAAGGCGCTCATCAATACAGAATTGATTTTGTCAATCCGATGTCAAAGGCTGTCTATTATGTGGTCCCCTATAATCCGCAGACGCTTCAGCAGGGCAGTGCATCAGATAGGGTTCAGATCAGATGGTTAAGTCGTTTATAATCCTAAAATTTTTTGAAAAAAAATACTGATCGATGAAATTGCGTGGATTTTCGCGTAAAATAATAAGAGGATTGTTCCGTGTGAATTTAGAAGGCAGTTCATGTGCTGTCCTTCATTTTTTAAAAAAATAAGCGCTTACATAGGCCGAGGAGTTTGAGACAACTGCTGAATGATACTTTTTTAAAGGCATGCAGAAGAGAGCCTGTTCCTTATGTGCCCGTATGGTATATGAGGCAGGCTGGAAGGTATCAGAAGGAATACCGAGAAATTCGCGAACGGTATTCATTTTTCGAGATCAGTCACCATCCGGAGCTCTGTGCACGGGTGACGCGATTGCCTGTGGAGCATCTCCATGTTGATGCGGCCATTCTTTTTGCGGATATCATGACACCACTTAAAGCCAGGGGACTCGGCGTTGAGCTGGTTGAGGGAGTCGGACCGGTGATCCAGCATCCGCTGCGAACCGGAAAAGATATTGCCCAGTTGAAGAGACTGGAACCGGGCAGAGATGTCCCCTACGTGCTTGAGACAATCGATCGGCTTCACGGGCAACTACAGGTACCGTTGATCGGCTTTGCTGGTGCTCCTTTTACACTGGCCAGTTACCTCATTGAAGGCGGACCCTCGAAAAACTATCGCCAAACCAAGGCTTTCATGTACACGCAGACGGAAGATTGGTCAGCTTTGATGGCGGATTTGGCAGAAATGACGCTCACCTATTTGCAGGCGCAAATTCGGGCAGGAGCGCAGGCCGTTCAGATTTTTGACTCGTGGGTCGGCAACCTGAGTGCGGCGGATTATCATGACTTTATTGCACCGACCATGCAGTATATTTTTATGGAATTACGGAAGACGCAGGCTGTGACTCTCTATTTTTCCGCGGGAGCAGGACATTTGCTCGATGAGTGGAAACATTTACCCATTGATGTTCTTTCATTTGACTGGCGCACCTCTCCGGCTGTTTTATCAGGAGCTTTCCCTTCGAATGCACTGCAGGGAAATTTAGATCCCGCGCTTTTGCTGGCTCCATGGCCGATCCTTAAGAAAAGGGTCAAAGAATTGCTTGATCAAATCGGAGGAAGGAGCGGGTATATTTTTAATCTCGGCCATGGCGTCTTCCCTGAAGTGAAGGAAGAAACACTACGGCTTCTTACTGAATTCGTGCATGACTATACTTTGAAGACAAGGGATGTTTAGAATGGAGAAGAATAAGAAAACGGGTCTATTGGTCATGGCTTATGGTACGCCTTATAAAAAGGAAGATATTGAACCCTATTATACGGCCATACGCCATGGGAGGAAACCCAGCCAGGCACAGATCGACAATTTGGCTCAACGCTATGCGGCCATCGGAGGGTCCTCACCGCTTGCCCGATTGACCCAGGAGCAGGCTGATGCACTGGAAAAGGTCCTGAATGAAAATCAACAGGATAGACAGTTTAAAAGCTATTTGGGCCTGAAATACATACACCCTTATATTGAAGATGCCGTTCAGCAGATGTACGCAGATGGAATCGAGCAATGTATCGCCCTCGTATTGGCGCCGCATTATTCGCGTTTCAGCGTTCAGTCCTATACGGATCGGGCGAAATCCGCGGCAAGTAAAAACGGCGGTCCAGCCATTTACTCGATCGAGAGCTGGTACCAGCAGCCGGAATTCATTCACTTCTGGGCGAATCGGGTGATCGAGACGATCAACAGTCTTCCGGATGAGGAGAAAGAAAAGAGTGTCGTTATCTTTTCTGCGCACAGTCTTCCGCAAAAAATATTGAAAAATGGGGATCCCTACCCGGATCAGGTGACAGAAACGGCGCAGGCCATTGCCAAGCAATCCGGAATCAGCCATTATGTACAGGCCTGGCAGAGTGCCGGGAAAACGTCTGATCCCTGGTTAGGGCCTGATGTATTGGATAAAATTGGCGAATTGGCGGAGATGGGAAAATATAAACACTATATTTTCTGCCCCATTGGTTTTGTCGCGGAGCATCTGGAAGTTCTCTATGACAATGACCAACAATGTCGCAAACTCGTGGAATCGCTAGGCGGGGTCTATCACCGTCCGACGATGCCGGATGCCGATCCCTTGTTTATTAAAGGGCTGGCAGGCGCTGTAATGAAGGCCGTGCAACAAGAGGTACCATCCGATCATGACTAAGAAAATAGCTGTCATTGGCGGAGGGATAACCGGACTTAGCGCGGGATTCTATATCCAGAAGCTGGCTGCCGATCGGCGTTTGCCGATCGAACCGGTCGTATTCGAAGCAAGCGATCATCTAGGTGGGAAATTCGATACACTGCAACGGGCGGGTTATGTTATCGAACGGGGACCGGATTCTTTTCTGAAAAGAAAACCGGCGGCATTAGAGCTGGTACGTCATCTAGGCTTAGGCGATCATCTCGTCGAAAATCAGACCGGTAAATCCTATATTCTGAAGGATGGGCGATTACATCTGATACCGGCGGGTTCTGTAATGGGCGTGCCGGGAGAATTCGAATCCTTCCTTTCCTCGGATCTATTGTCTGTCCAGGGCAAAGCAAGAGTTCTTGAAGAACCTTTTTTGGACCCAATGAAGGCTGTGGGCGATCAATCGGTCGGTGCTTTTTTTGAAGAACGGCTCGGACGGGAAATTGTCGATACCATCATCGCGCCACTGCTATCCGGAGTCTATGGAGGCAATCTGGACAATCTGAGTCTTGAGGCGACATTGCCGCATTTTAAAGCCATTGCCGGGAAAAAGGAGAGCTTGCTCAGAGCCGTTCATGCACAGGCTTCAGGAAAAAAGAAAAGCCAATTCGCCACCCTCGATAACGGTTTATCCGCTTTGACAGCTGAGATCGAAAAGCGGTTGGCAGGAAAGATCCATGCAAGTACGCCCATTCGGTCGTTATCGGAAAAAAGGCAGAAGCTCATTCTGGGGACGGATCACGGCGAATTTGAAGCGGATGCAGCGATTCTTGCGCTGCCGCTCTCAGCTGCCCAAATACTCTTGCCTGATCTTGTGCCGCTTCAATGGGCTGGAATCTTAGCGGATTCCGGAATGACGACCGTTTCTTTAGCATTTGATCAATCCGCTGTAACCATTGAACAGGAAGGCACCGGATTTGTTTCTGCGGAAAAAGGTGCTGGAAAAATTGCGGCGGCCACTTGGACGCACCTGAAATGGCCGCATACTGTACCGGCAGGTAAGGCTTTGCTGCGGATCTTTTTCAGCCATGGATCATGGGATCCGCAAGATCTCAGTGATCAGCAGCTTGCTGAACGGGCACAGAATGAGCTGAATCAGATACAAGGAATAGCGGTTCAGGGGAAACCGGAATTCGCAGTTGTCACGCATATGCCCCGTTCCATGCCTCAGTATGCGGTTGGGCATAGGAGCTGGTTAGCCGAACTTCGGCACACGCTTCAACAGGATCATCCGCGGCTTAAGCTGGCAGGCATGAGCTATGACGGGGTCGGCATTCCGGATGTGATTCGTCAAGGCCAGGAAGCGGCTGAGGAACTGTTGACTGGTTTATGGGATGCCCATGCATGAATGAGTTGAAAAACCTTATATGAATAAAATCTGCTTGAAAATTAATGCTTCGAGGGCCAGCTATCCTGAACAAAAGGGAAGATAAATTTTAATGAAATTACTTCGAAATATATTTGCGGCGATTGGAGTTCTGGCTGTTATCTATGTTCTTTCTGGAAACGGCGGGTTGAATTCGGCGATTCACCAAATTACCCAGTCGTTTACAGGGACTCGCGCGCAATCCGTCCCGGCGAGCAGCGCGCCAAAAGGGCTTGTCCGAGCTGTCGTGACAAAGGAATCGGATGGAGACACTTTACATGCGCGGGTAAACGGACGCGATGAAACGATTCGTATCCTTCTCATCGATACACCTGAAGATCAGAAGCCCGGAATACCTGTTGAGCCGTATAGCCGGGAAGCGGCAGCCTATGCGGCACAGGTGATGCCGGTTGGTTCGACGATCAGACTGCAGCTCGGCAAAGCGCCAGATCAGCGGGATCGCTACGGACGCCTGCTCGCTTATGTCTATGAACCGAACGGCACGCTCTATGAAAATGATATTGTCCGGCGCGGTCTGGCCCGTGTTGCCTATATTATTAAACCCAACACCGATCATCTTGCTGAACTGGAACGCAGTCAGATCGATGCTAAAAATAAGAATCTTAAAATCTGGTCGATCCCGGGTTATGTCACCCCCAATGGCTACAACAGTAAAGAATAATTATTGTGCACAAGCAAAGAAGTTATCACGAAAATTAACCAATGATTTCGTTCGAAAGTGATCGAAATTTATTTCTTGATGAATGCCTATGAACGTGTTAAGATGGTCATTGAACTGAATGACCATTTTAGTCATATAGTCAAATGTGGTGAGAGTATGATCATTGATCGAAAAGAAAAGATAATAGAAGCGGCTGAGCGCTCCTTCGCTTCGTTCGGTTATAAGGCGACGACGATGGATTCCGTTGCCCGAATTGCGAATGTCGGTAAAGGGACAATATACACTTTTTTTAAAAACAAGGAAGAGTTGTTTTACGAAATTATGAATCAATTCATCCAGAAGGTAAAAAAAGTAGCGCTTGGAGCGATTCATGAGAACGATAATTTTTTTGTTAATCTGCATCGGGCGTTGTATTGTGTGCTTGAATTTCGCAAGGAGCACCAGCTGACGATCAAATTGACACAGGAAATTAAGGAAGTCGGCACATTGCAAGCTCAGGATGCACTGGCTAAGGTTGAAGATGCGATTTTATCGTTTCTTGAAAGCTTCATTAAAGAGGCCGCTGACAAGGGTGATATCAAGTCCTGCGATCCAAAAGTGACTGCTTTTGTTATTCTGCGGCTTTACATTGCGCTCGTCTTTGACTGGGAGTTAAGGCATGAACCGTTGTCGAGCAAGGAAATTGCCGATCTGTTTGAATTGTATCTTGTGGAAGGCCTGAAAAAATAACTTTGACGAAAAGGTTATTTTTTTGGAGATTAATGACTAAATGACTGGAATGGTCAGTTCGTGTAATTATTCATCAATGTCATGGGCGAAAAGGAGCGTGTGGAATGAATCTCGTTCAACTCATTGTTGCCGAGTTAAAAGCAATCATTGCTAAGCCGCATAATATTATTGTTATGGTGGCCGTTATGTGTGTGCCTCTTCTTTATGCTGGCATGTTTCTCTATAGTTTCTGGGATGCGTTCGGCGAAACAGGCAAGCTGCCGGTTGCAATCGTCAACCAGGATCAAGGGGCTAAAATTGCTGGCAAAACATTGAATGCGGGCAGCGATTTAGTGAAAGAGCTAAAGCATAATAAAGATTTTAAATGGAAGTTTGTCAATGAGCGTACGGCGGAAGATGGATTTCATAATAACCACTATTTTATGATTGTCCGTATCCCGTCTTCTTTCTCAAGAAATGCGACGACGATGGCCGATCAGCAGCTTAAACCGGTTCATCTGAACTATCGTCTGAATGCTGATTATAATTTTATCGCTTCCCGTATGGCGGATGCCGGGGTTAAGGAACTAAGAACCCGTGTTTCCAGCGAAATAACAAAAACCTACGCAAACGCGATGTATCAGCAGTTGGATAAATTAACGATTGGATTAAATAAAGCTTCAAAAGGATCAAAGGATCTGGCAAAAGGAAGCAAAAGAGAAGTCAAAGGGTTAAATCAGCTGAAAAGCGGATTTAAAGCTCTCGCAAACGGCACAAACAGACTGAGAAGAGGTGCCGGACAATTAGCGAGTGGCGCCACGCAGCTGAATAGCGGTGCGGGTACGCTAAATAATGGGATTAAGCAGTACACGGGTGCTGTTAGTAACCGGATTGTTCCGGGTTCAAAACAATTGACCAGCGGGCTGAACCAATTGAATAATGGCATGCAGAGCCAGAATCTCAACGGGCAGGTCAACCAACTAAATTCTGGGATGCAGCAATTTGCGACGAGTATTAGCGGTCTTCAGTCAAAATTAAGTGCCTCTATCAATCCACAGACCATCGGGCAAAGTGCCGGAAAAGCGATCAATGCAGAGGCAATAGGCAACCAAGCTGTGCAAACAGCAGAAGCAAAGGGGCTTAAGGCACAAACTGCCGATTCAGCGGCAACGATCGCTAAAAGTGTGACAGGAACAATTGGATCGACTGTTACATCTCAGAATACGAAAGATGCGATTAGCCAGGGTATCCAGAACAATGAAACGATAAAAAATTCATTGGAGCCTACATTAATTGCGGCTGTAATGCAGCAGAATGGTGTAGACAAACAAACCGCTACAGAGATCGTTGAAAAACAATTAAATGCCTTAGCGGTCAGTGTTGCTGATCAAACAACAAATACAATTAATACACAGATTCAATCTAATACAAATACTATTAGTAGCTCGCTTCAGCAACCATTATTGACCAGAACAGAAGAAGCTATAGGCCGTACAGCTTCGCAAACGGCACAACAGGTTGCTCCGCAAGTCGCCGAGCAGACAGCTTCACAGATTAAAAGCGGAATTGTTTCGGGACTTAATCAGAGAGATCCGCAGTCGGGTCAGACATTGAGCTCAGCGGCCAATCAACTGGCAGCCGGGACTTCTCAATTAGCAAGTCAGAATGGCATTCCGTTGATTACATCCAGCGTGAATCAGGCTGCTCAAGGCGCACAGCAGTTGAACAGTGGACTGAATCAATTGAATAGTAACTCTTCACAACTTACAAGTGGCTCTTCCGCACTGGCGACAGGTGCAGGAACACTATCCAGCGGTGCAAAAACCTTGTATAACAATTTTCCAACCCTTTCTAATGGTCAGCAGAGGTTGGCGTCGGGTACAAACCAGCTATCCGATGGTGCGCAGAAAATTTATAATGGCAATTCGAATTTGGGAGGTAGCTTGAGCAGTGCACATGCACAGCTGGCGAAGACACCGACCAATAACGCGCATGCTGAAAAATTTGCGGAGCCGGTGAAGGGCGTCAATCAATCTCATCAGGCGGTAGATACGTTTGGTTCCGGATTCGCTCCATACTTTATCTCACTTGGTCTGTACGTCGGTGCTCTGCTTCTGACAATCATTTATGATTTAGGTCGTCCGACTGAGTCTGGAATCGCTAAAAACGGTTGGACGATTGCCCTGAGTAAATTTTTTGTAACCTTCTTGATGTCTGTAGGACAGTCGCTTCTCGTCGATGTGGTTGCGCTGAAGGGACTCGGGCTTCAGGTTTCAAGCGTTCCAACCTTTATCGGATTCACAATACTAACGAGTATGAGTTTTATGGCAATTATTGAATGGCTTGCCGGATCGTTTAATAACGAAGGGCGGTTTGCCTGCATTGTCATTCTAATCCTGCAGTTAGTCTCTAGTGGCGGTGCATATGCCATTGATCTGATACCACATTGGCTGCAAGGCGTCGCGCATTTTTTGCCGATGACGTACAGTGTGAATGGTTTCCGCAACATCATCGATGGCCATCAGCCGCACCTATTGGCCTTTAACACAATGATCCTCTGGTTCTTTGTTATTGGTGCATTGATTTTGAGTCTTTTAACCTTCTCAATTAAATTTGAGCGGAAGATGAAAGAATATCGAGCAAGAAATCAGGAAGATCAACCTTCGATCGGATCTTGATCGGTGGTCAGAAATGAGACAAACAAAGAGAGTGCTGATAAAGCACTCTCTTTGTTTGTCTATTGACTGGAAATTTGTGAGATAAGCGATAGCTTTCGCCCTTAAAGAAGTCTTTTTCTGCTCGCTTGTCAGCAGGCGACTTGTATTTTTTTATGGATGCACGGTTCTGCATCGGCAGGAAGCGGCGTCCTTGCCCCTTTTCATGAGAGAAAGTTCAGAAGTCGGTTTCGCGGCCGATATAATCTATCTGAAAAGTTTTTTCCTGCTCATCATACGTTATCTTCGTTACACTGGTATTCGGAATCCCATTCAGAGTCATCTGGTCACCAAAAAGAGAGTAGAGAATGCAATCAATGAATAAACCGTGGCTGACTGCAAGAACAGCGGTAGCATCAGATTCTGTCATCTGTTTCAGAACCCGATCAATTCTTTTTTTGACATCATCATAACTTTCAGCCAAGTGAAAGTCATCCATTTGTTTAATCGAGGCCAGTGCTTGGATTCTTAAATTATCCGGGGATTCGGCCCGCAAATTATCAATCCCTGAAAATTTGCGTACCCGGCTCCACATTTCTTCGTTCAGGATCCCTTCAAACATGCCGAAGCTGACTTCGCGAAAATCTTCAGATTCAATAAACGGGAGTTGGGGGTTTGCGGAATTGGCGATCAGAAGACGTGTCGTTTGACGGGCACGACCAAGATCACTTGAAAAAACAGCACCAAATTTTATATCTTCTTTCTTAAATTGTTTGCCTAGATCAATCGCTTTCTGTTTTCCTTCAGCAAGCAGAGGTGTATCTGAAATCCCTTGAACCTTAAATAATTGATTAAAAAGTGTACGGCCATGCCTGACAAAATAGAGAGTCTTCATCTGTATCCTCCTTGAGCGATCAATGGAAATTAGAGCTTCTTTTTTCTGCAGCCCGATAAAAACAGCTTAACGTAAATACGCGGCTTGTGCAAAGGAGGTATTCGAAAAAAGAAAAGGAGCAGAGGGTAAATGACGCCAATCTGGACGAGCGCTCTCGCTTTAAGATAGAATGGTAATGGTCAATAAAGGGAGTGTATAGGATGATCTATATCAATAATCGCGATATTTTGGACCAGACCCTTAATTTTGCTTTGGAAGAATATGCATTGACTGAGCTCGACATTAATGAGACTTACCTGATGTTTTACCGCATGACCCCGACGATCATTGTCGGGCGCAATCAAAACACACTTGAGGAAGTCAATATGGACTATATCCGGGCACATGATGTGGCTGTGACTCGCCGTTTATCGGGAGGAGGAGCCGTTTTCAATGATCCCGGCAATCTCAGTTTCAGCTTCATCGCCAAAGATGACGGAGACAGTTTTAACAATTATCGTAAATTTACGGAACCGGTGATTCGCGCGCTGCATCATCTCGGTGTTGAAGCAAAGCTTGAGGGACGTAACGATTTGGTTGTCGGTGGCAAGAAAATTTCCGGTAATGCGCAATTCGTGACCAAGGGCCGAATTTTCAGTCATGGAACCCTGCTCTTTGATGTTGATTTGGACCATGTTGCCGAGGCGCTTAACCCCGATGCAGAGAAGTATGAATCAAAAGGGATTAAATCTGTACGCAGCCGAGTGACCAATATCCGCGAACATCTGCAGACGGATATGGATATTCATCAATTTAAGCAAACCTTGCTCCGCTACATTTTTGAAGAATCAGGAGAAATTCCGGAATATACGATTACTGATCAGGACTGGGAGGCGATTGTTACTCTTGCCAGAAAACGTTACCGCAACTGGGACTGGGTCTACGGAAAATCACCCGCATTTAATGTCCAAAAAGCGCAGCGATTTAGCGGAGGACGGATCGATCTTCGGCTGAATGTGAAACATGGCTTGATTGAGCAGGCGACGATCTTTGGTGATTTCTTCGGTCAAGGCGAGGTCGCTGATTTCGAAAAGCAGCTCATCGGCGTGAGGTATGAACCGAAGGATGTGGAAGAATTTCTGAATCAGGTTAATGTACCACTGTACTTCGGAAAAATTGGGAAGACTGATTTACTGTCCCTGTTTTTCTAAGTGAGATTCAGAGTGGGGATTCAGTTTTTCTGCGAGAGAGGACCGATTAGATAACAACCGGAGAACCCGTGATCAGGTTTGTTCTAAATTTACAGGAGACAAACTACATTTAACAGTAGCATGTCCGCTTATGCTGCTCCTCGGCGGCTGTATTTTTTGAACGTTGAAAGGGAGGATTTTCTGTGAAAAAGGCAGCCTGGATCTTTTTGGTAAGCTATTGCGTTTATCTGGCATTAATCGGTCTCTATTTTTTTGTTTGGGCGAAAGCTGGAATTCCGCTGAATGCCAAGGGAACGCCAGTGGATCCGTCGTCGTTCATGAACGCCCATCAATTGGCTGAAAGTAATCAGCTTAATCCGTGGCGTCATTTTATTTCTTTTGCAACGATTCCGCTTGAATGGGGTATTTATCTTTTTATCCTGCTTTCCGGATTTTCTCGCTTTCTGAGAAATCTGTCTGAGCATCTCTCCCGTTACTATGTGATTCAGATGTTTTTCTGCTTTTTTGTGCTTTCCTTAGTGACGGCCGCGATTTTTCTACCGATTGACTATATTTCCTATCAGATGTCTCTGCACTTCGGCATTTCGGTACAGCCGGTTCAGGATTGGCTGAAGGATCAGTCGATCAGTCTGGGTGTCGATAGTCTCATTGGTTTCGTCAGTCTAACTGCTGTTTTCTATTTTATTCGCCGTAATCCGAAAAACTGGTGGTTTCCGGTCTGGCTCTTGGCGATCCCTTTTGTTATTTTCATCATGTATCTTCAACCGGTTGTTATTGATCCGCTATATAACCACTTTCAGAGTCTGCACGATGGGACGTTGAAACAGGAAATTTTGAATATGGCGGGGGATGCCGGAATTCCGGCCAATAATGTCTACGAGGTCGATATGTCAAAAGAGACCCATTCGATGAACGCCTATGTTAATGGGATTGGCTCACATCTGCGGATCGTACTCTGGGATACAACAGTCAATCAATTAACGCATGCACAAGTGCTTTTTATCATGGCTCATGAGATGGGACATTACGTCATGCATCATGTCCTTTGGGGAACGGCGGCAGCGATGCTTGCTTTGCTAGTCGGCCTATTTTTGGCGGCAAAGCTTTTGCTTTGGGTGGTGCGCAGATGGGGCAGCCGCTTGAATTTGCAGCATCCCGGTGATCTTGCAGCACTTCCTCTGGTTCTGCTTATTTTTGCGTTGCTCTCCTTTGCTGGTGAACCGGTGCAAAATGCCGTATCACGTCATTTTGAGTATCAGGCGGATAACTATGCGATCCACATGACAGAGAACCGTCAGGCGGCCATAACGTCTTTTCAAAAGCTTTCTGCCTCAAGTCTGAGCGAGATGAATCCACCGGCGCTCGTGAAATGGATTCAGTACGATCATCCCACGATGCTGGAACGTATCGAATTTCTTGAAAAAGTTAAATTGAATCGTTAGCCTACCGAACGAAAAGTCGGGGGCTGACCGAATGAATGATTAATGGTGCGGCGCTTGATGACTGAACTTTCTCCTTCATTAGGTCTCTTTTTTGATGGGAAAACGCAGGATCCTTTGAGAAAATGGACGCATCTTTTGAATGAGGTTTGTGCTAAACTAGGTATGGCGAGCTCGTGACGGCTCAATATTGGAAGAGAATAGGGGAAGAAACGGATGACACAGGAGAAAAAAACAGTCGCTGTTCTGTACGGCGGCAAATCGACGGAATATGAAATTTCATTATTGACTGCCTATTCCGTTATCAATGCAATGGACATGGATAAATATAATATTTTGCCGGTTCATATTCAGCAGGATGGACGCTGGATCGCTGGTAAAGTTCTGACGAAAAGGCTGGCACATCAAGAAGAACTGCTGCTAAATGAGAATCAAACACTAGAAAATCAAGCGGAGCACTGGCTTGCACCATCCACTAAGCTGGACGGCTCTAGCAAACGACCAGATATTATTTTTCCATTGCTTCACGGGCCGAATGGCGAAGACGGAACGGTCCAGGGCCTATTTGAACTGCTGAATTTAGCTTATGTGGGAACAGGTGTTGCCGGTTCGGCTGCAGGAATGGACAAAGTCATGATGAAGGATGTTTTTGCTGCGCATCATATTCCTGGACCGGAATACATTTCTGTCCCCCAATATCGCTGGGAATCAGATGCGCCCGCTATTATTCAGCAGGTTAAGGAAGAAATCGGTTATCCTTGCTTCATCAAACCGGCCAATTGCGGTTCCAGTGTCGGCATCAGCCGCTGCCTGAGCGAAACGGGACTCTCCGCAGCCATAAATGAAGCCTTGCGTTTTGATACGAAGGCAATCATTGAAGCCCAGGTCGACGGGCGCGAGATAGAAATCGGTGTGATTGGCAATCATCAGCTGGCCGTTTCTGTTCCTGGCGAGATTGTGACAAAGGATGCCGCATTCTATGATTATCAATCTAAATATCAGGAAGGTAAAAGTACGCTGGTTATTCCGGCAGAACTTCCGGATAAGGTCGTTGCAGAACTGGAAGATGTGGCGAAGCGGGCGTTCACCGCTCTAAATCTTTCCGGATTAGCGCGGGTTGATGTCTTTGTCCGCGAGAAGGATCAGCGCGTCCTGCTTAATGAGGTCAACACGATGCCCGGCTTCACACAGTTCAGCATGTTTCCGCTGCTCTGGAAACACACGGGTGTCCCCTATAAGCAGTTGATTGAAAAATTAATCGATCTCGGTCTTGAACGTCATGCAGAGAAGCAGCATATTCAGTACCGAATCAATCCATAAGTCCGAGAATTAAGTTTTGCCTGCCTTTTTCCGATCAAAAAAGAGATCAGGGAGTCGTTTAAATTCCCTGATCTCTTTTTGCTATCTATTAATGGAGAATTCGTACAGTTAGTGTTTTTACACCGAAGCTCACGGCAGCGTCTTTTGTCGGAAGGTGAATATCAATCCGCTTGCCTTTAATGGCTCCGCCTGTGTCAGAGGCGATGTAGACACCGTAACCGGGGATCTGAACTCGCGATCCGAGGGGAATGACGCTCGGATCAACAGCAATCACTTTTGCGTTCGGATTACTCCCAAAATCCGTTCCCGTTGCTGTACGTCCATTGAGTGAATAGCTGGTAGCGAGTACCGTAATCGACTGTCCGTTCGAGGAAGGAGCAGTCGAGTCGCTCTGCGGATGGTAGGAAAGATTGCTGGCGACTGGCTGATTGGCCTTTTTCTGCTTTTCCTGAGCTTCTTTTGCCGCCGCCTTGGCTGCTTCTTTTGCTGCTATCTTTGCTGCCGCTTCCTTCTTGGCCTGCTCAGCAGCGATTCTAGCCCGTTCTGCTGCTTCTTTTTTCTCCTTTAAAGCTTTCTTCTTTTCCTGAATTTTAATATCGGCCAACTGTTCTTGATATTTCTTGAATTCAGGAGTATTGCGGTAAGTATCAAAGAGAACGGTCTTCGTTGCTGCTCCGACAATACCGGTGTTATCGAGTTTACTGTCTAATTGGAAGGCATTGACTGCAGCCAAGGTGCTTGCTCCGAAGATACCATCGACATTGCCGGTATAATAGCCCAGTTTCTGCAGGACATCCTGCAGCTTGGCAACCGAAGGACCATTATCCCCTTGCTGGAGCAGACTATTTCCAAATATCATATTACTGTCTTTGCTTGCTGATTGATTGACCGGACGGATAATCGAGAATCCGGCTGAATTGGAAATATAATCAGGGTCTTCACTTTTTTCAACGTGATTATCATTTGTACTGTTCGTTTTGGCGTGGACAAATGCAGTTGGCGTCATCATTCCCATGAAGACCGTCAAACTTGTCACTGCTGTCAGCCCTTTAATGATATTCATAAAGTTTAAACCTCCTTAGGTACACAAAACGAAAGGTCTCTCTTTTTTGCGTCCAAGGGTTATTGTAAGCGTCCAATGTCTCAGCCATGTTTAACAGGGATTACAGTTATGTAACAACGAGATAGATAAATTTCAATTTGTCAATACCCTAAATGGCGAAAAATAAGGTTTTTTGAAAAGAAAAGTTTCTTTTTACGAAAAAAAGGGAGCTTTTGCTACTTCTTGCAAATAGAATTTAGTGATCAAGCTGTTGGGCTTGGTAATGGAGACGATTTGCATTATGATTGGAGAGGAAATAGGGACGAATAACTATCCGGGATGATGCAGATATTTTCAATGGAGGGAAGTCGCGTGGAAACGAAAAAGGTCAATGAATCTCGTTCAATCACTTCGGTACATGTCATGCCCAGCGACACGAATAATCATGGTACATTTTTCGGTGGTAAGCTGATGATGTACGTCGATAATATTGCTGCGGTTGCAGCGATGCGCCACTCGCGTCAATTGGTTGTGACCGCCTCAATCGATTCGGTGGATTTTCTTTGCCCGATTAAGGCGGGCTCGTCAGTTTGCCTGGAAGCGATTGTTACTTGGACTCACCACACTTCTATGGAAGTTTTCGTGAAGATTATAACTGAGGACTTGATGACTGGGGAACGGAAATTGTGCACCACCTGTTTTCTGACCTTTGTTGCGATCGGAGAAAACGGCGAACCGGTTGCAGTTGCTAAAGTTATTCCTGAGACAGAAGAGGAGAGGCTGCTTCATGAGAGTGCGGAAAAACGCTATTTACACCGACGAGAGCGCCGTGCTGAAACTCAAACTTTTGCTTCAGAAATTTCGCTGGAGAAGCCCTGGGAATGAGGATTGCCCTGATCTCCGCTAATGTCCACACCAATAATTTTCTGCGGCATAAAATGTAGTGCTGAGCAGGAAGCTGCTCAAAATCCGGGGAAAAAGGAGCGATTGGCGATATGGGTGCAACTAGCGGCGGATATAACAGCGGATTTGCATTAATCGTTGTTTTGTTTATCCTATTGGTCATTGTTGGTACAGCATATGTTTATTAATCAATAACTCTTCCTGCGCACAGAAGATTAAAAAGTGGGCAGACAAAAAGGCGCGTCCCGGAAAAAGAGGGGCGCGCTTTTCTATGGTCCGAAATGTACCTGAGACAGACGCTCTCGTCAGGCGGCTGTTCTTTTCTGGATAAAGCTTTTCAGACGCAGGCAGACCGGAACCATCAAGAGGGTCAATGCAATTCCTTTTAACAAATTAAACGGCATAACGCCGTACACAATCAATGTGAGCAGACTATGAATACCGTGATTAGCGGCCTGGGCAGCATTAACAACTGTGCTCTCGCTCATTCCAAGGAAGAGGGCGTAACCAGGGAAGATAATATAATAATTAGCAATGGACATGATGATCGTCATGACGATTGTCCCGACGATCATTCCGTAGACAAGCGAAAGCAGTGAATAACGGCGGCGGTAAAAGAGCCAGGAAATAATAATTAGAATCGATCCTGCCACAAAATTAGCCATTTCGCCAATTGGGACAACGGTCAGCGAACTCGACAGAAGAATATGAAGAATATTTTTAATCGCTTCTATCAGAATGCCAGCACCCGGTCCGAGAATGATCGCACCGATTAACGCCGGAAGATCACTAAAATCCAGCGTCAGAAAACCAGGGAGCATTGGGACAGGAAAGGCAATAAGCATGATCAGATAACCAATTGCTGAAAGTAAAGAGACAGAAATCATTTTTTTCAAAGACAAAGCGTGTTTCATAAAATCACCCCATAAAATAGATTAGTTGGGGACGGTGCTAGGTGCCGATTGGGTTATGACTCGATTCATCAGGATTGCCTTTTGCACCGCCGCTTGCTAATTGGAAGATTCGGACGGTAGCGGAAACAATATAAAAAGCCCGGAGGATTCAATCCTTCGGGCTTTGGTTTCACGCTAAAAAACTGCTGTCAACAAAAATGACAGGCATACGCGACATCGTGATGAGAGTGCACAACAAACAAGCTAATCCTCACATCATCCTTCTTTCATCCAGACTTTACTGTCGGTCCCGGTATCGCACCGGATCTGCCCGAAGGCTCGCGGACTCTGAATTGACATTCAATACCGCCGGTCGGGAATCGCACCCTGCCCTGAAGGAATACAATATTTAATTGACAATTTCATTTTACATGCTTGATTGAGATTATGCAATGATTAATTCTTAACTTCAACGACCTTTTCTGAGCACCTCTCCCAATGAAATCAACGGGAGAAAGCAGTCATATGAAATAATCGAGCAGCAGACCGATGGAGAGCAGGATACCAAATAACGTCTGCATCTGTGCCGTTGCTTTCATCGCCGGCATCAGTTGGATTGATTTTGTTTTTCCTCGGAATAACTTCGTTGCTTGAATCGCTTTGGGAAGGCTGGCGAAAACGATAAGCAGCCAGGCGGATTCGACATGAAAAAACATCAGCCCAATTATCCACAGATAAGAAAAAGCAAAGAGGAGGCTGAGAACGTGTATTGCGCGAGGGCGCCCAAGTAAAATCGGCAGAGTACGCCGTCCTTTGGCCTTATCGCCCTCCAAATCTCGAATATTATTGGCCATATTAATGCCACCGACAAGAATGCCAATCGGAATCGAAATCAGAATGCAATTCAGAGTCAGCGTTTCTGCTTGGATGAAGAAAGAAATCCAAATGATGAAAACGCCCATAAACAAACCTGAAATCAATTCACCAAAAGGCGAATAGGCAATCGGACGGGGACCGCCAGAATAGAGATAGCCGGTAAGGATGCAGATCAAACCGGCCACTGCAATCCACCAATTGCTTTCGATACAGATATAGATACCAATAAACATGGCTGCAAGACACAACGCAAAAGCCAGCCGGAGTATCGTCTTCGGGTGAAAACCGTCACGGACGATGCTCCCGCCAATACCCACGGATTCCGTTGTATCCAGTCCCCGTTTGTAATCAAAATACTCATTAAACAGATTTGTCGCGATCTGAATAAATATGGATGCGATAAGCATTGCTGCAAACAATAGGAGAGCCGGTTTTCGCATCGGCAGGACCATCGCTGTTCCCAATGTAACCGGAACAATCGAAGCGGTCAGCGTATGAGGACGCATCATCTGCCACCATTTTTTAAAACCGGTATTTTTTTCAAGAAGCCGTTCCCCCATGCAAATCTCCTCCCAATCTCTGTTTTCGCACAAATTAAAAAAGATTTATAGAATAATAATCTCGCTTTATTTGTGAACTTTTAATAGACGTAAATCGACAAAAAAGGCACAATTTCAGTTTATGGAAATTATCCAAAGGTGTCAATCAGAAATGATTGGAGAATTTTCTGCATGCAGAGCGTTTTATGAAATCCTTTGCTTGACCCGTATAATTTGAAAATCTGTGATCAGTCTTTTATATATGTATTCCAAGAGCTTTTGTCTTCTGCGGCCTTTTAGTTTTCATAGGCGATAGCCGAGAGGGACAAAAACTCACGGAAGCGAGCCGTCAATTGAATGGCCAGGTTAAAAGCGGGAAGAATTGAGAACAGGAATCCATTGGATAAATTACAGGGAGGGGGAGCGCCGAGAAAGAGGCAGAAAATCAGGCAGAAGGTATGGTTGCCTCGCGAACAGGGGCTTCAGGCTGGGGGGTGCCTGCTGCTCTTCGAACTGGCTGCGGTGCCTCTGCTGCCGATGATGAATTTTCGCGTGTTTCTGGAATCTCTTTGGGGAAACGGGAATTCAGCAAGGTGCGCAGTAGGGCACATTCGTCTCCTGTCAGGGTAATTCCTCGCCCCATTTTCTTCTTGTCTGGTGCCCAGCTGCGGATATCATACTTTGCCTCGCGATCATTCCAACTGACCAAATTCAATTCCTTTGACCAACCGCTGCTTTCTGTTGATAAAACGCCATACTGTTTAAGAATACTGAAATGCAGGCTGGATCCTGTTCCCGTTGATGCCATCTCAATCACCTCTTCATTTTATTTGAACAAATGTTCTGATTACATTTTAATGGCAAACGTATGTTCTGTCAATGCTTCAGAACAGCGCTTTCTAAATTAATTTTTTCAAGAAAACTTGACTTTGCTATAATAGATTCATAATATCTGAGAATAAGTGAGGTGTCTATATTGCTGCGCTATACTTTGGCATTGATTCGTTATCAAGAGGAATTGCTGATGATTAACAGGAAGAAGAAGCCGTGGAAGGGTTGTTGGAACGGTATTGGCGGGAAACTGGAGCCCGGCGAATCAGCAGAGGGATGCATGATTCGCGAAATAAGGGAAGAGACGGGCGTGCAGCTCCTTCATCCGCTTTATCAAGGAATTGCTACATGGCATCCGGAAGGAGAAGAGCCTCAGGGAATGTATCTGTTCACTGCCGATTTAGCACAAAAAGAGAAAGGGTTCCCTCGAGCCACACGCGAGGGAATACTCGATTGGAAACCGGTTGATTGGGTCTTCTCATCGGACAATCTCGGAACGGTTCCGACGCTGCGCTTTTTTGCTTTGAAGTTGCTGAATTCAACAAAGCGAACCCCTGTGGAGTATCATTTTGATTTTGACGGAGATCTGATTACTCATGCAGAGGAGCGCCCCTTATCCGCGGACTATAGGGGTGAGCCTGAGGGGATAAAATGATCCGGTGCCCTCAATCAAGCAGCAAAAGGATGAAAAGCATACAGCAGGCAATGATTCCAAGGATGAAGAGGATCCAATAATCTTCTCCCATCATGACAATTAGCAGGGGACACAAAATGAGATAAACACCGGCGAGTACGATCATCAATCCGGCTGATACATAGAGCCTTTTCCCAATTCGCTGGAAAAGGGTTCGCCGCAAGAGTTTGGGCAACAGCTTCTTGCTGAACGAGATGAGGAGACCGAGAAGGATGAGACAGATACCGGCAATCACCGAATGATTAGTTTGTAAGAACATCGAGCGTCACTCCAGTATAAATATGAATCAATAAATGCTTTCTTATTATACATGCTCTGGGAATAAAGAGATACAAAAAAGGGAATGTCGCATGTTGGACGTTCCCTTTAATATGAACTAATCTGAAGCGTTGCACTCTCTGCAGCGGAACTTTAAGCAGGGGAATGTCCTTGTTCTTCAACCAAGTCGGACGTGCAATAGGCACATTTTGTTGCAGCAACAGGGATTGAAGATTGGCAATAAGGACATTTCTTCGTTTTTTGCGGGGCCGCTTTTTTGACTGAAAAACGATTAATCATCCGGACAGTCAAAAATATGACCAGCGCGATGATCAGAAAATTAATCACTTGATTAAGAAATAATCCATAATTGATAGTAGGTGCTCCGGCTTTCTGAGCAGCTGCTAAATTTTTATAAGCATGCCCGGTTAGGTTAATATATAAATTGCTGAAATCGACTTTTCCAAGCAACAATCCAATCGGCGGCATGACCACGTCTTTAACAAGAGAACTGACGATTTGTCCAAAAGCGGTCCCGACGATAACGCCGACAGCCAGGTCGATCACGTTTCCCCTTGCTAGAAATTTTCTGAATTCCCCAAGTATTTTCATGGAAGACACCTCCGTAGAAATTATTGAATCTCTGATTTTCTTCTCAAACGACTGAAAAAGCACAAAACAAAGACGTGTTGTGGAATAGAAAAAACAAAGCTGCACAATCTAACCACAGGAGGTCGATTCTGGTGAAAATTGGTAAAATCATCTATGTGATTGGTGCTTTATTAATGTTTTCTGTAGTCACTTATGCGCACCAGTCTTATCATCGTGTCAGTGCGAAAGAAACGGGGCAGGAAAAAATAATTGTTCCCTTAATAAATGACCGAAACGAGCAAATGGGCGAAGCCGTGTTATCTGAAACGCCTAAGGGTGTTCGTATTGCCTTGAAAGCAAATGGATTAAGACCGGGAATTCATGGTATTCATTTCCATGAGAACGGTGTCTGCAGTCCCCCTGATTTCATGTCTGCCGGAGGACATTTTAACCCAGAGGAGAAGCAGCATGGTCTGAAGAATCCGAATGGGCCGCATGCCGGAGATATGCCGAATATTTTTGCGGATCGACATGGCCGGGTCAACACGGTTCTTTTCAACTCGCGAGTAACCTTGCAAGAAGGGCGACCCAATTCGCTCAGAGATGCCGATGGTTCTGCTCTGATTATTCATGAATTGGGAGACGATCAGACCAGCGATCCTGCCGGAAATTCGGGAAAACGGATCTTATGCGGCGTTATAAAATGACACTAGTATAGTAGACAGCTTCACCAAAGGAAGGGGCGGGAGGCTCCTTCCTTTGGTGAAGTGGGAGGGCTGTCTATTCAGCAAGCAGAGATAAACCGCCGTCAACGGTAAGTGTCTGCCCACGGATCATAAAGGCAGCCGGGCTGCAAAGAAAATAAACGGCTTCAGCGAGGTCTTCCGGTTTGACAATTCGGCCTGCCGGGTTATGCTTTGCCGCTTGCTCCAGCAGTTCCTCTCGATTTGGAAAATGTTTGAGCGCGTCCGTATCAACGGCTCCGCCCGATACCGTATTTACCGTAATATTCATCGGGGCCAGTTCGACTGCCAGATAACGTGTGAGCGCCTCCACAGCCGCCTTGGAAACACCGACGACAACATAATTTGGCAGTGCCCGAACCGCTCCGAGACTAGAGAGAGCCACGATATGACCGCCACCGGTTTTTGCCATGAGACGTGCTGCTTTTTGGGCGGCAAATAAATAGGCCTTCGCGTTTATATCTTCCGTCCAGTTCCAGTGCTTTTCCTGAATATCCATCAGGGGGCGCTGGACACCTGAAGCGGCATTATTGATAAATACATCCAGCCTGCCAAACGTACGCTCGGCATCTTCAAAAAGTTGGCCAATTTGCTCCACTTCGCCAACATTTGCTTTGATAATTTTGACCTTGGATTGATAGTTGCTTTCAATCTCTGACTTTGCCTGTTCGGCGGCACTTGCTTTTCTGGCATAATTTAAAACCAGATCATAACCGTTCTGAGCGAATTTCAAGGCGATGGCTTTGCCAATACCTCGCGTCCCGCCAGTGATTAATGCGATTTTTTTTTCCATGTCAAATCCTCCTTGCCTGTCTTCTCTACAACCAGTATAGCAAAGCCGTCACAAAACGGGCAAATCCGCAAAAAAGGATGCTAAAATGATTTTTTTTGCTGAATAGGGTATGATAAAGACAAAATAAAGGGAATAAGACTGTAAATAGAGACGCTTCTTGGAATGAGGTGATTGGAATGATTATTGTCTATCTGAGTGTGATCCTGGTTGTCTGTGCGATCGTTTTATTCATTTTCTCATTAATCCGGACAGCCAAACAATTAAATGGGACACTGGCAGATTTAGCAAAAACGACAGAAAAGATGCGGAAACGTGCGGAAGAAATAGCGGTTGAGAAGAAAAAGCTTGATGAAACCATTTCTTCTATCCAGCTGGATTTTGTCCGGGACAAGGAGAAATTTCAGCGAACCTCTCGCCGGGTACAACAGCTTACCAATTTGACAAAAGACGATATTTATAAAGTGAAGGTCGCTATAAAAGGAAAAGCATGAACGCTCGAAATTTCGCGTCCATGCTTTATTTAGGGTGATCAGCTATTTTGTCAGTTGGGAACGCAAACTTCGAATGCTGGTTCAATGGAAATACTGATGTTCCCATGAACAGCTTTTGCAATCATGCAATCCATTTCTGCACGATGAACCGCAGCCAGCAGTTTATCGCGCAGGCTATCTTCGCTCGGCTGACGATTCAGATAAATGACTGGATAATGAGTCACTTTTTCAAAATGTAAGCCATCTTTTTTTGTTACAATACCTACCGAACGGATGGAGACATGATCATAGTCGATGCCTTCTTTATTCAGTCGAATACCAAGGGTGATCATATAGCAGGAGGCAAGCGCACTAAGCAGCAACTCATCCGGGTTCGTGCCTTGTCCGCTTCCGTTCATCGACGGATCGACGGCTATCGCGGTTTCCAGCCCATTCGTGTGAATTCGCCCTTTGCCGTCCCAGGAACCTTGCCAAGAACCATTCAGATTAAATGTAAAGTCTTTCAAAATAAACGCCCTCCTTCTCAATCATTTTATTGTACACGAGGGATCAGAAAGAAAATAGCAGGAAGCTATCGGCGGATCATAAAATATATAAATCATATAATTGTAAGCGCTAACTTATTCTAAGCATAGTCGCTCCTCTTCGCTCAGGCAAATTCTGAATGCAATTATCGAAATTTGGATGGCTCCTTTTGATGAATGGCAAATGTCAAAAAAAGGCTGATTTCGACATTTATCGACAATTGCATGTTAATCTATTTATTGAGTAGTGGAATACTCTCTTTAGTTTCATTTTTTGCTCCGGTATCCGGAGCTTTTTTTATGCCTCGAGAAAATAAAAGAAACGATAGGGATAACCGGTGTTGAACGCTCTGCTCAACGCTTACAGCGACTAAAATGATGAGCGTTTGGATAGGATGGATTGCCTGAGGGCTGCCTTTGCAGCCCAATAGGCAATTTATCCGCAGAAGCGAGGAGTTTATCCGCAGAAGCGAGGAGTTTATCCGCAGAAGCGAGGAGATTATCCTTTTTTGCAAAATGTTGGATGCTCTGATTAAAATGATCGGTATGAATTTTCGATGGGAATAGTAAACTGTATCGAGATAAAAGGAGAAGGGACGGGTTCGGATGAATCAGCCATCTAATCGATCAACGCTGCGTGCTTTGTGGTTAGCATTATCAGGACTTTTGTTCTTTCTGGTTCTTGTACTTGCTATCCGCAACCCGGTTGTTCAGTCATGGGATAATCGCTTGATTATTTTTCTGAATCCCCTGCGACGGGAACCGTTCATTCATTTTTTTCGGGAATTCACGCAGATGGCTTCATCACATTTGCTGCTTCCAGTCATTATTATTTTTCTGATTTTTCTGCTCTATAAAAAAAGATTTGCCGCAGCTCTGCTTTTGCCGGCTGCATTTCTAGTGGAAAGGGGATTGAACCGGCTGCTTAAGGAGTGGGTCATGCGCCAGCGTCCTGATTTCCTTCATCTGACGCATGAAACCGGGTACAGCTTTCCAAGCGGCCATGCGATGAACGGATCGACAATTTATGGCCTGCTGATCCTGTTGATTTTGCCGCATATTCATGCCAGGTGGCTGAGAATTCTCTGGGTGAGCGCCGGGCTAGTGATCATTCTGCTAATTGGCTTCAGCCGTCCGTTCCTGCGCGTTCACTACGCGACAGACATCCTGGCTGGATACGCCATGGGCGCGGTCGTTATCGGGCTTTCCATGATCGCATTGAATCTGATCGAACGGAAAAAGAGCAAGAAATAGGAATGCAATTGACGCTTGTTTCAATTCTATACGGCGAATCATTTCGCAGCTGAAAAATGTTTTCCTCTTCCATGAATCAAAAGCTTATTTTTGGTTGGTCAATGAGCGCGCCTAAAAGGTTAGAATCACAGAATTACCTGGATGAGGTACTAAAGCCGTTCATAAACAAATTGAACAAAGTATTAAGCTGGAATATTAGAAAGCCTGATGATTTTATGCTTTAAGTGTCATGTTTCACTCGATGCAGGGTATATGTTTCTCTCAGTTAAGTGCCTACAAACGGTGACCCGCAGGAGGTAGACCACAAAGTTTAAAAAAGTCAGAATAGTTATCAAGATGATAATCAGCCACACTGGACTGACCTTGAAAAATGCAGGTTGAGATCCCCAATTCTTTTGCAGGTAACAAATCCAGCTCTCTATCTCCAATGACTAAATCAATGGGGTATTTTTTTTGCAGATACATATATGCAAGGGGATTGGGCTTGCGCGGAAATCCATCATCAATCGTAACCATATCAGCAAAATATTTATCCCACCTGTAGTATTCTAAAATTGATAAAACACCTGCTCTGCGCTTATGCGTCATTATCACATTTTTATTTGCATGCTTTAATACCTGTTCAACATTTTGATAGGGATGTATATCTTTTGGAGAAATGTTCTTTTTTAAGGCGCTTATTTTTTCTCTTTGTTCGGGGGAAATCTTATAGTAATCGATGGTGTGCGGATATGAAATCTTAAGGTTATTGTATATTTCTTGTTTATCGATATTACTCCCTAATACCTCAGAGAGAATACTTGTATAAGCTGGATAGGTATCAAATAATGTTCCATCGAAGTCCCATAAGATATTCACTTTGAAGCCCTCCAAAAGTTAGTTTTGTAATGAGTTTAACATAGAAAAGACATTCACACATTTCTTAGTTCAAATGTGAGGTGGGAGCAGGAAATAATAGTCCTGCGATGTCCTGAGTAAAAGCTTGGCTCGAATGGGAATCGTTCATCATTTTTGCTTAATGATTACGTGGGGTGGAGATTTTCCCAACCCTATTCTTTTTCTATAGGCTGACAATATGGTAGAATGGACTCCTAAAAGTGTATTTACAGGGGTGGTAGTGATGAGTAAAAAAGGATATATACAGCTTGCAAACGGCAAAAAGGTCGAATTTGACCTGTTTCCTAACGAAGCACCAAACACGGTGGCTAATTTCGAAAAATTGGCTAACAGCGGATTTTATAATGGGTTAACCTTTCACCGAGTCATTCCAGGCTTCGTCAGCCAGGGCGGCGATCCGAATGGGAACGGCACAGGGGATGCCGGCTACACGATAAAATGTGAGACGGATGGCAATCCGCATAAGCATGTGCAGGGCGCACTTTCGATGGCTCATGCCGGGAAAGACACGGGCAGCTGCCAGTTCTTCATCGTGCATCAGCCGCAACCGCATCTGGACGGTGTTCATACGGTTTTCGGACAAGTCACCAGCGGAATCGATGCTGTTCTTACGATGGAGAATGGTGATGTGATGGATAAGGTCGAGGTCTTTGATGCTTGATTATCATTAAAAGAGGACAATTAACGGTACCGCTATTAGGCGGCAGCGCTCAATAAAAACAGTACGGATAGGGGTGTGATGATGCCAACAAGCAATGTCGGTCTGCAAATTCTGCCGTTTTCGAAGGACAAGGATACCTATGAATTGGTTGATAAAGCGATTGAGACGATCCAGCAATCGGGAGTCAAATACGAAGTCACCGCTCTGGAAACGATTCTGGAAGGCGAGCTCGATGAATTATTGGACGTTGTGAAAAAAACGGTACTGGCAACAGTTGCAGCTGGTGCCGATGAAGTCGCTGCTGAAGTGAAAATTCATTACCGCCCGCAAGGCACATCCATTGAAGAGAAAGTTGGAAAATATCGGGAAAATAAATAAGAGTGAGAGAAGCTCCGAACACTGATTTTTAATGTGGCGGGGTTTTTTCATGCACTCTTTTTTGAGTGATTCGATCTTAGAGGAAAACAACTTTCCGTAAAAGTCGCCCCAGAATAGCGAACAAACGTTCCTGTGTGTTATAATGGAACCAAGCGATTTAACGAGAGACGGGAGAGAGAAATGATGTCGGTCCGCTTTATCTTAGGAAGATCAGGAACCGGGAAAACAGCCTTGTGCATGGAAGAAGCTCGGCGAAAAATTCAGGAAGACCCAGCCGGCGATCCGTTGATTTATCTTGTTCCTGAACATATGACATTCGGCATGGAGTATGCATTCGCGGCGACCCCCCGTTTCGGCGGACTGACGCGGCTGAACGTCTACAGCTTTCCACGTCTGGCGCTGCGCGTGCTTCAGCAGCAAGGCGGCATCACGCGTCTTCATCTGGATGATACGGGGATTGCGATGATTTTGCGAAAAATTGTCAGACAGCATAGCACGCGTTTTCGCGTTTTCCACAAAGCTGCCGAACAATCCGGTTTTTTTGAGCTGCTCGCGCAAACTCTTACAGAATTTAAACGCTATTGTCTGAACCCGGAACAGGTTAGCGAGCAGGCCGCACGTCTTAACGGAGCGCCTGGTGATAACCAGGCGGCCGGCGACAAGCTGCATGATTTGGCGCTCGTTTATCAGGAGTTTAATCAGACCTTATCCGGAAAGTATGTAGACGGCGATGATTATTTAAAACTGATGTGTGAAAAAATTCCGGACACTGCTTTTCTGCAAAAAGCGGAAATTTGGGTGGACGGCTTCCAGACGATGACCCCTGAGGAGCAGATGGTTGTTGAATGTCTAATGGAAACCTCGACTCGTCTGACGATCGTCGCTGGCTGTGATCGAATTTATGATCGGGCGCCTGATCAGTTTTCACCGTTTCGACATCCGGCGCTGCTTTATTTGAATCTGAAAGAGCGGGCGGAAGCGTTATCGGTAAAACTTGAACCAACCCTTTTGAAAACCAAAATTCTGCGCAGTTCCTCGGCTGCATTGAAAAATATCAATACAGCTTTTGGTCATTTTTCCAGAGAACCGCTGCAGGAGACGGAAGGGCTGAAACTCACTGAGGCTGTTAACCGGCGCGAAGAGGTGGAGCAGGCGGCGCGTCAGCTAATGATGCTCGTCCGCGATAAAAACTATCGATTCCGGGAAATGACTGTGTTAGTGCGTCATTTGAAAGACTATCGGGATTTGATTGAGACACTCTTTTCCGATTACGGGATTCCCGTATTTATTGATCAGAAGAAATCCATGCATCATCATCCGCTGATTGAATGCGTGCGGTCCGCTTTGGAGATTTTTCGGCAGAACTGGCGCTATGAACCGGTTTTTCGCTGCATAAAAACCGATTTATTTTTACCAACGGGCGCTCCGGTTGAACCGGAACGGGAGGCATTTGATCGGCTGGAAAATTATGTGATGGCTTATGGCATTTCCGGCAGAAAAAGATGGACAGCTTCAGACCCATGGGATTATCAGAAATATCGCGGACTCGAAGAAAATAAACGACCGGCAACTTTGGAAGAACAGGAGATTCGAAATGCGCTGCACCGGACACGCCTACTGATCGCGGAGCCCCTATCCGCTTTTGAACAGGCTTTGCGCGCGGCGAAAACGGTAAAGGCACAATGCACCGCTGTCTATGACTTCTTAATTAAATTAGCCGCCCCGGAAAAATTGACACGACTTGCGCGCAGTGCCGAGCAAGGGAATCGTCTGGAGGAGGCGCGCGAACACCGTCAGGCTTGGGATGCGTTAATTGGTCTATTGGATCAATGTGCAGAGGGTGCCGGAGATGAAGCAATGTCTTTTGAACTGTTCTGTGATGTGCTTGACACGGGACTGGATCAGCTGGAATTTGCCCAGGTCCCTCCCGCACTCGATCAGGTCCAGGTCAGCAGTATTGATCATCTGCGTGCGGCCGACTGGAAAGCGGTCCTCATTCTTGGCATCAATGAAGGCGTGATTCCGGCAAAACCCGTTCAGCAAGGCCTATTTTCCGATGAGGATCGCAGTTTGCTGGAGGATGAAGGTCTGCATTTGGCAGATGGTGACGAGGAGCAGATGGCAGCAGAAAATGAATGGATCTACAGAGCTTTGACCTTGCCGTCTAAGCATCTCTTTTTATCTTATCCTCTGGCGTCCGAAGAGGGTGACGCACTCAAAGCGTCACCGCTTGTCGGCAGAATCAAACGGCTCTTTCCACAATTAAAAACAGCAATTGCGCCATCCGAACCCCGGGGACTTGATGAAGCTGCTCAGCTTGCTTTTATTAACCATCCGCGGAAGGCGATCAGTTCTCTGGCCACACAGATTCGTGACTGGCAGCGGGGGTATCCGATCTCAGATATTTGGTGGGATACCTTTAATTGGCTGACGGCACACAATGAGTGGCAAGTGCTTGGTCAAAAGATACTGTCCAGTCTCTTTGCGATGAATAATGAGCAACTCAGTACACATGCGGCACGAGAACTGTACGGGGAGTCGATCCGCGGCAGTGTTTCGCGCCTGGAACTTTTTAACGCCTGTCCCTTTTCACAGTTCGCTTCGTATGGCTTGAAACTGCGGGACCGTGACGTCTATCAATTGGCGGCACCGGATATCGGTCAGCTTTTCCACCTCGCCATTAAGCGGATGACAGAGCAGATAATGAAGAGTAAGCAGGATTGGGCCGATTTATCACCTGAAGCCTGCGATGAACTCGCTGAAACGACCGTAAAAAACCTGGCCCCGCAATTACAACGTCAGATCTTATCCAGTACCAGCCGCTATAAATATCTTCAACACAAATTGGAACAGGTCGTTGCCCGGGTGGCGCAGGTCATGCGCAAACAGGCAGCTTCAAGCCATTTTGTGCCGATCAGTTTGGAATTGCCGTTCGGACCGGGGCAGCCAATTCCGCCGCTGACGTATCAGCTGAAAAATGGCTGCAGCATGCAGATCGTCGGCCGGATCGATCGCGTGGACAAAGCCGAGGAACAGGGACGGCTGATGCTGCGCATTATTGATTATAAATCGAGCAGCCGCGATCTGAATCTGAACGATGTGTATTACGGATTGGCTTTGCAGATGCTTACTTATCTCGATGTGGTGATTACTTATTCTAAGGATTGGCTGGGCAAAGAAGCCGAACCTGCCGGCGTGCTTTATTTTCATGTCCATAATCCTTTCTTGAATCTATCCGAAAAGATGAGCTCTGAGGCGATCGCAAATGAATTATTTAAAGATTTTAAGATGAAAGGTTTACTGCTTGAGGATCCGGATGCTCTGCTCTTAATGGACCAAAACGGAACCGGAAAGCGATCCATTATTGCTCCCTTCGGTGTGAAAAAAAATGGAGAATTATATAAAGACTCGAAGGTGGCCACGGCGGAAGCCTTCACGGCCTTGCGGGACTATACGCAGAAGAAAATGGAGCAGGCAGGCAGGCAGATCACTGACGGAAACATTTCGATTGCACCTTACCGGATGAAACAGCGGGTACCCTGTAACCTGTGTCCGTTTCGACCGGTCTGCCAGTTTGATCAGTCGCAGCCAGGCAGCAGTTATCGTGATTTACCGCAAAGGCCCGATGACTGGCTGCTGCAGAAAATTGAGGAGGAGGCAGGTACGGATGATGCTGGAAAAACCGATTGACAGCCGCTGGACAGATGCCCAGTGGCAGGCCATAACCACTGAAGGCCATAATCTACTGGTTGCGGCTGCCGCCGGATCCGGGAAAACAGCCGTTCTCGTTGAGCGGATTATCCGCAAGATTACGGATCCGGATCGCCGGACAGGCATTGATAATCTTTTAGTTGTGACCTTTACGAAGGCCGCGGCTTCTGAAATGCGTGATAGAATTGGCCGGGCAATCGATCAAAAATTGAGCGAAAATCCCGGGGATCTCTATCTTCGCCGTCAGCAGGCACTGCTTGGGAAAGCCTCAATCATGACACTCCATGCCTTCTGCAGTTCGGTGATCAGAAACTTTTACTATTATCTGGATCTTGATCCTGGTTTTCGTCTGGTCGATGAGGTTGAGGCTGTTTTAATCAGAGAAGAAGTGCTTGATGACGTCATGGAAGCCTATTATGCGTCTGACAATTCTGCGTTCTTTCGTCTGGTTGACCGCTACTCCGGTGATCGAAGCGACGACGCGCTGCGCGAACTTATTTTCCGGCTCTATGATTTCTCAATGAGTCATCCCTGGCCAGAGCACTGGCTCGATCACATGGTATCCGTCTATCAGCAGGATGAAACCGGGGCGATCGATGCTTTAGACTGGATAGCCGAATTAAAAAAAATACTGGCTGTGCGTCTGGCAGGTGCTTCCTCCGAATTAGACGCGGCGCTCGCTATCTGTTCCGAGCCGCAAGGACCAGCAGTCTATACTGAGACGTTAATGAATGATTTGGGCCATTTCGCCCAGCTTCCGGATGTTACCGCAGCACCTTGGGCGACGATTCGAGCAGCCATTCTCGCATTTGATTTTGGCAAGTTACAGACCTGCCGGGATAAATCGGTTGATGAGGCTTTAAAGAAACGCGTACAAAAATCCCGTGATCATGTAAAAAAAATAATTGCAGAACTGCAGACAGACTGGTTCCAGCGATCGGCCGAGGAAGGCCTTCAAGATCTGAAGGAGATGGCAGATTCTGTGGCGGTTCTCCGGGCGATTACCAGCGATTTTTCAAAGGCTTTTAAAAATGAAAAAAGGAAAAAGAATCTGCTCGATTTTTCAGATCTGGAACATGAATGTCTGGCCATTCTGCGCAGCCCAGAGTCTGTACCTGGGAAGGAGTTCCCTTCAGACGCCGCTCGCCATTACCAGGCCAAATTTTCAGAAGTTCTGATTGATGAGTACCAGGACACGAACAGAGTGCAGGAAGCGATAATCCAACTGATTACGCGTGATGAAAAAGATGGCGGCAATTTATTTATGGTCGGTGATGTGAAGCAGAGCATCTATGGATTCCGTTTGGCTGAACCGGGACTGTTTCTCAGTAAATATAAAAATTATTCGGCTCCGGGTAATCCGGGTGAAAAAATCGACCTGTCCAGTAACTTCCGCAGCCGGGCAGAAGTGATTCATGGCATCAATTATATTTTCAGGCAAAACATGGACGAGCCAGTCGGCGGCGTCGCTTATGACGCTTCTGCCGAGTTGAAATGCGGAGCCGACTATCCGGACTATCCTTCTGCAGTGGAGCTGGAAATCATTGATCACGATCCAGATTCAGACACGGGCGACAGTGAAGATAATCGTGAGAGCATTGAAATTGAAGCTTCAGCAATTGCCGATCGGATCGCTGCATTGATTGGGGATGGGACGCAGGGAGCCTACAAAATATATGATCGGAAGAGCGGACAGATGCGGGCGATTAAATATCGGGATATTGCGATTCTGATGCGGGCGGCAAATCGCTCAGCCGCGATCATCAAAGAAACGTTGCAGACGCGAAATATTCCCTCCTACGCGGAATTGTCCAAAGGCTATTTCGATACGATCGAAGTCACCGTGATGCTGGCTGTTTTGCAGGTCATCGACAATCCTTATCAGGATATACCGCTGGCTTCCGTCCTCCGTTCGCCAATTTTCCGCTTTAGCGGTGAAGATCTAGCGGCGATTCGCGTTCGTGATCAGCAGTCTGGTTATTTTGATGCATTGAAACAATACGGTGCGGCCCAAAAGGATGAACTTTCTGAACGAATTGCCCATTTTCTTGAACAGCTTGAAGAATGGCGGAACCTTTCCAAAAGGATACCCGTCTCGCAACTCATCTGGCAGATTTACCGGGACAGTGGTTATTTCGATTATGTCGGCGGACTGATCGGCGGCGCGCAACGTCAGGCTAATCTTAAAGCTCTCTACGATCGGGCAGGTCAGTATGAGCAGACCTCTTTTCGCGGCCTGTTCCGTTTTCTCCGTTTTATAGGGCGGATGAGAGAGACGGGCGGCGATATGGGCGAAGCACGAGCCCTCAGCGAACAGGCAGATGTGGTACGGATAATGACGATTCATAAAAGCAAGGGACTTGAATTCCCTGTCGTTTTTGTCGCCGGGCTTGGCAAACGGTTTAATATGAGCGATACGACGGCTCCGGCACTTCTGCATAAATCGATTGGTTTTGGCACGCGCTGGATCGATCCGGAACAGCGGATTAGCGTCCCTACGCTGCTCTACTTGGCGATTAAAGAGCAGCTGCGTGCCGAATCGCTGGCGGAAGAAATGCGGGTTCTCTATGTTGCGCTGACGCGGGCAAAGGAAAAATTGATTCTCTGCGGATCCGTGACTGGTGCAGAGAGATCCATGAAGCCGTGGCAAAGCGTGATGCATGCACATGGCTGGCTGCTTCCGGAACACCTGCGCCGCTCGGCAGTATCTTTTTTGGACTGGATTGTGCCTAGCCTCATTCGTCATCAATCGGCGGGCGTTCTGCATGAGATAGCCGGGGATCAGCCGGATAAAACGGCGGTGTCGCTTGATCCTTCGGATTGGCTGATCAGCTGTGTTCCAGCCGGGTCAATCGAGCCTGCTCATTCAGAAAGTGTTCAAAAGGATGCCGAGCGGCTTGAACATTTGAAAGACTGGAAGGCTGTTGCTTCATTTTCAGGCCTTCAGGATGAGGTGGCCCGCAGGCTGAACTGGTCTTATCCTTCCGCGCCGTCCACGCTGTCAATGGCTAAGCAGACAGTCACCGAGATTAAAGCGCAGCAGGACTACTTCAGTGAAGGTCAGGATGATCGGCCGCTGGATCATCAATCTTTGATCATTGGCGGAGACCGGCCGCGATTTCTTCAAAAAGAGGGACTTTCAGCGGCAGAACGCGGAACGGCTGTCCATCTGCTGATGCAGCATCTCTCGCTCGAGGGTTCGATGCGTGCGGAAGACATTCACCGTCAGGGATTGGGACTCGTGCAAAAAGAAATTCTGACTGCCGAGCAGGAAGCGCAAATGGATTATTTAGCGATCGACCGCTTTTTCCAGTCACCAATTGGCCAGAAGATGTTAGCAGCAAGAAAGCTTTTCCGTGAATGCCCGTTCAGCTTAGCTGCTGACGCTTCAATGATTTATCGTTCTTGGCCCCAAACCAATCGTCAGGAAAAAGAAAAGGTTCTCATTCAAGGCGTGATTGACTGCATGATTGAAGATGCTGATGGTCTGATATTAATTGATTATAAAACTGATCACTTGAGCCATTTGTTTCCTGAAAAAGAAGCTGCAGCGCAAGAATTGCGACGACGTTACCGCGTGCAGCTGATTTTGTATCGAATGGCGATTGAGAGCATTTGGAAAAGAAAAGTCAATACAGTCGGTCTCTATGCTTTTGACTGCGGCTTATTTATTGATTTTAGTGATGAAAAGAGGAGTATCGAATGAGATTGCTGCACACTGCCGACTGGCATTTGGGACGGACGCTCGAAGGACGTTCACGAGAAGAAGAACAAGAGGCGGTGATGGAAGAAATCTGCCGCATTGCCCGTGATGAGCAGGTTGACGCGGTGCTGATGGCTGGGGATGTCTTTGATACGGTCAATCCCCCGGCAAGTTCCGAGGCACTTTTTTATGAAACAGCACAGCAAATAACCTTAGGTGGAGCCTGTCCGCTGCTGCTAATTGCCGGTAATCATGACAGTCCGGATCGGCTGGAAGCTTCTCGCCCTCTGGCCGGAAAACAGGGGATCACGATCATTGGGCGGCCGGTCGCGCAGCCGCTGACGGTGCCTGTACGCCGGACAAATGAAACGCTGATGCTTGGCTGCATTCCTTATCCGTCGGAGTCCAGACTCAATGAATGCCTGAGCGAAATGAATGAAGAAGAAGCGCTCCAAAGGGCTTATAATGACCGGGTCTCCTTTCTCTTCCAGGAACACGCCCGCTATTTTCAAAAAGACACAGTGAATCTGCTGATGACTCACATTTTTGTGGCAGGCGGCAAAGAATCGGCATCAGAACGGCCGATTCAAGTTGGCGGCGCTTATACTGTTTATCCGGATGCCTTTCCGGCAACTGCACAATATGTGGCAATGGGCCATTTACATAGGCCGCAGACGATTGGCCATGCGTCTGTTCCGGCTCGCTATGCCGGTGCGCCGCTGGCCTATAGTTTTTCCGAAGCGGGTCAGACCAAATCGGTAACCATTATTGACGCCGCGTGCGCTGCAGCGCCGGTAATAACAGAAGTGCCATTATCTGCTGGACGCAGACTGGTCAGTTGGAAAGCAGAGAACGGCTTGAATGAAGTTCGAGAATGGCTCGATCAGAAGCGGGATGCTGGTGCCTGGATTGATCTCGAAATTAAGCTCGATCAGGCGATGACGATGCATGATATTCAGGAACTGCGCAAGAGAAATGAGCATATCGTCAATATCCGGCCAATCTATCAAACTCGCGAATCCAAGGAAGAAATTCAGCGATCGCAATTGCCTATCGATCAGCTTTTTGCGCGCTTTTATCGCCAGCAGACGCAGGGTGCTGAACCGAGCAGTGATCTGATCCAGTTATTTTTACAATTGATCGAAGAAGAAACAGCAGAATCTGAAGCCGCAGTGGGGAGTGATACCGATGAAACCCATTGAATTGACCGTTCGCGGGCTGAATAGTTTCCGGGAAGAGCAGCGTATTGACTTTGAAGCGCTTTGTGCAGATGGTATATTCGGCATTTTCGGACCGACCGGCAGCGGTAAGTCGACGATTCTGGATGCGATGACCCTCGCTTTGTACGGAACGGTGGAACGCGCAGCTAATCATACACAGGGTATTCTGAATCAGCTGGAGGATCAATTAGCTGTCGGCTTTACCTTTGAATTGAACGGTGCACAGACGAAGCGTTATCGGGCTGAGCGCAGCTATAAGCGTACCAAAGATGACGGCCTGCGCATGGCTTCCTGCCGTCTGCTTCAGCTTGGCGGAGAGAAGCAGGTGCTGGCAGACAAAGAAAGAGACGTCACCCGCAAAATTCAAGAGATTCTCGGTCTGACGCACGATGATTTTACACGCGCCGTTGTGCTTCCTCAGGGGAAATTTGCTGAATTTTTATCGCTTAAAGGAAATGAACGGCGGAAAATGCTTCAGCGGTTGTTTCATCTTGAAAAGTACGGCGATGTGCTGAGTGCCCGTCTGAAGGCGCATGCTGATGCGGCAAGACGCAATCTAGCGACCATTACCGAGAAAGAATCAATGCTTGGAGACGCTTCGAAGGATGCCTTGGAAGCCTTGCGGGCCCACTCGCAAGAAACAAAAAAAGAGCTCGACGCGAAACGAAATTCCTGGGAAAAAGAGTCGCAGATCTATGATAAATTGCTGAAAGTGGAGGAATTGCAAAAAGAAAAGGCAGCGAAACAAAAGGATTTGCAGCTTCTTGAAAACCAGCGTGAAGCCATCCAGGGGAAAAAACAGGGCCTGATTTTGGATCAGGCTGCAGATGCGCTGATTCCTTATCTTGACGCGTTCGACAGTTCGGCGACAGAGCTTAAAGAAGCAGAAAAGACCTGCGCTGAAAATAAAAGACAGCTTCATGATGCCGAAGCAACAGAGCAGCTGAAGAAAAAGGCGCTTGAACAAGCAAAACAGAGCCTTGCAGAACAGGAACCGGAAATCACCGGTCAAAAGCAGCAAATGCAGGAGGGGCTATCTGTTCAGCGCAGACTCAAAGAAATACAGCTTAACGCCCAGACAGATAAGCAGAATCTCGAACAATTGACCCGGCAAATGAACCGGGAAAGCGAAGAAGAAAAACGGCTTTCAGGATTGATTGAGGATTATGATAAAAAATTGCAGGCTGCCGAGAAGCGGATGGAAAGCCTATTCCTGTCGGCACGTGAACGAAGCCTGCTGCAGGCGGCCAGAGAAGAAAAAAGCAAGCTGGACAGCCTGTCCGAACAGATTGGCCGGAAACGTCAGGATTGGGCCCGCTATCAGCAAAAATGGCTTGCCGATCAGGAAGCCATGAACCAGCTTCAGGAAAAGCAAAAGCAAAGAAACAATGAAGGACAACAATTATTTGCGCGGTATCAACATATCTATTGCGATCTTGCTGCGCTTGCTGAGCAGATTGGCACCGCGCGGAAAGAATTGGAGTACCAGAGAGCGGAAGCGCAGCAGAAGCATGAACGCGATCTTCGGCAATCACTCGCTTATCAATTGGCTTCTGCGCTGGAGGACGGAGAAGCTTGTCCGGTTTGCGGCGCGATTCATCATCCTCTTCCCGCTGTGGAACAGAAACTGCCGAATGAAACGCATTGGGAAGATGAACTTTCAGACTATCAGAGAGCAGAACAGCTCTTATCTCAGGCGCAGCAGGATTGCCGCCTTTGTCTCTTGCAGATGGAGCAACGCGCGAAAAATATAGCTGCTCTCCTTGACAATCTGCCAGATTTGTCCACTGAGAAAGAGGTAATAATCCGTAAAAAAGCGGAGCAGCGTACGCCTTTGCAAATTGCAGCGGATTTTCGTAACGCTGTAAAAGCCGGGAAACAAGATATGCTCCAGACGGATGCCGGTCTGGAGCAACTGACGAGCGGTTTGCAACAGTTGAAATTGGATCGCTCGGAATTAGAGGCCCATCTGAAATTTTATCAGGATAAAAAGATCGAAATCGAACAAGACGCGAAAAAAGACAAAAGTGAGGTCAATAAACGGCTTAAGGACTGGCCAGCCGATTACCAGGCACCGGAGGAAATTGACACGGCCTTTCAGAAGATGCAGGAGGACGATCAGGAGCGGGAACAAATTCAGCAAAGCATTCAGAAAATACGAAAGGAAAGAGAAACGCAGGAAGAAAAGCGGTCGGACTGCCGCAATAAAAGAGCAGGGATTGAATCCGACTTTAATCGGCTGCAGGGACGAATGGAATCTTTCAGTAAGAACTTGGTCCGTTGTCAGCAGGAATTAGAGAAGCTCGGTTTTTCCGCAGCATCCGAACTGGATCTTCTTCTCAAGCAGGCAGGCGCTCGATTGACAGGACTTCAGGCTGCGCAGGAGCGTGCCGACAAGGACTGGCGGGAATCCTGGACGGTACGGATCCATTTGGAAAAGGCCCTGGAAAGTGCCGGGCAACGTTTACAGCGTGCGGAAAAAGACTGGGAGAATGTTTCTGAACTCTGGCAACGGAAACTGGCTGATTCTGATTTTCGGCAGAGGTCAGATGTTCTAGAGGCTCATTTAGACGATCAGAGCCGAATCGATCTGAAGAACCAAGTCGACAGTTATGAGAAGAAGACTGCAGCTTTATCTACGGAACTGCGTTCAGTCAGTGAAAAACTGGGCGGTCGTTCAGTAACTGATGAGGCGATTGAGGCAAGCCATCAGCAATTGACCGCACTTCAAGCAACCGTTCAGAATTTGAGCGAAGCCTTTGGCGCTGCGATCAATCAATTAAAGGATCTTGAACAGCGGCATTTGACGTTTAAGATGCTGGAAAGCGAACGGAAAAAAGGACAGAAGGCCGCGGACCAATTTGAACAACTACAACGTGTGTTTCGCGGCAACGCATTTGTCGAGTTTGTAGCTAGCGAACAATTGCAGCAGGTTTGCGTCGCCGCGTCTGCTCGGCTCAGCGATCTGACGCATGGGCGCTACGCACTTGAGTCAGATACCTCCGGTGGTTTTTCTATCCGTGATAATGGAAATGGCGGCGTTAGCCGGCCGGTTTCCTCGCTTTCAGGCGGTGAGACTTTTCTTACCTCATTGGCACTTGCTCTTTCGCTTTCAGAACAAATTCAGCTGAATGGTCATGTTCCCCTGCAATTCTTTTTCCTGGATGAAGGGTTCGGAACGCTGGATCCGGAACTGCTCGATACCGTGCTAACAGCTTTGGAAAAACTGCATCTGCGTCGTCTATCGATCGGCGTGATCAGCCATGTTCCGGAAATGCGGGAACGGCTGCCGAGAAAGCTGATTGTCGAGGCGGCGGAGCCTTCCGGAAGGGGAAGTCGCCTGCATCTGGAAGTTTTATAAACACAGTTAGCTTTGTGGGATTGCACAGGAAATTGATCAAAAAGCCATATCCACACCTTTTGGTCCCTGGGCGGCTGATAGTATTTAATAACCACACGGTTGAAGCAGCCTAGTCAAATATGGTAATTTATAGGTAACGCTACGGATTGGAGCTGCAGCTTTTGCCTACAAAATGGAAGTCCGTTTATCAAGATGCTCGAGTATTTTCTGTCGTAGTTGCCGGAGCGTTGCTGAATGCAGCAGCACTGAATATTTTTTTAATTCCGGCCAAGGTACTTTCCGGTGGTGTGACGGGTATTGCCCAGCTCGTTTCGGCTCTGCTGGAGAATGCACCCATTCATTTGAGTACGGGGCTATTGCTGCTCTTATTCAATATTCCGGTCGCTTATGTGGGCTGGATTAAGGTCGGCCATCGTTTTACCTTGTACAGTGCACTCAGTGTTCTACTGACGACACTGTTCATGGCTTTCATTCCTGTCCATCCGCTGACCCAAGATATTCTGCTGAATGCAGTATTCGGTGGAGTTGTTCAGGCGGTTGGCGTTGGTATCACGCTGAAGTTCGGGGCATCGACTGGAGGCATGGATATCATTGCGATGATTTTGTCTCGGGTCAAGGATCGACCGTTCGGTTTTTATATGTTTGCTTTGAATGCGTTGATCATTTTGTCGGCCGGTTTTCTATTTGGTTGGCGGCCTGCTCTGTATACCCTGCTCGAATTGTATGTGGCCACAAGAATCGTCGATGCCATCCACACTAGTTATGTCAAACTGACTGCATGGGTGGTCACCGACAAGGCTCAGGAGCTGCAGAAGGCGATCTATGCTCAGCTCGAACGCGGAATTACGCGTATTCCTTCTAAAGGCGGGTTCACCGGCCGTGATCGCGATACGTTAATGATTGTCATTACCCGTTATGAGCTCTATGAATTGCGCCGGATTATTCAGACGATCGATCCGTTTGCGTTTACGAATGTTGTTGAAACGATTGCTGTTTTCGGTCTGTTCCGCAAAGTCAGAAAGATGAAATGACTGCCCTTGCTGGTTCAATAGGGCTATGCTAAAATTAAGGGGTACAATTATTTTTTCGATTGAGGAGGTGGGTTCTGTGTCCATGTTTAAATTGCGCGCTAGGATTGATGCTTATTTATATTTAGTTCGCGCAACTTTTTCTGCTTTTCTGTTTAAGGGAGAAGTCTGCCCTTTTTTGGAAAACAGAATAGTTTCGACTCATGGCACAGGTCCTGTCGTTTGATTTTATGATTGATTGCAATGCCTTTTAATTATAAAAATTTTCAGCCATGAGTGTCATTTGCTCATGGCTTTTTTGCGTCTAAAATAAATCGAGGTGTCTCAGATGATTATTTGCCAGGCTGATCATATTAAAAAGAATATCGCCGGAAAAGAGGTGCTGACCGATGTCAGCTTTTCGTTGCCGGAGGACGGGAAAGCAGCTTTGGTTGGCGCCAATGGCAGCGGGAAAAGCAGTTTACTGCGGATCATCGCCAGGAAAGATCGGGCAGATAGCGGAGCTCTGGCGATAAGCAGAAAGGCAACGGTTGGTTTTCTCGAACAGCTGCCGCAATTTGGGAAAGAGACCTTGCGCGAGGTTCTGCGCAGTGTATTCAGTGCGTGCCATCAGCTTTCAGAAAAAATGCATCGCTTGGAAGCAGAATTTGGGCAATCCGAACCCAAGGTGCTTGAACGAAAACTGGCGCGCTATGCCGAATGGCAGGAGCAATTTCAGCGAATGGGCGGATATGAGATTGACTTTAAAGTGGAGCAGGTTGCCGGCGGTCTCGGAATTCTCACCCTTCTGGACAAACCTGCGGATGTCTTGAGCGGCGGAGAACAGACTAAAGCAGAACTGGCGCGCCAATTGCTGACTGCACCGGATTTTTTGCTGCTCGATGAACCCACCAACCATCTGGATATTTTTGCTCTGGAGTGGCTTGAACAATTTATCAGAAATTATAAAGGCGCTGTACTCCTTGTCAGTCATGATCGCTTCTTTTTGGATCGGATTGCGACAAAGATCTTGGATCTGGAGGACGGCATCCTCACCGAATACACAGGAAATTATTCAGCTTATGTGAAGGAGAAACAGCAAAGACAATTGGCCGCTTTTGCCGCCTATAATGATCAGCAGAAAAAAATTAAGAAAATGAAAGAAACCATCAAAAGATTGAAGGAATGGGCCAATCAGGCTAATCCACCGAATGCTGGTCTGCATCGCCGTGCGAAAAGCATGGAGAAGGCATTGGAGCGAATCGATCGCTTGAAAAAGCCGAAAATGGAGAATGAAACGGCAGCCCTATCATTCGAAACGAATAAAAGAGCAGGTGACAGAATTTGTCAAGCTTCTGAGCTATCGGGGAAGGCTGGCAGTAAAACCCTGTTCCAAAATCTGAATTTAGAGATTCGCCTCCACGATCGCGTGGCCATTATGGGCCCGAATGGTTCTGGGAAAACAACGCTGCTGCAATGTCTGCTGGGAAAGCGAAAACCGGAGGCTGGGGAGGTCCGGCTGGGCACCAATTTGTCGATCGGTTTTCTGACGCAGCATGAATTTCAAACCCCAGAGGAAGAGAAGATCCATCTAATTGATGCATTCAGAGAACATGCCTATCTCACAGAAGCAGAAGCCCGTCACGAACTGGCGAAATTTCTTTTCTACGGTGCCGATGTTTTTCGGAAAATTGGTACACTGAGCGGCGGTGAGCGCGTTCGATTGAGAATCGCCGAACTCATGCAGCGCCAGGTGAATTTTCTTGTCCTCGATGAGCCGACTAATCATCTGGATATCGATTCCCGCGAAGTGCTTGAGGACGCCTTGACTGCTTTTCGCGGCACTGTCCTCGCCGTAAGCCATGATCGCTATTTTATTCAAAGATGTTTTACAAAAATTTACTGGTTGGAAAAAGGGAAACTGAGAGAAAGCGCGTTGCCCGATTAATCAAAAAAGAACGGATCCAAGCGATCCGTTCTTTTTTATCTGCTTTAGTGCGCCTGTTATGGCGCTTCTTTTTTGGCAATAGACTGTTTTTCCTGTTCATTTCGATAATAACGCAGGACATGACCGACATAGTCCGGATCCCCATAGGATGTCCAGCCTAATTGTTCGGCTTTAAGTCGTGAAAAGCGCTTAGCAAGTGCCGGAGAATATTTGCCGCCGTGCGCTTTGACATAGTCGGAGAATCCGATACCGAAATTATAGCTTTGAAGGGCGAGACGAGTATCACCACCGGCACGATCCAGTGATTTTCTGAAATATTTTGTTCCCGCGCGTATACTCTCTTCAGGACTTTTGATCGAGTCCTTGGGCAGGCCCTGACTCTCCGATGCCTGCATGACGTCGACGGAGTTCCCTTTTGATTCCTGCATGGCCATCGCCATCAGCAGATCGGTATCATTTTCCAATCCATTAAGCCGCGCGTATTTTTTGAAAATCGGACGATAGCTTTCAATCTTCTGATTAATTACGCGATCACTATTCAGAAACGGGATGTGATCGGCCTGGGGACTATAGATGTTGGAAATGATAAATAGGGTAAGGTAGGAGAGGCCAACGAGTGTAAGCATGGAAACAATCAAAATGAAAAATTTTTTCATGCGAACATTCCTCTATACTTTTTGATCATTCTCTTTATATCTTTCACTCTCTGATTCTTCTTTACGTCCGTTCCTCCTCAAAAAAGAATAGACAATAATTTCCTAAACTATACATTCTCCAGATTAGCCGCCGCTCACGCGCCCAGCCCTCCTGCATAAGATAGTGAGTAATCAAATGGTTAATGATCACAGGAAAGGATGACCTTCATGTGCGGAATCACAGGCTGGGTTGATTGGCGCAGCGATTTACGCGGCCAAGGGCCGACAGTCAAAAAAATGGCGCAGACGATGGACCACCGCGGTCCGGACGATTTAAATATCTGGGTCTCTGAGAAAGCGGCGTTCGGCCACGCCCGTCTGGTTGTTGTCGACCCGGAAAATGGGCGGCAGCCGATGAAAAAGACAGTCAATCAGACCGAATACGTCCTGATTTATAACGGAGAACTTTATAATACGGAAGAAATACGCAAAGATTTATTGCAGGCCGGTTATACGTTTACCGGTCATTCCGATACGGAAGTCCTTTTAACCGCCTATATTGAATGGCAGGAGCAATGCCTCGATCATTTTAACGGAATTTTTGCTTTTGCCATTTGGGATCCGAAGCGGCAGCGCCTTTTTGCCGCCCGTGATCGGTTAGGCGTAAAGCCGCTTTTTTACAAGGAACAGAACGGACGTCTGCTTTTCGGATCAGAAATTAAAGCGATTCTTGCCCATCCGGATGTACTGCCGGCGATCGATCGCGAAGGTTTGTCGGAAATTTTCGGCCTCGGTCCTTCGCGGACGCCTGGGCACGGCGTGTATCTTGGGATTGACGAATTGCGCCCGGCTCACGCGATGACCTATACGACAGATGGTCTGCATATTTGGCGTTATTGGAATGTCCGCAGCAAACGTCATACCGACAATGTTGAAGAAACGGCGGCACATGTCCGCTATCTGCTCAAAGATGCCGTGGAGCGGCAATTATTTGCCGATGTTCCGGTAACGACTTTCCTTTCCGGCGGACTGGATTCAAGCGGAATCTCAGCAATCGCCGCTGAATATTTTAAGAAAAAGAATCGCGGACCGCTGCACACGTATTCGATTGATTATATCAATAATGAGCAATATTTTCACAAGAGCAAGTTTCAGCCGAACAGCGATGCACCTTTTATTCAGGAGGTTGCCGATTATCTGGGGACTGTGCATCATAATTTGATCATTAATAATGAACAACTGGTCTCTTATCTGAAAAAGGCGATTACTGTGCGCGATATGCCGGGTTACGCGGATGTCGATTCTTCGCTGCTCTGGCTTTGCGAGGGAATCAAAAAAGAATTTACAGTCGCTTTATCCGGTGAATGTGCCGATGAAATTTTCGGCGGTTATCCATGGTTTCATAGCCCGGAAACTTCGGCGAAAGAGGGATTCCCATGGATGCGCTCGACGGAAGCCCGCCAGGAATTACTGAACGACAAGTGGGGCAGCCGGTTGAAATTGAAGGATTATGCGCTGATGCGTTTTAACGAAACGGTGGCGGAAACTCCGCGGCTAGACGGGGAATCCGGCGTCGATGCGAAACGGCGCGAACTTTTTTACCTGAATATGAATTGGTTCATGACTGCGCTGCTCGATCGCAAGGACCGGATGAGTATGGGCGCGAGTCTTGAGGTACGGGTTCCATTTGCCGACCATCGGCTTGTTGAATATCTGTGGAATGTGCCATGGGATATGAAAATGCTTCATGGACGTGAAAAAGGGATCCTGCGCGAAGCTCTAAAAGGCTATCTGCCCGATGATGTGCTGTACCGGAAAAAGAGCCCTTATCCGAAAACATACCATCCGGAATACACCCGTGCTGTTTCCGCGTGGTTGCAGCAAGCCATCAATAATCCGGCTTCGCCGCTGCTTGAATTGATCGATAAACAAAAAATCCAGTCCATTATCGATTCAAAAGGTGCCTCATTCAAGGTTCCTTGGTTTGGTCAGCTGATGAGCGGACCACAATTGATTGCTCACCTGGCCATGATCAACGAATGGCTTGAGACCTATCACGTGGACATTGTCGACAGATAAAAAAACTGCTTCATCCTCCGATCCGATTTCGGAATGAAGCAGTTTTTTTGAAAGCTGATCAATCAAAAGAGAGTGCCAAATCATCTTTCCCATAAATAGGATCCTGTCGGGTCTTATTTTTTATACGTTAAGAAAGTATACAAAATTGAAGAGGAATTAAGTATAAGAAAAACTAAGGCGCAGCCGGCATTCAAAGGACTTGGCTACGCCAAGTTTTTCTAATGTGTAAAAACTCTAATCTATCAGCCTTTACGGGCACAGCAGGACAAACATAAATTATTAATAGGATTTGAGAGGTGATAAAACATTGAAAATTATTGGCTTCGACGTGACAGAATGGGCGGCTTTGATTACAGCGCTTGGCGGCCTTGTCGGGGCGGCTTATGCGCTATTCCGGTTTGGCGTGCTGAAACCCATGGTTAGTTTCATTACAGAATTAGTAGAAAACCACATCGAACCGTTGAAAAAGGCGTTGGACGATCTGACCATTAGCTTAAATCTGGATATGAAGGAGCATCAGGCAATGAATAAGCGATTGACGGAAGTTGAAAACGAAGTTCGGGATCATCGGGGAAGGATTACTAAATTGGAAGAAGAGGATAAAAAATGAAAAGACGCTATTTACTCAAAAAGGACAAATTGGATCTCCGTGATAAGCTCTACCGGCCAAAGATCAAAGACCTGTCGGCGCTTCCGGAAAAGGTGGATTTACGCAGTCAACTCTCGCCGATTGTCGATCAAGGCCAGTTAGGGAGCTGCACGGCCAATGCCATCGGTTCCGGCTTAATGGAATATCTTGAAAAGAAACAGCTTCGAAACGACACGGAAGCTTTCGTCAGCCTGTCCCGGCTGTTTCTCTATTACCAGGAGCGGAAACTGGAAGGCACGATCGATTCTGATTCTGGTGCGCAGCTTCGCGATGGAATGAAGGTTGTCCATAAGCTCGGTGTTTGTCCAGAAGTCGATGATCCCTACAATGTCAGCCAGTTTACCGAGGCTCCGAGCAAAAAGGCAGAAGAAGATGCCACAGAGCATCGAATCCGTGAATATCACCGAGTCTCGTCTCTGCATGCGCTCAAAGCTTCACTGGCGGAAGGGCATCCGGTTGTTATCGGCGTGATTGTCTTTGAAAGTTTCGAAGGTGATGACCCGGAGAAAAGTGGTTTTATCCCGGTTCCGCAACACGGCGAGCAGCAGCTGGGCGGGCATGCGCTTTTGGCCACCGGCTATGATGACACCCTGGAATATGACGGTGCAAAGGGCTATTTGATCATCCGCAATAGTTGGGGCACGGCATGGGGTGATAAAGGCTATTGCTATATCCCTTATGATTTTGTCGCGCTTGGACTGGTCACTGATATGTGGAAAGGCTATTAATTTCTAAATCTAGAACAGTTATTTCTCTCAGCAAATTATTACTGCTGATTTTTTTATGGCCAAATCTAATTTTTTTATGGCCAAATCTATTAAAAGAAAGAATTTCAAATGAGTACAGATATTACTATTTTAATTTCGATTGCTGTCGCTATTGTCCCGTTTACAAATGCGCCAGTATTGTTCGCAAGACGCTTCCGAAACTGCTGGCTCAATAGGTGCCGTTCTTCTCGCTGGGCCTTGGCCTTCTGCTTGGCGGACAGAAGGCTTAAAAGCAAAAAAGGCTTGAAATCGAAAACGATTGATGTCGGCCAAGAACTGAAATACTACTTCTAGACCAATAGATTGATGCTATAATAGTTTCAGGCAATAGATGAAGCCTATGAACGGATGCGGTGACACCCTTGTGAAAGGGGGTGAAGCTGATGACAGTGTACCAAGCATTGGTGCTTGCTTTCCAGATTACGAGTGTTTTTTGCTCTGTAATTTTAGGGATCATCGGCATCTTGGTGATGCTGTCAAATAAAAAGAAATAATCCGCCTCATAGGCTCTTGCCGGAGTTGGGACGGATTATCCTGTAGTGATTATGAAATTTCAGCACCGCTCCGCTCTAATCGCGGATATTGCCATCCCGTCAGTGTGCAAGCACTGGCGGATTTGTTTCTTCTTACACTCATTATACACAAAATTTGCGGATTGATGCAAAAACCTGTCTTTATTTTTGTGAACTTACTCAGCGAGAGAATACCTTGTGAAAATAAAAAATAAAGCGTTCGACCCTGTTCGACAACATATGACAAATGAAAGTGCTATGGTTAATAATGTACCTAGTTTTCTCTTTTAGTATAAAACGATAGCATCTCATGCCGCGTCTGCATTTATCATGATGGTGTGAATGTAACCTCTCAAGCCACTCATCCTCTGAATGATACCCTTATAACTTCCAATAAAGTAGTAATTGGAAGGACAGTTTATTTCGAGTTTCCAACTAGTGTTTTGAAAGAGGGAACAGAGGAACAAGGTAGTTTTATTGTTACTGCAAATGACTATTACACGAATGATTATTACAGTCAAGGATTTAATTTCCCTATTGATGACAGTGCAAATTAAATTAGGAGATAATGAAATGAAGATTGAACAGATGAGTCCACAGGAACAGACTGCATTTGCTGCCTATACCCATTTAACGGTCGGCAATCGAGCGCAAGCTGAAGCAAATGGAATTTCAGTAGACAATGGTCAGAATCAACTATCTTTTACTGATTTTGAAAAGGATGTAAATGGTGGAAAAGTAGTTAATCAGGGATTATCGAGAGATTTATCTGATCAGGATAAGGCTTTGCTGCAAAAGGAATTAAAAAATTACAGTAGTTCTCAGTTCAATGCTATCTCTACAGTAGTGGAAGAGGCCTATAAATTGGGACTGGCCGATCAAAACGGTATTCTGATCTCGAGAAATCAGGTCTTGTCCAGCTATCAGAATTCGGTCTGAGTGGTTATTAAAATAGAATTTGGATATGCGTCATAAATTGATAAAGGGTCTGCCGGTTTACAGACTCTTTTTTGTTGCTGTTTTATGATAAAGAATGTCATTATTTTTAGGCTCTGTTACAATTTGAGGTTGAACAGGGCATTAAAAAATGCCCTGTTTGCTTCGTTTTACAGGAACAATCCGTGTTATTTAATTTCTGCAAAAATTTCGTGAATATTTCCATCTGGGTCTGCAAATAGTGCGGTCCTTTGATTCCAAGGCATATCTTGTGGTTCATGTACAGAAGTCGCCCCTTTGGAAATTAATTTCATATACGATTCATCAACATCATTAGGGTTTTCGCAGGGGAAAGCAAGTTCAAAGCCTTGTCCAGAGGACTCTTTCATATATTCGCTACTATATACGTGCATAACATCTCTCATACAAATAGCAAATCTTACTCCATCATTTTCAAATTCGACATAATTACCAAGGTCATTTTCAATTCTAAATTCGAGAACTTGATTATAAAATTTTTTCATTATATCTATATTGTTTGTCCAAATCGTAATGAGATTAATTTGTGCTTTCATCGTATATTTTCCTCTTTCTTGATTTAATATATAGTTCGCTTTAAAATACGATTCCGAATTAAGCCTCTTGTTATTATACACTGTGGAGTACCATGAAGCTATCAAAGCAAAGTCCAGTTATTCCATAGCAGATAATTGTTAAGGTACTTTGTTGAAACACCGTTAAAGTCTTTCATAAATGCTTTTAATTTACTGTGATATGAATTAATAGGCTGGATGTTAAATCCTTTGTTTTAATTCTACCAAGAGTGGCAACTTTGCTTACAGAATGACTATTGAAACCGGCCCGATCATTTCGAGCCTGCAGCTCGGGTTCTTTTTTCAGAGGGCCGGACGCAAAAAAACGAGTCGCCCGCAGCATAGCGGCAGCTCGTTTTTTTGCTTGAACAAGATTTATTGCCGGATAAAGTGGCGATAAAGTGAAGCTACATCAATGGTCCCAAGACCGGTGCTCGGATTATAAATCGTGCCCGGAGTTCCTGAGTAATACAGGTTGTCGTTTCCAGCGCCCGTTTCGTTTAACGAATGGAAAGGCGATTGGCTTCCCTTGGCAAAGCGGTAAATTTGATCATTCCAGAAGCCGATTCGTGATTTCTGTCCGCTATTCATCAATGCCGTTAACCCGGTCAGCTGTGGAGAGACGATACTCGTTCCGCCATAAGTTTCGAAGCCGGAATTGGTGCCGGGTTCACCCGGGTCGGAGAGATAGACTTTATAACCGGTGTAAGGATCGGCGTCGAGAGACACATCCGGCATATTTCTTCCTGTACCGGTTCCTTTCACAATTTCTGGGTTAGCGAGTCTTGTGACAGACGTGAAATCCGCGTTAGGCTGCCAGAGTTTTACAGCGGTGAACTGATTGACACCGGATATCCCTTTTTGATAATCAGGAGTCGCGAAGATTGAGCTGAAACCTCCGCCTCCGCCAACGAAATAATTGGACAGATCGACTGCACCGGTTGTGGGATCGGGCTGATTCAGACCGAGTGAATCAAAGAAGGGGTAGAGATAATCCCAGGACCAGGCACGCTCGGATGGTACCTTGACTTTGACTCCGGTTCGGGTTGTATAGGACCATGGCAAGGTTGTGCCACCTGCAGCGGTGATATACGGACTATCTGCCGGATTGTCGACAGCCAGATTATAGGTGCCGGCATCGCGGGCAGCGTCATAAGCACCACCGTCGCCAGCTGAGGCAAACATTGAAATACCTTGAGCCGCTGCCTGTTCAAATAATTGGTTAAAGACGAGTGCATAGGCCGGGTCCTCCGTTTTATCAGCAACGGAATCGCTAATGGCTGTTTCGCTCAGGCCCCAGCTGACTGATAATTGTGAGGCTTTGTTTTCGTTAATAGCTGCCGCAAAGGCATCAGCAAAACCGGCATCGGTATTCGGCCCGATGTAGACATTAATATTTGATTGAGGAGCGAGTGCTCCCGATTGTTCAACATCAAGAGTTGTTTCTTCGTAACCGTTGTAATCCGATCCGCCGTCCACGTTATTCACATCGATCCGATTCGGCGTCGTCGCAATTCCTTCCTGTTTCCAGAAATCATAGGCATCATCGGGATTAAAATTGGCTAGTGTGACAATGCCGATCGTTTGTCCTTTGCCGGTCAGACCTTTATCGTAGAGTGGTCCGACATTATATTGTTTAATTAAATCGGCAGGGTCAAGATTAAGCGGACCCGTTTCATCCTCGCTCTTGATCTTGACTGGTCGTTTAACCATCTGCGGAGTGAGCTTTGAATAGTCGCTGAGGCCAAGAATGGCAAGAATATTTCTGGCGATATAGTTTGGTGCTTTGGGATTCCTTTTTGAAGCATGGAAGGATCTTCCTTTGAACTTAGCTCTTTGCAGGTTAACACTGAACGCCTTATTAAAATCTCCGACCGTCCCCGTTGCGGTGATCACGAGATTGTCAGGATAAACCTTCGTTGAAAGATGATGCAGCTTTAAGTAGCTGGTGAGTGCTGTTACTGCCAGGGGTGAGGCGCCAAATGCAGTCCGGAAGTTATGGACACTCAAGTATTTATGATACAGGAAACTGTGTGGATCAACGCTCTGATCAATATAATGATCAAGCAGGTTCTCATTTCTTGCCTTCATAATAATGTCGACAGTGATCTTCGTCGAATCCGGGAGATCACCAAAATAACTGGCATTATCCAGAACCGTTTTCCCGGTTCCCTGATCAATGGAAGTCGGCGTTTGATCTTCCTTTGTTTCGGATGAAGCGGCAAATGCCGGTAGTGAGGCAAAAACCAAAAAGAATGATAAAACAAATGCGGCAAAAATCTTGAGCTGTTTTTGCATCGTTGTTTGTTCCCCTCTCTCCTCTGAATATAAGACCCTATCTGAAAATTTAATAAAAAATTAAATTTTCATTAATCATACTGCGAGAAAAAGAGAGAAGAAAGGAAAAAACATTGGAGAAAAGCAGCGAGAAAAAGAGAAGACAGGTATTATTTCCCAATAACACCTGTCTAAAGTCGCATAGCCGCCAAAAAAAAGCAAAAATCGAGCGGGAAAACTGTCGAATAGATCAATACTCTGTCGAAAAGATCCTTCCAAAGTCACCCCAGCAAAAGTGGATTGAAAAAATAGTAGAAAAGTAGTTTTTTTTATTGATTAGGGATTTTTCTGAATTTCAGCTATGAATCTTGCGGACAAAACGCTGCGAATAGGTCCGTTCCGAGGGGCGCGAATGCCAGCGGAGCAGAGCAAATATTCCTCGGAGCCATTCATCGGCGCCCTGAGCAGCTCAAATGCCGATCAACCCCCAAAAAATGAAGACTCAATAAATAACTGAACCCGACGGCAAGTGTCGACATCGAAATTCCGCCGATGACGACGGGAAAACGGAGATCACCTGCTGATTTCAGAGAACCCTTCAGTACCTCACGTTTGAGAACGGTTGCAGTCGAATTTTACTCTTAATAATGAATGGATGCAAGAGAGTGAAACGGGATTATTTTGGAAATGTTTTCAGAGGCAAATGCTATAATTATTGGTGAGGGGCTATAAATATCAACAAGAATGGGGTCAGGCAAATGGCGACTCTAACAGACGTGGCAAAGCGAGCAGTCGTGTCGAAAATGACGGTCTCACGGGTGCTTAACCATCCGGATAAAGTTTCTCCGGAATTGCGCGATCTCGTCTACCGCGCGATGAAAGAATTAAATTATATTCCGAATATGGCCGCGCGCGCTTTGGCACAGAAAAGAACACAGGTTATTAAAATGTTAATCCTTGAAGAAATGGATACGACGGAACCCTACTATATGAATCTATTGTCCGGCATCGCGATTGAATTGGATCGGCATCACTATGCCCTGCAGCTGGTGACACGAAATTCACACGAAGTCGGGACCTGTGATGGCGTGATTGTGACCGGCATGCGCGCGGAGGATTATTCGATGATTATCGATCAGATTGAACAGCCAGTCGTTCTTTTCGGACAGAACGATAAGGGCTATGACTTCATTGATGTGGATAATGAACGAGGTACGCGTTTAGCTACACGTCATTTGATTGATCGAGGCTATCAGCGAATTCTCTTTTTCGGCATCGATTTGGATGAACCGTTTATGCAAACCCGCTTCCAAGGTTATCTGAAAACGATCAGCGGTTCCGGCCTCGTTCCGGAAGTCTTTAAAATGAAAAATAGTTCACATTGTGCGCAGGCACAGGCCAACGAATTGATAAAATCGGCAGAGAGCAGTCATCGTCTGGCCTTTGTCTGTGCCTCAGATAGACTTGCAGTCGGTGTGGTTCGCTCGGCTCAGCAGAATGACTTGCTAATTCCGGAACAGATAGCGGTGACCGGCTTCGATGGGGTCTTCCTTGATCGGATCTCCAGTCCGAAACTGACCACGCTTCGTCAACCGGTGATCGAGATGGGAGAGGCCTGTGCCCAAATGCTGCTGCAGAAGATAGAAATCAATGGCGGGCGCGTGGGCAGTCGCATCTTTCAGCCGGAATTGATTGTTCGCGGGTCGACAGTCAAGAGCAGATAATCCGTATCTGAAAATAAATAAAGGAAATTGCGCTCTTATTTTCCGATGAAAAATGTCTAGGAAATCCGGGCACTTCTTAACGTTCGTAATTTGTTTTCAGAATCGCCTTCTATTTTGTTAGCGCTAACATTGGCTGCAACGATTGAGCTCTTGCGTCAGCCATGCTACGTTAGGTATCGAAAGGAGGGCGGCTTATGAAACAACCCTGGTGGCATGAAGCTATTGTCTATCAGATTTATCCCAAAAGTTTTAAAGACACCAATGGTGACGGAATCGGTGATTTGAAGGGAATTATTGAACAATTGGATTACATAAAAGCACTAGGCGTGACGGCGCTCTGGCTCAATCCAATTTTCAAGTCTCCTCAGGTTGATAACGGGTACGATGTCAGCGATTACTATGCCTTGGATCCGCAATTTGGCACAATGGAGGATCTAGAGTATTTGATAGCTCAGGCGAAACAACGGGATTTAAAAATCATTCTCGATTTAGTAGTCAACCATACATCTGATAGGCATCCCTGGTTCAGGGAAGCAAGAAGTAGCAAAGATAGTCCTTATCGGGACTACTATATCTGGCGTGAGGGAACAAATCATCACGAACCGACGAATTGGGCTTCTTTTTTTGGCGGCAGCGCTTGGACGTATGATCCTTTGACCAAACAATATTATTTTCACCTCTTTGATCAGCAGATGCCGGATCTGAATTGGGAAAATCCACAGGTTCGAGCGGAGATCAATCACATTGCAGAATTTTGGGCATCGAAAGGAATTGACGGTTTTCGGCTAGATGCCATTATTCATTTAGCCAAGGATTTGAATTTCAAATCGCTACCGCTGCTTCCAGGGCGAAAATACCGGCTTGCGGAATCCTGCTATGCCAATCTGCCCCGTGTTCACGAACTCATTCATCAATTGAATGGTGCACTCAAGAAAAAGTTTCCGGATTTGCTGCTTATCGGTGAAACGGCTTCAGCGGATGCAGAAATGGCTGAGAGATATACCGATCCGAGCCGTGAAGAATGCGATTGCGCCATCTCTTTCCGCCATCTTGACACGGAAGTGATCGATCCCGATCCGCGCCTTCCTGAAGCCTGGCAGGAAGAGCGATTGAATTTCGCTGTCTTTAAAAAAACAATGCGCGAATGGCAGAGCCTGAATAAGGGCTGGATGGCCCTTTATTGGAATAATCATGATATGCCGCGGCTGCTCTCGCGATTTGGCGATCAGGGAAAATACCGGATGAAAAGTGCGAAGATGCTGGCGACTTTGATGTATCTGCAGCGCGGCATGCCGTTCATTCTTCAGGGGGAAGAAATCGGGATGGCTAATCTGAAATTACCGAAGATTAAGGACTATGCCGATTCCGACCTGAATGAATTTGTTCGCAGCGCGCATGCAGCCGGCTACTCGGAGAAGCAGATTCTGCGGATGATTCAAAAACGATCCAAGATCACTTCCCGGGGTTCGATGCAATGGAATGATTCGGCTTTTGCCGGTTTTTCAAGCACTTTGCCGTGGCTCGGGGTTAACGAAGACTATAAAACGGTTAATACAGGGGTAGAGGATAATGATCCGGACTCTTTGTTGCATTATTATCGAAAACTCTTGCATTTGCGGGGCGATAATTCGTTGTTCTGTGAAGGATCCTGCAAGCAGCTTCGTCCGGAAAGCCAGTCGCTCTATGTCTATTTGCGCCGTTATCCGTATCGATCAGCGCTTGTTATCTGCAATTTTACGGGAGAGAATGAGGTTTTTCATTATCCGAGACTTGAACGATGGAATTGTGTGCTGGCTAATTGCCACGTGCATCCGGCAGTCCATGGGACGATCACACTTTCAGCCTATGAATGCCGGGTCTACCTGCTAGAAATAGAAGAAGGGGGTCATTGAATGGAAAAAGCAGCGGTTTATCACCAACCGTGCAGTGCCTACGCATACGCCTATGATTCGGACACACTGCATCTCAAAATAAGGACAAAAAGAGGGGAAATGGATTCGGTCACGCTCATCTTCGGGGATCCCTTTGAAAATGTGAAAGTTGGTGAAAAGGCATATGAACCTGTGCTAAAAAAAATCAAAATGAAGCGCATTGCTCAAACCAAATGGCACGATTATTGGTTTTCCTCCGTCAAGCCGCCATTTCACCGGCTGCAATATGGATTTGTTTTAGCGGCTGATGATCGGGAGACGGCTTTTTACGGTGATCGCGGATTTTCCGGCGCTGATGAAACCGAGGTCACTCTTCAGGACTTTTTTAAATTCCCGTATCTTCATGAGATCGATCGCTTCAAAGCGCCGGACTGGGTTAAATCGACGATTTGGTATCAAATTTTTCCAGAGCGCTTTGCCAATGGTGATCCCTCACTTTCCCCAAAAAATGTGCTGCCCTGGGGAAGCAAGGATCCGGATCGCGACGATTATTTCGGAGGCGATCTCCAAGGAATTCTCGATCATTTAGATTATTTGGAGGAACTGGGGATCAATGGCCTTTACCTGAATCCTATTTTTACCGCACCGACCAATCATAAATACGATACGACGGACTATTTCTCAATTGATCCGCATTTTGGTGATCAGAAAACTTTCCGCAAGCTGGTTCATGAAGCCCATCGGCGCGGAATTCGGATCATGCTGGACGCCGTCTTCAATCACATGGGCAGTACATCAGAACAATGGCAGGATGTTGTGAAAAATGGGGAAAACTCCCGCTATAAAGACTGGTTTCATATTCGTTCTTTTCCAGTTGCAGAAGGCGAAAATGGAAATATTGAAGGTAAAACGACACTTTCGTATGACACGTTTGCCTTTACGCCAAAGATGCCGAAATTAAACACGGCGAATCCTGAGGTCTGTCAGTACCTGCTCGCTATTGCCACCTACTGGATCCGGGAATTCGATATTGATGGGTGGCGGCTTGATGTGGCCAACGAAGTCGATCACGCCTTCTGGAAAAAATTCCATCAGGCGGTGACTGCTGAAAAAGAGGATATCTATATTGTTGGCGAAGTCTGGCATAATGCTTGGAACTGGCTGCAAGGCGATCAATTTCACAGCGTGATGAATTATTCGCTGACGCAATCGATCATCGATTTCTTTTTGAAAGATAAAATTAATGCGGCGGACATGATAACGACAATAAATGACCATTATATGAGCTATATGCAAACGACGAATGAAGTGGCTTTCAATCTGCTCGACAGCCATGATACGGCCAGAATACTGACCGAAGCGGGCGGAGATAAAAAGAAAGTGAAACAAGCGCTTGCTTTCCTATTTTCGCAAACGGGATCGATCAGTCTTTATTACGGGACGGAAATCGGCATGGATGGGGCTGGCGATCCACTCTGCCGTAAATGTATGATTTGGGATAAAGACCAGCAAGATCTGGATATGCTTGCATTTATGAAAAAATTGATTCGATTCAGAAAGAGCCACCAGCGGTTGATGACATTCGGATCACTCGTATGGACAGAAGAAAACGAGAAAACGGACTTGCTTCACTTTAAACGATCGCTGGGGTCTGAGACACTGGTTTTTCTGTTCAATAGAGGGAATCGGTTGCAGTCGCTGGAGTTGAATCGTCCGATCTTAGACGTTTGGTCAGGGAAAACGAACCCAGCAGGATATCTTAACATCGGACCTCGTCAATTCTGTATTTTGCAAAGCAAAAATTAAGCAGCGATCCTGTTATCGGTAACATCGGACTTTTAATTGAAAACGTTTACAAAGTCTGGCTATAATTGTTCTGCAAGATAAAAGGGAGGGAAAAGAAATGAAGCTTATAAAAAGAATCGTATCCGTATTGGCGGCATCTGGCCTGGTCTTGACGCTGGCCGCCTGCGGATCGAGCGGGTCGTCAAGCGGGACGACGGGTGGAAAGAAAGTCTTAACAGTTTCCGTTGACTCATCGAACTCCGCTTACGAAAAATTTGTTAAGGATGTCAGCGGCAAATTTGAAAAGGATAATCATGCAACAATTAAAATTGTAAAAAAGCCGATGTTTGATCAGTTGACCGCTTTAAATCTGGATGGGCCAGCAGGGAAGGCACCTGATGTGATGCTCGCGCCTTATGATCGAGTGGGTTCACTGGGTCAGCAGGGTCAGCTGCTAGCTGTTGATAAAAGCAACTTGGGCAGCCTCAATCAGAAAGCACAGCAGCAAGTCAAAGTTGGGAAAAAGTTCTATGGTGTACCTGAAACGGTGGAAGCACTCGTTTTGTATTACAATAAGGATTTGATTAAAAAAGCACCAACATCATTTAAAGACTTGGAAAAATTAGCTAAAGACAAGCGCTTTGCCTTTCACAGCGAAGCTGGCAAAAATACGGGTTTTCTCGTTAAATGGACCGATTTTTATTACGCGTATGGCTTATATGCCGGCTATGGCGGGTATGTTTTCGCAAAAAATGGAACCGATTCCAAAAATATCGGTTTGAATAATGCAGGTTCTGTTCAGGCGGTAACCTATGCCACTCATTGGTTTAAAGAGGTATGGCCGAAAGGGATGCAGGATGTAAAGGCCTCAGGTAATTTTGTCACCAATGAATTTGTCAAAGGGAAAGCGGCCGCTGTCATCGATGGCCCATGGCAGGCAGCAACCTATAAAAAATCAAAAATTAATTATGGTGTGGCGAAAATTCCAACCTTGCCGAACGGAAAAGAATACAAACCCTTCGCTGGCGGAAAAGCATGGGTCGCTTCATCCTATACAAAAAATCCAAGTCTGGCAAAGAAATTTCTGGCCTATGTAACGAATGCGACAAACGCCTATAAATTCTATAAATTTTCCAATGAAATACCGATCAATGCCAGTGCTCAGGCGAAAATCAACAATTCGGATGATCAATTGTCGAAGGCCGTCATCTCTCAATATGACTCATCGACCCCGATGCCGAATATTCCGGAGATGGCAGAGATCTGGACAACAATGGAGCCAGCGATGTTTAACGCGGCATCTGGAAAGAAGACACCCAAACAGACGCTCAATGATGCGGTTTCTTCTCTCCATAAGACCATTGCACAGAAGTATAAAGATAAATAATGAAGGAATGCAAGAAATGAGGGGACGATCATGAACCATCAAAAAGATGGAAAGAAAAGTGTAAGAAAAGCAGGCTTGTTTTCCCTCATTCCTGGATGCGGACAAATTTATAATGGACAATTGTTAAAAGGATTGCTGTTTCTCCTGATTACAATTGCCTTCCTAATTGAATTATTCGTCATCGGGATACCTGCTTTTCAAGGATTTATCACATTGGGAACGGTTCCGATCCGGGACCATTCCCTTTTTTTACTTGTAAAAGGGACCTTGCAAATTATTCTGACTTTTATTTTTATCATGGTGATCTTATTCAGTGTTTATGATGCCCGCCGAGTGGCAGAGGAATGGAATTTGCTTGGCACAATCAACAGCAGCGCTTCATCAATGCTGAAAAATGTCTGGGAAAAGGGTTTTCCCTATCTCTTGACGCTTCCTGCTTATTTTGTCATGCTATTTGTCATTGTCTTTCCAGTACTGGTCACCTTATTTATGGCTTTTACGAATTATGATTTTTATCATATTCCGCCCGCGAAGTTGATTGATTGGGTCGGACTGCAGAACTTTTTCAATATGTTTTTTCTCAGTTCTTACCGATCGACCTTTGTCACTGTGCTGGGTTGGACGGTTATCTGGACCTTGCTGGCAACGACCTGCCAGATTGCGCTTGGAATTATTGCAGCCGTGATTTCCAATCAAAAATTCATTGTCGGTAAGCGGATCTTCCGGATCATTTTTTTGCTTCCATGGGCCATCCCTTCCTTTGTCACGATCATGAGTTTTTCGAATATGTTTAATGACAGCATCGGGGCGATCAATCAGCAAGTGCTGGCCTTTCTGAATTATCTCCCGTTTCTCCATCTCTCTGACATTCCATGGAAAACCGATCCCTTTTGGACAAAAACCGCTTTAATCTTGATTCAGACCTGGCTTGGCTTTCCTTATATTTTTGTGATGGTCACCGGGGTACTGCAATCGATTCCGGGTGATCTTTATGAAGCAGCGAATATGGACGGAGCCAACTTTATTCAAAAATTCAGTAAAATTACCCTGCCGATGATTTTTTTCGCGACAGCGCCCGTATTTATTACTCAGTATACGTTCAATTTCAATAACTTCTCAATTATCTATCTCTTCAACTCCGGTGGGCCGGGAGATGTAGGCGGCGGTGCGGGATCGACAGATATTCTGATTTCCTGGATTTACAAGCTGACGACAGGGACATCGCCTGAATATTCGCTGGCTTCGGCGATTACGATCATCATTTCGCTCATTGTTATCGGTGTCTCGCTTATTGCCTTTAAACGGACACATTCATTCAGCAACGAGGAGATGATGTGAGATGAAGCAGCTATTGGCAAATCGCAAATTCAATAAATTCTGTAGTCGCTTTTTCACCTATCTGTTTCTCATCGTACTGAGCGTGATCATTATCTATCCCTTGTTGATAACGGCACAAACCGCTTTCAATGCGAGCAATCTGACTGCTTTCGCTCTGGATTTTCACATGCACTGGACCTTTTCCAATTTCCACCAGTTGTTTACCCAGACCCTGTATCTGACCTGGTTTAAAAACACATTAATCATTGCCGTCCTGACGACCATTCTGCAGGTCACCATTGTGACTCTTGCCGGGTATACCTATAGCCGTTACCGATTTATCGGACGCAAAAACGGTTTGATCTTCTTCCTGATCATCCAGATGGTTCCAACGATGGCAGCACTGACCGCCTTTTTTGTGCTCGGCCTGATTCTTAATGGGCTGGATCATTATTGGTTCCTGACGTTGATCTATGTCGGTGGTGGCATTCCAATGAATACTTGGCTGATGAAAGGTTATTTTGATACCATTCCGCGTGATTTGGATGAATCGGCACGCATTGACGGAGCGGGCCATCTGCGGATTCTCTGCCAGATTAATCTGCCACTGGCCATGCCCATGATAGCTGTTCAGGCATTATGGGCATTCATGGGACCGTTCGGGGATTTTCTGCTGGCTGCGTTTCTACTCCGTACACCGCAGAATCTGACAGTTGCCGTAGGTCTTCAGCAGTTTATTTCTAATCCGACGAGTCAGAATGTGGCTTTGTTTGCCGCCGGTTCGGTTTTGATCTCGATCCCGATTGTCATTCTCTTCTTCTTCCTGCAGCGTTTCTTCCAGAGCGGTCTGACAGCGGGCGGGACGAAAGGATAATCATGGAATTGAATTGGCGGATTCTCGCTCTTTTATGGGTCAGCCATTCATCAGTAAATTAGCAGAGCAGGGTGTGATCAGCAAATGGGCGAATTAAAAAAGACAATTCCACGATTCCCGGTAAACTTTTTTATAATGGCAATGAGTCCCACACGGATCTTCCGGCAACGATCGCTTTTAAAAAGGTGGCAAATTCTTTTTGCTTTTATTTTTCTCAATGGTTGTCTGATGGTCCCGGTCATGCTGCAGCTCGCTAAAACGGATTCCGTACCGATGGAACTTTTGGCACCGGGAGTTGCTCAAGAACTGCCTCAGCCGTTTCTGAATCATTTACAGAAAAGTGCGATTCAGAACGGATTATTGCGTGAGAGCAGCCCTTATCATCTGATCAAGAACCGGACATTATATGCCATTGATCCGAACGGAGATTATCAGGCTCATGGCAAAATCGATCATTCGAGGGTCAAGGGATTTCGCCGGGCACTCGTTTTTCAGCAGAACCGATTGATTTTGACGGACACGAATGGATTTGGTTTTATAGTTCCTTATACGGGTAATAATCTGCACTTCAACAATCATTCCGTCGATTTAGAAGCGGCTATTAGTAGGATGTGGTTGGCGGCAAATCGACCGCTCTATCTGGAAGTTTTGGCTGCCTTCTGTTTTGCAGGGCTGCTTCTGTCCAATAGTCTGCTCTTAGGTGCTTTGTCTATTATTCTCTGGATGACCAAATGGACGAAAATTTCCGATATTCATTCTTTGAAAGAAGCGGGTTCTGTGGTCAGCGTGTCCGCCGGAATCCCAACGCTTGTTTCTCTCTTTGTCTCCCTGCTTTCCTTTAATTACGGAACGATGATGCTGACCCAATCCGCCGGTCTGGTTTTGATGATTGCCCTTGTTTTTTTGAAAACCCGTTTTCAGGATGCATCAGTAATAAGAAATCATGTCATTGGATGTTCTGGAGGATGATTGAGGATGAAGCATACACGTCTGTTTGAAATTGATGGTTGGAAGCTGGTAACCCGCGCGCTGCCGAAGGAGCATATCCGTTTGCTGGAAAGCCTGACCTCGCTCGGCAATGGCTATATGGGGATGCGCGGTAATTTTGAGGAGGACTATTCCGGCGATCACCATCAAGGCACTTATCTGGCGGGTGTCTGGTTTCCGGATAAGACGAGGGTTGGTTGGTGGAAGAATGGTTACCCTGAATATTTTGGAAAAGTGATTAATGCGATGAATTTGATCGGTTTGCAAATTTTTGTGAATGGGGAAGCGGTTGATCTCTATGCAGACTCTTTGCAGCAGTTTGAATTGTCGCTTGATATGCGGCGGGGTTTATTAAAACACAGCTATCAGATCACCAAGAAAGGAGGAACCGTAAAAATTGAATTAGAACGCTTTCTAAGTCTTGTGAATAAGGAGATCTGCTCCATCCGTTGCCGGGTAACGAGTCTATCCGATCAGGCCGCTATTCGCTTAGTTCCCTTTCTCGATGGCGATGTTCGAAATGAAGATGCCAATTACGATCAACAATTCTGGCTGGAGGAGGGGCGCCTCCTGCGCGATCAGCGCTCCTGTTTGTCGGTCAAAACGCGGGATAATCCGTTTGGCACCCCTGTTTTTTCCGTCTCGGCTTCAATGGGCGTGTCGTCAAGTATAGCGGTTGAACCGCAGATGTTTGACGAGCCCTTTAAGCTCTCGCAAACCTATGATTATATGCTTGAGCGCGATCAGCAGCTGGTCTTGGATAAATTTTCTGCAGTTACAACCAGCAGAGATGACGAGCCTGCTCGACTCCCTGAAAAATCTTTCGAATTATTGGATCAGGCCCTAATCAGCGGCTATGATCAGCTCAAAGCCGAGCATGTCGGGGCATGGGCACGGCGCTGGGAGAAAGCCGATATTACGATTGAAGGCGATGAAGAGGCACAGCAGGGCATTCGCTTCAATCTCTTTCAGCTTTTTTCGACCTATTACGGAGAAGATGCGCGGCTGAATATCGGGCCGAAGGGTTTCACCGGAGAAAAATACGGAGGTGCCACTTATTGGGATACCGAAGCCTATGCGGTTCCGCTCTATTTGGCTTTGACCGATTCCGCGGTCACGAAGCAGCTGCTTCTTTACCGCTACAAACAGCTTCCCGGTGCTTTCCATAATGCTCGGCAGCAAGGGCTGCAGGGTGCGCTATTCCCGATGGTCACCTTCACCGGCGTGGAATGCCATAATGAATGGGAAATTACGTTTGAAGAAATACACCGTAACGGGGCGATTGCCTACGCGATTTATAATTATGTGAATTATACAGGCGATACCACGTATCTTGAACAATATGGGATCGATGTACTGGTTGCGATTTGTCGCTTCTGGGCTGACCGGGTTCACTTTTCCGGGCGCCAGCAGCAATACATGATCCACGGCGTCACAGGTCCCAACGAATATGAAAACAATGTGAATAATAATTGGTACACCAATACAATGGCTGCCTGGACCCTGGACTACACACTGCGCTCCCTTCCCCAGATCAATAATCAGAAACTGGCAATCTTGCAAGTGACGGGGCAGGAGGCGGAGCATTGGCGGGATATTGTTCAGCGCATGTATTATCCGAAAGATCAGAAATTAGGCATTTTTGTTCAGCAAGATACGTTTTTGGATAAGGAGATCCGGCCCGCCTCGGAGATTCCGGCTGAAGAGCGGCCGATCAATCAGCATTGGTCTTGGGATAAGGTTCTGCGCTCCTGCTATATTAAACAGGCAGATGTCTTGCAAGGCCTGTATTTCCTTGGTGACAAATTCACGAAAGCCGAGAAAACACGTAATTTCGATTTTTATGAACCGCTGACCGTCCATGAATCCAGTCTCTCGGCCTGCGTTCACTCGATCCTAGCTTCTGAATTAGAGAAAAAAGATAAGGCCCTGGCTCTCTATAAACAAACCGCCCGCCTAGACCTCGATGATTATAATCAGGATACGGATGATGGTTTGCATATCACGTCGATGACCGGCAGTTGGCTGGCGATCGTCCAGGGGTTTGCCGGAATGCGGACCTTTCATGAAACACTCGCTTTTTCGCCTTATCTGCCCACAGGCTGGACCGGTTACTCCTTCAAAGTGAATTACCGCGGCAGGCTGCTCAAAGTACAGATCGAACGGAAAAATCTGGTCATCCAATTAATTAAGGGTCGGCCCCTATCCTTCAAATTGTACGGGGAAAGGGTTGTACTTGAAAAATCGATCACCAGAGAATTACCGAAAGAGAAAGGGGAGCGGGCGAAATGATTGAGGCTGTTGTTTTTGATATGGACGGGGTGCTTACCGATACGGCCCGCTATCATTTTCTGGCCTGGAAACAGCTGGCCGCTTCGATCGGCATTCAAATTGACGAGGCCTTTAATGAACAGCTGAAGGGAATTACCCGGCTGGATTCTCTGGAGCGCATTCTCGCGTATGGCGGACGTGCTGCTGATTTTACTGAGAAAGAAAAAATGGAGCTAGCCGGCAATAAAAATGCGAATTATCGTCACCTGATCGCGGCCATCACTTCGGACGATCTGCTGCCAGGAATCGCTGAATTTCTTCATGATTTAAAAGAGGCAGGGATCAAGACAGGTCTTGCGTCAGCGAGCAAGAATGGTCCTTATCTATTGGGAAAATTGGCGATAGCGAGCAGCTTCGACACAATTGTCGATCCTGAAAAATTAAAAAAAGGCAAACCGGATCCGGAGATTTTTGCCACCGCTGTTCGTCAGCTGAAAGCCGCACCTTCAAAGAGCGTCGGGATTGAAGATGCTGTGGCTGGTGTTCAATCGATTCGATCCGCCGGCTTATTCGCAGTCGGTGTCGGAGTTCCTGTCGAAGCCGGTGCGAATTGGTTAGTGCCATCCACGGCGGATTTGACTTTAGATGAATTAAAACGGCGGTTCGATCAGGAGCATTAAATATAGATGTAGAGCGGCAGATTCGATGAGCACGGTTCGTACCGAATTTGTTTTTTTTTACAGGATAAGAAAGTAAAAAAAATAGAGCAGGGAAGCGCAGGGACGAGGGCGCCTGCAAGTCAAAGGACCGGGCATTTTTTATTCGCTAATTAACGACGTCCTGTTTAAAATAGAAGGGGGAATCGTTTATGCGTTAAAACCGCACTTTCCCTGTGTACCGGTAAATGGGGAGGATCGATCAGCTTATGGATGTCAAGCAGCTTGCCGTTAACTACCCAGGAACAAAAATTAAAACGGAGCCCTTTCAACCGCAGAATCAGAGCCTCTATTTTTATGAAGAACCTTATTATATTGAAATTCCCAGTCATCATCTCTCTGATCGAGAGCAGCATTTGCTGAAAATACTGCTGAATCAGGAAATCCCGCCAGAGCATTCGCGAAAGGCACAATTCTGGTACGATCTTTTAATCCAAGGACTTCCTTTTGAAAAGAATCGTCCGGAAGCGGCAATTGTCATTATTCAATTTTGCCTGACCTCAGCCATCGCGACCGAAGACTGGTTCGAATGGAAACAGGCTTTAGAAGCTTTCTTTCCCGAATCCACTTCATTTATCTACCTTTCGAGCAGAAAAGGGTTGGTCATTGAGGAACAGTTGACCTTATCAGGTGAAGAGCTGCAAGCCATCGCCAATACATTGGAAAACGACTTTTCAATTAAATGTTATTTTCAGATTGGCCTGCGTTACTCGCTGTCTCCAAATTTAAGAAAGGCATTTTTAGAAGAGCGTCAATTGTTTGAACAGTATGTAGCCACCTCGAATAGTCAAGCGGTTACCAGTATGGAGTCCAATTTCTTTCTCAGCTTAAAACCGCTGATGCGGGAATGGGCGATTCTGGATGAAGTGCGCGAAGCGGTTGCGCATGATAAAATGTGGCTGGCAATTATCCATGCACTATGGGAGCAGCAGGGGAATATGAGTTTAGCGGCTAAACGATTATTTATGCACCGCAATACCCTTCAATACCGCATTGATAAATTTTTCGAACGGACAGGCATTTCTCTGAAAAAGATGGACGGCTTGAGTCTGGCCTATCTGGCGATCTTGTGAAATTGAAAAAGTCCCGCGCGGTTATTTCAATCGATAAATACGCGGGGCTTTGCTGTCTCGATTCATTCAACAGTCAGTGCTTGCTCGGATTCCGGATCAAAGAAGTGTGTCTTATTTAAGTTAAACGCTAAGTCGACCGTATCCTGCGAATGATATTCTGTGCGCGCATCGACGCGGGCAATGAATTGGTGGCTTCCCACTTGAGAATGAAGCATGAATTCCGCACCCGTCAGTTCGGCAATAATGATCTTGGCATCAAAAACCATTCTTTCGCTTCAAAAATGAAAGCGACTGATTTAAGTTTTTTATTAATCATAGTATTCCTATATGAATTAAACTATAATTCTTTTAATGAACAACACGCCAATTACATAATTCATTTAAATGCATACAGGGAGAGAAGCCAGATATCCAATTTAGCAGAGAATGAATGGTAGAACTAATGAATGTGGCACTGAAGTTGTTTATGACTCAGTTTTGTTTCAGACCGGAATTTTTCATAATGTCCAGATCTGCGTAGAAAATATATTACATGTAAAAAATAAGAAAGATATTGCCATGGAATTTAAAAGCAGCTGCCTAGCAGTAAGGTGGATCATTCGTCAGAAATATAAAAATGACATGAGCGCGGAAGAAGTGGCTATGTTCGCTTCACCCACGCGGTCGATAATGAATCTACTGTTTTTTTTCAAGAAAACCTCAGAATCTAGTGACTTTTCTATCTGAAAATTAATACCAAATGATTTCGAAAAAAGTAGTAATACCTACCAATTAACGGCGGAAGCAGTGCCAGTAGCGAAAGGAAGATTCAGCATGGTTGAAACATTTATTGAAAAATTTCAAGTTCCGGACGAAGCCCTCCCAGTGCTCGATTCAATTTTCCGATGTGAGGAGATGGAACTGGTTGAGAATCTGCCGAATTTATCTTTCAATCTGGAAGATGCGGCATTAGCACTGCAAAATGCGAGTGGCCGAATTTGGAAAACCGCAGAGGTGAACGATTTTCTACACACGACTTATAATCGTGGAATCATTAATCTTAATGACGATACGTATACCTCGTTTCATATTAATAATTTTTATACAAGGCTTGATGTCTTTGTGGTGTCTGAACCGGAAATATATCTCGCTTTTCCACAGCCCATTCGGAAAAAAATTGATCGGTGGTACTTTAACGCTTATCTTGAAAACCTGGATGATACGGACCGGCCGTCGGCGGACAGAGTGCTGACGCTTGAGCAGACATTTGAATTGATCGATTCGGAAAAACGGACTCCGTGGCTCAGTTATTGCGATTGTAGGATTCTTGCCGGGAACTGCAAAAAGCCCACACATACCTGTATTTCTTTTTTTAGCGGGCTAAATTCGATGGCACACCGGGGCTGGTCCCAGCCTGTCACCAAAGATGAGCTTAAAAAAGTCGTACGGAAAGCAAATCGGAAGGGCTTGATGCAGACGGCGCATACGAATGGGATTTGCAATTGTTGCGGCGATTGTTGTTATCTTTTCCGGGCGCAACAAGTCCGCAGTCGCGGACTTGTGTGGCCGGCGACGGATCATATTGCGGCCTACGATGCAGAGTCGTGTATAGATTGCGGCGCTTGTGTGAGGCGATGTCATTTCAACGCGTTTACAGCGGACGGCGACAGTATCCAGTTTCATGAGGAACTCTGCCGAGGCTGTGGACTTTGCGCGGAGATCTGCCCCGCCGATGCCATTGAGATGCAAGTTAGATCTTGAAATTGAAAGAATGAAAGCGAAGGGTTCTGTTGCAGATGAGTTACGAAGCGTACAATGATGATTCTCTTGATTTTGACACAAAGCAGCTCCATGCCGGGTACAATCCCGCAGCGCATGATCGATCGAAAGCAGTGCCAATCTATCAAACGGCGGCGTTTGAGCTCGGTGATTTTGACCGCTGCCTGCGTTTGTTTTCCCATGAAGAGCAGGGGCATTCTTACGTCCGGTATTCAAATCCGACGAATGATGTTCTCGAAAAAAGGATGGCGGCGCTTGAAAACGGCAGCGCCGCCGTGAGTTTCGGATCTGGAATGGCGGCAATTTCTGCCACTTTTTTCAATCTGGCACAAGCAGGCGACGAAATCGCAGCCGTCAATACGATCTACGGTGGAACGCTATCACTTCTGGATAAAATCCTATCTCCCTATGGTATTAAAGCCAATTGGATCAACCACCCTGACTGTCTCGAAGAATATCGCGCCGCCGTTACGGATAAGACAAAGGCGATATTTATCGAGAGTCTTGGCAACCCGGGAATGAACATCATCGATATCGAAGCGGTAGCAAAGATCGCTCACGAAAATGGTATCCCACTGGTTGTCGACAATACATTTGCGACGCCCTATCTGTTCCGCCCGTTTGAATTCGGCGCCGACATCGTCTGTTACTCTGCTACAAAATATATCGGCGGACATGGGACCACGCTTGGAGGAATCGTTGTAGAAAAAGGGGGGTTTGACTGGCTCAATGGTCGCTTTCCTGCTTTTGAACAATTTTACGAGGATTACGATGACAGCATTGGACGTGAGAATCTTGCGCATTCAGCATTTGTTGATCGACTGCGAATCCAATATCTGACGGAGCTTGGTGCGCATTTGAGCCCATTCAGCGCGTTCCTTATCCTGCAGGGGCTCGAGACCCTTTCGTTGCGAATGCAAAGGCATACGCAGAACGCCCTGGAGATCGCTAAGTTTTTAAATGAGCATCCGGCGGTATCGGAAGTCGACTACCCTTCGCTCCCGTCAAGCCCTTATTATCAGCTGGCAAAAAAATATTTTCCTGTCGGCGCCGGGGCCATCATTTCGATTCGAGTCAAAGGAGGGCTACCCGCGGTAAAGAGCATTCTGAAAAGAGTGCATATTTTTGACTATCTGGTAAATGTAGGGGATTCCAAATCGCTGATTGTGCATCCTGCCACGTCAACACATTACGGTCTTGGGGAGGAAGCCCAGCAAAAAGCAGGCGTTTATGAAGATACGCTGCGGCTATCGGTGGGAATAGAGAGTGCGGCCGATTTGATCGGCGATCTAAAGCAAGCCTTGGCGGAATAATCTCTATAGGAAAATGAGAGTGCAAGAGGCAAGACAATCGGTGTACACATGCAGGGGGTGCAAAAAATGTCAGACATTGCAATTGAACTGCGCAACGTTTCGATGAAATTCAAGAAAAGTTCGAAAAATGTCATTAAAAACCTAAGCCTGACCATCCCGGAAAACAGTTTTACCACGATATTGGGGACTTCGGGTTCCGGAAAAACGACACTGATTAAGTTGATCAACCGGTTGTATGAAGCCACTTCAGGAGATATTTTCTTTTTTGGCAAGAACATCAGGCAACTGCACGCTGAGAGCTATCGCAGGGGAATCGGCTATGTGATTCAGCAGAGCGGTCTATTCCCCCACATGACGGTCGAACAGAATATCTCGTTGCTCCCCAAAATGCTGAAATGGGACAAGAAGGATATTCAGGATCGGGTGGATGAGTTGCTGAAAGTTGTGCGGCTGCCGGTCGACAATTTTAAAAAGCGCTATCCATCCCAGCTTTCAGGCGGGCAGCAGCAGCGAGTCGGAATAGCGCGAGCATTGGCGGGAAACCCCAAGGTGCTACTAATGGATGAACCCTTCGGCGCGCTCGATGCAATTACTAGGCAGGAACTGCAGGATGAACTGACAGAAATCCAGAAAAAGTTCAACCAAACGATCCTGTTCGTCACTCACGATGTCCACGAGGCTTTTAAGCTGGGAAATCGGATCATCATCATGCATGAAGGAGAAATCCAGCAGTACGATACGCCATATAATATCCTGTTTCATCCGGCGAAAGAATTTGTTCGGCAGATTTCTTCGTCGGAGGATACGGTTGAAAAGCTCCGGGCGCTGCGTGCTTCTTCCGTTTCCTATCCAGTTGACCAAACCAGCGATATAACCGACAACGTGACGGTCAATGCGGGAGACACTCTGCTCACTGTTCTGGACCGTTTTCTTGCTACCAACGTAAAAGTGGTTCTGGTGATTGGGGAAGACCAAGCAATCCTCGGGCAGATCACATGGGAGCAGTTCCGGGGGATATCAGGTGTTTTCAATAGTGATCAAGACAGAGTTCTCCTGCAGAAAGCATCGGAGGGGGGCAGGTAGGCATGTTCTATCAAACCATCCAATATATCGCCAACAATCAGGAGCGATTTGATTCCGCACTTCGTATACATCTGGTACTTTCCGGTGTAACCATGCTGATTGTTATCTTGATTGCGGTGCCAATAGGAATACTATGTGCGAAGAAAAAATCGTTTGAAGCCCCCATTATGAATACAGTAAATGTCATGAAAGTTCTGCCCGTCCTTGTTCTGTTGGTTGTGATGCTCCCAATTTTGGGCGTTGGGTTTATTCCGGCGCTGGTGGCTCTGCTGCTGCAGGCGATTCCCATCATTGTGATTAACACCCATGCGGGATTTAAAAATATTAACCCCGACATAGTCGAAAGTGCTGAGGGAATGGGCCTTTCTCACAAAAGGACTTTTTGGAAAGTGGAACTCCCACTTGCCCTTCCATTGATCGTTACGGGTATACGAATCGGCGCGATCGACGTCATTGCCGGTGCGATGCTGGCCTCTTACATCGGGGCTGGCGGTCTTGGTGATTTTATAGTCAGCGGAATGGATAAGAGCAACCATGTGCTGCTGATTGTTGGCAGTGTACCAATTGCCCTGATAGCCATTGTGGTGGATATCATCCTGTCACTTGTCCAGAGGTATTTGTCAAGATATCAGACAAGTTAGTAAGTTAACGAATTTAACGAATAAATACAAAATAAGCAGACAATGAAGAGGAGAGATTGCAATGTTAAAGAAACTCAGTAAAAAAACGATCATCACAGGGATTATAATTCTTGTCATCTTGGTGATCGTCGCAGCAGGGGAGGCGGTCAACGCTTTTAACAACAACCGGGCAGGTTCAAAAGGCACGATAATCATTGGGGCTAAAGGCTTCGCTGAAAATGAAATATTGGCATCCCTGTATCAGGACGCTCTTCAGGAAAACGGCTATAAGGTGAAGTTCATCGACAATCTGGATGGCGACGTGCTCCACAAAGCAATCGACACCGGGAAAATCGATCTCTACCCGGAGTATACGAACACCGGAGTCATCACCATCCTGAAACATGCTCCAATTTTTGATCCGAACAAGGCCTATCAGTACGCTAAGACGCAGTACAAGAAAAAGCTACACATCATTTGGCTGGATCAATCGGCTATTAACGATACGTATGGCTTTATTCTTACTAAAAAAGCCGCTGATAAGTATGGAATTACAAACATATCGCAGTTGCAGAAGAATTCGTCCAAACTGCGTCTTGCGCAGGAGTACGACTGGAACGCCGATCCGGCCATTGGCAAGGCACTTGATGCAACATACGGTAAGTTTCATTTTGCAAGCGTGAAGACTTATAATACCGGCCTTGTTTATTCGGTGCTTAAAAACAATCAGGCAGACGCTCTGATTGCTCAAACGACGGATCCGCAGTTGAAAGAGAAGGCAACTTATGTACTTCTTAAAGACAATAAGAAAGTCTGGGCACCGTATTATTTGACACCAATCATTCGGGAAAAAACTCTTAAAAAATATCCTGAAGTGGCCAAAATCATTAACAATGTTACTAAAAAAATAGGCAGCAAAGATATTCTCGACCTCAACCAGAAGGTTATGCTTCAAAAACAGGAGTACCAGGATGTGGCCCGAGATTTTTACAACAGCCATGTAAAATAAATGTTTGATGAATTACTTGCTAACTGGAGGCGAAGCCATTGTTCTTTTCCCAACTTTTCAATTTTACAATCTATCATTTCGACGTAATTATTTCAAGCCTGGTCGGGCACCTCGCACTCGTCATCGTCTCGCTGGCTCTTTCCATTGTCATTGCGCTGCCGCTTGGCTTTGCTTTATCTCAATGGAAGAAATTATCGACAGTGGTGTTGAGTATTTTCAGTGTGATTTATTCGATACCGAGTCTTTCACTTCTGAGTTTCTTTGTTCCTATTACCGGACTCGGTTTTAATACTGCAATTATTGCCTTATTTTTTTATTCACAATTCATCCTGCTGCGCAATGTCATCACTGGTTTTTCTTCTGTCGATAAAGCCGAGCTTGAGGCTGGGAGGGGGATGGGATTAAATGTCGTGCAGATGTTTTTCTGGGTGGAGCTGCCGCTTGCTGCACCAACCGTTATTTCCGGCATACGGATCGCTACGGTGTCCACGATCGGTATTGCGACGATTGCGGCTTCGATCAATGCTGGTGGGATCGGCGTACTTATTTTTAACGGAATTCTGCAAATGGATTTTGCCAAAATGTTCTGGGGTGCCGTCCTGTCTTCCGGCCTCGCCCTCTTTGCCAATCAGATCCTATCCGATTTTGAGCGTGTCGCGCTTCTGAAAACGAAGGGGCAGCTGATTGAAGAATGAGCACTCTAGCATTGGCGGTAAAATAAAGGTCAAACACGAAAGGAAGCGTTCAGTATGGTTGAAAAAATTTCACCCTTCACGCATGAAGATAAGAATGTGGAATGGTGTCTCGATGTGGAGCCGACTCACCGCTGGGTTCGGGTAACAGTCGGCGGGGAAACAATTGCGGACAGCAAGCATGCTCTGATTGTTCGGGAAACAGGCCGGCTACCGGCCTACTATTTCCCGTGGGGCTCTGTCAGGTTCGCACTTCTTGCGGAAAGCGGGCAGCGATTCGTCAGCGCTCAAAAGGGAACGGTGACACATTGGGATATCCGGGTTCGCGATCGCGTCATTAAAGAAGCTGCATGGAGTTATCTCAATCTGGGACCCGGCAGTGAGACACTCGAAAGGTATATTGCCTTTGGCTGGGACAAAGTGGATCATTGGTATGAGGAGGAGGAGGAACTGTTCAAACACCCGCGTGATCCGCATCACCGAGTGGATGCGATCCAGAGCTCGCGTCGCGTGCAAGTCATACTGAACGACCAAGTGGTGGCTGACAGTATCCGGCCGGTCACCGTTTTTGAAACGGGATTAACTCCGCGATATTACCTGCCTGTTGACGATATTCGCACCGAGTTTCTTCGGCCGACTGAGACGAAGACCCGGTGTCCTTACAAAGGAGTCGCCTCCTACTGGACAGCGGAAGTCGGTGAGGAAAAATACGAGGATGTGGTCTGGAGCTATCCTCAACCGTTGCCGGAGATCCCGAAAATTAAAGGGTTGCTTAGCTTTTATAACGAAAAGGTGGACGCATTACTTGTGGATGGGGAAAAATGGACGCTGAGTCCGGATGATCAACTTCCATCGGCCGTGCGACCCGCTGGAAACGATTAACCTTCCTTGGCCATACGTCTCTCACCGAAAACAGTTGAAACTCGTTCAGTAAATTTTCCATTCGTTTCAATAAAATAAGATTTGCCCGTTTTTGGCAAACGATAGGAGGAACTGTGATGACAGAGAATGCTTCTTTTTGTGAAATTACGAATCCCGACCAGAAATGGTCGATTCAAATCGAACCAACCCACCGGTGGATCCGAGTGAAAGTTGGCGGTGAGACAATCGTCGACAGCAAACAGGCTTTGCTGATCAATGAAGCAGGCAGGCTGCCAGTCTATTATTTCCCGCAAGCAGATATCCGGCTCAATTTGTTGCGGCCTAATGATCATTTCACAACATGTATTCATAAGGGTGAGGCCTCATATTGGGATATCATTCTCGGCGACCGCGTGATCAAAAATGCAGCCTGGGGTTATCTTAATCCGAACTCCGGTAGTGAAAAAATTAAAGGCTATATTTCCTTTTTATGGAATCTAGTCGATCACTGGTATGAAGAAGAAGAAGAAATTTTTGTGCATGCCCGTGATCCCTATACCCGGGTAGATGCCATCCCGAGTTCGCGCCATGTGCAGGTCGTGCTCGGTGGACAGGTAGTGGCCGACAGCATCCGGCCAGTGATCGTTTTTGAAACCAACCTGACCCCGAGATACTATCTGCCGAAAGAGGATGTACGAACCGTATTACTGGAACCCTCTGAGACAAAGACTCGTTGCCCTTACAAAGGAATCGCTTCGTATTGGTCGGTAAATGTCGGGGGTGTAAAGCATAAAGATATCGTATGGAGTTACCAGCAGCAGTTGCCGGAAATCCCGAAAATCAAGGGACTTTTTAGTTTTTATAACGAACAGGTAGATTCCCTTACGGTGGATGGAGAAGAATGGGAATTGAACAGACGTGACCGCTTGCCCTATAAAAAGATCCCCACTGATTACGATAACGACTGAAAATAGAACAACGACGTATGTTTGTAAACTGAGCAATTGCGATTATGTAGAAAGTCCGTTCCTCTCAGAGCGGGCTTTTTCCGAGTATGCTGCTCTGTAGAGGAGAGATAAGTAAATAAGATATCCTGATATCGTTAAGTCACACAATATCAGGATATCTGAACATGATATTGCCATTTTACTGAAGGAATAATAAAAAAGTCCCGCCTTTTGAAAATGAAAAGCAGAACTTTTTATTAAAAAGATTATTCAACAGTCAGTGCTTGCTCGGATTCCGGATCAAAGAAATGTGTCTTATTGAGGTTAAAGGCCAAATCGACCGTATCCTGCGGATGATATTCTGTGCGCGCATCGACGCGGGCAATGAATTGGTGGCTTCCCACTTGAGAATGAAGCATGAATTCCGCACCCGTCAGTTCGGCAATAATGATCTTGGCATGAACCACATGATTGGGACTGGATTGAATGACTAACGGTTCATCATGGATATCTTCTGGACGAATACCCATAACGACGGGTTTATCTAAATGATTCTTACTTTTCAGCATCTTTAATTTTCCCTCTGGAATTTCTAGATCAAGGCCATCGCCTTTGAAATGACTGCCCTCAATCCGGCCGCTAAAGAAATTCATGGGCGGTGATCCGATAAAGCCGCCGACAAACAAATTGATTGGATTGTCATAGACCTGTTTCGGTGTGCCGACTTGCTGGATAACACCATCTTTCATGATTACAATTCGCGAGGCCATCGTCATTGCTTCCGTTTGATCATGGGTCACATAGATCATCGTCGCCTGCAGTCTTTGGTGCAATTTACCGATTTCCGAACGCATCTGCACGCGCAGCTTTGCGTCAAGGTTGGAAAGCGGTTCATCCATCAGGAACACCTTGGCATCACGGACAATCGCGCGGCCCAGTGCGACACGCTGCCGCTGCCCGCCTGAGAGTGCTTTCGGTTTTCTATCCAGATATTCTTTAATGCCCAGTATTTCGGCTGCCTGGTTAACACGGTTTTTGATTTCCTGTTTCGGGAATTTCCGCAATTTCAGTCCGAAAGCCATATTGTCGAAAACGGTCATATGCGGATAGAGCGCATAATTCTGAAAAACCATGGCAATGTCGCGATCCTTGGGAGCCATATCGTTAACCTTTTTATTATCAATAAACAATTCGCCTTTCGATATCTCTTCCAGTCCGGCAATCATCCGCAGTGTCGTTGATTTGCCACATCCCGAGGGTCCGACAAAGACAATGAACTCTTTATCGGAAATTTCCAAATTGAAATCAGATACGGCGGGAGCATTGTTATCATAAATTTTATAGATGTGTTTCAGTTGTAATTCAGCCATCTGTTCGTCACTTCCCTGTCTTTGATAGACTGATCATAATGGAAACGTTTCCATTATGATAGGGCAAAATGACAGAAATGACCTATCGATTTTTGTGCATTTTGTTTTTTCTCTTTTTTAAAAATGATTATTTTCAGCAAAAAGGACCTGAATCGAGGGAAGCAGCTCTTCCCAACTGCTGTTCGATGATTTACTGACGGTTACAAAATCACGGCAGCAGAAAAGGCTTTCGACCCCCGTTAGATCCAGCAGGCTGCAAAGCAAGGGAGATGATGAAACCGTTTGTCCCTTTTCGAGTTCTAATCGGTGCGAAAATACAGGAGATTCTAAGCAAAATTTCATAGCATTCGGATTCGGCGTCTTTTGGATGGTGATTTGCACGATAATTGTCTCCCAACTGTCGAAGTATGATTCGGATTTAAGTATACCATAGGGACGCTCAGCTTCTTACTCGAACAGCCTTTCAAATTTTTTCATAAGAGAGGGTAGCGCATGAAGCACGCCTTGCGAACACAAAAGATGAAAAACCGAAGTTATTCGGGTACAATAGAAGTGGTTATACTTTGTAGCAAAAAGGATTGAGCGGCATCCATGCGAACAGTTGATGCCTGCCCTGATTCATTAGGCAAATTCCTAAGAAAGGGGGGAGTGCTTGATGTCTGAAGAAGTCTCTGAAGAATTAAAAGATCGGGTGCTGGAGGCACTTGAGGATGTCATTGATCCGGAGCTTGGTGTCGATATTGTCAATCTCGGTCTTGTATATGGTGTTGACATAGATGAAGAGAAGAATGTAGTGGTGACGATGACCTTGACCTTTATGGGTTGCCCGTTGTCGGCTTCTTTGTCCTATGATGTGAAGAGGGCTTTAGGTGAAATCGAAGAACTGGGCGAGGTTGAAGTCAATTTCGTCTGGGATCCGCCGTGGACAAAGGATCGCATGTCTCGTTATGCCAGAATCGCGCTGGGCATTTCTGATTAATGCCGAACAGGCAAGATGCAGCGTCTCTCAAATAGTCGTCATCTAAGAAGTTTTCTTCAGACATGAGGAGAAGGCTTCTTTTTTGTACCCCTAAGAACAAGCGCTTAATTGCGCCGCATCTTGAGGACTTTTCAGTCATAATTTCAGTCCGGTGCTGCATAATTTAGCAGAAGAGCGATCTGAGAGGAGGAATCGATTGTGGGAAATGCTCTTGTATTCGGTGGATTGTCTTCCGCCGGTGCGGTGCTCACGGATGCTTTGCTGGATCAGGGAATTGAGGTTTATCCGGTAAGCTCTGCACTCAGTGAAACAGAGCTGGATGCGGAAGCCGAACAAGAATTACGGTTTGGAAGGCATGCTTTTTTTCATCGAAGTGAAGAGATTTCTATGGATCTGTCGGTCGATTCTCTCTATCTTATGGATGCTTTTCGTACCCTCCAGAAGGATAATGATCGGCTCAAACAAAAATTGCAGGAGCTGCTGAACAAGGGTGATCTGAAACAATGTCGGTTCATTTTTTTCCTCTCCTCGCTGGAGATTTACGGGGAGAAAAAAGCTCAGGCCAATCTTCACCAGCGGCCGATTCCGGTTAACTCTGAAGGGATTGCGGCTAATCAAATGGAGATTTTTTTTGTCCGGGCAATGATCAAGCTGAAACCGCTGAAATCCGTCATTTGCCGGACAGACAGGGACTCTCTTCATGTTTCTCAGAGTGGGAAAAAACTTGCTCATTACATCACCCGGCTGGCAGCAGCAGGTTTCAATGGATTGAAGACCACACAGTATTTTCCCGATCAACCGGATGAATCGCCGCTTAATCAAGAATTTATTCAACTCACTCATATTTAAGGCCCTGCAGGAAACGAATACTGAAGCTTTCAAAATAAAAAGGGCAGTTCTCCTGCCCTAGTTGCTTTCATTGATTCTACTTATCTATTAAAAAATTTTAATAAGGGTGAAAGCTGTTTGAAAACGGGTGCGGTCTGATTGATGACTGAGACAAGCTGAGTGGCTCCGTTAACCATTTTTCCAACGTCGACATGGCCTTGCTGATCAAGAAAAGGTTTGAGAAGAGCCGGATGAGTCGGCGTTTGTGGCTGCATATTGCCTGGCTGCCAGTTATTGCCCTGATAATAGCCATGGGGCGGAGTCGGCGGGACTTGGGACCCAAACATCATGTACGAAAAAGGATCATAAACAGCATCTCTTGGATTTTGTCCGGGTTGAACCATGACATTTCCTCCTCAATATCGGTAAGTATTTTTTCAATATAGTCTATTCGCATGGCAGCGATTAGCTACCCGGCAGGAGCCTTTTGGGAAGAAAATGGCTATTGAATGAGGCGAGCGTGTTGGACAAAAAATATAAGTTGTATTATATTAGTACCTGATCATGATAGATACTGTTAACTTGTGAGAGGGGATTTGCGGATGTCCGCAGGGATACTGGGAATGGGGAAATATGTTCCCAAACGTGTACTGACTAACTTGGATTTGGAAAAAATGATGGATACATCTGACGAATGGATAAGGACGCGGACGGGGATTGAAGAACGCCACATTGCCGATGACCAGACCGACACTTCAGATATGGCTTATGCAGCTGCGAAAAATGCGATTGCCAATTCCGGCCTCAATGCCTCTGATATTGATATGATTCTGGTAGCGACAGTGACTCCGGATCAACCTTTTCCATCTATCGCCTGCATGTTGCAGGATCGTTTGGGAGCAAGGCACATTCCCGCTATGGATATCGGTGCCGCTTGTTCTGGGTTTATATATGGTGCTGTGACAGCTAAACAATTTGTTGATTCCGGAACTTATAAGAATATATTGGTTGTTGGTGTGGAAAAGCTTTCAAAAATTACGAACTGGGAAGATCGGTCAACTGCTGTTTTATTTGGTGATGCGGCGGCAGCGGCAGTCATTGGTCCTGTATCTGAGGGCAAGGGCATTCTTTCCTTTGAGCTTGGTGCGGACGGTAGCGGCGGAAAGAGTCTCTATCAGGAAGACAATCTGATTCATATGAACGGACGCGAGGTTTTTAAATTTGCTGTCCGGCAGATGGGTGAATCCGCGGTCAATGTTGTTGAAAAAGCAGGATTGACTAAAGAAGATATTGATTACTTAATCCCGCATCAGGCCAATATCCGGATAATGGAGGCTTCAAGAGAGCGTCTTGGAATTCCGGAGGAGAAAATGATTCAAACGATTCAAAAATACGGCAATACATCCGCTTCATCGATTCCGTTGGCACTCACTGACTCACTTGAAAACGGTGTGATCAAAGACGGAGATGTTATTGTTATGGTCGGTTTTGGCGGCGGTTTGACGTGGGGCGGAATGACGCTGCGTTGGGGCAGATAAGTTCTTTTCAGTCATGAATTATGAAATTTGAATCGATTTAATATATAATGGAGAAATTGGATCGTTGTGTAAGTTTGTCTTTTTTGGATTCATAGTGCTTTTAAAGGAGAGAATCAGATGAAAAGAAGAGTCGTTGTTACCGGGATGGGTGCAGTGACACCTCTTGGCAATGATGTGAAGACGACATGGGAGAACGCGATTGCTGGCAAATCGGGAATCGATATTGTGACCCGAGTAAATCCTGATGATTTTCGCGCAAAGGTAGCCGCTGAAGTGAAAAACTTCAATCCTACAGACTTTGTTGATCATAAAGAAGCTATCCGGATGGATCGTTTTTCCCAGTTTGCCGTTGCGGCTGCAAAAATGGCCGTTAAGGATGCCCATTTTACCATTGATGAAACGAATGCCGATCGCACCGGAGCCTGGGTGGGTTCCGGGATCGGCGGAATGGAAACTTATGAGAAGGAGTTGCGCACCGCACTTGAAAAGGGCTGGCGCCGTGTGAGCCCTTTCTTTGTGCCGATGATGATTCCCGATATGGCTTCCGGACAGATTTCTATTTTACTAGGTACAAAGGGAATTAATGCCTGCTCCGTCTCTGCCTGTGCAACAGGTACGGACTCGATCGGCAATGCCTATCGTGCCATTCAGTTTGGGGAAAACGATGCCATTATATGTGGCGGTAGTGAAGCGCCGTTAACCAATATGTCCTTTGCCGGATTTTCCTCATCACGGGCTCTGTCAACCAATCCAGATCCCAAAACTGCCTGCCGTCCGTTTGATAAGAACCGCGATGGTTTTGTTATTGGTGAGGGAGCAGGGGTTCTGCTGCTTGAAGATTTGGAATCCGCTGTTAAAAGAGGCGCACCAATCTATGCAGAAATTGTCGGCTATGGCGTGACAAGTGATGCCTATCATGTGACGCGCCCGGATCCAGAGGGCAAAGGCGCGATTCGTTCTATGAAAATGGCGCTCGAAGATGCTGGAATCGCCCCTGAGCAGGTGGATTATATCAATGCACATGGGACAAGCACAGCTGTCAATGATCCGATGGAGACGGACGCAGTCAAGGCTGTTTTCGGTGATTATGCTTATGATCTTGCCATGAGCTCGACGAAATCAATGACCGGGCATTTGCTTGGCGCGTCCGGCGGTATCGAGGCCATTTTTGCGATCAAATCGATTGAGGACGGAATTATTCCGCCAACGATCAATTATGAGACACCGGATGAAGAATGCGATCTGAACTACGTGCCGAATGAATCGGTTAAACGAGAGGTTTCTGTCTCGATGAGCAATTCATTCGGCTTCGGCGGACACAACGCCACATTATTATTTAAAAAATATGAAGCCTAATCTTTTTCTTTTTAAGGTGCTGCAGCGAGAAATAATGCTGCAGCACTTTTTTTGTGCCTAGAGGAACGGGGATGGCCGCGGCATCGGTGATTTATCGGCCTGAGGGCTGCTCTGTAGCCGGATAGGCCAATAAATCCCGCAGAAGAGGGAGCGTTATCCGCAGAAGAGGGAGCGTTATCCGCAGAAGAGGG